>NZ_JACOPU010000011.1:0-22059 GCF_017973755.1 Pseudomonas sp. P42 | reverse complement strand
GTCACACCCCGCTGACCAACTCGATCACCGACGTAACCGGCGGCAACTACGAAAACCTCGTAGCCGACAAAACCCCGGTCAGCACCACCGTGACCGACACCGTCGACACCACCAACCTGTCGCTGACGGCAACCGGTTCTGTGGCCGAGGGTGGCCAGATCACCTACACCGCCACTCTGACCAACGCTGCTGGCTCACCAGTGACCGTGACTCTGAGTAACGGCTCGGTGATCACCATCGAAGCGGGCAAGACCACCGGCACCGTGACCGTTCCTGCGCCAGCCGATGACGTCTACAGAGACGCCGGTTCCGTGCAGGCAACGATCAGCACCGCCACCGGTGGCAACTTCGAAAAATTGGTGCCAAGCACTGTTCCAGCAGTGACCAGCGTCACCGACACCATCGACACCACCACTGCCAGCATCACCGGCAGCACCTCGGTAACTGAAGGTCAGACCGCCAGCTATACCGTCAGCCTGACGCACCCGGCGCAAACCGAGGTGACCCTGAAAATCGTCTACAGCGGCACCGCTGCCGACGGTTCGGACTTCACTGGCGTGTACACCGTGAAGATCCCGGCCGGCGCCAGCAGCGCGCAGTTCAACGTCGCGACCCTTGATGACAAGATCACCGAAGGCACCGAGAACTTCGTGGTCAAGATCGACTCGGCCACTGGCGGCAACTTCGAGAATCTGGCGGTCAGCACCACCAATGGCAGCGTCAGCACCTCGATCCTCGACAACGATGCGCCACCGGTTATCGATCTGGACGCCAACAACTCCAGCGGCGCCACCGGGGCCGACTACAAGGTGACCTTTACCGAGAACACACCGGGCGCCGGCGTGTCGATTGCCGACACCGATATCAGAATCACCGACCCGGACAGCACCATGCTGACCGGCGCTACCGTTGTGCTGACCAACCGTCAGGACGGCGATGCGCTGAATCTGGGCAACAGCGTCAACGGCATCACGATCAATGCAATCAACACCAACGGCACTGTCACCCTGACTCTGTCGGGTAACGCGACGCTTGCCGATTACATGCAGGCGATCAAGAACATCAGCTTCACCAACAACAGTGAAGATCCGAGCATCGTGCCGCGCATCATCACCGTGACCGTGACCGATGGCGGCAACTACTCCAACACCGCAACCACCACAGTCAATGTGGTGGCGGTGAACGACGCACCGGTTGCAGCGCCGATCAACGTCACCGGCACCGAAGACACCCCGCTGATCCTGGGCTGGTCGACCTTCGGCGTGACCGACGTTGACAGCCCGGCCAGCAGCCTCGGGGTGAAAATCACCCAACTGCCGGGTGAAGGCAAACTGCAGTACCTCGACGGTTCGACCTGGAAAGACGTCGCCAACAACCAGACCTTCAGCAAGGCTGACATCGACGCTGGCAAGCTGCGCTTCATGCCTGACGCCAACGAGTCGGGCGTGAACGGTTATGGCGGTACCGGCATTGGCAACAACCAGGCCGACTATGCGCAGATCAAGTTCCAGCCAACCGACGGCCAACTGCTGGGCAATACCGGCACCGTGAAGATCGACATCACGCCAGTTGCGGACGCTCCGACTCTGGGCGTCGCCGACAACAGCGTGAGGTCGACCGGGCTGATCAAGGAAGTCTGGACCGGTCTGTCGGGCCTTGGCACCAACGGCAACGGCGCAGACTCGACCACCCTGAAGAACGTGATCGACGGCGCGGGTACGCCTAACTCCAGCGGCAGCGTGACCAACGTGCAGTCCGACGGCAACGTGGCTGCGGGGACGGCATCAAAAACTTCGGGCCTGATCTACCTGGAAGCCGGCAAGACCTACAGCTTCAGTGGTGTGGCCGACGACAGCCTGCTGGTCACTATCGGCGGCAAGAACGTGGCGTCGGGTACCTGGGGCGCGGGCGGCACACTCAACGGCTCGTTCACCCCGACCACCAGCGGCTACTACACCCTGGACATCTACCACCACAACCAGAGCGGCTTGGGCAGCTATGACGTGAACCTGTCGGTCAACGGCAGCACGCCAATTGACCTGAGCAGCGCTGGCGTGCCGATCTACACCGGCGTGCAGGATCTGGTGAACTCCGGCGTGACCGTCTCCGACCTGCACGGTACTAACGGCGAAGGCTATTACGACGGCTACAAACTCAACACCGGCGCCGAAGGCACCACGGTGAAACTGTCGGCGATCAACACCGCGCTGACCGACACCGACGGCTCGGAAACCCTGAGCGTGAAGATCAGCGGCGCACCGGTCGGCTCAGTACTGAGCGACGGCGCCGGCCATAGCTTCACCGTCACCGCGAGCAACGGCGAAGCCAATGTCACCGGTTGGAGCCTCGGTAGCCTGACCGTGACCCCGCCGACCTACTACAACGGCCAGTTCAACCTGACCGTGACTTCGACCTCCACCGAAGCCGTGGGCGGTTCGGCCAGCAGCACCGCGACCATTCCGGTCACCGTGGTGCCGGCGGTCTACAACGCCATTACCGCGACTTCGGCTGATGACAATGTCGTCGGTACCGATGGCAACGACATCATTGTTGCCGACATCGGCGGTCTGACCGTAGTGCCGGGTACCAACTACAACATCGCGTTCATGGTCGACAGCTCCGGCAGTATGAGCACCTCGTCGCTCAACTCGGCCAAGGACTCGCTGACCTCGGTGTTCAACACCCTCAAGCAGAGCCTGGGTGGCAGCAACTCGGGCACGGTGAACATCTTCCTGGTGGACTTCGATACCCAGGTCAATAAATCGGTGTCGGTGAACCTTAACGATCCAAACGCCCTGACGCAGCTCAAAGCCGTGCTGGATTCGATGGGCTCGGGCGGCGGCACTAACTACGAGGATGTGTTCAAAACCACAGCCAACTGGTTCCAGAGTGCTGATGCGGTGGCCAACTCCGGTGCGAAGAACCTCACGTACTTCATCACCGACGGTCAGCCGACTTACTATCAGGCCAGTGAGCAGACCAACCCGACGCTGTACGGCAGCGTGAAGTTCGACAGTGTGGTGACGACCAGCAACTACAAGCTGGGCGATACCTTCAGCACTTACATCGACAGCACGCATTACCTGAGCATCAACTCCAGCGGCTTTGCCCAGTTGCAGACGTACTCCAACCGTTATGGCTGGTCCACCACCAATCTGGGCACCGTACATGCTCAGGGTGACGGCACTTACGAGTTGTCCGGCCTGGCAGGTAGCGGTAACAGCACCGACTGGTACACCACCAATAACTCGACCAGCAGCTTCTCGTTGCTCAGCAACCTGTCGAACGTCGAAGCCATCGGCCTCAACAGCGGTGTCAGCCTCAACGACCTGAAACCGTACGACTCGGACAGCACGCCGCAAACCAACATCGATCCGAAAGACCTGGCCAACTCGATCATCGGCCACACCGAAGCGACGATGCCGGGCAACGACACCGTCAACGGTGGCGCTGGCAACGACATCCTGTTCGGCGATCTGGTGAGCTTCAACGGCATTGCCGGCGAGGGTTACCAGGCAATGCAGGCGTTCGTCGCCAAGGAAACCGGCGTCGAGGTCAGCAAAGTCAGCACCAGCAATGTGCACCAGTACATCACCGAGCACTATCAGGCGTTCGATGTGTCCGGTTCGCATGACGGCAACGACACCCTGTTGGGCGGCGCGGGCAATGACATCCTGTTCGGCTCGGGCGGCAACGATTTGCTCGACGGCGGCAAAGGCAATGACATCCTGCTGGGCGGTACCGGCAACGACACGCTGATCGGCGGTCAGGGCAATGACATCCTGATCGGTGGTTCCGGTGCCGACACCTTCGTCTGGAAGGCGGGTGACACCGGCAGCGACGTGATCAAGGACTTCAAGGCCAGCGAAGGTGACCGTATAGACTTGCGTGATCTGTTGCAGGGCGAAACCGGCAGCACCATCGACAACTTCCTGAAGATCACTACGGTCGATGGCACGTCGTCGCTGCAAGTCAGCTCGGCAGGCAAGTTCAACTCGGGTGACGCAGCCGCAGCAACGCCGGACGTGACGATCAAACTGGAAGGCAACAACTGGTCGAGTGCCAACATCCACAACCTGATTGCCGGCAGCGACCCGACCATCAAAGTCGACCACAACAACAGCTGATCCGCGCACAAAACGGCCGCCCTTCCAGGGCGGCCGTCACGTTTGTGATGAGCGCAGCGGTGACGACTGGATCGCCGCACCGCATACTTGCGCGCAGTTGGCTATGCTGCTGACAGCATGACGCTGATTCATATCTGAGGGATGCCCAATGTTTTACGTGCAACGCGATGCGCAAGGTGAGTTGATTCGCGTGGAAGCTGCGGCCTACGCCGAGGCCACGGAAACGCTGCCGGCCGACCACCATGAAATCCAGGCCTGGTACGCCAACGAAGCCGTGGAAAACAGCCTCAAACAGCTCAAGCAGAGCGACTTTGAGATGATTCGGGTACTCGACGACCTGATTCAGGTGCTGACCAGCAAAGGTGTGATCCGCGTCACCGACCTGCCGCAAGCGGCCCAGGCCAAGCTGATGGATCGGACTCAGGCGCGTGAGGCATTGGGCGGGTTGAGTCAGTTGATTGATGAGGATGAGGGCGGGTTGATTTAGAAGCAAAAGATCGCAGCCTTCGGCAGCTCCTACAGGGAACGCATTCCAATGTAGGAGCTGCCGAAGGCTGCGATCTTTTCGCTTTCAAATCTTGAGATTTACTTCCAAGGCCTGGGCTCACCCAACAACTGCCCCTGAACCCCATACAAGCCCATCTCGCGAATCACCGACAACTCCCCTTCCGTCTCGACCCGCTCGGCAATCAGCGGCAGATCAATGCTGTGCGCCGCGCGCTGGATGGCTTCGATAAACAGACGCTTGTCGCTCTCCTGATCAATTGCACGAATGTAGCTGCCATCAATCTTCAAGTACGCCAGCCCTAGCCGCGCCAGGTTGCCAATCATGCTGAAGCGTCCGCCGAAACGTTGCAGGCTCAGGGAGAAACCCAGTTCACGCAGACGCCGGGTCAATTGCTCCAGCACCGCTTGTTCAGGCAATTGCTCCTCGCCGATCTCAAGGGTCAGGCGTGGGCCGAGGTTGGAATGCATCCGCAAAATCTCGAAGATTTTGTTCAATGCCTGTGGGTCCGCCAACGTAGCCGAAGACAGGTTCAGCGCCAACGAATCCTCATGTTCTTTCATCTGCTCCAGCACACGCTCCAGCATCAGGCGATCGAGCCGTGCGGTCCAGCCGAAGCGCTCCAGCCACGGCAAGAAGCGTCCTGCCGGGACGGTCTGGCCCTGCTCGTCGAGCAAGCGCGACAGCACTTTGTAATGCAGCACCAGTTGCGTGTCTTGCGCGGCCACCACTGGCTGGAAATACAACTCGAAGCGCTGCTGACTCAGAGCCTGGTCAAGCAAGCGATGCCAGGCATGGTGATCGTCGCCGACATCGGCGTTCAGGCTGTGATCGATACACGCCCAGTTCCGCTCGCCCTGCCCTTCGGCCTGGGCCAATGCCTGATCGCCGAGGCTGAGCACCGCTTGTGGTGAATCGCCGTGTGCAAACGGTGCAAGACCGATCGACGCTACCGCCGCCACGTCAGTTGCGCCGGTGGCGTGCAGGCTGCTCAGGGCACTGTCGAGGTTTTGCGCCAGTTGCAGCGCTTCCTCACGCACCAGGCCCGGCGCCAGCACGGCAAACTCACCGCCACGAATACGCGTGACGAGATTCTGGGTTTCCGGGTATTTGGCGCATTCGCGCGACAGTTGCTCGCCGACCGCTTTCAACAATTCATCGGTGCGCTGACCACCCAGGCGCTGGTTCAATCCGGCCAGATCCTGGACCCGTAACAGCAGCAGATAACCTGAGCTGGCCTGCTCCGGGTTGCTCACGCGATTGTTCAGTTGCATCTCGAAATAACGCCGGTTGGCCAGCCCCGTGAGGTTGTCCTGATAGGACTCGGCGCGCAGTTTTTCGCTGCGCTCGGCCTGCTCCTGAAACAGCGCCTTGAGCTTCTCGACCATCTGGTTCATCGCCTGCACCACACGGCGAAGTTCAGGGGTGCGAGGCAAGTCAGGCAGGCTGAGGAATTCACGCCGGGCGATGGCGTGGGACTGTTTGACCATGTAATCCAGCGGCTTCAACTGGCGACGCAGCAGCAGCGCGCCGAGCACCGCACTCACGGCGCCGCAAACCAGCAGCCAACCGAGGCTGCCCAATGCGCTCTGCCACAGCTTGGCCACGGCAAACATCGGATGGCTGACCACCTCGACCCGCGCGGCCTGTTCCCAGCCGCGACTGACCAATGCATCACCGCCGGCCGGCTCCAGACCGATCAGTTTGACGAACCAGTCCGGCACGTTACTCACCGTGGGGGCACCGTTGCGCTCGACGATGGTCTGGTCGGTCTTCACATCGACCACGCGGATGCTCGCGTAGTAACCGCTGTCGAAAATCGAGCTGACCAGCAGCTCGACCATCGCCGGGTCGTCGATATTCGGCGTCAGCGACAACGCCAACGCCGTGGCGGCGTCCTGAGCGTGAGAGCGCAACTGGTTGACGTACTGGGTACGCGAGCTCTCCAGACTGACCATGAAGCTGCCGGTGAAGGCGACCACCAGGAACAGACAGATAGCGAGCAACAGCTGTTTGAACAAGGACATCTGAGCGCGTGCTCCTAGTTAATCGTTTCGATCGCGAAACCTTCGGCCTGCATTTTCTTCAGCACATCCTGCCAGCGCGACAGGCGCTTGGTGTCGCCGACCTTTTTGTTGCCCTTGGCGCCCGGCAAATACAAACCTTCAGCATTGAAAGAGTAGACCGGCAGCAAATCGGTTCGCTGGGAGGCAGGCTGAATCGGATCGATCAGGCTGTCGAGCACCAGCGGCATGGCATCGGGAGTGGCATAGTACGTCAGCACCATGTGCGCGCGGTTCTGGCGCAGTGCCTTGACGTAAGTGATGCGCAGCTTGTCACTGGACACCCCGAGATGACGCAGGCTGAAATACTTGGCGATCGCATAGTCTTCGCAGTCACCGGCGCCTTTCCACAGTGCTTCGATGGGGGTTTCCCAATAGTCGACCTCATGCCACAGATCAATGTCTTCGACATAGCGCACCTGTTTGTTAAAGAACAGGTTCACCACTTTGAGTTTTTCCATTTCGCTGACCTGTTTCTGCGTGGCCAACAGATTTTGCCAGGCATCGATCCGCTGCTGTCCGGCGCCCAGCGGTCCGTAGATCGCCGTGGCCTTGCGGCTGATCGCGGAAAAATCCCAATCGGCATGCAGACCGCCCAGCATGAGGCCGGCCAGCAACAGTGCGCAGCCTAGCCAGCGCATCATCCGAGGGATCGCGAAACGTACCGCCACAGAAGGTTTCCAGAGGGCAGGAAGGAAAGCGTTTGATGGTGAAGCTTAGCCCGTTAAAAAACAATGGCACCATGAGATCATCGTGACCGCGCTAAACTGTATTGCAGGCGTCGATCCTCTACACGGTTTGACAAGCTGTAGAGCAGTCACTAGTGTCCTTTGGATCCAAATTCAGTCGACATACAGGGTGCGTAGTCGTGACACAGAAGCCCAAACCGCTGCAGAGCATTAAAGTCGATGGGCCCATTCCCGCACACTTGGCTCGCTCGATCATTGAAGAAACCTTGCGCGCAGCCATCCTTGACGGACGCTTGCCCTGCGGTACCGCCCTGCGCCAGCAGGATCTGGCCGATCTGTTCGGGGTCAGCCGCATGCCCGTGCGCGAAGCCTTGCGTCAGCTTGAGGCACAAGCGCTGCTGAGTGTGACTGCACACAAAGGCGCAGTGGTTGCGCCGCTGATTCAGGGTGACGCCACGCAAACCTACGAGCTGCGGATTCTGCTTGAGTCCGAAGCCATGCGCCAATCCATTCCGCTGCTGACCGCTGCCGATCACGAGCAGGCGGCCAGGTATATCGACGAGCTCGAGACCCAGCACGATTACACGGAGATCGGCCGGCTCAACCGTTTGTTGCACATGGCGATGTACAGCAAGGCACCCAACCGGCGGCTATTGCGGCTGGTCGAAGACGGGCTCAACGAAGAAGAGCGCTTCCTGCGCTTCAACCTCGAGGCCATGGGCCTGGGCAAGCTGTCTCAGGACGACCACCGCGCGATGCTGCAAGCGGTGATGGCGCGTGATGTCGAGCGCTCGGTGGCACTGCTTGAGCAGCACCTCAACCGCGGTGTTGAAGTCATCAACCGCTATCTCGCCAGCCCTGAGGCGCAACACCGCAAAGCCGCACGTTGAAGCTGCACGCCGGGCGGGGAGCAATGCTTCTGCCCGGCGAATAACCCGCTTACAAATCCCCCGCCCTACGGGCACGAATCCACTGGCATATCCCCTCCTGCGCTCTAACCTCCTGCGCCAAACAAGCCCGAAATCGGTACGCCTCGCGGTGACCAATCGGTAATAGCCGTGAAGGCCATTTACCCTCAGTCTTGAACCGCCAACACAATAGAACGGGCGACGCACCGCACTGAAGGCGCAGTCCCCGCAACAGGAACCTACGGAAGGAGCCTTGTCACGGGAAAAGGAAAGATCGGTGCCTTTCCTGGCCAACTTTCATCCCCTTAAAAAACTTCATTTTTTTAATTTAAAAGTTGCTTGGAGTGAGGCATTCACTCTGCTTATTCGATTTTGGTCTTTGTTGACCGAAAGGAGCAACTTCGCTTCAATAAAACTTACTCGAAGAGTTTTATCGGACACTCTCACACTTGAAAAACGACAACTAAAAATAATTAAAAAATATACTTGTTAAGTTGTTTTCAGATGTATTAGTTTTTCTCCGCCGAGCTTGAGATCTCTTCTCCCGCCGCACATAGACCCACAGCATGACCAATAGAGGGCGATACCTCACCTGACTAGCGTGCTGTACGCATAGACACTTAGTTCAACTTCATTAAGTTGCACGAGGTCACTGCTCGCCCGAAAAAAGATTAACGAACCGACGCTCCATCGATTACGCAGTTGCAACGTATTGTCCATTTCATATCAAGGATAGAGCCCTGTCATGTCTAATACAAAGCACCAACTTGCCCTGAAAAAAGCCGAGCTCAGCGCTCACCCGATTTTTGCCGAAATTGATTCAATGACTGTTTTGCGACGTTTCATGGAAAGCCACGTGTTTGCCGTGTGGGATTTCATGTCACTGACCAAACGCCTGCAACAGGAACTGACCTGCACCCGTTTGCCCTGGCTGCCGCCGCGTGATCCGCATGCTGCACGCCTGATCAACGAGATTGTCCTCGGAGAGGAATCCGACAACCGCCTGAGCCACGGTCATTACAGCCATTTCGAGTTGTATCTGGATGCCATGCGCGAAGTCGGCGCTAGCACCTCGGCGGCGGAACGCTTCGTCGCGCTGCAAAAGGAAGGCGTGAGTTATGACGTGGCGCTGCAAAGTGTCGACGTCGATCCGGCCGCTGCCCAATTCGTCCGTGACACCTTGCGCACCGCCCTGCATGCACCGGGACACAGCGTTGCCGCCGCGTTCCTTCATGGCCGCGAAAGTGTGATCCCGACCATGTTCCAGCGCATCCTCGACGACTGGGGCATCGGCATCGAACAGGCGCCGACCTTTCGCTATTACCTGAAGCGGCACATCGAGGTCGACTCCGAGGATCACGGCCCGGCGGCGGAGCAGTTGCTCGAGCGCCTGGTCAATGGCGATCAGCAACGCGAGGCCGAGGTATACGCCAGCGCCATCGCCGCCGTCGAAAGCCGCATCGCCCTGTGGGATGGCCTGCGCGTGAGCATGCGCGAGCCGTTGGCGGAGGTTGCCCAATGAACGCTGCCGACTATCAGTCCTTTGCCGATGTCTGGGAAAGCCGCGCCACCATCCGCACGCGCCCGCGCCGCGTTCTGGAAAACGACGAGCGTCTGATCTATCCGCTCAGTCGCCAACCACTGGTGCTCAGCGAAACCTTCCTGCGTGAATGCCCGCAGCAACGTGATTTCGCCTTGGTGCAGACGCTGTACAAGTTCATCAACGACGTGGTGATTTTCGAGACCGAAATCGTCGACAAGACCGCGCGCAGCATTGCCAAGAACCGCTTCGCCGTAGCGTTCCCGTTCGCCTGTCGTTATGACGCGATGACCGTTGTGGTCGACGAGGATTACCACGCGCTGGTGGCGATGGATTTCATGCAGCAGACGGTCGCCATGACCGGCATTGAGCCGATCCGCTTGCCGGATCAAATCGAACTGAGCCGGGCGATTCCCGCCGCTGTCGCGCTGGCGCCGGAACATCTGCGCAGCGCCGTGGAACTGATCTGCGTGGCCATCGCCGAGAACACCGTGACCGGCGACGTGGCGGCGTTCGCCCGCGACGACACGGTCAAGCCGTCGATCAAAGGCCTGATGGCCGACCACTTGCTCGACGAGGGTCGTCATTCCAGTTTCTGGGCGCAAATGGTGCGCATCTATTGGCACACCGCGAGCGAGGCCGATCGAGAAGCCATCGCGAAGATTCTGCCGGTGTTCATCGCCCACTACCTG
Source organism: Pseudomonas sp. P42 (assembly GCF_017973755.1). NCBI lineage: Bacteria > Pseudomonadati > Pseudomonadota > Gammaproteobacteria > Pseudomonadales > Pseudomonadaceae > Pseudomonas > Pseudomonas sp. P42. The sequence continues at coordinate 11,535 of NZ_JACOPU010000011.1, read as the reverse complement.
ACCAACGACATCCAGAAATCCTTCGATTTACGCCTGATCGATGCCCTGCCGGTCAGCGAAGGTACGCGCCTTTTGCTCAAGGAAGAGATGACCGGTCTGGCCTTCCCGATCAATCGCCATCACCCGCTGGTGGGCAACATCATCAAGTTTTTCCACAACAGCTCGCTGCTCGACACACCGTGCGTGCAGCACGCCCTGCGCGACTACCTGGTTTGAGGAGGCCGACATGAAACGTCTCGATATTTTATTGATTGGCGCCAGCCAGGCGATGACCGACCTGGCGCAGGAACTTGAACAGCAGGGCCACTCTCTGGATCGCAGCGGCGCAGCGAAATCGACAGTGGATTTGATCATTGATGATGGCTTCATCGCGGCCGGCGACTTCTGCGCGATCCCACACCTGCATTTGCGTTTGGGTGTCAGTGGGCATAGCAATGCAGGTCTGCCGTCGATCGACCTGCTGTGCTTCCTCGGCTCGTCACTGATCAGCCGCGTGCCGATTGGCGATGAGCCGTCCGGCAACGGGCAGGCATTGCGCCAAAGGGTGCTGATGCACGTGGTGGACGAAGTGTCGTTGCTGGTCAGCCGCTACTCCCGCGACCCGGAATACTTGCGGCATGCCGCTGCAGTGACGGCGCCGGATTTCGAGCGGCTGGAAAACCTGCAGTTTCTCGACAGCCTTGCCTACGTTCATCGCCATAACGCCACCGCGAATCCGGTCTTGCTGAAACAGGCGCAAACTCCGCTGATAGAAGGTCTGCAACAGAGCCTGATTCGCCACGCCGATCGCCCTGCGCTGCACCTCGCTGAGCAGTCGATCAGCTATCGACAGTTGTATGCGCATAGCCAGGCGATTCAACAGCGCTTGCAGCCCCTGCTCGACCAGCATCCGCAGCCTTGGGTAGTAGGCATTTGTCTGCCGAAAAGCCCCGCGCTGTTCGCCTCGATTCTGGCGATTCTCGGCAGTGGGGCGGTGTACTTGCCGCTGGAACCCAGCCATCCGTTGCAGCGCCAGCAATACATTCTGCAAAACGCTGGCGCGCTGCTGTTGCTGCATGACGGTTTGCATCCGCTGAGCGAATCGATGCCGGGGCTGGATGTCAGCCGCATCGACAGCGCCGACGCAGACCTCGCGCAACCATTGATGCGCCAGCGCCCCGAACTCGACGCGCCGTGCATGGCGCTCTACACCTCGGGCACCACCGGGCATCCGAAGGGTGTGTTGCTCAGTCAGGCAAACCTTGCGCACTTCACTGCGTGGTACGCCGACTACACACAACTCAACACCAGTAGCCGGGTACTGCAGTTCTCTTCGTTGAGTTTCGACTCGTCGCTGATCGATATTTTCCCGACCTTGCTCGAAGGCGCCGAACTGGTGGTGCCCGACGACACGCAACGGCGCGATCCGCTGCAACTGGTCGCACTGATTCGCCGCCGACAACTTACACACGCGTTCCTGCCACCGGCGCTGTTGAGCATCCTGCCGCTGGAACAACTGCAAGGCGTGCAACAGGTAATGACGGGCGGCGATGTCTGCGAGCCGTTCGTCATCGAGCAACTGACCCGCCAAGGCAAACTGCACAACCTCTACGGGCCCACTGAAGCCACGGTGCTGATCACCGCGCGGCAGCTCACACCCGGCGACAGCAACCGCACGCTCGGCTCGCCGATTGCCAACAGCAAGGTGCTGATTCTCGATGACGATCTGCAACCGGTGGCCGAGCACACCGTCGGCGAGTTGTTCATCGTCGGGCCCGGTGTCTGCCTCGGTTACCTGAACAATCCACAGCAGACCGCCGAGCGCTATCTGACCCTCGACCTGCCGGACGGCGAGCAACTGCGTGCCTATCGCAGTGGCGACATGGCCAAGTGGGGCGAGCACGGCGTCGAGCTGTGTGGGCGACGCGACAATCAGGTGAAAATCCGTGGCTTTCGGGTCGAGCCGGAAGAGATAGAACGCTGCCTGCGCGAAAGCCAGTTGTACCGGCAAATCGCGGTGGTGATCGACCCTCAACGACGGATTCTGGCGTTTCTCGCCCAGCCGCAAACGGACGCTGCCCGCGACGCATTGAAAGCCCACGCCCAGCAATTTTTACCCGACTACATGCAACCGGTGGCGTGGACTGAGCTGTCGGGCATGCCGTTCGCCAGCAACGGCAAGGTCGACCGCAAAGCGCTGCTGGCGTTACCGGTGAGCGTGCAGGACAACAGCCCGAAATGCCTGCCGGTCAATGAAGACGAAGCGCTGCTGCTGGAGATCTGGGCGGAGTTGCTGGAGCTGCCGACCAGCGATATTTCCACCGACGAGAGCTTCTTCAATCTCGGAGGTCACTCGATCCTGCTGTCGCGCATGTTGCTGCGCTTGCGTGAAGAATTCGGCCGCAGCATCTCGATCAATCGCTTCATCGAACAGCCGACCATCATCAAACTCGCCACGCTGGTGCGCGGCACCGATGACAGCGCCGTACTCAGTGGCCAAGCCATGGCCGACGCCGAGCGTGCGTTGGATATCGAACCGTTGCCAATCAGCCGCATGGGCGATGTGCACAAGGTGATCGTCACCGGCGCCAACAGTTTTGTCGGCGTGCACATCGTCGAGGCGTTGCTCGGTTGGGGCGCCAGTGAAGTGGCGTGCCTGGTGCGCGACGGGGGCGGGCAAACAGCGGCGCAGCGCTTCGCTCAGGCACTGCGCGAAAACCGGCTGGAACATCTGGATCTGAGTCGGGTGCGGGTGTACGCGGCAGACATCACGCGTCCGCAACTCGGGCTGGGGGACGACGACTATCAGCGGCTGGACGGTGAGTTCGGTGCGCTGGTGCACAACGCAGCCAACGTTAATCACGTCCTCGATTACGAGTCACTGGCAGCGGACAACGTCGAGCCGATTTTCGAGCTGCTGCGCCTGTGCGAAGGGCGCAGCAAAAAGGTCTTCAATTTTGTCTCGACACTGTCGGCTTCAAGCACGGTCGACGACGCGGGTCGGGTGCTGGAATTGCCTGCCGCGCCGACGCCACCGATCTATATCCGCAATGGCTATAACCTGTCGAAATGGGTCGGCGAACGCATCCTCGAACGGGCGCGGACGCTGGGTGTACAGGTCAATCTGTATCGCCCCGGCAACATCAGTTTCAACAGCCTGAGCGGCGTCTGCCAGCCGCACAAAAACCGCTTGATGCTGATGCTCAAAGGCTCGATTCAGCTCGGCCAGGTGCCTGCATTCGCACTGAATTTCGACCTGATGCCGGTGGACTTTCTCGCCCGCTTCATCGCCTTTCACGCCAGCCGTTACTCGGCGGAACGGGCGGTGTTCAACCTGCACAACCCCGAGCCTCTGAGCTGGGACGCCTACGTCGCCTCGTTCCGCGATACCGGCAGCGAATTCTCGCTGGTCAGCGTCGCCGACTGGCAGCAACAACTGGGACGGGTCGACGCCGACAACGCGCTGTTCGGCGTGCTCGGTTTCTACCTCAACGGCTTCGAAGAAGACATCGGCGACATCTCTCTGATCGGCCACGCCAACGCGCAAGCCGGCGTGCAGCAGATGGGCGCGCACTACCCGGAAAAATCCCCGGCGCTGCTGCGCCGCGGCTGCGATTACCTGAAAGAAATCAACTTCATCTAGTTCATCAAAAAGGAGCAACACCATGAACACTCTGCAACCCGACACCCTGATCAAAAACCCGCACGGCTGCCACGTCATGTCTTCGGTTGAAGTACCAGCAGAAGCGACGAAAGTCTGGGCGGTGGTCGGCGACTTCGGCGGTTTCGACCGTTTCATTCCGGCGCTGTCGCACATCGAGATGACCGGTGAGGGTGTGTCCTCGCTGCGCAAGAAATTCTTCAGGGATGGCAACGTGGTGGTTGAACAACTCAACTCCCGCGACGAGCAGGCGCAAAGCATGACCTGGACGACGATCTACAACACGCTGGGCGTGGCAAATCTTTGGGCGGCGATGAAGGTTGAATCGTTGGGCGAAGGGAAGTCGCGGGCGACCTGGACGATCATTGCCGAGCCGGCCAGTGGTGGGGCGGCGGCATTGCCGGGGTTCAAGGATTTTGTGCAGGGGTTTGCGGATGATGCGATGGGGAATGTGTTGAAGCTGTTCGTTTAAGGCTTGGGTTGAGCGGTGGGTGAACTACCGCTATCGCTGGCAAGCCAGCTCCCACAGGGTCCAGGTCGTTCACAAATGTTGTGTTCGCCAAAAAACCTGTGGGAGCGGGCTTGCCCGCGATGAACGATAACGCGATCAGATCTTGAAGCTGTCCACCAACTGCTTCAAACGATTCGCCTGCTGCGACAACGCATCACAATCCTTCAACGTTTCGTTGAGGTTGGCCACGCTCTGCTGGTTCAACAGGTTGATCTGGTTAACGTCGACGTTGAGGGTTTCCACCACCGCCGTCTGCTCTTCAGTTGCAGCGGCTACCGACTGGTTCATGCCGTCGATTTCGCCGATGCGCTGGGTCACGCTGACCAGGCGCAAACCGGCCTGGTTGGCCACTTCAACGCTTTGCTCGCTGGACGCCTGGCTGGCGTTCATGGTGCTCACCGCCTCACGCGAACCGACCTGCAACGACGTGATCATCTTGTGGATCTCTTCCGCCGATTCCTGGGTACGGTGGGCGAGGTTACGCACCTCGTCCGCCACTACCGCAAAACCGCGTCCGGCTTCACCTGCACGTGCTGCTTCAATCGCGGCGTTGAGCGCCAGCAGATTGGTCTGCTGCGAAATGCCTTTGATCACATCGAGGATGTGGCCGATGTTGTCGGTGCTGGCGTTCAGCGTTTCGATCTGCGTGCACGACAGGCTGATCTTCTGCGACAACTCGGTCATCGCCAGAATGGTTTGCTCCACCACTTGGCGACCGTCATCAGCCTGCTCACTCGCGCCGCTGGCGTGCTGCGAAGCATCGGCAGCGTTGCGGGCGATTTCCTGAGTGGCGGCACCCAGTTCGTTGATCGCGGCAGCGACGCTGTTGGTGCGCGCACTTTGCTCGTCCGAACCGACGATGGAAGCGTTGGACGAAGCCATCACGCGTTGCGACAGATCATGCACCTGGCGGGTCGCCGAAGACACTTCGGAAATCGACGCGTGAATCCGCTCGACAAACTGGTTGAACGAGCTGCCCAGTTCACCGAATTCATCTTTGCTCTCGACCGCCAGACGACGCGTCAAATCGCCTTCGCCCTGTGCGATGTCCTGCATCGCGCGGCCCATGGTGATCAGCGGACGCATCAGCACGGTGATCAAAAGGCTCAGGAACACGGCAATTGCACCCACCGCCACGAACATGGCGATCAGCGCCGAAGTACGGAACTGGCTGAGTGCGGCGTAGGCCTTGTCGCGATCGATCGACAGACCGATGTACCACTCGGCATTGGGCAAACCACTGACCGGGGTAAACGACAGGATGCGTTCCTGACCGTTGAGCACGACGTTCTGGTTGCCCTTTTCGATGCGGACGCTGGAGTTCGGGTAGATGTCTTTCAGGTTCTTCATCACCTGATCTTTGTCCGGGCTGACGATCACCTGGCCGTCACCGCTGACCAGGAACGCGTGGCCGATGCCACCGAAGTCCACCGAGTTGATGATCTTCACCAGGGTTTCCAGGCTCAGGTCACCGCCGACCACGCCAATCAACTCGCCGTTCTTCTTCACCGGCATGGCAATGGTCACCACCAGACCGCCGACGGCGGCCATGTAAGGCGGCGTCAGCATGGTTTTGTCGGCTACCACTGCTTGCTTGTACCAAGGGCGCTGACGCGGGTCGTAACCGTCCGGCATCTTCGCGTCTGGGCGTTGGGTGAATACACCGTTGGCCTGGCCGACGTAGGTGAACTGGAAGTTCGAGGTGAAGGCTGGTTGATCGACCAGGCCCGGGAAGTCGGCTTCCTTGCCCTGATGGGCAACGTTCTGCGCGAGGTTTTCCAGCACCAGAATCCGCCCGCTCATCCAGTTCTGCACGCTGCTGGCGGTCAGATCGCCGGCCTGCTGCACGGAGGACTGGAGGTTCTGGCGAATGGTGTTTCGCTGCAGATAGTCGTTGTAGAGGGTGAACAAAGCGAAAGCCAGGACCACGACGCCCGAGGCGGCCAACAGGATTTTATGGCTGAACTTGAGATTCATTTCATGGGACTTCTTATGCAAAAGTGGGTATGCGTTCGGGGATGCAACATTCCATGTAGCTCCAAATATCCAATAGCTGGCAGGCAGCGTTCTGATGGCCGCTCTACTTTGGTGCACGCATGTCTCACCAGTCTGTCGGCACGTTTCGGAGAAATCTTAGGGTTGTGTGGGAAATGGATGGCATTAATGTCGGATTTCCGCCGAACGGCGTGCCAGAGCTGTCGCCACCGTGTTTTTTATGAGCGTTCTTCGAGGGGAGGTTGCAAAATTTCCTACCCTTGATAAAAATGCGACTAATTATCATTTGTGTCGTTCGGGCTGGCGCGTTCATGTCCTCACCTGAGTTTGCAGTACAGGCGCTTTACAGTAGTCATCACGGCTGGCTGAATGCCTGGCTACGCGCGCGGCTCGGCAACGCGGCCGATGCGGCGGATCTGGCGCAAGATACATTTGTACGCTTGCTGCAACGCACCGAACGTCTCGAACTCAAGGCCCCTCGCACCTTCCTGCGTACCATCGCGCGCGGCCTGGTGATCGACCAATGGCGCCGTGAAGAGATCGAACGTGCGTATCTGGAAACCATCGCCCATCTGCCCGAGGCCGAAACGCCGAGCGCCGAAGCCCGCGCGCTGGTGATCGAACTGCTGGAAAGCATCGCGCGCATGCTTGAAGGATTGAAGCCAAAAGTGCGTCAGGCGTTTCTTCTGGCGCAGTGCGAAGGTTTGACGCACAAGCAGATCGCCGAACAGATGGGATTATCGCTGCGTTCGGTCGAGCGCTACGTCGCCGATGCGCTCTATCACTGCTATGTGCTGCGGTACGACAGCTGATGCCTGTGGACAAGTTATCCCTCGGCCGCCGCGCCGAGCCCCAGCAACAGGTGGTTAAACAGGCAATTCACTGGCTGCTGCGTCTGCGCAATAACCACGGTAATTCACGCTTGAGCCGCCAGTGCGAACAATGGCGCGCCGAGCATCATGAACATGAATTGGCGTGGCAACGGGTGCAGTCGCTGCAAGCCGAATTGAGCCACAACCTGCGCGCGGTGCCGGGTGCGCAAGTGGCGTTGAATACGTTGGAGAACAGTGCGCAGGGCTTGGGCCGGCGCCAGGCGTTGAAGCTGTTGTCTGGCGCATTGTTGCTGGGCTCCGCTACATGGCTGGCCGAGGACGCTTCGCCCTGGCAGCAATGGAGCGCCGATTACGCCACCGCGACGGGCGAGCGGCGTGGATTCCAGTTGCCAGACGGCACGCGGATCGAGCTCAACACCGCCAGTGCGGTGGATCTGGATTACACCGCGCAGCAAAGGCTGATCAAACTCACTCGCGGCGAAATTATCGTCACCTGCGGCGGCGCGGACGAGGGCTCAGCCTTCGAACGGCCGCTGCGTGTGCAAAGTCGTCATGGCGTTTACGAGCCGCAGGGCGCGCGGTTCGTTTTGCGCCAGGACAGCGATTGCACGCAACTGAGCGTCACCAGTGGGCGTGTTGCCATTAGCGCTGGCGGCACCTTGATCGAGGCGTTCGCCGGGCAGAGTTATCTGATTGATCACCATCACGTGCGCGCGGCGCCACCGTTGAATATGGATGTCGGCGGGTGGGCCGACGGCTTGATTGTCACGCGCAATATGCGTCTGGGCGATTTCCTCACTGAGGTCGGTCGTTATCGTCAGGGCTTTTTGAGCTGCGCGTCGGATGTGGCTGATTTGCGTCTGTCCGGCGTATTCCGTCTGGAGGACACCGACAAACTACTAGCGATCCTGCCGCGGACCTTGCCGGTGCAGCTGCGCTATCGCACTCGCTGGTGGGTAACCCTGGAAGCTGCAGTCTGAAATTTTTTTGGCGGGTTTTCGCAGCAAGTCCGGCTTAGTCAGTAAGCACTTCAACTCTGCCTTCGCGACTTCCTACGGAAACCTGAAATGACTGTCCGTACCACCTGTAAGAACCCTCTGAATTCCACTGCCGAATCGGGCCTGCTGCGCCACGCCGTTCGGGCAGCATTGTTCTCCACTGCGTTGGGCGTTGGTGCGTTACCGAGCCTGAGCCTGGCGGCCACTGCCAGTGCCAATGAGGTCAGCCATCGCTACAACATCGCCGCCGGGCCGTTGGGTGACGCGCTGAATCAGTTCGCGCGCCAGGCCGGCATCACGTTGTCGATGACCCCACAGCAGACTCAGGGGCGGCAATCCCTCGGGGTACAGGGCGAATACTCGACCGATCAGGCCTTGAGCCATTTGCTCGGCGGTTCGGGGCTCGAAGCGGTCAGTCAGGATGGCAGCAGCTATGTTCTGCGTTCGCTCACAGAAACCGGAGCGCTGGCCTTGCCGACCACGGACATCAAAGGCTTCGCGCTCGGCAATGCGCTGGGCAGTATGGACGGCTACAACGCCACTCACAGCCAGATCGCCACCAAGACCAGTACCGCGTTGCGTGAAACGTCGCAAAGCGTGTCTGTGGTGACCCGTGAACAAATGGATGACCAGGGCGCACAAACGGTTTCGCAAACGATGCGCTACACACCGGGCGTGCTGACCAATCCGTATGGCGCCACGCACCGTTACGACTACGTGGCGATGCGCGGTTTCAACGACGGCTCGGTGGATAACATATACCTCGACGGCCTCAAGTCGATGGGTGACAGCGGCACCTACAGCACCATGCAGGTCGATCCATATTTCCTTGAGCGCGTGGACATTCTCAAAGGCCCGTCGTCGGTGCTCTACGGCCGCAGCTCGCCGGGTGGTCTGGTGGCGCTGACCAGTAAAAAACCGTTGTACGAGACGTATCACCAGGTGCAAGCCACGGTCGGCACGCAAGGCCAGCGCGGTGTCGGTTTTGACTTCAGCGGCCCGGTCGATGACGACAAGCGTATCGCCTATCGTCTGACTGGCTTGTCGGATCAGTCCGACACACAATTCGACCACAACAAGGAAAAGCGCTTCGCCCTCGCGCCGACCCTCAGCATTGATTTCACTGAAGACACGTCACTGACGCTGCAGGCGTATCTGCAACACGATCCGGATGGCGGCTACCACGGTGGTGTACCCGCCGACGGTACGATTCATCAGCGTAATGGTCAGCGGATCTCGCCGCACTTCTTCGAGGGTGAGCCGAGCATTGATGGCTATTCCCGTGATCAGCAATCGTTCGGTTATCAGTTCGAACATCGCTTCAACGATGTCTTCACGGCGCGGCAGAACTTCCGTTACCTCGATTCCAAAGTGAACATGGATCAGGTGTATGCCTATGGCTGGACGTCGCCAACCAGCAACGAGTTGAACCGCTACTACACGGGCGGTGACGAGCGCCTGCATGCCTTTATCGTCGACAACATGCTGCAGGCCGAATTTTTTACCGCCGCGACCAAGCACACAGTGCTGATGGGGGCGGATTATCAGCGGCGCAAAACCGTGGTCGACTGGACCAGCGGCGGCCTCGCACCGATCAACGCGTTCAATCCGGTGTATGGCAACTCGGCGATCGACCTGTACGGCAAGACCCGTTACCTGCGTCGCCTGGAGCAAACCGGCGTTTACCTGCAAGACTTGATCGAGATGGACAAATGGCGCTTCTCGCTGGGTCTGCGTCAGGACTGGGTTGAGACGTCTGACGAAAACCGCATCGCCGAGGCCGGGCGCCCCGAGGGCAGCGAAATCAAAGACCAGCGCACCAAGCTGACTGGCCGCGCCGGTGCGCTGTACCTGTTCGATAACGGCTTGGCGCCTTACGTCAGCTACTCCGAGTCGTTTAACCCGAACTCCTATGCCGACAGCGCCGGCAATCCGTTAGCCCCGACTGATGGCACGCAGTGGGAAGTAGGCCTGAAGTATCAGCCGCCGGGCACTGACGACTTGTTCACCGCGTCGCTATTCCACATTGATCAAGAAAACCTGGCGACCAAACTGCCGCAGGAAAACTTCTACCGCGCTGTAGGAGCTGTCCGCTCTCAGGGTCTGGAACTGGAAGCGCACATGCAACTGACCGATCACCTGAAAGTCCTCGGCAGTTACACCTTCACTGATATCGAGTATTCGAAGTCGATGGTCAGCACGCTGAGCACTCCTGCCGACGTGATCGAGAACAAAGGCAATTCACCGACCCAAGCGCCTCGGCACATGGCGTCGTTGTGGGCTGACTATAAGTTCGACAGTGCGGCACTCGATGGTCTGCGTTTGGGCGGCGGGGTGCGTTATGTCGGCTACAGCTGGGCGGACGCGGAGAACACTATGAAGGTCCCGTCCTACACGCTGTTCGACGCGTCGATTGGCTACGACCTGGGCAAAGTCGGCTTGAAGGGCGTTGACGTACGCCTGAACGCGAACAACCTGACAAACGAGTCCTACGTGGCATCCTGCGCCAGCCTGAACTTCTGCTACATGGGTGAAGAGCGCAATGTTGCAGCCACGGTCAGCTATCAGTTCTAAGCCATTGCCTTGTGCATAAAAAAGCCAGCCCCGGATGTTCAGGGGCTGGCTTTGTCGTATCAGTGGGGAAACATTTCATGCGCGCTACCCGGCCACTGGGGATTGCTGCTGATGGGGTCGGTTGCCGTTGCTTGGGTGATCGATTGTTTCGTAGCCCTTTGGCTGACGTTGCCGCGTGGCGGGCGGTGCTGGAAAAAGTGGTCGACCGCCTAACTGAGTTAACAACAGGCTTAGGGTAGGGCAAAGCAGGAGGGAGAAAAGTTAGGGCTGACAGCGTCAATCGGGGAGTCGTATTACAGCTTTGAGTACAACGTCTACGGCGCAGGATTTGGACAGCACGACACGGAAGCACATGGCAAATCCTGGCTGTTCTTTCACGGTACGGATGGGCGATTGCTAGGGCAGGAAATTGCAGGACAGGGGACATTGGGAGAACAGTTTTATCGGTTGCAGTTACCGATACATGGTGGACGGATCATCGGGTTTACTGGTCAAGTGATGATCGCGGTATTAGGCGTTTTGATTGCGGGTTTATCGGCAACTGGTGTCCACATCTAGTAGCGCAAGTGGCAGGCTCGACGTATCAGCAAGGCTCGCAAAGCAGCTTGATGGTTTGATTTTTATAGGCTCTGAAACAACAAAACCCCTGTCTGCGTTAGCAGACAGGGGTTTCGGAATTTAATCTTGACGATGACCTACTCTCACATGGGGAAACCCCACACTACCATCGGCGATGCATCGTTTCACTACTGAGTTCGGGATGGGATCAGGTGGTTCCAACGCTCTATGGTCGTCAAGAAATTCTATAACTGGCCCGTCAACACGATGACGAGACAGCAAAAACGGGTACTTCTACTAAAACAAAACCCCAACTGCTTTCGCAATTGGGGTTTCGGAATTTAATCTTGACGATGACCTACTCTCACATGGGGAAACCCCACACTACCATCGGCGATGCATCGTTTCACTGCTGAGTTCGGGATG
>NZ_JACOPU010000010.1:0-104727 GCF_017973755.1 Pseudomonas sp. P42 | reverse complement strand
GCAGCCCTTGAATACCCCGGAACACCTGCAGGCGAATCGCAGCGAGTTCCTGATCAGTCACCACGCCGTCGCCGATGCTCTTGGCCCAGGTCTCGGCCAGATCAGCGACCTGGCGGAAGTATTCGGCGATACCCGTGGTGAGGGTCTCGGGCATATCGTTGGTGTAGGTGTCGGCCAGTTCCTGCCAGATCGTGTCACCGACCAGCGCATGCACCGCATCGAGAATGCGGCGATCCTTGGTCAGTTCGAGGATCTCGCCGAATTCCTGAATGTTGATGGAGTGACTCGGGTGGGTTGGCGACAGCTTGTGCTGCAGCGTGGTCGGGTTGCGGCCCGTAGTCGCGGCGATGGCAGCGGCGCCGCCCGGGTAATCGCGAGCGGCGTGGTACAGCGCTAAATCGAGCGGCAGGATTTCCCGCTGCGCCCGTTCCACAGAACTGAGAGCAATTCGGCTCATGGCATTAATCCTAAAAGTTGCCAGTGCCGCGCGACAGAAGTTGGTGATACATTTGCCGCGTGGCTTGGTATGGCCCAAACGCCGGGAACCCTTGCAGGGGATAACCGGCACCGTGCCGGGGCGAACAATCCGTTGTTCACCCCTGGCGCAACAGCTGCCAGCTCTGTGGTAAGAACGGCAGCAACACCAAGGCTTCCGAGCCTTGGAAACGCGATGAAAGTCGGCGGCATGTGGTGTGCTCGCCTTCCGACATCGCGACCCGACTGCATTGTGGTGATGCTGCCGGGAGGAACTGGGCGACCTTTGGGTCGCCTTTTTTCTATGCAGCTTTCTGCGGTGAAGATTTTCCAAGCAGCCAATCGGCGTCGAATGGGTTTCCTTTTTCTCGAGCAGCCGCAGCAAGCAATTTCGCGTACTCCGTTTCACCTGTGTAGTCCGTGCGTGGTAACGAAGCTGCTAGCCTCCACTTGTTGAGTGCTTGATAACTGCGTCCACACACACGTGCTGCTGCTCCAATACCGCCTACTGCCTCAAAGGCGAAGGCAATGGCATTAGGGAAATTCTGTGGTTTGAGCATGAATGCCTCCTTTCAACTGTCGGTTGATAATAATGTTCAACTGACAGATTAGCAACCATTATGTGACTATCAACCTATGATTGATAAAGAATCCGAAAGAGTTATGTTTGCTGAGCGGCTTAACACTGCACTGGACGCCAATGGTGTTCGCCAGCGTGGCCGAGGGGCAGACATCATCAAACAGCTCAGCTCCAAGGGCGTGGTTAAGACCGCCCAAGCCGTCAGCAAATGGCTTAACGGGGCGGCTATTCCTGAAATCGATAGCTTGACGGCGCTATCTGCTTGGCTCGGCGTGCGCAGAGAATGGCTTGAGCATGGGGTCATGCCAGTTTTTCCTCATGAAGCAGGCAATCAGCAAGTAGCGCAGGACGAGAACGTTATTGCCTTGACATCAAGCATGAACAAAGTGCCACTGATTTCATGGGTTCAAGCTGGAGCTTGGTGTGAAATTGCCCCCACCGTCGAACTGCTCCATGCCGAACAGTGGGTGCCCTGCCCGGTGAATATCAGCAGATCAGGGTATGCGCTTCGCGTTGTTGGAGACTCAATGACAAATACCGGCCCAGGTCGCAGCTACCCTGAGGGTTGCATCATTTTTGTCGACCCCGATCTCGCTGTGAACAACGGCGATCGAGTGATTGCTTCTTTGCCGAGCAGCAACGAAGCCACGTTCAAGGTCCTCGTGAAAGATGCGGGAAAGCTCTATCTGAAACCGATCAACCCGCAATACCCCATCATTGAAATGACGGACGATATGCAAATTTGTGGAAAAATCGTTGGTTCATTCACTCCCGAGTGAATGCTCAATCCCAAAATTTCACCCGATGGTTGTTGACTTAATTTAACCACTGGTTGATATTTGCCTCACTCTTTACCACGGAGCGAGGCAATACCTATGCGTACCACCGCAACCTTGCATGTCCATCCGGCATGCGTCAGCAATCGCAAACTGATCGAACAGCTGCAGCTAGCCACGGGCTGTCTGGTCGTCATCCATAACAGCAAACCAAAGCTTGTCGCCAAGTCCTGCCAACCCTCTCCTATCGATCCAAAAGGTGGAGGGCACACAGCATGATCAAGTACAAGATCGACAACCGCACCCTGCAGTTGCTCAACGCCCAGGTAAACCTGACCGAGACCTTCAACCACATCCTGCGCACAGCACCGAAGCGCGAATGCCTGGCATTCCGCCTCAAGGCTGAGCGCGGCTCAGTAGAAAGCACTTTCGTCGTGGAACTGGGCAGCGAACGCCACACGCTGACCCTGCAGAACGACAAGAAGATGCACCTAAAGCTGGCCGACTTTATTGAGGAGATTGCCAACGGTCCGTTCGACGCGAGTAACTCCAGCGACCTGGTGCATCTCCCGCATGGCGATCGTCAATACGGCCGTTTTGAGCTCCAGGACAAGCAGCGCGTATTCGAACTGGTGCACACCGGCGGTGTGCTGAGCCTCGACATGGGTTTCGAGCTTCCCCTGCATGTGGCGCTGCATCGCACCCATTCACGCCGAGGCGTCACCGCCATCTTGAGCATCGGCAACAAGAGCCCGCATACGCGCTGCTTCACTCTGTACGACCCCGATGCCGAGATCTACGCAAAGCTCATTGAGTCCATCAACCACCTTGCTGCAGCGGCCACTCCTGCTGCGCATGCTGCTTGAGGAACCGTTTATGGAACGCACCCTCGCCCAAGCAGCCGCTCAACTCAGCCTCACTCGCCCCAAACTGATCGCTCTCATGCGGGAAAAAGGTTTGCTCAGGGGAACCCTGCCGGCGAACCCGAAGCGCGACAAAGCGTACCTGCGGGTCAAGGATAGTCCCTGGTATGACGAGAAACACGGAATGCAGTACAGCCAGTCGACTCGGGTGAAGCAGGCCGGTATCCGTTGGCTGGCCGAGCAGTTGGACATCGATCTTCCTGCCATCCCGGCAGATCGCCGTGACGTGGCCTAGGGAGTACGCCCGCCAGATTGTTGCCATGCGCACACGAGAGGAGCGCAACGCCGCGCTCCTCGAAGTGCCCGAACATCTGCGCGAGCTGACTAAACGCCACTGCCTGAATGCCTGGAACCACCCGGCCCGAAAACAACTCAAGGAGGCTCGACAAGGCCATGAGTAACGCCACGCAGAATCCGCTTCGCCTTCATCCGGCGCCCGAATCGACCACCGTCGAAATGCTCTATCGCACTTTTGGGAATGTACTGATCCCACTGGAAAAAGTACGGGAAGCCTATTTTCGCAACCTGAATTCACAGCTGTTTGTGACTGAGATCTACAACGGCCGGATTCAGCTTCCGATCACCACGATCGACGCCAGTCGCAAGGCACTCAAATACGTCCACATACGGCACATGGCCTCGTTGATCGACATCCGCGCCTACAAGGCTGATGAAGACATGCAACGACAGCAGGACGAGTCCATACAAGCCGACGTGAATTCAGAAAGGAATAGCCATGGAAATTCATAGCGAAACACTTGCCGAGGACGAGCTGGTCGCAATCACCGGATATCAACGACCCTCGTTGCAACTGGACTGGCTCAATCGAAATGGCTGGAAGTACGTACTTACTGGCGCAAGAAGACCCGTTGTAGGCCGCGTATATGCCCGAATGAAGCTGTCAGGTGTAAAGCCTTCATCTGACAACATTGCGGCTGAAGCCTGGTCGCTAGATCTTTCTCGTGTGGGGTGAAAATGCGACCAAGAAAGGCAGTAAATCGCGATCTCCCCCCTCGAATGATCAGGCGAGTCAGGTCAATGAAAAATGGCTCCGAGTGGGTCGGGTACTACTACGACGGAAGGGACGCTCAGGGAAAGAGGAAGGAAATTCCTTTGGGTAGCGACTTAGATGTCGCCAAGGCGGAATGGGCAAAACTCGACTGCAAACCTATTCCACAAAAGAACACCTTGCTGGGTAAAGTTTTCGACCGATACGAGGCCGAGATCATTCCAGGGAAAAAGCCTAGAACCCAAAAGGACAACTTGCTTTCACTGACACAACTCAGAAAAGCATTCAGTGAAGCTCCGATCAATGCAGTGACACCACAGGTGATAGCGCAGTATCGCGACAAACGAACTGGAAAGGTTCGGGCAAACCGTGAAATTTCACTGCTTTCGCATATCTATAACATCGCCAGGGAATGGGGTATCACCGACAAGGAAAACCCAGCCTCAGGGGTGCGTAAGAACAAAGAGACGCCACGTGACTTTTACGCTGATGCCACGATTTGGAATGCCGTCTACGGCGTTGCCGTGCCAGAACTCAAAGACGCCATGGACTTGGCCTATCTTACTGGCCAACGCCCTGCGGATGTTCTGTCCATGCGCGCTACCGATGTCACCGACAACTTTCTGCAGGTTGCCCAGGGAAAGACCTCGAAAAAACTCCGCATCCGGCTTGATGCCGGGGAGATCATCAACGGCTTGGGTGAGCTGATAGAAAAGCTGCTCGCACAGCGGAAGGCGCGCGCAGTCCGAAACCCGTACTTGATCGTCACGGAAGACGGTCGTCGAGTGACTGCGCCAATGCTTCGTCTACGATTCGACGATGCGCGCAATATTGCAATCGCGAAAGCTCTAGAGAACGAAGATGCGCAACTCGCTTCAAGCATCCGACAGTTCCAGTTCAGGGATATCCGTCCGAAGGCAGCCAGTGAGATTGACGATCTTGGGCATGCCAGCAGACTGCTTGGTCATACAGATAAGCGCATAACAGAAACGGTTTACCGACGCGTCGGTGAGATCGTTAAACCTACCCGATGAACCCGACAATCGATTGAGTTCGTACTCGAGTTTTCTTAACCGCTGCTCTTCCTCGAAGTAAGGCTCTCGGCTGGAGGCAGGCATTCGAGACGGGCAGCTTTCGGCCAGAAGCGGACATTCCCAAGCGACCGCATACGGCCAATTGCGGCCACTGACGATGATGTCCAACAGCGGCATTACCCACTAATTAGTTTAAAGCGTTACTGAGAACTGAATCGCCCCAGGTTTCCTAGATAGCTGTTTCACAATCACTGTAAGAACAGCCCTCCAGACTAAAAGCTGAGGAGAGCGCTGAATTGTCTTCCGACTGGCTAACAGCGGGGAACCGCAGCGAAAGAGTCTAGGCTCTTCAGGAGTAAACCGGCAGCAGTACCGACCCCGAGCCTACGGCATCGGGCGGCTATTCGCCAGAAGTGGGGAAGCTCACAATCGTGGCCTCCCCTCCAGCTGGAGTTAGGCTGGCTCGGCAGCCTTAGCCTTGAACTGTGCGATGTATGCCTTCACCTCTTCTGCCCGCCGGGCTGTGTCGGCATCACGCTTCGCGTAGGCAGCGCGGGTCTCCTTGCCAAGCCTGTCGCGTACCTTCTCCTTTGCCTGTTGATAGAGTTTTTCGTTGTCCAGGTCTTCCTGAGTGTACATCCAGGTCTTTCCGCTGATAGCACCCAGGCTCATGCCGACGTGAGCACCTTGAACGTTGTCAGGCTTGAAGCCCAGCTTTTCGTAGATAGGAGCTACCTCAAGCGGACAATCCAGGCCGATGATTGGGTAGGATTGCTTCAGGATATCGAGCAGCTGGGTAAAAAGGCCTTTGCCTCGATAGTCTGGATGCACGGCAGCATAGCCAATAGTTGCCACGCCCTGGGTGAACAGCCGCGGCGTGTATTGGAGGAACCCGGCGAGTACTGGCTCTTCTGGCTCATCGTCGATGGCAACGATGACTCCTACTTTTAACTCGACCAGTTGCCGGTCATAGACTTCTCGTGCGCCAGCACCGATCATCTTGAGCTTCATAGCGAGCAGTATCTCAACCTCAGCTTGAGCCAGCGGAAGCAAAGGGCTGTCAAAGGTGATGTGTTGACCAACCATTGCAGGTGCCTCGGACACCGCGAGGCGAACACACTCACTGATCACGCGAGGGTTCGTTCCTTCGGTTTGATGCAAGAATTCCATTGAGTACCTCACTGTTGGATCGATGTTGGGGTTAGGCTTTATACCAACCAATGGGCCACCTAGTCTTGTTAGAAGTCACAGTCCTGGAAAGGGAAAGAAGTGTGTACGCCGTAGGCCCTTTCGGAGACACCGCCTGGCCGTTGCCTCTGACGCGCGCCAAACCGGGCTCCTCGGATCCATTGGGAACGCCCTCTGCAGACTGCACATTTTGCACAGCCGAGCTACTGTCACGCCCAGGTTGTGGGATCAGCCGACGCCTGTCCTCGACGACAGGCAAAAGCGGGCAATATTCGGTCCACCCCGACCGGCTGCAAAGGGTCGTTTTCCGCCTATCGCGAAAGGCAGAAAACGGCCAAAAGCGGACGTCGGCAAGCTACCGCTGTCGGCCAGCAGTAGACTTTCAAGCCTACAAGTGCGCTCGCCTCGCTCGACCTATCTCATCTTTGAACGGAAATGTGCTACAACGTTTTTGTACCCATTGAGGACTCACCAAGAGATGACTTGCAAATACATAGCTCTAATTTGGATTTGTGGAGCAAGCAGGCCAATTCATTGATGGAGCAAAACAAATATCAGCTTTCTGACCGGATTAATTATACGCGCAGAGACCAGCTTTTATGTGAGCTACTGCGAGAAACAATTTAAGCGTTAGCAAATTGCCGGCGTCAAGAGCGTCGCTCTACAAGGTCATCAAAAGTAAGAACAATAAAGAGCTGGTTATAATGAAAGGAAATTCGACTAAAGCTGTAAAATCTAAAAAATCAACAAAAAAAGAGGAAAAAAAAGTAAGGGATGATTTCCTACAGTCGATTAAAAACCAGCTTCGTGAAATGTGCGGCGGTATATGCTCCAACCCTGACTGCAGGGTTTACACCTTTGGGCCTACAATGGAGAAAAGGAGCGGCTATTCAAGCATAGGGGTTGCTGCACACATTACAGCTGCCGCTCCCGGCGCCGGCGCACGCCGCTATAATGCCGATATGACGGCGGATGAACGTAGTGCAGCGGCTAACGGTATCTGGCTGTGTCAATCATGCTCGAAGCTCATTGATACCGATGAAGCGCGATTTCCAATTGAGCTGCTTAAGCAGTGGAAATTTGTAGCTGAGAAGCGTGCTATGGAGTTAATAGGCAAGACCTCCATAGGACCTGACGAGTTACAGCAAAAGCTGGTCGAGGCTGTCGCCAGCGCTTCCCAGCTTGCTTACACTAGCATGGGGAACTTTGGCAAGGCGCCTCTTTCTGGGTTTGTGCGTGGATATGAGAACTACCTCAGCCAGCTCGATCCGCGCTTCGTTGTAAAAACTACGGCTAAAAATGATCACCTATCTCATGAAATCAGTGTAAAGCCAGGTGAAAGTGCGAAAATAAAAATCAGATTTAAAAATGATGACATAGCCCGTGAAGCCAACCAAAAATGGAAATACTTTCTAGAAACGGGAGAGGGTATTGAGCTTAATACCAACGAGTTTGAGTTTGTTGGCTCTGCTCTGTTTGAAATTATCAACCAAACGAAGAATGATGGGGTATTTGTTTTAGAGCCGCATAAGACTGCTGTACCGTCCACCCTATATCTTAGATCTCTAATACATGATACTGAGTTTGAGTTGGCATCATTTGACTCCTACCACCATTCCGCCGGCGAAAAGCTTTTCATTGTCGGAGATTGTCTTGGTGGATTACTTAGCCAAAAGTGCACCTATAATACAGAAACCCTTAATCTAAAAATTGATTATAACTTTAACCCTGAGAAGTGGATTGGTTCAAAATTTTCAAATATCGATCACTTGCCTAAACTCCTAAAAGCAGTAAATTTTCTTAAACGTGACGTACAATCAAGGGTGGTCGTTGAGTTTAATGTCAATGGCAATGTTTTGTCGTTTGGCGAGAGCACTGATCATGACTTCTTTCCATTGTATGAATTCCTTGCTCATGTTGTGCAATTAATAGATAGAGCAAGGACTATTGCCGCTGCAGTTGATAGTGAGCTGAGAGTTTTAAGCCTCGACGTATCTCCGCACGACGAAAGGCTTGTCAACATTTACAGTGAGATATTAAGAAATAACCATGTAGAAAGACAACCGCTTGGAAAAGAAATTCTTACAGCATCTGTTTTAAAAATTGGAGAAGAAACCGTTAAAGCAATGAATGACAGTGGACTCGCCTCCTATCTTAAAATCAAAGAGCGCTGCGGTGAGGATTTTAATCTATTGGGCAATTTGGTGACGCCACCTATATTCCAAAGCGTTCTAAACGGATTTGAGGCAGCGTTCTTCACTGATCTAGATTCTTCATCAGGTAAAGAGCTTGGTATTAAGGTTTATGCTATTGAAGGCACAACTATAACGCACAGCATTGAAGGCAAAGAATTCAGGTTGTTAAACGGCTAGTACTGCAAAATTATGAGATAATCAGATTAGATATGGTATTTTTTATATCATTAGAAATGCTGATTATGCTGCCTTGGCACTGGCGTTTTGCCAGTAAAACATTGTGATATCTCAGCGTTGCGTTCTTCAATCTCCATTGCCCGCGAATGACCATTTTGACCGGAAACAGCCGTCAGTGGGCGGAAGCTTCCGGCCAAAAGCGGTCACTCCGCCTCCCCTACGAGAACAGGGGTTTCAGTAGTCGATGTAGGGGACACAAAGTGCGCCCCCCTGTAATTCCTCATTCCTAGGGCTCGTAACTGTATTGCCACAGCGGCCACCGCCTGTCCCATGCTGGCCTTGTTGGGTAAAGATCGCTTTCCAGCGCGGCCCAGAGGAACTGGTCTGATCTTATAGCGTCCAAAATGTCCATACATTAAGAATTCATTCAACTATTCCAGATCATTAAGCGATTAATTATTGCCGTCATTTCCGTGGACAATTCCGGTCTAAATGACAGATTCTCCTTGGAGAAAGCCTCACTAAATTTTACCGCCTTATGATGTTTGTCTGTGAATTCAGCGGCGCGGGAAAGATCATTACTCCTTAGATAGTCCTGAACGTACTCATACTCGCCAATTTGAGGCAAGCCAGACTTCCCATAAACCGACTCAAAACATTCCTTGGGAATATAATTTTCAATTTCTCGACATCGCGTGACCCAAACATACCCACGATCATTAGCAACATTTGAAAGAAGCTCTGTTACCCTGGTCTTCAATTTACCATTTTTGTTTTTTCTATCACTGTCACACGCAAAAATAAAATTTCTATTTATTTTTATTGCGCTAACCGCCTCCTGCAAATCCACCTCTGGAGTACTAGCATCTATATGAGCCAGCACACTACCGCCATAGTAAATAAACTGATAATGATGCCCCTCCTTGTAAGCCCCCTCACCCCACAAATCAATAAATTTATTCAAATAAATTCTATCTGACGGCCCTTCTACCCAAATGATGCCATTCGCCTGGAGTATGTCACTGGCTTTGGCACCTAAATCGTCTAAAATGGAATATCCGCGATTTAAGTCATCCAGAATTATACCAAGAACGTCTCCACTCTGCTTTTTCACATGGAGAATCTGCGCATCATTTTCACCATGAAAAAGGTCAATTGCTACCTGTGAGTGTGTAGTCAAAAAAATATGGCAATTCTTCGATTGCGCATAATCCAATAGAAATGAAAACAAGTTTCTTTGTAACGAAGGATGCAAATTATTCTCCAACTCTTCAAATGAAAAGATATAATTTGCAATCTCTTTTTTCTCAAAGTCGGGGCGCACCAAGAGGTTAAGCAACGTTAGTATAACAGTCTTCAGCCCGCTGCCCGAGGCTGAAAGTGGAACAAGACCCTTCCCTTCCTCGCCAAGATAAATTTCCCATGTATTATTATCGGAATGATGCTGCACGACCATTTCTGAAAATACAGCATCAGGCGTAAAAATCACATTTAACGCGGTAAGTAGTCTGACCTGAATCAGGTCCCTATCAAGATTAGAGCTATTTATATAACTCTGAACAATATTTGTGGCTCCCTCGCCGTTACTTTTCAGTGCAAGCTCATGTATATATGGCTCCTTGACAAGATCCCTATCTGCATCAAGCCGAACATGTCGCAAATTCCTACGTTTACTCGCTGCTACAACGTTGCCAATCCGCGATATTTCACCTGATAATAAACTTCCCTCGTACCCCTCAATCCTGAGCACTTCTACATCTCTGCCCGGCTCCCTCCATACAACACGCTTATCGATAAAATTCTGTCCATGCCCTCGCCAGTGATTGTTAGGTAAATCTCCACCTGCTGTATTATTACTAAAATATGGCTGCAACTCGGCCTCGGTTAATACCTCGCCAAATTCAATGTTTCTACCAATTTCATTTTCAACTCCACGCTCCCTGAACATATGGTCCACAGCAGCAATAAGGCTCGACTTGCCTATATTGTTCTTGCCAACTATCACATTAACTGGCTTGATCACCAAAAAGCCAGCCCCGTCTTCTTTAAAACCTCTATAATTCCGAACCCAAAAACTAGTATTAATAGTCACAATTTACCTAGCCTATCCTTGAAATTAACGTGACAAACCAGAAAAGGGGGCTGATCTATTTTCTAAAAATAGATCAGCCCCCATCCTTTAACTACTGTGGTTGCTCTGTTGCCGCGGCACCACTCTTAGTGGCTGCCTCCGCCCTGAAATTTTCGAGAGTCTGCTTGATGGCCTCTTCTGGATCGGGCGGAATAATATTTACTGGAATTACAACTTCACAATCTATTGGCTCAAGCTTGCCACTAGTTAGTTCGGCAATACCATTTCCAAGCACCTTGTAAAAAAAAGTAGCGTAAGCCAATACATCTTGCTCATCAGGCTCCTCTGTTCCCCAGAGTAGGCCGCCATCCTCAAGATTGGTGTGTGCTTTCCCACTCCTAAAATCCAAAAAGAATACAAGAAGAATGGTCTTGCGCTCGTTTAATAGGACGATCTTTACAACGCCATCCTTAATAGTATCAACGTGTAGAGTCATGCTCTCGAGGCCGCGAATTGGGCCATCCGGCCACAAGCCGACGGATACTTCCTGCCCCTGCAACTGGCCGCAGTCAGTTGTCGTTCCGCCCTTTTCGAGCAGACGAAAGGTATCTTCTGCCAGAAGCGTACTCCATGGTAAGAGCCTATTACGTGAACGATAGAGAGACCTTGAGTCAGGAATTTTTAGCTCGTCCCGGATAAACATACGGGCGAGCTCCTCTACTATCACCAAGTCATCCTGGAGTCGCTTTCGATCGCTGGGTATATCCGGGTCTACGATTTCCCCATCAAGTGAGGCATGCGCAATAGCGCAACGACCGCTTTGAAAAAGATGTACCCCAACGTCTTTCCCAGCATTTTTCAGTTCTGCAACACGCTTGGATGCATCACCCGACAAGCGCTCGATAGCGTCATTTATCCAGGCAACTTTTCTCTTGGGATTGGAGAATTGGGACTCAACGACCTTATAGAAACTAAGGAAAGCGTAACTAGCGTGTACCCCCCTAAGTCGCTGTCCTTCTCTCCAAAAGGCTAATGCCCTACGAGTGCTGTCACATTCTATGACAGGCATGTGATTACAGCTGAATGATTTTTTGCCAAAAATGCCCAAAGATGAATATACGGTTTGAGGATCTCCATACAGGCATGGATGCGTTCCCCACACATACCCAGAAACATCCACATACCCGCAGAGATACCAACTTAGTATGGAGGTGAATCGGTATATCTTTGAGATAGCATCATCTGGATTATCTCCTACGCAGGCAATAGTTATCCCGGGAGGAGACGGTTTTCCATCCCTTTCTGAGCCTCTTAGAAAGTATTCGTCTCCGGCGTACTCAATGCAGACGTCGTGTGATGGCCAAGTAATCGAAGATGCAACGCCTGCGGTTAGCCAACCGAGCCGGCTTCTGAGCTTTCGATCTACCTCTTCACCAAATGTATGCTTAGCGTAAGGCGTCATCATTGACGTTGCTCCCTGCTAATTTTACGGCCGAACTACAAGTAGGTGACACATGTGTTGTGACGTTGTCCGCAACTTGTTTCGCGTTCCATTCGTTTTCCATGCGCCCCCCAGGACAAATTGATTTGACTGCTAGAAACACGGCATAGGTAAAGGAGAATCGACAGGCTCAGGCTTGAGATTACGAAGCCTTCGGCAATATGTCTATGGTCGGTATCGGGGACAAGTGTCGTCGTCCGCGTCTGCTTCTGGCCGAACGCGGGCTTGGTGCAAACGTCCGCTATTGGCCGTCAGCGGTCGGTTGCAAATTCCGCTTATGGCCGTTATCTACCTGTCAAGGCTGACCAGGCTGGGTGCAAATTTTCACTTCAAATGAAAGTCACTTTTCATCAAGCGCAGTCTCTCGGTTGCAGCTATGGAATTTTGGGCGATCATGAGCCAACCATGAACGCTAAATAACCGGCCAAATTCGTTTCCGCAAGTAACTCACTACCCCTTGATTTCAGAGCCCTACAGAGCATTGACGAATGCGGCTTCGCGGAAACGAATACAGCTTAACTTATTGAAATATAAGGACTAATCTTCGGACTTGAAAACCGTCGACTGTAACAGGTCCATGAGTTCGAATCCCATCGCCTCCGCCATATTTGTACCGACAAAGCCCTGATTATTCAGGGCTTTGTCGTTTCTGAGATCTGAGATTTTTGCGGCTTTTTCCGATGCGTTACAAAACTTTTTGCAACGCGTTACAAAACTCCCCCCTCTCCGGCGTCCTGCCGATCGTTAAAAAACTCTTCATGTAACACGGTGCTACGCTGGTTCTTTGGCTACCAAGGAAACCAAAATGCCCAACTCAGACCTGCTCCCTTCCCTGCTCTTCAAGATCAACGAAAACCAACTCGCCCTCGAAGCCGCCATCATGGAGCTATCGAATTGGGTTGAGCAGCGAGGGTCGGCCGATGTCGCCGAGAACGTCCGGGGCGCCCTCTGGGCAATAGACAAGAACGAGGAATTCATCGAGATGACGCTTGCGGTTTTGATGACACCCGAGTGACCGTTATCGGCCGATAATGTAAAGCAGATAGCAATGGAGCTAGCTGGGTGTGCACTTGGAGGTGGGCTACAGGCCCTCAAAGGTAGCGAGTTCGAGTCTCTCCTTCACCGCCAAACTCTAAAAACGCAACCCCCTTATTTTTCTAGAGAAAGTCGGGGGGTTGTGGTTTTTGACGTTTGTAGAATGGCAACATGGGATAGATGCGGCATTTTAGGGCGGAAATAGCCCTCAATAAATGATTGCTTGGGCTAATCTGTCCTGGCGGGACGAATGAGGCTTTACGAACCTTTCGCTCAAGGATGATCCACATGCCAAGTTATTCAGACGGCAACATCGCCACTGCTGATGCGTTGACGTTGCTCTTGCACAACCAGCATGCTCTCGGTGCGGCGATTGAAGAGATTACCAACTGGATTTCAGGGGCTGGTGCAGACAATGTTGCTGATAACGCAATTGCAGCTCTGGAAACCCTGGACACGAATGCAAAAGCGATTACGGATGCGATTATGCGGTTACGGAGTTGTTAGCGAGTCGCGTCAAGGCACCAACCGTGCCGACTTTTTAATTACACGGGTAACTAAAAAGAGCCGCGACCTGCGCGGCTCTTCTCTTCGTCTGCTATAGATTATAGGGATTGTAATGAAATGCTGGCGCTCGTTGAGTCTTGCTGGCTATCTGCATCCATCCAGACCCATTGAGTACCGTCGCCCTGCAAGTTATTACTGATGTTTTGAATCTGAGTGGCAACAATGGTCACTGCCCCTTTTTCCGAAGCAGTAGGTCCAATGTTAGTGACTTGCCCGACCAGTAAGCCATTTGACGTTTCATTCACAACAAATACGGTTGCAGCGGCTTCGCGAAACTGGCACGAAATGAACTGTGTGATTTTGCTAACAATTGTCAGATTCATCCATTTCGAAGGCGGCACGGAATAGTAGCGATTATATTTGTTAAACGGGTACTGCTCCCCGTTAGCCTGCAACGAGTTGTTGTTTAGTCCGCTCGTATTCGTTGGCATGCTGGTACTGCCCAACCACACCTCAACCTGTGCAATGCCGCTGTTACTAGGCAACGAAACTGAGATTGTCTGAGTGTCAGTGCCGGAAACGAATCCCAGCGATGCCAAGCCGGCATTGGCGGTGGTGCCGGGGACAGTGATGGTTGCAGGAGGCTGGCTATTGCTCCATACAACATTTACGGCTGCATTGTTATCGCTGCCGGCGGAATTATAAATGAAAATTCCGTAAATCTGCCCCGGACGCAACGTCGTGCAAGTGGCCGTATCACCTGCATTTAAAGTGATCCGTTGACCGCCATTCCAGTTAATTTGTGATGCCGCAATAGCGAAGCTTTCCATGGGGTAGTCCTTTAATAGTTTATGGCATGAGTTGGTGCGCAAGATATCCATACTTCCATTGCGCGTTACGAGAATAGATCCGATATAGAAAAGTGCTTCCAATTCTTTAGAGTTATTGGCTATTAAAGGGTGATGGCTAAAAGCCATTTTCTTTTTCTGCCGTAAGTTATTGGTCTTCCGTTATTTAGCGCCCGAGAATACGGCTTGTTTCGCTCTTAATCGTCAAGCGCTTAGAAATAAGCTAACTATGGTCACAGCAGGCCATAAGCAGCGACGTCCGGTTGAAGTGGACACAGTGGCCGATTGCTGCCTTACAAGAGAAACCCCCTACGCTTGCAAAAATCGATCGGGCCGGCATGGGCAAAGGGCACTGGACACCTTGTCATCGATGATCTCCTCGCTGGCCAGACGTCCCACTGCCGCCGCCAAAGTAATTCCAGGATGCATTGCGCAAACGTAGACGCCACCCACTTTGGGTAGATAACCGATGATGGGGATGCCATCGGCAGGCATGGGCCTGAGTCCGACACAAGCCCGTTCCAGATCTATGGAAACAACACCATGGAGTTCGTTCTGGATCGTCTTGGCAGTTCGAAGCGCTATCGCTGCCGGCTGATTGTCCACGGCGTCGTCCAGGTAATCCTCTGCTGCCAGCAACGTACCATCCGAACTTTGCCTCACTTCCATTTCAGGGCTGGAGATGAGGGTATGCACGAGGTTGGGTTGTGACTTGTAACGGATGAAAATGGCAGGAGATGCCTCTATTGGCAGGGACACTCCAAGCATGTCTGCCAGCTTCGTGATTGCTGTCCCGGCTGCCAGTACGACAATATCGGCATCGAGGATGCCTATTGTTGTTTCGACTCCAGTCACCGTTGCACTCTGGGTTACAAAACCGAGCACTCGAGTCTGAGTGAGAATCTTCGCCCCATAAGCCCGGGCACCTGCGATCAACGCATGCGTAGCTGCCACTGCGTCCAGCGCTCCTTCTTCAGCCGCATACAGAGCAGACTGGGGAGGGTTCTTGAGATTTGGTTCCAAGTCGAGAATCTGCGATCGAGACATCAGGTTTGCCGAAGCTTGGTGACCTGAGGTTGGCAGCGCTTCAATCGCCATCACGCTGTAAGACAAGGCGCCTGTCCATCTTATCTCCAGACCTGGCAGCTGCGTTTCGAGTCGGCGGTACTCCTTGATGGCCGAACAGCGCAGTTGCGCGATTGGGTCGGGTTCAAGGTGTGAGGCATTGAGCCAAGCGAATGAGCTGCCAGTCACTCCCGAAGCTATATCTTCAGCTTCTACCAAAGTGACATTCGCGCCTTTATCTGCCAAGTGATACGCCAATGACGCGCCAACGATGCCTGCACCAATGACAACGACTCGTTTGCCCTGACCATTTCCCATATCAACCCCCGTTTTGTTGATGTGCCGATGGTACGACAGCTGGATGATTTCATTACATGAGAACCTGATCGTTCAGCTTTTTGAACGTCTGCTTCTGGCCCTTTAATCGCAGCTCGTCGCTTCTTGCTCGCTCTACGGCCGAACCTCGATTACTGTACATGCATACAGCATTTGTACAGTGAACCCCTGTCATGAATTTCGACCAGGCTAAAACTCTGAGGCTCCAGCAAAGGCGTGCAACTCTCGATGACCAAGACTTCCGCATGCAAAACCCGGAGGGCCACCGGGAAACCCTCTACGGGATGGCAACCACGCTCCGCGATGAGGGCCTGATCAAGAAGCTTGAGCAGTTCGACATGAACGAAATGGCAGACGCCGCGTACTGGCACGCCGTCGAGGAGCTGCAGAATTCGCCCAGCCAATACCGCGGAGCCTCGACCTATGACGTTGTGCAGTTCGACAACGGAAAGCTGCTAGGTACCATCAGCCGCTCGATATTTAACTTCGCAAGTGACGAGCCTCGCGGTGCCTGCTTCGCTTATGACGGGAAGGTTTATTCCGACACGGACGGGGTAAGGCTGACCTTAGGGCTTTCCCGAAAAATTGGGCGGATTTCAGGCCTGGTTCTGGAAATGAACGGACGTCGGTATCAGTTGATCGAGACCGAGCGGATGATTGCCGGGATTGCCCACCGCCCTCTCTCTGACTCTGACGCCTATCGGGCTCTGGTAGACGCCGCTCAGGTTGCGCAAGAGGACCGGGATCTTCACGCCTTTGAAAAGATACGACCTAATATCGAGTCGGCAGCCTTCTGCATCTGCCCAGCTTGTCTCGACCGCTTTGGCGCACGCGAAGATTGCCAGATGTGCGCTGGAAACGGTTTTGTGACGAAGTCGACGCCTGCGGGTCTGCGCTGAAGGGCGTGCTTGATCATGCCAGTTAACTGATTTAACCCCGCGACAGAGTTTTCAGGCGCTCCACCAAAGCGGCTTCGAAAATGATGTACAACCGTTCAGAATCACCGGCGCGCAAAGCCCCGCCGGTTTCCAGTCCAAGCACGAAGCCATCCGCCCGTGCCCCCGCCTTTACGGCGATGATCATCGAGTCTGCCCGGACAATTTGCGCCAGCAGCCGATCGGCTTCTCGTTGCATCTTCTCGCTCAGCACCACGCCTTCCACGTCAGCCACCTATTACCTTCACAGGACATCCTTGAAGAAGACGTGACCGCCCAGTTTCAGGGTCTGCTTCGCTTTCGCCGCCCACCCTGGCGGCTTCTTCATGCTGAGCGCGTAATAGTGCGTGGCACCGCCGGTTGGATCAGCCACCTTGCCGTCAATCACCTGGTCAGCCGCGATACGACATTGCGCCAGTTCGCGGAACGGGATCTGTTTCATTCCGATCAGGAACTGATAGTTCGGGTCGGTCTTGTTCCAGCAGCTGAACTGGTAAAGCTTCTGGCAAACACCGGCGTATCCCTCACCCCACCATGACTTCTCCTTCCCATCAAATACGCGGTTGCGAATGGTGCAGGCTACGGCAATCTGACCGGCCAGCGATTCGCCGCGTGCCTCCCCCCACAGCGTTCGCGCAAGGATGTCGCGATCTTTATCGGATATGTCCATAGTTTTCTCCAGGCATAAAAAAACCGCTCAGTTGAGCGGTTTCGATGTGATGTTAGTTCTAGGCAGGATCCGTACTTCGACGATCAAGCTTTAACATCAGATAGTCATACAATCGCAGTATTGATTTCTGTGAGGGCTTCTCTACAAAATGCCAGATAAACGCGGCTGACGCGATAGACGCCGCCACTACAACTAAGAACCCCGTATAAGATGGGTATCCTACGAGCAATTGATCCTGCACAACAAACCTGATAATAACTTGATGAATCAAGTAAAGAGAAAAGCTTATTTCGCCGAGGAACACCAGTGGTCGCCACGCCAAAGCTTTTGATATCAAGCCTTTATCCATATAGAAACAACTGATAACCGCTGCAAACAAAATCGCCATCGAAGTGTGTCGATAAACTTCTGACAACGCGACATTAGAAGGGCCAGCAATTTTAGCTGAATAAAAACCAAGCAGAGGAGTTAAGAGCAATACTGCTAGAAGCGCCGTCATCTCAAGAGCTGTGGCGGAAACTTTCTTGACAGAGCCAAGCTGCAATTTAGAAAGAAGTTGCTGGCATACGATCCCAAGCATGAACTCCTGTATTCTTGCGACTGGGCTAATGTATACAAATCCGTGGGACGATACCTTGTCCAGCTTATCCGCAGCATAATATAGGACGTTCGACGCATCCAGTGAGTATCCGAGTAAGACACCGACCATAACTGCGCAGCACAGCTTAATCACCGGCTGCGTTTTAAACCAGATAAGCAAAAACGGAAACGCCATATAGAAATAAATTTCGGTTGAAATACTCCATGATACGGCATTGAAAGAAAAATACACATCTGGGATTGGGACAGCTGAGTGCAGCATCAGCAAATTCAAAACAAATATATATACGTTGTTACCCATTTGCAGTAATTCACGCTGCCAGGGAATGCATATCAGCAATACCAGCAAGCAAAAAACGTGAGCAGGCCATAGCCTTGCGAAACGCGCGACGTAAAACCGCGGTAGCCCGCCACTAATACCTGTCTCGGAATAACGATGAGAGAGAATGAAGCCGGACAGAACAAAAAAGAAAGTTACCCCAGCATCCAGAGGAAGCCCCCTCATAAAATCAGGAGGAAAAAAATTTCCTTTAACGTGATGAAACAATATCGCGAACGCCGCAAAAAATCGGAGGGCAGTAAGCCCCCCAATTTGTCTAGTACTCATTATGTGACACATCCTGTGGTTGGATTTTTTGGGGATGTTATCACGATTGCGTCGTGCCATCAGGGGCTTGCGATCAAATCGCTTAGCCTCACATCAGGTGGAAAGTGAAGGCCATTCGATGGTCTGCGGGAACCCGGGCTGGTGATCAACCTTGTTCAATTTCAGCTTGTAAGCTGCGTATGCTTTGAATTTTGCGATATCTGCTGCGTCCAATAGGCCAGCGATGTAGGCATCTGCCATGCCAGGCCGAAATGCATCCACTGATGCAACAGCGTAGGGAAGTCCTCAACGCCTTGCTTGTTCGCTCCCACGCAGCCCGTGGAGAGTTCGCCCGACATGCAGGTCTGGCGGCGCCAGATAAGAAAGTGCGATTTCAGGTGAAGACGGTCGGCAATGCCTACCACATCGTTGATCTGGCCACCGGAAAGACCAAGGTCTTCCGCTTCAATTACCAGGTAGCAGTGAACATGGCGATCGCATTCGAAAAGCAGGCCAATCGCCTGGCGGAAGGTGTGCATTGATCGGTGCACCAATGCCAAACCCACGAGACCAGTTGTCTCGACAACCTGAACCAGCAACTTGATCAATTCTTCGGTTCCGGCGGTAAGGCTCAGCAAACCCCCAGTGGCGTCACTGGCGAGCCAAAGCTGGCATCCACACCTCACCACGACCGTCTGCGCGTCGAGCGCAACAAGATTGCCCCGAAGGTGCGCGAACTGGCCAAAGCCGGCAAGACCATCAGCGAGACGGCCAAGACACTGCACATTCACGTCAAGCGGGTTGCGCTGATCGCCAGCGAGAACGGATTCAAGTTCAACTCATGAAACGCATCAGTAACCGGGCGACGACCCGCCGCCGACAAACCTGGCTGGACTTGCCGGCCAGCGCAATTGAAGAGGTAGGCCATGGCCAAGAGCAACGCGCAATTGCAGAAGGACAAGCGCGCCAAGGAGAAGGCGCTGCTCGATAGGATCGGCGCCGAGAAGCGATCGCTGATTGTTTCGAAAGCGCTCGATAACGCACTTCAGATCCTCGGCGAGCGTCACGGCTTCGAGGAATGGCAGGAGACGGTGTCGACGTTCATCATCAATCTGGCCGCAGCGCCTGCCACCGACTCTGAACCATTCACCAACATGTCGCGACCGGAAATGGTCATTAAGGATAAGTGGTCGAGGCAGCTTAAAGATTTTGCGAAAACAGGCACCGAGAATTTCCAGTGAAATCCATTCGGTGCCGATCAACTGTATTACCGTGGGCCGGGCATCGAGCTTGGTTTGCTTTTCGAGTCAAGATCATCAGCTGCAGCAATGGCTGAATCAAGATCATAAATCCAAGTTGAGTCTGCACCAGGGCCGATCAACTGATAGCCCACAACCTCTCTCGTATTGTCGAGGTGAATCATCACCCTTTCGTAAACGGTGAATTTCCCTTTTGTGTAAACCGCAGCGCCTCGTTGCATTTCTTGCTCCTTGATCCGGCTCCATGACGGGCCGAACACAAATACCCACTTCTACGAATCACGCCAGCCGACGACGCCTAGGGGTGCATGGCACCGACAACTCGCAGGAGGTTTGTTAAATGCTCTCATGTCACGTTACATTAGAGCCATTCGAAAGAGTGTTACGGCAAGGGGCTCTACTCGAGATCATCAGACTCAGCACCCCGGAGAATCTGAGGACGAAGTAACCGAGCCGGGCTCGATTACGCCTCTTTAGATCCCAACCGCTCACCCATCAACACCGAGTTATAGGCGTGCTGAAGTTCGATAGTCGCGCGGGAAAGCGCTTTTCCTGACAAATCGCGAGGATAGCTATCTGTCATGGGAAGTGCGCAATCAACGAGATTACGGAGATCGTAACCCTGTTTTTTTGAAGCGATCATGAGGGACATTAGAGCGGTTTGGAGCGCTGTTTCACGAGCAGTGGCCATTTCTTTCTCCCTTTTAGCATCGTGCCGAAGGGGGAAAATCTAACCTATCGGTCATCAAAATGCCATCAGTGCCTGATTACGCCGATCGTAAAAGCGGATCCGGGCGCATCGACCGCAGCGGCGCAGGTGTCAACGAAAGCTCGGTTCTTCGAAGAGTCGATGGTTCAACTCCATGTAGCTGGCCAGGTCGATTACCTCCCGGAGGAACACGACCACCTCCAGCTTCACTGCATCGTCCGGCAGCCCTATCCGTTTCAGCATCGCTTTAGCGTCCTCTTCGATAGCCGCTAGCGCATCTACATCGCTCTGCAACCTCATGTCGGCCTCCTGCCTATTTGAGCTGAGGGATACACGGCTGCAAGATGGAATTCAGTCCTGGCGGCGGGCAATACTCCGACGTGCTTTACGTGATGCCGTGTGCTGCCCACAGTCCAAAACCTTTCGGACCAGTCGAAGTGAAGCGCGACAAGGATGGCTGGTGGTATCACCCGAACATCCCGAGCTTTGGCGAAAGCGAAGACCCGGCCCCCTATATTGCCTGGGTCAAAGAACAGGGACTGGAACTGAAAGGCTGGAACTCTGGCGACGAAACCTACGACCTTCCAGATGAAGATGCCGCATGCACCGCTTGGAGTCCCGAATCGCCGGGGCCGGAGTGGTTCTTGATGGGGATCTTAGACACGGACGATGGCCCTTATGTGCAGTGGGCACGACGCGAGGTGACGCCATGATCTTCGCCCCGCTCTACATGGCCTACCTCATCTACAAGGGGCCGTGGCGATGAAAGTTGTTCCCCACACCGGCTGGCTTCGGCGCCGGCTTGAAACCGCAATCATCGTCTTGGCTGCGTGGATCATCGACGGCCGCAACGTGCAGCGATCGGGCGTCGCATCCCGCCGCGATAACAACGACATGCGGTACATGGCGGAAAAGCTCGAAGACATTGCCGATCGCATCAAACGCCAGTACCCGTAACACATCACCGAACTCAACAGTCTGCCCGTATGCGGCCGTGCTGCGGGGAATCACTCACTCATAACCAGTTCAGCACTCGCAGCACTCTCTCGAATGTTCGCTCACTCGCCACCCACGCCAGCATGACAAGGCCGCCTCCCGCCACGACGAAAATAAACCCACCAACGGCATCGATGACGACCAGAAATATTCCCAGCGTCAGGAGTGCGGCGCCGAGCGCACCCAGTACCGTCCGGCTTTGCTTTTGCTCGGGATACTTGTTGAACATCCGAATACTCCGCATCAGTTGCGCATCGATCAACTGTAGCCCAAGCGCAACCACCCATATCAACCACCTTCTGCTGCCACGCGCGGCATGGAGCAATACCTCATGGAAACCGAAATCCTCTCCGACGAGGAACTGGCCGAACTCACTGGCTACAAGGCCCGTGCCTACCAGCGCCGCTGGCTGATTGATCGCCAGTGGGTGTTCGTCGAAAGCCGCGGCAAGCGCCCGTTGGTGGGCCGCATGTATGCCCGTATGAAGCTGGGCATGATCAGCCCTACGATTGCCGATCCCAACCCGCCGCCGGCAGCACCGGTATGGACACCAGACTACTCGCGAGTGAATTGATATGCGCCCCCGCAAGGCCGACACACGCAACTTGCCGCCTCGGATGTACCAGTGGACGCGAACACGAAAAAGCGGAAAGGTTTGGATCGCCTATTACTACCTGGACATGACAGGTAAGGCGATCCCGTTGGGCAAGGATCTGGACTTGGCCAGGGTCAAATGGGCGGAGCTGGAGGCGAAGGAAAAGCCGCTTGATCTACGCACCATGAAAGGCATCTTCGACCGATATATCCGCGACATCGTATCGAAGAAAGCGGCGCGGACGCAGAAGGACAATTTGGCGGAGATCAAGCAGCTTCGGCCCATGTTCGACAGTGCTCCCATCGACTCAATCACCCCTGCAACTATCGCCGGGTACCGCGACGCGCGGACCGCCAAGGTTCGCGCGAATCGCGAGATTGCCACCCTCTCCCACGTGTTCAACATTGCTCGGAAATCGGGACTGACGACCAAAGAAAATCCCTGCCAGGGCGTACGCAAAAACAAGGAAACGCCGAGGGGCTATTACGCAAATGACGTGGTTTGGGTTGCTGTTTACACGAAGGCAGCTCAAGAACTGAAGGACGCGATGGACTTGGCCTATCTGACCGGGCCAAGACCGGCAGATGTCCTGGTCATGAGGAAGGACGATGTCGAAGGAAATTACTAGGTGTGCAGCAGAACAAGACACACAAGAGGCTGCGTATTCAGATGACTGACGGTGATGAGCCAAACAGTCTGGGCCTGTTGATCGGGAAAATGGCCGAGCGCAATGCTCAGCACATTTGAATATCGGTCTTGAAAACTGTCGACTGTAACAGGTCCATGAGTTCGAACCCCAACGCCTCCGCCATATTTGTACCGACAAAGCCCTGATTATTCAGGGCTTTGTCGTTCCTGGCATTTGGGAATTTTACTCTTCTCTTTATAAATCGTTTCCGCATCTTTTTGGCCATTTCCGTGCATCCGAAGACGGCAAATGTATCTGAGGAAACCACCGCCTTACCTCTATTCTCAGGAGTTGCCGTCCGGCGCTGTGGCCGCAGCGATCACTCCGTACGCGGCGAGTATGAGATCTGCTGCTCGTTCGGCGATGACGACGCAGGGTGCCATCGTATTGCCAATGGTAATTCGCGGCATGATCGAGGCATCCGCGATGCGCAATTTATCGATCCCGTACACCCGCAGTTGAGCGTCGACCACCGACATTGCATCTCGCCCCATTTTTGCGGTGCAGGACTGGTGCCAGAAAGTGACAGCGGAGTTGCGGATGAACTGCTCCATAGCGCGATGATCCTTAGACCCAGGCACCACTTCACGTTTGACCAGATTACTGAAGGCTTCACTGTTGCCGAGCTCCCTGCTCAGCGCGATCGACGCATGCGCCGCTTTCACATCCTCGGGCGTACTCAGGGAGTTTGGCTCGATGATTGGGGCATTCAGTGGTCCGGCGCCTGACAAGCGCAAGCGTCCGCGACTGGTAGGCCTGGCCAGCCCTGCGAACATCGTCCAGCCATGTTGTGGCGGCTCTATCGCGACTTCCGGCGGAGACGGCACCGCGAACTCCAGTTGGCACTGCAACAGGTCCGGGGCTTCCAGGCGACTGTCGCTTTTCCAGAACAACGTGGTTTCGCACCCGCCGCTACCGACAGCCTGGGGTTGCAGATACTCCCACGTACAGCCAAAGGCCAGATGGTCCTGTAGATTCTCGCCCACGCCGGGAAGGTGTTGGGTCGGCGCGATGCCGTGGCTTCGCAGTTCGTCTTCCGGGCCGATTCCCGATTGCATGAGCACTTTGGGTGTTTGCACCGCGCCCATCGACAGGATGACCTCGGCTGCGGCATAGAAGCACTGCCGTTCGCCTGCGACCACCACCTCGACACCGATTGCCCGTGTACCGACCAGCAACACGCGGGTCACCAATGCCCCTGTCAGAACCGTCAAGTCTGGATAGTGCAACCGTGGCCGGATGTAGGCGTCATAAAGGGATTCGCGCCTGCCATGCTGAATGCGCAGATCGGTCATAGCCATCCCGCCCGGACCTTCCATCATTTCGCCATTAGGGCTGTCGAATGTGGGGATGCCCAGGCGGCTGGCCGCCTCCAGCGTTGCCCACGCGAGGGGTTGGGGCGTCGCCGGCTGTTCGACATGCACCGGGCCATCCGAGCCACGTCGAGCGGGATCAGGGCTGCCTTGCCAGTTTTCGATCCGGCGGTAGTAATTGAGTACCGAATCGTAGCCCCAGGCCGGGTCGCCGGACTCGGCAGCGAAATAGTCCCAGTCGGAGCGGTGGCCGCGCGACCAGACCATCACATTGATGCTGGAGCCACCGCCGAGTCCCTTACCCATGCTCAAAGAGAGTCGTCGGCCGTTGAGGTGCGGATTGGGCTGCCCCTCGAATGCCCAGTCGCGCTTTGAACCAAGGTTCATCGGCCATAGCGCCGGCTCGGTAACCTCGGGGCCCGAGTAGCCTTCGCCAGCCTCAATCAGCAGGACACGCGCGCTTTTCTGATCGGCAAGACGAGCAGCGACCACGCTGCCCGCAGTACCTGCCCCGCACACGATGAAGTCATAGTGTTGATCCTGTAAATGTGTCATGCGCCCACTCCGTCTCGACGCATTGGTCACTGCTTGCCAACGCTGTGGACTGCCTTGAGGATCACTGCAGCGACCTCAGCGGGCTGCGACTGCTGGGGAACATGACTGGTGTGCACCTCGGAAAGCGTGGCACCGATACGCTTGGCGGCAGAACGCTGGACGTCGGGGTGAATCATCCGGTCTTCTGTGGCGAGCAGATACCAGGATGGTTTGGTCTTCCAGGACGACACGGTCGTTTTATCTTCGAAGGCAGATGCCTTGATGGGACCTTGCGTGGCGGTCATGACGGCGGTCTGCGCTGCCGGGAGATCCTGGGCGAAATCCTTGGCCATGCCTTCTGGCGTCAAGTAAAGAAAACCGTTGCCGTCGGCCTTGATCTGGCTGATGCCTGGAGGGGTGGGCGCACCTTTACCTTGTTCGCCGCTAGTCTGCCCCGCCTCTGGTGCGAAGGCAGCGACATAGACCAGCGCGCTGACCTTCTTGTCGCTGCCAGCCTCGGTAATCACGGTGCCGCCCCAGGAGTGCCCGACGAGAACCACTTTGCCTTGCTGGTTGCTTAACGCACGGCGCGTAGCGGCAACATCGTCGGCAAGCGAGGTAAGCGGGTTTTGCACGACCGTAACGGCTACGCCTTGTGCCTGGAGCAGTGGAACCACTTTGGCCCAGTCGGAACCGTCGGCGAACGCGCCGTGTACGATCACCACGGAAGGCGTTGTATCCTGCGCGTGGCTGGCGCTCGCGATGAAGGTACTGGCCAGGGCGAAGGCGACGGTAGCGACTTTCGATTTGAATGTTTTCATTGGATGAGCTCCTGTTCTGGAGTTCAAATTCTGCTGATTGGCCTGCGTTGCGGGCATCGGTCAATTATCCGACCCCGGGACATTTTTCATGGATAGTGCGTTGCAACTGGATATCTCCCTGGACGGGGCACTGGCGACGATCGCCCAGGTCGGTGACCTCAGCATGGGCCAACCACTCGGTCATTCCCGGCGCGTTGCCGCACTGGCGCGAATGCTGGCGCAGGCCCAGAACGGCGACGGCGAGCACCTGAGGGTCGCGGAACAGGTTGCCTTGCTGCGCTGGTCCGGTTGTACCGCCAATGCTGAAGGCTTTGCGGACCTGCTGGGCGACGACGTCGATGGCCGCCGCGCGATGCTCGACTTAACGCTGGGCAAGGAGCAAATGAACGCGGTGCATCAGGCGACCCCGCTCGCCGTCGTGCACTGTGAGGTGTCGGGAGCAATCGCTAAAACGCTCCAGCTCGGTGCCGCCGTCGAGGCGGGGTTGTGTCGCGTGTTCGAAACCTATGACGGCACTGGCCGGCCGTTGGGTCTGACCCATGAGCACATTCCAGAGGTCGCCTATCTGGTAGTACTTGCAGGCGATCTGGATATTCTCAGTCGCGCACACGGCCTTGACGCGGCTTTACGCTGGATCAGAGAGCAATCGGATCGGCGTTATCCCGCATCGCTGGTAGCGTTGCTTCTGGAGAACGCCAAGGAGTGGCTGGCGAATCTGGAAACCCTTTCGAAAACGGTTGACCCCGCGCCTGGGCAACGTTGCGTCTCAATGACGCTGGTGGGAGACATAATCGACTTGAAGCTCCCCTGGCTGGCAGGGCATTCGCGGCAGGTAGCGCATGTCGCCGTGGAAGCTGCACGCCTGTGGGGGCTGCGTGAATCCACCCTGACTGAAATTGGCAAGTCCGCGCTCATCTACGGTCTTGGCCGGGCAGCCGTTTCAAACAACCTTTGGAATACCGCAGGGAAGCTGCCATACGGCGCTGCGGAGCGGGTGCGCCTTGTCCCTTACTGGACGCAACAAGCGCTCAGGCCTGTCTCTGAACTGGCCGTGCCCGCCGAGATTGCAACCCATGCTTATGAACGACTCAACGGCAGTGGCTATTTTCGAGGCTTGGCGGGTGATGCGCTGTGCGCCGAGTATCGCCTGTTTGCCACGTCAGTCACCTGGGTCGCGCTAAGAGAGGCCAGGCCATGGCGGTCCGCCCACGACGAAGCGGAGGCTGCCAGGCTACTCAAACACGATGCTGACAGTGGTTTGTTCGACAAAGATGTTTGCGAAGCAGTCATTGCCGCCGCAGGTGGCGAGCGTCGGAGGCGTCAACCGAGAGCGTCGTTACTTACGACTCGCGAGTGCAGCATCCTGCTGGAAATCAGTCGTGGCGCCAGCAACAAGCAGGTAGCACGGCTGCTGAACATCAGTCCGAGCACGGTTCGTACGCATATGGAAAGCATATTTCGCAAACTGGAATGCTCCACCCGCGCAGCCGCCACGTTGAAGGGACTGACACTGGGATTGATCGCCTGAGCCCGGTCCGAAGGGCTTAATCATGCGACCCCGTCCTGATCGGCTTGACGGGCGCGTACCAACTCGATGAATGCCTTGGCTGCCGCAGATGGGTTGCGGCGGTTCGGGTAGTACAGACACAGTTTGTCCCTGGGCGGTGTCCATTCCTCGAGAACCTGCACGAACTGTCCGGCACGGATTTCGTGGTGAACGTCCTGCGCCATGAAAAAGCCGAGCCCCATGCCCTCCTGCACGGCCGCCTTGACCACACTGGGTTCATCCAGCGTAAGCGGCCCGCTTACATCGAGACGAGTCACTTCTGCGTCCCGCTCGAAATGCCACGGGAAAATCGCCCCATTGGGTAGTCGCACGCGGATGCATCGGTGCTGGAGCAGCTCGGATGGCGTTTGCGGTTTGCCGTGTTTTTCAAAGTACGCCTGCGAGCCGACCACGGCGTAGCATTGCGGCTGGCCGAGGGGGATCACGATCATGTCGTTCGGAACGAGACTTGCCGAGCGCACGCCGAAATCGAAGCAATCCGCAACAATGTCCACCAGACGGCCTTCGGTGACGAGGTCGATGTGTACTTTCGAGTGTTGCTGCAAGAACTCCATCACCAGGGGCATGAGCGCTGATCGGGCAGCGCTGGCAAACGCATTGATGCGCAGCGTGCCCGAGGGCCCGGCGTTATGCGATCGAACGGCATCGAGTGCGGCGCGCAAATCCTGCAAGGCGGGCCCCACCTGCTCGAGAAATACCCTGCCCGCTTCGGTAATGGCCACGCTACGGGTCGTGCGATTGAACAACCGCGATTCGAGGCGGGCTTCCAGTTGCGCAATGGTGTTGCTCAACGCGGTAGTGGAGACGTGAAGATCGATCGCGGCTTTGCGAAACGACCCGCGACGTGCGACCGCTATAACCGCGTCCAGCTCGCTGAGGCCTAAACGCTCGTGTGACATGAATTGTCCTGAATATCGGGATGGGTCATACAGGTTTGTCCCAGTTGAACAAACTATCCGTCTGGCAGCAAGATCACTGCAGGTAATCCATCCAGGAGATCAGCGAATGAGCCTTCAGCCTGTCAGCAGTGTCGACACGTACTTTGACCTCATCAGCTCAAGCGATCTGGTTGCTACTGAATGCTCGGCCCCTCAAGCCTGTCATTCGTCGCTGAAGCTGGCTGTGCTCGACGAGCAGCAGATCCAGCAGCCGGGTGGGCTTTTACTCACCGGGCGCGAGCGTCGCATTCTCAGGGAGATCAGCGATGGTGCCAACAACAAGCAAGTGGCGAGGTTGCTGGAAATAAGCCCGAGCACGGTTCGCACGCACGTGGAAAGTATCTTCCGAAAGCTGGAGTGCTCGACCCGAGCGGCCGCCACCTTCAAGGCAGCGAAACTGGGGTTGATCTCCTGATCCTCGAGCTGAATGGATGCCTCATTGCATCAGGCACGCTTACAAACGCACCCAAGATCGCTTCATACAACCCGATTCAGGAGAACGACATGCCCCTTCAACTCCCCGACGCCGTGAAGATGTACTTTACGGACAGTAACGGTGGCGATGCAGCACAACTTGCGAGCTGCTTCAGCCCTGACGCCACGGTGTGCGACGAGAGAAAAACATACGAAGGCATCGCTGCTATCACAGCCTGGCAACAAAATGCCCGCAAGGCCTTCGCGTATCAGGTCCACCCACTACAAGCCCTTCAAGAACAGAACAGACTCACGGTCATTGCGAACGTTGTCGGGAATTTTCCCGGTAGCCCGCTTCA
Organism: Pseudomonas sp. P42; assembly: GCF_017973755.1. Classification (NCBI taxonomy): domain Bacteria; kingdom Pseudomonadati; phylum Pseudomonadota; class Gammaproteobacteria; order Pseudomonadales; family Pseudomonadaceae; genus Pseudomonas; species Pseudomonas sp. P42. Next base: position 76,024 of record NZ_JACOPU010000010.1, on the reverse strand, counting down.
ACTGAGCTACGCGTTCACGCTGGAGGACGGTCGAATCCGTTCACTGGAGATCACGCCATGCTGACTTCAGGTTTGACTGGCAAGCGGGTCCTGGTCACCGGTGGCACCAAAGGCATCGGCAAGGCTGTCGTCGAGTTGCTAATGGCCGAGGGCGCGAAGGTCATCACTTCGGCCAGGCAGGTGGACGTGGAAATGCCGGGCGTAGTTCTGATTGCGGCTGATCTTTCGACCCGGGAAGGTTGTGACATGCTGATCGCAGCGGTCCAGGAACAGTTCGGCGGCGTAGACATCATGATCCACGTCCTGGGTGGTTCGTCGGCACCCGGCGGAGGTTTTGCTGCGCTGGACGAAGAGCACTGGCAACAGGAGCTCAGCCTGAACCTGTTGCCGGCGGTGCGCCTTGATCGAGCCCTGCTCCCGGGAATGCTGGCGCGCAAGGAAGGGGTTGTTATCCACGTCACCTCCATCCAGAGTCGGCTGCCACTGCCGGAATCTACAACAGCATACGCGGCGGCCAAAGCCGCGCTTTCGACGTACAGCAAAAGTCTGTCAAAAGAGGTTTCGCCCAAAGGCATTCGCGTAGTTCGGGTTTCGCCGGGCTGGGTTGAAACCGAAGCGTCGGTCGTATTTGCCGAGCGACTCGCGCAGCAAGCAGGTACTGACTATCAAGGGGGGAAAGACATCATCATGAAAGCCCTTGGAGGTATCCCGCTCGGACGCCCATCGACGCCTTCGGAAGTTGCTGACCTGATCTGTTTCCTGGCTTCACCGCGAGCGTCATCGATCACTGGGAGTGAATTTGTGATCGACGGCGGAACGCTACCAACGGTTTAGGCTACTGCTTGCAAGGCAAGCGAAAAATAGTGACTCCATCCGTCATCGTTTGCCGCTTTCGGCTGAAAGCGGTTGGTGATGAACGGCTGACCGATCAGGCTGCAGAAGGTAGCGGCCTGACCATCATCAAGCTGCACGGCGCGCGATTTATCAGGCATTGCGCCGTGCCGCCGATAAAACCGTCGAGCCCGTGATGGTAGGACGTGCCCAACACCATCAGGTCGAACGTATTTTGTCGGGCAAACTGTTCGATCACCCGGTAAGGGATACCGGTCAGCAAGTGCCTGTGTTTTTCATCGACACCATAGCGCTCGGCCAGGGTATCGAACGCCTCTTGCTGAGTATCGGTGATCGCATCGCGCAAGCTGTGATCCAGACTCAGGTTCGGCACACTCATCGCGGCATCACCCACTACGGACCAATTGCTCACGTTCAACAGATGCAACGACGCTCCGCACTCTGATGCCAATGTCGATGCCAGGCCGAGTATCCGGTCGTTGAGCCCTTGGGTCAGGTCTTCAAGGTGGGAAAGGTCTACGGCCGCCAAAATCTTCAAAGGCTTCGGGTTCGCTGCCTCGGTCACCAGGTGCAAACAGGCTGGGCAATCGCGCAGCAACATCCAGTCCAGTGGTTGATGGAATGCCCGATCAAGGGCCGGAACATGATGGGCGTCCTTGATTACCAGATCGGCGTGGAAGTCATTGACGTACTCAAGCACATGCGCCGGTGTGGACCTGGCCCAGACCACTTCGGTAGTGACTTGCTCGCCGCTGCCACGCTCGAATCGGGCTTGCTGTTCCAGCCAATGCCGATGCACCTGCAAATAACCTTCGCGCGCCTGCGTCATGGCGTTGTGGTCAAACAGCCCGGCAAGCGCCAAGGCCTGCACATAATCGAACGCCACGATGTGCAACAACGCACCGCTGGCGCGGGCCAGAGCCTGGGCGCGGTCAAACGCCGGAGTGCGAGTCATTTCGGCGGGTGCGATCAATAGAATGCGTTTGAGCTTGAACATGACGTACTTCTCCTGACAATGCTTCGCCGGCCTGATTGCCAGCCCGACATCCGTGTCCGGTTTGATGTAATCGCCGACTACTTGCGCGCTGCCTTTTCGGCCATCCGCTTGACGCGCTCATTGGCCTCGACGGCTGCACGCTCCGGTGGCTGTAGCCAACAGAGGATACTCAGCACGATGATGGACGAGCGCATGTTCATGATTTCCCCTTGGTTAATCACTGCGCTGCTAAATCGCTGAACTGAGTATCTGACGATGCCCGCTCCCGGCTCTGATTTTTGTCAACAAACGAGAGCATCGTTGGGTAGCAGTGATCGCTGCTGTGTTGATTCTTTACGAGTGTTCGTTACGCCTGAGCGACTGGCTGCCGAAATTGAAAAACTCGGCAACGATTGATTTACATCAAGTATCAACATCAACCTTGAAGCTCAATAAAGGCGAAGCTGCCAGCGCCTCGCTAATCCGGGCACTCCGCTCGTCTGCAATCAAGGTGAAAGGCCAAATGAAAAGCACTCGCGCCGCTACGACGCCTATGCTTATCACGACCCTTGGAGGCGCCTTCCCCATGCTTGAAGCTCATTCTCCCCCGCCACTGCTCAAAGCTGCCTGTTCCAGTTGCAGTGTGGTGGAGCTATGCCTGCCAATCGGTCTGACGGGTTCGGAGGTCGATCGACTCGACACACTGATCGTGCAGCGATACAAGGTGAAGAAAGGCACCGCTCTATACCGGGCAGGTGACCCGCTGCGCTCGCTGTACGCTGTGCGCATAGGTTCGTTCAAGACCAGCGTGCTGTCCGTCGATGGCCGAGAACAAGTGACGGGGTTTCATATACCCGGCGAAATGCTCGGTCTGGACGCCATCAGTGCCGATCAACATGCTTGCACTGCGTATGCCCTGGAAGACAGCGAAGTCTGCCCGATTCACTTCGCGCAACTGGAAAAACTGGCGCAAAGCCTTCCTTCCCTGCAGCACAACCTCAACAAACTGCTGAGCCGGGAAATCGTGCGCGACCACAGCATGTTGATGTTGATGGGCAACATGAACTCCGATGAGCGCCTGGCGGCATTTCTGCTCAACCTCTCGCAACGCCTAAGCGTGCGTGGCTATTCCTCCAAAGAGTTTGTGCTGAAAATGCGCCGTGAAGAGATCGGCTCCTACCTTGGGCTGCGCCTGGAGACCATCTGTCGCGGCATTGCCCACTTGCGCGATCAGGGACTGGTGGAAATCGCCGGTCGCGACGTGAACATCCAGAACATGGAAGGCCTCAAGCACATGGTGTCCGGCTGCAATCGCCAGCCCCACTGAAACGATCAGCAATAGAGGTCGAGCAAGCACGCCTCGGCCCTGTCCAAAACCCCTGCCTGATGTCGATTGACATCAAACCGATGCCAATGAAAAACCGCGATGGCCTGTGTCTGACTTAGATCAGATGCAGCCGCGGGCAACGGTGTAGAAGGAAGCCAAGCGGACGTTTTTTATCACCGCGCGCCAGCCTTTCAACTGGATGGAGGATGACCCATGCTCACCGTTAAAGACCACAACGATCAGGCCGTAGCCGCCTATGCGGCGGTCTCCGGCCAATATTGGATTGAGGCGCTCAAGGACGGCCGCCATGTGTTGATCCGCCCGCTCTCGGAAAAGGATCGCGAGCGCGAATACAACTTCATCAAGCGCCTGTCTCCCGAATCCAGGCACATGCGCTTTCTTGCCCAGATCAGCGAGCCCGGCACCGCCCTGCTCGACCAGTTGATGGACACCGATAACAAACAGCGTACGGCCTTCATTGCACTGGTTCACGAGCACGGCAAGTTGATCGAAATCGGCATCAGCCGTTATGCCGCCACCGGCGAACATCAATGCGAATGTGCCGTGACGGTCGCCGATGAATGGCGGCACTTGGGCCTGGGCACATTGCTGATGGAGCACTTGATCAAGGCTGCCCGCCACAACGGTTTTCGCCAGATGTATTCGGTCGACGCCGCGAGTAACGCGTTGATGCGTGATCTGGCCAAAAGTCTAGGCTTTGAGACTCAGAATGATCCCGACGATCCGCACCAAGTCATTCATCGACTTCACCTGTAAAAAATCGCCTCGTGATGTGTCGGCCAACGACTCATCACGGGGCGATCCAGATTCAGGACTGCAAGGTGTGTTGCGGCTTGATCGCCAACACACTGCACGGAGTTCGATGCAGCAGCTGTTCGGCGGTGGTGCCTAACAACTTGCTCAAGCCGTGGTGCTGCACTGTTCCCATCACAATGACGTCAATCTGCATCTTGTCGGCGAACTCGCAGATACTTGCGACCGGCGCGCCCTCGATGAAATGTCGGCATGGATCTGGTACGCCGTGACGCTCGGCCAGGGCCGCAAACGCCTCATGCTGAGCGCTACCCAGCGTTTCATGGATACCGGTGGCCAACGGCAATGCGCCGAACCCCATGTCCGTGGTGTAAACCGTTGTCCAGTCATACACATGCACCAGCTCAAGTCTGGCATCACATTGCTCAGCCAGTCGGGTGGCTGCATCAAGGATCTGGTCGTTGAACAGGCAATCCTGTTCTTCGCTGCGCAAGACATCGACGATGGCCAGTACATTGCGCGGGCGTGGATGAGTGTCGTCAGTTACCAAGTGAACCGGCACTGGACAATCGCGTAACAGTTGCCAATCCAGCGGGGTATAAAAAATTCGCTTCAACGCGGACTCGTGCTGGGCATCCTTGATGATCAATATCACCGGCATCTCATTGACGAACTTCAGGATCTCGACAAAAGGATCCTGAACCCAGACCACCTCGGTGGTGACCTTGATGTGATGCCTTGCCAGCAATGACGCCTGCTCTGTGAGCCACTGACGATGGGTGCGCAAATAACCATCGCGGGCCAGGCGGATTTGCTCAGGGGCAAACAGGCCTGCCACCGCCAGTGCTTGCACATAGTCGAAGGCCACAATATGCAGCGGCACTTGCATGGCCTGGGCAAGCGCCGCCGCGCGCTCAAACGCCGGCGTGCGTTCCATGACGGGAGGAGCGATCAACAGTAAATGCTGAGTTTGCGACATTGGATACCTCGGCACGCGGCCAGCCATAAGGAATAGACCTTCAGCGTGAACGCTGCGACCGCAAGCACTTTGATCTTTATCAGCAACTGCACGGATTTTGACGGCGCCGGGTTGTGAGTCAGCTTGCGATTAAATCAACACGTAGCCGGCCCACATCGCAAGCGTCAGCAATAGCTGGCCCGGGATCACATAGGCGGCGAAGCGTCTGCCGCCACTGACCCAGGCCACTACACATTTACTCACCGAGTTACTGCTGACGGCAATCAGCGCGGGGGCGGCTATGGCGTCATATGGCAGCTGCCCCGCCTTGGCAAGATTCGCCACGGAGGCCGTGGCGGAATGCGCATCGGCAAAGCCTGCCAGAGTCGCCGTGAGCATCATTCCCGCCTGGCCAAAGTGGTTGAGCATTACCGATGACAGCAGCGTGATGCCGGTCAGGGTCAGCGTCACGATTATTGCGAGTTTGAGATTGAACGCGCCGGAGGTCTTGATCGGCTCGCTGCGGGTACCCCGAGTCGGGTCGGGAAACATCAGGCAGGCGCCATAAGAGGCTGTCGCTACCAAACCGAAACCCAAAGGCGCCCACACGTCGCGCAGCAAGTCCGGATCAACCATGGCGAAGATCAGGCCGACCTGAACCACCGTCGCAAGATTGGACAGAATGGCGGCCGCGCTGAGGATCCTGATGTTGTCCGGCTCATGGACGACTCGCTGGCCCATGGTGGCGATCGTTACGGTACTCGAAGCGAACCCAGATGCGATTGCGCTGATCACGTAGCCATAGCGGGTGCCCAGCATACGCACGGCGATATGACCGGTCGCGCCGACCAGCATCAGCAACACCGTCAGCGTACAAATAGTGCGTGGATTGATCGCGGCGTAGGGCCCCATGTACCGATCCGGCACCAATGGCAACACGACAAGCGCCGCGATCAGCAAGATCAGACCGTCGCGCATTTCAGCTTCGGTCAACTGGCTGTTGGCAAAATGATGAAGCGTCTGGCGATACGCCAATAAACCCGCGATGACCACGCCAAGGGCAATTGCCAGCGCCGGCGCAGTCGTACACAACGCGCCCAAAAGCAACACCGTGATTAACGCCACCTCGCTGGTTACCCCGGGATCGTCGCTGCGGCTGCGCCAATACGCGACGCTGATCAGCAGCGTCACACAGGCGGCGATGATCCCCAACAGCAGGCCACCGCCAACTTGCAGCGCGACATAGCCCAACAAAGCGGTAATGGCGAACGTGCGCAAGCCGGCGCAGTGTCGCGCATCGCCAGTGCCCTTGTGCCGTTCACGCTCAAGGCCGATGAGCATGCCGATCCCCAACGCCGCCGCGGCACCGGAAAGATCGAAAACTTCGTTCATGATGGGTAACGCCGCGCAGGGTTTGCGAACCGCCCTGCACGCAGCTCAGAGCGATCATTCAACGCTCGCACCCATCCGGCGAGCCACAATCGGCCTCGTTGGCGTCTGAGCACAAGCGTTTGGCCAGACATGAGGTGCATTGATGCGGGCCTGAAGCACATCGACAAAATCCTGCGCAGTCTTGACGCTCCTGAAGCTCACAACCCAGCCATCCAGGTGCACAACCCAGACATGGGGTGCCTGTCTTTCAGTGATCTCGATGTTCATGAAAACCTCGACTTCTGCGGCACATCCATATGCTTTCAAGGAGTGATTGCCACCTTCATAACGCCGTCGCGTTGATGCGCGAACAGTTCATAGGCGGCTTCGATATCGTCCAGTTTGAATCGGTGAGTCACCAGCGGCGAGAGATCTACAGCACCGCTCTGCACCACGCCCATCAAGCGACGCATGCGTTCCTTACCGCCCGGGCACAGGGTGGAGACGATGCAGTAATCGCCCAGGCCCGCGGCAAACGCGCCGAGCGGGATACGCAAATCGCTGGAATACACACCGAGGCTGGATAGGCGCCCACCGGGACGCAGCACCCGCAATGCCGACTCGAAAGTGCCCTGAGTGCCCAGCGCTTCGATGGACACATCGACCCCACGGCCATCGGTCAGCGCCATAATCTGCGCCACCACGTCACCGTCATTGAAGTTGACGATATCGGTCGCGCCCAACTGGCGGGCCACACTCATTCGTTCAGGCACCGCGTCTACACCGATTATGCGGGTGGCGCCTTTCAGGCGAGCCCCGGCCACGGCACACAGGCCGATGGGCCCCAAGGCGAAAACGGCGACCGTGTCACCAATAGCGATCTCGCCACGTTCAGCGCCGGAAAACCCGGTAGACATGATATCCGGGCACATCAGCACCTGTTCGTCGCTCAGTCCATCGGGAATCGGGCACAGGTTGGCCAGCGCATCCGGTACCAGCACGTACTCGGCCTGGCAGCCGTCGAGGGTATTGCCGAACTTCCAGCCGCCGACGGCCTTGAAGCCATGCCGGGTCTCGGGGCCATCCTGCGAGCCGCAGCCACACAGGCAGGCATAACTTTGCCCGCTGGGGGTAATGGCGCCGGCAATCACCCGCTGCCCTTCGACAAATCCGCGTACTTGCGAACCCAATCGTTCAATGACGCCGACCGGTTCGTGGCCGATGGTCAACCCTATGGCCACGGGGTACTCGCCGCGCAGGATATGCACATCGGTGCCGCAAATGGTCGTGGTGGTGATGCGGATCAAGGCATCCAGTGGCCCTACTTCGGGGATCGGCTTGTCGTCGAGCACGATGCGGTTCTTTTCAACGAAGATCGCGGCTTTCATGGTGGCCATGGTGACTTCTCCCTGCGCCAGTGGCGCGTTTGAGTTCAGCACTCGACCCGAGCTTGCGCCGCGCCGTCAGACCGCAGGTTGATAATGGTCAACAATCGGTGGATGAGCCGGAATACGCGACCGCGCATCCGCTGGTGTGATTGATCAGCCAGGCATTTGACAAATATCAAGCGCCCCGCCGCCGTCCGCGCCAGGATCGGTACAGGTCGCTGCCGTTGCTCCTGAACGTTTGAGTTCACGAGCGCATTACTGCTGTGATTACCCACGGGAGTTTTGTCATGTCTGATCAAGCACGCTTCATGCTCGTCGCCTCGCCGCTGATGAAGAACAGCCCTGCGTTCGACCGCGCCGCCGCACTGGCTAAAGCCTCGGATGCCGCACTGCACATCGTGGCGTTCGATTATCTGGAGGGTCTGGCGACCGCCGGGATGGTCAACGAACAAGCCCTGGAACAAATGCGCCTGGGCTACGTCGAGCGCCATCACCAATGGCTCGAAGACCAGGCCCGGCCACTGCGCAAAATCGGTGTGCACGTCACCACTGAAGTGGTGTGGGTTGAACGGCCCTTGCAGGAAATCCTCATCCACCTGCGGGAACAGCCGATGGCTGCGCTGATCAAAGCACTGGAGCATGAATCGCTGCTATCACGCCTTATGTTCACGCCGCTGGACATCCACCTGCTGCGTGAATGCCCGGTACCGCTGCATTTTGTCAGCCACGTACAACATGCCCTGCCGCGTCGGATCGTTGCCGCCGTCGATCCCTTCCATCGCGATGGCCAGTACGAGGGACTCAACGACCGGATCCTGAGCGAAGCGGCAAGGTTGGCGAGCACCTGCAACGCCGAACTCGACGTGATCTATGCCCATGACCTGTCGTCCCTCAGCGCCGCCGAATTCGGCTTTGATAACGCGTCGGCGTTCTTTTCCTCCAGCGCCGCCAAGAGGCTGTTTGACGCCCAAGGCGAAGCCTTCCAGGCGCTGGCTGCGCGCAACAATATCCCCGCAGAAAACCAGCACATGATCATGGGAGATCCAGCCAAGGTGCTTTCCAGCTACGCCGATGCGTACGACGTCGATGTGATCGTAATGGGCCGTGTTGCCCATCGAGGGATAGGCCGACTGGTCGGCAGTACGGTGGAGCATCTGTTGTACAAAATGCCTTGCAGCGTGTGGGTGGTGGCGCCGCAAACCCTTTCCCTCTGAAGAGTGCCATCAGGCTGCCACTCCACTTCCCGGGGGGGGGGCCGATGATGTGCGCATGAGTTTGTCAGGCCGTCACGTTCGACTCGGCAAGATGAACTTCAGTGGCACTGCGACCCGCCAGCCAGGCGAGCATGGACGCAGCAACCAACACGGCCGCGCTGAGTTCGAAGGTGGCTTTATAACCGCTCAGATCAAACGCCAGCCCGCCAACGATCGCCCCTCCTGCGATAGCCAGTTGGACGATGGCCACCAGCATGCCTCCGCCGGTTTCCGCATCATCGGGAAGCGTTTGCGCCAGCCATGTCCACCATCCAACGGGAGCGGCCGTAGCGACCAGCCCCCAGAGGCCGAGCAACACCGCGGTCAGCCACGGCGACGCGCCGAAGTTCACTAAAGCCAGCGCGATGGCAGCCATGATCAGAGGGATAACCGTCAGCGTGCGGTAGAGGCTATTGCGGATGAATTTTTCGATCAGAAAGGTTCCGATCAAACCTGAAAGCCCCAACCCCAGCAGCATGAAAGACAATGTCGAGACGCTGACACCGGTCACCCCCTCAAGAAACGGGCGCAGGTAAGTGAACAGCATGAACTGCCCCATGAAAAACACGCTGACGGCGACCATTCCCAATGCGACCGGCAACTGCTTCATCAGTCGCAGGGCGTTGCCGCTGCCTGTCGGGCGCTCGGTCTTGAAGGACGGCAGACTGATCATCAGCCACACGGCCGCCAGTGCGGCGACAGGAACAACACAGAAAAACGCACCGCGCCAGCCGATCAGCGAGCCCAGGAAGGCGCCCGCTGGCGCGGCGATTACCGTAGCGAGCGCGTTGCCACCGTTGACGATGGCCAGCGCTCGGGAGACTTGATTTGCCGGGACCAGACGCATCGCAGTGGCCGCCGACAATGACCAGAAGCCGCCGATGGCGATGCCGATCAAGGCACGCCCAGCCATGAATGACGGGTAGCCCGGCGCCAGCGCGACGATCGTGCCGGACACGATCATCAGCAAGGTGAGGCACAGCAGCAACTTCTTGCGTTCGACGCGAGCGGCGATCGATGCAATGACCAGGCTTGTGATCAATGCAAAGGCACCGGACACAGAAATCCCCTGCCCTGCCTGGCCTTCGCTGATGTGCAGGTCTGCCGCAATAGGCGTCAGCAGGCTGACGGGCATGAATTCTGAAGAGACCAACGCGAATGCGGCCAACGACATGGCCAGCACGGCGCTCCAGCCGCGTTTTTCTGTAGAAGGGAAAGTCATGGGAATTACCTGTGGTGCCAGAAGCGTGTTGATGTGATGCGCAGGGGTTCAAGGGGTTTGTCGCCGGCGTGAGCACTCCCCCGTAACAGATCGACACATTCTCCCGGTCAATCGGCTCGGACCCTAGTGCATTCCTCTTGAATGCTTGCCTATTCCTGTGGTGATGCAGGGGGGTATGCAGCAGCGAACCTCCACCAGCATTTGCGCCATTCCACCGACATGAGCCTCAGTAGCAAAGAGGTTTGGACGCCGCACGCCTTGCCCGACCTATCCGATTGCGGTACAAAACGAGCGGTTGTACGACAACATAACAATAACCCGCACGCCATCCCGAATGGCCGAGCACTGTTCGAGATCTGCCATGCCCCGCTCTACCCTTGCGCAAACAGCTCCGACACCTTTCCCCCGCCATCTGGCCGTGATCATTCTTCTGTGCATGGGCTGTGCTTTCGCCGGCAACCATGTGGCGGCACGAGTCGCTTTTGATGATGGCGCGGGGGTGTTGCTGGCGATCTTGCTGCGCTCGGGCGGGACTTTACTGGTGCTCGCCATCCTGGTGCTGTGGCAACGGCAAAGCCTGCGTCTGCCGGCAGGTGCCTGGCGCTGGCAATTACTGCTGGGTCTGCTGATTACCGCGCAAAGCCTGTGTCTGTACTCCGCCGTCGCTCGGATCCCGGTGGCGCTGGCGCTGCTGGTGGCCAACGTGTTTCCCATTCTGCTGGCGTTGCTCACCTGGGCGATGGGCGGCCCGAGACCGACCGCGCGCACCGCTACGCTGATGGGTTTGATTCTGGTGGGGCTGGTGTTTGTGCTGGACGTGCCCGGACGTCTTTCGTCGACGACCGGCGTCGGCCCGGAATGGTGGCTGGGCGTCGCGCTGGCATTCTGCGCCGCCAGCGTGTTCGCCTGCGCGCTGTGGATCACCGACCACAAGTTGTCTCAGGTACGCGGCTCGGCGCGCAGTCTGTTGACCATTTTTATCGTCTTCAGCAGCATTAATCTGGCAGGACTGACGGGCGCCTTCCCAAGCGGACTGAACCTGCCCGCGACCTCCACCGGATGGCTGGCCCTTGCCACGCTGGTGGTGCTCTATGGCACCGGTTTCATCGTCCTGTTCATTTCCGTGCCTCGGCTGGACATGCCACGCAATGCGCCGGTCATGAACATCGAGCCGTTGGCGACGTTGTTGATGGGGTGGATTGTGCTGGACCAAATGCTCAGCACAGGGCAGGTTCTGGGCGGGGTGATTGTGGTCACCGGCATCGTATTGCTGACGTATCGCAAATCAACTATCAAGGCTGAAGCCAAAGCTGTCGTGTGAGAATTGCTCGACAACGAAGCGATGTGCAACTGAAGTGGCCAGACGTAAGCCTGCCGGGATATTTTTCGTTCGGGAATCGCTCAAATTACATAAGGCTCGAATAGGCATCGCACATCCACCCTCGCCTTTAGCTTCGCAGCCAGAAGGTACAACCCACCCACCTTGCGATGCAGAAACAGAACATCCACCGGTGGCGTGTGGCAGAAGTCACGATCGGCACCCAGTTGCCACCCTGCATCGCGCAAGCGTCCTGCGAGGTCAGACATCGCAAAGTCATAGGCACCTTGATACCGCAGTGGCTCGCAGGCCTGGGCGATGAGGTCGGTCAGCAATAACCGATGCCTGGCCAGGGTTTCATGCTGAAAGTAGCCCACTTCCAACGCCGCCGCGGTGATGGCGGAGCGGTCTTCATGCAGGCCTGCAACGAGCAGTTTGCGAAATGCCTCGGTGCTGTTGCGGCTATAAAGGCGCGTGGCACCGAAGTCGAGCAATACGATCTTCCCGGTGTCTTGCTGATAAAGGTAATTGGCAAAATTGGGGTCGGTCTGGACGCACTGAAACTCAAACACCTCGCGCAGAAGCAGGCCGAACAGCAATGTCACGATCCGGTCGCGCTCTGCCTGTGGCGCGTGTTCAAGGCTTTCCAATGCGGCCCCGTCGGCGAAGGACATCACCAGAATGTTCGGCTTACTGAACTCGGCATACCCACGAGGAACCAGAAAGTCCGGACTGTCGGCTAACCGTTCATGAAAGCGCTGTAAGTGCTGAGCTTCTTTCAGGTAATCGGCTTCATTTTGCAGTTGGGACTTGGCCTCCTGGAGCAGTGCTGTGACGTCCATGCCGGGAGGCAGCAGCCCGGACATGCGCAGCAAAGTAGCGACATTATCTACATCGCTGGAAATACTTTCGCGCACACCCGGATATTGCACCTTGATCGCCAGATGTTGCCCGTCTTTGCTTTTCGCAGCATGAACCTGGCCGATGGATGCCGCCGCCAAAGGCGTGAAGGAAAACCGTTCGAAGCGTCCTTCCCAGCCCTTGCCCCAGCTTTCGTCAAGGACTGCTACCAACTGGCTCATGGGCATCGGATGCGCGTCGGAACGCAGACGAGAAAGTATGTCGCTCAGCTCGCTCGGTAACAAATCACCCGCATCCATTGATAACAACTGCCCAACCTTCATGGCCGCACCACGCAATTGCGACAGTTGCTCGGCCACCCGTTGCGCATTACCCGGGGTCAACAGCAGATCACTGAACGCCGGACGTTTACCTTGAGCCAACTGCCGCACACCTTCCGCCAGCATGCCGCCCGCCACACCCGAGGCCAAACTGCCAAAACGCAATAGCCGCGACAAGCGACTGCCTGGCACTGCAGACGATTCGGGCCGGCGCGGTTTCACGAAAAAATGACTACAGCGATTGCGCCAATAAGCAGGCAAACGCTAGCCACCGCTGTCAGGCGAAATCGCATCGGCAGGTACCAGGCGTGCAGGTTCACAACCCGGACCAACTGCCGGTCTTGCCAGAAGTGGGCGACAAATCCGACGATCAACAGCAAGCAACCCACTGGCACCGGTAACAACGTGCTGAGCCAAGCGATAAGCGCCGGGATGACGCTCCATATAAGCCGGTCGCGACGCAATTCGGCACTCATGTTTTGCACTGACATGGCGAAGCCCCAGTGCAACGCGCCGACGAAGCTCAGGATGACCGCGCCATAGTTGACCAGCGCCACCGCCAAAAACGGCCGATATTCCACAGACGTGAGGATGAGTAGCGCGAGACCAATAAACGGCAGCAAACCACCATAGCCCAGCAGGACAATATGCCTTGGCGGCGAGATCGAAGACGACACGTTCATTTCAACTGCTTCCACTGCTCGATATACAAGACTGTAGACCCAAAAGCCCTGACCTGATGCCAATGCTTTTGACCTGAACACTGGATCAGACTCCTTTTCATAAAGAACCGGCCGTTTGGGTCTTTTTCTGCCCTTGGTGACGGGTAGTAGTCGGCCAATAGCTGTCCTTCGCGGAGGGCAGCTAACGGCCAGCCAATCAAGTTACTCAAATTAAATTGATTGCCTAAAAAATTCACATCGACAAACGGCTTGAACTTGCGGCTTCAGACAAGGCGTCAGCCTGATGCTCGCGTTTTTTCCAGTATCGGGAATAGCAGACACATATCCTCGATATCTTCAGCAATGGCTTTTCGACCTATCGCTTGTTGACCCACGAGATGCCAATTAGCAGTCATCAATATCAACTATACAGTTTCTACCCCTGGATTTTGCTTGGTAGAGCGCGCGATCTGCTGAGACCAACAACTGTTTCAGAGTGGATCGCGATTGACTCAACGAAGCGCAACCGATACTGACTGTGATTTTGATTTCATCATCACCAGCCTCCACACTAGATGCTTCAATGCTGCTCCTCAATCGCTCAGCAATCGCTGAGGTTTCGGCGCTATTGCTCTTTGGCAACAAAACCACAAATTCTTCGCCTCCAAACCTGGCTATGGTATCTCCGGGCCGAAGAACTCCCTCGGCAATCTTGACTATAGACTTAAGTACTTCGTCCCCAATGGGATGCCCCCAAGTATCATTAACATGCTTGAAGTGATCGGCGTCTAGCATGATTATCGATATTGAGTGCTCGTATCGACTTGCCCGAGCCAACTCTTTCTCTGCCAGGTTGAAAAAATGAGCGCGATTAGCTGCGCCTGTAAGGTGATCTTTAGTGAGCAAATTGGCCAGATTGTCACTCGACACCTTTCGCTCAGTGATATCTCGAAATACAACAGTATACCCAGAGAACTCATCACTTTCGTCGCGCAAAACAGCGATCATTGTTTGAGCGAAAAAATTAACTCCTGACTTGTGCTGACAAAGATAGTCTCGTGAATGCCAACCTTCTTCACGTGCAAATATGAGCTGCTCCTTCAAAACATCAACTTCCATATCAGACAAACTATAGAAACGCCCCAACGTCTCACCAATAGCCTCGGACTCCGCGTAACCTGTTAAACGCTCTGCCGAAGGACTCCAGCTATTAATCACTCCCTGTTTGTCCAAACCGAGGACGGCGAAATCGTTAACAATCGTATAAATGGCGTCGAGCCACGAATCTGTCTGCTTGAGTCTCCTTTCAGTTGCAACCTGGGAAGAAATATCAGTCAGAACTGTTATCAAAACCTCGTCATTGACCTTAACAATTGTACATGCGAGAACAATGCCTCCGTCGGCTGCGGACGATACATGGATTCTATGATTTTCGCATATTGACCCGCACGACTCTCTAAAACTCGATACAAGGTTACGTAAATCAGGCGCCGCGCAAGCAAGTGTTTCAAACAGATTTTCAAGGCCAATAGACTTCACCAACGGCATCAACAATTGTGTTGCCTTGGGATTAAGCATATCAATTTTCCCGATGAGATCGGTTCTCACCAGTCCTACTGGCGATAGATACATGAATGAAACCAATGCTTCGTAATCTGACTCGATTGAGTCATTGGCCAGCTCTATGCTACTCATTTTTATGCCCATTCAACCAGTAGGAAGCGGGTATTATTATCAGTATTTTTAAGCAGTCTTAATCTTACCGGGATGGGCCGCATTCTAAGTGCTAGAACGTAAGAAATGATCACATCTAACTCAGGCTCATTCTCGAATCTTTGAGCAACCAATGCGTTATTCAAACAGGGGGCTATTTCCAAAAATAAATTCTTACCTAAAACACGCGCCTGTCGCAAGGCCGCACTTTTAGCTTCAAAAGTATTGTAGATTACCACTTCTGAAGCTTCGTCAAAGCCAATTACCCCGAAGTCCAGAGCATCTAGCTGATCAGGCGCGGCCAACAATGTTTGTATCGATGTTTCTTCGAACGTAAGACTCATTTCCCTACTCACTCGCAAAGTACAATATTATTTTGTAAAGACCCAATGGGCTGTACTTATCCTGCCATATCGCAATAACGCGCCTCCACCCTTAGCGTTCAACTATAAAGTAAGGATGAATACCTTCCATTTTAAGGATCACATGACACTCGTCGCAGTGATCAAGGTTATTCTCAAAGAGCATCGGCTTCACCACGCGACTGTGAAATCCAGCTTTTCTATTGCCATGTATCAGGAGCCACCAGAGCCATTGATTGAAATGCAGGCTTGGCGAACCAGTACCCCTGCATTAGATAAACTCCGCATTCGGTTAGAAAATCTCGCTCCTCGGAATGCTCTATTCCTTCTGCAATAACTTCAACACCCAGTTCCGCACACATAATGACAATACCTCGGACGATAGCCTGACGAGAGTGGTCACGATGAATGTTACGCACCAGTTCCAGATCAAGTTTTATAAAATCCGGTTGAAAGTCTGCCAGCAGTGTTAACCCCGAATAGCCCGAACCAAAATCATCAATTGCTGTTTTAAAGCCGAACTCCCGATATTCACGTAGAATATTGGTGAGATGGTGATTGTTATCAACGTATTCGCTTTCGACCGTTTCGAAAATCAGACGATCGAGCGGGAAATTATTATTTCGTGCGGCCTCCAATGTAGTTCTAATGCAAAGCTCTGGACGATAAACTGCATTCGGAAGAAAGTTAATCGATAGATTTTCAGTCATTCCAAGTTGCGCAGCGGTAGCAATAGCCCGCATGCGACAAAGTTGATCAAATCGATAACGATTATCATCGTTCACTTTACCCAGCACTGACATAGCCCCCTCACCATCAACGCCCCTTACCAACGCCTCATGTGCAAATATCGATTGATCGCGCACGTCCACAATCGGCTGAAAAGCGAAAGTAAAATCTAAATCCAGATCAATATTGCTTTTGCAACCCTTGCAACCTTTTGACGAAGTCAGTGCGCTTGGAAAGACGGTCATGTCGCGCTCCAAAAAATTAGTTGTCACCCTAATTAAGTTTTAAGCATTGGAATAAAAGATACATCATGGAAGCTTTTATGAGGCCTCGACCGGGCACTCTCACTATAGCAGTTGGTTCTTATAGTGCTTCTCACCGACTGATATACTCACGTCTTGCCAGCCTTAAAAGCAACACCACCTGATCAAAATACTTCTATTAGTTAGATACTTAGCCTTATTTCATAAAGCTGGATTTAATTTTTGCATGGAGGGTTTCCGGTCGCAAATTGCGAGGGTGCGCGGCAAAAATGAGACCAATATAATCAGACGGAGAGCTTCAGATGTGAGAGGCCCGGGCAATATTTAGCACGATCAACATCGACCATGGCTGATTTAAAATATAGATGAGAGCTCGCACCTTTGCGACAATAAACTTACAACCAAGCGAATTAACTATTATGACCCTGCAATCATTCCAGGATAGCAACACTGCCTTACTCTTAAACACCAGACACTTAATCAAAGCCTCCTGCTCTTTCTGCTTGTATTTAAAACGCTTCGACTTTCAATTGATGTTAATACTGGACCATTGCTTTCACCAATGATTTTGCCTTTCTTGTCTTGACTCATTTATCTCAACAGAAATATTTAGTGGTACTTTGATATCACGACAGAAAAGAAAATGTAAGAACCCCACGACAAATAAATTCATTATTTTTTGCAGAGGGCAAAAAATTAAATCAAAATAAACTTTAACCTCATGTTTTTTATAACTTATTAACCGCAGAAGACTTTAGTCTAAAAAGCCATAACCAATTATCAACGTTTCCCAACCCTCTGGATCAAGCGATATGGCAGCGACGCGGTATGTCGCCTCAACTCTTCACTCAGGTGGACAGACCGCGGTGCTCGCCTTTCTCGTCTCGGGAGGCAGGAAACTGAAACTGATCGACGCGATATGACCATTTCTCTGCGAATGGCTGCTTTGGGTTGTAGATTGCAGCCCTTCGCGCCAGCCACTCATCGGCCAAACGAGGATCATCATGAAAATCGCCGCTACCGGCACAAAGCGAATAAAGGCGCCATGCCAACCCATGACCAAACCCAGATAGCTGCAATTCCTTCCGAACAAGGAAGCAGTGATCGCCGAGCCGCAGCGACGCCCTGCGTCTGCAACGCGCACCGATCTGCTGAAGCATTGGAGGTTTTGCCGCAGCAGCGCTCTCTTCGAGAAGCGCTGACCATGATCGTTGAGATGATCGTCGCCGAACACAGCGTTGCGCCAGTTCGTCACAAGGCAATTGAGGAGGTGTTGCCAGGCGCTGTTCGCCAACTCGATGAGGATCAAGCACATTTACAGAAGCGGTTTTCGCAAGTATTGAACCCGTTCATGCGCAACGTCCCGCACCCGAACCTTTCGATCTACTTAATGGGCATCGCGGCACACGTGATCATCCATTTACTAACTGTGCTCAGATCTCTTCGGTATTGATGGATACAGTGATGTTGAAGAATTTTATTTCTGACCACGAATTACATTTGTTCACCGGCGTCTCTTCGGATCCCATGCCGAGCAGATACCATCGCTGTGTTTTTTTATCGCGATAAGAATGAAATGTTGAGTCCCAGCCGCAGCAGATAAACCGGAGCATCGGAAGGTTGAAAGTCTGGTTCATGTATTTTTCCGCCTCAAGGGCGTCTGAGCCTTTTACGCGGTACCGAGCAATGAGAGGCTTTCCCTGTTCATCATTGTTTTGAGTGCATTCCACGTACTCTACAAAATCAGGCTTGTCGCTTAGCTTTGCCAGAAAGTCATCGCATCGAGTTTTAGCCATCGCGCAGCTGGCAAGCATTGAAAAACTTATCAAAAAAAGCAAGGAGATTAGTCTATTCATTTATTTTTCCACGATAAGTTTGCCAATGTATTTCCCTCTGCCGTCTTTCATGCGCTTATTAATTAAGTAGCCGTAGATATCATTCCACTTCAGTAACTCTTACAAGGTCACGCATCCTTCTGATAAATGACCGATGTGAATATACCGAATACTATTCCCTGTTGTGCCTTCAACCTCAATCAGGAACCAGACGTCATTGCAGCATACTCTTCCTGGACGTGCGGCCTTGTAACCGGCTGTAGAAATATTGGCATGAGACTGATCCGGAGCCCCCTAGCCTCCCCGGTCAATCTCAAATCCCAAACGAAAGCGCACCGCAATACATAACCGTATTACAAACAATCATCTGCGCAATCAAGAAGCCCAAACCGGCTCCCAGAAATGCAATGCTCGCGACTACCCATGGCAACGTGGCTTTGACGCGATACTTCAATATAAAGGCTGACAGGCACGTGCCGACCAACATGCCGGGGACCGAAAATACGTGCCCAAGACCAACAAGCCCTTCGGTGCGCCCCGTGTTGGACATGAGTGAGATGTAGATCAAAAGCGTCGTAATGGCAGCCACGGTTGTTCCGCTCAGAAACATCGCGGGGGCACGCAGGATCAGTCCTGGTATCAACGTGACCAAAGGCACGCCTATCAGATACCAGGAACCTAAATAAAGCGGACTGCCAGCCGTGCTTGCGTAAAGCAGCAAAGGACAGATCAGGAAGATGGCGAAGACAAGATCACTTCGAAAGCTCACTGGCATTTCCCGGCCCTCGTTAGCAGATGCGTACTTGCAGTGACAGGATAGTTAACGAGGAGGATTTCGTCGGTTCTACTGGTACTTCGAGAAACAGTGCGGATTTACTGATGGTGCAAGCACGAATTTGCGCATAAGGAGCCGGCGGCGAACTGTTGGTGCAGGCCGCCGGCATTGAGGATCGCTACTCTACCGTGCAGATCCAGCGGTGGTTCTGCCGGTAAGGCGCGCGGGTGAAGTGGACGTCTGAAACCAGAGTCATGCCGCGCTCCTGGAGCGCTTCGGCCAGTTGTACGAGTGTCTCTGCCTGGATAGTCATCGCTGTTACCTCATCAGATTTACTGCGTTCATAATTCTTGACCGAACAGGCAACTGACTAATTCAAATTTTCTCTTGGGCTTGCACGGGCTGCCCTGAACAGGCTTTAAGCGCCGAAGTTAAACGCAATGGGAATCCGCGGCCTCTTTCCTTCATAACGTTTCACCGAGTGCATCAACCACGACGGGAAGAAAAAAGTGCCACTTTGGGCAACACACGGAGTGCTAAAACCCGCACTGAGGCAATCTTCAACTCTCATGCGCAAAGCAGGATGGTAGGTCGATGCAACCATCCCGCGGGGGCGATGAATTCAAGGTCACCGACCACATTAAAAAAGTTAAAGCACGTTGGCGCCATGTTGCCTTGAACTTCACGGCACGCAGGCATCGTGCTAAAACGGCAGCTATCCGTTTTGCAGGAAAGTCACCGAATGCCCAGGAAACAACCGGCCAGTAAAGAGGCCGCAACCGCCGCAGACATCGAGCGATCGATCCAGGCGCTAAACAAAATGGCAGAACGCTTGTGGGGGGATGGTCGAGAAGCGGAAGCCAAAGCCCTTCTCGACGCACTTGATGCATTAAACCGTGCGCTCGACCGGATCCGGATTGGCGAGAGTCGCCGGGTTGTGACACTGCACTAAACCCTACGGCTTGAGAATCAACAGCGGGTCGCCCTTCTTCACAATGTAAGTCGCCAACTCCGAGCCCTTGTCAGTACCGATGTTCTTGGCGATATGCGCCACACCCTCCGGAATGAACAGCGAATCACCGGCCTTCAGCGTCACGGGCGCCCTGCCCTCAAGTTGATATTCAAATGTGCCGCTGATCACGTACGCGACTTCCACGCCCGGATGCGCATGGCGTGGCGAGGTCACGCCGGGTTCAAAATCGACTCGTGCCTGTATCACTTCGCGGTCGGCAGCGCCGAGATCCTGGCGAACCAGATCAGTTCGGCTCAGGCCTTGCTGCCAGCTTTTAGGCTGCGTATCGGCGGCGTGTGCGATGCCGATCATCGAAGCAAGTATGGCGGCAGTAGTCAGGAACAATGGACGGCGCATGATGTTGCCCTCTCAAACTCAGTGGTGTGTGGTGACGCCACTTTGAACAGGGCTTGTAGTGCTGATGTGTCGTGAATCCTTGGTTTGTTATTGGCGTGTGTACCCGACCGGGATTGATACACGCTTATACAAACGTTTCGTCTTTCTGTCTGTGTGGGAGCGACCGCCCTGGGGTGCGAAGCGTGACTGGCCTTCATTCGATTGCCAAACGGGCCATGTCGGCAACGAATCTGTAAACTGCGGCGATCTTTACTCGCTCAGACAAGGGACCCACATGGCCAACCAAGACATCACCTTCACGCCCGATCCGGATGCCGAGTCCATTTCCTCCGACGTCGCGACCTTCGGCGGGATCATGGTTTCCACCCAGATTCCGACCCGTGCCGATGGCAGCCTGGAACTGGGCGGCATCACCGAGCAAAGCGAATGCACACTGCAAGCGCTGAAAGTTGCACTGGAACGCGCGGGCAGTTCGATGGACCGGGTCATGCATCTGACCATCTACCTCACCGACATGACTGACCGTGCCGCGTTCAACGAAGTTTACAAGCGCTTCTTCGCCAAACCGTGGCCGGTGCGGGCGGCGGTTGGCGTTGCCTCGCTGGCCGTTGAAGGCATGCGCGTGGAAGTGACAGCGATGGCTGCCAAGGCCTGATCACGATGCACTGATATAGTCGACATCTTTATTGACTGATCCACCGCCATCGCGGGCAAGCCCGCTCCCACAGGGTTTTGCGGTGGTCGCGAGATCTGTGTATGGCACAAATCACTGTGGGAGCGGGCTTGCCCGCGATGGCGGCGGGTCAGGCAACATTGATGTTGGATGTGCCTGCCCCTTCGCGAGCAACCTTGCTCCCACAGGGTTTGGCAGGGTGGCGTTTGCCATCGGGCAGCACGGGCGTGCCCGGCGCGCATTTCGGGGCTACAATGCGCGCCTCAACCGTGACAGCCTGACTAAAAAAACTATGTCCTTGCCCAAGCATCATCTGGAATTGCTCAGCCCTGCCCGCGACGTGGCCATTGCCCGCGAGGCGATCCTGCACGGCGCCGACGCCGTGTACATTGGTGGCCCAAGCTTCGGCGCCCGCCATAACGCCTGCAACGAAGTGAGCGAGATCGCCGAGTTGGTGGAGTTCGCCCGCAAATATCATGCGCGCATCTTCACCACCATCAACACGATCCTGCACGACAACGAACTGGAGCCGGCGCGCAAGCTGATCCATCAGTTGTACGACGCCGGTGTCGATGCATTGATCGTCCAGGATCTGGGCGTGATGGAGCTGGACATTCCGCCGATCGAGTTGCATGCCTCGACCCAGACCGACATTCGTACGCTTGAGCGGGCAAAGTTCCTCGATCAGGCCGGCTTCTCGCAATTGGTGCTGGCTCGCGAACTCAATCTGCAGGAAATCCGCGCGATCGCCGATGAAACCGACGCCGCCGTCGAGTTCTTCATTCACGGCGCGTTGTGCGTGGCGTTCTCCGGCCAATGCAACATTTCCCACGCGCAGACCGGGCGCAGCGCCAACCGTGGCGATTGCTCACAGGCCTGTCGCTTGCCGTACACCCTTAAAGATGAAAAGGGTGGCGTGATCGCCTACGAGAAACACCTGCTGTCGATGAAGGACAACAACCAGAGCGCCAACATCCGCGCCCTGGTCGAAGCAGGTGTGCGCTCGTTCAAGATCGAAGGTCGCTACAAAGACATGGGCTACGTGAAAAACATCACCGCCTATTACCGTCAGCGCCTCGACGACGTGCTCGAAGATCGCCCGGACCTGGCCCGCGCTTCCAGCGGCCGCACCGCGCACTTCTTCGTGCCCGATCCGGAAAAAACCTTCCACCGCGGCAGCACCGATTACTTCGTGACTGATCGCAAGATCGACATCGGCGCCTTCGATTCGCCGACCTTCACCGGTTTGCCGGTGGGCACGGTCGAGAAAGTCGGCAAGCGTGACATGCAGGTCGTGACCCACGAACCGCTGTCCAACGGCGACGGTCTGAACGTACTGGTCAAGCGTGAAGTGGTCGGCTTCCGCGCCAACATCGCCGAGCCAAAAGGCGAGTTCGAAGAAGACGGCGAGAAGCGTTACCGCTACCGCGTCGAGCCGAACGAAATGCCGGAAGGCCTGTACAAACTGCGTCCGAACCACCCGTTGAATCGTAACCTCGATCACAACTGGCAGCAGGCGCTGCAAAAAACTTCTTCCGAGCGTCGCGTGGCCCTGAGCTGGGCTGCGCGTCTGCGTGAAGAGCAGCTGGAAGTCACCGCCACCAGTGAAGAAGGCATCAGCGCCAGCGTCACCCTGAACGGTCCGTTTGGCGTTGCCAACAAACCTGAGCAGGCACTGGAGCAGTTGCGCGACTTGCTCGGCCAACTCGGCACCACGCAGTACCACGCCACCGACATCAAACTCGATGCGCCACAGGCATTCTTCATCCCGAACTCGCAGCTCAAATCCCTGCGCCGTGAAGTGATCGAAGCGCTGACCGCCGCCCGCGTCGCCGCTCATCCGCGCGGCGGCCGCAAAGCCGAAACCACGCCGCCACCGGTGTACCCGGATTCGCACCTGACGTTCCTCGCCAACGTCTACAACCAGAAAGCGCGCGACTTCTATCATCGTCACGGCGTGAAGCTGATCGACGCCGCGTACGAAGCGCACGAAGAAGCAGGCGAAGTGCCGGTGATGATCACCAAGCATTGTCTGCGTTTCTCCTTCAACCTGTGCCCGAAACAGGCCAAAGGCGTGACCGGCGTGCGCACCAAGGTCGCGCCGATGCAGTTGATCCACGGCGATGAAGTGCTGACGCTGAAGTTCGACTGCAAGCCGTGCGAGATGCACATCATCGGCAAAATGAAAGGCCACATCCTCAACCTGCCGCAACTGGGCAGCGTGGTTGGCCACATCAGCCCTGAAGACCTGATGAAAACCATCCCGCGCGCACCGCACTGAGTGGTCGGCGTGCGCGGTGCTTCGGCGCCGCGCACGCCTGCCCTGCTCCATCGAGGCCAAATCGCAGGCATAAAAAAACGCCAACTTCTTTCGAAGTTGGCGTTTTTTGATAAATGGCAGGGGCGGCTGGATTCGAACCAACGCATGGCAGGATCAAAACCTGCTGCCTTACCGCTTGGCGACGCCCCTACAGCACTTGTCAGCGGCTCCGTGAGGATCACTGCAAGAACGGGGCGCAATTTATCAATATTCGTTACGTTTGGGAAGCCCGAAATGAAATATTTTTTGTTTTAAAACAGCGACTTATTTTCTTGGCCGGATTTAGCCCAATGATCGGCCCGTTTGGCGGCGTGTATCACACTGTGTACCTACCCCGCCGCGATACAGCGGATTTCAACATCGCCCCTCTTCGACACAGGTCAGATACGTCTCGGCGCTCAAATGCACTCAAGGTTTGAAGGGTTCATTCGCAACCCTCAACCAACAGTTCGCACAGGAGACGTCACCATGAAAATGGCACTGCACACCCGCAAAACCGCACTCGGACTTTCGATTCTGGCGCTGTCGTTGTTCGGCGCTTTGGGTACGGCTCAAGCCCAAACCGCAGA
Source organism: Pseudomonas sp. P42 (assembly GCF_017973755.1). NCBI lineage: Bacteria > Pseudomonadati > Pseudomonadota > Gammaproteobacteria > Pseudomonadales > Pseudomonadaceae > Pseudomonas > Pseudomonas sp. P42. Next base: position 52,134 of record NZ_JACOPU010000010.1, on the reverse strand, counting down.
ACCTGCGGCTGCGAGCTATTCCGCGCCCTCGCCGTTCGGTCCGCTGAAGCATGTGAAGGCGGGTGTGCTGGACGTCGCTTATGCCGAAACCGGTCCGGCCGACGGCCCGGTGGTGATTCTGTTGCACGGCTGGCCCTACGACATTCACAGCTACGATGAAGTCGCGCCATTGCTCGCGGCCAAGGGTTATCGCGTACTGATGCCGTATGCGCGGGGTTATGGCGATACGCAATTCCTCTCCAAAGACACCCTGCGCAACGGCCAACCGGCGGCGCTGGCCAGTGACGTCATCGATTTCATGGATGCGCTGAAGATCAAGCAAGCGGTGCTCGGCGGTTATGACTGGGGCGCACGCTCGGCGGACATCGTCTCGGCGCTGTGGCCGGAGCGGGTCAAGGCGCTGGTGTCGGTCAGCGGCTACCTGATCGGCAATCAGGCGGCCGGGCAGAACCCGCTGCCGCCCAAGGCTGAATTGCAGTGGTGGTATCAGTTCTACTTCGCCACCGACCGCGGCCGCGCTGGTTATGCGAAGAACACCCACGACTTCGCCAGGCTGATCTGGCAAACCGCCTCGCCGCAGTGGAAGTTCGATGACGCAACCTTTGATCGCTCCGCCAAAGCGCTGGAGAACCCCGATCACGTCGACATCACCGTGTTCAATTACCGCTGGCGTCTGGGCCTGGTGCAGGGCGAGGCGAAATACGCGGCGCTGGAGCAGAAACTGGCCACCGCCCCATCGATCAGCGTGCCGACCATCACCCTGGAAGGCGACGCCAACGGTGCACCGCACCCGGCGCCGGAGGATTACGCCAAGCGCTTTACCGGCAAGTACGAGTTTCGGCTCATCAACGGTGGCATTGGCCACAACCTACCGCAGGAAGATCCGCAGGCGTTTGCCAAGGCTGTGATTGATGCGGATCACCTTTAAAAGCCCCTCCCCCAAGCCGAACAAAAAAGCATTCAGCCGCTCAGGCTGACTGCTTAATGGCTAACGTGCGTGATTACTCCGTTGGCACAACTATATCCAACGCCTTGTTGACCGCCAGCTCTCCCAACATGACCACTTGGGCGATACCCAATAAGGTATGGCGGTTCGACCCTTCCAGCAGCCCTGCAAAATTACCGAGCATGACGGTGGCAGACGCTAAAGAGCCGCTGGCATTGGTCAGCAAAGACTCGGCGTCGGACTGAGGGTTGACCATGAACATAGTACTGGGCGTATAGGGTGTTGCCATGATCCCGGCTGCTGGCAGCAGGTAATGGTCAAGCGCACGCTCTGCCGCTTCGTGGAGTTTTCTTGAGTTGGGTGATGCGTACGGCGATGCCGGATCTGTGACGGGTGGTTCGGGTGTCTTGGACATCAGCTGAAACTCCATAAGAGCCAGAAAGCCTGAAGCGTCACGATCGCTACCGTAGACGCTTGTCTGCAATGAGGGAGCAAGCCCCCTCACTCATCTGCATCGCGACTATTGCGGCAAGCGCTGGTTATCCAAGACTCGCCCGACCACCAGTTCGCTGAGCATGATCACTTGCTGCAGCACCAGCATCTTTTTGCGGTGTGGCCCCTCCATCAATTCGGCGAACTCACGCGCCATGTCACTGGCGGACGACAAGGTTTCGTAGGCCTCGACGAGCAGCGTTTCGTCATCCACCGTGGGGTCGATGAGATAGATTCGGCCGGTCTTGCGTGTGGGGATTGAAGTCTTCAATGCCGAGGGATTGAGATAGAAGTTGATCGCGCGTTCTGTTGCCTCTTTGATGTTTTGAGGTTCGAGCGCCACGTCGTAGGGGATTGGGTCGGTTTCTGGCGGGTTGGGCGTCATTTTGAACATTGTCTAATTCCATAAGTAGGGCCGCATCCTTTCTCTACTAAAAGAAGGGAGGCAGCTGTGCGCAGGTTAGTAGACCGGTGGAATTAGCAAAACCGGCGCGCCCGAGAGCGCCCTGCGCACAACCACCATCAAGTGCAGGAATAGGCATGCCTGACTGAATGGAACTCGTGCGCTTACTAATACCAAACGGGCTACTAAACCCGACCACTGATAGGCAGTGGCAGGTAAACGATAGAGTCCGAGGGCAAAGCGCACAAGCCGGCGGATTCTGGCGTATGCGTAGGTAAAGGCACAAGGTTTTGTAGCCTTTATGGCGTAACAGTTGGTGTAAGTTAAACGTGCGTGCGGGGTGGTGTTTAGAAGAGCCCCTCACCCTAGCCCTCTCCCGGAGGGAGAGGGAACTGACCGTGCGATGCTTCAGAAATACGTCGACCTGAAAGTGCACTGCCGAATCCATGATCGACATTGCAGCACTGCGCCGAATCCATAATCGACTCGGTCCTTCAGGTCGATGTATGACGCAAGACATCTCGGTCGGCCCCCTCTACCTCTGGGCGGTCCGACGTTTCGGGAGGGCTGGGGTGAGGGAAATTGGTCTACAGTTAAATCTCCATCAACTTCACAAGGATCGTGAAGCATGCACAATCGCCCCACCCTCGCCCAATTCGCCCGTCATTTGCGTACCAATCAAACTGATTGCGAACACCTGCTCTGGCAAAAGCTGCGCGCCCGCCAAATCGCCAACTTGAAATTCCGCAGACAATTCCCCTGCCCGCCATACGTCCTGGATTTTTATTGCGTCGAACTGAAACTCGCCATCGAACTGGATGGTGGTCAGCACTATGAATCAGCGGGCGTGATTCACGACCAGCGCCGGACATTGTTTCTTCAGCGGCAGGGCATTGAAGTTGTGCGGTTCAGCAACTTAGAGGTGATTCAGCAGATGGGGGATGTGCTGGAGCAGATTATAAAGACCGCGGCGGATCGAAAAGCCCCCTCACCCTAACCCTCTCCCGGTGGGAGAGGGGACTGACCGTGCGATGCTTCAGCAATACGTCGATCTGAAAGTGCAACACCGAATCCGCGATCGAACTGACAGTGAACTACCGAATCCATAATCGACTCGGTTCTTCAGGTCGATGTATGACGCAAGACATCTCGGTCGGCCCCCTCTCCCTCAGGGAGAGGGCTGGGGTGAGGGAAAGTGGTCTACAGTTAAATTCCCATCAACTTCGCAAGGATCGTGAAGCATGCACAATCGCCCCACCCTCGCCCAATTCGCCCGCCATTTGCGCGCCCATCAAACTGATTGCGAACACCTGTTCCGGCAAAAGCTGCGCGCCCGTCAAATCGCCGAAAAAAGCCTCTCACCCTAGCCCTCCCGACACGTCGTACCGCCCGGAGGGAGAGGGAACTGACCGAGTTGAATGGGGGGCGCTACGCCGACTTGGGATATCGGGTGAACTCGGGTTAGTAACAGCTCGAGCTATTTGACCAGCCGTTTTTCCTTCGAAGGCCGATACCCGAAATACGAGCTATAGCACTTACTGAAATGACTCGGCGAAACAAACCCACACGCCACCAGCACTTCCACCTGCGACAACTCAGTGTGTTGCAACAACCGCCGCGCTTCGGTGATGCGCAACTCCAGGTAATAGCGCTGCGGCGTGGTGCCGAGTTGTTCCTTGAACAAGCGCTCCAACTGGCGCCGGGAACGGCCCGCATACACCGCCAGTTGTTCCAGTTCCAGCGGTTCTTCGAGGTTGGCATCCATCAGCTTCACCACTTCACGCAGCGGTGCGCTGACGCAGATGTTTTCATCCGGTTTGATCCGTCGATAACGCGACTCCTCGAAGGCGAGGATATCCTCGACGCCCTCGACCAGGGCCTTGCCGTGGAGGTTCTTGATCCAGTCCAGTGCCATGTGAAACGCCCCCGACGGGCTTGATGCCGTGAGTCGGTCGCGGTCGATGACGTAGGGTTCGCTGCTGACGTGGGTGGTCTTGGCGATTTCGGTCAGCGCCGGGCGATGTTCCGGGTGGATCGCGCAACGATAGCCGTCGAGCAATCCGGCGCGGCCTAGAAACCACGCGCCATTCCACAAACCGGCGAGGCTGACACCGCGTTCTGCTGCCGCTTTCAACAGGCTGATGAACTCGTCACTGGCGCGCAGTTCGGTTCGATAACCGCCGCACACCACCAACAAATCCAGATCCTGAAGTGCCGCCAGATCAACCCGCGCATCTGGCCGAATCACCAATCCCAGATCGCTGATGACCTCAGCTTCACTCAAGCCAAACGTGCGCGTAGAAAACAGCTCTGCGCGCAACAGATTGCTGGTAATGATCGTGTCCAGCGCCTGGGTGAATGCAGGCAGCGAAAAGTGTTCAAGCAGTAAAAAACCCGCGCGCGTCACGCGGGTCTGGTCAGCGGATTGCTCATTCAGATAGCGGAGGTTTTTGCCCTTCATGCCCCCGCTGAATTGACGTCGTTCGATCAAGGTCTGGTCCATCGGTCATGTTGTTATGCGCCGATAGTTGGCCTGAACCGCGCCGGAGTCAATCACGCCTATTACTGACCGGGTCATCCTGACTGCGTTTACACCGCTGAAAAAAGCCCGGCGCCCACTCGCCCTTCCAGGCGACCGAAGAGCACGTAGTGCTGATAGCCGCTGGTGAAAGCGCCGGTGGAAACGGCGTGGCGCACGTCATCGTTCAGTTGAAGGTATTGGGCTTCATCGAAATTTTCGGAACTGACCTCGCCGGCCCTGCCGAGTTGCTCGCTATCAATCGGCAAACCCGCAATGGTGCGTTGCTGGAAATCGATCATGCGATTGATTGCATGACTTTCAAGCACGCCCTTGCCGGGGTACATCGCGTAGATGTGCATCCCCTTCTTTACGCACCGATTGCACATGTCGACACAGTTTTTCTGCGTGTTTTTACGCGTCATCAATTCGTCGACATTGATGTCCAGATACTTTCCGACCTGATATTCGCTTTGATTGAAGATGGTGCAGCAAAGCACTGTATTGCCGTTGCAGTCGATCACCAACCAGTCATCTTTGAGTGTGCACGCTTGCTTGTGGAAGTGTTGTACGACATTGACCAGATCATCGTAAGGCGGCAATGCCAGCCTTTTCAGGGTCTCGTGGTCAGTGTCGGTCACGGAAGGGTCACGTTCGACAATGGCCAGCGCCTTCTCCAGCGGCATCATCACGGAATAACCCGTGCTGAATGTAAAGCCGAGACGCTCACTGAACTCGCGCATCAGTGCTTCTTCTGCCAGGTTGTCCAGATACCGATGGTAATAAACCTCGACATGGGTGTTCAGACCATGGCGCTGCACGATTTCACTCAGCGTGATCATGTTCTGTTTTACAACTTCGATATCCCCCCCTACATGCCCCTTCGCGTAGGTCTCCTGGTAAAACCCTGATAGCGAAATACGGAAGAAACCCGGCTCGGCCAACAAGGCCTTTTCCATGTTCTTGGCCAGGTTCAGGTTAGTGCTGACGCCACTGTTCATGCCGGCCGCATTGATGATCTCGATGAACTCGCCGATCTTCGGATGCACCAAAGGCTCAGTCCAGTTGTAGAGAAAAATCGCTCGAACGCCTTCGCGTTTGGCTTTCTCGACGATCTGCCGGAACATGTCGAGTTGCATGGCTTTTTTGAAGTTGAGGTTTTCCGAATTGCCCATCGGGCAAGAGGGGCAGCTCAGATTGCAGGCGCCGACGATATCGATGTACATGTTCATGATGAGTAAAGCTCCTTGAGCTCAACGCTACTCTGGTCAACGCCGCAGGCTTTCGGGTTGCCGGATGTGTTAGTTATTTGACGACATTGAGCACGTCAAAGCAAAAAGCGCACCACACGCCTGCTATGCCATTAACTCCACAACCCAATCGATAAATACTCGCAACTTCAAGCTGATATGCCGGTTCGGCGGATACGCGATATAGAGAGGCATCGATTCAAGTTGCCAGCCCTCGAACAGCGGCACTAGCTCGCCGCGCGCCACCGGGGCGTCGGACATGTACCTGGGCAGCCACAACACGCCCATGCCGGCCAGACCCGCCGCAAGGTAGGCATTGCCGTCGTCGACTGCCAACACATGGCGACCCTTGATCTGCAGGCTCTGCTTATCGTTATGCAGGGCATACGGCATGGGCTTGCCGGTGCGTGCCCACAGGAACGCAACCACGCGATGATGGGAATCTTCCAGCTCCTGCGGATGCATCGGCGTGCCGGAGCGAGCGAGGTAGTCGGGCGCGGCAAACACGCCCAATTGCAGATCCGCAACCTTGCGCGCCATCAGTGACTGGTCCAGCAACTCGCCACCGCGCACCACGCAGTCAACGTTCTCATCAATGATGTCGACGATACGATCGCTGACGCCCATATCGATTTGGATGTCTGGATACCGCGCGTGAAATTCGGGCAATGCCGGGATCAGAATCAAGCGAGCGAACGGGCTCGGCACATCCACGCGCAATCGTCCTCGTGGCGATACCGAGGCACCGGGCAGGCTGGTTTCGGCGTCCTCCATGTCGGCCAGCAACTTGATCACGCGCTGGTAATACGCCGCACCGTCAGCCGTGACATTGACCTTGCGCGTGGTGCGGTTGAGCAATTTGACCCGCAACCGCGCCTCCAACTGCTGGACCAGTTGCGTCACGGTGGTCTTGCTCATGTGCAGGGTTTCAGCGGCTTTGGTGAAGCTCCCCGCCTCGACCACCCGTGCAAACGCCTGCATTGCATCAAAACGGTCCATTGCTCGGCTTCCGATTGTTTGGGTTTCACAAACAGTTAACGCCAAGCTTGCGCGTTTATCGCGCACCTGCAAATCCCTAAAGTTTGGCCATCACCTCATTGATGGAGACACCCCCATGACACAGCGCGATGTTGTTTTCCCACCTACCCGCCGGACCCTTTACGAGCGCCATCGCTACTCACCGGCGATCCGCTCCAACGGTTTTCTGTTTGTCTCGGGCCAAGTCGGCAGTACCGAGGAGGGTACGCCCGAGCCGGATCTGCAGAACCAGGTGCGTCAGGCTTTCAATAACCTGAACGCAATTCTCGACGAGGCCGGTTGCACGTTCGAGGATGTGGTCGACGTCACCCTTTTCATGGTTGATCCGCAATCGAAGTTCGAGACGATCTGGAACATCGTGCTGACGGAGTTCTGGGGCGAGGCGCCGCATCCGACCGTTACCGCCGTTGGCGTGACCTGGCTGTATGGTTTCGACTTCGAGATCAAGGTGATCGCCAGACTCCCCGAAAAGCACTGATTGCCCCCTGTAGGAGCTGCGGCACGCTGCGATCTTTTGATCTTTAACCACAAGATCAAAAGATCGCAGCGTGCCGCAGCTCCTACAAGGGTTTTCGGGGTGCATCAAGTGTGACCAACGCTGATGCGCACTGGCCTTTGAACCCACGAATGCGTATAACCTCGCCGTTTCGTCTAACCTGACTTTGCGCCCAGCCTCGACTGCACAACGGCGGCGCTTCGACTTTGACGCTCACGAAACGGAGAATTCCATGCTCAAACGAACCCTGGCACTGACGGCCGGCCTGGCCCTGTCCTTTTCCGCGCTGATGGCGCAAGCCGCTGATGTATTGAAGGTCAGCGCCATTCCCGATGAAGCCCCGACTGAACTGCTGCGCAAGTTCGAGCCACTGGGTGCGTATCTGGAACAGCAATTGGGCATGAAGGTGCAGTTCGTCCCGGTGGCCGATTACCCGGCAGTGGTTGAAGCCTTGGCCACCGACCGTCTCGACATGGCCTGGCTGGGTGGCTTTACGTTTGTGCAGGCACGCCTGAAGACCGACGCCACCACTCCGGTGATTCCGCTGGTGCAGCGCGAACAGGATGCGCAGTTCACCAGCAAATTCATCACCGCCGACCCGAACGTCAAAAGCCTGGCCGATCTGAAGGGCAAGACCTTCGCTTTCGGTTCCGTGTCGTCGACTTCCGGCAGCCTGATGCCGCGTTACTTCATGCTGAAAAACGACGGCATCAAGCCTGAGGCGTATTTCAGTCGCGTCGCCTACTCCGGTGCCCACGACGCCACGGTTGCCTGGGTACAGGCTGGCAAGGTCGATGCCGGTGTGTTGAACGCCAGTGTCTGGCAGAAACTGGTGGACGCCGGCAAGGTCGACACCAACAAGGTCAAAGTCTTCGCGACCACTCCGTCGTACTTCGATTACAACTGGACTGTGCGCGGCACACTCGACCCGGCGCTGGCGGCGAAGATCAAAAAAGCTTTCCTTGATCTGGATCCGGCCAATCCTGAACAGAAGAAGATTCTCGATCTGCAGGCTGCCAGCCGTTTCATCGACACCAAGCCTGAGAACTACAAGGGCATCGAGGAAGCCGCCCGCGCTGCCGATTTGCTGAAATGACGCTACGCCTCACCCACGTCAGCCTGCGCCACGCCAATGGAGTCGATGCCCTGCGCGGCATCGACTTGCAGATTGGCGTCGGCGAACAAGTCGCGATCATCGGCCCGTCCGGGGCCGGTAAATCGAGTTTGCTCAACCTGCTGGCCACCGCACTGCGGCCCAGCAGCGGCGAGATCGAAGTGCTCGGCGAACGCGCCTGGCACTTGTCTGCCCGCCAGCGACAACGCCTGCGCGCGCGTATTGGCCTGGTGCATCAGGCGCCGCCCCTGCCGCTGCGCCAGCGCGTGGTCACAGCCGTGCTGGCCGGCAAGCTCGGACAATGGAGTTTGGGTAAAAGCCTGCTGAACCTGCTGCATCCACTCGACGTGCCCGGCGCCCGCGCGGCATTGGCACGGCTCGATCTGGGCGATAAATTGTTCGCCCACTGCCAGCAATTATCCGGTGGCCAGTTGCAGCGCGTCGGCATCGCCCGGGTGCTGTATCAGGCGCCGGAGATTCTGTTGGCTGATGAGCCGGTGTCGGCGATGGACCCGGTCATGGCCGGGCACACGCTGACGGTGCTGTCGCGTCATGCCCGCGAACATAACGTCACGCTGGTGGCGAGCCTGCATGCGGTGGACCTCGCGCTGTCGCACTTCCCGCGCATCATCGGCTTGCGTGACGGCCAGATTCTGTTTGACAGCCCTGCCGATCAAGTCAGCCACGACATGCTCGACGCGCTGTACGCCAATGAACATCTGCAATCGCCGCCCTCGGCAGTTGCGCCTTTGCCTGTGCAGATTCCTCGATGCTGAAGGCCGATTCACACGATCCTGCGGCGTGGCCGCGTCTGCTGCTGACGGTTTTGGCGATTGCGGTGCTGTGGCCGGGAATCCAGCTCAGCGAGCTGAATCTGGCCGTGCTGCTGCCCGACAGTCAGAATGAAATGGGCCGGTTTGTCGCGCAGTTCTGGCCGCCCGCCCACGATGAAGATTTTTTGCAGTTGTTGTTCAAAGCCACGTTGCAAACCCTGGCGATTGCCACGGCGGGCATGGCGTTGGCGCTGTTGCTGGCGGTGCCCGCCAGTTTGCTCGCCAGCCGTGCCTTGTCGCTGTCTGCCGCTTCACGGGGTGGCGTGCCTAGTCGTTTCGGTCGTTTGTTGCGCTGGCCGGTTCGTGGGTTGCTGATCTTCCTGCGCAGCGTGCCGGAAATCGTCTGGGCGCTGTTGTTCGTGCGCGCCGTGGGCCTCGGCCCGGCGGCGGGCGTACTGGCGATTGCGATCACCTACAGCGGCATGCTCGGCAAGGTCTACGCAGAGATTTTCGAATCCACCGACCAGCGTCCGGCGCACGCGCTGTTGCAGTCGGGCAGCGGTCGACTGGCGAGTTTTGCTTATGGAATCTTGCCGAATGTCGCCGGGGAATTGCTCTCGTACACGGTCTATCGCTGGGAGTGTGCGATACGCGCTTCGGTGGTGATGGGTTTTGTTGGCGCCGGTGGCCTGGGCCAGCAGATCGACCTGTCGATCCGTATGTTCGCCGGCGGTGAGGTCGCGAGCATTCTGCTGACGTTCCTGCTGCTGGTGCTGGTGGCCGATCAACTCAGCCGTTTGCTGCGCTGGAGGCTGGCATGAACCGTCTGATCAATCTGCTGCTGATCGCCGGCATCGGCGTGGCCGTCATCGCTTCGTTCATCTACTTAGGGCTCGACCTCGGCGAACTGGGCAGTGCCACCAGCCTGAAACAGATGGGCGCGTATGTGCAGCGCTTTCTCAGCCCGGATCTGAGCGCCGATTATTTGAAAGCGATCCTCCATGGCTCGCTGGAAACCCTGGCGATGTCGGCGCTCGGCACCCTGCTCGCCGCGCTGCTGGGCATCGTCCTCGCCCTGCCCGCGGCCGGACGTTTCGGTTGGCCGCTGCGCAGTGCTTCGCGATGGCTGCTCAATGCTCTGCGGGCCATTCCGGAACTGGTCTGGGCCGCGCTGATGGTGCTCGCCGCCGGGCTGGGCCCAAACGCCGGGACGCTGGCCCTCGCCCTGCACACCACCGGCGTGCTGGGCCGCTTGTTTGCCGAAGCGCTGGAAAACACCCCGCCGCAACCGGCCGAAGCGATCCGCTTGCAGGGCGGTAACCCCGTCCTAGCCTTCTGCTACGGCACCCTGCCCAACCTCGCCCCACAACTGCTCGCCTACGTCCTGTACCGCTGGGAAAACAACATCCGCATGGCCAGCGTGCTGGGTTTTGTCGGCGCGGGCGGATTGGGGCAGATGCTGTATGTGAGCCTCAGCCTGTTTCAGGAAGCACAGGCCAGCACGGTGATTCTGGCGATGCTGGTGCTGGTGTTTGCGGTGGACTGGTTGAGTGCGTGGAGCCGCCAGCGCTGGGTGAAGGCGTAAGTACAGATGTTGGCGAGTGGATATCTGTCAGAAGCTGATTATGCTTCAGGAAACCTCGCACACCCGCGAGGCGGTCAGACTGTGCAAGTTTCACGCAACAGCAATTGCGGCATACGCCACAAGGCCAGAGTGCGATAAAGCGGTAATGGGGAACTCCGGCCTACAAAAAACACGTACGACGGAGTACACCCATGACCACAATCGACACGACACCCACAGGCAATCCACCTCGCAGCGGCGGCATCACCAAGGAGGAGCGCAAGGTCATCTTCGCTTCGTCCCTGGGCACGGTGTTCGAGTGGTACGACTTTTACCTCTACGGTTCACTGGCGGCGATCATCGCCAAGCACTTTTTTGCCGGTGTCAACGAGACCACCGCGTTCATCTTCGCTTTGCTGGCGTTCGCCGCCGGGTTTGCCGTGCGGCCGTTCGGCGCCATCGTGTTTGGCCGGCTCGGCGACATGATCGGGCGCAAACACACGTTCCTGATCACCATTGTGATCATGGGTGTGTCCACGGCCATTGTTGGTCTGCTCCCCGGATACGCAACCATCGGCGTCGCCGCGCCAGTCATCCTGATCACCCTGCGCCTGCTGCAAGGCCTGGCGCTGGGCGGTGAGTACGGGGGCGCGGCGACTTACGTGGCCGAACATGCACCACCGGGCAGACGCGGCTTTTTCACTTCATGGATTCAAACCACCGCGACCCTGGGCCTGTTCATGTCGCTGCTGGTGATCCTCGCCTGCCGCACCGCGCTGGGCACCGAAGCGTTCGAAGCCTGGGGCTGGCGGATACCGTTCCTGCTGTCGATCCTGCTGCTGATCGTTTCGGTGTACATCCGCCTGCAACTGAGCGAGTCGCCGGTATTCCAGAAGATGAAGGCTGAAGGCAAGGCGTCCAAGGCGCCGCTGACTGAATCCTTCGCGCGCTGGGACAACCTCAAAGTGGTGATCATGTCGCTGCTCGGCGGTACGGCCGGTCAGGCGGTGGTTTGGTACACCGGGCAGTTCTACGCGCTGTTTTTCCTGTTGCAGACGCTGAAGATCGACCCGCAGACCGCCAACCTGTTGATCGCCGGATCACTGTTGATCGGCACGCCGTTCTTCGTGATCTTCGGTAGCCTGTCCGACCGCATCGGCCGCAAGCCGATCATCATGGTCGGCTGCATTCTGGCCGCGTTGACTTACTTCCCGATCTTCCATGCGTTGACCCAGTACGGTAACCCCGACGTGTTCATCGCCCAGGAGAAAAACCCGGTCAAGGTGATCGCCAATTCCGATCAGTGCTCGTTCCAGTTCGACCCGGTGGGCAAGGCCAGATTCACCAGTTCCTGCGACCTGGCCAAGACCCTGCTGGCGAAACGCGCGATCCCTTATGAGAACGTCGAGGCCGAGCCCGGCACCGTCGCGCAGGTGCGCATCGGTGACAAAGTCGTCGAGAGCTTCGAGGGCAGCGCCCTGCCCGCGGCTGACTTCAAGGCGCGCAACGATTCGTTTACCGCCAATCTGAGCAGCGCACTGAAGGACGCGGGCTACCCGGAGAAAGCCGATCCGGCGAAAACCAATTACCCGATGATGTTGCTGCTGCTGACCATTCTGGTGATCTACGTGACCATGGTGTACGGCCCGATTGCGGCTTGGCTCGTCGAGCTGTTCCCGACCCGCATCCGCTACACCTCGATGTCGCTGCCCTACCACATTGGTAACGGCTGGTTCGGTGGGTTCCTGCCGACCGTGGCTTTCGCGATGGTCGCGGCCACGGGTGATATCTACTACGGGCTGTGGTATCCGATCGTGATTGCGGTGATGACCGCGATACTCGGCACGTTCTTCCTGCCGGAAACCAAGGATCGCGACATTCTCAAAGACTGAGTCCAGGGCTCCGCCCTCTTGAACGGAGGGCGGAGCGCAGACCCTAACGCAGCATCCAGCGTGACAGCAGTCGCGCACTCAACGGCAACATCCAGTACACCATGTTGAAAGAGATCAACCCGGCCACCACCACTTTGAACAACCATCCCGGCCACTCCAGGTCGACCAGTTCCAGCAGCGTCGCCAACCCCCATGGCATGCTCACCGTCAGCGGCAAGACGACCAGCCATGACAACACCCATTGCTTCCAGCGAGCGCCCGTATTGCTACTCATGGTCGCTGTCGCCTGAGTACCGCCCGCTGATAAATACGATCACGCGCCAGCGTCATCGGGTCGGCGCTGAGACTGATGCCATCGAGCAAGCGTCCCGGGCTGAACGCCAGACGTTGCTGGGCGAGTTGCTGAGTCTCGGTCGGTTCCAGTGCATCAAGGCTGAAAACCCCCAGTTCAAGCTCCTCGTTCTGACGCGACCACGCAATCGAGCCATCTTCGATAGCGTCTCCCGGCGCTGCCAATTGCAGCACCAAGCGCATCTTCAACGAGCCCTTGTTCAGTCGCGCGCTGATTTCCTCCTGCAAGTAATCAGCGTGCATCGCCGCCGCTTGGGCGTCACTCAATGATGGCTGCATGAGCAGTGGTTCGATGCGGTAACGGCCAATCAGCTGATCGCCCTTGCGATTGATGAACAGCAGCGAGTTAACACCGAAGTATTCGAGCCCCGCATAGCTACGGGGTGCGGGTTTAGGCGCTTCCAGGAAATGCTGAGCCCGTGGATGGTTCGCCAGAAAGGTTTGCAGTGGCTGAGGATCCGGCGGTGTCGCGACATTGGCCGCAATGCCTTGCAGAAAACCCAAAAAGTCTTCTGGCGTGGCCACCGGAAAGCCGTCGAACGAGTGCGCCACGATATCGGTGAACTCGCCGTTCGGCAGAGCAAAACGCACTGCTACCCCCTTAGGACTCGCCATTGGATCGCCGTCAGCGGTAGCCGGTACGCCACTGAAGTTGGAGAACCGCAGCACCACCGGCACCGTTTGCCCTTGCAAGTGGGCTGCCCGGCTGATCGAACCGGCGATGCGCGTAGCCGTGAATGTGCCGTTCACCAGCAGACCCTTGGCATGGGTTGCCCTGAATGCGGGGTGACGGCCAAATGTTGCAGTGAGCGCATCGAGCAACGCATCGTACAACCGCTCCTGGGGCATAGCGTTTCTCCTTGTTTCAGTGGCGAACAGGAGCGAGGACGATGTCAGCGTCCCGGCCAGCACGGCCCCGATCAGTAAGTGCTGCAATCGTATGGTGGTCATACCTGGCGCAGACCGGGATTGAGCGCGATGTGTTTGTACTCAATGAAATCGTCCATGGCCGCCACCCCATTGAGCCGCCCCTGCCCCGATTGCTTGAAACCGCCCTCCTCGAACTCGTCGAATACCATGGCCCAGTCGTTGACCCAGACAGTGCCGGCCTCCAGCTCGCGTGCGACTCGCAGGGCACGATCGACATCACGGGTCCAGACGCTGGCGGCCAGGCCGAACTCGCTGTTGTTGGCCAGTTCAATCGCCTCGGCCTCAGTGTCGAACACCTGCAATGTCAGCACCGGGCCGAAGGTTTCGCGCTGGACAATTGCCATGTGTTGATCGCTTACGCGCAACAGCGTCGGCCGATAAAACGCGCCTTTGGCCAGCGGCCCCTCAGTGACCGGCCCGCCGCGCACGATGACTTGCGCCCCGGCAGCCATCGCCTCTTCGACCACTTGGTTGACGCGTTGCACATTGGCTTTATCGATCAACGGCCCCATTTCACTGGCCGGATCCGCCGCCGGCCCCACGCGCACGGCCTCAAGGCGTGCAGCCAGACGTTCGATCAGCGCGGGCGCAATATCGCGCTGGACCAATAGCCGTGAACCGGTCATGCAGAACTGCCCGGCGAACACCGTCAGGGCCTTGAGCAACACCGGCACCGTCACCTCAAGATCGGCATCGTTGAATACCAGCATCGGGGTCTTCCCGCCCAGCTCCAGACCGAAGCGCTTGAGGTGTTGCGCCCCCGCCGCCGAGATCGCCCGGCCAGTGCCGGTGCTGCCGGTAAAGCTGATCACCGGCACCTTGGGGGACTCGACCAGATGGATGGAACCCGCTGCCCCCAGTTCGCTGAACAGATTGATGACCCCGCGAGGCAAAGACCGCGCCTCGCTCATGATCCGTGCCAGTAGCGCGTTGGTCTGAGCGGTCTGCCCCGGCATTTTGACGACCGTGGTGCAACCGGCGGCCAGCGCCGGCGCCAACGATCGAATCATCAATACCACCGGTGAATTCCACGGCACGATGATGCCCGCCACACCCACGGCCTGACGCAGCACCATGGAGATCCTGCCGGGTTTCGGCTCTGCCGCTCGCCCATACTCGGCACGCGTCATTGCCGCGTAATAGCGCAACTTGGACGGCACCATCCGCACTTCAAATTCGGCTTCAGGGCGGATCTTGCCGTTTTCCAGTGCCAACGTGTCGATCAGTTCTTCGGCATTACGGTCGAAAGCATCCGCTAGCTCCAACAGCACCGTGGCGCGCAGGGTGCGATCATCTTTCCACGGTGTTTGGGTGAACGAGCGTAACGCCGCTTCAATGCCCTGCTGCGCTTCATGAGCACCGCCCTCGGCGTATCGCCCGATCCGCTCAGACGTCGCAGGGTCGATGGAGTCTTTGTAAACACCCGAATCGAGCCACAGGCCATCGATCCAGTTCAAAACCGGTGTGTTGTTCATAGTCATTAAAAACCTCAAGTCAGGCGTAGAGCGCGGCGATGTTTTCCGCAACGGCAATCACAGTGATGTTGGTGGCGACCGACGGCACATCCGGGAAGATCGATGCGTCGACCACGCGAAGCCCTTGCAGGCCAATGACACGAGCCTGCAAATCGACCACTGCGCCGGTATCACCCGGCTTGCCCATGGGCGCTGTTGAGGTCGGGTGGTGATAAGTGTCCAGGCTCGCCCGCACGCTCGCCAACAGCGCTTCATCCGACTCATTGCCCGCCCCCGGATTGAGCTCCGAGTGGATAAACGCGTTCAACGGCGCTGTGGCGCCGATTTTGCGCGCCAGGCGAATACCCTCCAGCAGACGCAGGCGATCCTCAGGTTCGGCGAGGAAGTTCAGGTCAATGTTGGGCGCCACCAGCGGATCACGACTCGCCAGCGTGACGCTGCCGCGCGATTGTGGTCGGGTGAGTGCGACCGCGAGCACGAAGCCGACACCGGTCGGACTCTGCTCGTGAGGAAACAGGTGCGTGGCGGTGATATGCAGATCAAGCTCACCTTTGTCGGCGCTGCGGCTGTGCGTCCACAGCTTGGCCCCGATGGCCGGTGATTGCCGACCGATCACATCCGCACGGGCGGCATAGGCGTTGTAGTAGAACGGGTGATCCACCAAACGGCGACCCACCGGCAGATCCGCAACCAGCGGAATCTGCAAAGCGTCCAGATCAGCGGCCGGGCCAATGCCGGAGCGCAGCAGAATCGCCGCACTGCCATAACTGCCCGCGCACAGGATCACCTCACTGGCCAACAGTTGCGTGCCATCACTCATTTGTACGCCTATGGCACGCTGGCCATCGAACAGCACTTTGTCGACCAGACGGCTCGCCTGGATCTGCAGGTTGCTGCGCGCTCGCACCTGTTCAGTGAGGTAGGCCATGCCGGTGTTGATGCGCACGCCGTCGACGATATTCATCGGATAGGGGCCGACGCCGTTGGCATCCGCGCCGTCAAAGTCATCAATGATCTTGTAGCCGTAAGCAAACGTGGCCTGAATAAACGCCCGCTGCATCGGTGTGACGTCCAGATTGCTCAGTTGCTTGACCGGCAGTGGCCCATCATGGCCGTGCAAGTCGCTTGCACCACGGCTATGGCTCTCCAGTTTCCTGAAAGCGGGCAGCACGTCTTCATAACTCCACCCTGGCAGACCCCAGCGCTGGAAATCACTGGCACGGGCGCGGATCGCTACGGCGCCATTGATCGCCGAACTGCCCCCCAATACCTTGCCGCGCAAGGCACCGATGGGATGATCGATGTAGCCGGGGCGGGTTTTGTAACCCCATTCGAACGCTGGATCAGCGTTGGCTCCGACAATGTCGCTGCTGGCCACGAAGTCCGGATACTCGTTGGGTAAAAAGCTTTTGCCTGCCTCCAGCAGCAACACTTGACGCTGGTTGTTCTCACTGAGTCGGCGCGCCAGTACCGCGCCAGCCGAACCGCCGCCGACTATCACCACGTCGACTTTATCAAGGGTGTTGTTCATGCATGTCTTCCTTGTCAGGCGCTCGAGATGGCGCCTTTCAGGAAAAGCTTAAGGAGCGGCACGAAGGCCCATAAGCAGGCAAAAAACGAATCGGCGTTTCGTGAATTCCGAACGACTCAGCCCGCTTGTCGCGCGTGCGTGGCAAGCATCTGCTCCCACTCTGGCGGACTGCCGATCTGCTCAGTCAAAAAGCTCACCAAGGCTTGCAGCTTGGGCGATGCGCGCAGTGATTGCCGATACACCGCCGAGATATTGCCGCCGCGCGGAGCATAAGGCGCCAGCACCTCCTGCAACTCGCCGGCGACGATCGATTGCGCGGCCAGAAACGTTGGCAGAATCGCCAGGCCCATGCCTGCCTTGGCCGCTTCCATGAGTTGGTGAGCATTGTTGGTACGCAGTCGACAACGGACACGAAACGATTCCAGCGCATTGTTCACAGGCAACGTCCACATGCCGTGCGGCTCGCGGTTCACATAGAGCATGGCGAAGTGTCGGGACAGTTCCTGAGGGGTTTGCGGCGTGCCATGCGCCGCCAGATACTCAGGACTGGCGCAAATGATGTGGCGATTGGGCGTGATGGTTTTCGCCACCAGCGAGGAGTCTGGCAGTTCACCGATCCGGATGGCCGCGTCGTAGCGCTCTTCGTGCAAATTGACATGGCGGTCGTCAAAATCGACGTCCAGTTGCAACTGCGGATAACGCACCGCGAACGACGACAGAATCGGCGTCAGATAACGAATACTGAACGCCATCGGCGCGGCGATTCGCAGGCTCCCGTGCAGGCTCGACTGCAGCGTCTGAACGGCGCCTTCGGCGTCGTCGACATCCGCCAGGATACGCACACAGTACCGATAGAACACCTCGCCCGATTCGGTCAGGCGCGCATGCCGGCCGCGCTCCAGCAAAATACTGCCCAAACGCTTTTCCAGTTGCTGAAGACGTTGACTGACCATCGATTTGGCAACGCCCATACGCCGCGCGGCTTCGGAAATACTGCCGGTGTCGACCACTGTCACGAAAGAATGCATCTCACTGAGTTTGTTCACGTTATAGATCCAGAGAAACAGCAAAAACTGCGCAGCCAGTGCGCAGGGCTGACGGTTCAGGCGGATGCCGGGGCGGTCATTCAACAGCCGCAATCTAAAACCCTGGTTGGCCGGCGCGGTAGTCGCAAAAAACGGGTTGCTGATTCCCATACAAGGGACGGTCAGCCTTGTATAGTTGGCGCCTTCTGACTGAATGGAATTCGACTGTGCTGGATCTCAATGACCTTCAGTACTTCGTTATGGTGGTGGACCACGGCGGTTTCGCGCCGACCGCACGTGCGCTGGGTATTCCCAAATCCAACCTGAGCCGGCGCATCGCGCAACTCGAAGAACGGCTGGGTGTGCGCCTGATCATCCGTAACACCCGAAACTTCTCGGTGACGGAACTGGGGCAAAGCTATTACGACCATTGCCGCGCCATGCTCAAGGAGGCCGAAGCCGCAGAAGCGGCGATCGCCATGACCCACACCGAGCCGGGCGGCGTGCTGCGTGTTACCTGTCCGACTGCGTTGCTGGAGGAATGCGTTGGCGCAATCATCACGCGATTCATGGCCATGCACCCGCGCATGGAAGTGCATCTGGAAGCCAGTGATCGCCAGGTCGATGTGGTTGCCGAAGGCGTCGACCTGGCGTTGAGGGTTCGCCCATTGCCGCTACAGGACTCCAATCTGGTCAGCCGCGTCATGTCGCAACGGCCACAATGCCTGGTTGCCAGTCCAGCGCTTTTGAACCGTTTGGGCACACCCGACGGACCGGAAGATCTAGCGCGCTATCCCAGCGTTCATCACGGCAGCCCACAACGCGATTACAGCTGGACGCTATTCAATGAAGATGGCCGCGAATTCACCCTGCAACACCGACCGCAGCTCATTACCAAGGGCCTGCCGATGTTGCGTTGCGCGGCTATCGACAGCATCGGCGTCGCACAAATGCCCATGTCACTGGTACACGACTACATCGAGCGCGGCGAACTGGCCGTGGTTTTGCCGGACTGGAAACCCCGAACAGAAATGATTCATGCCGTATTTGCGACACGGCAAGGGATGCTGCCGTCAACGCGGTTACTGCTCGATTTCATGCTTGAGCAGTTTCGTCTGCTGGATGATCCGCTGCGAGGCATGAAAAACAGGCCGCTTGCCTGAAGTACCGTTCATTCACAGCCTCTGAAAAAAATCGAACGCTCGCCGCAGTCCCTCCTCCAATGGTTACACCCACGGAGGTCAACAATATGAACAGCAACGACAGCAAAACCCCGAACGCCCCGCCTACTGATACGTCCGGTAAACCGGTCAATGTGGTCGAGCGCGATCTTGCGGACAGGGACGATGACACCAAGGCTGTGGACGAGGTCATCACGCCTTCTTCCACCCGCGTCAAAGAGCAGGACGCCGAGACGTTGCAGCGCAAGGTCGATGAGATTGAGCGCAAGGTCGCGGATGGCAATTGAGTTGGTGTAGTGTCAGCGGGATTTACCCCCTCACCCCGACCCACCCGAAACGTCGGACCGCCCCCAAGGGCGCGAGGGGGAAAGGGAGCAGATAATCCCGGCTCTGGACTCATCACTGTGCTCCCGCCCGTCTCCAGCCTCAACGCACGTTGCGGTAGAGCATCATCCTGGCGCTCTCGTGCAAGCCTCGGGTCAGTTCCACCAGCCGCTGATACTCCTGCGGATTTTGCTCGGCGACGTTTTCCAGTGGGGTTAGCGAGCGCAGGTCGTGCAGGGTCGGATTGCTCCCGTCGTGCTGCATTTGCAGCAGATGATGGCGAGTCACGCCACCGATCAGCGGGAATGTGCCCTCGCGCAACACCAGCGGCACCACACGCTCACCCTCTGGTGGCGGTTGCTGAATATCGCGCCCCATCGCGCCATTGGTGAACGGGATGCCGGCCATGCCCGCAACGGTGGGCAGCAGATCCGTCAACCCCACGGCCTGGTCGATCACCTTGGGTTTGAGCAACCCCGGGGCATGAATGAGCATCGGCACATGATTGCTCTCCAGCCCCAGCTGCTCGAAGGCCGGCGGCATGTGCGGAATCTGGCTGATGCGGGTGTTGTGGTCACCAAAGAACACAAAAATCGTGTTGTCGTAGTAGCCGCCGGCCTTGGCCAGCTCCATCAATTTGCCGATGTTGAAGTCCAGCAGCCGCACGGCGTTGTATTGCTCGACGCTACGTGACCCGGCGGCCTGCACCTGTTCCAGCGACAGGTTGCTGACCTGAAAACCGTCGTTGTTCTTGGGAATGGTGAACGGCCGGTGGTTGCCCGAAGTTTGCACGTAAGCGAAGAACGGCTGATCCTTGGGCAGATCGCGAAGTATCCGGTCGCTTTCCTTGAACAGATCCAGATCGGAAATGCCCCACACATCCACCAGCGGCGCGCGCCAGTCGCTTTCCTGATACAGACGCACGCCCTCGATGCTTTGCTGGATCAGCGCATTGATATTGGCCCACCCCGCGTTGCCGCCAATCATGTAGAGCTTGCGGTAATCGGTGAAGGCATTGATCAGCGTGTGTTGGCGGGTGATCAGCGGATGGCGGGTTGCCGTTTCCTGACGGGTGACGTCGGGAACCCCGGTGATGCTCGCCCACACGGTTTTCGCGGTGCCGGTGACCGGGACGTAGAAGTGCTTGAAGAACCAGCTCTGGGTCGCCAGTTGATCGAGATTAGGCGTCGGGTTGAGCGGGTTGCCGTAAGCCCCGACTGCGCTGGTGCCAAGGGACTCGAGCATGACGAACATCACGTTCGGCGTACCTGCGACCCGGTACGGCTGCACGCCCTGCTGGCGATCAAAGGTCAGCCTTTGTGCGTCCGGACGATCCACGCCCAGATAGCGCGCAACCGCCGGGTAATGCTCGCGTACCTGAGCCTCGTCAAACTGCGCCTGCCCTGCCTTGAGCGTGTCGTACAGAAACAACACCGGGTTGAGCCCTAACGCCGCCACTTGCGCGTTACCGGAGAAAAATGCATCGCTCCAGCGCAACGGCACCGGGTTTTCCAGGTTGAGATTTTCCACTCGTCCGAGCAGTGCCAGCAGCACGGCGATCAATCCGGCCCCGGTGCCGACGGCGAGCGAGGTGCGTCCGATGGCCCGAGGCTCACGCGTCAATGTCAGCTTTTCAAGACGCAAGAATCCGCAGAACCACAGGCCCAGCACGGTCAGCCAGCCTAGGGCAATCCACAGCACCGGATAGGTTTCCCGAACCATCTGCTGCGAGATCTGCGCATCCTCCAGATAACGCAAGATCGTGGCGTTGATCCGCACCCCGAGGTAGGCGTAATGGCCAAAATCGATGATGTACACCAGGCCAACAATGCCCAGCGCCAGCAGCCAATAACCTCGAGCAACAGCACGCAACAACGGCACTCGTATCAGGTTCCAGCGTGGCAGCCAGGCGAGCACGGCCACTGGCAACATCAGCAACACGGCCAGCCGCAGATCGAAACGCAGGCCGATGCCGAGGGTTTCGCGCAGCTGCGGATTATCGAAAAACTCGCTGACCGCAACGCCGGAAAAACCCAGTACAAACACCAGCCTGAGCAGAGCGAACAGCAAAAATGTCAAACCTGCCGCACCCACGCCGTAGCGCAGGCGTCGCGATTGCAAGCAGCCCATCGTTAACCCCTGAGTCATTCGTTTAGATAGAAGATGCCGCGACAGCCGACGTCCGGCGTAAACGCCGCCAGATCGATTTGAGGCAAAGCATCGCGCCGGCCACCAGGCAGTAGCCAACCAGCAGCGGATCGATCAGGTAATCCCAGTAGTTTTCCGAAGCCTTGAGCCTCAGCGCAAAGGCCAGCGTGCCAAGCGCGAGCATCCACACCGCCAAGCCATTGCGCAGCCATAACAACGCCAGCGTCAGCAGGCCGATGCAGACGATCATCGGCTGCGGATTGAAACCCCAGCGGTAAGGGTCGACATAAGTCAGGCCCATTGTCGCCGGGTACAACACCGCGGCCAGCAGGCCAAACACCAGCAACATTTGCATGCGCACCACAGGTTTCACCGGCTGGACGACGCCCAGGCGCAACAGGCTCGCCCAGCCCAACAACACCAGCGTGGTGATCGCCAGATCATCGGTAAAACTGCGTACATACGCGGCCAGCGGCAGGTGATTGACCGGGATGAAACTGACCAGCGCCAATAGCGGCAACAACCACGGGCGCCAGCGCCGGGTGCCGCGCAATGACCCCAGCAGGACAAAACCCAGCAGGATAAAACTCAAATGGGCTTGCCATGGAAACAGCATCACAGGCGCTCCTCCAGCCAGGCTTCATTGAAACTGACATGTTTGATGAAGGTGTTATTCCACGAATACACCAGGTGATAGAGGCCGTCGGTGCCACGGCTGAAATAGGGGTATTCGTATTCGAAATCACAGCCTTGCGGCTTGCACACGCGGTAATCCAGATTGCTCAGGAAACGTTGTTCCAATGGCAGCCGGCGCGCGCCGCTGGAGGCGCGAAAACCTTCGCCAATGATCGCCTTATAAGCTTCGGGCGAGAACGGCTGACCGAGCGGATCCGGTGACTGGTCAAGTTCGATGACGCTGCGCCAGTCTTTGAAACTGGCATCGGTGCCGTACAGGCTCAGCTTGAACCGACCATCGCGCAGATCGTTCAATGCCACCAGCAGACCATCGTCGGCGGTGCCCACGGCGGCCAGCGAAGAGTTGGGGTTGGCCGGTTCCAGCGGATACGGCTCGCTCCATGTTTGCCCGGCGTCTTCGGTGCGGCTGGCGAGTACGCGATGATGGATGTCACCGGCATAACGCAGCATCGCCACGGCGCGGCGGGCGTCCAGGGGCACGATGGTGGGTTGCAGCGAGTTTTTGCCGCGGCTGATGCGGAATTTATCGATGACCGCGCCGTCTGCGCTCAGGTACAGGTATTCGGCAAATTTGCCCATGAATTCGTGATACACCGGCAAACCGATTGAGCCGTCGGCATGGAACACCGGCGCGGCGCGCACCAGCGTGCTGATGTTGAAGAATGGCGAGGTGATCAACTGCCGTGGCGCCGTCCAGTTACGCCCCATGTCATTGGAGACCATCACGTTGATCGCGCTGGTGGCCCAGCCGCCCACGGACACTGAAACGTAGAACATCCACAGACGTTGATCCGGCGCCAGGGCAATCACCGGGTTGCCGAGTTTGCGGATATATCGACGCGTGCCGTCGCGGGTCGATTCACGGGTGGCCAGCACGTGTTCGGCGCCCCACTCCGCGCTGTCGGCGTCATAGCGCGCGGTGCGGATCTGCACATCAGCGGCGCCTTCGCGCGAGCCGGCAAACCACACAGCCATCAGATCCCCGCCGGGCAACGCCGTGACCGAGGAGGAATGCACAAAGTCTTTCAGTTCAGAGGAAACGAAACGGCTGCTGTACTTCGGTTCGGGGGCTGGCAGCGCGGCGTCGACCGGGGCTGTCGCCACCGCGAACGGCGCCAGAACATGAGTTGGATGGCTGCGCCACGCAGCCAGAAAAACAAGGCACACGGCCAGACTGGCAAGTATAAATTTCAGGCGTAGAGATAACGCACGCATAGTCAACTCGCGGCAAAGGCAGGATGGGTGGCAATCGGCAAAACATCCTTGTCAGCGCGTCGAATCGTCCGGCAATCGGCGACGGCGTCCGGTGAGCATCGACAACGGCAAGTTGTCGCGAACCTGAAAGCTTTCAAACACGGCGGCGGCGATGTGGATGCAAACCAACACCAGCAGGCCATCGGCTGCGGTTTCATGAACCTGAAGTGGCCAATCGGCGCCCCACAAGGCATCAATCTCTTCCATGGCCCAACCGCTGAGTCCGACAGTCAACAGCGCCAGCAGCATCAGAATCATCACCAGCGCACCCAGCGGCGAATGCCCAAGGCGATGTTCGGGTCGCCCGGCCAGCAACGAACGCACGTGGCTGGCAAGTCGCGACGGCGTCGGCCAGAAGTCCGCCCAACGCGCACTGCGTGGCCCAATGAATCCCCACACCATTCGCACCAGCAGCCAGGCTACGGCGTAGTAGCCGAGCCAGACATGCCAGTCATCGCCGGCCTCATTGAAGAAGTAGTTGGCGACGAAGACACCCGCGATGGACAGATGAAACAGCCGTACCACGGGATCCCACAGGCGCAGGGACTCGCTCGGCATCAGCCCTTGATCTCGGTCTTGATCGCTTTGCCGCTGACCGGGTCGTGGTAGATCTCGACCTTGCGCTTGTCTTTGTCAAAGCCGTAGATCTCATAGCAATTGCCATCAGTGACTTTGAACTTGCTGATCTCGTAGCCCTGGCCTTTCAGTTTCTCTTGAAACGCCTTCTCGTCTTGCCATTGCGAACGCTCAGCGGTGGTGCATTGCGGGCCGGCAAGCGCCATCGGGCTGGCGACAATCAGGGACAACAGCAGAAGTTTACGCATGGAAACACTCTCGCTCGATGAGGAAGGCCTCACTGTGCAAAAGCAACCTTAGTGAAAGCTTAGTTGGCAACGAGTCGTTACATCTTTCCCGTCGGCCGGACTGCCACGGCTGGCCGTACAGCGGCATCATGCCGCCGATCAAACGCCCTATTTCCTACAGAGAACCGTCCATGCGCCTACTTCTGGTCGAAGATGATCGCGCCCTCGGGCAAGGCATCCGCGTTGCGTTGAGCAACGAAGGCTACACCCTCGACTGGTTGCAGGATGGCATCAGCGCCTTGCACGCATTGCGCAGTGAAAGCTTCGATCTGCTGTTGCTCGACCTCGGCCTGCCACGGCTCGACGGCCTGGCGCTGCTGCAACAACTGCGCGGCGGGCAGCAGGACTTGCCGGTCTTGATCCTCACCGCCCGCGACGGCACCGCCGAGCGCATTGCCGGGCTGGATGCCGGCGCCGATGACTACCTGATCAAGCCGTTCGATGTCGACGAGTTGAAGGCACGCATCCGTGCCTTGCTGCGCCGCAGTCAGGGGCGTGCGCAACCGGTGCTGGAGCATGCGGGCGTGTGCCTCGATCCGGTCAGCCAACAGGTGACCTGGCACGGTAACGACGTCGTGGTGACACCGATGGAGTACCAGTTGCTCCATCAGCTGTTGGTCCGCCCCGGCAAAGTCGTCACTCGCGAGCGCTTGTCCCGGGCTCTTTACGGTTGGCAGGAGCGCGTCGAGAGCAACACCCTCGAGGTGCTGATCCACAACCTGCGCAAAAAGCTCTCTACGGAGTTGATCCGCACCGTGCGCGGCGTCGGTTATGTCGTGGAGCTCAACCCATGATTTCCATACGCGCGCGGATTCTGGTGCCGGTGCTGATTCTGGTACTGATGGGCGATGTGCTGATCAGTTGGCTGGTGCTGCGCGACAGTCACCATGAAATCGAAGAGGTCTACGACGCACAACTGGCGCAGAGTGCGCGCTTGTTGCAAGGCGTGCTGGCCCAGCGCGCACCGGGCGACAATGACTGGGATCGGCTCCATCATGCTTTCGATCAGGCCATGAGCCGGGTTGGTGATGGCGAAGCCGCACACCCCTATGAAACCCGACTGACGTTTCAGGTCTGGCGCAGCGACGGCCAATTGCTGATGCGTTCCGCCGAAGCACCGGAACTCAGGGCGCCACCAACGACGCTGGGCTCGCACGACTTGATAGACAACGGCCGTGACTGGTGCGCCTTCCTGCTCAAGGATACGCAGCAGGGGCTATTGATCTGGGTTGGTGAACGTGACGACATTCGTCAGGACCTGATCGAGCGTATCGTCGGTCATACGTTGTGGCCGAGTGTGATCGGTGTGCCGCTGTTGGCCCTGCTGATCTGGCTGACCATCGGCTGGGGCCTGCAACCGCTGCGGGCCATGGCCCAAAGCATTCGTGGGCGCAATACCGAAACGCTGAAACCGCTCAACCTCAGCCCCCTGCCCCACGACCTCGAACCGATGCAAACCGCGCTCAACCGGCTGTTGCAGCAGATTGACAATCTGCTGGGTCGCGAGCGACGTTTCATCGCCGACGCGGCACATGAGCTGCGCACGCCGCTGGCGATTTTGCGCATCCACGCGCAAAACGCGCAATTGGCCGGCACGCCGCAACAACGCGAAGAGGCGCTGGAGTTTCTGCTCAGCGGTGTCGACCGCGCCACGCGCATCGCCAGTCAGTTGCTGACCATGGCGCGCATCGAGCCGCGTCTGGCCAATCCGGAAAAAAGCGCAGTGGAACTGACTGCGCTGGTACGCGAAGAACTGGCGGAACTGGCGCCGCTGGCACTGGAAAGAGACGTAGAGCTGATCCTCGACAGCGACCACCACTGCCCGGCAGATACCGATCCCGTCGCCCTGGCTATCGCTCTGCAAAACCTGGTGACCAATGCATTGAACTTCGCCCCACCCGGCAGCGAGGTGCGGGTTCAGGTGCTGCCGCAAACTTCCGGGGCGGTGTACATCAGCGTCGAAGACGCCGGCCCCGGTATCAACGAACAGGATTACGCACGGTTGTTCGAACGCTTTTACAGTCACGGCCACGCCAACGGTGCCGGTTTGGGGCTGGCCATTGTGCAAATGATCGTCAGCAAGATCGGCAGCACGTTGCAGCTGTACAACCTGCCGCAGGGTGGATTGTGTGCACAGTTGCGGATCAATGAGACTCACTGAAATGTATGCCGGATAGTTAAGTCTGACGGTGACTCTGTGGTGAGGGGATTTAGCGAACGCCCTCACCACAGGTTATTCGTCACCTTCGAATTAATCGGGGGCTTTGACAAAATTTTCATATTCGCCCGACTAACATCCGCAGCCTCGTTGGGGAGTAGCCTGTTTCCGAGACTTTCGGAAGCGTTCGTATCAACATTCTCGGCAACCTGCCGTGGTACGAACACCTTTTGGTTGGTGAGACCGACGACACATTCATGCCTAAAGTCGGGCGTGTGATTGTGTCGTTGACTCATAGCCCGACTGGAAGTGTTGCCGTGAATCCCGTTTCCCTCATATTTCTCGCCCTCGCCATGTCCACGGATGCGTTCGCCGCCGCCATCGGCAAAGGCTCCAGCCTGCACAAGCCGCGACTGACCGAAGCCCTGCGCACCGGTCTGATCTTCGGTGTCATCGAAGCCATCACACCCGTTATCGGCTGGCTGATCGGTCAGGCAGCGACTCGTTGGGTCGCCGAATGGGACCACTGGATCGCCTTTACTCTGCTGGTGATTCTGGGCCTACACATGATCTATAACGGCCTGAAACACGACGACGAGGAAGAAGAAAAATCCGGCCAGCACTCGTTCCTGATTCTGGCCCTCACCGCGTTCGCTACCAGCATCGATGCGCTTGCCGTTGGCGTGGGCCTGGCGTTTGTCGACGTGAATATCTGGGTGGCCGCCGGCGCTATCGGCTTGGCGACAATGACCATGGTGACCCTCGGCGTAATGCTCGGCCGTGTGTTGGGTGCGGTGGTTGGCAAGCGTGCGGAGATCGTCGGTGGCGTGGTGTTAATGATCGTCGGTTCGACGATTTTGTATGAGCACCTGTCTGTCTGACTCAGAGAACAAGGCAGTGGCGACGCCGGCCAGCGACTTGTTGATGGCCGGCGGACGATAGAACGAGCTGTTGATTTCCATGCTATTCAATCGCACGGCGAAGCGCTTCAGGTGCGTGCCTTGCGCCGGGAATAAAGGCCAATGCTCGCGCCCCAGACTTCACCCTGCATAGCTAATGAAAACCAACAGCCCCCCCGCTCGGTTATTTTTTGCCGGGCAATACCGAACTCAGTACTTGTTTGGCGGCTTGCACGATGATCCCCGCCTCATCCGGATCGCCCTTGAGCAGCGTCGTGGCAAATTTCTTCGCCTGTTCAAGCTTGATATGCGGTGGCAATGGCGGCACGTTCGGGTCGGTCTTGAACTCGATCAGCACCGGCACGTCCGAGGCCAGTGCCTGTTCCCAGGCCGCCGCCACGTCTTCCTCGCGGTCGACGAAAATACCTTTCAGACCGATGGAAATGGCGAACAAGTGATAAGGCACATCGGGGATGCTCTGCGACGCCTCGAATTTCGGATCGCCCTCCATCACCCGCTGTTCCCAGGTGACCTGATTGAGGTCTTCGTTGTTGAATACCGCGCAGATCCATTTCGGGCTCGCCCATTGGCGCCAGTATTTGGCGACGGTGATCAGTTCGGCCATGTTGTTCATCTGCATTGCACCGTCGCCCACCAGCGCGATGACCGAGCGCTCGGGATAAGCGAATTTGGCCGCGATGGCGTAAGGCACGGCGGCGCCCATCGAGGCCAGACCGCCAGACAGAGAGCACTTCATGCCCCGACGAATCTTCAAATCGCGGGCATACCAGTTCGCACATGAACCCGAGTCGCTGGTGATGATTGCCTCATCCGGCAGGCGCGGCGACAACTCGTACACCACCCGTTGCGGATTAATCGGTTTGGCTTTGACCATGGCACGCTTTTGCAGGGTTTTCTCCCAAGTGCCGCGCCACCCTTCGACTTTCTTGCGCCATTTGCCCGAGCTTTTCTGTTCGAGCAGCGGCAGCAACGCGGCCAGTGTTTCCGCTGCATCGCCTTGCAGATTGACCTCCATCGGATAGCGCAGGCTGAGCATGTCGGGCTGCAAATCGATCTGCACGCCGCGCGCCTGGCCTTCCCTAGGGAGGAATTCTGAATACGGGAAACCCGAGCCGATCATCAGCAAGGTGTCGCACTCGGCCATCAACTTGTAGCTGGGTTCGGTGCCGAGCAGGCCGATGCTGCCCGTGACCCACGGCAAATCGTCGGGCAGCACGGCTTTGCCGAGCAGTGCTTTGGCGACACCGGCGCCGAGTTTTTCGGCCACGGCGATGACTTCATCAGTCGCCTCCAGCGCACCGGCGCCGACCAGAATCGCGACTTTTTCACCGGCATTCAGCACGTCCGCCGCACGCTGCAAATCTGCCTCGTAAGGCATGATTTTCGGCTTGCTGTAGCCGACACCGGAATGCGCGGTGCCATGCGCACGGGCCGGTGCCTCATAGGCCAGATCCTGCAAATCATTGGGCAGGATGATCGCGGTGACGCGTCGTTCGCCAATCGCCGTGCGCACCGCGCGGTCAAGCAGATGGCGGACCTGCGAGGGCGCCGATGCCTGCTGCACAAACGCGCCAGCGACGTCCTTGAACATCGAGACCAGATCCAGCTCCTGCTGGTAATGACTGCCCAACGCGGTGCGCGCCTGCTGACCGACAATCGCCAGCACCGGCATGTGGTCCATCCGCGCATCGTAGAGGCCGGTGATCAGGTGCGAAGCGCCGGGGCCCGAAGTGGCGATACAAACCCCCAGCTCACCGGTGAACTTGGCATGCGCCGAAGCCATGAACGCGGCCATTTCTTCATGGCGTGCCTGTATGAATTCGATCTTTCCGTTGGCTCGGTCGAGCGCGCCAAATACGCCATTGATGCCGTCGCCCGGATAACCAAAGATCCGCGTGACGCCCCATTGGCTGAGCCGCTCAACCAGAAAATCTCCTACTGTCATCGTCATCGTGTGCCTCGCCTTTCACCGGTGCATGGAGCTTTCCGGCAGCGCATCCGCCGGAAGTTGTAAGGGTCTGGACAGTCGGGTTGGTGGCGAAGTTTCGACTTTCTGGTGGTCGGTGCCTATCCGTCTGGGCAACACCCCGACATCTGTCGGGACGCGCTGAACCGGGACGAATGAACCTCACCGATGCGGATGCACCGTCCACGCCACCAGTTTGATCACGATGGGCCGAACGAAGAGGATGCACAGGAATGCCACCGGCATCGCCAGTTTGTAAGCGTGAAGCGCATTACTCAGGTAGTCGTTATCAATGCCGGAATTGGCGGCGGTAATCACCAGAGACATCAGAAACGCCATGATCGTCGCCATGTACAACGCAAACACATAGGGTGTGGCACGCGCTGACAGCTTGCGACGACTGACATACTGGGCATCGGAGCTCGTTCTTTGATTCATATGGCTTTTGCATCCATTGACAGGGAGCGGGCACCTTAGCAAAGCCCTTTGCCCTCAACTAGACGGCCAGTCACAGGTACTTTATAAAGCATTATTTACGAATCCTCTTCCCGGCAGGCCATGGATGAATCTGTTAGCGGCGATAGCCAGTTTTATCAAAGTGGTCGAATCGGGCTCCATTGTCGGTGCAGCCAAAACCCTGGGCGTCAGTGCAGCGGCGGTGAGCCAGACGATCAATCGTCTGGAGGCGCATCTCGGCGTGCGCTTGCTGCAACGCACGACGCGGAGCATGGCGCTGACTGAAAACGGCGCGGTGTACTACGAAAAGGTCAAGCGCATCGCGGCGGATCTGGAGTCGGCGCAAAGCTCAATCAGCAATGAAGAAACCGAACTGCAGGGGCGACTGAGCATTGCCTCGACCTCTGCATTCGGCCGGCATGTGCTCGCACCGCTGATCGCCGGTTTCGCCGCACAGCATCCGCGCCTGCTGCTTGAGCTGTCGACCACCGACGGCAAGATCAGCCACATTCAGGATGGCATTGATCTGAGCCTGCGGATCAAACCGCAACTGGAAGAAGGCATTGTCGCGCGCAAGATCGTGTCGCTGCCCTTCATCCTGTGCGCCGCCCCCGCCTATCTCGAACGCGCAGGCGTGCCGCAATCACCGCACGACCTGCAAAACCATGCATGCCTGGCGTTTCGTTATCCTCTTGATGGGCGATTTCTGCGCTGGAGTTTTCTGCGCGACGGCCAGCGTTACGAGGCCAACATCAATGCCACAGCGATCAGCGACGACATCGACGCACTGGCGCAGATGGCAATCAGCGGCGCCGGCATCACGCGTCTGGCGGAGTTTGTAGCAGCGCCTTACATCGCCAGCGGTCAACTGCTGCCACTGTTCGAAACCCGTCACGGCGCACAACACGCCGTTGTCGAACCCATGGAGATTTACGCCTGCGTGCAGGAGCGCGCGGCAATGACGCCGAAGGTCAAAGCGTTCATGGACTATTTAATCGAACACTTGGCGCTGCGCTGGCCGATGGAACAGCTGTCATCGGGGCGCTAAAAGATACTCGCTGAAACATGTGGATTAAGGCAAAGTCCACATCGCCAATCGAGGCTCATCATGGAAGATAAAAACAATGAAAAAGGCTTTGCGCGCCCTGCTTCTGCTCTGCCTGACCACCCACGCATTCGCTGATGACACGCCTATCGGTTTCCAGCTTTCAACACTGCCCGACACGGACAACATCCGTCCGTTGGAAATGGTCGTTTGGTACCCTTCCCGTGCAACCACCAGTGCCCCCAAGTTGATCGCCGACAATCCGGCATTTGTCGGTGTCCTGTCTGTCGAAAACGCAGCACCGGCTGAAGGCGAACACCCATTGGTGGTGCTTTCCCACGGGTATCGCGGCAATTGGACTAACCAGGCATGGCTGGCCAGCGCGCTGGCGCATCAGGGTTACATCGTTGCGGCGGTCAATCATCCCGGTAGCACCACGCATGACCGTAGCCCACAAGCAGCCGCGCAGCTATGGCAGCGTCCCGCAGACATTGGCCGGGCCATTGATGCGGTGACGGCTCAGCCGGCAAAATTTGGTGCAGTCGCGACGCGGCGTATTGCCGTTATCGGTCATTCACTTGGCGGCTGGACAGCAATGGAAATCGCCGGCGCGCGTTTCGACACGGATCTGTTTGCCCGCGACTGCAGCGTTCATCTGAAGTTAGCCAGTTGCGCCGTTTACCAAACCATGAATCCCGCGAGCAACCCGGCATCAAAGGTCCGACTCGCCGCCGATTTACGCGACAAGCGCGTCACGGCCGTGGTGGCATTGGACCTGGGTTTGTCCCGCGGCTTCACGGATGCCAGCCTTGCAACGCTGCCGGTGCCAGTGTTGGTGATCGCAGCGGGCGTGCCGTCGGAAGATCTGCCGGCCGAGTTGGAGTCCGCCGACCTGGCCAAGCGTCTACCCAAACCGTCGAGCCAGTACGTTGAAATTGGCGATGCCAGCCATTTCAGCTTTCTGTCGCTGTGCAAACCGGGCGCGATAGCCATGCTCGAAGAGGACGTGCCCGGTGATGGCATCATCTGCACCGATGGCGAGGGTGGACGTCCGCGTGAGGTGCTCCAACAGCAGGTTATTACGCTGATCAGCGAGTTTTTGCATCAGCCTGCAGGTCATTGAAGAAACATGACCAGAAACATACCGCTCTCTCTTTCGAGAACAGAATGCCGATGAACATTTCGAAAAAAGCCGCATTACCTGCGGTAGCCATCGCTGCCGCTGCTGTGGCCGCGCTGCAACTGTTTATGTACGACAGCGAAATAATCATCGCTCAGGCGACATTGGGCAGTATCCCGGTTGAGTTAATCGCTGAAATACTCATTACCGTCACATTGCATGCGTTCGTCGTCCTGGTGATCCCGCTGATATTGATCGCACGGCAGAACATCATGGCTGGCTACGCGGCACTCGCGTTATCCCTTGCAGCCTACGTCCAGCTGACAACAGATTTGAGTTTGATCGGGATGGCAGTCACCGCCATCGCCTTTTCAATTCTGGCAGTCTGGGCTATCAGCAAAGCACTTGAATGGGTCCGCTATCTGCGCGCCAGATGAAGGTGCGCAGGGTTGCTCGTATCACGATCAGGGAAACACTCCACACAGGGCATTTCCCTCATAACCATGCACGATCGGCCCTAACACCATGAGAGGACCACAAGCGTAAAGGGGAGATGCCATGGCTGCATGTCGATGTAATGTCCAAAGCATCCTGGTATGACATTCAGGATCACTGGCCACAGTGCCAATCCTGACGCATTGAATGGAACGAGATTTTTCCCTACGGTGTCCCTCTATTCTCAGCCAGCAACGATGAGGTCTTTTTCATGAGCAATGCGCCCTACGTTCCGCCCAAGGTCTGGAAAAACGAAGCAGCGTCCGGCGGCCAGTTTGCCAGCATCAATCGTCCGATTGCCGGGCCGACTCACGAGAAAACGCTGCCGGTTGGCAAGCATCCGCTGCAGCTCTACTCGCTGGCCACGCCCAATGGGGTGAAGGTGACCATCCTGCTCGAGGAGTTGCTGGCGCTGGGGCACAGCGCCGCCGAGTACGATGCGTGGCTGATCCGCATTGGCGAGGGCGATCAGTTCTCCAGCGGATTTGTCGAGATCAATCCCAACTCGAAAATCCCAGCCCTGCTCGACCGCAGTGTCGAGCCACCGATTCGGGTTTTCGAGTCGGGCTCGATCCTGCTGTATCTCGCGGAAAAGTTCGGCGCCTTCCTGCCTGAAGATCCGGCTGGACGCACCGAAACCCTGAACTGGCTGTTCTGGCAGATGGGCTCGGCGCCGTATCTGGGCGGTGGGTTCGGACATTTCTATGCCTATGCGCCGGAGAAACTGGAATACCCGATCAATCGGTTCACGATGGAGGCCAAGCGGCAGCTGGATGTGCTTGATCGGCGCCTGGCCGAGAGCCCGTACCTGGCCGGCGACAGCTACACCATCGCCGACATCGCGGTCTGGCCGTGGTACGGTCAGCTGGTGCGCAACAATGTTTATTCGGCGGCGGAGTTTCTCGCGGCCCATGAATACACCCACGTGCAGCGCTGGGCAGAAGACATAGCCAAGCGACCAGCCGTCATCCGTGGACAGCGCGTCAACCGCACGTGGGGTGATGAGGCGAGCCAGGTCCCCGAGCGGCATCAGGCTGAAGATTTGAGCTGATATTCGCGCAACGCTCCCTTGGTTTAAAAACGGCCGATCAAAATCAAATTGATCGGCCTTTTTTTTCAATCCCAACCTTCATCCAATCACCGGCGGTGACCGTTCAGTCATAAGCCAGATGTGAAAAATTTGTTAACTAACTGACTCGTACGGCTTTCTCCGAGCGGATCAATCTGACAGACTAATGCGAATAATTCCTACACGCATGTGCATCAGATTCGTCTTTAGTATCCTTGGGGAAGCAGATTGATGTCGTTTCATACCGGTTTTCGCCGTTCGAACCTTTCGCCTAACTTGTTGGCAATGGCCATTTGCATGGCCGGCGTCGCGCCAGCGCTGGCCGATGAAGCAACACCAGCCACGCCAGAAAACACCGCGGCGCCCGCCACGCTGGAGCTGGGCGCGACCGAAATTGGCGCCACGCAGATGAGCAGCACAACGGAAGGTTCAGAGTCCTACACCACAGGCCCGATGCAGACCGCGACCAAACTGTCGCTGACCATGCGCGAAACGCCGCAGGCGGTGACGGTCATCACCCGTCAGCGCATGGATGATCAGGGCATGACCAGCATCAACGATGTGGTGCGGGGCACGCCGGGGTTGTTCCTCAACCAATCCAGCGGCCCGGGTCGGCAAAATTACAGCGCCCGCGGTTTCGACATCGACAACATCATGTACGACGGCCTGCCGAGCTCTTACCAGCCGTACTCGATGGCAGTGCAGCCGAATCTGGCGATGTTCGACCGGGTTGAAATCGTCCGTGGTGCGACCGGCCTGGTCACCGGTGCCGGCAACCCTTCGGCAGCGATCAACATGGTGCGCAAACGCCCGACAGCCACCCCGCAAGTGACGCTCACCGGTGCAGCCGGCAGTTGGGATGATTATCGCGGGGAGATTGACGCCTCCGGCGCATTGAATGACAGCGGTACCTTACGTGGCCGCGTAGTGGGTTCCTATCAGGGCGCCGACAGCTTCCGCGACAAGGAAGAAAACGATCACGGCCTGTTCTATGCCATCGGTGAATACGACCTCAGCGACGCCACTACGGCAACCTTGGGTTTCTCCCGTCAAAATGAGCAAACCAACTATTTCTGGGGCGGTTTGCCGATCGGCACCAACGGCCACCATCTCGACCTGCCCCGCTCCACCTACCCGGGCACGGATTGGGAAAACAAGAAACTGCAGATCGACACCGTTTTCGGTGACATCGAGCATCGCTTCGACAACGACTGGAAACTGCACGTAGCCGGCTCCTCCTCAACGCTGAACGGCGAATTCTCTGGTTCGTACCTGTCGCGTTACGCCGGCCCGCTGGAAACCACCGCCTATCAGTCGCACAACACCGATAAGCAGCACGCTTTCGACGGTTTTGCCAGTGGCCCGTTCGAAGCCTTCGGCCGCACCCACGAGCTGGTCGTCGGCGCCAGCAATCGCGTCTACGATGCAACTACCAAGGAATATGATCCCTACACCACGGCCTGGCCGATCGGTGCACCCAAGCCCAACTTCGTGCGTGATGGCAAGACGCGCAGCGTCACCACTCAGGATGCGGTTTACCTGACCACCCGTTTGAGCCTGGCCGATCCGCTGACGCTGATCCTCGGCAGCCGCCTCGACTGGTATGACTACGATGACCGCACCACCGACGGCGACTATAAAATCACCCGCAACCTGACGCGTTATGCGGGTCTGATCTACAAGTTTGACGACCACCACTCCGTTTATGCCAGCTACACCGACATCTTCACCCCACAAACCAGCAAAGACCTTTCCGGTAAAGTGCTGGAGCCAATCGTCGGCGAAAACTACGAGGTCGGCATCAAGGGTGAATATTTCAACGGCGCGCTCAACGCCAGCCTGGCCGTGTTTCAGATGGACCAGACCGGCCGCTCTACCACGGCGGACAACCAGTTGGGTTGCCCGGTGATGACCTGCTACAACGCGTCCGGCAAAGTGCGCAGCCAAGGCATCGACATGGAGCTGCAAGGCGCGCTGACCGAAAACTGGCAGCTCGGCGCTGGCTACACTTACACCCGCGCGCATTACATCAAGGACGAAAACCCGGCCAACAATAATCAGAAATTCGACAGCGACACGCCCGAGCACTTGTTCAAGGTCTCAACGATGTATCGCCTGCAAGGCTCACTGGAAAAACTCCGCGTCGGTGGCAGCGTTTACTGGCAGAGCCGCATGTATAACGACATCGCACTCGCCAATGGCAACAGCTATCGTCTTGAGCAGGGCAGCTACGCGACCGCCGACCTGATGGCCGGTTACGAAGTCAGCAAACACCTCGACCTGCAGGTCAACGCGAACAACATCTTCGACCGCGTTTACTACTCCGCCATCGGCAGTAACGTCACCTGGGGTTCCAACGACAACTACGGCACTCCGCGCAGCTACATGCTGACGGCCAAGTACAAGTTCTGAGTCGTGTAACCCTCACCTCGGCACACGCAAGGGCGCCTGGACAAGCCATGGCGCCCTTTTTTCGGACGGGCCAATTAGCCAAGACTGGCAATAAGAGATAGTCTTTCGACGACATTATTTCGAAGCGCCGCCATGACCGATCCTCAGTTCACATCAGACATTGAAGCCATCCGCAGCATTGATGCGGTGCCTGTCATCCTGAGCATGGTCAAGCACATCACCGGCATGCGTTTCGCGGCGGTGGCCCGGGTTACCGAAAATAACTGGGTGGCCTGCGCGGTCGACGACTCGATCGATTTCGGCCTCAAACCCGGCGACGAACTGGTACTCGAATCGACCATTTGCCACGAGATCCGCCAGCATAAACAGCCTGTCATCTTCGGCCATGCCAGCCTGCATCCGATCTTTTCATTGCATCACACGCCGAGAACCTATGGACTGGAGAGCTACATTTCCATTCCTATCGTCAAAGCCGATGGCGAATTTTTTGGCACGCTGTGTGCGATCGACTCCGTACCGGCCAAGCTCGACGAACCCGCCATCGCCAAGACGCTTACGCTATTCGCGCAACTGATCGCCATGAGCCTCGACACCCAGACGCGTCTGCACGCCGCCAAAGTCGAACTGGACACTGCCAATGAGCTGGGCCGGTTGCGCGAGCAGTTCATCGCGGTGTTGGGGCATGACCTGCGCACGCCGCTGAGCGCCATTCGCATGAGTGCCGATTTGCTCGAAACCAAAGTCGAAGACAAGCGTTCGCTCAATTTTATCGCGGCGATCCGCAACAGTTCTGTGCGCATGGGTGTGTTGATCGAAAACATCCTCGACTTTGCCCGCGGACGCCTCGGCGGCGGCATTCCAGTGCAGCGAAAACTGGTCGACGATTTGCAGCGCACGCTGCGGATGACGCTTGAAGAGGTTCAGGTGTCCCACCCGCAGGCAACGTTCATTCATACGCTGGACGTGCCGACAGGTGTCTATTGCGACGCGTTGCGCATCAGCCAGTTGCTCTCCAATCTGCTGGGCAATGCGGTCACCCACGGTTCAATCAGTGAACCGATTGTCCTCAACGCCTGGGCTGAGAACGGCGAATTTGTGATCTCGCTGACCAACCAGGGCACACCAATCGCCCCCCATTTGATTCCGCTGTTGTTTGAGCCCTTCTCCCGCTCCGAAGCCGGGCAGCGCTGCGAAGGACTGGGTCTGGGCCTTTACATCGCTTCGCAGATTGCGACGGCGCATAACGGCAGTCTGAGCGTCACCTCAGACAGCGAATCGGGAACCTGTTTCGTGGCGAGATTCCCGGCGCAGTTCAAATGGGTCTGAGCACGCGCCGCCCGAACATGCCTGACGTGACGGGTCACAGGTCAGCGAGAATGCCACACTGCGCCGTAAAGAAGCCTGCGGCAATGTTGGCCGGCATGACCTGGCGCAACGCTTCGTCAGCACTGGACATGCAATAGCTGGCCTGAGCCGGTTGCCGCACTAGGGTCGCACTCATCATTGCAGGCTCTCGCGGGTTGGACCGCGAAAATGCACCTCGTTGATGTGGCAGCTGCGCGGCTGGGTCAGCACGAATCGCATGGTCTCCCAGATGGACCGCCCATTGAGCAGCTTGCTCTGGGGATCGACCCTTTCATCCAGACCGGTGATTTCAAAATCCGGCGGATAAAAACCGGTAACCCGAATCTGCTCGCCGGCCAGCCGATCAGCCATGTTCTGGCAGAAACCACTCATGCCGTGCTTGGCGGCAAAAAAAGCTGGATGGGCGACGGAGTTGGTGAAATTCGCCACCCCGCACACCGATACCATTGCGACGATGTCAGCTGCACCTGAGCGGCGCAGGCTTGGCAGCAATGCCCGGGTAAGGACAATCGACCCCGTCAGACCGGAGTCAATGGTCGAGCAGATTTCCTCGTCGCTATCGTCCTCTGCCAGCGGCCCTTCAAGCCACTGCGCCGCACTGAGCACGAGGATGTCGACCGGGCGATCATCCTCCAGCAGGCGTTCGGCGAAAGCACGCACAGAGGCCGCACTGGCGATGTCGCATTGATAGGCGCGGGCGGTACCGCCCTCGCGCTGAATAATCTCGCAAGTGGCCTGCGCACTGGTCAACTGTCGCGCGCACAAGTCGACGTGGGCGCCTTCGCGGGCCAGCCAGACCGACACCGCCTGGCCGAAATCGCGCCCTCCTCCGGTGACAACAACACGTTTGTTTTTAAGCATGATCAACGTACCTTTCAATAAGCAGACTGTTACAGCCCAGGATGCGCAACGGTGCAGCTACCGGAGATCTTGCCCTGGTTCGTCGGCGTCGACCGCGAACTGGCAGCCATAGACCTTGTGTCCCCGTGCTCTGCCAGCGCATGACTCAGGGCTTGGCCTAAACCGCGGCTGACGCCGGTAATGGCGATCCTGAGCGACTTCCTTGTATTCATGATGAAAACTCCTCCTTGATGTGTCGGCTGCCAGTGCCGAAATGTATAAGCAGATTGTCGGGCCGTAAGTCAGGTACCTCACCGCACAGTAATTGGCGGGCCAAGCAAAATCCAGGCAAAAAAAACCCCGCAACCCAATTAAGGGGCGGGGCAAAAAATTGGTTGGTTGCGGCCAACCAAAGGAGCTCTGTGAGATACGGTTAACGGGCGAAATCAGATGCACTCCTGGGCTGCCCGTTCAAAACTTGATGGCAGGAAGTTCGAGGCCAGCAGGTGGCGCTCGTAAAGGAACACCTTGCCGCCGC
This sequence comes from Pseudomonas sp. P42, assembly GCF_017973755.1. Taxonomy (NCBI): domain Bacteria; kingdom Pseudomonadati; phylum Pseudomonadota; class Gammaproteobacteria; order Pseudomonadales; family Pseudomonadaceae; genus Pseudomonas; species Pseudomonas sp. P42. The sequence continues at coordinate 13,486 of NZ_JACOPU010000010.1, read as the reverse complement.
TGCCGGCCTTGTAGGCTTCCAGCACGTTGTCCGCCGAGACCTTGCTCGGCACCACGATCCGGTAACTGCGCTGGGTCTGCGAGACGGTCGGGTTAAGCGCAATGCCCTGCAACTTGGGCACGACGCAATCGGCGTATTGCGCTGGCGTCTTGCTGGTCTGCAAGGTCAGGGTCGGGTCGTTCGGTGCAGAGGCGCAGCCGGCAAGCAGCAAGGAAGCGACAACCAAGGCAGAAACGAATAAAGGACGCATCGGTGTAATCCTGAAAATAGAGTTTCGGTTCAACCGGCAACGGTTCGGCTTCACGCTGCCGCCATTGCCGTTGGTATTTGCGATGTCAGCTTGCCGAGACCAACGCCTTGAGCGAGTGGTCGAACTGCTTCAATGCGTTGAGTTGCAAGTCGCGTTGCTTGTCGATCTGCGCGGCGATTTGCGGCGCCGCCTGGTTATGCACCCAGACCGACGGCATCTGCTTTTCCACCGCGCCTTCCGCCTTGCCGATGTATTGCAGGTCGGCGTCGTAGAACCGCGCGGTAAAACGCGCTTCGACCAGATTGTTGCGTTGGGTCAGCAGACGATTGAACGTGTCGAGTTTCACCACCACATCGGGATGGGCCTGTACCAGCTCGTCGAGGCTGCCGTAGACAGTCACGGACAAGAACTGCTGTTGTAACGAACTCATCAACCAGTCGATGGCCAGTTCCGGGTCGGAACTGGCGACGAAAGCGTCGCGAATCCGCGAGTCGAGCGCATCTTTCGCGCCGTTGAGGGCCATGTCGTGGTAACGCTCAAGGTATTGCAGGTTGTCCAGGGTGTTTTCGCTGTACAGCACGCCAACAGTCTGCGAATGCTGCAACGTGGCGCTGCTGCCGGTGATGGATTGAAAATGACACGACCGGGCATTGTCGGCGTAGGTCGGCGCAGCGACAGCGCCCATCAGCAGGGCCGCCAGAGCCAATCGAGTCAGAATGTTCATCGCGCAAATTCCTTGAGCTGCGTGTTCGATGGAGCGATTTTCCGCCCATCGGCGACAAAGCAGAACTTGCGTTTGGTGATGGTCACTATTACTTCTAGCGATAGTTGCGCAATGTGCAGACTGATTACACACTCGATCACAACTAGAACAAGATGAATGAGGAATTCTCCTTGAGAACATTTGACCTGATCCGCGACGCCGTCCTATCCGAATATCGCGAGCGCGTGGCTGAATACCTGGTCCAGTACGAAAGTGTCCTGCTGAGCAAGGATGACGCTGACCAGCAGCTCATTCGGGACACCGCCAATCAGTTGCGCGGCTACCTGCGCGGGCTGAACACCACGCGGGTTTTGGGCATGGCGTATTGGGAAGAGCTGGATCGACGGGTTGTCGACACGTGGCTCACGTCCGAAGAATGACCGTACATTCAAGCGCGGCGGCCGTAACCGCATTCGCCTGACCGGGCTCACTACTTCAGGATGACCACACCCATGTCCAACCTCGATACCCCACTGCAAGACAGCGCCGCCCCCGAAGGCGTTTGCTACGGCTGCGGCGGCAGCAACCCCCACGGCCTGCACATCAAGAGCCATTGGCATGAAGACGCAGTGCACGTCATCGCCGAGCATCTGCCGGATGCCAAGTACTGCGGCTGGCCGGATCTGGTCTACGGCGGACTGATCGCGATGCTGGTCGACTGCCATTCCAACTGGACGGCGATGGCCTATCACTACCGCGCAGAAAACCGCGAAGCCGGGACCCTGCCCCGCATCGATTGCGTCACCGGCAACCTCGGTATCAAGTTCATCAAACCCACGCCGATGGGCGTAACGCTGACCTTGCGGGCGAAAGTCGAGGGTGAAGTCGGGCGTAAAACCCGGGTGATTTGCGAGGTATTTGCGGGCGACGTGCTGACCGCGGTGGGTGATTCGGTTTTTGTGCGAGTTGATACCGGGCAGTTGGCGGATGCTGCGCATAAGCGCTAAGGACAGCCTCAATGGATCTACAGATTCGAGCCGCAACCCGCGATGATGCGCCTGCCATCAGCCGAGTGATTATCGCGGCCCTGCGCGAATCCAATGCTCAGGACTACTCCCAAGAGATCATCGACCTGGTTGAGCAAAGCTTCTGCGCTGCAGCCATCCTGCACTTGCTGACTCAGCGTCGGGTGTACGTAGCGACCATTGAACGGCACATCGTTGCAACGGCCAGTCTTGATCGGGATGTCGTTCGAAGCGTATTCGTTGATCCACCCCATCAAAGCGCCGGAATCGGCAAAAAACTGATGAAGACACTTGAGTCAGCGGCCAACAATGAAGGTTTGCAGCGCCTGCGCGTGCCCTCCTCTATTACCGCCGAAGGTTTTTATGCCTCGCTGGGCTTTGAGAAAATCCGCGATGAGTTTTACGGCGCCGAGCGCACGATCATCATGGAGAAATGGCTGAGCCAAGTGTAGGACATGCAAACCTGTGGAGGAACCTTACTCACTCGCCACAGGTGCGCATTTCAAGATCAACCCTTCACATTCGCCCGTGCCGAATGCAGCTTCTTATAGCTCTCGATCAAGCGCAAATGCCGATCAAGGCCCTCTAGCTTCATGCTCGTCGGCGTCAAACCATAGAAACGCACGCTGCCGTTCACAGAGCCAATGGCCGCGTCCATGCGCTCGTTGCCAAACATGCGGCGGAAGTTGGCTTCGTAATCGGCCAGTTCCAGATCTTCGTCCAGTTCCATTTCCAGTACCACGTTCACCGCTTGGTAGAACAAGCCGCGTTCGACGGTGTTGTCGTTGTATTGCAGGAAGGCTTCGACGAGGTCTTTTGCCTGGTCAAACTTTTGCAGCGCGAGGTAAATCAGCAGGCGCAGTTCAAGGATGGTCAGTTTGCCCCACGGCGTGTTGTCGTCGAACTCGATGCCAATCAGGGTGGTGATGTCGGTGTAATCGTCCAGCTCGCTTTTTTCCAGACCCTGGGCCAGGTTGCGCAGGCCGACTTTGCTCAGGCTGTGCAGGTTAAGGATGTCGGCGCGAAATTGCAGGGCCTTGTTGGTGTTGTCCCAGATCAGGTCTTCGACCGGATAGATTTCCGAGTAGCCCGGCACCAGAATCCGGCAGGCCTTGGCGCCAATGTGCTCGTAGACCGCCATGTAGACTTCTTTGCCCATGTCTTCGAGGATGCCGAACAGCGTTGCGGCTTCTTCGGCATTGGAGTTTTCGCCGTGGCCGGAGAAGTCCCACTCGACGAACTCGAAATCAGCCTTGGCACTGAAGAAGCGCCACGACACCACACCGCTGGAGTCGATGAAGTGCTCGACGAAGTTGTTCGGCTCGGTCACTGCCTGCCCCGAAAAGGTCGGCTGCGGCAGATCGTTCAGGCCTTCAAAGCTGCGGCCCTGCAACAACTCGGTCAGGCTGCGCTCCAGCGCGACTTCCAGGCTTGGGTGCGCGCCAAATGAGGCAAACACGCCGCCCGTGCGCGGGTTCATCAGGGTCACGCACATCACCGGGAATTCACCACCTAGCGACGCATCCTTGACCAACACCGGGAAGCCTTGCTCTTCCAGGCCCTTGATGCCAGCGAGAATGCTTGGGTATTTCTCCAGCACCTCCTGCGGCACATCCGGCAGCGCCATCTCACCTTCGAGGATTTCGCGTTTGACCGCGCGCTCGAAGATTTCCGACAGGCACTGCACCTGCGCTTCGGCCAACGTGTTGCCAGCGCTCATGCCGTTGCTGAGGAACAGGTTTTCGATCAGGTTGGACGGGAAGTACACCACTTCATTATCGGACTGGCGCACAAACGGCAGCGAGCAGATGCCACGCTGAGTGTTGCCGGAGTTGGTGTCATAGAGGTTCGAGCCACGCAACTCGCCATCGCGGTTGTAAATCTCAAGACAGTATTCGTCGAGAATCTCGCTCGGCAACTCGTCCTTCGGGCCAGGCTGGAACCAGCGCTCGTCCGGGTAATGCACAAACTCTGCGCTGGCGATGTCCTCGCCCCAGAACTGATCGTTGTAGAAGAAGTTGCAGTTCAGTCGCTCGATGAACTCACCCAGCGCAGACGCCAGTGCACCTTCCTTGGTCGCGCCCTTGCCGTTGGTGAAGCACATCGGCGAGTGCGCGTCACGGATATGCAGCGACCACACATTGGGCACGATATTGCGCCACGAAGCGATTTCGATCTTCATGCCCAGGTCGGCGAGAATTGCCGACATGTTGGCGATGGTCTGCTCCAGCGGCAGGTCCTTGCCGGCAATGTAGGTGCCCGCCGCCGAGCCCGAGTGCGGCATCAGCAAGGCCTGGGCATCGGCGTCGAGGTTTTCGACTTCTTCGATGATGAATTCCGGGCCGGTCTGCACGACTTTCTTCACCGTGCAGCGGTCGATCGAGCGCAGGATGCCCAGGCGATCCTTTTCAGAGATGTCCGCCGGCAATTCGACCTGGATCTTGAAGATCTGGTTGTAGCGATTTTCCGGGTCGACAATGTTGTTCTGCGACAGGCGAATGTTTTCCGTGGGGATATTGCGCGTGTCGCAGTACAACTTCACAAAGTAAGCCGCACACAAGGCCGACGACGCCAGGAAATAGTCGAACGGCCCCGGTGCCGAGCCATCGCCCTTGTAGCGGATGGGCTGATCGGCGATCACCGTGAAGTCGTCGAACTTGGCTTCAAGTCGAAGGTTGTCGAGAAAGTTGACCTTGATTTCCATGCGGGATTACCAGAATACGGCTAAACGAATGGCGGCCATTATCCGGTTTTTGAGCGGGAAGTCTTGTGCTTTCGGGAATCGCCGCTGACCGGGGCGACGCCTTCTTCGGCGCGCAAACCCATATCCGGCGCGGCTTGGCCGGGTCAGTCGTCACTTGTTGCAAACTGGAGAAAGCAAAGTCTCCCGTGTTCACTACGCTTCTACAGACTCCGATCAGCATGATCCTGAAGAAGAATCTGAACATTGCACCAGCGGCACTGTTCTAGATTCAGAAGACAGCGGATCAAGGACGAGTGAATGGACATTTCCACTTACGCAGCACCGCTTCCCCCTCGGCAGAGCGTCGTCACCCGGCGCCTGGCGGTCGCCGTGGGTGCGCTATTTGTCACTGGCGTGATTGCTGCGGCCGTTGCCTTGCTCGGCATCGCCAACAAACTGGATAAGGAGGAAGTCCGCAAGACCGAGTTCTACTCGGTTCGCGCCCTCGAAAATCGCATCACTGCCTCGAAAAACTACATCACCAGTTACGCCTACTGGACCACAGCCTATGAGCGTCTGAGCGATCAGGTCGACACCCAATGGGCCTATACCGAGCAAAACCTGGGTAACACGCTGTTCACCGCCGACGGCTATGACGGCGTGTTCGTGCTGGATCGCGAGCGCACCAAATACGCTGTGGTTCGCGGCCAAATGCTCGATACGGATATCGCGGCGTTCGTGGAGGTCAGCGCGGCTTCACTGCTGGATCAGGTGCAAGGCCAAAGCGACTTGACCCACCCCGTCAGCCGCTACTCACTGTTCGAAGGCTGGCCGGCGCTGGTGTCGGCAGCGGCCATTTTGCCTAACGATGAGCGGCCGCAGAAGACTGCGCAGCAAACCTCTGTGCTGGTGTTCGTCGACAAACTCACCCCGACCAAACTGCGCAAGATCGGCAGCGCTTACGGCTTGAAAAATCTGACCCTTGCCCCGAATGAAACCCTGGACCCGGCACGCCCGCGAGTGCCACTGGACAGCACCGGTTTTAGCCTGGTGTCCGATCTTGAGCGGCCGGGGCAACAGTTATTGTGGTCATTGCTGCCCACCCTCGGCGCGACGATGGTGGTATTGATGCTACTGACCGCCTACTTCTTCCGCCACGCTTTGCGTTCGTCGCGGTATGTCGATGAAAGCTTTGCGGTGATGCAGTCCTACAACCTTGCACTGGAAGCCGCCAACTTCGGCCTGGAAGCCAGTGAGGAGCGTTTTCGTGCGGTGGCGGAAGCCGCTTCGGACTGGATCTGGGAGACCGACCGGCATCTGTCGCTGACCTATTTGTCAGCGCGATTCAGCGAAGTGACCGGCTACCCACAAACCCTTTGGCAGGGCCAGGACATCGGTCAACTGCTGTTCTGCGACACCACCCCACTGGAACTGTGGCTGAAGAAACTGAACGAAGAAGGTCACGCCAGCGATCTGCGTTGCACCTACCGCGACCATTCCGGGCAGCAACGTCATTGTCGTCTTTCGGCTCGCCCGATCTTCGACAAGCAAGTCGTCATCGGTTATCGCGGCACCGCCAGCGATATCACCGACGAGGTCGCCGCCCATGCTCAAATCCAGCACTTGTCCATGCACGATGCCCTGACCGGGCTGCCCAATCGCAACAAACTCGCGCGTTATCTGGATGAAGCGCTGTTGCTCAGGGAGCACGCGCCGGCGCTGTCGCTGCTGATGATCGATCTGGACAACTTCAAACCGATCAATGATTCGCTCGGCCATCCGGCCGGTGATGCAGTGCTGCAGGAAGTCGCCGCCCGTTTGCGTGAATGCACCCGCGACGATGACATCGTTGCCAGGCTTGGCGGGGACGAATTTGTCGTGGTGCTCAATGGCATGGACGCACCTAACGAAATCGACAAGTTCTGCACCCGATTGATCGGCAGCCTTCATCAACCGGTGATCTTCGAGCATCACCCATTGCACATTGGCGCCAGCATCGGCATCGCCCTGAGCCGACGCCATGGATTCACCCCCAGCGAACTGATCCGCTACGCCGATATTGCGCTTTACCAGGCCAAGTCCGAGGGCAAGAACACCTGGTGTTATTTCGAAGCGCACATGAGCGACCAGATCCAGACACGCCGGCAAATGGAAGACGACCTGCGACATGCGCTCAAGCACAACGAGTTCATCCTGCACTACCAGCCGCGCTACAAAGTTGATGGCAAGCAGATCGTTTCAGTCGAGGCACTGGTGCGCTGGCAGCATCCGACCAAGGGTTTGCTTGGGCCCGACCTGTTTATTCCGCTGGCGGAACAGACTGACCTGATCGTCCCGCTCGGGCGCTGGGTGTTGCGTGAGGCTTGCGAAACGGCGCTGACGTGGCCGGAAGACATCTTGCTATCGGTCAATCTGTCGCCTGCGCAATTCGCCGTGACCGATGTGGTCGAGGATGTCCGCGAAGTGCTGGTCGACACCCGCTTCCCGGCCAGTCGACTGGAGCTTGAGATCACTGAAAACGTCATGCTCAACGATACCGATGGCGCGCTGACTACCATGAACGCTCTTAAAGAGCTGGGCGTGCGCCTGAACATGGACGACTTCGGCACCGGATACTCATCGCTCGGTTACCTGCGTGCATATCCGTTCGATGGCATCAAGATCGACAAGCGCTTCATCGCCTCGATCAACAGCGGCGCCAATGACCGGGCGGTGGTGCAGGCGATCATCGGGCTGGGCAAAGCCATGGGCCTGACCGTCACTGCCGAAGGCGTCGAAACCGCGGAGCAACTGGATATTCTGGGGGCTGATCAATGCAATGAAGTACAGGGTTACTTCATGAGTCGTCCGGTCGACAAAACCGAATTTATGGGTCTGCTGCAAACATCGAGAAGTGGCCAGGCAGCGCAGCCGAAGGCAAAAAAAGTCGGCGTCAGGAGTGGCCTGAATCTGGAGGGTTTGTGAGTCCCCCCCAGAACATGAAGGCTTACTTCGTTCGGTTTCAACCAAGTGTCTAAGTCATATCGCTGGTAAACACGCTCCCCGCATCCCGCACCAACTGTCGCCATTCGGCACTGGTAATGATTCCCTGCGCCTCCATTTCATCGGCAGCCTTGAGCAGTTCGTCGTACTGCTGCTCCGGATCCATCTGCAATTGCGACTGGGTCGCCAGGTTGCGCCATGCCGCCAGTAATTCTTTCTTTCGCTGATCGAACATAGGGTTTAACTCATGGGGGACTTCCCCTATAGAAAGAGGCGCAGGTGCGGTTGTTCAGCGCAGTCGACGGGTGGAAGGCTGATTCATGAACCTTCCGATTCCGGTACAGGTTCGAGCACATACCTCTAACGCCAAGAGCGAGCCGTCAGAACTTGTCTGCAACACGTTTGTACTGATAATCCGGCTCGCGGTACTTGCCCGGTTTCTGCCGCTTGGGCAGCGTGACCGGCTCGTGTGCGACTTCCTCATAAGGAATGCGGCTCAACAGATCAGTGATGATGTTGAGCCGCGCCCGGCGCTTGTCGTTTGAGTCGGCCACCAGCCAGGGGGCGTGGTTAGTGTCGGTATGCTTGAACATCTCGTCACGTGCGCGTGAGTAGTCATACCAACGGCTGTAGGATTTGAGATCCATCCCCGTCAACTTCCAGGTTTTGCGACCGTCGTTGATACGCGCTTCAAGCCGACGGGTCTGTTCCTGCGGGCTGACCTCCAGCCAGTATTTGATCAGGATCACCCCTGACTCGACGATTGCGCGTTCGACCAGCGGTGTAGATTTGAGGAACTTGTCGGCCTGTTCCTCGGTGCAGAAACCCATCACCCGTTCGACGCCCGCGCGGTTGTACCAACTGCGATCAAAGATCACCACTTCGCCCGCCGCGGGTAAATGTGGCAGGTAGCGCTGGACGTACATCTGGCTTTTCTCGCGTTCTGTTGGCGCCGGCAGCGCCACCACGCGAAAGATCCGTGGGCTGACCCGTTCGGTGATCGCTTTGATTGTCCCGCCCTTGCCCGCACCATCGCGCCCCTCGAAGACGATACAAACCTTCACGCCCTTGGCGATGACCCACTCCTGCAGCTTGACCAGCTCGACATGCAGCGTGCGCAACTCCTCAAGGTAAGCCTTGTTTTTCAACCGGGGAGTTTCGGACGTCTTTGCGGCTTTCTTCTTGTCTTTTGCCATGATCGAGCCCTCACGGATTGGAATTTCGCTGTGAACCAGACTCGTGAGATTAGTTTATGGCGCGTTGTTTTCCATTGCCGGACAATAAGCAAAATCGCGATGTGTTTCTTTCGTTCTTTCTAACGTCGCACTGTTCATTGCCCGTGCCTGTCTTGTCTGGAGTTTTCTCGATGCCTTCGCCCAATTCCCTGCCCACCGCGTTGTTGGGGCTGGCCCTCGCGTGCCCGACCATGGCTCAGGCTCAAGGTATGGAGTTGGGGCAGGTGCTGATTTCCGCCGAGGACCGCAGCGGTACCGACGCGGCTGTCGACGACGCCAAAGTGCGTCTGGCCGGTGTGCCCGGCGGCACCAACGTTGTCGACATGCGCCAGCCATTGCAGGGCCGCGTGGCGAGTAATCAGGATGTGCTGGCCTATCAGCCGGGGGTTTATGCGCAGTCGGCGGGCAATGAAGGCGTGAAGATTTCGATTCGCGGCTCGGGCATCAATCGTGCGCCGGGCGCTCATGCTTCGGGGCTTTATACAATGCTCGACGGCCTGCCGCTGACCGGCCCCGGCGGCACGCCTTACGAATTGCTCGAACCGTTGTGGGTCGACCATGTTGAGGTGCTGCGCGGCGCCAACGGCTTCGATCGCGGCTCGCTGGCCCTCGGTGGTGCCATCGATTACGTCAGCCATACCGGCTACGACGCGCCGAAACTGCAAGTCCGCTATGCCACCGGCAGCCATGGTTACCAGCAGCGTCAGGTCAGTTCCGGGCAAGTGCTCGGCGACTTCGATTACTACGTGTCGTTGACCGACTCGAACGCCGACGGCTATCAGGATCACACTGCCAGCGAAAGCAAAGGCCTGATTGCCAACTTCGGTTATCGCTTCAACCCGAACCTGGAAACCCGCTTCTACATCCGTTACCGCGAAACCGACAACGACCTCGCCGGACGCGTGACCAAGCACTCCATCGAACACAACTCACGGGCCGCCAACCCGGCGTACGTATCACGCGATGACAGCCGCAAGCAGCCGGGCAGCACCTTCATCGGCAACAAGACCACCTTCTACATCGACGACGATTCCAGCATCCAGACCGGTCTCGTTTATCACGACTACCCGATGGATCTGCGCGAAGGCCCGAATCGTCTGAAGGTCGCCTATACCGACGTCAGCGGCACCTTCGACTACAAGCGCCGCGACACGCTGTGGGGCATGGAAAGTCGCAGCAATGTGGGCCTGCGTGTGACCAAACATCTGCCCAACGATGGCGCCAGTGAGTTTGTGCGCATTCCCACCGGCAACACCGCAGCCTATGTACCGGGCACGCGCATGCGCAATTTCACCTATCAGGGTTCAGACACCGTTATGCACTTTGGCAATGATCTGGAAATTGCCGATGACCTGTGGCTGACCACCGGCCTCGCCGCCATCTACACCCGCCGCGAAAGCGCCGTCACCTATCCGCAGAGCGGAGGCAAAACCAGCATGAACGACTGGGACTACGCGCCCCGCCTCGGCCTGCGCTACCAGGTAACACCGGACCTGCAAGTGTTCGGCAATCTCAGCCGCTCGGTCGAAGCGCCGCATCCGTGGTCGCTGATCTACAGCTCCAACGTGCGCTTCCCGACTGGGAACGGCGCGGCCACCGGCACACAGCGCGACCCGATCAAACTGCAAAATCAGACCGCTACCACGCTGGAACTCGGCGGTCGTGGTGAAAGCGCGCTCGGTGAATGGAGCCTGGCCTGGTACTACGCGCAAGTGCGCCACGAGTTGCTTTCGGTGCTACCAGACGCCACCGCAGTCACGCCGTATGAGCTCAACGCCAGCCCCACCGTGCACCAGGGTGTCGAAGCCAGCCTGAACAGCAAACTCTGGTCTTCCGCCGACGGGCAGCAGTTAAGTTTGCGTCAGGCGTACACCTTCAGCGATTTCCACTACCGCGATGACGATCGCTTCGGTGACAACCGCTTGCCGGGATTGCCGATGCATTACTACCACGGTGAATTGCGCTACGACTGGCCGCACGGTTTCTTTGCCGCTCTGAACACGCAACTGGTGTCGAAAGTTGCAGTGGACTACGCCAATAGTTACTACGCCGATCCGTATGCGCTATTCGGCGCGACGTTGGGGTACAACGCGCCGAAAGGTGACTGGCAGACCTGGGTGGACATGCGCAATTTGACCAACAAACACTACGCAGCGACGGTCACGCCGGGGTATGACGACAAGGGACTGGATGCGGCGCGGTCGACGCCGGGTGAAGGGATGGGCGTTTATGTCGGGGTTTCGTGGAGTTTGCTCTGAGGCCAGGACGGGATAGGTAAATACGCCGCCAATCTCTGTGGGCCAACGATCAGCCATTTCAGACCGAGAATTGAAAGCGCTGCCATTGAGGACGTCCCTCCCTGAAAGGGACGCTCGAAAGGCTGCGCTTCGGGGCTTCAATGCCCGGCAACCACCGTTCGTCCATGTCCACGCGTCCCCGGCTTGAAACCATGCCCGCGCGCGCGCCAGACAATGGCAAACCCGACAGCCACCAGCAGCGTCATCGCCCACGGAAAAGACGCGACGCCCCACTTGTCCAGCAATACGCCACCGACAACGCCGCTGCCCGCAATTGCGCTATTCCATGCCACCACATTCAGTGACAACGCCACGTCTGCGCCATCGCCGGCGGCATCCGCCAGCGCGGTTTGCAACAACGTCGCAGCCCCGCCAAAGCTCAATCCCCACACCGCTACTGCAATGTAGATCACTTGCGGTACGTGCCCTGAGAAACCCAGCACCACGCAAACCGCCGCAAATGCCGCGAGGCTGACGAGTGTGGTTTTTCGCAACAGCGGCTCAACCAATTTCGCCGTCAACCAGATCCCCACCAACGCAGCGATCCCGAAGACCAGTAAGACCAGATCCACCCTACTCTCCAACCCCGCCGACGCCACGAACGGTGCAATGTAGGTGTAGAGAATGTTGTGCGCGAGCATCCAGCTGATCACCACCGCCAGTACCGGCCGTACACCTGGCGTGGTCAGCACGCTGCGCAGCGACATGCGTTGATGCGCAGGCTGCGGTGGATAGTCAGGCACTTTCACCAATACCCAAACTATCAGAATCAACGTCAAGCCCGACATGATGCCAAACGCGGTGCGCCAACCCACTAGACCACCCAGCCATGTACCGAGTGGCACCCCCAGCGAAAGCGCAATGGGTGTGCCGACCATGGCCAGCGCCAACGCCTTGCCCTGCTGCTCGGGCTCGACCATGCGGCGGGCATAACCGGCCAACAAACTCCACGCCAACCCGGCCGATACACCGGCAAAGAAGCGCGCCACCAACGTCACGCCATAATGTGAGGACAGCGCCGTGATGGAGTTGAACAGCAGGAAACCGACGATAGTCAGCAGCAGCACATTACGCCGGCGCCAGCCACGGGTCGCGATGGTCATCGGGATGACCGCCAGCACCGAGCCTAACGCATAGGCCGTGACCATCTGGCCAGCCATCGACGGCGAGATCGCCAGTCCTTCGCTGATCAACGGCAGCAAGCCGGCAGGTAGGGTTTCGGTGACTATGCAGATAAAACCTGTCATGGCCAACGCCAGCAAGGCGCCGATTGGCAGGCTTTTCGGCGTTGCCGATAAAGCGAGTGAAGGCGTCACGGGAAGTCCTTGAGTAGTGATTTTGAGAATTAAATACCGATCGATATAAAATACTGATGGCAGCGACCACTCGTTGTCAACGACTTATGTATCGTCTAGTATTTAAGTCATCTCACCGAGGAATTCTGAAATGGCAAGAACGGGCCGCCCTCGCAATTTCGACCGCGACGACGCCGTCGAGCAAGCCATGCAATTGTTCTGGCAACACGGCTATGACTCCACCTCCCTCGCTCTGCTGAAAGCACAATTGGGCGGCGGAATTTCCGCGCCGAGCTTTTACGCTGCGTTCGGCTCAAAGGAAGCCCTGTTTGACGAATGCGTGCAGCGTTACCTGGAGACCTTTGCTCAGGTTACCCAATGCCTGTGGGACGAAAATCTGCCTCCGCGCCAGGCTATTGAAACCGCGTTGCGCCAGTCGGCGCGCATGCAGTGCGAGGATGGCCATCCCAAGGGTTGCATGGTTACTCTCGGCGTAATGAGCGCACCCAGCCCTGAAAATGTCCGAGTGGTTGAAGCCCTCACCCAGTCCCGCGCACGGACTCGTGCGGGGATCTTGGCGTGCGTCAAGCGGGGAATGAGTGCTGGTGAGTTACCTGCCAATACGGCGGCCCCCGCCCTGGCTACGGTTTTTGACAGTTTTCTGCAGGGGATTTCCATCCTCGCTCGGGATGACACAACGATTCAGGTGATTGATGCGGCAATCACTCAGGTATTGATGACGTGGGACATTGCGGCCGCCACGCCTGGCAAAGATTGATCAGAGGGAGCGCGTTATAAAAAGCGCTGAAGCGGAAATTCGCTGCCTAATGTGAATGAGCTATGTAAATTGAACCTAGATGACAAGCGTACTGTGTCCAGAAATGCTGTAAGAACTTTCCTGCGGGCAAAACAAAACCCCAACTGCTTTCGCAATTGGGGTTTCGGAATTTAATCTTGACGATGACCTACTCTCACATGGGGAAACCCCACACTACCATCGGCGATGCATCGTTTCA
>NZ_JACOPU010000001.1:0-1093030 GCF_017973755.1 Pseudomonas sp. P42 | reverse complement strand
ACCGCAGCGACTTCCAACTGGCTGAAGGCAAGAGCGATCAGCCGTTGCTGGTCAGCGGCCACTTCCTCGCGCTGACCGCGCACCCGAAAGCCAAGTGGAACGACCTCTGGCTGCTCACCGAAGTCCTGCACGAAGGCAAACAGCCGCAAGTGCTGGAAGAGTCGGTGACCAGCGACACCACCGCACTCAAAGACGATTTCCATCAGGGCTATCGCAACCGTTTCCAGGCCACCCCGTGGGACGTGCCCAACCGCCCGCCCCTGCGCCACCCGAAACCGCGCATCCTCGGCAGCCAGAGCGCAGTCGTCACCGGCCCCAAAGGTGAAGAAATCCACTGCGACCAGTACGGCCGCGTCAAAGTGCAATTCCATTGGGACCGCGAAGGCCAGGCCGACGACAAAACCAGCTGCTGGCTGCGCGTGTCTTCAGCGTGGGCCGGCGCCCAGTACGGCGGCATCGCCATCCCGCGCATCGGCATGGAAGTGCTCGTCACCTTCCTTGAAGGCGACCCCGATCAACCGCTGATCAGCGGCTGCCTGTACCACAAGGAAAACACCGTCCCGTACGCACTGCCGGCCAACAAAACCCGCAGCACCTTCAAAACCCTGAGCTCAATGGGTGGCGGTGGCTACAACGAACTGCGCATCGAAGACAAGAAAGGTCAGGAACAGATTTATCTCCACGCCCAGCGCGACTGGGACGAGAACGTCGAACACGACCAGAAGATTCGGGTCGGCAACGAACGCCACGACACCGTTGAAAAGAACAGCTACAGCGAATTCAAAGCCGAAGAGCACCACACGGTTTATGCCGATCGTAAAGTTGAGGCGCGGGCGAATGATCACCTGACCGTGGGCGTCAATCAGCACATCAAGATTGGGACTGGGCAGTTCATTGATGCGGGGCAGGAAATCCACCTGAGCAGCGGTATGAAAGTGGTGATGGAAGCCGGCGCCGAATTGACCCTGGTCGGTGGCGGCAGCTTCATCAAGATTGATGCTGGCGGTGTGACCATGAGCGGCCCGGTGATCAACATGAACTCCGGCGGCAGCCCCGGCAGTGGCACCGGCGCCGCGCCACTGATGCCCGGCATCCTGAAACAGGCCGACGCCGACAAGGCCGGCCAAGTGCTGACCCCGGCCCAGATCAACACCCTTAAACGCAACGCGCCATTCTGCGAAGAATGCGAAAAATGCAAGGCAGGTGCCTGTGCCATCTGATCGACTGACACCCAAGGACTGGCTGGCACAACAGCCGCTGCAAACCGGCGAACGCATGTACCTGATCATCAGCGCGGCGAGCGATAGCGACGCCCTGAAAAACCTGTACCTGACCGAACCCACCGCCCAGCTCCTGCCAATCTGGGGCGGCACGCCCTACTCCACCTGGCAACCGGTGATGCCCTACGTCACCGAGATCAAGGCCAGCTCCGCGTTCCTGCCGTGGATCGCCGAAACCGACGCCCTAGACTGGGGCTGGCTGGCGGTATCGCGCTCGGAGCCAAACGACGTGTTCGAGCATTTGCGCAGCCTGACGCAGGTGAAGATGCCGGATAGCACCGAGGTGTTTTTCCGCTTCTGGGATGGGCGGCATATCTACCCGATTCTGCATGGACTGAGAGACAAGGCTGGGGAAGTGATGCCGATGTTTGAGCGGTATCTGATTAATGGCAAGGCCCTGGAGGTTGGGCCGAGGGCGCTGCCGAAGGTGAAGGATTGGCCGTGGTGGGAGGTGCCGAAGCCGTTGCTGGATAGCTTGGCTAAGGAAAATCCAACGACGCTGATCGGCAACCTGATGCAATGGCTTGAAGAAGACCGTCCAGATATTTACGCCGCATGGCCGGAGAGCAACCTGAGGCTGAAAGTCAGCCGTTTCGTGCGCCGCCCGGATGCGCCGAAAAATCTTAAAGAAGCACTGTTAAATCACCTGATTCTGGAGCAAGGCTGATGGATCGCGTTGCCTTTGTTGACAACCAACTGAACACCTTCAAGGACAGTCTGAAGCTGTATCAGGAGCAAACCAAAACCTGGTACGCGAGCATCGCCGACAAGGGTAGCCGTGCAGCGGATCTGCCGTCCTTGCTCGGCATGGAGCGACTGATCAAGGTTGGTGACACCAGCAAAGCCGTGAGCACGACCGACGGTAATTTCACCTCTAACGTGGCCCAGTGCCCGTTGAAGGGCCCATTGCTGATCGAGAGTAAATTCGAGTCGGTTTATGACATTCCCGTGGGCGATATCGAAGTCGAAATCGTCGCCGTGGAAGGCGGAGCTGTCAGCAAGGTCAAGCTCGACGCACAGGGCAAGGCTGCATGGACAGGGGGTATTCCCGGCAAGTTCTACCAGATCCGCGTTCACAACGAAGTGACGCCCGCGCAGATCGACGCCCTCTTCGGCTCCTACAGTGGCGTCACCGCTGACTTGGAAGGTTTCCTGCGAAAAGAGTGGGCCGGTTTCAAACCGCAATGGTCGAACCTTTCCACCTCGGGCACTGCGATGGCAATCGGCAACGGCATTCTTGAAGGTGGCTGGGATGCCATCAAGGGTGTGTGGGATGGCATCAATCAGGTCCTCGATATCCTGCAAGACCCAAAGAAGTTTGCGAAGGATCTCGGCGCGGGTGCAGATGAGCTGATCAAAGTTGCCAAAAGCTCGCCGGACATTATGAAAAAGGCCATGTTGCTGGCCAGTGACGAAGCCGCGTTGTTCTTGCTGGTACGCAGCGCCGTGATCTGGCTGGCAGGCTTGCCGCCAATGAAGATGGCTGGCGACATAGCGAGAACGACCACGGCAATGGTCGTCGGTATCGCCATCGACATCGTGATTGGCGTGGTACTGACCATTGCGGCCGAAGGCACCGGGGTTATTTACCTCGCAGCCCGCCTGAAGAAGTATGGTGAGTTGGTCATGAATGCTGTCATCGGTTTCGTGAAGTCGCTGTTCAAGATCATCAATGGCTTTATGGAGTACGTCGCGAAATACACCGCTGTTGCGGCGCGGGGTGTGACGGCGAAGGTGAGAAACGGTATTTCCGAGTTGCGCTTTGATGGGAAGAAAAACGCGAAACTCGCTGACGGTAAAGTAACTGACGATGCTTCCAAACAGGCAACGACGCCTGCGGACAAGAGTGCAGAGCCCGCATCCTGCACTAGCACTGACAAATGCCCGGTCTCCATGGTTACAGGCGAAGAGTTGTTGACGCTCACTGATGGTCAACTTGACGGTTTGCTGCCGTTTGAGTGGACCCGCCTGTACCGAACCAGCGCCGTCGAAATCGACTGTGGCCTGGGTTACGGCTGGAGCCATGCACTGGCCCATCGTGTCGAGATCGTCGGTGACGAAGTCATCTGGATCGACCACGAAAATCGCTCCACCCCTTTCCCGCTTCCAAGTGAACAACGTCCGGCGATCACCAACAGCCTCTCTCGGGCCGCCATCTTCCTCGGTGACGATCCCTCCGAGTTGATTCTTGCCCAAGCCGGCAAACGTCCATCGTTCTACCATTTCCGTTTTAACAGCAAAGGCGCCACCCTGATCGCCATCAGCGACAGCTATGGCAATCGACTGCACGTCACACGGGACATCCACGGCCGAATCAAACGCCTGGACAACGGCGCCGGTCGCGCCCTGCTTCTGCGCTATGACCGCAAACACATCGTCGCAGTCGACTACCAACAGTTCCTTCCAGCGGACAATCTGGAAGATGTCTGGAACACCGTTCAGACGTTGGTTACATACAGCTACGACGCTCAGCATCGCCTGATCGAAGCGAAGAATGCGGCGGGTGAAGGCGAGCGTTATCGCTATGACGAACAGCACGTCATTCTTGAGCGCCAATTGGCGGGCGGCGCGGCTTTCTACTGGGAGTGGGAAAACGAAGGCAAGCTGTCTCGTTGCATCCGTCACTGGGCCAACTTCTCGCAAATGGAAGCGCACTACGCTTGGGATGACAAAGGCAGTGTGACTGTCACCAACGCCGACGGCAGCGAAGAGGTCTACACCCACGACGATAAGGCTCGGCTGATCAGCAAGATCGATCCGGACGGCGCCAAGCACCTCAAGGCCTACAACGACAAGGGCCAGTTGATCGCCGAAAAGGATCCGCTGGGTGCTGTCACCGAATATCGTTACGACGACAACGGCTTGATGACCGCCGTCATCCCGCCGGAAGACGAAGCCACGACGTACGAATACATCAACGGTTTCGTCAGCGATGTGCATCGCGGCAAAGCCCGCTGGAAGTATCAACGTAACCGTCAGGGCGACATCACCCAGCAAATCGATCCGGACGGCAATACCACGCTTTACAGCTATGACCGCCAGGGCCGTCTGCTGGAAATTCGCCACCCGGACGGCAGCCGCCATCAGCTCGGCTGGAACAATCTCGGGCAATTGCTGGAAGAGCGCCTGCCCGACGGGGGCCAACGCAAATATCGTTACGATGCACTGGGTCGGCAGATCACCCGTCAGGAAGAGTCCGGCGCCATCACCCAGTATCAGTGGGACGCTGCCAATCGCCTAGCCCAAGTCACGCTGCCGGGTGGCGCAACCCGCGCGTTTTCCTATAACGCTTACGGCAATGTCACCGCCGATCGCGATGAACTCGGCCGCATTACTCGTTACGAGTACGCTGACAACCTGCATCTGGTCAGTCGTCGCATCAATCCCGACGGCAGCCAACTCCGCTACCGCTACGACAACTCGCGTCTGCTGCTCACTGAAATCGAAAACGAGCGCGGCGAGCATTACCACCTCGATTACTACGCCAACGGCCTTATCCAGCAGGAAACCGGTTTCGACGGCCGTCGCACGGCCTACGAGTACGACCTCAACGGTCAACTGCTGAAGAAAACCGAATTCGGCGATGACGGCAGCGAACTCGTTACCGAGTATCAACGCGATGCTGCTGGCCGTTTGCTGGTGAAAACCCTCGCCGACGGCGAAGAGATTCACTACAGCTACGACGCTCTCGGCCGTCTCGTAAATGTCGAAGACGGCCACTGGCCCCTCGCCTACAAATACGATCTGCAAGACCGACTCATCGAGGAACACCAAGGCTGGGGCACCCTGCGCTACGAGTACGACAGCGTCGGCCAACTCAAACACTGCCGCCTCCCCGATGGCAGCAAACTCGATTACCGCCATCTACCCGGCGGTCAGCTAAGCAGCATTGACCTCAACGGCTCCCGCCTGACGGCTCACCAGTTCAGCGCCGGTCGCGAACAACAGCGCCAACAAGGATTGCTGCTTAGCCAATACCAGTACGATGAACAGGGCCGCCTGCAAGCACACACCGTCGGGCAGCGAGACAAAAATCTGTTTCAGCGTCGCTACAACTACGACGCCAACGGTAACCTCGCGGGCATCGCCGACAGCCGCAAAGGCAACCGTAGCTATCATTACGACCCACTGGATCGCCTGATCAGCGTACGCGGCGCTACACCGGAAAGCTTCGCCCACGACCCGGCAGGCAACCTGCTCGGCCAGAACAACGAAGGCACCGCCAGCCTCGCCAACGTCAAAGGCAACCGCCTGCTCATGCAGGGCGACCGCCACTACGACTACGACGCCTACGGCAACCTGATCCGCGAACGTCGCGGCACTGGTCAGAAACTCGTCACCGAATACCGTTACGACTGCCAGCATCGGCTCATCGGCGTCAGCCTGCCGGGTGGCAGCATTGCCAGCTACAAATACGACGCCTTCGGCCGTCGCATCGAAAAAACCGTAGATGGCCACACCACCGAGTTCCTGTGGCAGGGCGAACGCCTGATCGCAGAAAGCGCAGAGAATCGTTATCGCAGCTATATCTACGAACCGGGCACCTTCCGGCCATTGGCGATGCTCGACGGCGAAGGTCCGCGCAAGGCCACGCCGTTCTACTACCAACTCGATCACCTTGGCACACCGCAGGAACTCACCGATTACAGTGGCGAGATCATGTGGTCGGCGAAGTATCGTGCGTACGGTAATCTCGCCGCGCTGGATGTGTCCGAGATCGACAACCCGCTACGCTTCCAGGGCCAGTATTTCGATGCGGAGACGGGGTTACATTACAACCGGCACCGCTACTACAATCCGGGCACTGGGCGGTTTCTGACGCCAGATCCGATCAAGCTTGCGGGTGGGTTGAATAGCTACCAGTACGTGCCTAACCCTACGGGGTGGGTGGATCCGTTAGGGCTGAGTTGCAAGCCTGGCGCATGCCCAAAAGTTAGATCCATCAACCCCAATGAGGTTCGCTTTTCCCAAAACAGTGTTTCTTATAATAAGATTGACAGGAAGACCGGCGAAAATTTTAGTTATGATGATCTTGTAAGTTCAATGAAGAAGAATGGATGGCAGGGAGAGCCTATTGATGTAGTGCGCATGCCTGACGGGCAACTAACTAGCATGGATAATACTCGCGTCAGAGCTGCACGTGAGGCAGGTATCAACGTAGAGGCCAGAGAGTGGAAGCTGGATGACCCATTATCTCAGAATAATAAAGAGCGATTCGAAGTCAATGATGTTATGCCTGGTACTTGGGGCGAAGCATTACAACTCAGAATCCAGAAGCAAAAACCCAAGAGATTTAGCAACGAAAATCCATTTGGTTCTCACGACCTACCAAAATTAACAGGACAAAAATGACTATTTTTTTAGATATTGACAATCTACCCAACTACCCTTTCCCTCAAGAGTTCATAGAGTTTGCACAAACAGAACCCAAGATGGACATCGAACCATGGTGGCTACTTATTTACAAAGAAGGAAAAATCAATAGCTGGCACAACAAATTGAAAGAACTCTATCCGAAGCGCACACTGGTTCCTTTTGCCAAATTCAGCGCGAATGACGATATTGCTTGTTTCGACGGAGAAGATCTGTCTGGCAATCCAAAAGTTTTCATAATCCATGCATACGCGTCTGATGGGTGGGAGCTACATGGCGAGTACATCCAATTTACTGACTGGCTAACAAAAGCCATTGAAATGCACGCCGAGTGGGATGAAGAGGAATAGGTAATCTACAAATAAGAAAATCAATCCAATGCACCTATAAACTCTGGAGGTACAAAAAAGGTCAACCAAACATCATTCTCAGCCTTGAAGAACTTATAGCCATTTACAAACATTTCATAACTACTAATACGTAAAATCACAGACTTACCGTAACGTCGCCCAACATCATGAGCCAATCCCTCATTTTCAGTCAGATGAACATGATGCCTAGGTCCGGCTACCAGTCCTTCCTTCCAAATAGATTCGAGGAAGCGTGTGGCCGTTCCGTGATATAAAAAATCCGGGGGCTGGAGTTCAGAATACTGACGTTTGACCAATTCTGACGAATGCCCCTGAATAGCTCGAATATTCGCTCCATCAGGGGATATTTCAAAACGTTTTTTATCACTACTAGAAACGATGACACTTATCATCTCATAGTTAAAATTCTTTCCAGCAATCTCCGCACATCTGATTAAATCACCTATATCCGCCCACCCCTCCACATCTAGCAACAAGCCAATTGACTCAGGCTTGTGCCGCAATACACAACTTATAAATTTACTAATCTCTTCAAGAGCATCAGCCATAAAAACACCCCAAACATAAATAAACTTTAGAACATTATCAATGTTTTTACCAAAGGCACTCATTAAGGAAAAAGCACCTCAGCACCCCAACTATAATCCCAACTTACCACACCTATAAATCCTTACCCTCCAAAGTTAGTCAACCTAGGCATGAATAAATCTTCCATCAGGATCACTGGAATTATCCTTGCGTAATCAGATCAACAAACCGGATAAAAACAAGCGATTTTAAGCACACCATTCTATTTTTATTTCATAACTTTTCCAACGGTGTCTTTACCCCAGCCGCATAGAGCCCCACAGCTTTAAATCCAGAGCTTAGCCTTTGGAGTTGCCTCTTGGAGGCGACCCCGATTATCCGCTGATCATTGCTACCTGAACCACGAGGATTCACCGACTGACACATTGTGGCCGTCGATAAGCAGCAACAACGCCAGGAATACAATGACCGCGGTGAGCGTCAGCATCCATGGCTGACCATTCAGACTCTTGTCACCTATCGGTACAACTCACGCAATCAACTTGTTTCTTCAACAAATGCGGCACATGAAACCGAGCACTACCGGTACAACGATCAGCACGTCATCCTCGAACGACAAATGGCCGGCGGCGCCAGCTTCTTCCGGGAATGGGAACGTGAAGGCAAACACTCCCGCTGCGTGCGCCACTGGGCCAACTACGCGCAAATGGAAGCGCGTTACGAGTGGGACGACAAAAGCTCAGTGACCGTCTACAACGGCGACGGCAGTGAACTGGTTTACGTACATGACGAAAATGCGCGTTTGGTCTCGGAAACCGCGCCCGACGGCGGTGAAACGCAGAACGCGTACGACAATCAGGGACGTCTAGTCGCAGTCAAAGACCCGATGGGCGCGATCACTGAGTATCAATACAGTGAATCTGGACGTTTGATCGCCGTCATCCAGCCAGAAGGTGTGCCAACCCGTTACAACTATTTTAACGGTCAACTTATCGACGTACAGCGTGGCAAAGCCCGCTGGAAATATGAGCGCAACCGACAGGGCGACATCACCCAACAAACCGACCCGGACGGCAACGAAACCCACTACAGCTATGACCGTCAGGGGCGACTGCTGGAAATTTGTCAACCCGACGGCAGCCGCCATCAACTGGGCTGGAATAACCTCGGTCAATTGCTCGAAGAACGTCTGCCGGACGGTGGTCAGCGCAAATATCGCTACGACGCCTTGGGCCGGCAAATCACCCGGCAAGACGAGTTTGGCGCGATCACCCATTACCAATGGGACGCTGCTGATCGTCTGACCCAAGTCACCCTGCCCGGCGGCGCCACCCGTGCTTTCACCTATAACCCGTATGGCCGAGTCACCGCCGAACCTGACGAGCTCGGACGCATCACTCGCTACGAGTACGCCGACAACCTGGACCTGGTCAACCGCCGCATCAATCCGGACGGCAGCCAACTGCGCTACCGTTACGACAACTCGCAACTCAATCTCACCGAGATTGAGAACGAGCGCGGCGAACGCTATCAACTCGACTACTACTCGAACGGCTTGATTCAGCAGGAAACCGGTTTCGATGGTCGCCGAACAGCCTATGAGTACGACCTCAACGGTCAGTTGTTGAAAAAGACCGAGTTTGGCGCCGATGGCAGCGAACTGGTCAGCGAGTATCAGCGCGACGCCTCGGGCCGTTTAATGAACTCCGATTTATCCGACTTCATCTCTGGTTACCAGCTTGAAAGCGAAGTGACTGTTCACCGGTTCGAAGCTTGAATTAATCCGAAAGCAGAAACACGAAAAGGGGGGAGATTTATTTTATGAATTAATAATCTCTCCCTCTCTTACCATCCCGGCATAAATCGCAACGCGTCTGTACCGCTGCCAGAAAAAATCTCGCCACTGGTAAGGAAACTCATTACAGCTACGAAATGTCGACGACGGCAACTGGCCTCTCGCCTACGAATACGACGTGCAGGATCGCCTGATCACTGAGCACCAAGGCTGGGGCACCCGTTACGAATACGACAGAGGTGGACAACTCAAACACTGCCGCCTCCCCGATGGCAGCAAACTCGATTACCGCCATCTACCCGGCGGTCAGCTAAGCAGCATTGACCTCAACGGCTCCCGCCTGACGGCTCATCAGTTCAGCGCCGGTCGCGAACAACAGCGCCAACAAGGATTGCTGCTTAGCCAATACCAGTACGATGAACAGGGCCGCCTGCAAGCACACACTGTCGGGCAGCGAGACAAAAATCTGTTCCAGCGTCGCTACAACTACGACGCCAACGGTAACCTCGCTGGCGTCGACGACAGTCGTAAAGGTAACCGCAGCTACCACTACGACCCGCTCGACCGCCTGATCAGCGTACGCGGCGCCACACCGGAAAGCTTCGCCCACGACCCGGCAGGCAACCTGCTCGGCCAGAACAACGAAGGCACCGCCAACCTCGCCAACGTCAAAGGCAACCGCTTGCTCATGCAGGGCGACCGCCACTACGACTACGACGCCTACGGCAACCTGATCCGCGAACGTCGCGGCACTGGTCAGAAACTCGTCACCGAATACCGTTACGACTGCCAGCATCGGCTCATCGGCGTCAGCCTGCCGGGCGGCAGCAATGCCAGCTACAAATACGACGCCTTTGGGCGACGCATCGAAAAGACCGTCGACGGTCACACCACCGAATTCCTGTGGCAAGGCGAACGTCTGATCGCGGAAAGCGCAGAGAATCGTTATCGCAGTTACATCTACGAACCCGGCAGCTTCCGGCCATTAGTGATGCTCGATGGCGAAGGCCCGCGCAAGGCCACGCCGTTCTACTACCAACTCGACCACCTTGGCACGCCGCAGGAACTCACCGATTACAGTGGCGAGATCATGTGGTCGGCGAAGTATCGTGCGGTAATCTCGCCGCGCTGGATGTGTCCGAGATCGACAACCCGCTACGCTTCCAGGGCCAGTATTTCGATGCTGAGACGGGGTTACATTACAACCGGCACCGCTACTACAATCCGGGCACTGGGCGGTTTCTGACGCCGGATCCGATCAAGCTTGCGGGTGGGTTGAATAGCTACCAGTACGTGCCTAACCCTACGGGGTGGGTGGATCCGTTGGGATTAAGTAGCTGTCCCGGCGACAGCTCGTCATCATCAAGCAGCGCAAAGAGCCCGTCACCTAAAGCGGCTGTTGATGAAGGCTCACCCAACTTACCGCGCCCCCAGGACCAATCTGGTTACAACGTTGCTCTATTTGAACGACTTTGTGCAGGGTATGCAGCAGATGAGATTAAAGCTGCTCAACCGATCGGTAGCGCACTGAAAGAGGATCCGATGCATCGAGCGCCTAGCTATGTTATTGACCAAATACCTGAAAAAGGTCGGGTATTTCCTCTTCGTGGTGGGGATGGTACAAACAATACGCTTACACAGATGCCTGGATCGATGAATGATAGATCCGGAATTTTTGAGTGGATCGTAAATTCCAAAATGGAATTGACACACCAAAGATTTATACCAGACGGAAGAATAACCGGTACTCCAAACCAAATCCCATCAAGACTTCCAAAGTAGAAGAAAATGACATTACTGCCGCTTGACGGACATTACATATTCTCCAAAACTCCTTGGTTAAATTGGGCTCAACTTCTATTTGGCCTCGACAAAGGATATATCGACGAACAAGGTGTCTCGAGTTACATTTGTGACAGCTTGACGAATTCATCCCCAGAACAGGCATATGAAATTGCCACAATGGCCCCGACCGAGCAAAACTCAATAAGAGTCCTGCTCCAGTCTCTAGCCAAAAAAAATTCGCAAGAAGAAATAGACGTAACCAAACCTTGGATTTTTCTGCTCCTATCGCACCTATTAGAAAATAAAGAACAATTTGAAGATCCACTTCAAATAATAGAAGAATTATATTCCGACTTTGACTACCCAGAAGAAATCGCACCGCTAGTCAGGTACATGCCTTTACCTGACGGCGTAGAAGGATCTGAAAATCGACTTTATGAAAATTGGAAAACCGCCTTATCCGACTATGAAGAATTGTTCTCCAAGGAATCCCACTGAAGCAGCCCGATAGAATAAATCAACACATGTATATTCTTAAAAACTAAAAAAAAACCAGCTTAAACTTCCCAAAAACAAGAAACCCTGGGGAGTTTCAGGGGTTCCCCTTTTTTACTTAAACAACGGTTACACGAAGTACTACGCGTACGGAAACCTTGCCGCATTGGACGTTAGCGAAACCGAAAATCCGCTGCGCTTTCAGGGTCAGTACTCCGACGCAGAGACAGGCCTGCACTCCAATCGCGACCGCTACTACAATCCGGACACCTGACGGTTCTGACAGCGGATCCGATAAAGCTGGATACGCAGACGCCAGCTCGACGAGCTGTATTTCAGAAACTGATCAGATCTGGCGCGCCATCGTCAGCAAAGCGTATTTGCGCGTGCCCTATCCGATCAACTCTTCCGCCACCGCATACTTGACCACCACACGATTGCGATAAAGCCTTTCGCGCATCACCAATGCCCCCACCTGCCCCTTTTCCCGAACTTCCCGCCAGATCTCATTCTCCCGATATACCCGCTCCCCTTCGCGCGCAAACCGATGCCCTTCCTGGAAAACGTGATACCGATACGCCCGCACCTGATCACATAACAACTCCCCTTCCAGTTGCGTCTGCCCGACATTCAACTTCAACTGAAAACACCGGTCTGTCGGGTTATGCAGCACCAGGTCAATGTAGTTATAGAAAATCGCCGCACCGGAGCCAAACGGCAGTACTCGTCCCTCATCCGGAAACGGATCGAAGCTGTGATTGGAGCGCTCAACCACCACCAACGGTGAATGTATGGCCATCCAATGAATCAGATTGCTCAATTGGCATATTCCGCCACCGACGCCGGTGCGGGCCTCGCCGAAGGACAATTCCATCCCTTCAACGTAGCCACGTTTACGCGTTGGGCGGCCGACGAGGCGGCAGAAGGAGAAATGTTCGCCAGGCGCGATGATGACGCCGTCGATGGCAGCGACGGCGAGTTTGAGGTTGATGACTTTGTTGTGTTGCAGGGCGAGGTCGGAGTCGCCGAGTTTACGGATGAGTTTCGAGGTGTGTTTGAGGTAGCGAAATGGCAGGCGTTCGGTCGACACAACGGGTCGTGCGTAACGCTTGCTGGAGCAATGCCAGGCAATGTGCCGAAACAGTCTTTTTTGCCACACGCGCAGCCAGTACAAGGCCGGGTGGTAGAGGGAAAGTGGTTTCATCCGTGACGCAACGGCGATCGCCGCTTCTTCCTTGGATCGTGAATTGAGCGGGCATTCTAGCCTGTAACCCGAGCGCGCCAAGCAAATACAGCGGCTTTCTCTCGACTCACTTCGACACATTCTGAAGCGCTGCCAGACCTGCAAATTAAGTTTCGGCTAAGGTTGCATCGCTACTATCCCGGTCCATGAGCCCCCTGTCGTCATTGAACCGTGGATGAGTCTTTCTGTTATGAGTGCGTTTAATCTGCCAACCCAACCACAGCCGAACTTCAGCCTTGTCCTGGTCAATTACAAGACCGCCGACATTACTCGGATGTGCCTGGAACTATTGCAACAGCACGCCCAGGAAAAGCGCATTCCAG
Organism: Pseudomonas sp. P42; assembly: GCF_017973755.1. NCBI lineage: Bacteria > Pseudomonadati > Pseudomonadota > Gammaproteobacteria > Pseudomonadales > Pseudomonadaceae > Pseudomonas > Pseudomonas sp. P42. The sequence goes on along the minus strand of NZ_JACOPU010000001.1, from coordinate 1,079,837 downwards.
TGTGGGTGGTGGACAACGATTCCGCGGATGAGAGTCTGGATTACTTGCGTTCGCTCGACTGGATCAACTTGATCGAGCGGCCTTCTCCGGGCAAAGAAGCGGGCCATATTGCCCATGGCAAGGCACTTGATCTGGCGCTGGAAGAGGTTGAAACCGATTACTTGTTTTTGCTCCACACCGACACCTTCGTCTATGACAAAGAAGTGTTTGAAATGATGCTGCGCGAGTGCACAAAAAGTGCGGACATCGCCGCAGTTGGTTGTGTCGAGCAAATCAATCGGGGGGTTGTCCGGGACACCTGGCGTTTAACTTCACGCTTTTGCAAGCATTATGTTCGTCAGGCAAAAGTTCGTCTGGGGATGAAATCCAAACCGCCAAGACCTTATAAGGAAACTCACCTGAAAAGTTTCTGTACGTTGTGGAACGTGCGACTGATGAAGTCTCATGGCCTGCACTTCTGCATGGATGACCGCGTACCCGGTTACACGCTGCAGGATCGAATGGTGAGCCTTGGATACGGCATCAAACTGCTGTCGCCGCGCAAGATCTTCCGTTATCTCGATCACATCCAGGCAGGAACGGTCGCCGCTGCAGGCACCTACGGGAAAAATCACCGTCGGACGAAAATGTACCAGGCGACTATCGAGCGTTTCCAGGGACAGCGAGACAAACGCGGGATACAAACATCGGTTTAACTCACGGCAATAAAAAGGGTGACTTTAAAAGTCACCCTTTTTTTTAACTGAAATTGTATACATTTGCTCCGATGGAGGTGTTCGCCCAGTGTAATGGCCTGGCAATCCATGCACCGGTAAAGAGCCCTGACACTGGGCGAACGCGAAGGATTTTAATAGAAGTTGGCGGATATGTCGCCATACTTCAATGTAAATATTATGTACAAGAAAGTTAATAGATATTTATCGATGAAACCCCACATAAACCTTTCACGAAACTTTCAGAGCCCCCACAACCAACTAATAGTATGACTACTCTAATACAAAGACTGTACAAGAGCAGTCATCCTGTAGAGCTATAACTCAATTTTCGTGCTGACTGGTCACTTTTAATACATCGGTATAAGTGACTACAACGCTCTGTCCGACTTTGAGATTTTTCAGTTTGTCCTGAATTTCAGGCCGTTCGACGTTGAGGGTTTTCGATACGCCGGCAGGGTTCTGCAGCGTCACCTGATTTGTCTTCAAATCAATTTTGGTGATTTTCAATTGCACCTGGACCTGACGGTAAGCCTCGCCGCCGGGATTGCTGCTGCCCGGGGCATTGCGCAGCTCGCCGGTTCGCTCGGTGGTGCCAGGCAGACCTTTATCCACATCGGTATCGAGATAGGCCGCAACGGAGCGCATGACCTCAACGGTAACCTGGTCGCCAACCTTCAGATTGGCGAGGTTTTTCGCCTTCTCCGTGAGCTGTACGTGAACCTGCTTGCCTTCGGCGCCTTCCAGCACAACCTGATGATTCTGCGCATCAACCGCTAATACTTTGGTGGTGACTTTGTCGGCTTCAACCGTTGCCGACAGCGGTATGTCGGCGGCAAACGCAGAGAGACTGGAGGCAGACAGCAGCGTTGCGAGGGCGATGGACCTGGCGATTGCATGAAGCTTCATAAGCGTACTCTCCCTGTCGTTGAGTGGCAGCACCCGACGCCGGAATCATTTCAGGCCCGGGGTGTGTCACTGAGCATAGACGCTGGTCAGGGCTTGGCTTTGGTTTGTGGCGCGGCGGTTTCCTGTGCGGTCGATTCGCCACTGGCCGTGCCTTTAGCGCTCTCTTCACGCTGCTTCGGATCGGTAGGACGCAGCGCGTCGTTGTCGCGCTCGGTTTCCCCCGCTGGCCGGGCTTCGTCAGGATGCTGGTTTTCAGATTCAGGTTTCATCGGTGTTGTCCTCAGGCTTCAGGGTCGTCAAGTTCGCGGGCCACGTTTACGGCGGGAGAATCCTTGTGCAGGTCGTCGCTCATCTCTGGTCCTCAACAGGAAGTACCTTTTGTAGAGGTTCGACGGCCAAATGGAGTTCAACCGGATCCACGCAGAAGTCACATCAGTACCCGGTCATTTCCAGATACCCCTTGCCGCCGTGGCTGCCGCTGACACGCACCGGGCCTTCCCAATAGGGAATGCGCAGGTCCATCCATGCGTTGGGGTTGAGCGCCGAGAGGCTGATGTCGAGGTGCTTGTCTGGAATGCTGATCGTCCAGCGCACCGGCATCGCGCGGCCGGCGACCTTGGCGGTGTCTTGCGCGACAAGTTTGATCTGCTCGCTATGCAGCGTTTGCGTCTGGCCGTCAGCGCCGATCCAGGTGCCGGTCAGGTACGGCGCGCCCTCCTTCTGGCGCATGCGATAAAGCATCAGGTGTTCGCCGCTGTCCAGGTGCAAAGAGAACCAGTCCCAGCCAGTCTGGCTGGCTGTCAGCGGCTGGCTGCTCCACTCGCGGTCGAGCCAGGCAGGACCGCTGACGGTGTAAGTCTTGCCATCGATCTGCAGCGTGCCACTGGCCTGAAAAAACGGTTGGCTGTAGTAATACGATGCCTGCCCTTGTTCGGATTTCTGGCTGAACCCCTTGTCGCCCTGCAGCACCAACGGACGGCTGGAGGTGAGATGCAGTTGATAGGCAAATGATCTATCGCGCGCACTGAGTTGCAAGTCAGTCAAAGGATCGACCGCCTGACTGCTGAACTGCCAATCATCGATCCACGCCTCGAACGGCGCCAAACGCACGCCGGCCTGACCAACGCCGCCACGGGCATAACGCTCGGCGGCATGATGCGTCGTTGCCGAAGTCACTGCCGCATGGCCCAGCCAAATCGTTTGACTGCCCCAACCTGCCTGCTCCGGCACCGGTTTGAGGGCGCTGCGAAACAGCGTCCACTGCACGCCGAAATCATTGCCCTGCTGATCCTTGAGATTGGCGGTGACGTACCACCACTCAATGCGAAAACCCTCATGGGCGCCGTGATCCGCCGGAAAGCTGAACACCCGCCCCGGCACCACCGGCGTAAATGCCTGTGCCTGATTGCCCATCCCGGCAAAGCCCTTTTGCTCGGGCACTGACTGATCGCAGCCGCCGAGCAACAGCAGAACCATCAGCACAACGAAGTCAGTCCTCATGGGCAAACGTCCTCAGCAGATCCGCCGGTTGCGTGCGGTACAGCGAATACAACGGCCACGCCGACGCCAGCAATGTGGCCAGCAACGCCAGCCCCATCAGTTGCAAAAGTTGCCAAGGGAACACGCGCAACGGCAGACGCCAGCCAAACGCCTGCACGTTGATCACCGCGTCCAGACACCACGCCAGCGCAATACCCAGCGGCAGCGCCAACACCAGCGTCAGCACCGCCAACAGCCAGGTCTGGCCGAGGTTGAGCAGCATCAATTGGCGCCGTGTCACGCCCAGCGCCCACAACGGCGCGAGTTGGCCGAGGCGGCTTTGGCTCTGGGTCAACAGGCTGATAAACAGTGCCACACCCGCGACCGCCAGGGTCAAGGTGTTCAAAGCCGCCGTGGCGGCGAAGGTGCGTTCGAACACTTCAACCGACCAGCCCTTGAGCCGCGCCTGATCGACGATGCGGCTGTCATCGAATTGAAAACGCGCCTGTAATGCATTCAGAAATGGCGGAATGTTCTCTGGGTCGATACGCAGATTGAAACGGTTCGGCGTCAACTGCGGCCATCCGCGCAGCAGATGGTTGCTGTTGACCAGCAAGTGCCCCTTGGGATTGCCGTAATCGGCGTAGATGCCGACCACGCGCGGCGACCACGCGCCATTCGGTGCAGGAATTGTCAGGCGATCACCGGCGCGCACCTGCAGGCGGCGGGCGAGTTGCTCGCTGAGCATCACTGCATCATCCGTCGCCAGATGCGCCCATGGATCACCGCCACTGGCATCGAGCAATGGCCAGTGCTGGCGATAATAAGGATGATCAATCACCCCGTAGACATCCGCCGGCCAGCCTTGCAACGTGACCGCGACTTGCCAGTTGGGCAGCACCGCCGTCACCAGTGGCTGCTGTTTCAGCCAAGTGGACATCTCGCGGGCCTGGGCCGGGCTGCTCGGATTGATGTAAAGCTCGGCGCTCAGGCGTTGTTCGAGCCAATCGTTGAAAGTCTGGCGAAAACCGGCGGTCATGCTGCCAGCGCCGATATTGGCCGCCAGCGCCAGAAGCAACGCCATCAGCGCCAGGCTCAGTGCCGGCAATTGCTGGCGGCAGTCGGCGAGAAACCATTGGCCGAGCACCGAACGACTGCGCCCGAGCAGTTGATTCAACACGCCACTCAACAGCACCGGCAAGGCCAGCGCGGCGCCGAGCAGCAACCCCGCCATCAGCACAAAACCGCTGGCCAGGCTGTCGCCCCAAAGCAACGCCACCAGCGCAATCACGCCCAACACCAGGGCCAGCCAGCCCTGACGCCGCAACCAGCGCGTGTATTGCTCATGCCAGGCTTGCGGATCCGCCACCGCCAGCAGCGGCAAACGGGCTGCGCGAAGCAGGCTGTTGGCACCGGCCAGCAAGGCGCCGAGCAGGCTCAAACCGATCCCGCTGAACCACCACCAAGGGCTCAGACGCAACTGCCCCGCCACTTCTGCGCCGTACAACCCGCGCAGGCTGGCGGCGACATCCGGCAGCAACACACTGGCCAGCCAGTAACCGCTGATCACCCCGAACACTCCGCCGATCAGCGCCAGCACACCCAATTCGAAAATCAGGCAACCCATCAACATCCGCGCGCTGACCCCGCAGGCACGCAATGTGCGCAGCAAGCCGCGCCGTTGCTCCAGCGCCAGGCCGATGGCCGCATGCACGATGAATAAGCCGACAACAAACGACAGAAAACCCATAGCATCAAGATTGAGGTGAAAGCTCTCGGTCAGGCGCGCCAGATTGTTTTCCTCGCCACTGCTTTTAAGCTGCAACTGGCCTTTGAGCGTGGCCGGCAAGTCGCCGTGAAAATCCTTGGGCAACAGCAAACGCGAGAGTTGTCCGGGTTGTTCGAGCAGGGTTTGCGCGACGCCGATGTCGACCAATAACACGCCCGGCGCCATGTCCTTTTGCGCCAGCAACGGCGGCAACGTCTGGCCACTGACCGTTTGCGGCGTAGCGCCTTCGCGCAGGTTCAGGGCCTGCAGGGTTTCCGGGGAAATCCACGTACTGCCCGGCGGCGTGAAGAATTCGACGACACGCTCGATCGGCATCGCCTGCCCGGCCACAGCGGAATCCGCAGGCAGCGACACCGGTTCGATGCCCATCAGTTGCAGGCGTTGATTGTCGTGATCCTTGAGGCTCAAGCGTCCATTCAACAGTGGCGACACCGGCCAGCCCTGGCGCCGCAGGTCGATGAACCATTGTTGGGGGAACGTCGCACCGCTCGGTGTACTGAGGCTGGCTTGCGGTTCGCCGCCGATCAGTTGGCTGGCGCGAGCGTAGCTGTCGCGAGCCTGACTGTTCAGCGCCTCAACACCAGTCAACAGGCTGGTGGCCAGCCACAACCCGGTCAGCACACTGAAAAACTGCACCGGGTGCCGTTGCCAATGGCTGAGCAGCGCACGCAGGGTTTGCCGGAAGACAATCACGTCAAACGTCCGCTGGACAGCACCACCCGCTGCGCCAACCGCGCCGCCACCCGAGGGCTGTGAGTGACCATCAGCAAGGTCGTCGGCGTGTCGTCGAGCAGTTCCAGCAACAATCGCAGCACTTCGTCACTGGTCGCTTCATCGAGGCTGCCGGTCGGTTCGTCGGCCAACAGCAGTTTCGGCTGCGAGGCCAGCGCCCGGCCCAACGCGACACGCTGCTGCTGGCCGCCCGAGAGCTGCTCGGGATAGCGTTTGAGCAAATCGCCCAGGCCCAGACGTTGCACCAGATGCCCTTGCCAACGCGGATCGTGACGCCCGGCCAGGCGCGCCTGAAACGCCAGATTGTCTTCGACGCGCAAGCTTCCGATCAGGTTGAACTGCTGGAACACCAAGCCGATTTCCGTGCGCCGCCAGTTGGCCAGTTGCGCTTCGTTCATGCTTTCGAGCCGCTGCTCGCCGCCGCGAATGCTGCCGCTGTCGACCTTGTCGAGACCGGCGATCAAGTGCAGCAAGGTGCTTTTGCCACTGCCGGATTCGCCCATCAACGCCAGACTGCTCCCGGGTTCCAGCGTCAGGTCGACGCCTTGCAGCACGGGTAACGGGCCTTGGGGGGTAAGGTAACTTTTGCAAACGTTTTGGATCTGGAGCATGCCGCCACCTGATGAGTCAGTGTGGGGCAAGAATAGCGGATGACGGTGACAGACCTGAATCCTGCGTTGAATCACACGGCCTCATCGCTGGCAAGCCAGCTCCCACAGGGTGCGAGGGTGAACGCCATAGTGTGAACACCCTCAATTACTCTGGGAGCTGGCTTGCCAGCGATGAGGCCAGTTCTGTCCATACAAAACCTACTGCCCCGCCGCCACACTCGCCGGCGCCTGCGTCGGCGTCACAATGCTGCCCAGATCAATATGTTTCCACTCCGGCTTGGCCCCCAACCGCGCATTGAAGCGATAGTTGAAGGTGAACTCATCCACCGTCGGCACCGTCAGCGGCTTGCCGTACACCGATTCGATGCCCGCCAGGTCATAACCCATCAACTGCAACAGCGTCGGGAAGATGTTGTAGTGACTGGAGCGATCCTTATTCGCCGCCAACTGCGCCGACCAGTCGAAGGTTTTCAGATCGCGGCCCTGAATCACCACCAGCGGCACCAGGCCCTCCTCCTCCACCGGATCCCCGCCGCAATGGGTATTGAGCCCCGGGTTACCGCGTTCGTGCAGATCCTGCCCGTGATCGGAGGTATAGATCAGCAGTGCATTGTTCAGATTACCCTTGGCCAACACCCGCGCGAAAAACTCGCCGACGTTCCATAAAACCGTGTTTTTGTAGGCGTTGCGGTAAAGCACCCAGTCATCCACCTGACCATTGAAACCATCGCGCTCACCGGTATCGGCGACTTCCGTGAACTGCCCTCGCGGCAAGGTCGGGCGGTAGGCCATGAAGGCATCCGGGTATTTGTCGTGCACCGGAAAATGCGCGCCGACCTTGTTGATCAGGATCAGCTCGGGCTTGTCGTCGTTGAGCAACTCAATCAGCTTCGCGGCCGCGGCCATATCGCGGTCGCGCACGCTGGTGCGGTCGAATTGGACAAACTCGTCGATGTCCTTTTTCTCGGCGTCGTTCATCAGGTTCTGCAGGTTGCCACCGGTACGTTGGGCGTCGATGTACACCGTGCGCAGGCCGGCCTTTTTTGCGTACTGCCAGATCGACGGCAGGGTGCTGTTGATGCGCATGTAGTCGGCGCGGGTGCCGCCGTAGCGCAGGGTGATGTTGGTGTCGGCGCTGCAATTGGCGATGGACGCGGCATAACCGTAATTGAAGATGTCGACGCCTGCGTGGGGCTGTTTGAGGTTGCTGTGCACGCCAAACGGCGCGTTGATATCCAGATAATTGCCGGAGATGCTTTCGTCGATGATCAGCACGATGTCGTGCCCCACCGCTTGCGAACTGCGCGCCAGCGTGACCGGCTCACGCGGGCCGACGGTGTTGTGCAGCGCTTCATAGGCAAACAGGTTCAGATAGGCCAACGGTGTGTACATGATCGGCAAACCCCGGGCACCCTCGCCCGCGCGCAAAAACAGCACCGCGCTGAGCAGCAGCACGCCACACAACGGCGCCGCCACGCGCAACGCGTTCGGCACCATGAGCGAATGGCGCGGCTTGAGACCGATGGCAAACAACAGCAGCAGGCCATGGAGCGCGCTGTGGATGATTGCGTCCCGGTACTGGTACGCCGCTTCCTGAATGAAGCCGCCGGAATACACCAGCGAGACGAAATTGCTGTAGCTCAGGTAATCCGCGGTGACCCGGGTATAGATGTCGAAAAACACCGCCGAACCAAACATCACCAATGCGAATAGATGTCGAACGAGTGTCTGCCGTACATACGCCGTTAGATATAACGCCAAAGTTAGCGCCAAAAACATCGCGCCAAAAAGAAGTATAGAAAAACCCAGGCCGATAGCATTTACCCGCTCAATGTAATAAGCGGAGTAAAACAACAAATAGATAATTAAAAGCAGTTCTTTCGCATATCTGAACATGGCGATACCGGTCGTGCAAAAAGGCAGGGAGTCAAAGGTTTGTCGGGTAAAACCTGACACTAGCACCCAGCCATCAAAGCGCAAGAATTGACTGATTGTCCGGTAAAGCGTCAAAAAAAAGTTGACTCAAATCTGACACACCTTCAGCTCCAGAAGCCTTTAAATGTAAGGCTTACAACCGTTTATCGCTTATTCTAAATCTGAACAAATCTGCAAAAAATCAACAAATCCAATCGCAGCAATGACTTGATGGCCAATCGCCAAAAAACCCTCAAGTGTTATACAGGTGCAACATGTCATTTTGCTGACACGCTTTTCAAACACTGCGCTATACCCCTTCTACGGTCTTCTAAAAACTTCTTCTTTTCGCTCTATCGAGGGTGCGCAGATGGACGTGAGCGTATTTGGCACGGGCTATGTTGGACTTATACAAGCTGCTGCACTTGCAGATGTCGGCCATCGGGTTTTATGCGTTGACGTAGACCCGAAGAAGATTAAACAACTGCAACAAGCCGTGCCGCCCATTAGCGAACCAGGGCTGTCCAGCGCACTTGAAGAAAACATCAAGACTGCGCGCCTTCTGTTCAGCACTCAGGCCGGCGACGCGGTCGAACACGCCGAGCTGATTTTCATCGCGGTCGGCACCCCGGCCGATGAAGACGGCTCCGCTGACCTCAGCCATGTGCTCAACGTTGCCCGGCAGATCGCCGGGTTAATGGAGGCCGATCGTACCCTGATCATCAAATCCACGGTGCCGGTCGGTACCGCCGATCAAGTCCTCGCCACCGCCAACAGCGAATTGCTGCGCCGCGCCAGGACCGATTTGAACGTGCGCGTGGTCTCCAACCCCGAATTCCTCAAAGAAGGCAGCGCCCTCGCCGATTGCATGCGCCCCGACCGGATCATCGTCGGCACCCGCGATGAAGAGGCCCGCGAGCAAATGAGCGAGCTGTACGCGCCCTTCTGCCGCAACCACGAAAAACTCATGTTCATGGATAACCGCAGCGCCGAGCTGACCAAATACGCGGCCAACGCGATGCTCGCCACGCGCATCAGCTTCATGAACGAGCTGGCCAACCTCACCGAGTTGCTGGGCGCTGACATCGAATCAGTACGCAAGGGCATCGGTTCCGACCCGCGCATCGGCTATCACTTTATCTATCCAGGCTGCGGCTTCGGCGGCTCGTGTTTTCCCAAGGATCTGCGCGCCCTGCTGCACACCGCCGAACACAACGGCATGCCGTTGAAACTGCTGCGCAGCGTCACCGACGTCAACGACAGTCAGCGGCACATCCTCTTCAGCAAACTGAAAGCGCAGTTCCCCCAGGGCCTGGCCGGCAAGTCCATCGCGATCTGGGGCCTGGCGTTCAAGCCCAATACCGACGACATGCGTGAAGCCCCCAGCCGTTACTTGATGGATGCGCTGTGGGCCGAAGGTGCCAGCGTGCAGGCGTACGACCCGGAAGCCATGTCCGAGTGCCGGCGCCTCTATGGCTACCGCAACGATTTGCACCTGTGCGCCACCCGTGACGACACGCTGGAAGATGCCGATGCGCTGGTGATCTGCACCGAGTGGAAAAACTTCCGTGTGGTGGATTTCGAGTGGCTGGCCAGCAAGCTGCGGGCGCGGGTGGTGATTGACGGACGCAACCTTTACAACCCGGAACATCTGGCCGCTGCAGGCCTGCATTACAGCGGCATCGGCCTGCGCCACATCGCCCCCGAAGGGCTGCGCCCATGAAAATCCTGGTCACCGGCGCGGCCGGCTTCATTGGTGCCCATTGCGTTTTGCGGCTGATGCGCGACGGACACACAGTGGTCGGTCTGGATAATTTCAACGCCTACTACGATCCGCAACTCAAGCACGATCGCGTGCAATGGGTGCGCGAGCAGGTCGGCGATTTCCAGCTCGCTACGGTTGACCTGGCCGATGCGTCGGCCATCGAAGCGCTGTTCGTCCGGGAATGTCCGCAAGTGGTCATCCACCTCGCCGCGCAAGCCGGGGTGCGTTATTCGCTGGAGAATCCGCGGGCGTACCTGGACAGCAATCTGCAGGGTTTCCTCAACATTCTGGAGAGCTGCCGGCAGCATCCGGTCGAGCACCTGATCTACGCCTCGTCGAGTTCGGTGTATGGCGCCAACCAGACCACGCCGTATTCGGTGAAGGACGGCGTCAATCATCCGCTGTCGCTGTACGCAGCGACCAAGAAAGCCAACGAACTGATGGCCCACAGCTACAGCCACCTGTTTGGCATTCCCTGCACCGGGCTGCGTTTTTTTACCGTGTACGGGCCGTGGGGCCGGCCGGACATGTCGCCGATCCAGTTCGCCAAGGCGATCAGCGAGGGGCAACCGCTGAAGCTGTTCAACTACGGCGAGCATCAGCGCGATTTCACCTACATCGACGACATCATCGAAAGCATCGCCCGCCTCATCCCGCAACCGCCACAAGTCAACCCTGAATGGAACCGCGAACAGCCCGATCCCGCCAGCAGCATGGCTCCGTGGCGGCTGTTCAACATCGGCGGCCAGCACCCGGTGGAACTGAAAACCTACCTGGCGCTGATCGAAAAACACCTCGGTCAAAAAGCCGTGGTCGAGCTGCTGCCCTTGCAGCCGGGCGACGTCCTCAACACTTGTGCCGAGGCCAGCGATCTGGCCCAGGCCACCGGTTTTCAGCCCCGGATAGCGCTGGATGACGGACTCGGGCGCTTCATCGCCTGGTTCCGTGACTACTACCCAACTGCCTATCGCCCACGCGCCGCACGCGGCTGACCATCAGTGGAGAACGTTATGACTGGACATGAGAAAGCGATGCCGATGCAGGAACTGCGTCGTGACAAGCGCATAGACCCCGAGCACCGCATGCGCCTCGATGCCGCGATTCATCGCCAGGGTCGCGGTTGGGTCACTGGCCGTGACGGTGGCCGGCCATGGCAGGTGTCGCGGACCAATCGGATTGTGGCTTGTCTCGGCGCCCTGGCGATTCTGTTGGTGTTTTCGCCGCTGTTGATCGGCCTGGCGCTGGCCGTCAAGTTCACCAGCCCGGGGCCGGTGATGTTCGTGCAGAAACGCACCGGTTATCGCGGGCGCAAATTCGGCATGTACAAATTCCGCACCATGGTCGCCAACGCCGAAGACCTCAAGGAATCGTTGCGCCACCTGAACAAGCACGGGGCCGACGCGATTGATTTCAAGATCGACAAGGACCCGAGAATCACCGGCATCGGCGGCTTTTTGCGCCGCACCAGCCTCGACGAACTGCCCAACCTGATCAACGTGATCAGCGGCGACATGCGTCTGGTCGGCCCCCGTCCGACCTCATTCAATGCTTACCGCTACAAGGACAATCACCTCGCTCGCTTGAGCATCTATCCCGGAATGACCGGCCTGTGGCAGATCTCCGGACGCAGCAACATCGACTTCGACCAGCGCGTTGAGTTGGACCTCAGCTATATCGCCGAGCAGAGCCTTCTGCTTGATCTGAAGATCCTGTTGAAAACCCCCTTCAAAGTATTCAGCGGCCACGGAGCAAGCTAATGGACGGTTCAACCAATAAAAGCCTGAGCATCGCCAACCCCAGCGAATCGAACCTGACCTCGACCGTGCTGGATCTGGATCTGCGGATTCTGTTCCTGACCGCCGCCAACCCCGGCGCCGGCACCACCACCAGCGCGCTGGCACTGGCCAGTCAACTGGCGCAGATGAGCAGCGGCCAGGTGCTGCTGGTCGACGCCAGCCAATCGGCGAGCAACCTGACCCAGCAGATGAACCTGAGCAAGGAGCGCGGCCTGCGCGACCTGCTGTTCAACCCGGACAACCCGCCGCTGTTGCAGGACTGCGTGGTGCAGATTTCGAGCCTGCCATTCGACGTGCTGCCCAACGGCCGGCCGATCCGCACCATGGAACACCTGACCGCCGAGCGCCTGAGCCCGTTGCTCGATCAGTTGGGCAGCCGGTACCGCTTCGTGGTGATCGATGGCGACGCGGTGTATTCCGCCGCCGACACGCTGGTCATCAGCACTCAGGTCGATGGCGTGGTGTTCGTGGTTCGCGCTGAAGACACCCGCTGGGAAGTCGCCCAGGCGGCCGTGCAACGCCTTACCCAGGCCGGGGCAAAAGTGGTCGGCAGCGTGTTCAACCGGCGCAAGTACTACATGCCCAAGTGGCTTTACAAAAATCTGTGAGCAACCGCAAAGGATGACGCCATGAACGCCAAAATGCTTGTCTTGCTCTTGCTGCCGCTTGCGGGCTGCTCCAGCAATTCCGATACCCGCAACATGCCGGTGAATATCCTCACCGCCACCCCGGCCAACGCCCAGGCAACCGATATGCCGAAGATCGAGCAGACCCTGCGCCCGCAGGATGTGCTGGACGTGATCTTCCGCATCAGCACCAGCGGCTCGGAGGCCTACCGCGTGCAGTCGGGTGATCAGATCGGCCTGAATTTCACCGCTGCCAGCCAGCTCAACGGCAATCAACTGGTGCTGCCCGACGGCACCATCGAACTGCCGGGCGCCAACACCTCGGTGAAAATCGCCGGGCTGACCAGCGATGAGGCGCGGCAGGAAATCCAGCGGGTCTATCAGCGCAAACAACTGTTCCAGCCCAACCGCAATCAGCTGACGGTGCAGATCATCAGCCCGTTGACCAACGAACAGAACCTGAAAAATGCACTGAACCACCCGGCCACCGGCATGAGCCGCGAGATCACCGTCGGCACTGACGGCTACGCCAGTTTTCCGGAAATCGGCGCCGTACCGCTACAAGGCATGACCATCAATCAGCTGGAAACCTTCCTTAATCAGAAGTACGCGCAACTGCCGGGCCGTATGACGGTGGACGTGCTGCTCAAGTCCACCGCCGGCAATGAGATTTACGTGCTCGGCGAAGTCGGCCAACCGGGTTCCTACCCGATCCGTCGACCCGTCTCGGTGCTTGAGGCGCTGACCCTGGCGCGCGGCACTAACGTCAAGGCGCGACTGGACTCGGTGGTGATCATGCGCCGCAACGGCAATCAGGTGCAGGCAGTGCACTACGACGTCGAAAAAGCCTTGTCCGGCGATGCTTCGCAAATCGCTTATCTGCAACCCGACGACATGCTTTTTGTGCCGAAAACCAAACTGGCCAGCGCCGGTGAACTGGCTCGGCAACTGGCGGACGTAGTGTTGTTCCAGGGCGTGGGCTTCAGCTTCGGCTACCGCGTCGACAACAAAGACAGTGATAACTAACTCTCAGGTGACCGACATGAACCCAAAGGAAAACTACCTGCACGAGTTCTTCAGGATCTTCTTCGCCAACAAGCAACTGGTGAAACGGGTCTTCCTGATCTTTGCAGTCATCGCCCTACTGCTGCCATTGGTGCTCAAACAGAGCTTCGATATCACCGCGCAGGTGATCGTTCAGTCGAAAAAACTCTCCCAGGGTGACGCCACCACGTCGCTGACGGTGGACAACGCCACGTTCATTCCGCCGTCGCTGGCGGACATGGAAACCGAGAGCAACATCCTCCGGTCGCCAGCGCTGATCCGCCAGACCATCAGCGAGTTGCGCGACAAGGGCGAATACACGCCTTCGCCGGGCATCTTCAGCAAACTGGTGAGCGAGCCGTTCAAGCGCTACGTCAGTTCGCCACTGCGCGAATACGTGATCAACCCGACGCGCAACATGCTCGGGCTGGAGACCGATCCGGTGCGTGACACCACGCTCGATGCGCTGACCCAACAGGCCATCGATAGCCTGAAGATCGAGACCCTGCCCGGCTCCAACGTGATCTCGATCATCTACAGCTTCCCGGACCCGCATCAAGGCACGACGTTTGTCAGTGCCCTGCTGCAGAACTATCTGGTCAGCCGTCAGGCGCTGCAATCGATCGACCTGCCGCAGTCCTTCTACGAATCGAAGAAGCACCTCTATCAAGTGCGTCTCGATGGTCTGGAAGGCAACCGTCAGGCCTTGCTGGAAAGTGTCGGCGCCTCGGATCCGAAGGAAGAGATCACCTTCCGCCTGAACGCGATCAACACCGAAGAGCAGGCGCTGAACCTGTATCAGGATCGCCTGTTGCAGAGCCAGCGCTGGCTCGAATACCTGAAAACCGCTATGGCCGCCGCCAGTAGCAGCAAGCTCAACGATTACACCTTCCCCTTCACCTTCACCACCACCGTCGACAACGTGGCGTTCGAGGACCGGGAAATCAAACAGATGGGCGAACAACTGACCACGCAGGTCAGCCGTTACATGAACGACCTGGCGGTCTTCCAGCCTGGCAGTGAACCGATGCTGCTGACCCGCGAGCAAATCGCCCGCACCCGTCAGCAGTTCCTCAAAGTGGTGAGCAACCGCATCCAGGAGCGTACTGCCGATCTGGCCGTGGTCAAGCAGGTGATCGACCAGAAAACCGCGCGCATCACCGAGTTCAAGAACCGTATCCACGAGTTGCAGCAAACCCAGAGCAAGCTGCGGCAGATGGACACCGAAATTGATGCGATGCACGCCGCTTTTTCGACCTATGCCCAGCGCTTTGCCGAAAGCAGCACCACCCGCTCGCTCAACGACGACCTGTCCAACGCCCGGGTACTCAGCCCGCCGTTTGAACCGACCGAGGCGGCCTTCCCGAAACCGGGGCTGATTATCCCGTTCGGCCTGCTCACCGGTCTGTTGCTGGCGATCGCGCTGGTCTACGTGCGTGAGTTCTTCGATCACCGCTTCAAACACCCGGCGCAAATCAGCCACGAACTGGGCTTGCCGGTGCTGTTGGTGATCAACGACCAGAATGTGCTGCCAAGCAATCCGCACAAGAACTGGACGGTGCCAAGCTTCCTGCACTGGGTGCGCAATTGAACACGGCGCCCGCCCCGAACGCCGCCCTGCCGATCATTCATTTGCTCAGCAGCGGCGGTTTCTATGGGGCTGAACGGATGTTGCTGGATCATTGCCTGGCGACGCCGGGGCAGCATCAGGTGCTGTTCCTCGACGCCCCAGCAGAGCTTATCGCGCGGTTTCGTGAGGCCGGGGTGGACTGCCGGGGCTGTGCCGGGCTGGGGGAGTTGCTGCGGCACTTGCGGCAGCGGCAAAGCGAGCAGCCGCTGATCAACACCCACAACTTCAAAGGCCTGTTGTTTGGCTGGGTCGGCGCGACGTTGTTGCGCCTGCCGCTGGTGATCACCCAACACGGCTTCACCCCGCGCAGCCGCAAGCAAAAGTTCTACACCTGGCTGAGCCTGCAACTGTGCCGCACCGCCTCGGTAGATCGGGTGGTCTGCGTCGCGGAAAGTATCGCGCTGCTGCACCGTCAGGCCAGCGTACGGGCGGAGAAGCTGCAGGTAATTCCCAATGGTTTGCCAGCCGCGGCGGCGCTGGTGCATGACGTCGGTCGGCAGCGCTGGCTCGCGGGTTATGTCGGGCGTCTGAGCAGCGAGAAAGGCCCGGATCTGTTTCTCGATGCGCTGATCCCGCTGTGTCATCAACATGCGCAACTGGATGCGGTGATGCTCGGCGACGGCCCGGAACGCGAGGTATTGCAGGCGCGAATCGATGCCGCTGGCTTGCAGCAACGGATTCGTCTGCCGGGTTACCAGATCGCCATGCAACCGTGGTGGCAGCAACTCGATGCGCTGGTGATCAGCTCGCGCACCGAGGGTACGCCGATGATTTTGCTGGAGGCGATGCAGGCCGGTGTGCCGGTGGTGGCGTTTGGCGTTGGCGGGATTCCCGATGTGCTGGAACACCGACACAACGGTTTGCTCGTCGAACCCGTCGACAGCGCGGCCCTCGCCCGTCAGCTCGACACGCTGTTGACTGAGCCGAAACTGGCGCGGCAACTGCGTGATAACGCAAAACGCACGCAACTGGATCGCTACGACCTCAAGGCTCTTGCTGAGCGCTGGTCGCAGCTGTACATCCGCACGGCACGGGAGGCACGCGCATGATTTTCCCGCTCTCGATCGTCAGTCTGCTCAGTCTGGTCTGCATTGCTTTGCTGGCCAGCCCTTATCCGTATCTGGCGCCGGGGGCAGTCCTGGGTCTGGTAGGGTTTGCCGTGTTGTATCGCAAGCCGTCCTGGGGCTTGCTCGGCATCGCCGTCCTGGTGCCGTTCGAAGGTTTTTTCAAGGACAACATACTGTCCGGAAGCAAGCTGATCGGCGCATCACTGGCGGTGATCCTGATGCTGCAACTGGCGCTGCACCAGATTCCCTCGGAGCGCCTGCGCAGTAATATCTGGCGCTACCTGATCTGGTTCATGGTTCTGTACTTTCTGAGCCTGTTCAACACCGATGACATGGGCATGTCGCTGGGGCACCTGCGCGAACTCGGTGTCGGTCTGATCCTGTTTGTCATCACCCTGCTGATCGGCCGCGAGCTTAACCTCGACCTGTTCGCCCGATTGGTGACCCTGGCGGTCAGCACCACCTGCGCCATGGCGATGTTCTCAAGCAAATTCCAGGACCAGGGCCGCGCCGCCGGGCTGCTTGAAGATCCCAACGCGTTCGCCCTGCTGATCGCTTTCGCCATTCCGCTGGGCCTGCTGCTGGTGATCCGCAGCCCGAACCTGTGGCATCGGTTGTTCTGGGGCGGTTGCTGCCTGCTGCTGTTGGGCGGCATGACCAAAACCGAGTCGCGTTCCGGGCTGGTGGTGCTGGCGCTGAGTCTGTTGATCGGCTGCTGGCACTACCGCGCGCAACTGACGCGGATTCGCCCACGGCATTTGGGTTTTGCCATGCTTGGCGCGGCCATCGTGATTCCGTTGGCGATCTATGCGATGCCTGCCGGTTACCTCGCGCGCATTCAATCGCTGAGCGTGCTGAGCGCGGGCGCCAAGGGCCACAACGACGAATCCCTGGGTCGCCGCGCCTCGTACATCGTGGTCGGCAGCCAGATGATCCGCGAGAACCCGCTGCTCGGCTCCGGCCCCGGGACTTTCCCGTTGCACTACGCGACGACCGGATACGCCAAGGCGTTTTCCGCCAACCGCAAGATCGGCGACCTGTACCGCCGTGCACACAACACCTACCTGGAAATCTTCAGCGAACTCGGGGTCCCTGCCGGACTGCTGTTTGTCGGGATGCTCGGCCTTGGGTTGTACAACCTGATTCGTGCGCGGGCCGCCTGGATGCTGCGCCGCGACTGGCAGCAGGCGGATCTGATGACGCATCTGGGTGTGAGTTTTCTGTCGCTGACGCTGTTTCTGATGTTCCTCAGCGCACCGAACCAGAAATACGTGTGGATCATGCTCGCCATGACGAGCGTGCTGCGCCTCAAAGCCGAACAAGCGCCATTGACGAAGGAGGCCCGCGCATGAGCCGGATCAGTATCGTCATTCCGATGTACAACGAGGCCCGGCACATTGGCCGCACGCTGCTCGCCGCGCAAAAAGCCGCGCACGCCGCTAATGTCGAGTGCGAATTGATCGTGGTCGACAACGGTTCGAGCGATCAGGGCCCGCAGATTGCCCGCCAGTTCGGCGCTCAGGTGTTGGTGATGCCGGGCCTGTTGATCGGCGCGTTGCGCAATCGCGGCACGGCGATCGCCAGCGGTGAATGGCTGGCGTTCATCGACGCAGACGTCGAGATGCCGGAAGACTGGCTCACCCCACTGCTGGACATCGAAGCCAGCGGCCAGGCCGATGTTTTTGGCCTCGATCTGCACACGCCCGCCGCCGCGCCGTGGTACGCCACCGCATGGCAGCGCCGCACGTTGCGCCCAACCAGCCACGCCAGCCATGTCGTCGATTGGCTGCCCAGTTCCAACCTGTTGATGCGCCGGCACTGGTTCGACAAGGTCGGCGGTTTCAACGAAAGCCTGCGTACCGGCGAAGACAAGGAGTTCACCTTGCGCCTGCGCGAGCACGGTGCACGCCTGCTATCGGTCAATGAGCAGGTCGCGTTGCATTGGGGCTACGAAATGAACTGGCGCGAGTGGATGGGCAAGGAGATGTGGCGTCAGGGCAGTCATCTGCAACTGCTGCGTACCCATGGCTTGAGCCTGCGCCTGCTGCGCTTCCCCCTGCTGTCGATCGCGGTGTGGGTTCTGGATTTTCTGGCGATTTCGGCACTGCTCGACGGCTTCCCGCATCACGCGTCACTGATGGTCTTCTTGACCCTGCTGCCGGGCCTGGTATTGAGCATTCGCCAGAGCATCAAACACCGAAACAGCGGCCTGACCCTGCAATTGTGGGGCTTGCACTGGATGCGCCTGCACCTGGCCGGTGCCGCGTTCATTCTGAGCCTGTGTCATTGGAACGCCAGGAGGCCTGCCCGTGGCTGAGTTCATTTTCTGGATGTGCCTGTTACTGCCGGTCTACGCCTATCTCGGCTATCCGCTGCTGCTGACGCTACTGGCGCCGCTGTTCCCGGCCTGGCGCCATACTCCGGCGCCGCCGCTGAACATCAGCATCGTGGTTGCCGCGCACAACGAGGCGCGGCACATCGAGCACAAGTTGCGCACGCTGCTGGCTCAGGATTATCAGCCGGCAACGTTGCAGATCATCCTCGCCAGCGATGGCTCGACAGATGACACCGTGGCTTGCGCGCGCAAAGTGGTCGACCCGCGCATCACCGTGCTCGACCTGCCCCGCCAGGGCAAGGCCGCGACGCTGAATGCCGGCGCCGCGCTGAGTACCGGCGATATTCTGGTGTTCACCGATGCCGACAATCAATGGTCACGCGACACCCTCGGCCACTTGCTCGCGCCGTTGAGCGATCCGCAAGTTGGCGCCTGTGCCGGGCACATGGTGATTCCGGTCACCGGCGGGGGCCTGAGCGTCGGTGACAGCCTGTATCGGCATTACGAAGGCTGGTTGCGCCGTATGGAGAATCGCACCGGTTGCATGGTCTCCGCCGATGGTGCTCTGCTCGCTCTGCGCCGCGAGTTGTTCCAGAACGTACCGGCCGAGGTCAACGACGATTTCTTTATCAGTACCTGCGCTCCGGTGGCACGCAAACGCATCGTCTACGTGCCCGAAGCGCAAGTGATCGACCATGGCGTCGACGAGGCGGGCAAGCAATTTCGCCGGCGTCAGCGCGTTACCGTCGGCGGCTTGCAGAGCCTGGCGCAACGCAGCGAGCTGCTCAATCCGTTCAAGCATGGCCTGTATTCGATCGCCTTGATCAGCCACAAATTGATCCGCCGACTGGCGCCCGTGCTGTTGCTGCCGTTGCTGCTGAGCAACTTCTGGCTGTGGCAAGAACACGGCTTCTATCGCTTGAGCCTGATCGCGCAGTTGATCGGCTACACGATCGCCATCGCCGGCCTGCTCGATTCGCAACACCGCTTGCCCAAACCCTTCCGTCTGGCGGCGTTTTTGCTGATCACCCTGGCGGGTATGAGCCTCGGCCTGTGGCAGTTCCTGCGCGGCCAGCGGTATGCCCAGTGGAATCCGGAACAGAACCGATAAAAAAGGACTCAGGCCATGGCGATCAAACAACTACTCAAACGCACCAGTGGCTGGCTCTATCTCAATTCGTCCGTGGGCCGCAATCAGCTGCACGGCGCCGGGGTGATCCTGATGCTGCATCGGGTGCTGGCCAACGACCGCGCCGCCGACCTGCCGCACCGCAACGAATTGTGCGTCGGCCCGAAAGCGTTCGAGCACTTGCTGGTGTGGCTGCGCAGGCATTTCGATTGCGTGCCGTTGATGGAGATTCTGCAGCCCAATTCGCTGCGCACCGAACGGCCACGCGTTGCACTGACCTTCGACGACGGCTGGCGTGACAACGCGGTCAACGCCTTCCCGCTGCTGCAAAAACACCAGGTGCCGGCGAGCATTTTCCTCTCCACCGACTTCATCGGCAGCCACCAGCGCTTCTGGTGGGAAAGCCTGGGCGAAACACTGTGGGGCAGCCATGGCGACAAGGCGCGGATGCATTTGATTGAATGCCTGCGCGTCTGCGGTCATCCCTTGCCGGTGCTGGTCGATGACATCGATGTCGACCGCCGAAGTCTGGCGCTGCTGCATTACCTGCAAAGCCTCAAGAGGCTTGCACCGCACGAGCTGGATCGCCTGACCGACGAATGCCCGCAGGACTCGCAACCGCAAGCGCTGGACTGGCATCAGGTGCGCGCACTCGAAGCTTCGGGGCTGGTGCGGTTCGGCCCGCACGGCGCCAGTCACGCGATCCTCACGGGTCTGGATGATGTGCGCCTGGACGAAGAAATCAAGCGCAGCCGCGATGCCCTGTACAACGGCTGCAACCGGCCCTTACCGGTGTATTGCTACCCCAATGGCGACAACGATGAACGCGTGCGCCAACAGATTGCCGATCACGATTACCCGTTTGCGCTGGGCACCGGCACCGGCATTTATCGCGGTGAAGGCGACCCGCTGAACCTGCCGCGTTTCGGCGTCAGTCAACGCAGCGCGCGCAATCCGGAACTGCTGTCGTGGCGGATTTATCGCGGGGCACGGCCATGAGCCGTAACCACTATCTCAAACATTTGGCGCTGAGCATGGGCACCAAACTGGCGATGATCGCCCTGCGCCTGCTGCGCAACGTGTTGCTGGCGCGAATCCTCGGGCCCAGTGAGCGTGGTTTGTTTGCGCTACTGAGTACCTTGCCCGACCTGATCAGCGCCGCCACCAGTGGCGGGCTGAATTCGGCGGTCGGTTATCAAGCCGCCAAGCAACGGCCGATGGGCTTGCTGCTCGCTCAGGTGCTGGTGTTCGGCTGTCTGCTGGCGGGACTGCTGACCTTGCTGGTGGTGGCGCTGGTACGTGAGTTCGGTACTGAACTCGACATCACAATGCAACTCGGTCTGCTCGCCTGGCTGTTGCTGCTGGCGGTGCCGTTGACGGTGCTGAAAAGCGGCTTGCTGACCCTGCACAACGCTTCCGGCGGCGTGGTCGCGTTCAACGTCTTGCGCCTGACCGAATCGCTGGCGCCGCTGCTGCTGTTTCTTGCGCTGTTCTGGATGTGGAAAAGTGCTGCGCTGGAAGCGGCGCTGATCAGTTGGCTGGCCGGGATAAGTCTGGTGGTCCTGGCCGGTTGGGTCTGGCTCAAACGTGCGCAACCGATGCAGCTGCAATGGGACCGTGCCAGCCAGAACGAGCTGCTGCGCTTCAGCGCCCGCAGCCATCCGGACCTGTTGTTCCAGCAAGTGATTCTGCGCTCGGATTACCTGTTCATCGGCGCCCTGCTGGGCAGCACCGCGCTCGGCCATTACGCCATGGCCAGCGCCGCCGCCGAACTGCTGCTGATCGTTCCCGAGGCCGTGACGACGCCGCTGATGAAGCGCCTGCTGCAACAGGACGCAGGCATGGACAAAGTCACCCCGCTGGCCCTGCGCCTGACCGCCACGGTGATGCTGGGCGCCTGCCTGACCATGGCCGTGATCGGCGAATGGTTGATCATCACGCTGTTCGGCGTGGCGTATCAACCGGCCTATCCGGCGCTGCTGGCCTTGCTGCCGGGCCTGCTGGGTCTGTGCTACGCGAGCATTCTGCGTCTGGATCTGATTGGCAAGGATCGCCCTGGCACGGTGTCGTTGCTGATGGGCCTCGGCGCCCTGCTCAATCTGGCGCTGAACCTGGTGTTGATTCCGGCTTACGGCATCGTCGGCGCCGCAGCGGCATCGTCGATTGCCTATCTGGCGGTGACCGTGGCGATGCTGGTGCTCTATTGCCGTTTGAGCGGCGTTGCGTTCTGGCACACCCTGATCATCCTGCCCCGTGACGTGCTGCCGATGCTGCAGATCCTGCAACGGAGGGCCGCATGAAAGGCCTGGCCCTGCTGTTCGGCGTCAGCCTGTCGCTCGACGCCTTCGCCGCGTCGATGCGCTGGGGCGAGATCCGCGACGGCAGTCTGTACCTGCAAGCGGATCGCCCGGATACCGTGACAGTGCGATGGGTGCCGGCATGGCAGGCCGAGGCCAATGAAGAACATCTGTATCTGCTCGACGGTCAGGGCAAATTGCAGGGCGAACGGCTGATCCAAGCCAGCGAAACTCGCGGTTCGCAGACCTGGACTTTGCTGCCCGGGGCTGCAAGCAGTCGACTGGAAATCCCCGGCTATAGCTTTCGTGGTTATCGGATTGAACATGACGAAAAAACCGTGGCGCTGTTCGCCCCGGCCAAAGTGCATTTCAGCGCCGAAACGCGTAACGGCGACGAGTTGTATTTCAAAGTAGCCGCCGGCGAGCGCGCGGTGCTGGCCGGCAAGTTTCATGGCGGCGTCAGCGGTTTGCAGGCACAGCGGGTCGGCGATAAGCAAACGCTGACGCTGGCACTGAAACCCTATCGCGCCTATTGGCAGTTCGATCAGGTCGCACTGCCGGTCAGCCAACAAGAACAAGTCTGGCGCTTGCGATTGCAAGGGAGCGGCAAAGCGGCGTTCTGGCTCGACGGCACCGCCAACCTGTTTGCGCAAACTGCGCAGCAGCTCAAACCGCTGCGCGAAGACGTCGGCCAGATTCACCTGGTTCTGCACGACAAAGTCCTCGGCCGAACGCCCGATCTAGGCATTGCCCTGCCTTACGTGATGCCGCCGCCGGCCAGTCATGCCGCGCTCGATGCGCTGAAACCGACGGCGGCGAGTTACTACAGCTTCGTCGACGTCACGGCGAAGAACCCGCATTTCGAAGACGCGTTCCGTCAGGTTTATCAGGAGCGTTTCGGCATCCGACAGGACATCACCCTGCTCGCCGGCAGTCAGCGGCAGGCCGATCTGCGCGCCGACGTACAAAGCAACAGCGGCCTCGATGCGTGGCTTTCCGGCACTCGGGCACTGGGTGGCAAAGGCACGCACTACATCGGTTTCGCCGATGAGCCGAACCTCAATTATTCGAGCTATGCGCAGTACCAGGCGATTTTCACCAGCATGGCCCGGCAAGTGCGCAGTGATCCGGCGAATGCCAGGGCCGGCGTGCGCATCGCCATGCCGGCCAGTTCACGGCTGGTCAACGGGCCGTTCGCCGACAACGCGGCGGACAAGCGCGGCATCGATTGGGCGCGGCGTTTGCTGAGTGAGTCCGCCGATCAGGTCGATGCGCTCGCGTGGCACGAATGGATGATCCGCGACCTGCTCGCCACCCGCGTCTACCGCGACAGCGTGCGACGCGCTGCCGAACTGGTCGGCCTCGATGGCAATGGCCAGCCGCGCAAAGCCTTGCTGCTCGATCAGACCAATATGTCCAGCGGCTCCAGCCTCAGCCTCTACGATCAGGACACCCATTACGCCTCGCTGTGGTGGGCATCAGTGGTGATCAACGCCTCGCAGGATGGTTTGCTGACGATGCTCAACTGGTTCCAGGCCGCCGATGAGCCGCAGTACCCCAAGGGCATGTTGCGAGTGCTCGGCGACGATCATTTCGAACTGAAACCGGTGGGGCTGGCCCAGCAATTCATCGCGCAGCATTGGCTGCAGCAAGTGCTGCAGCTGGACAACGATGGTTTTGAAGTCGATGTACTGGCGATGGCCGACGGCGAGCAGCGTGGCTTGCTCGGGGTGAACAAAGGCACGCGATTGCAGCGTGTGGAACTGAGCGGTGTCAGGTGCCCGTTGAACAAAGGCGCGTTGCGTTATTTCGGCGCCGACAACCGCAGCCGCGATGCACCGTTTCACTGCGAGGACGGTCGCGTGCGTTTCGCGGTGCCAGGACAAACCCTGTTCGCCCTGCACTGGAGCGCCTCATGACCGCCCTTTTGATGTTCTGCCGCGCGAGCCTTGAGCCGCGCGATGCGTCGTCATCAGGAGTGAATACCATGAAACTGCTGCGTAACCTCACTGAACATCTACGGCAGAAAGGACTCACTGCCACCGTAAAAAAAGCCTGGAACCATTACGTCTTTGCCCACCAGGAACTGCTTTGGATGGAGCGCGATCTGGCCAGCCCGGTACCGCCGCACAGCCTTAAACCTTATCCGCCATTGCGGGTGGTGAAGATCACGGCAGACAACGCCAGCGCCTTCGCCCGTTATTTCGGCGACCGCGTCGGCACCATGGCCGAACTGGCCAACGAAGGGCATACCGGGCACATGCACCTGGACGATCAGGGCGATGCCGTGGCGTTCATCTGGGGCACCGTGCGGGACTATTTCGACCGGCATTACTACGGCTGCCTGTTCCCGGTGAATGCCGGCGAGTTCTTCGAGTTCGGCGGCGAACTGACCCGTGCCTACTGGGGCACCGAACTGTCAGTAGATGTGCAGCTGGCGCTGTGGAAAGCCATGGCCGCGCAAGGCTGCGACAAAGTCGTCGACGTCTGCGAATTCCATAACATCCCGGCGCTCAAGCTGCACCTGCGCATGGGCTATACCGAACAGCAACGGATCATGAATGTGTACATGCTGTTCGGCCGCTGGCGCTTCTACCGCGAGACCCGCTACAGCGGCTCGCGCCTGGAAGCGCTGCGCAAACCTTCCCGCCCACCCGTAACGGCCACGGTGAACTGAGCTTATGGTGATGCGATTCGAATGGCGCACTTCATTGTGCGCCGCCGATTTTCCGGCAGCGGCGTATGAAGCATTGCGCCTGCGGGTGACGGACCACACACCGTTCAACCACCTCGGTTGGTTGTGCGCGGCCGAGCAGACACTTGGCGAGCGTGAGCGCTTGCACATTCTGCTGGGTTGGGACGCGGACGAGTTGCAGCTGTGCCTGCCGTTGGTGGCGAGTCGCGAGCGCTACTTTGGCGTGCCGTTTCGGGTGCTGCATCATTTGGGCTATCCGTTGGCCGATCGACTGGCGCTGCTGTCATTGCTGGGCAGTGAGGACATGTGCAACGCCTTGGCGTTGATCCATCAGCGAGTGCCCCATGCGTTGCTGCAACTCAACGAATTGTCCGAACCTGCCGGTGAAGAAAGCGCCCTCACCGAATGGATGGCCCGCAGCTCCACGGGTGAACGACGCCTGAGTTGTCGAGTGCCGGTGCACTTGATCAGTGAGGCCGATCACCAGGAAGTCTCCGGCGATCCACGCTATAAACTGCGGCGGGCGCGCAAGCGAATTGCGGCGTGTGGCGCCGAAGTACGGCGCATCGTTCCTGACGCGATGTCGATGGGCCCATTGCTGCACGCCATCAGCGAAGTCGAAGCGGTGAGCTGGAAAGGTGACGAAGGTGTCGGCATTTTTGCCAGTGATCGAAGTCGGCAACTGATCGAGCGTGCCTTCATCGCCCTCGCCGGCCAGGGCCTGGTGCGGCTGGTCACGCTGGAGCTGAACGGGCGTTGCATCAGCTATCGCCTCGGCCTGCTCGAACAGAGCCGGCTCTACGATTACAACCTCGCCTTCCTGCCGCAATACGCTGATCTGGGCAGTGGCCGGGTGTTGCTGGAGGAATGGATTCGCTGGGGCCTGGACGAGCATTGGCGCTGGATCGATGCCTCGCGCGTGAGCCTGGAAAACTCCAGCCATCAACTGCATGAACGCATGACCGGGCAACTGGAGCACTGGCGCTGGAGTTTCTATTCCTGGCGACCCAGTGGCCTGGCGCTGGGCCTGGCGTTGCGCCTGTGGCATCGACTCAAACCGACCGTGCAACAGTGGCGAGCCCGACGTGCGGCCAAACCCGTTGCACCCACCGTCAAACCTGTCGCGATCACCCCGGAGGGCGAACATGCCTCGCCAAGTCATCGTCAACGCTGACGATTTCGGCCTCAGCCCGAACGAGAACGCGGTGATCTTCGCGGCGTTCCAGGCCGGGATCATCAGTTCCGCCACCGCCATGGCCAACATGCCGGCGTTCGAAGCAGCCTGCGCCATGGCCCGGCATCCCGCGCTGACAGGCCGGATCGGCTTGCACTTCAACCTGACTTACGGGCGCCCCCTGAGTCAGAGGATTGTCGCGCGCCAAACGTTTTGCGACAGCCACGGCGTGTTCGACCTCAGCCTCGCGCGTCACAGGCTGCGGCTCAGTCGTGAGGATCGCGACGCGGTGCACGATGAGTTGCAGGCGCAATGGCAACGTTGTGTCGACCACGGCATGCGGCCGAGCCATATCGATTCACACCAGCACGTGCACAACATCTGGCCGATCGGCGAGATCGTCGCCCGCTTCGCCGCGCATCAAGGTGTACCGATTCGCCTGGCGCGCAATCTGGGGCAAAACCTCAATCTGGCCAAACGCGTGTTCAAAGGTTTGCTCAATTGGCGCTTGCACAGTCTGGCCGGGATCACCGCCGATTACGTCTGCACGCCGGTGGATCTGCGCAGCAACAGCGTGCAGATCGATGGCGTGCTGGAAATCGTCGCGCATCCCACACAACTCGGGGCTGATTTCGGCGATGCCTATCTCGCCCCCCACGAGTCTCTGAGCCTTGTGCTAGAGCACCGTCTGACCGGCGTTGCGCGGGTTTCCTATGCCGATCTGAACAAGGAGTTTGCACGCGGTACGGCAGCACTCGATTGAGTTACATAACTTGCAATCCTTCGAAAATGGCACTTTGAAATGAATTGAAAGGCTTGATCTATACCCACCCAAGCATCATCCACAACACCCTGGCTCCGGCCTCGGAGGGCATCATGAGCGTGATCGAAAAACTACAAGAACGCATCCGGCAAAAAGGCCTCGGGCGCACCTTCAGCACGTTGTGGAAACGTTACGTGTTCTTTCACTGGGAATTGTTGTGGATGGAGCGCGACCTGGTCAGCCCGGTGCCGCCGCACAAGCTGCGGCCCTATGAAGGCCTGCGCAAGGTGGACATCACGCCGCAGAACGCCGGGGCGTTCGCCAAGCACTTTGGTGATCGCGTGGAAACCATGGCCGAACTGGCCGCCGAAGGTCACACCGGGCACATGTACCTCGATGCGGACGGCCATGCAGTGGGCTTCATCTGGGGGAGCATTCGCGATTATCACGACCGCCACTATTACGGCTGCGTGTTCAAGGTCTTACCCGGCGAGTTCTTCGAATTCGGTGGCGAAATGATCCGCGCCTATTTCGGCAGCAGCCTGTCGGTGGACGTGCAAGTCGCCCTCTGGGAAGCCATGGCCGCGCAGGGCTGCAACAAAGTGGTCGACGTTTGCGAAACCCACAACATCCCGGCGCTGAAGCTGCACATCCGCATGGGCTACCACGAGCAGGGACGCGTCACTCACGTCTACTGCCTGTTCGGCCGCTGGAAATTCTTCCGCGAAACCCGTTATGAGGGCTCACGGCTTGACCCACTGCGCAAACCGGGCCGGCCGACCGTGAGCGCGGCGGCGGGGGCTTGATTCAGCTCTGAAATATTGTGGCAATCATGAGGCCGCCTTCGCGAGCAGGCTCGCTCCCACACTGGATGTGCGTCATGCACGCATTCAATGTGGGAGCGAGCCTGCTCGCGAAGAGGTCATTTGTCACAATGGAAAACTTCAGGCCTGGGTGGCAACCAGGGTGAAACACATCGGCAACTGCGCTTGCTGGTTCAGGTATTGGTCGTACAACTCTTCCCGATTCGAATGCGCATATTCCTTGAAGTGCGCAATGTTCAGCCCTGCCCCGATGGCGCCGCTGAAGATCGCGCCGAGGGTGTGCACGAACCAGTAGGATTTCGCCGCCTGCTGTTCGACCTTGCCGACATAGACGATCGGCTCTTCCTGCACGAACGGCTCTGCGCGGAAGTACGAAGTCGCGAGGCGATACGGGTCTTCGCCGTCAGGGTCGACCATTTCCAGAAACGGATGGGTTTCGTAGATCACCAGTTGTCCGCCCGGTTTCAGAACCTGCGCGACGTGGCGGAAAAATTCGCCAATGTCGGGCATCCAGTTCAGTACGCCGATGGTGATCAGCGCGACGTCGAAGCGGTTGTGCAAGGTCGCCGGCAAATGATGGATATCGCTTTCGATGAATTCAGCACTGTGCGGTGAACGCTTGTTCAACTCACGCGCCTGTTCGAGGAACGCCGCCGATTGATCGACACCGACCACACTGCGCGCACCAAGGGCGAATAGCGACAGGCTTTCGCGGCCGTTGTTGCAGCCCAGTTGAATCACGTCTTTACCGTCGACCGCCAGCAATCCGCTCAAAGTCCCATCAAGACAGGAGAAGTCCGCCTGAGCGACTTCGCTGAGCAACGCCTGCCAGTCAGGCGAATCCTGATGGTGACGGGCGGAATCGTTCCACGCCTGCCGATTGCTTTCGATGGCGGTTTTATTGTTTGGCACTTCCATGGCGCACTCCGGACGATGCTCGTGATTGAGCGGATCCGAGTCTAAATCAGCCCGCCAGTTGCGGTTGTTGCAAACTTGTAAGCCAACGCTGTAGGACCTGCCGCAGGGCAGCTATAGTTAATAGCCTTGGGGAAAACCGCACTCGCAGGTGCCGCCATGCAAATGTTCGAACGGCTGTTGTTGACCGGTTGTCTGCTCGCCGCCACACAGGCGCACGCGCTGGACAGCAATTTTATCTACTACGGGCCGAACCAGCCCTTCGCCCACCCCGCTCCGCCGTCGTTGTCCGCGCAGCCGCCACGGCCGTTTGATGACACCGCGCCGCAGGATTTCGTGGTCATCCCGGATCGCCACGTGTTTCGCGATTCGCAACTGCCGACCGTGGCGGATGCGACGGTGCGAGTGTTTGTCCGCACGTACGATGCCGAGCGCGGGATTTATGTGAATGATGAGGTGCTGGATCCGACGTGCCTGTTGGCTTGCCTCGCCCCACCGAACCAACACTAAACCCTGTGGGAGCCGGGCTTGCCCGCGATGACGGAGTGTCAGTCGCCATATCAGTTGACTGACAGGACGCCTTCGCGGGCAAGCCCGCTCCCACAGGGTTTTGTGGTGCCCAAAGCTCACCGGTTACCACTGGCGTTTGTCCGGTCGGGCCAGGCCGAGTTTTTCAATGCGATAACGCAGCATGTCGCGGCTCAGGCCCAGCAAGCGGGCGGACTTGGTGACGTTCCAGTCGGTCTTGTCGAGCATTTTGCGCACCATGTCGCGCTCGACTTCCGGCAGGTTCATCGACTCCATGTTGCTGGCCGGACGCGGCTCGTAATGCGGCGCCGGTTCGTAATGCTGATGCTGCGGCGGCAACTCGTCGCACAGGCTCACACAGACATTCAACTGATGCGCGGCGATGGTGTCGTTCGGCGCCAGTAGCACGGTTTGCTCAAGCATGTTGCGCAACTCGCGCACGTTGCCCGGCCAGGTGTAACTGAGCAGCAACTCTTCGGCCTGATCACTGAAATGCAGATGCGGTTTGCCATAGCGCTTGCCATGGCTGGCGAGGAAGTGCCGGGCCAGCAGCAAGATGTCTTCGCCACGAGCGTGCAGACGCGGGACCTTGATCGAAATGATCCGCAACCGGAAGAACAGATCCCGCCGGAATTTACCCAGCTGCACCATTTGCTCAAGGTTGCAGTTGGTCGCGCTGATCACCCGCAAATTGACTTTGCGCTCCTTCACCGAACCCACACGACGAATGGTGCGATCTTCCAGCAGCTTCAAGAGCTTGGCCTGCAACAGCAGGTCCATTTCGCCGACTTCATCGAGAAACAGCGTGCCGCCGTCCGCCGCTTCCACCAGACCGACCCGCCGATCCTTGGCGTCGGTGAACGCGCCTTTTTCATGACCGAATAACTCGGACTCCACCAGATTCGACGGAATTGACGCGCAGTTGAATTCAATAAACGGGCCTTTGCTGCGCGGGCCGTCGAAGTGCAATGCACGGGCCACCAATTCTTTGCCGGTGCCGGTTTCGCCTTCAACCAGTACCGGCGGCAGATCGGTGTTGGCAATGCGGCGTTCGGCGTCGAGCAACTGCCCGATGGTGTTCTTCAAGTACTGCATCGGCGCTGATTCGCCGATCAACGCCTGCACCCCGGATTTCTGCGCCTCGCGGTCCTGATAAAACGACAGCGTGCGCTCCATTCGCTCGGTGGCCAGGGCCTTGTCGAGGAGCAATTTGAGTTCGGGCAATGCGACCGGTTTGGTGACGTAATGAAAGGCGCCCTCTTTCATTGCCACCACGGCATCTTCGACGTTGCCGTAGCCGGTCATCATGATCACTTTGAGATCTGGCGCGCTGATGCGCAGCTTCTGGATCAGGTCGTGTCCACTCATGCCCGGCAGCGAGTTGTCGGTCAGCACGATGTCGGGCATAAAGGTTTCCAGTTGCCCCAGCGCGTCTTCGGCCGAATGGCAGACAGTCACCTCGAAGTCTTTGCGCTCCAGGTAGGTCTGAATATTGTCGGCCAACAGTTCGTCATCCTCGACCAGCAGAATGCTGTGTTCCATATTCCCCTCCCGATGCCACTTTAAAGTTGAGACTGACGCGGGTTCCCTCCTGCTCGCGGCTGGTCAAGACGACCGAACCCTGAAAACGCTCCATGATTCTTCTGACCAATGCAAGACCCACGCCGAGTCCGCCCTGCTTGGTGGTAAAAAACGGTTTGAACACCAACAGTTGCTGTTGCGCGCTCATGCCTTTGCCAGTGTCGCTCAGGGTCATGCGCACCTGACGGGGCTGGGGCGTTTCGATCTCCACCGTTAACACCCCGCCCTTGGGCATCGCCTCGAGGGCGTTGGCAAACAGGCTGTTGAGAATTTGCGTGAGCAGCACCTGCTGACTGACGATGGGCGGGCAATTTTGCGGGGTGAATCGCACGACAACCCCGTTGCGTCGAATCAGCGCCTCAAACGCGCCGAGGGTGTCTTCGACCGTCGCGAGCAAGTCCACCGCTTCACCGTCGTCACTCATAGGCCGTAACGACACCAGCAACTCGCGCACCCAGCGTGACATGCGATCCACCTGGCTGATGATGTCGCCGATATTGCGCTGGGCGCCGTCGCTGGCGATTTCCTGAGCCAGTTCGGCGCTGGAGCGAATGGTCGCTAGCGGATTGCGCAGGCTGTGCGCCACCGCTGAGGACATTTCCCCCAGCGCGACAAAGGTTTCGTTGCTGATCAGTTGCTGCTGCTGGCTTTGCAGCAACGTTGCGGTGCGGCGGACGATCCAGAACAGCGCGAGATAAATCGCTGCGCCGCCGAGCAGCGTCGCCACCCAGATCGAGGCGAATCCACGGTCGATCCGGTCGACAAGATCCGACGGTTCCTTGTAGATCTCGACCATGGCGACGACTTTGCTTTGGTCGGCATTGAACATCGGGATGTAGTTCTCGATAAACAGGTATTTCGGCTCGCGCGACAGCCGCTGCTCAGGCTTCTCGTCGTCGATCTTGTGGTAGCTGGAGGCTACCGGGACTTTCATTTCGAACGACTCGTCCAGCTCTTCATCGTCTTCAATCCTGACGTTGATCAGCTCCGGGTTGGTTGACCAGATGATCGTGCGATCGAGTGCATAAACGGTGGCCAGCAGAACGTCGGGCAAATGTTCGACATGATCGAGAAACTCAATGCGCGCCGCAGCTTGCACCCCCGGATTGACGTCGGGGTAACTGTTGTCTTCGCGTGGGTCGAGCATTTCGCCCATGGTGCGGTTCGGATTGATTTTGGCGTGGCGCATCTCGGCTGCGCCGATGGCCTGGACGAATTGCGCGGTGAGCAGCGCATCACGCTCAACGCTTTCGGTGACCACGAAACGCGTGGAGATATAGCCCAACCCCAGCGCTACGGCCGCGATGATCAGAAAACTGCCAAGCGAAAACCAGCGCAGCAAATTGAACTGCCCGCGCCAGCCTCTGCTGGCCTCTGCCGTTGCGCTCGGAGTCGATATTTTTTGTGATTCCAGTCGCTGCATGGACGTGCCCTGGAGTGCTTGTATCAAATAGGTTGCGGCCGCCGGTACGTGTGAGTGTAGGTGGCAATGACCGCAACACACGGTTCAATGATGCTAATTTGCCGCTATTGCATACGGCTCACCGTTGCGCCTGAGGAACCTGGCTTTACAGGCGTTGACACACCGTCGGCGATCGGATGAACGGTGGGGTGCTGACGCTCGGTTTCGTCGTCCAGATAATCGATGATCGACTGCGCCGACAGCTCGTCCAGGCGCAGGTTAGGCATCGAAATACGCTGGTATTGTTCGAACAGTTGCAGGGCAATCGGGTCTTTTTCCGCCAGCATCCGATCCGGTTCGCGGATCCAGCGATTGAGCCAGACCGGGTCACGCTGACGGGTCACGCCGAGCAGATCCGGGCCGATATTGCGCATGCCGATGCCCTCGCCATCCTGTGGGCCGAGGCTATGACAGGAAGCGCAGCGGGTGCGGAACAGTTCTTCGCCGCTGCTCGGCGGGCGGATTTGTGGCGCATCGGCGTAACTTTGTTCGACGCTGGCCTGCTTCCAGTTCTGCAAGGTGTTGGCCAGTTGATCGGCGAGAATCCACGGGTTTTCAAAGGGCGAGGCTTTCATCCAGCGCCCGGTGGTCTGGTTGCCGACGATCAGGCTCAGGTTGTGATCCTTGGCACGGCCGTTGTCGACGCCGTCGATGAACAGCCCGAGTTTCTTGCGCAATTCGGTGACATCGGTGAACTCGCCGGTGAGAAACTTCCAGCCAGGCCCGACCTTGAACCGTTGAGCGTACGCCTTGAGCACTTCGGGCGTATCGCTGAGCGGGTCGATGCTGATCGAGTAAAAGAAGATGTCCTGTCCGACCCGCTCTCCCAGCAGTTGCTGCACTTGGCGCAAACGTGCGGTTTCCAGTGGGCAGGAGTCGCTGCACGAGGTGAAGATAAAATTGATCACCACCACTTTGTCTTTGATCAGGTCATCGAAAAAATGCACCTGCTGACCGTCCTGATCGATCAGCAGGGTATTGGGGAAATAGTCGCCACCCCACGGGGTGGCGGATTCGCTGGTCGCGGCCATTGCGTCGACGCTGGCCTGATGCGCGAGCAGCACGCGGCTGCCGAGCACGCAGGCCACCAGCACCAGCACCAGGTGCATGCCCAGCGCCCGGGAGTGCGGGGTATGCACCGGTTGGCTGTCACCGTGCCGGCGGTTCATGGCTTGACCACCACTTGCGGGCCGAAGCCGTCGCCAGTACGGAAGGTCGGCAGCGCGGCGGAGTTGACGTAGCGCACGCCATCCCAGCTCGGCAGTGGGGTCGGCATCAGTTGCAGTTGACCTGGTTTTTCCAGGTCCCAACGCAGCAGCATCGAGTTGTCCTCGTGTTGCGTGTTGTGACAGTGCTCCATGTACGTCCCGGCAAATTCGCGGAAGTTGATCGCCATCTCCACGCTGTCCAGCCCGTCGTTTTCCGAACCGATGCGATAGACGTCCTTGCGTGCCCATTTTTCCCATTCCGGCGGGGCTTTACCGCCCCGACTGAGGATGATCCCCTCCTCGAAATGCACGTGCACCGGATGGCTCCAGCCCTTGCCGCCAGCCTTGATGTTCCACACCTCGAGGGTGCCGAACCCGGCTATACCGGCATCGGTCGGGCCGCTGGCCAGTTTGGTCGAGGCGTTGAGTCGGCGCGGGTCCATGTGGAAGCCGAAACCGCCATCGGTCTTGACCGTCCACGGCGCCAGATCGGTGCCATCGGTACGGCCGAACGTGAAGGTGCGGTGACGGGCATTGGCCAGCAGCGCCTTGTCGGCAGCGTTGTCGCGGTGGATCTTCAGCGGGATCATCACCATACCTTCGGCCTTGCCCGGTTTGGCCGGTTCGTAAGCTGCCGGGTCCATGGCCAGATCCTGACCAGTGAACGCCTTGACGTTGAACTGCAAGACTTTGCCCACCGCCGGATCGCCTTTGTCCCACTGCGGGCCTTTGCTGGTCTGCTTGATCACTGCCAGATATTTCTCGGAGAGCACGTCGGCCAGCGGGACCACTTCTTTGGGACCTTTGCCGTCGTCGTGCGCCTGCAGGTTGACGAAGAACAGCTTGTCGCCGGGCTTGATGCCGTTTTTGCCGAAGTTGACGATGATGTCGAAGCGCTCGGCGATGCCCTGGGTCGGCAGAATCGCGTTGTGGTTCTGTTTGTCGCCATCGGCGTCCAGATCCATCGAGCCGTCGAACGGCACGCTGTGCTCCATGATGTTGCCGTCGTTGGCGATCATGTGAAACGGCACGCGGCTATAGGAAACACCGGTGTTTTTCGGCCCAGGGTATTCGCCGCTGGTGCCCTTGATTTCGCGCACCAGCGCGAGTTTGAAGTAGCGCGACACCGAGCCGTTGAGGATGCGCAGGCGATAGCTGCGCGCACGCACGTCGAGGGCCGGTTTCCACTGCCAGTTGACCAGCATCTGATCACCGATGAAGCCGTCAGTGTTGAACGGGTTGAACCACAACTGACCTTGCTGATCCCAGGCCTTGTCGGCGAACACCAGGTTGACGTCGTAGTCGCGGTTGCCCCACGGCAAGGCGCTGCCGCTGGGCAGGCGCAGGTTGACCCCATCGTTCACCGATTCGTTGCCGCGATCGAGCGCGCTGTAGTAGTTCATCATCGCCGCGTTGCCCTTGTAGACGTTCTGCGCGGTGAAATCGAGCATGTGATCGTGGAACCAGTGGGTGCTCATGGTTTCGCGCCAGTCACCACGGATCTTGATGGTGCCGTGGTCGCAGGTCTTTTTCCCTGGTTGCAGGTCGTTGACCCACAGGGTTTCGCCCGGTGCGCAAGGGAACGCTGCGCGCGGGTCTTCAGCCTTGGTGTTGATGCTGTCGTAACCGGCGAGCTGGATCGGCCAGCGATAGTCGTAGAACTGGCCGGGAAAGAAAAACGCGTTGGCATAGCCGTCGCTTTCCGCTGGTGCATGGCCGTTGTGTTCGTGGGTGCTGATGGTGTGCAGACCAAAACCACGGTTCGCCGAAGGGTCGATCGGCAAGCCGTTGTAGTGACGCATCAGCACCGGTTGGCCGTAACGCACCATCAACAGTTTGGGCGGTAAAGTGCCGTCGAACGTCCAGACCGAGTTGTGGTTTTGCGCGGGCATGGCCGGGTGGAAACGCGGGTCGACACCTTTGGCGGTGCCATCGGTCAGCGGCATCCCGGCGACGTTGTGATACAGGCCACCGGGGCCGAATTCGCCCACGGCGTAACCGTGCATTTGTCGACTGTCGCGCAGGCCGCCGTTGAGGCGCGCACCGGTCTGCACGGTTTTGTAGGCGACTTGCGGGTAGAACTCGTTCCAGCGCTGGTGGGACCAGCCTTTGCCCGGTGGCCGGCCTTCGGCGGACGAACCGATATGGCGGTTGAGGAATACTTCGATCTGCGCCTGCCACGGATTGCGGTCGATCACGTTGGCAAACTGGCTGGGAAACGGCGTCAGCCCCGGTTGGCGCAAGAACGCGTCGAGTGCGATGCCGGGTGGCGCGCTGCGCGCGATGTTGTTCGGATCCTGCGCCGGTGCCGGGCCAATCGCTGCCGGCGGAAAGCCGAGCGGCGCAGCCGGGGTGGTCGGATCGAGTTTTTCCGGGCCGAACTCTTCGAACAACACCAGTTGCTGAGTAAACGGCTGCGCACCGTAAAGCGGGCTCGGCTTGCCGTTGGTGGGGTAGTTGAAACTGGTTTGCACGGTGGGCGGCAGGATGTTTTCAGCGCGCGGCGTGTCCCGTGAACCTTTGACGCCGTCGGGCAGATCGAAGGAGTCTTCGTTGGCCTCGGGCAGGGTCAGCAGATTGTTGAGGGCGCCGGCGCGGTCTTCAGGCTCGTCATTGTAAGACGAAGGGTCGGAAGGCTCGGGCTGGTTTTCGTCATCAATCGGACTCGCTCCAAGTCCGCCGACATGGCCCAGGGTCAACATCAGGAAGACGCTCAACGGCGTCAGCAGGAACAGCTTGTCGGGGTAGCGCGTCGTTCTGTCCATCACCAGCCGCCTCATTCGGGAAGGGGTGATGGTGTTTTGCAACTACTGCGCCAATAAATTATTTCCAGTTGTAACAGGCATTTGGAAGCGCTGGGGTGTTCCCCACTCCCCGGCGACTGGGGCTTGACACCCATTGATGGGGGAAGTTCATAAATTTTTTCGGCGTCTATAAACCTGTGCAGCCGCTGCCGAACGCGGCCCGAGCCTTCGGCACCCCCTCTACGGGAAAGTTGTCGTCAGGGGACGCGTTGAAAGGCCAGACGCACGGAGGTGCCCTCGCCTTCACGGCTGTCGAGGGTCACACCACCGCCATAGCGCTCCATGATCCGTTTGACCAGCACCAGGCCGACGCCGAGCCCGCCCTGTTTGGTAGTGAAAAACGGCCGGAAGGCCATGGTCCGTTGCTCTTCGCTCATGCCTTTGCCCGTGTCGCTGAGCACCACGCTGACGCTGCGGTTGTCGACCGGCTCAAGGCTGATGGTCAGCGTGCCGCCCTTGTCCATCGCTTCCAGGGCATTGGCCAGCAGGCTGTTGAGGATCTGCGTCAGTTGCACCGGCTGGCTGAGGACCATCGGCGTGTTCTGCGGACGAAACGCCACCTGTACCTGGTTTTTGGCAATCTGTTGCTCGAAGGCGACCAGACTTTCATGCAGAGCCGCCACCAGGTTTACCGGCTCCGGATCATCGTTGAGTGGCCGCAGGGATTGCAGCAGCTCCCTCACCCATTTCGACATGCGGTCAACCTGGCCGATGATGTCCTTGATGTTTTTCTCCGCCGGCCCAGCATCGAACTCCAGCGCCAGCTCGGCACTCGAGCGGATGGTCGCCAAGGGGTTACGCAGACTGTGCGCCACTGCCGAGGACATCTCGCCCAGCGCAACAAATGTTTCGTTGGCAATCAGTTGCTTTTGCTGCGCCGCCAACAATATCGCCGCGCGCCGCACGATCCAGTACAAGCCCAGATAAATCAGCCCGCCGCCAAGGGCCGTGGCCAGCCAGATCAGGACCATGCCGCGCTCCATGCGCGCGATCAGGTCTTTGGGTTCCTTGTAGATCTCGACCATCGCCGTGACGTTCTTGCCTTCGGCGTCGAACAGCGGGATGTAGTTCTCGATGAAGATGTATTGCGGCGGCACGACGAATTTCTGCTCGGCGCGGTCCTCTTCGACGCCGTGATAGCTGGCCGACACCGGAATCTTTTGATTGAAGGCCCGATCGAGGTCTTCGTCGGCGTGAATGCTGGTGCCGATCAGCTCGGGGTTGGTTGACCAGATCACTCGCCGGTCGAGCGAGTAGATATTGGCGAGGATCACGTCAGGCAAATGCTCGATGTGATCAAGAAACTCGCCTCGCGCATCAGCCCGCGCTTGCGGGTTGACGTCGGGAAAATCCTTGTCCTGTAGCGGATCAAGCAGCTCGCCCATCGTCCGCACATTGGGAATCGAAACGTGGCGTACCTCGGCCGAAGCGATGGCCTGAATAAACTGCGCCGTGAGCAACGCATCGCGCTGCACGCTTTCCTCAATCACAAATCGTGTCGACACCGCACCGAGTGCCACGGCGACCGTGCCGATCACCGCCATGCTGATCAACGAAAACCAGCGCAACAGATTGAACGGCTTCGTTCGCGGGCCTGGCCGCAGGCTGCTCTCATCGACTGGAAGTGATTTCGACTGCATGTTCATGGCGCGACTTCCCGAAACTTCCCTATAGGGTTATAGCCCACGGTTGGGTGTTTGCCCGAATGCGGGGCCACGCGCCTGCTTGCGCTGATGGCCCAAACACCACAAGACCCTGTGGGAGCTGGCTTGCCAGCGATGGCGGTGCGTATGGCGACATATTCGGGGCTGGAAGTCCGCTATCGCTGGCAAGCCAGGCTCCCACAGGGTTTGCATTCGACTGGCCTTCGGCATTGATCCCCACCGGCCCCAATGCTGGGGACTGACGCCCTATACAGCCCGGGCCTCTGCCAGGCCTCCAAGCGCCATAACCCCTCTAATTCGGGCCTTTCAAGCCCATTCGACAGACCTTGGCATGGAAGGTGTACAGGCCCTCTGCAACTGACCCACCCCCAAGGGGCAGGTACTTTGATAGAGGGCTTAACTCATGCACCCTTTACTGTCCAAAACCGCGACCGTCCTGGTCGTGAGCGCCTTGGCTCAGGGCATCGCACAGGCCGCTTTGTTTGCTGTTGACCCCGGCCCCTACACCCCGGCCAACGGTGGTTTCGCCAGCTGGTATCAGGACTCCCACGGTCGCACGCTCGATTTGTGCCTGTCCAAAGCGCTCAGCTCGCGAGTGCCCAGCGCACCCGGCGCGCCTTCGTACATGTGCTCGCTGCTGCCGACCCCCGGTGTGTTCGACGACGCGCAGCCAATCGTTTTCCCCACCAACTTCCCCGATGAAGCGTTCTGGTTCACTGGCGAAACTGCACTGGTCGATGCGGCACGCGGGATCGACCTCGGTTACGTGAGCGCCATCGAAGCCGCGTTCGCCGCCGAAGAGCCGGTCGAAGGCGATCAGGTCAGCTTCGCGCGCGTGCGCATTCGGGTCGATGTGCCGACCGCCGGCACCTACGTGATCACCCACCCCTACGGCGTCGAAGTGTTCAACATCGACACACCCGGCCGGCGCGCGATCAACATGACCCGCGACATCGGCATCGGCACCCCTCAAACCTACGACGGTGCGCTCAAGGGTGACATCGGGCCGTTCCTGCGCAGCGTCAACGGGCCGTACACCGAGACCAATCCGCTGACCGGCGCCGCCGAACAATTCATTGGCGACCCGAACCTCAGTGAGCCGGTCACCGGCAGTCCGTTCAACACCAACTACGTACGGATCGAAGGCCCTAACGGTCTGGATTTGCGCACGACCACGTTTGCGGTCTCCGGCAAGTTGTCGACCGTCGTGCGACCAACGCCAATGATCACGCAGCGCAGCACCTACTCGCGCAAGGCCGGTGAAAGCACGCCTGTGGCCCAGCAAGACGTGTTCGTCCTTGCGCCGCCTGCGCCCGGCACCGCAGCAATCACCAGCAGCACCCCAGTGCTGAACATGACCGAAGCCAACAGCACCGGCAGTTGGTACGCGCAGTCCTCAGTCAACCCAACCTTGCCGACCACGTTGCAAGTGACCGCCGACAACCATCTGGCGATCGCCAGCAGCACGCCGACCACCCTGCCGATGGTCCTGACCGATCTGGTGATTATCCAGAGCGCCCAGTACAGCCTGAGCTCCGGGCAACTGACCGTGGTGGCCTCGACCAGCGACGAAACCTCGCCCCCCGTACTCACCGCCTCCTCCGGCAGTGGCGCCGCCATCGGTGCGCTGGGCGGCGACGGCGCGGTGAAAACCCTGGCCACCGGGATCTCGCCGATTCCACCGTCCAGGGTTTTGGTGACGTCGTCCAACGGCGGCAGCGATACCGAAGAAGTGGTCATCGTGCAATGAACGCTCACATGCCCAGATCCGTATCAGGAGGCATCATGAACAAGTGGCCACGCTTCGCGCTCAACGCGCTCGGGCTGACTCTCTCGCTGACCGGCAGTGCCTACGCGCAACTCGCCGCCGTCGACCCCGGCCCCTACACCTTCGCCACCGGGAAATTCCCGATGTGGTATCAGGACAACAATCAACTGTCGATGGAGCTTTGCCAGTCACGCGCTGCCAGCTCGCGGGTGCCGGCCAGCGTCCCACCGGCCTACATGTGCATTCTGCTGGCCGAGCCGGGCATCTACGACGACGCCCAGCCGATGATTTTCCCTGACAACTGGCCGCCGGAAGCATTCTGGTTCCTGGCAGAAACGACGATCCCGCAGATCGGCAACAGCGGCTATGAACTGGAAGCGTACGTGGCCGGGATAGAAGCGGCGTTTGCCTCGGAGAATCCGATCGACGGTGATCAGGCAAGCTTCGCGCGGATCCGCATTCGTGTCTCGGTACCCAGCGCCGGTACCTACACCATCACCCACCCGTATGGCGTGGAAACGGTCAACGTCACCACACCCGGTCGACGTGCGATCAACATCACCCGTGACATCGGCATTGGTGCGCCGGGCAACTTCAGCGGTGCACTCACCGGCGCGATCGGGCCGTTCCTGCGCAGCGTCAACGGCCCTTACACCGAGGTCAACCCGGACACCGGCGCCACCGAAACCTACGTCGGCGACCCGAACCTCAATGAAGCGGTGACCGGCAGCCCGTTCAACACCAACTTCGTGCGCATCACCGGGCCGGCCGGGACCATCCAGTCCAGTGTGTTCAGCCTGTCTGGCAAGGTGCTCGACAACCGCCAGCAAACCCAGGTCGAAATCGACCGCGCCACCTATCGCCGTACCGCCGCTGGCGTGCGTGCCGAAGTATTCGCCAAGGCGGATAACAGTTCGACCCTGTGTTTTCGCGAAAGCGTTGCGCTGCTGCCCGGCCCACCGCAGACACCGTGCCAGACCGATATGCTGGGCGACAACAATGGACTGTTCTTCGGCCAACGTCTGGGCAGCGGGACTGTGCCGCCAGTCATCGTCGTGACCGCGACCAACCCGACCGGCACCACACGTCCAACCGCCGTATCGGCCAAGCTCACCGACGTGGTGAAAATACAGACCGCGCGCTACAACTGGGCCAACCACAGCCTGCTGATCGAAGCCACTTCGACCGATGAAGTCGCGGTACCAGACATGGTTGCCCAGGGTTACGGACGCCTGTCGAAAACCGGCACCCTGCAACGGATCACCGTCGCCGACCTGACTCAGCCACCGGCTACCGTGACGGTAAAATCCGCCGCCGGCGGCAGCGATAGCGAGGCGGTTGTTGTCGTCGGCACCGCGCCGGACACTGGTGAAAACCAGGCGCCGATCACCAACGCCGACACCGGCAGCACCACCTTCGGTGTACCGATTACCCTCAGCCTGTTGACCAACGACAGCGATCCTGACGGCGACACACCACTGGGTATCACCGCGTTGACCCAACCCGCCGCAGGCCAAGGCACCGTCGCACTCAGCGGTTCTGCCGCCGTGGTCTACACCCCGCCAGCCGTGGTGAACGTGCCACTGACCACAACCTTCACCTACAA
The DNA here is from genome assembly GCF_017973755.1 of Pseudomonas sp. P42. Lineage (NCBI taxonomy): Bacteria > Pseudomonadati > Pseudomonadota > Gammaproteobacteria > Pseudomonadales > Pseudomonadaceae > Pseudomonas > Pseudomonas sp. P42. Next base: position 1,039,009 of record NZ_JACOPU010000001.1, on the reverse strand, counting down.
AGCACAGGACGCCAAAGGCCTGGCTTCGGCCAACCCGGCAACCGTGACGATTACCGTCGCGCCAAACCGGGCACCGACCGCCGTCGCCGATAGCGTCGCCACACTGGGCGTAGCGATCCCGATCAACGTGCTGGCCAACGACACCGATCCGGAAGGCAACGTACCGCTTGCGGTCAACAGCCTGACCCAACCGGCTGTCGGCCGCGGCACGGTCAACACCGACGGCACGGTGATCAACTACACCCCGCCGGCCACCGTGACCACCGCCTTCACCACGACGTTCACCTACATCGCCCGGGACAGCTTCGGCGCCCTGTCGACCCCGGCGACCGTCACCGTGCAAGTGTCGCCACGACCAGCGACAGAGACCTTCGCGGTCACCGCATCGACGGTGCAGGCGCGGTCCGGCGGTCGCTTCAACTGGGACTTCACCGGCACCTCATCGGTGACCACCGGCAACACCATTACCGTGCAGGTCACCACCCCGACCGGGCTGGTAACGCTGGGCACGACCACGGTACCGGTGACCGGACGCTGGCGGCTGACGCTGGCCAACACGTTGATAGTGCCATCGGCTAACCCGACGGCGACCATCCGTTCATCCCAGGGCACCGTGCGCACGGTCTCGGTGAACACGCTCTAGCTCCGTTAATACCGGCATGCGCCCCACCCACTTTCGGGTGGGTGGGGCAAAAGCTCGGCCACATCCACACAGGACAACGCCATGAACACGCCGACCGCCGCCCTGCTTTGCCTGCTCGCCTTGTGCGCCAGTGCGGGTGTACGCGCCGACGATTTGATGGAGAACGATGACCTCGCGCCCACCAGCATCGACCTCGGCGAACTGCCACCCCCCGTGGGCCAGCAAGCCCTGATCGAGCAGATCGGCCAGGCCAACGTCGCCCTGCTGCAACAGAACGGTCAGTCGCTGCTCGGGCGGATCGTGCAATCGGGCAGCAATCAGGAGGCGTACATCCTGCAACAAGGCAGCGACCTGATGGCTTTGATCACTCAGAACGGTTACGGCAATGCCGCCTCAATCACGCAAAACGGCAACCACAACCGCGCGCAGATTTCGCAAAACGGCAACAACAACGACGCCAGCATCGAGCAGGCGGGCGCGGGGCTGCAAAGCGCCGTGACCCAGTCGGGCAACGGCATGAGCGTCTCGGTCAAGCAATACCGCTAAAGCACTGCAACCCTTTGGAGATTCCATCATGTTCAAATTGACGCCCCTCACCGCCGCGATCCTGGTCATGATCAGTGCCCAGGCCATGGCCGACGACAGCCTCTCCACTCAAAACCAGTCCGGTACCGCCAACATCGCCGATGTGAAGCAGACCGGCGCCCCGTTCAGCAGCGCTACCCAGACCCAACTCGGTCAGGGCAACGACGCTGCTGCCGTGCAGGACACCGCCACCAGTGTCATCACTCAGGACGCGGCCGGTGACTACAACGCCGGTTACGCCGAGCAACTGTTCGAAAACAACAGTGTGATCAACCAGCAACAGGTCGGCGCGTTCAACACCAGCCACGCCAGCCAGTCGCTCGGCTTCGGCGCCGGCAACCAGGCGCTGCAACAGCAGCAAGGCACCGGCAACTTCTCGTTCGTCTATCAGGACTCGCAGAACGGCAGCGAAGGCAAAACCTTGCAGTTCGGCGACAGCAACGAAGCCAACATCGAACAACTCTATGAAGGCAGCGGCAACAGTTCGGTGATCACCCAATACGGCACCGCCAACTACGGCACCGCCGAGCAGGTCCTCCACAACGGCGGGCAGATCGGCATCAACCAGGCCGGCGAAAATAACTACGTCTACGCCGACCAGCGCAACGGCACTGGCGGCAACATCACCGTCAACCAGTTGGGCAACATGAACGGCAGCGAAGTCTGGCAAGACTCGCAACTGGCCAGCCAAGCCACCATCAACCAATACGGCGACAGCAACGAAACCGTGGTCGACCAAAGCTTCGGCGAAAACAACAACGCCGCCGTCACCCAGATCGGCAACACCAACGCGATCTATGCCGACCAGTTCGAGTCAGTCAACTCGACCCTGGCGCTGTATCAAGTCGGCAACGGCAACGTGCACTTCACCTACCAGAACGGCGACAGCCACGTGCTCAATGCCACCTCCGTGGGCAACGACAACAAGGTCTACGCCAGCAACTGGAAAGGCCCGCAATCCGGCGGCCAATTCGGCAGCAACCAGCGCGCCACCGTCACCCAGGCCGGCACTGGCAACATCGCCAACTTCACCCAGGATGGCGTCGGCCAGATCATGACCACCAGCCAGACCGGCACTGGCAACAAAACCACGGTCAAACAGGCTGATTCCTATAACGAGCTGTATTTTGATCAGAACGGCAGCGACAACATCCTGATCTCCGATCAGCGCGGCACCACCAACCTGATCCAGGGCTCGTCGAACGGCACTGGCAACAGTGCAGAATTCGATCAGTCCGGCACCGGCAACCAGGCGTACACCGCGCAGCTGTATGGCAGCGACAACATGATCACGGTCAAACAGGCTGACACCATGAACGTGGCGTATGTAACGCAAGGCGGGATGGGCAACATTGCCAATGTCGATCAGAGTGGCGTAACGCAAACGGCGAATATTCAGCAGTTTGGGTCGGCTAACCAGGCGAGTGTGTTGCAGCAGTAGGGGTTGGGTGTTGATGGGCCGCGATTCTCTGGTGAAGGGGGTCGCGGTTTTTTTTGCGCTGACGTTTGAGTTGCGTCCTACGGAAAACGGAATGTTTTCAGAAATTCGGGGAGTTTTCTGACAAGTTCTGGCGGTTGGCCGTCGGAAGTGCAGGCTCTAGGATTTGCCGGGACAACTTGATCCTCATGGAGCTTGGCCTACATGCAATTCCTCCAGACAGCGACGACAGCGATACCATTAACGAATAGACTTCGAGGTACCAAACCCGGAGGTTCTATGATCGACCCGCCTTTGATCGACCCACTGTGCCCGGTTGTTTCGGATCTTGATCCCGAGGAGCAGGCTGCGAGTTATGACCGTTGGTTTCGGGCCGAAGTACAGGCCTCTCTCGATGATCCGCGTCCGAGTATTCCCCATGAGCAAGTGATGGAGGAAATGAATGCCTTGATGGAATCAATGCGCAAAAGCGCTGATGCAGATTAAGTGGCGACCCAAGGCCCGGGTCGAACTCTCGAAAATCCTGAAGTACATTGGCGAGCGAAATTTTGTAGCGGCGACTGCACTTCACAAGTCCGTCGTAAAAACTACGTCTGCGCTTTGTTGGCATCCACACCTGTATCGCAAAGGCCGCTCTCCCGGCACTCGAGAGATTGTGGTAAGCCCGAACTATCTCGTCGTTTATCAAGTGGCGGAGCAAATTGAGATTGTGAGCATCTTGCATACGCGTCAGGAGTACCCTCGACGCGACCCCGGTTAAGATCGCATCCTCGTCTCAACACAAGAAACCTTGCTTCCCGTGGAGGTACGGTTTTTTGATCGTTCCCACGCTCTGCGTGGGAATGCCTCTCGGGACGCTCCGCGTTCCAAATTGCGAATTTGACGCAGAGCCTCAGGAGCTGCATTCCCAAGTGGAGCGTGGGAACGATCTAATTAGCCATCCTTCAACTCGACGTGATCCAGCGCTTGATTCACCGCCAGCTCACCCAGCATCACGACTTGTGCGATACCGAGGGCCGTTTTTCGGTGTGAAGCAGGCAGCGAGGCGGCGAAGTTGTTGAGCATTTCAGTGGCCGAGCCGAGGGTTTCGCTGGCGTTGGCGAGCAGGGATTCGGTGTTGTACCTGGGATTGGCGAGGTACATGGGTTCCGGCTCGTTGCCGCTGGACATGATGTGGGCGGTGGGATTGAGGTAGAAATCGAGGGCACGGTCGGCGGCTTCGTGGAGTTTTTTGCTGTCGACTGAGGCGTAGGGGGAAGTGGTGTCGGGGGTGGCTTCGGATTCTGGCGGGTTGGGGGTTGGTTTTTTCATGGTGAATCTCCGATCCTGAAGTGGAGCTGGCCCATTCGGTTTCCGAACGAATAGGTGGCAGCTGTACGCAGGCTGGAAACCCGGGGAACGGAGAACCCGGTTGACCCGAAGGTCTCCCGCGCACAGCCGCCATAACGGAGTGCACACAATAAAGGTGCGCAAGCATACGTCATGAAAAGCGCTAATGCGCTCGGTTCACGTCGGGGTTTCCAATCCCGGTCGCTGATTTGGCAGCGACGAACACAGGCTAGAGACCGCACGTCCGACGGACAACCTGAAAACATTGTGGGAAGGTTCCGCCGATTCAGACACTTTTTTAAACAAACTTCAGATCGTAGCCCTCACCCTAGCCCTCTCCCAGAGGGAGAGGGGACTGACCGAGTTGATTGGTGGAAGTACGCCGACGTGCAATATCGCGTTGAACTCGGACTTTGAAAAGCACACACATCGGCCCCCTCTCCCTCCGGGAGAGGGCTGGGGTGAGGGGCAAATCCACCACAAATTCAAAGCCGACCACGCTGTGCTCCTCACCACTCAACAGGATGAGCGTTAGCTCGGCTGCTGCTTTTGATCTTGATCCACCGGCCCCGTCGGCAGGCTGAGCGCAGGGATTGATCCGGGGCGTAGGCGCGTAGCGCCGTGCGGCGAAGCCGCATACATCGAAAGGAGGTGCAGCGCAGCAAACCGGAAGCGATGCCCCCGGATCAATCCCGGAGCGAAGGAACCCCGAGCTTTAGCGAGTGGGCCGAACGTTGGGGCAAGACTTTTTGGTTACTTTTGAGGCGTTTGTCAAAAGTGACCCGCCGTAAGGGCGGAACCCTAAGCAGCCGTTACCGCAGCAACGGATATGTACTCAATCAACAAGAACCTGGTCGGCCCGAAGGCCGCCATGTTCACTCAGCGTCAGCCTCAGCCTCCGGATCAACCTTGTTCTGACTCAAATACCGATTCAAAACATCATCCTGCGAAGGCGAAGAACTATCCCCCGCCACCTGCCACAACCGCCGCTCAATCCCCTGAGCCACCATATGCCCCACCGCCGCCTCAATCGCCGACAACACACAAAGCTGCGCCGGCTCGTTAGTCGTGTAACCCACCTCGGCCTCAAGCAACTTCTTGAACTCGATAAACTTGAACACCCCGGCACTGCGCGCCACCGAATAAATCGTCTTGCTGGTCATCACATTCGACAACACCTGCCCGCTACGCACATCCACCGCGCGCAGATTCACGGTCACCTGATCCACCCGATACTCCCGGGAAATATCGATCCCCAGATACCGCGCCCCTTCCCCACCGCTACGCACGTTCGTGTCATAAGCGATGATCCCGCCCTCAAGCATCATGTTCGCCGCCTGCAACGGTGGCAGCTCACCCTGAATATTCACCGGGGTATTGGGCTTCTTCTGCGACGCGCGAATGATCTTGCGTTCAGTCAGCAGGTTCTGCAGCCCTTCACGCTCCAGCACCACAAACCAGCCACTGGCCTGCATCGCGTCCATCAACATCGACGCTGCCCCCTGAGTCACGCTGGTGGAAAACGAACTGGCAGGCGTCGGTTTGTACTGCCCGGTCTGATCACGGAAACCGTACACCACGGCCATCAAGCGGCCCTTGGGCCGCGGCATCTTCAGCAAGTCATAGTAGGTGGACGCCCGTGGTGTCAGGGTCGGGGTTTCGGTGTCCTGCTCGGCCGACATCGGCTCGCGCAGACTGCACCCTTGCAATGTCGCCAACATCAGCCCTAGCGCGATTATTTTTTTCATGTCCAGCACTCCCCGGAACCGTCATCCCGTCATGGGTTGAGGCCGTTCACCTGAATTTCCGAAATTTCACCGGTCACTCGATCGGTCACTTCAATGCTCAGTGCCCCGGAGTCGTCGATGACGTTGACGATAAAAGAGTCAGTGGACAGGCTCCCCGTGTTGCCGGTGGAGATGTTGTCCAGCAACTGCCCTAGCAGTCGCGATTGCAATTGACTGGTGAAGCGCTCCAGCGCCGAAGTGCCGGCCACGCTCGAACGGCTCTTGAGGTCCGGATCGTCGTAATCGTTTTGTGCCTGGGCGTTGTTGAGCAGCCAGGTGCCGTTGAGCGGGTTGCCGCCGAACGACGGATTGACCGGCGTGTAGACAAGCTCGGTGGCCTGGGCGGCGACAACGCTGGCAAGGCCGACCAACAACCCCGAGATCCAGAATCCGCTGCGCCGTGAGAACGTTGTGGTTTTCATAATTCGTCCTTCTCAAGGTCGGTGGTGTCCTGCAACAGTGCCTCCAGCTTGCGCTGGACAACCTGGCGTCGAACCCAGTCGGCGGCCGCATAGGCCTCCTCCTTCAGCTCCACGGTGTTCGGTGGCAGGAAGCGCCGATACACCAGGCGTTGCTGATATTCCACGGTCACCAGGCTGCCCCAGCGCGCGTCGGGGCGCTCGCGCACCACCAGGTTGAAATCCATCGGGCTGGTGTCGCGCAGGCGTTCACTGAACGAGTAATAAAAGTCGTGGCCGATGTGCGAGATCGTGTCGTCGACGATGAAGCCCATCAATTCGTCTTCTTCACTACCCTGGGCGCAGCACGCCACCACGCCTAGGGCCAGCGCGCACCACCATTGACGAGTCATGGCTGCAACGCCTGCGGCAGGTTCGACTGCCCCTTGGCCGGGCCACTGGTGCCGTCGAGGAAGGCTTTTTCAGCGACGAACTGCCAGTCCGAATAACGCTGCATGCCTTCGAAATCCGACCACTGCGTGGGGAAGCCCGATTGCTTCATCGGCACCTCGGTCGAAGGGCTGTTGAGACCGGTGATGCGCCCGTCAAAACCGCGTTGCAATGCCCATTCGCCCTGGCCGATCGGGTCCGGATAGAGCTGACGCAGGTGATGCCTGGCCTCGGGAAAACGCTGATCGTCGAGCAGGTCGGCAAGCTCTTTCGGGTACTGCGCCAGCCCCGGCGAACTGCGGTAGTAGCTGCGCAGCGCCTGAGCGTATTGGGTGCCGACCCAGAGCAATTGCTTCTCGCGATCGCGGCGCGAAGCGGTCGACCACAATTCGCCGGCACTGGCCAGGCCCATGCCCATCACGACGATCAGAAACAGCACGCCCAGATAGGTGAATCCGCCCTGCTGCGCGTGTTTACCACTCGGAATACTGGCTGCCATCACGCGCCCTCCCGGTAGCACCGCTCTTGATGTCGGCCACGCCGCCCGCCACTCCGTCCGGTGGCGCGATCAGCACCCACTGGTCTTTGCGCTCGGTGATCGGATCCAGTGGTGCGTTGCGCAAGTAACGTTGTTCGATCAATTGCTCGATGGAGTCGGGATAGCGACCGGTGTCGCCATAGAAGTGATCCAGCGCTTCGCGCATCGCCGACAGGCTCTGACGCAAGGTGGTCTCTTTCGACGCTTCAAGGCTGTTGAAGTAGCGCGGCAGCGCAATGGTCATCAGCGTGGCGATAATCGCCATCACCACCATCAGCTCCAGCAAAGTAAAACCTTTTTCGCGGCGCATGAGGTTCACCACTCGCGGTAGGCGATGCCGTTGAGGCCCTTGCCGCGGGCGTGGGAATAGACGTCGAAAACGTCCTCGCCATCGCGCGGATTTTGAGCCGAACTGTTGTAGGCACGTATGCCCCAACCCCCTTCGTCATCACGTTTGGCCGGCACCAGCGGATCACGCGGGATACGGCGCAGAAAGTAGAACTTGGCGCCTTTGGCACTGCGCACATCGCGCACGCCTTCGACCAGTACTTTCAGGTTCGGCGGGTAGCCGCTGCTGTTCAGCGACTTCTCGATGTAACCGGCATCGAATGCGCGTTTGTAGGCGTCGATACCGTCGCGAATCTGATACAGCGCGGTGCGCAATTCCTGCTCCTTGCCACGCCGCACAAGGGTCTCGGTCAGCGGTGCGGCCATGCTCGCCAGCAAGCCAATCAGGGCCAGCGTCACCACGACTTCGATCAGGGTGAAACCGCGCTGGGAGGCGTTCATGATCAAGGCTTCTCGATGGTGACACGGGTGGTGGCCACGGCCGACTCACCGACTGCACGCGGCTGTCCGGCAGGCGACGGCATCACGTAGCTCTGCGAACGATCAGGGGCCTGAATGTGCATGCTGGTTTCGGTGCCGGTGGAGAACTCCATGTCCGACGGGCTCTGGTATGGCAGGTTGCGCACGATCCGTGGGGTGATCGATAGCACCAGTTCCGACTTGCCGACGGTGTCCTTGTTGCTGCCGAACAAACGGCCCAGACCCGGAATATCACCCAGACCCGGAATTTTGTTGCCGGTCGCGCCGTGGTCGTTGCGCATCAGCCCCGCGAGGATCTGTGTTTCGCCGTCGTGCAGGCGCAGCGTGGTCTGCGCGTTGCGGGTGTCGACCTGCACCGGAATCGTGCCCTGGCGGGTCGGTTCCAGCGGCGTGGCGTTACTCACTTCGAGGGCAATCTTGATCGCCACTTCGTTATTCAGGTGCACGGTTGGCTGTACTTCAAGCTTGAGACCGACATCCAGATAAGTGACGCTTTCGGTGATCACCGGGCCCTGAGTCGAGGGTACCGAGGTGGCGCTGATGATCGGCACGCGCTGACCGATGTGGATACGCGCCTGCTCACGGTTGCTGACCCGGATCACCGGACTTGCCAGGGTATTGATGTCGTTGTCCTGCGCGTTGATCTTGGCTTGCGGCGATGGCGAGATGCTGATGCGGCTGGAGTTGATGCCCTTGAGCTGATCGAGCAGGGTCACCGCCGAGCCGTCGCTGTTGACCACACCGAAAGTGTTGGGCCATTGCAGGCCAAGGTCGAGAATGCGCTGGGTGGCGACTTCCATCACCTCCACTTCGAGCACCACTTCGGGGTTGGACTGGTCTTGTGATTGCAGAAGCTTTTCGGCCATGCGCACGGCATCTTCGCTATCGCGCATGGTCAGGGTGTTGAGGCGTTCGTCGATGAACACGTCGCGGGTCTTGAGCATGGTCTTGACCATGTTCAGCGCGGTGTTGGCGTCAATGCTGGTCAGGTAGAAGGTGCGCATTACCAGTTCCTGGTAATCCTTCACTTTCTGCGGTGAGTCCGGGTAGATCAGCAAGGTGTTTTCGTTGACCACTTTCTGGTGCAACTGGTTTTGCTGCAGCAGCAGCGTCACCGCGTCTTCGATGCGCACGTCACGCACGAAGATCGTGGCTTTCATGTCCGGACGCAGGTCTTTGTCGAAGATGAAATTCAGCCCCGCGACCTGCGACAGCACTTCGAAAATGGTCTTGAGGTTGGCGTCGCGAAATTCCAGGGTCACCGGCCGGTCGAGCTTGGTGCGCAGTTGCGGATAGGCAATCACATTGCGGCTCTGCACCAGACGAATGTTGCCTTGCAGTTCCAGCGCGCCCTCGTTGGCCGGGTCGAGTTCGAGGATCTGTTTGACCTGGCGATCGGCGCCGTAGATGTCGCCGCGACGCAGGTCACCCCGGGCCAGTTCGAGCTTCTCGTCCATGCTGCGCAGGTATTCGAGTTGACGCAGCGCATCCTGGGCGCGCCGGTTGTTCGGCTCGATGGTCAGCACGCGGCTGTAAGCCGTGCGGGCCGAAACGAAATCGCGGCGTGAGCGGTCGGTGTCGCCCGAGGTCAGCAGTGCGGTGATTGCCTTGGCTCGGCCGCTGTTGAGCAGCAGGTGCAGTTCGGTATCCCGCGGGTTCTCGCGCAAGCCTTCCTCGACCCGAGCCAGACCCGCTTCGTACTGCCCCTGATCAATCAGGTCGGCGGCTTCCTTGTTGGCCACTTGCGCGGAGCTGCACGCGGTCAGCCCCGCACACAGGCCAAGGCTCATCAGCAAACGGGATCGGTTCATTGCGTACTCCCCACAGACAAGGTCTGCGACAAATGCAAAGGCAGGTAGACCAGGCTCAGTTCCAGATCGGAAATACCGGTGATCTTCCAGGTGTCGTCGATCACATCCCCGTTGCGCACGACGTAGATTTTTTCGCCGTTCTGCAAAAACACCTGCAGGTCGCTGCGGTCATGCAGCTTGCCAACGAACTGAAACGGCACCGGTGGCAGGCTCGGGGCTTGCACCACGGGTGTAAGGTTGACGGCTGTTTCGGTGACCGTGGCCAGGGTTGGCGCGGCCTTCCACGATTTCCCGGCGAACAGATCGCCCGCTGGGGTCAGGTCCTTGATGGCCGCTGTTTTGGCCTTTGTGTTGCTGGCCGGCAAGGCGCCACGGGCGGCGGTTTTCGCTGGGGTGGCCACGGCAACATCAGTCGAATCCGCGTCGTCGCTCGGCGAAAAATATTCCGGCAACCAGGCCAGCGCGGCCGTCACGCCGAAGAACGCCACCCAACCCGTCACGCGCTTGGTATTCATCACGACCTCGACAGATAAAGGGTCATACGGATCCGGCCGTTGAGGTCGGTGTCGCCAATCTTCTTGCGTTGAAACTCGACGTCTTCCACCACCACCGCCGGCAACTGGCCGAGCAAGGCATGCAGGAAGCGGCGCAGTTGCGGGTAACTGCCGCGCACCGGCAAGAGGATCTGATAACGCGCCAGATGGGTTTTCGGATCGATACCGAGGGCGTACTCACCGCGCGCCAGGGTGATGTGTTCTTGCGCCGCAAGGGCGTAGATGCGGTCGATGGCCACGGTGGCCTGCGGCTGCGCCGGCAGTTTGTTGCGAAAATCATCGAGTTGGCGTTGCGGCACCACCGGCGGCGCGATGCTGCCGTCCTCGACCTTGGCCAGGTAGGCACTGGCTTCCTGCGTCTGTTGGCTGAGGTGCTGCAACGATTGCCAGCCCGGCAGCAAGCCGCCCAGTGCCCAGGCCAGTGCAATCAATACCAGCGCCAGCCCGGCCAGGCCCGGCAGGCCGAGACCTTGCAAATACTCGTGAACGATCAGTCTAGGGATTCGCATCGCCAATCTCCCAAGTCGCCGACAGATTGAATTGCACCGGTTGTTCCGGCGATTTGACGACGATTTCATGGCTGAGCAACGACACGTCGGACAGCTCGTCACTGGCCTCCAGGCGCTTGTGGAAATCCAGCATCGCCGGCAGATCACGCGCTTCAGCGCTGATCCGCACTTGCCCCTTGCGTGCATCCGGGGTCAGGGTCAGCAAGGCAATGTCGTCGCGCGGCATGCTTTCGAGCATCGCAAACAGACGCTCCCAAGGGCGGCGCAACTGCTGCGAGACCTTGCGCATTTCAGCGAGATTCTGCGCTTGCTCGCGGGTTTCGGCCGGGCTGAGAATGGTCTTGGCGACGCTGTCGCCGGTGAGCTGGCGCTGGGTGGTTTGCAGGTGCCCCTGCTGCAGTTCGGCTTGTGCATCGAGATGCTGTTGCACGCCCAGACACAGCAGCGCCAACAACACACCGCCGCCGAGCAGGCTCCAGCCCAACGGGCCGGAACGTGGGCGTGGCTGAAAGTCGAGATTCAGGGCGCGCATGTCAGGCCACCGCCCGGGACATGACGTACAAGCCGTCACGCACGGTCATCGAGTTGTCTTCGAGAGTGCGCAATTGCACGCCCGCCACTTGCGGCTGTGCATCAAGGCGCGCCGGTGCATGCAGATAAACGTTGAAGGCGCGTTCGCTGGTCGACGCCTGCAATTGCCGTTCGCGGCCGATCAAGGCATTGAGCGCTGCGTCGCTGTCGCTGCCGCCCACGGAACGCACGCCGGCCCAGCGCCCTTCCCGCGCCAGCAGCAGGACGCTGCGTTGCGGTTCGGCGACGACGAACAAAAAGTCGCCGGCCTCAAGGCTTTTGTCGAAACGATTGAACGCCGTCATCAGATACGGCTGCACCGAATGCAGGCGCAGACGCCGACCGCTGACCAAGGCCCGCAGGCGATCAAGCAAGTCTTGCGGCAAGGCGCTGGCGATGCGGTCGCACCCTGCCGGTTCGGCGGACAGCACTAACCCCCAGGTTTGCGTCGGCGCGCCGAACAGGTCTTCGAAACACAGTTGTGCGAAGCCGCGCAGTTCCTCAGGGCTGCTGATATGCGCGCTCCACGGCACCAGACAGAACCGGCAGAAGTGGCTGGAAATCACCACGCTCAACTCGGCACCGGCGCGGGCATGCTCACCGAGCAGACGGTCCAGAGTATCCAGCGCCACCGCGTAGCTCTGGAAGCCTTCGTCGATGTAGCCGACGCTGCCCAGCCACAGGGTGTCGCTGCCCCGCCGCTGCCCCAGGCCGACACCGCTGGCGCCGAGCACGGCGACAAATTGATCACGCGATAAAAGTGACACGATTGATCTCCTCCAGCGTGGTCCGACCTTGCTCCACCAGCTCCAGCGCAGATTCGCGCAACAGGCGCAAACCACGGGCACACGCCAGGGCTTTGATTTTGGTAATCGGTTGGCGCTCGACGATCATCTGGCGCAGTTCGTCGTCCAGGTGCAGCAGCTCGGCAATCGCCGTGCGCCCGCGGTAACCGCTGCCCCGGCAGTGGCCGCAGCCTTTGCCGTGAACGAAGTGGTAGTGATCGACTTTTTGTGGATCAAGGCCCGAAGCGCGCAGTTCTTCATCGCTGGGGTTGACCGGCGTGCTGCAACTGGCGCACACCAGTCGAATCAGGCGTTGCGCAAGAATCGCGTTGAGCGCCGAGACCAGGCTGTAGGGGTCGATTTCCATTTGGGTGAAGCGGCCAATCACGTCGAACACGTTGTTGGCGTGGATGGTGGTGAACACCAGGTGGCCGGTGAGTGCCGATTGCACGGCAATCTGTGCGGTGTCCGGGTCGCGGATTTCACCGACCATGATCTTGTCGGGGTCGTGACGCAGGATCGAGCGCAGACCACGGGCGAAGGTCAGGCCTTTTTTCTCGTTGACCGGAATCTGCAGGACGCCGGGCAACTGGTATTCGACCGGGTCTTCGATGGTGATGATCTTGTCCACACCGTGGTTGATCTCGGTGATCATCGCGTACAGCGTGGTGGTTTTGCCGCTGCCGGTGGGGCCGGTCACCAGCACCATGCCGTAGGGTTCGGCGGCGAGACGACGGAGCTGGCGCAGCGTTTCGTCTTCAAAGCCCAGCGCCTGCAATTGCACGCCGCAGACCTTGTCGGCCAGATCCTGTTTGTCGAGCACCCGCAACACCGCGTCCTCGCCAAAGATGCTCGGCATGATCGACACGCGAAAGTCGATCTGCCGGCCACTGATGCCGATCTTGAAACGGCCGTCCTGCGGCACGCGCTTCTCGCCAATATCCAGTTCAGCCATGACTTTGACCCGCGAGATCACCTGCTCGGCGAACTCGGCGCCCTGAACCTTGCTGATGTTGTTGAGCACGCCGTCGATGCGGTACTTGATCACCAGACCGTGGCCGGTGGTGCCGAGATGGATGTCACTGGCGTGCATTTTCAGCGCGTCGTAGAGGGTCGAGTTGACCAGTTTCACCACGCTGCTGGCGTCTTCGCTGATGCTGGTCAGGGACAGGCTTTGCAGGGTGTCGATTTCGTTATGGGTGTCGCCCTGGGCGTTCAGCGATTCGACGGCGTGGAAGCTTTCTTCGTGACGGGCCAGATAGGCCTTGAGGTCGTCGGCGTGCACCAGATACAGCGGCGCGCCGTGCAGGCAGTCGTCGATCCAGGCCAGCCGCGCGGGGTCGAAGGGGTCGGCGAACACACCGATCACTTCGTCGTTGTGGCGCAGCAGGATGAATTCACGCTTGAGGCATTGTGCGAGGGTGACCCGGTCAAATACCGGTGTCGCGGCAAACAGGCTGTCGGTGTCGAGCACCGGGTAATGCAGGGTCGCGCCGAGGCAAGCAATGAATGGCATCGGCGCCAGTTCGCAGAGCACGCCGAGCGCATCCAGCACGCGTTCGCCGGAACTGGCGGCCCGCGCCCGGGCCTGGGACAGTTGTTCACTTGAAAAACTGGATGCAACGCTTTGCGCAACCTGCGGTTCGACGACAACGGACAGACGATCCATGGTTTGCTCTCCAACACCCGGGGCTTGAGGCCCTGACGGCGCGGGAGGCAATTGCGGCGAGTGCCGGAACGTCTATCGCGCCATTACTCCCCGGTGAGCATTTGATCGTCGTCCGGTGCCAGGGTCGCCAACCTGTTTCTTCGGCGATCCGCCAGCACCCAACTGCCATCGTACAACTGCAACGGGAAGCTCTCGGTCCTGCTCTGGCGTCGTTCGACGAAGCCCTCCGAAGGGCTCGCACCGGGTTTCGCTTCGCGCTGGATGCCCAGAAGGTCGCAGACAGCTCGGGCCAGTTCCGCCAATGGAAACGGTTTGAACAGGATGTGGCTGACGTCCAGTTGCCGCGCCCGCTCACAGACTTCAGCGGTCGGGTGACCCGTTATCAGCACAAAATGGCACGTCCTGTTCTGGCGGACCGCGTCGAGCACCTCAAAGCCTTCCATATCGGGCAAGCGGTAATCGAACACCAACACTTGGGGAGCGAACGTCTCGGCCAGGCCGATACCCGTCGCTCCGTCATGTGCAATCCGGACATCCAGCCCTTGCGCCGACAGATAATCCTGCAGGTTCTGTGCAAGCAGCTGTTCGTCTTCGACAACCAGTACTTTGTTAACCAAGGTCGACTCCTTGAAACCTGCAAGTCCGAAAACTGAACCCGCTGAAGTGCGCCTTACAGTGGCTAACGCACAGTTCATGCCAGGCTGAGTGCCGGTAAATTTAAGTCTTCATGTCCTTGAATTTAATGACAATACCCGCTCGTCCCGGTACCCCGTCCCCCAGAAACGGGGAAGCACCTGAATGGGCATCGAAGCCATTCCCCACTGTTGGGGGGAACCTTCAATCGTCGTCAGTTCGTTCAATCCTGTTCTGCGCCCGTAATTGCGCGAGCACCTGGCGACGAGCCTGGGCCTGTTGCTGCCGGGCGAGCTGCGCCCGAGCCGAATCAAGTCCCTGCAAATCTGGGACATCGCCCACCTCCGAGTGGTTCGCCACATAGATCAAATGCCAGCCGAATGGCGAACGTACCGCATCGCTGGCGAAGATCGCGCCATCAATGATAGAAGCGCGCATCTTCATCAAGCGTAGACGCGCCGCCGCATCCGTGGCGGCATCCGCTTGCGGCTCGACCCGAACCAGCAGGTGCCGCGGTTGCAAAGTGTTCGCGCGGATCAGTTGGGCGAACATTTGCTGCGCGGCCAGCTCACGGCGGGTGTACTCGGTGAACGAGGCTTCATCGAAACCGGCATTCTGCAAGCGCCGAATGAATCGCTCGTTGCCGCCGATGGCCTGGCGGGTTTGCTCGACTTGCTGCTGCACCCTTTGGTCATCGATTGTCAGGCCGCGCTTGCGCGATTCCTGCCAAAGCAGTTCCTTGTCGATCAGCGCATCGAGTGCGGCCTGACGCAGCTGTTTATAGGCCCTGGGGCTGCGAATGCTCGCCACTGCGCGGCCCTGATCCTCGAGGTATTCGGCAAAAAATCGCTCAAGACGAAACTCGGAAATCTCTTCGCCATTGACCCGCGCAGCCGCCGGACCATTACTGGCGAACGCCATCGGCAACCAGCATGTCAGCACTAATAACAGCATCTTGAGCTTCATGAGCAGAGCCTCCATTCAGGGGCTGGCGACAATCGGTTTGTAGGGTGCAACCAGATAGAAACGCTGATCGGGCAGGTCCACGGTGACCACATGTGCGCCGCTCAATCCCAGACGTCGTCCGGGGCCGAAGCTGATGCGTGGGGTCAGGCCGGTGTCGAAGTCGTGCAGGCCTTCCAGCGCTGCCACCAGTTTCTCGCGGCTGGCGTCACGGCCGGCCTGCTTCATGCCTTCGCCGAGCAGCAGCATCGAAGCGTAAGCACCGACTTGCAGCACCGCATGCTGGGCGCCGAGGCCTTGATGCTCGCGCAACAGCGTCAGGGCCATGCGCCCGGTCTGGGTCCAGTCGCT
This sequence comes from Pseudomonas sp. P42, assembly GCF_017973755.1. Taxonomy (NCBI): domain Bacteria; kingdom Pseudomonadati; phylum Pseudomonadota; class Gammaproteobacteria; order Pseudomonadales; family Pseudomonadaceae; genus Pseudomonas; species Pseudomonas sp. P42. The sequence goes on along the minus strand of NZ_JACOPU010000001.1, from coordinate 1,023,168 downwards.
GGGAACGAAGGGATAGGCAAGGAACACCCGCCGTGAAAATCCTTCCGGCACTTGCAACAGATCCCCGGCCACCTGGCTCGACGCCGCGAACAGATACGGCACCTGCCCGGCACGCTGCAAACCCGCCGCCAAATGGCTGAAGCCGCCGCCGCTGCCCAGGTAGAACACCGAGCGCGAGCCCAGCGGCAACCTGTCACCTGTCGGGTCGTAGGTCTGAACCTGGACGTTCTGCCAGCCGTTCCTGTGCAGATACTCGCCAAGCACTTTGGCTGTCTGCGCCTGCGCAGGGTCGTCGGGATAAGCGATGAGTGTCGGCCCTTGCAACACGCGCAGGCTGGCGGTCGCGTAATCGGCCAGAGCGATCAGCTGTTCACGCAAGCCCGGCAACGGCTCGAAAATTTGTGGACTGGCCTGCACAGCTCCGAGCAACGACAACGTGCCGATCAGCGGCACGCCAGCCTGTTCCAGCCGCTGGGCCAGTTCGCTGCCCAATGCCGGGGCCATCGGCGCGATCAGAGCGAACACTTGTTCATCGTCGATCAGCCGTTTAAGCGCTTGTTCGGCACTGGCGCGATCAGCGCCAGGATCGGCGATGGTCAGGCGCAATTGCCGGCCATGAATCCCGCCAGCCTCATTGATCCGCGCCACACTGCCGTTGAGCACCGCTGCGACCGTCGCGCCCTCCTCGGCCAATGGCCCCTGGCCGGGCAACAAAGTGCCCAGATGCAGGGTCTCGGCATCGAGGCCGGGGTCGCGTTCATCGGCAAGGCGTTTGAGGTAGGCGGTGAGATTGCGCTGATCCTTCATCGACAGCACAAAGCGCGGCATGCTCGGGTCGAGGCGGTTGTTGCCGGGGTCGCGGCCCTGCTGAATGACTGTCGCAAGGCTTGCATCGTTGTAGGCCGGATAGTTGCGGCCGTTGACCTGTTGCTGACCGTAAGTGCTGGTCAGCCGCGACCAACTCAACTCAGGCGGACGCACTCCGCCTTCGGGCCGGCCGAGGCCATCGGCGCCATGACAATTGGCGCACGGCAGACTGGTGGCCGGCAGCAACATATCCGCCGCGCCGACCCGCGCCATGATCGCTTCACCGCTGGCCGACAGGCCTTCACGGTACAGGCGTTTGCCGGCCGCCTCCTCCGGTGTCAGCGGCAATGCCGCCGCGCCGAGGCTGACGCTCGCGAGCAGGATCAGGGCGAGGACATGGGCGCTATTCATGGCGCGGGCTCAGCGACCGGCCACGGGCATTGTCAGCAACTGCAGGCGCTGGGCAATGGCGGCGGCCGGAGCATCGGGGCGAATCTTGCTCCAGCGTTTGTTGGCGACATCGCCGACGATCAACTGTGTGGAATGTTGCTCAGGCGTCGGCACGATCTGGCCGATACGGCTCAGCACCAGGTCCATCTGCGCCTTGTCGCCGGTGAGAAAAAGCCAATGAGGGTCATCGCAACCCTGCTTCAAGGTGTAAGCCTTGAGCACCGCCGGCGTGTCGCGCAGCGGATCACTGGTAAGGGAAATGAAGGTGATGTCGTCGGCCTTGTCCCCGAGCAGCTCGCGGACTTCCTTGAGCTTGCGCGTGATCAAAGGGCAGGCGTCGTTGCAACTGGTGAAAATCACGTTGAGCAGCACCACACGGTTTTGCAGTGCATCACTGTAAAAACGCAGGGTTTCGCCGTGCTGATTTTGCAGCGGCGTATCGGTGAACCAGGCTTGCGCGTCGTGGGTCCCCTTGGCGGGTGCGGCGGCAACCGCGGCTGGCGGCTCGGTTGCATGCTCCTCGTGGGCGAACGCGACATTGCTGAACACCCAGAAACACACGGTCAGAGAGATCCAGTCGAGCATTTTCATGGCTGTTGCTCCATGGCGATAGCGGTGTGTTTGGCATGAGTGCGCTGGCCGCTGAGTTTCTCGACTTCCTTGGCCAGCACTGTCGGGTCGGTGAAGCCGTAGTAGCGCATCCAGTGACGGCTGTTGCCGTCGCCGACGAGGATCAGCGGCTGATGGTTCTTCAGGTCGCCGCTGAAACTGCCCAAACCCTTGAGGGTTTCATTGATCGATTGTGGCGAACCGGTCAGCCAGCTCCAGCCCGGGCCTTTCTGGAACGCGCGGGCGTAATCCTGCAAGCGCTTGGGGTCGTCGCGTTGCGGATCGATGCTGATCGACACCAGCTGCACTTCATTGCCAACCCGCGCGCCGAGCTGTTTCTGCACCTTGCCCATAATCGACGAGACCACCGGGCAGACCGTGGTGCAACTGGTGTAGATGAAGCTGATGACGACGATTTTGTCCTGCACCAGATCTTGCTCCAGACGCACGGTTTTACCGTTTTGGTCGAGCAGTGGCACGTTGGCGAATTTCACCTGGGCGTGTTCCTGCGTGTTGCTGGCGGGCGCGGTGTGGCCGGCGTGTTCATCCGCCGAATGCGCCAGGACTTGCTGGACGCTGACGGCCAGCAGACACAGGCTGAGCAAGCCACGGGAAGTGATGTGTTTCATGGCGATGTCCTCTTCACTGATTCTGGCCGGGGGTTACCCGAACACTGGCAAATGTTTTGTCATCGAACCCGGCACCGAGCGATGCGGCGCGCACATGCAGATACCAGGCGCCGCTGCGGTCGAGGGTCACCGGCGCTTCGTACACGCCATCGGCGACTTCGTGCGCGGCCACTTCGCGGGGGTGTGAAGTCGGCGCCAGGAAGTAGCGCAACTGCACATCCTTGACGCCGCTGCGCTGGATTTTCTGCTTGCCCTGGACGATGCGAAACCGCACCACGTAGGGGTCGTTGAGCGCTACGGCGGTCTTGTCCAGAAGGAACTCGACCTTGGGCGCGCCGACATGTTTTTCCGGCGCACCGTCTGGCTCGATCTGCGCGGTGAAGCAATGGATGATGTTCGGTTGATTGAGCAGGAATGCCACGTCGAAACGCCCCGTCGCCGGCAGTTTCACTCGCGCGCTGTACAGCCCCGGCGAGACCTCGCGCAGGCTGCGGTCGATGACCATGGCGGCACGAGCGATCTGCCCGCGATTGGGGTAACCGGACATCGGCGCGTTCATGCCTTCGGCGTAGAAATAGGTGGTGTTGTCCACCGGATTGACCACAAACACCGCGTTGTCATCGCGCGACACCGCGAGGCTTGAGGCGAGCGGCAAGTCCCCGGCCATGCGCGGCGGTTGCGGGCCGGCTTCGAAGCCTTGGCTGATCGGCTGGCGGCCCTCACCGAGCGAGGCCAGGTTGATCATGGTGACTTTTGGCGAGGCCAATCCGCGCACGTAGGCGTAGGCCTTGGTGAACACCACTTGGTAGGGTTCGGCGGACACATCTAGGTCGTGGATCGCTGCATCGGTGGAGGCATCAATCACCGTCGCACGGTTTTCCACGGTGTTGAGCACGACACCGAAACGCCCGTCGGCGCTGAAACCCATCGGGCCGAGGCCTTGTTGCAATTTGATCACGCGGCGCACGTTGTGGCTGGCACTGTCGACCACCGTCACCGTGCCGTCCTTGCCATCGGCCACATACACCGCGCCGGACAATGGCGAGTACGCGACCGACAGCGGGCCGGAGCCGGTCTTGATTTGCCCGACGATGCTCAGGCTGGCGACATCGACCACGCTCAGGGTGCCGTCGTCGCGATTGCTGACAAAGGCAAAACGGCTGTCCTTGCTGAAGGTTATTTCGTGGTGACCGAGGCCGGTCGCCAAGTGCTTGAGCGGTTTCAGGCTTTGCGCATCGATCACGGTGATGCCGGATTCGTCGGGTTTGGCGGCATTGTTGCCGACCCACAACAGGCGCTCATCCGGTTGCAGCGCCACGCGCACCGGTTGGCTGCCGGCGCTGATCGAGTCAATGACTTTGAATTGTTCGCTGTCGATCACCGCCACTTCGCCCGCCGCTGGCATCGAGACGAATACGCGTTTGTTGTCTTTGGGCGTGACCCAATCCATCGGCGATTGCTTGAGTTCGATGCGCGCCAGGGTGCTGGTGATGCCGCCGACCGATACTGACGGGTCTACCACCGCCACACTGGCATCGCGGTTCATCACCAGCAGGAAATAGCTGTTGAGGTCCAGTAGTGGCCGCGCGCCGATGTTCGATTTGAGGTACACCCCGACCCGCGCTTTGCAACTCTTGTCGCGACCCTGGGCCTGATCAGCAGCCAGCGCCTGCGCATCGATCCACGCCCCCGGTGCCACACCGGACAACGGCTGGCCCGATGCGCTGTCGGTGACGCGGAACTGCACGTCGGCAAACTCGCCCTCGCGCAACTTGCCGTCGCTGGCCAGCGGCTGGAGATTGAACGCAATCGACACGCCGTCGCGGGCCAGGGTCTGGCCGGGCTCGGTCTGCGCCAGCGCAACCTCGCCAAGCGTCAGCAAAGCGCCTGCGATGGCCAGCGCACAAACACCGATGAAATTGATGATCCCGTTCATATCCTCTCCCCTGACTCTACTTGCAAAACACCGCCGTCCCCTGTGGGAGCTGGCTTGCCAGCGATGGCGGCATCTGCTTCACCATCCAAAGCCGCGTCGATCCCAATCGCTGGCAAGCCAGCTCCCACAATAAGTGCGTTCATCCCGCACTATCCCTGCCATCCACTGAACCTGTGGGAGCTGGCTTGCCAGCGATGGCGGCATCTGCGTCACCGTCCAGCTACTGCGCGGGCGGTGCCGGTTCTGGCTCGTTGGTCACACGCAATAGTCCCCAGAGGCCCGAGGTGTTGCCGTAGGCGCCGTAGTCGCGGAACAGGTAGTCACCCGGTATCGCGTTGCTGCCCCCGGCGCTCGGGATCATCGAGCTGAAGTGCGCCGCCGGCAGAACGCTCTCACGGGCGCCGATGTACATCGACATCGGGTTGTAACCGAACCGCACCGACCCCACGCCCGGCGTCCCCGTCGGATAGCCGCCGACATCACTCTTCTCGGCCAGGAACGGGTTGACCGACCACACGTGCCCATCCATCTGGAAGGTGCTGCCGCGGCTGCCACCGGTTGGCATCAGAATGTGTGTACGGAACGGTTGCCCCGGTTTGGCGTAAAGCACCGGCGTTTGCGGATCACCGCCGACCAGCGCGTTGCTGTAAGCCATGTGTGCGTTGAGCATGTCGCCATAACCGGCACCATCGGCATGTCCGAACGGTGCATCCGGGGCGAGGCCAAAGCGATACCACATCGGCTCGGTCTTGTAGTTGATGGCCATGCTCGAGTTGTCCTGCGGATCGGTCGGCACACCGAAGCCCTCGGCAGCAATGCCCTCCACCGGCCGGCCATTGGCCCAGCGAGTGTTCAACGCCTTGTGCCAGACCATCGCAAAATCGCGGTAGACGGCTTGCCCAGGCGCGGTGACCGTGGCATTGGCCTTGCGCGCATCGTCGACCCAGGTAGAGCCGATCGGCAGGATGCTCATCGCGCCGCCCAGGCCTTTTTGCGATTGCTTGATCACGTCCGCCGGCGTGATATTCAGACCACCAAACTCGATGGCCGTGGCGTTGATGTTGTCGACACTGCGGCCCAACTGCGTCACTGGTTTGCCTTCACGCTCCAGGTGCCCGGCGTAGTACTGATAAGTACGAGTCGGGTACGCGCCGCTGTTGCCGACCCGCGGTGGCACGGTCTGGATCGGGTTGGCGCCGACGTTGACGCCGTCGGATTTGGTGATGTCATAGGCCAGCAGTTGCGCATGCAGACCAACGTGGCTGGACGGCCGCATCAGGTTGTTGCTGAAGGTGGTCGAGCCGAGGCCGCTGTTGCGGTCGCGTTTGACCATGCCTTGCATCACCGCGGTCTGGGTCAGGTCGGGCATCATGCTCGGCAGACGGTTTTCCAGGGTGATGTTGATGCAGTCACCGGCGGCTGCGCGCAGCACCAGCGGTTCGACCGGAATACCGGGTTTGAGCTTGCCGGTGGTCGCGTCGAGGTCGGATTTGCGCACATACAGAATCGCGGTCGGATCATGCAACGGCCCGCTCTGGCCGCCGATGGTGATGGTTTCGCCATCCTCCGGATCGGTCACCGTGACCTGCGGAATGCTCACGGTCCGCGAGTTCAGGACCAGAGTGCCGCCCGCCGCTTTCAATGGCCCGCCAACATGCTGGCCGAGACCTTCAGGGTCGCCGATGGTCAGGCCCAGCGAGTTGCCGAGGATGTCGTTGGCGAGTGCCGCGACTACTTCATAGTTGCGCTGCACGGTTGGCCGGGTGCCGATACCGTTAGGGTTGGCGCTGATTCGCGGGCAACTGCCGTCGAACGCCACGGTGTTACGCATCCCCGTCGGTTTAGCATTGTTCGGCAAGGCGAACAGGTCACTGCGCTGCGCTGTGTAGTTGCGCATCACGCCCCAGATGCCGCTCCAATAGCCTTCGATCGAGGCGTCCATCGAGTACAGATAATCCCCGGTGGTGGCCGCCGAACTGGACAGCATCGACACGGGCGCAATGAAGCCCATCTGCTCGGAGATGCCGATCATCTGCGAGGCGCGCCAGCCCGAGTTGGAGCTGCTGCCGAAGCCGGAACCGCTTTGCAGCCACTTCACGCCGTGCAGGGTGACGTTGTGTTCCTCCTCGTGACCGCCGGCATGCACCCGCAGCCGCACGTTGTCGCCGGTGTAAGTGCGCAGCATCGGCGTGAACGGATCGCCAGGTTCCGCGCCGCCCTTGTTGATGTGCGGCGGGAACAGCGTGGTGCCGCCGGTTGGGCCGGTGGCGGAAGTGATCAGGTTCGGCGCCAGGTTCATCGCCGGAATCGCCCGATCAGTGCGGCTGTGCATGGCGAACGAAAGATCACCGCCGAGGCCGTCAGCCTGCATGCCGCGCTTGCCGTCCGGGCCGAGTTTGTTCGGGTCGTAGACGCGCAGGGCCAGCGGCTCGTTGCGATAGTTGACGACGAACATGCCTGGGTCATCCACCGAGATTGCCTGTGGGCACGGCCGGCTCGGGCAGCCCGGGACCTGACCGCCCTGCACTTCCACTATGCCGTCGAGCAAGGTGCTGGCGTTGTTGCGCACCGGCGGGTTGATCGCGTAGCGGAAGCTGTCGGCCGTGGCCGGGAAGCTTTGCGCATTCGGCACGCCGTTCGGCCCGGCGCCTACATACACGCCAGCTTCATAGGCGTGCTGGAAGTCGCTGTATTCGAGGAAGAACTCGCGGAAGCTGTCGTTCTTGCCGTCGCCGTCGAGGTCGCCGGTGTTGATCACCGCTTGCCACGAAGTCGGCCCGCCGTCCTGACGCGCGCCGCTGTACAGAGGTTCACCGGTTTCGGCGTGGAACCAGGTAGAACCGGCCGGTTCCGCGAGCACGGTGGCATACAGCCCGATCTGTTGGTGCGTCGATGGGCCGAGGTGGTCGTGGGTGAAGATGGTGCCAAGGCCGCGATCGACACCTTTGGCATTGACCACCGGGTCGACGAACCAGCGTTGCATCGCCGTGCGTGCGCCCATCCAGTCGCTGCGCCCGTACTGACCGAAGAACGGGTGCGCCTTGGCTTTCGGGCACGCCTGTGTGCCATCGCGCGGGTCGGTGCCTTCGCACTGGTTGAACTCGCGGATCGCGTGGATGCGCTCCTGCACGGCACCCGGCGAGAGCACGCCGTCTTCGTAGTTCCAGCCATTGGACGAGCCGTCGGCCGAGGTCAGGTCCCATTTGGGCAGGTGAATGTGCTGGCCGATCACGTCGGTTGGCGTGCGCACCTGATAGTCGTCCATCTCATAAGTGGCCGGCACCAGGTTGGTTTGCTGGTATTGCACGCAGTCGAAGGTGTTCATGCGCATCACCAGTGGCTCTGGCGGACGCTGCTTGGTGATCACCGGCCAGGCGTCTTCCCACAGCGCCAGAATGCGCGCCTGCGGAAAGTGATAGCCAACCTTGTTGTACACCGCGTCAAATTGAATATTCGCCGCTTTGTAGATGCGCGGACGGTCGGCGGTGAAGGTCGAAGCGCCGGTGAAAGACATGCCGTCGATGCGTTCGCCGCTGTTGAATTCACCGGTGCCGGCGCTGCTGGTCAGGCGTTTGGCCCGATCATCCATGCACGGTTCGTAGTACGGCGCACCCGCCATCGGCAAGGCACCGTTGGTACGGAAAGCCTTGGCCACCACCTGGTTGCCGGGCAGCAAGGCAAAGCTTGGGTGATCCTTTTGCGCGTGGAAGGCCATCGCCGACTGCTCGACTTCGGTGCCTTCTTCCGGCAGATAAATCGGCTTGGCGCGGGTGACTTCCTTGGAGAAATCCAGCGAGGTGGTCACGGTGTTCGCCTCGCCACCGGCAGCTACGCCGTCCAGCGTATGGCGCTGCAAACCGCCATCCCAGCCGCCCGATTGCGCAGGGTCGAGGTTGGCCCACAGCGCTTTGCCGCTGGCCTTGAGTGCTTGTGCGGTGGCGGCGTCGAGCATGTCCAGCGGTGGAGTGGGTGGGCGTTGGCCGACCGAACTTTCCATGCCGCCGATCCAGAATGGGTAGCCAGGGTTTTTCAACGTGCCGTCAGCGTTGCGGTTGGCTTCGCTGCGATCCACCAGCGCCAGCGAGCCGATGGCTTGGCCAGCCGCGTTGCCGCCGTGATGTTCGCCGTCGTCATCGGTCTCTTCTTCGTCATCGTCGTTGCCGGCAACCAGGGTTTCGCCGATTTTCGGCACCACCACCACTTTGCCGGGCATCGGCGCCATGGCTTTGCCGGGCAGCGGCACAATGGCCGGGATCGGCGTGCCGGCAATGATTTCACCGTCCGGCAAGGCGCGTGCACCCGCTGCCGGTTTGCCGCTGCGCAAGGCGAACGGTTCGCTGTGATAGCCGTCTTCACCTTGCTGCGAAACTTCCAGGCGAGTGCCTTCTTCGAAGACGTCGTGCACGCGCCACATGGCCCACATGCCTTGGGCAAAATGCGGGTAGAAGTGGCAGTGATAGATCGCATCACCGGCTACCCGATTGCGATTGCCCGAACCACCGTTGGCGATTTCATAGGTGTAACCGGCGCCCGGGCCGATGCCTTGGGCGTCGACGTAATCGGAGTTGTCGTCATTGGGATTGAACAGCCACTGGTGGCCATGCAGGTGGAAGATGTGCTGTTCGTGACCGTTATGGGTGTTGCGGAATTTGACGAAGTCACCGATGTAGCTGTGGTTGACGTTGGACGGTTCGGACGGATACAGCGCCATGGTTGCCTTGACGCCAATCTGATCGGCGCGCGGGATCTGCCCCGGCGCGATGTTTTCGAGCCCGGCGTTGGCCGGTACGTCGACCAGCATCGCCACGTCACCGACGGTGTGCGAGCTGAGGAAGAATTCTTCGTAGGCGCAGGACAGGCAGTCGTGCATCGGTCCCACGCCCAACCGGTTGGCGACCACTTCGGCGCCCATGCCGCCTGAGCCGTAGTTGATCATGAACGAGTCGCGGGTCGGCTCCAGCACATGCGCCATCACCGGGTCGGCCCAGTAGGCAGGAAAGGCTTGAGTCGCCGCCGTTTCGTCCTGGAACTGCGAGGCAAAATCGCGGAACGGCTCCAGTCGATTGGGGATCGCCGGATTGCGTTTGCCCACGGACTCCAGCGGATAGGTGCTGGCTGGAAAGCTGCCGTCAGCGTTGCTGCCCATCACGATGGCATCGCTTTCGCTGGAGATGATTTCGTTGCCATCGACCATATTGATGATCGGTGTGCCGGCCTTGCCTTCGCGCAGCCACGGTTCGCGCTGCGGGTAGCGCGCCTGGTAATCGACGATCGGATGACCGGCCGGCGTGCGCCCCGAAGTCGCCAGACGCATTTCTTCTTCAGTCAGCGTGTTGCGGTAAGTGCGGCCGCCCTTCGGCACCACGACCACCTGGCCAAACAGGCCATTGGCAACGTTACCCGCCGCGCCCTCGCCACCGAAGGTGGCGCCACGGCTGCTGACGGCAAACGCGCCTTCGCGCTCGGCATACAACGTATAGGAACGGCTGGCTCCCGGCACCACCAGGCTATTGGCGTTGCGGCCGGTGTACGAAGAAATGTCGTCGATGCTGTTCACCGCTTGCAGGGCGTTGACCTGGAACCCGACGTGGCGGTCGGCGACCTGCTCATCGACCTTGAACTGTTCGCCGGCATTGGCGTTCGGCGCGCCCTCTGCGCCTTCCTCGCCCTCGTTTTCGAAGTGTTTGTTCGGGTTGGCCTGATAGTCGAGCAGGTTTTGCAGATTGATCGTCAGGCAATCCCCGGCGGCTACGCGCAACACCAGTGGCCGTGGACGCTTGTCGGCGCGCAACGAGACTTTGCCCGGTACTGCCGCGCCGCCGAAGGCCAGCGATACATCATGGTCATCGACCACGTCGCGGCGCAGCGCGTACATCATGCCGTTGGCGTTTTGCGCGCCGAGGCGGTTGAACATCAGCGGCTGATCGAACGCCACGACGTTAGCTACCAGGTTGCGCTCGCAGCGCACCGCCGCGCTGACCATTTCGACGCCAAGCATCGAGGCAAGCAACAGCAGCAGTTTGATGAGGGACGGAGCGGGATGAAGGCCGGCCATGATCAGAAACCTCGAAAGGGATGCTCGCAGGGAACGATTCTCGACAAAACCCTTGGAGCAATCCGCGTGCCACAAAAAAATCCGTTGCTTTTCAATGAGCTACTCAAACCATTTAAGAGCCCGGGGGATATTCCCCACCCGATTCCCCACTTTTCGCGCCTGCGGGAATTGCCCCGATAGTGGGTGAAACCGGGGACTTCCTTTACAACGGCGCGTCCACTGCCAGCCCTTGCAAGCGCCGGTACTGGCGCAAAACGCTGGGCACGTAACGCTGGGTTTCGGCGAACGGCGGGATCACCCGGCCACGGCTGAGCACTGCATCAGGCCCGGCGTTGTAAGCCGCCACGGCGAGGGTGATGTCGTTGTCGAACAGGGTCATCAAACGCTTGAGGTATTTGGCTCCGCCCTGGATGTTGGCCTTGGGGTCGTAGACGTCGGTCACACCCATTTCCCGCGCGGTGGCCGGCATCAATTGCATGAGCCCGCCCGCGCCTTTGGGTGAGGTGGCGCCGGGGTTGTAACGCGACTCGGCGTTGATCACCGCGTGCAGCAGCGCTTCAGGTAATTGATTGACCTTGGCCGCCGCCGAGACCAGCTCCGCGTAAGGCTGATTGGCGATCATCTGCGGCTGCTGATCAAGGCTGACCAGCGGCGCTTGCGCCTCGTGAATCACCCGTTCGTAAGTGCGTCCGGGGCGATGCACATTGGACAGAACGTAGCTGCCCTTGGCGTCCACGGAGATGAATACATCGGCTTGCGCGGCACCGCTCAGCAGTACACAACCGAGCAATCCGCCAGTGAGAAATTTCATGTCGGGCCTCCCCGGACCGACCCCGAAAAAATTGGGGGAAATGCCCCAATGGCCGATCACGTTTGAGCCATACGCAAGCACTGTGCCGACTCGCGAGAGGCCCGTAATGCTAGGGCTTGCGGCCATCAACCGAGTTTTTATCGAGGCTGAGCATGGCAATTGCATAGGCCCTTCAGGCGACTCGACTGACACTCACGGGAGGTCATCATGAAGCTGCATTTTCGTCCGCGTGCCCAACGCGGTTTCACCCTGCTCGAATTGCTCGTGGTGCTGGTGGTGCTCGGCCTGTTGGCCGGGATCGTCGCGCCGAAATACTTCGCTCAACTTGGCCGCTCGGAAGTGAAAGTGGCCAAGGCGCAGATCGAAGGCCTGAGCAAGGCACTGGATCTGTATCGCCTGGAAGTCGGCCACTACCCGTCCACCGAACAAGGCTTGCAGGCCTTGGTGACTGCGCCGAGTGACGAGGCGAAATGGACGGGGCCGTACCTGCAGAAAAAACTTCCGCAGGATCCATGGGGCCGCAGCTACGCCTACCGCTACCCCGGCGAAAACAGCGAGTACGACTTGCTGTCGATGGGCAAGGACGGCCAACCCGGCGGTGAAGGCGAAAACGCCGAAGTGACCAACTGGCAGTGAGTGGAGCGCGGCCCATGCGATTTCATCTGAAAGCCGTCGGCAAGGCGGGCGTGGTCTCCTTGAGTATCGAGGCGCCGGGGCATAGCGAGGCGCGGCACATTGCCGAGGATCAAGGCTTGCGCGTGCTCAGCCTGCATGCCGAAAAACACTGGCGTTCGTTGCGCCTGCGTCAGCGCGAAACGTTCAATCTGGTGCTTTTCAGCCAGGAGCTGACCACCCTGCTCAATGCCGGCCTGCCGTTGATCGATGCGCTGGAAAGCCTCGCTGAAAAAGAAACCGCCCCCGCTGCGCGCAAAACCCTGAGTGAACTGGTACGCCTGCTGTATGAAGGCAAATCCTTCTCGCAGGCCCTCGGTCAGTTGTCGGCAGTGTTTCCACCGCTGTACGTGGCGCTGGTGCAGTCCAGCGAGAAGACCGGTGCGGTCGGCGAGGCGTTGGGCCGTTACGTCAGCTACCGCCAACGCATGGACGAGGTGCGGCAGAAGATCGTCAGCGCTTCAATCTACCCATTGCTGTTGCTGGTGGTCGGCGGTGGCGTGGTGTTGTTTTTGATGGGCTACGTGGTGCCACGCTTCAGTCTGGTGTTCGAAGGACTGGGCTCGAACCTGCCGTGGCTGTCGCAGATTCTGATGAGCGGCGGCATGTTTCTGCACGCGCATCAACTAGAATTTTTCGGCGGGTTGGCGGCGATCGTCGTCGCCCTCGCCGTGGTGCAGAAACAACCGGCGTTTCGCCGTGGGCTGGATCGGCTGGTGGAGAAGCTGCCCGCCGTGCATCAACGGATTTTCATGTATGAACTGGCGCGTTTTTACCGTTCGCTGGGGATTCTGCTGCAAGGCGGGATTCCACTGGTGACCGCCATGGGCATGGTGCGCGGCTTGCTCACTGTAGCGTCACGGGCGCGGCTGGATCAGGCATGCGAACGCGTGCGCGAGGGACAGTCGCTGTCCACTGCGCTGGAACTCAATCGCCTGGTGACGCCGGTGTCCCTGCGCCTGCTGCGCGCCGGCGAACAGTCCGGCAATCTCGGGCAAATGATGGAGCGCAGCGCCGACTTCTACGACGAGGAAATCAGCCGCTGGATCGAATGGTTCGTGAGGTTGTTCGAACCGTTATTGATGACGTTCATCGGCCTGCTGATCGGGGTGATCGTGATCCTGATGTACATCCCGATTTTCGAACTGGCTTCGAGTATTCACTGACCGCGGGAACGGGTCGGATCAATCGCAACAACGCACATCCACGTTCCCACCCCAGGCAACAAGACGGAGAACGACATGCACATTAAAAAGCTCATGCTCGCAATGGCCATCGGCGCAGTTCTGTCGGCGTCTACCGTAATGATTCCAGACAGTCTGTCGGGAATTTCCAGTGTTCAGGCGAAGGACGGAGGGAGTGGCGGCGGTGGTAGTGGAGGCGGTGGCGGAGGCCATGGAGGAAGCGGTGGCGGCGGAAGTGGAGGCGGCGGCCATGGCGGGAGCGGTGGTGGCGGTGGCGGTGGCGGTGGCGGAAGTGGAGGTGGAGGTGGAGGTGGTAACGGTGGTGGACATGGCGGCAGTGGAGGCAGCGGCCATGGCGACGGCGGCGGTCACAGTGGCAGCGGTGGTCAGGGCGCCGGACACTCAGGCAGTTCCGCATCCTCCTCGGGACGCAGCGGCACCCACTCGGAGCCAGGCGACGATCACGGTGTACACCGTGCCGGCGAAGTCGGTGATGACCACGGTGTCCATCGCGCCGGCGAAGTCGGTGACGATCGCGGCTTGCATGCAGCGGGCGAACCCGGCGACGATCGCGGCGTGCATGTCGGCGGCGAACCAGGCGATGACAAACGCACTAACTGAACCATTCTGAAAACACCGCAATCCCTGTAGGAGCTGCTGCAGGCAGCTCCTACAGTTGATTTGCATACTGCTTAAAGGGCGACGCTGCTCTGATTCAACCGTTCACGCAGAAACTCGACCAGCGCCTGCACCGGGCGTGAGGCCTGACGGTGTTGCGGATACACCGCCGATAAAGTCAGCGGCTCTGGCCGCAGATCATCCAGCACCGGCACCAATCGTCCCTCCTCCAACGCCGCGCCAACAATAAACGTCGGCAGATAGGTAATCCCCATCCCCTGCACCGCCGCATCCCTGAGCAATTCACCGTTGTTGACGCGCATGCGCCCGGTGACATTCACCAGCAGCGGTTTGCCCTGCCCCGCGTTGAACCGCCACTGCACTGAACGCCCATGGCCATACGGCAAGCAGTCATGCCCGAGCAGCTCTTCCGGTTTGAGCGGCGTGCCGCGTTCGGCCAGGTACGCAGGGCTGGCGCAGTACACCCGCTCGATGCTGGCGATGCGCCGAGCGATCAGCGTCGAGTCTTCCAGCACACCGATGCGCAGCGCCAGGTCGTAACCTTCGCCGAGCAGATCCACGGGGCGGTCGCTCAAATCCACTTCCACCGTGACCTCGCGGTAGCGCTGTAAAAACACCGGCAGCAGACAACCGAGGTGCGCCACGGCAAACGACAGCGGCGCGCTCAGACGGATCGTGCCGCGAGGCTCGGCGGTCTGGCCGGCGATGCCTTGTTCGACCTGTTCGACTTCGCCGAGCAGGCGCAGCGCCGATTCGTAATAGCTCTGGCCCAGCGGCGTGACGTCGAGGCGCCGGGTCGAGCGATTGAGCAAGCGCACGCCGAGGCGTTCTTCGAGCTGCATCAGTCGGCGGCTGACGAATTGCTTGGACAGGCCCAACTGATCGGCCGCCGCGGTGAAGCTGCCGGAGTCCATGACCTGGCAAAAAATACGCATGTCTTCGAACGGGTTCATTGTCACTCTCTGGTGGACAGTTAAACGCTTTATAGCCGCTTTTTCACTTCACGGCACCCTATTAATCTGTGTTCACGGTGTTGAAACCAACCCACAAGCCAACCGCGAACACAGTTGAAAAAGGAATTGAACATGATCATTAAAAAGACCCTGACCGCCACCCTCCTCGCCCTGTCCATCGGCAACGCTTTCGCCGCCGAGACCAGCGGTGTCGAGCACAACACCCAAGCCTTCCTCGACGCCCTCGCCGCGGGTGGTGGCAAACCGCTGGAGCAACTCAGCCCGAAGGACGCCCGTGCAGTGCTGACCGGCGCTCAGGCTTCGGTGAAAGTTGATTTGTCCGGTGTTGAAGTCAGCGACAAGGCGATCAAGGTCGACGGCCAGACCATCAACCTGAAAGTGGTCCGTCCGGCCAAGGTCAATGGTGAACTGCCGGTGTTCATGTTCTTCCACGGCGGCGGCTGGGTGCTGGGCGATTACCCGACTCACCAACGCCTGATCCGTGATCTGGTGGTGGGTTCTGGCGCAGTAGCGGTGTACGTCGATTACACGCCGTCGCCAGAAGCGCAGTACCCGACCGCGATCAACCAGGCTTACGCCGCAACAAAATGGGTGGCCGAGCACGGCAAGGACATCAACGTCGACGGCAAGCGTCTGGCAGTGGCCGGCAACAGCGTCGGCGGCAACATGGCCGCGGTCGTCGCGCTGATGGCTAAAGAACAGAAAACCCCGGCCCTGCGCTTTCAATTGTTGATGTGGCCGGTAACCAACGCGCAATTCAACGACGGCTCGTATCAGCAGTTTGCCGAAGGCCACTTCCTCACCAAAGGCATGATGCAGTGGTTCTGGGACAACTACACCACGAACCCGGCCGAGAGCGCGCAGATCCATGCCTCGCCCCTCAACGCCAGCGCCGAACAGCTCAAAGGCCTGCCTGCCGCACTGGTGCAGACTGCCGAGTTCGACGTGCTGCGTGACGAAGGCGAAGGTTATGCGCGGCACCTCGACGCGGCCGGTGTGCCGGTGACCTCGGTGCGCTACAACGGGATGATTCATGACTTTGGTCTGCTCAATCCGCTGAGTCAGATTCCGGAAGTGAAAGCGGCCGTGCGTCAGGCAGCGGCTGAGCTCAAGACGCATCTGAACTGAGTCCAGGCCCTCGCCACACCTCTCGGTGTGGCGAGTTCTTTGGTGCCCATGGGAGTGCACTTCATGAGTTTTTTCTTCGCCCACCTGTTGTCCTGGAGTGCTCTGCTGCTGGTGGCTGACGCGGTGTTGTGGCACTTCACGCCATTTACCCATCGTGCGCCACGGGTCGGGGTGCGGCTGGCGCTGTTTCTGGCGTTTAGCGCGCTGGTCATCAATGCCGGTGTCAGCCCTTTGCAGGCGCCGGTGTTCGTCGATGACCGGGTGGCGCAGCTCGGTGCGACGGCGTTGGGCATTCTCTGGTGGCTGTACGCGGCGCGAGTGCTGACGGAGGTGATTGGCCTGGTGCTGATGCGCCGCATCGGTCACAGCGGTCGCCTGTTGCAGGACGTGATCGGTGCGCTGGTGTTTCTGGTCGCGACTGTCGCGGCGGCCGGTTACGTGCTGGAGCTGCCGGTCAAAGGCTTGCTCGCAACGTCCGGCGTGGTCGCCATCGTCGTCGGTCTGGCGCTGCAAAGCACCTTGGCTGATGTGTTCAGCGGGATCGTGCTCAACACCACAAAACCCTATCAAGTCGACGACTTCGTGGTGATCGATGGCGTCGAAGGCAAAGTGCTCGACATCGACTGGCGCGCCACCCACTTGCTGACCAGTGCCGGCACCATGGCCGTGGTGCCGAACTCGGTGGCGGCCAAGGCCAAGATCGTCAACCTCAGTCGCCCGGACAACATGCATGGCGTGTCGATCAGCATCAAAGTGCCCAACCACATCCGCCCGCGCCGCGTACTCGATGCCCTCGACCGCACGCTGCAAGGCAGCAGCAGCCTGCTGTTGTCGCCGGCGCCGAAAGTGGTGTTGAAAGAAGCCGGTGAGGAGATGTCCGAATACGTGGCCAGTGGTTTTATCGCCGAGCTGGGCAAGAAAAGCGAAGTGCGCAATCAACTGTTCGACCTTGCTCATCGGCATCTTGAGGCTGCCGGGATTTCGCGACACCCGGACGGCGTGATCGAGCCGACGACCCGCGCCCGCGCATTGCTCGATGAAGTGAAGATCTTCCGTTCGCTGAGCCCTGATGAACGCGACCGACTGGCAGCATCGATGGTCGCGCAGCAGTACAGTGCCGGCCAAGTCGTGCTGGACCTGAATGAAGTGCCGGACAGTCTGTTTGTGATTGCTACCGGCGTGGTCAGCGCGACGGTGCCGGATGGCGATCGGCAAACCGAGGCCGGACGCATGGGGCCGAGCGAAGTGATGGGTGAGCAAAGCATTCTGGCGGACACACCGTCGCAGGCGACGTTTACGGCGCTGACGTCTTCGATCATCTACCGTCTCGACAAGACCCTCACGCGCGAATGCATGGAGCAGCGCACTGAGGTCGGGCGTGCGTTGAACACGTTGCAGGCGGTGCGGCAGCAGAACAGTCGCCTCGCGTTGATGGCTGAACCGGTGGCGGTGAGGAAAGGTGGGTTTTTGGGGTGGTTGCAGAAGCGGTGAAAGCAAAAGATCGCAGCCTGGGGCAGCTCCTGCATTGGACTGCGTTCCCCCTGTAGGAGCTGCCCCAGGCTGCGATCTTTTGATCTTACTTAGCGGTGAACTTGGTATAGCTGTTGATCAGGTTGCGATAGTTCGGCAGGCGATTCGACAGCAGATTCGCCAGACCTTCCATGTCGTTGCGCCAGTCACCCTGCAACTCGCACGCCACCGAGAACCAGTTCATCAGTTGCGCACCGGCCGCCGACATCCGCGCCCAAGCCGCTTGCTGCACGGTGGTGTTGAAGGTGCCGGAAGAGTCAGTCACCACGAACACTTCAAAACCTTCAGCAATCGCCGACAGCGTCGGGAATGCCACGCACACGTCAGTCACCACACCGGCAATGATCAATTGCTTGCGACCCGTTGCCTTGATCGCCTTGACGAAGTCTTCGTTGTCCCAGGCATTGATCTGGCCTGGACGTTGAATGAACGGCGCGTCCGGAAATTGCTCCAGCAGCTCCGGCACGATCGGGCCGTTGGGGCCGGCGTCGAAACTGGTCGTGAGGATGGTCGGCAGTTTGAAGAACTTGGCGATGTCGCCCAGCGCCAGCACGTTGTTCTTGAACTCGTTCGGCGAGAAATCCTGCACCAACGAGATCAGGCCGGTCTGATGATCGACCAACAACACAACCGCATCGTCTTTGTTCAAACGTGTGTAAGGAACGCTCATGGGAAACTCCTTGCTGGACCGATTGATGTTGCGCGAAGCGCCGACCGCGTGGCCGACGCATTTGAAAGAGATCAGAAGGCGAAACAGGAACAACCGAACGCGCCCCAGAACCCGGCGAAGTCACTGACCGGCGCATTCGACAAACGCGCTTTTTCATGGCTGTGCGAGTGCACGCCACATGGGCCGCTGCACTGGTGCACTTGCGCCTGCAACGGCGAATTCGGCCGCCAGTGGCCCGGGACTTTGACCACGGGCGACCAGTCCGGCAGCACCGGCACGCTGGCCGGCCCGAGGTCCTGGAAGTCGCCGGCGGCGTAGACAATCTTGCCGCCGACCACGGTCAGTACCGATTCGATCCACTTGATCGCTTCTTCCTCGACATGGAAGAAGTCCGCGCTCAGCGCCGCCAGATCCGCCAGTTGGCCGACCTTGATCTGGCCCTTCTTGCCCTGCTCCGAGGAGAACCAGGCGCTGCCGTGGGTGAACAATTCCAGCGCGGTGGTGCGTGGCAGACCTTCTTCGTACAAGGCCAGACCACCGACGGTGCGACCGCTGACCATCCAGTACAGCGACGTCCACGGGTTGTAGCTGGAAACGCGCGTGGCATCGGTACCGGCGCCGACCGGCACACCTTCGGCGAGCATGCGCTTGATCGGCGGAGTCGCCTCGGCGGCTTGCTTGCCGTAACGGTCGACAAAGTATTCGCCCTGGAACGCCATGCGATCCTGAATCGCGATGCCGCCGCCCAACGCTTTCACCCGTTCGATGTTCTGCGGGGTGATGGTTTCCGCATGGTCGAAGAACCACGGCAAGCCGTTGAACGGAATGTCGCGGTTGACCTTCTCGAACACGTCGAGCATTCGGCTGATGGATTCGTTGTAAGTCGCGTGCAAGCGGAACGGCCAGCGCTGCTCAACCAAGTGGCGCACCACCGGCTCCAGCTCTTCCTCCATGGTCTGCGGCAGGTCCGGCCGTGGTTCGAGGAAGTCTTCGAAATCCGCCGCCGAGAACACCAGCATTTCGCCGGCGCCGTTGTGCCGCAGGAAGTCATCGCCCTGATGCAATTTCACGCTGCCGGTCCAGTTCTGGAAATCGGTCAGTTCTTCTTTCGGCTTTTGGGTGAACAGGTTGTAGGCGATGCGCACGGTCAACTGGTCATCCTTGGCCAGTTGTTCGATCACCTGATAATCGTCCGGGTAGTTCTGGAAACCGCCGCCGGCATCGATCGCACTGGTCAGGCCGAGGCGATTGAGTTCGCGCATGAACTGGCGGGTCGAGTTGACCTGATATTCCAGCGGCAACTTCGGCCCTTTGGCCAGCGTCGAGTAAAGAATCATCGCGTTCGGTTTCGCCACCAGCATGCCGGTCGGGTTGCCGTTGGCATCGCGGACGATCTCGCCACCCGGCGGGTTCGGCGTATCGCGGGTGTAGCCGGCCACGCGCAATGCGGCGCGGTTGAGCAGCGCGCGGTCGTACAAATGCAGAATGAACACCGGGGTGTCCGGCGCGGCCTGGTTGATTTCGTCGAGGGTCGGCATGCGTTTTTCGGCGAACTGGAATTCGTTCCAGCCCCCCACCACGCGCACCCACTGCGGGGTCGGCGTGCAGTCGGCTTGCTCCTTGAGCATGCGCAACGCATCGGCCAGCGATGGCACGCCTTCCCAGCGCAGTTCGAGGTTGTAGTTCAAACCGCCACGGATCAGGTGCAAGTGCGAGTCGTTGAGGCCGGGAATGACGCAGCGGCCGTGCAGATCGACGACTTGCGTGCCCGGACCGCGCAGGGCCATGGCCTGGGTGTCGTTGCCGACGACCGCGAAGCGGCCGTCCTTGATCGCCACCGCGCTGGCCAGCGGCTTAGTGCGGTCTACGGTATGAAATTGGCCATTGAACAGAATCAGATCGGCGCTCATCGCAGTTCCTTCGACAAAAAGTGAATGGGCTTCAGCGTGACGGGTGTTCTGTGGGATCGACGTGGGCATGGGCCTGACCGGCTTCCAGCCAGGGCGCGAACAAACGGGTCACGCGGGGCATGAATACGTACACCACCGACAGCACGATGGTCAGGGTGATCAGGAACGTGGCGACCACGTAATTGGCAAGTAAGGGATGCAGCTTGAGCAGCGGCCCCCAGATCAGTGGCACCAGCAAAGTGTGCGGCAGAATCACCAACAGCGTGATCACCGCCTGCTTCCAGCGCGGCGGCGGCGAGGCGGCATCGGCCAGCGGGGCGAACCAGAATTCGTTGATCGGGGCGACTTCGGTCTGGTCGCCATCGGCCAGCATTGGTGTGGCTTCGTCGATCAGCGCCTGGCGCTGCGGCGACTCCAGCCACAGCTGCATTGCCTGGGTCGAAGAGAACCGCAAAACGCAGGTATACGCGTCGAGTCCCGCAAGCTTGCCGCGCACAACATCCACGCCCAGGTGCCCTTGCCGCTGCCCCGCCACACGAACGATATTGCGCAGCCAGGCTTCATAGGGCTGTTCAAACCCGGCCTTGACCCGATGCTTGACGATCAGCGTGACGGTCTCACCGGACCCCGGTGCTGTTGAACTCAGGACTTCAGGCATGACGCAGCACTCCGGGCAGACGCGTATTGAGCGCCAGCCGTCCGGGGCCGGCGATGAATACAGTGGCAAAGAGGATTAACAGCAGCCAGCCGAACTGCCCTTCGGCCACAGTCCATTGCGGATGCACGAGCAGTAACGCCACCAGCAGCACAAATAGAATAGGCAAGCAGGCCAATCGCGCCAGCACCCCGGCGACGACCAGTAGTGGACAGAGGACTTCGGCGAAGATCGCCAGGATCAGGGTAAGGTGGGATCCAAGGTGGAACGGGTCTTCGATCAGCTGCAGTTGCGCGGTGAAGTCGAGCAGCTTGGGCATGCCGTGCACGCAAAGAAGAAACAACCCGCCGCTGACCCTCAGGAACAGCAAACCGACGTCGCCCGACCGTTCATCGCATTGTGAAGCGTTCATGACCCGACCCTTGAAATGTCATTGGCCTGAATGATGCCGATGCCGGGCGGGGGGAAATTGAACAGGTGTGCTCAGTTGGTCGTTCGAGCCAAATCTCAAGTGCACTAAAGATCTCTGTGGGAGCGAGCCTGCTCGCTCCCACAGTTCTCACGGTCGTTTCGTCAGACCGGGGGGATATCCAGCGCTGCCGACATGAACTGGCTGATCTGCGCCCTGAGCCATCTCTCGGCCGGATCATTGTCATGCACACCGCTCCAGGCCATCGACAATTGCGCGGCATCAATCGGGAACGGCGGGTCTTCGGCGCGCAGGCCACAGCCTTCAACCAGCGCACACGCGGCGTAATCCGGCACGGTGGCGATCATTTCGGTGCCGGCGAGCAAGGCGCGCAAGCCACTGAACTGCGGCACGCCAAGAACTACGCGGCGCGAGCGGCCAAGCTTGGCCAGGTCGAGGTCGATGTTGCCGCTCAAGTCGCCCGAGAACGACACCATTGCGTGGGGACGCTCGCAGTATTCGTCGAGTGTCAGCGGGCCCGGGCGATCATCGCCGCGCAGGACTTTGCAGGGAATGTCGCGCAGTTTCTTGCGTTTGGCGTTGGCGGGCAGATCCGTGGTGTAGCTGACGCCGACGGAGATTTCCCCGGAGGCCAGCAATGCCGGCATCAGCAAGTAGTTGGCACGGCGCACCACCACGACGATGCCCGGCGCCTCTTGCTGCAAATGGCGCAACAGCGGTGGAAACAGACCGAACTCGGCATCGTCCGACAGGCCGATACGGAACACGTCGCAACTGCTCGCCGGTTCAAACTCCTTGGCGCGACTGACGGCCCCGGAAATGACGTCCATCGCCGGTTGCAACTCCTTGAGGATCGCCAGGGCGCGGGCGGTCGGTTCCATGCCGCGACCGTTGCGCAGCAGCAACGGATCATCGAACAGGTCACGCAGACGCCCGAGCGCTGCGCTCACCGCCGGTTGGCCCATGAACAGTTTCTCGGCGACGCGGGTCAGGTTCTTTTCGAACATCAGCGCTTCGAAAATCACCAACAGGTTCATGTCGACGCGACGCAGATCATTACGGTTCATCGGCTCGGTTTCCTTCTATGGCCAGCCACACGCACGTGCTACGCACTTTAGCCGATCAATGGCGCTGTAAACGCCGTGCCAGCGCGAAATTAACAACGATTAACTCGTCAGTCACAGCAGCGCATTCAACAATGAATGCCTCTGCGCAGCGTTGTTTTTTTGATTGAGGGAGAGCGCTGACCGTGCCTTCCCCACCGACACGGACATTGGCCATGGCTCAATTACACCCCACCGTCGCCCTCGCCCCTGCCTGCGAACCGCGCAAAAGCGGGATCGGCGGACTCAGCCCGCAACGCGAACGACGCGTCAAACAACTCATCCTCGAACGCCTCGGCGAAAGCCTGGAAGTCACCGAACTGGCCCACGCCTGTTCACTGTCACGCAGCCACTTCTCCCGGGCATTCAAATGCAGCACCGGGCTCTCGCCGCAAGACTGGATCCGCACCCAACGCATCGCTCGCGCCAAACTGCTGATCCAGCACACCGACCTGAGTCTGACGCAAATCAGCCTGGAATGCGGTTTCTGCGATCAGGCGCATTTCTGCCATATGTTCACCCGCAGCGAAGGCATCAACCCGTTCGCCTGGCGCTGCCAGATCATGGGTGAACCCAAAAGACAACGCTCACCCTGCGCCGTGTTTTGACCGTTGCTCCTGCGTCACCCGTTGCACTGATCGCAAAACCTGAGGATTATGCCCGGACACCCCAGAATAGACGGCCTGCGCTTGCGCCCAGCGCTATTTCGCTCTGTCCGCCGCAGCATCCCAGGAGTGAGCTGTTGAGTCTTCCCCCGAATCAGGCCCTCGGTTTCGGTCCCTATCGGATTCATCCCGGGCAACGGCTGGTGCTTGAGGGCGATCAGCCGTTGCGACTGGGGCGGCGAGCGATGGACATTCTCCTGACTCTGCTGGGCCACGCCGGCGAGGTGGTGAGCAAGCAGCAATTGATGGCCGCAGTGTGGCCGGACAGCGTCGTCGAAGACATCAACCTGCGGGTGCACATGGCAGCGCTGCGCAAGGCTTTGGGCGACGGTCAGGCTGGCCAGCGCTATATCGTCACCGTGGCGCAACGCGGTTACAGTTTTGTTGCGCCGATCCTGCACGAGACTATCGAACAGCGACCGGCGGGCGATGCCGACAGTCGGCACAATCTGCCCCTGCGGCGCACGCGGATGATTGGCCGTCAGCCGCTGGTCGACCGGTTGATGACGCAGCTGCCACGCCAACGTTGCATTACCCTGGTCGGCCCCGGCGGCATCGGTAAAACCACGGTGGCCTTGCGCGTGGCTGAACAGTTGATCGGGCATTACCGCGACGGCATTCGACTGGTGGATCTGGCGCCGCTCAACGACCCACAGCTGATTTGCTCGCACCTGGCGGCCCTGCTCGAGCTGTCGCTGCTCGATGGCGATCCGCTGGTGTGTCTGGTCAATGGTTTGCGCCAGCGCCAGATGCTGCTGGTGCTCGACAACTGCGAGCACCTGATCGACGCCGTTGCAGCGCTCAGTGAAAGCATTCTGCGCGGCGCGGCACAGGTGCATATTCTTGCCACCAGTCGCGAAAGCCTGCGAGCGGAAGGCGAATTTGTGCAACGTCTGGAAACCCTCGATTACCCACCATTGCCTGTCGAACTTGACCGGGCCCAGGCGCTGGGTTTTTCCGCGTTGCAGCTGTTTGTCGAACGGGCGACCGAGGCGCAGGAAAGCTTTGAATTGAGCGATG
This sequence comes from Pseudomonas sp. P42, assembly GCF_017973755.1. NCBI lineage: Bacteria > Pseudomonadati > Pseudomonadota > Gammaproteobacteria > Pseudomonadales > Pseudomonadaceae > Pseudomonas > Pseudomonas sp. P42. The sequence goes on along the minus strand of NZ_JACOPU010000001.1, from coordinate 999,291 downwards.
CCCAGTTGCCGCAAGCCATCGAGATTTGCCACCGACTGGACGGTATTCCACTGGCGCTGGAACTGGCGGCGGCGCAAGTCGCCGAACTGGGACTGGACGGCTTGTTGACGCACTTGCAGGGCCGTTTGCCACCCTTGACGGCGGGTGACCAGAGTAGCGCTGAGCGCCACCTGACGTTGCGTGCCACGCTGGACTGGAGTTTCAACCTGCTCGATCGCTGCGAGCAAACCTGCTTGCGTCGACTCGGTGTGTTTCGCAGCGGGTTTACCCTGGAGTCGGCGGCGGCCGTCATCGCCGGGCAGCAGATCGACCCCGCTGCGGTGTTCGCCTCGATCACGCAATTGGTGGCCAAATCCTTGCTCAGTGTCGAGGTGGGTGATGAAGAGGTGTTCTATCGCCTGCTCGATACGACACGCCGCTATGCCCTGGAAAAACTCGATGTCGCGGCTGAACTCGATGAGACTCGTCAGCGCCACGCCGAACGCTGTCTGGCCCTGATGCATCAGGCGCAATCGCACTGGGAAAACACCCCCACTGCGTTGTGGATCGGGCGCTATGCCCGAGGTCTGGAGGATTTGCGCGCAGCGCTGGAGTGGAGCCTGAACAGAGCCGGGCCGGATAATCTGGCCATTGAGCTGACCGCAGCCTCGGCGCCGTTGTGGCAGGAGCTGTCGCTACTCAAGGAATATGGCGATTACGTGCGGCGGGCGTTGCGCCTGCTGGATGAACTTGGCGCCCCCTGCCCGCATCTGAAAATCGCCCTGAAACTGGCCTTGGGCAGTGCCTGCTATCACACCTGGGGCGCCACCCCGGAGACTATCGGCGCTTTTGTCGACGCCCGCCAACTGGCCCACGCACACGCTGACATCGCCGGCCAACTGCGCGCAATCTCCGGCCATCTGGCGGTCAACCTCAGTTGTGGGCGCTACCGGATGGCGCTGGAGCAGAGCGAACAATTCGACCGCCTAGGCCCGCAGGACGACCCGTTGCTGTCGCTCAGCACGCACCGCTTGCGGGTGCTGGCCCTGCATTACGCCGGCGACCAGCCACAGGCGCGCATTCATGCCGAGCAAGTGCTCGAGCGCATGGCGCACAGCGGTCATCTCAACCGCTTTACCCATGGTTTTGGCGTGCAATACGACCAGAGTGTCGCCTCACTGACCGTGCTCGCCCGGGTGCTGTGGCTGCAAGGATTTCCCGAGCAAGCGTGGCGCACGGCACGACAGGCATTGGACATTGCCGTGCAGATCAATCACGGCACCTCGATTTGCTACACCCTGGCACTGGCCAGTTGCCTGATCGCCCATTACAACGGTGACAAGCAAAACGCCCGGGCACTGTTGCATCTGTTGCTTGAGCAATCGCAGAAGCATTCGGTGCTGTTGTTTTATCGCTGGGCGCTGCACTACGCGCAGGTGATCGACGCCGAAACCACTATGCCCTTGCCGATGGATGGCAGCGGGCTGGTGCGGGAAATCATGGTGACGCTGGATGAGCGATTTGTTGATGATGATTTGCTGACGCGGGCGCTGGCCGGTGATGCGGGTTGGAGTACGGCGGAGATTTTGCGGGCTCGGGCGAATGCGTTAATGGTTGATGACTCAGGGCGTCCGAGCGGACGCCCTCGTGAGCAGGCTCGCTCCCACAATGGTTTCGTGTTAAACGCAAATTCTGCGTACCCCCCAAATCCCTGTGGGAGCGAGCCTGCTCGCGAAGAGGCCAGCTCAGTCACCGCAAATGTTCAGGAGGCAGAAGCCATCCTGCATCAAGCCCTGTCCATCGCCCGCACCCAAGGTGCCTTGGCCTGGGAATTGCGCAGCGCCACCTCGCTCGCCCAGCTCTGGCAACGTCAATCCCGTCATCTCGAAGCGCTGGATCTGCTGACGCCGATCTATCAACGTTTCACCGAAGGCTATGCCACGCCGGACCTGCGGAAAGTGCGCCAGTTACTCGACGAATTGCGCGATCCCGTGCTCCCCTGACGCATGACGCACACGACTGATAAAGCGCGCATGTCGACGCTCCAGTTCAATGCCTTCACCACTGCGCTCAAGTTGCTCGCGGGCATAACGCCGGGTGGTATTGAGCATCCGGTATCTACCCGCGCCAGCGCCCTGCTCCACCGCCAACAATGACGTATGCACCAACCGTTCGATGATCGCCGCCAGCTGCGACGCAGACAGCATTGGGCAAATGATCACGCCCTGAGCGGCCTCCAAAGTGAAGGCCAGTTTGAACACCGACAAGCGTTGCAGCACGCGCTGTTCCTGCTCGCTCAAGCGTTGATAACTCCAGTCGAGTGCGGCCTGCATGGATTGATGACGAGGCACCGCCGTGCGCCGGCCGTGGTTGAGCAATTGCAGACCGTTGGCCAACTGCGCGTGCAATCCGACCAACGCCAGTGCGCCGATCTGCGCAGCCGCCAGTTCGATCGCCAGCGGCAGGCCATCGAGCTGACGACAGATCTCGCGTACGGTGGGCAGATCCTGTTCGCGCAAACTGAAATCATGCTGTCGAGCCCGGGCGCGGCTGACAAATAGCTGCACCGCCGGATAGCCCATGGCCTGCGCAACACAATCGACTGCCGAACTGTTAGGAAAAGTCAGCGGTAATAACGGTTGAACGGTTTCCAGGCTGGCCTGCAAGATCTCGCGACTGGTCGCGAGAATCGTCAGTTGCGGCGCGGCGTCCAGCAGCGTCTCGACCATTGCCTTACAGGCCTCGCGCCGGTGTTCGCAATTGTCCAGCACCAGCAATGCATGACGCGCGCACAGCGTGGCGAAATCGCCATCGAGGGTGCGCAACAGGTATTCCAGCAAGGGGATTTCGACATCGATCTGCGCCAGATCGACCAACCACACGCCATCACGAAAGTGTTGCAGCAGTAACTCCGCCACGCGCAGCGCTACGGTGGTCTTGCCGACACCGGCAGGCCCGGTGACAGTCATCAGTCGACACAGCGGCAGGCGCCGCACCATGCCCCCAATCAGTGCATCGCGGCCGGTGACCGGGGTCAGCCGCGCGGGCAAGTTGTGCTGCGCTGGTTGCAGCCCTTCGAAGACTGCTTGCGGCACGCTGTCGTAATGCACCGGGGCGATAAAGCTGTACCCGCGTTGCGGCACAGTGACGATATAACGCTGACCATCCTGACCATCGCCCAACGCCCGCCGCAGTGCAGCAATGTGTACGCGTAAGTTGATCTCTTCGACTACCGACGTTGGCCAGATCCGAGCAATCAATTGCTCCTTGCTGACCACCTGCCCCGCCCGCTCGACCAGCAACTGAAGAATGTCCAGCGCGCGACCGCCCATGCGCAATTGCCGATCCCCGTCGAGGATCAGCCGCTGGCGCAAATGAAACGCGTAAGGGCCGAAACGCAGCACCGCCGCCGTGTTCACATCGTTGAAATTATCCATGCCAACTATCTTGGCAGCCTCAGATGACGGCACAACCGCTACACAGGACGTCGCACGGACATCCGGGTGCCCTGGACGGACAGAACCGCTCTAGCTGAACTGTTCGCGGTACTGCGCAGGGGTCAGGCCGAGTTTTTCAGCAAATAGCGAACGCATGTGCCGCACGCTGCCGAAACCGCTTTTATAGGCCACGGTTTTCAGCGGCAGATCGCTGGTTTCGAGCAAATGACGTGCACAGTCGATACGCGCACTTTGCAGAAACTCCATCGGCGTCATGTTGACGTCACGGGCGAACACCCTGGCGAAATGCCGCGCACTCATGTTCGCCAGCCCCGCCATGCGCTCGACGGTAAACACCTCGTCGAGGTGTTCCAGCACATAGTGCTGCACCCGGGTGACGGGGGTTTCCTGCGGAGCCACAGCAGCCATCAACGGGCTGAACTGCGCTTGGCCGCCTTGCCGCTTCATCACCACCAGTAAAACTTTGGCCACGTCCTGAGCGATTTTCTTGCCATGATCCCGGGCGACCACGGCCAACGCCAGATCGATACCCGCAGTAACGCCGCCCGAGGTAATCAGATTGCGGTCTTCGACGTAAATCTGATCGGTCGTCACATTGGCTTTCGGGAATCCCTTGATCAGGCGTTCGGTGTAGTTCCAGTGCGTGGTCACGCGATAACCGTCGAGCAATCCGGCATGGCCCAGCACGAAAGCGCCGGTGCAGATCGAGCCAAAACGCTCGGCGCGCTGCACGGCCCCGGGTAACCAGGCGAACAGCGTCGGGAATTTTTCGTTATAGGCCCCCGGGCCACCCGGCACCAGCAGCAAGTCATAGCGCTCGTCGTTGTCACCGATAAGCAGGTCAGCGTGCACGCATACGCCATTGGAGGCGCGCAGCGGGCCGCGTTCTGTTCCGAGGGTAATCAGTTGATAGTGTGATTCTGCTTCCAGAAAACGATTGGCAACCGAAAACACTTCCATCGGGCCGGCCATATCGAGCAGCAGAAAGTCGGGGAACAACACCATTGCCACGGTTTTCATGGTTTTACATCACTGATCAAAAAAGAATAAACGCGAAGGTCAGGGTGAGCATTATGGCCAAGCGCGCGCTGCACGGCGCAAAAGAATGCGTGAACTGGCGGGCAAAACTGTCAACCTGATTGCGACAGTCTTTCAGCTTTCAGCTACTTATTGAACCGTACGGTTAACAGTAAGCTTCTCCTCACTCGGACGAATTCACGTCCCGCCAGGAGATTTCATTATGCTGACTCTTCGCAAAGCCTCCGATCGTGGCCTCGCCAATCATGGCTGGTTGAAGTCGTTCCACACCTTTTCCTTTGCCAGCTATCGCGATCCGCGTGAACAGGGCTTTTCCGACCTGCTGGTAATCAACGATGACCGCGTTGCCGCCGGCAAAGGTTTCGGCCAGCATCCGCATCGCGACATGGAGATCTTCTCCTACGTGCTCGAAGGCGCACTGGAACATAAAGACACTCTGGGTACCGGTTCCGTGATCCGCCCCGGCGACGTGCAACTGATGAGCGCCGGCAGTGGTGTGGCGCACAGTGAGTTCAACCATTCGGCAACCAAACCTGTGCACTTCCTGCAAATCTGGATCGTGCCGGAAGTCAGCGGCGCCAAACCGCGTTATCAGCAGGAGCACTTCAGCACCCAGAAAAAACGCGGGCGGCTGCAATTGATCATTTCGCCTGACGGCAGCAACGGTTCGCTGAAAGTACGCCAGGATGCGCGAGTGTTTGCCGGACTATTCGATGGCAAAGAGAGCGCTACGCTGGAACTGCCCGCCAATCGTTACGCCTACGTGCATGTGGCGCGCGGCAGTGTTGAACTGAACGGCCAGCGATTGCAGGAAGGTGACGGCGTGCGGGTTCGCGAAGAACAAGCGCTGACGTTGAGCAATGGCGTGGATGCCGAGGTGCTGGTGTTCGACTTGCGGCCGCAGGAGTTGCCGCAGATGCCATGAGGTTGCTTGACGACCAAAAAAAACGGCCTTCTCATGAAAGCCGTTTTTATGGCGGTGGTGTAAGTGAGGGTAATGCCAGCGGTGACGGTGCGTGGATATCCTTGCCCGCTTGAACCGCTGCCAGGGTGGTTTGTATCGCGACATACATGTTGGCTTGGTTCGCGTAGTAGGCCCCTGCGACGATGGCAACGATTCCAAGCAACTGGACGACAGTGGCTGCCCAGACATTAGCCTTGACGGTAGCCCCTTGCCTCGCGGCTTCCTCAGCTCCCCGGGAAATTTTTCGCATATCCTGCGAAATCAGGTCGTAACGCTTGTCTCTTTCAACTTGAGTCTTGTCTCGTTCAATTTGAGTCTGATCTCGCGTCTTGTCCCGCTCATTCTGAATTGCAAGGAACGAGCGGATTTCTGCGCGTACACCATCGATTCGAGCGTCCATTCTGGTTTCAATGGTCTCGATCCTCGCATTGAATTCTTCGCGGCTTACCGTGCTCATGACTTGAGTATTCCGACCTTTGCTCGATGTCTCACTGACTGGATATTGATGTAACTCACTGGCTTTCAATCCGATCCCCTTCCTGGGTTACCGTTACCCATCCCTGGGTGATCACTCACAAGCGTGATGTCTATCGCGGTGAGTTGCAGCAACAATAGAGCCCATCAACCAAGCCCGCAAGCCAGCGGATTCTGCCTAAGTTGTAGGCCGTTTCGTCGGGCAACGTAGCTTCTCCAAAACACGCCAGACACTCACCCATTCTCCAGCGCAAACCCTTCGACAATCTGCTCGATCACCGCCCGAACCCGTGCGGTGTGGCGTAAATCCGCATGGGTCACCAGCCATACTTCATACGGCTGCGGACGATTACGCTCTGGCCAGAGCCTGACCAAACCATCGTGTTCGCCCATGTACACCGGGATTTCTCCTACCCCCAGACCCGCCGCAATCGAGCGACGCACCAATAAGCTTGAACTGAGACTGGCGACGATACGCCCGCGATGCAGCGGCTCGGCAACCAGCGTCATGTCCTTGTTGTTCTGCAGATACGGCTGGTAAACCACCAGGTCATGCCCCTCGAAAGCCGCGCCGGGAACAGGAACGCCATGAGTGTCGATATAGGCCTGTGAAGCGAACAACCCCACCGGCCATCGGGCAATCCGCCGTGCGATCAGGTCCGGATTGTCAGGTCGGGTATTACGCACGGCGATGTCCGCCTCGCGCTTGGCCAGGCTGAGGATCTGCGTCGAGGCATCAAGTTGCACGCGTACGTCCGGATGCTGCTGGTGCAGACGGGCGATGGCCGGGATCAGAAAGTCGATGGCCAGCGAGTCGGTGGTGCTGACCCGCACGTTACCGGTCAGGCGATCATCCAGCCCCTGTATCTGCCGCTCCAGCTCCAGCGCCGAGTGCTCCATTTTCTCCACGTTCTTGAGCGCCGCCTCGCCGACAGCCGTCAGCGCGTAACCCTCAGAAGTACGCAAGAACAGCGTCGCGCTGAGGGACTTTTCCAGCGCCGTGATCCGCCGCCCGACGGTGGCCTGATCCACGCCCAGAACCCGCGCCGCGCCACGCAATGTCGATTCACGACAAACCGCGAGAAATACCCGTGCATCGTCCCAATTCATCCTGCCCCCTTGTGATGCAGATTTGCATCGCTGCGCAGCCAATTCGCTGCGCGAATGCAGCAAACATAGCCGATATGCTGGGCGCCATAAACCTTCTTGAGATCGCGCTCATGCGTACGTCATCCTCAGCATCGGCAATCTTCGCCGGACTCTGCGCCAGTCTGGTCAGCATCGGTCTGGCACGCTTTGCTTACACCCCGCTGATTCCCGCGCTGATTCAGGCGCAGTGGTTTTCCGCCCACGATGTGGTCTATCTCGGCGCGGCCAATCTGGTCGGCTACCTGATCGGCGCCCTGCTCGGGCGGCCAATCGCACGCTACCTCGGCAATAAAAATGCGTTACGGCTGATGATGCTGTTGGTCACCGCTGCATTTTTTGCCTGTGCGTTTCCGTTGTCGGTGAGTTGGTTTTTTGGTTGGCGGTTGCTATCGGGAATTACCGGTGGCGCGATCATGGTGTTGGTGGCAGCGACGGTGTTGCCGCATGTACCGGCAGCCCGAAAAGGACTGGCCAGCGGCGCGATCTTCCTTGGCATCGGCCTGGGGATTGCCGGCTCCGGGACGATTGTCCCGCCACTGTTGAGCCTGGGCCTTCAATCAACCTGGCTAGGGCTGGGCGCATTGTCGTTGCTGTTGACCGCGGTGAGCTGGTTCGGCTGGCCTGCTGACTTGCCGCATCCGGTTGCGACCCAAGAGCGCGCGGCGGTTCAGCCAACCCCACCGGGCGTGTATTTGCTGTTCGCGCAATACGCCTTCATGGCCGCAGGTCTGGTGCCAGCCATGGTGTTTCTGGTGGATTACGTGGCGCGCGGGCTCGGAGCCGGAGCCCGCGTCGGCGCGCTGGTATGGGTGATGTACGGGTTGGGCGCGATTGTCGGACCGGTGACTTATGGCTTTCTGGCGGACAAGTTGGGGGCGCGGACGAGCATTCGTGTGGTCCTGGTGGTGCAGGCGATCACGCTCGGGCTGCTGGCGACTGTCCACTCATTTATAGCCCTGGCAGCGCTGGCGATGATTCTCGGTTCATTCCCGCCCGGCATCGTGCCACTGGCTCTGGCCCGCGTGCACGAATTGATTCCTGAACATCATCGCCAGCAAATCGCCTGGAGCCGGGCCACCGTATCGTTTGCCACGTTCCAGGCACTGGCCGGGTTTGCCTATTCGGCGATGTTCAATGCCTCGGGTGGACATCACACGTTGTTGTTCGCGATTGCCGCTGGCGCGATTGCAGTGGCGTTGTTGCTGGAGCAGGCAATGAGGTGGCTGCCCTCTTCCATTGAATCGCGTGTTTGCACTCACTGAAGGGAATCATTGCCTTTAAACCACGCTCCCATCTACAGAACCTTTAATCACAGGAGTCGACATGACGTTACCCAATGAAATGACCCGAATCGAAATTACCCAACCCGGTGGCCCTGAAGTTCTGCAACCCAAGCGCGTGCCGTTGCCGGTGGCTGCCGAAGGCGAGGTGCTGATCCGCGTGCACGCTGCCGGCATCAACCGGCCGGATGCCTTGCAGCGCGCCGGTAAGTACCCGATGAAGCCCGGAATGAACCCGATCCCAGGCCTGGAGGTGGCCGGCGAAGTCGTGGCACTCGGCGCTGGTGTCAACCTGTTTGCCCTCGGCGACCGCGTGTGTGCTTTGACTAATGGCGGCGGCTACGCCGAATATTGCTGCGTTCCAGCCGGCCAGACCCTGCCCATTCCCGATGGACTCGACTGGGTGCAGGCCGCCGCGATTCCGGAAACCTTCTTTACCGTGTGGGCAAACCTGTTCGGTCTCGGCGGCGCCAGCCGAGGGCAACGCGCGCTCATCCATGGCGGTACCAGCGGCATCGGCACCACGGCGCTGATGCTTTGTCGCGAATTCGCCATCGAAGCCTTCGCCACGGCCGGTAGTCCGGCAAAATGCGCAGCGATCAGCAAGTTCGGCGGCCAACCGATCAACTACCGCGAAGAGGATTTCGCTGCGGTAATCGCCGAGAAAACCGCTGGCCAGGGTGTGAATGTGATTCTCGACATCATGGGCGGCTCCTACTTCAACAGTAACGTCAGCGCTCTGGCGATGGACGGGCGATTGGTGATGCTGGGCTTTCTTGGTGGCGGCAAGGCAAACGACGTCGATCTGCTGGCGATCCTGGGAAAACGCGCGGTGGTCACCGGGTCGCTGTTGCGCGCGCGCACTGCGGCGGAGAAATCGGCCATTGCCGATCAGTTGCGCGAGCACGTTTGGCCGGTGCTGAGTGCCGGTCGCTGCCTGCCGATCATCGACAAGGTTTATGCACTTGAAGAGGCGGCACAGGCCCATGCGCACATGGAGGCCGGCGATCATATCGGCAAGATCGTGCTGAAGGTGAATTGAGCCGTTGCAGCATTTTGTAATTGTTGCGTACGGGCGGTGGTCGAAAATATCGCGCGCAGACCGAGGCATCTGGTAAAAAGCGTTCTTTGTCTGCGCCGTGGTGAAACGTTTAATGTTCCTGTCCTTCATGACTCGTCTGCGCCGTCGCCGCTTGGCGTTCGCCTGCATGGCCGCTTTGATTATCGGCGTGCCGACGAGTTGTGCCGTGCTGGAACATACCGAGCGCAAACTGCTGTTTCGCATCGAGCCGGGGACTGCCGGCTGGTATCGCGGTTTGCCGGGCAGCGTGCAGGAACTCGATCTGCAACCCAAGAGCTTCAAGGCCGGGGAAAACATTCATGCCTGGTGGTGGCCGGCGGAAAAAGCCAACGCCCCGGCGATCCTCTATCTGCATGGCGTGCGCTGGAACCTCACCGGGCAGTTGTTCCGCATCGAGCAATTGCGCGCGGCGGGCTACTCGGTACTGGCCATCGATTACCGCGGATTCGGCCAGAGCAAGGGGGATCTGCCGTCCGAAGGCAGCGTTTACGAAGATGCGCGGGTGGCGTGGGAGCGCTTCAAACTGCTGCAACCGGATCCGAACAAACGCCTGATCTACGGCCACTCCCTGGGTGGTGCGGTGGCGGTTGATCTGGCCGCCGAACTTGGCCAGGACGCCGCGCGCGACAAGACGCCGCTTCCGGTGCGCGGCTTGGTGATCGAATCCACCTTCACCTCCCTGGCGGATGTGGCTGCCGCCGTGGCCAACACCTCGCTGCCGGTGCGCTGGCTGCTGTCGCAGAAATTCGATTCCATCGACAAGATCGCTGACATTCACATGCCGTTGCTGGTGGTGCATGGCATGGCCGATGCGTTCGTGCCGCCGCGTTTCAGCGAGCAACTGTTCAACGCTGCTCAACAACCCAAACGCTTGTTGTTGGTACCCGGCGCTACGCACAACAACAGCATGGCGCTGGGCGGGCAGAATTATCGCAAGGCGCTCGACGCCTTGATGCAGACCAAACCTTTGCCACGTGTCGCGGGGCCAGCGCCGCTGCGCAGCGCACGCGACTCCTAACGGTAACCGCGAGCCTGTAAATCGAAGAGCTGCGCGTAATGCCCGGCAGTCTCAATCAAATCGTCGTGGTCGCCCTGCTCCAGAATCCGTCCCTGTTCCAGCACAATGATGTGATCAGCATTGCGCACACTGGAAAATCGGTGCGAGATCAGCAACGTCATGCGACCTTCGGTGTGCTGGCTGAAATGCTCAAACACCGCCGCCTCCGCCGCCGGATCGAGGGCCGAGGTCGGCTCGTCGAGGATCAGGATATCGGCCTCACGGCGCATGTACGCCCGCGACAAAGCAATCTTTTGCCACTGCCCACCCGACAACTCCTGACCGCCGGCAAACCAGCGACCCAATTGTGTGGCGTAACCGCGTTCCAGCCCCTCAATGAAGCGCGCAGCCATGCCTTCGGCAGCAGCGTCTTTCCAGCGCTGTTCATCACTGAATGCCGAAGTGTCGCCAACCCCAATGTTTTCACCGACGGTGAACTGGTAACGGATGTAATCCTGGAAGATCACCCCGATACGTCGACGTAACGTGGTCTCCTCCCAATCCTGCAAATCGCTGCCATCGAGCAGAATGCGCCCCTGATCAGGCCGATAGAGTCGCGTCAGCAATTTGATCAGTGTGGTCTTGCCTGAGCCATTTTCACCCACCAGCGCCATGCTTTTGCCGGGTACAAGATGCAGGTCGATGCCCTCCAGTGCCGCGCGGGTAGCGCCCGGATAACGGAAGCCGACGTTTTCAAAACGCAGACCATCGCCCTGTCGCACGCCAGCGGTGAGATGACCACTATCGGCCAACACCGGCTCAGCGAGATACTCGTAAAGATTCGACAGGTAGAGGCCGTCTTCGTACAGCCCACTGATCGCACTCAAGCTGCTGCTGACCGCGCCCTGCCCCTGCTTGAACAACACCAGATACATGGTCATCTGGCCCAGACTGATATTGCCGTGCACGGCATCGATCACAACCCAGGCGTACGCCACATAAAACGCCGCCGTGCCGAGCAATCCAAGACCAAAGCCCCAGCCATCGCGACGCAACGTCAATTGCCGATCTTCGGCGTACAGTCTGGCGAACGTGTCTCGGTACCGTTGTAAAAGCAGCGGCGCGAACCCGAACAGCTTGACCTCCTTGATGTACGCCTCGTGGGACAGCAAGGTTTCGATGTAACTTTGCTGGCGGCTCTCCGGCGCCCGACGGGTGAATAGCCGAAAGGCATCGCCGGAAAAGTGCGCCTCCGCAAAGAACACCGGTAGCGCGCCAATCACCAGCAAGACCAGCGCCCACGGTGAAAAATGCACCAGCAGCACACCGAAGCTGATCAACATGATCAGGTTCTGGACCAGCCCCAGTGATTTCATGACCAATGCCAGGGGCCGGGTCGAGGCTTCGCGGCGTACGCGCACCAGCTTGTCGTAGAACTCGGAGTTCTCGAACTGCACCAGTGACAGGGTCTGCGCCTTCTCCAGAATCAACGTATTGACCTTCTGCCCCAACTGCACCCGCAACAGCGACTGCTGCACGGACAGCGCCCGTTGCGTTGCGGACATCAACGCCAACACCCCGGCCTCCATCAGCACGTAACGCAACACCGGCCACAACGGCGCATCGCCCTGCTGCGCATGCAACTGCATCGCCGTCACCACCGCATCGACAATCCGTTGACCCAACCACGCCGCCAGCGCTGGCAACACACCGGCAACCAATGTCGCCAGCACCAGTCCCAGAAACAAACTGCGCGACGTGCCCCAAACCAGGCGCAAGGCACGCTGCGCCTGGTCGAGTAACGAAATGACGCGCGATAAAACAGGCATAGGGCATCGAGCTCGGCAAGGGATGAGAGTGCGTCATGGTACTCGAGCGCCGACGTTACGAATCTTCGAGGCAAGAAAAAGCCCGACCTGAAAAAGTCGGGCTCGATGCTGCAAGCGCTTACTCGAACGCGCCGTTGAGGACTTCATAGATGAGGCCAGTGGCGAGGGCAACCAGTATCAGATCCGTACCGGCTTGCTGCCATTGGTAGCCGTCGTAGTACGGAAGGTGGTCGAGCAGACGATTGTCGAGTTTCTTCGCAATACCCGGAGGCAACGGTTTGCCACGCGCGAGATTTTTCTGGACTCCCGGGGGCAATGCAGGGCCGGGTTGCCAATAATCACGGTATCCACCGACCAAGCCGATGACCTGGCTGCGGTCGATCGCCGGGCCATGGCTGCGATCCCCATGGTCAGCGTTTTTGCCTTTGTTTCCTGCCTCTTGTGCACTGTGCGGGTTGCCTTTGCTATTGCCCTGCCCCTTACCGTTGCCGGGATCCGCGAGCGCGGCCATCGGGCCCGCGACCAGAACCAGCGACATCACACCTGCAATGCATCGAGTTGATCCGAACATATCCGTACCCTCAGACAATGGCGTGATTCACAGGATAGTAGATCGGGCCCCCCACAGTCGTTGGCCGCGCTGATTCGTTCTTAACGCTGAGCCAGTTCGTGGCGCACACATTGCTCATAGTAGGTCTGCTTGACCGCCGCTGGCTTGAGTTTAGAGGTGCTGTTATAGGTTTGTTCGGTAATCCCCATCGCGGTCATGCGCATCCACGGCTGCTGGAATTTGCGCACCTGCAACTGCTTGCGCGCGCCATACAAAGAGATGCCTGACAGCTTGGATCGCTGTGCGCCTGCAGCGATATCCGCCCCCCAGTTACAGGCAAAACGATGGCCTTTGCTTAACTCTTTCGCTTGGAGTCCTGAAGCAAAGACAGCCAGGGAAAGCGTTGCAACGGTCATGACAATCGTCCGCATATAGCCAACCTAACCTTATGAAAAAAGGACAGTTTGACGATGAAAATAGCACTCGGGGGCCAGCAATTTGCCCTACCACTCGTCCAGCACCCTGCACCTTTGCTTCTCTCGCACCTCCAAACCAGTACATCCCCTCGCGTGAAGGCTTAGATGATGAACAAGAAAATTGCGCTGCTATCGCTTGCCAGCCTGCTCATGATTGGTCCGATGAGCGCCTCGGCAACAGAGAAGAACACTGCTGAATCTGCCGCCCCACCGAATGCCCTGCCGGGCGTCAATCACTCGAAGAGCTCGAGCGCACATGATGATAAGGCGAACAAAAAGGGCGAGGAGTCTTCAGGAGGTAATGCCGGCGCGCAGGCGCATGAAACGGAAAAGGATGCTGCGACTTCAAGTGATTCGGAGGACATGAAGAAAGAGCCAAAACAGTAGCGTCCGTTTAATGGGCTGTTCGCGATTGTCCACCCAAGGCTCGACGATCCTTGCATCAAGCTTCACCTAAGCTTGAATAGCGGCTGTCTGCTGTTATTAAATCCGCCTCTGATGTCATCAGAGGGGCCTATTGATGCGCCCTGCAGGGCTACGCATACAACTTAAATGCTCATCTCGACGCCTCTTCACCAAGGAAGACCCATTGCACGACTCTAAATACCTCGAAGACCTGCGCTCCCGATTCAACTGCGCAGAGAACATGGAATTTACTTTTTTCTGGGGGCACCAACCCGGCAAAAAGGGCGTTACCGCGTCATGCTTCAGCCAATGGTATATCGCCGAATTCATTGTTGATGGGCAACGCTACCCAACCGCCGAACACTACATGATGGCCGAGAAAGCAGTTCTGTTTGGTGATCAGGAAACTCGCGCCCAAATACTTCAGGCCCCCACCCCCAATGCAGCCAAAGCTCTGGGCCGCAAGATCTCCGGATTTAACGAGCAGGATTGGCTGCAACATCGATATGAGATTGTTGTGCGCGCGAACAAAGCAAAGTTTTCGCAAAACCCGGAGTTGAACAATTTCCTCAAGGACACCGGTTCTTGCATTATCGTTGAAGCGAGCCCGGTTGATAACATTTGGGGCATTGGACTCGCCCAGGATCACGCGGACGCTAATAATCCAAATCTTTGGCAGGGCTTGAATCTCTTGGGGTTTGCGTTAATGCAGGTACGCGATGGGCAATGACTCCCTCCTGCCAGAACTTATCTCGAGACGGACGAGTCAACGCAGCTCACAGGTTGCAGCTGTATTGATATTCGAAGGGGAAAAATACCGTATCGACCACTAATGAAAACGGTGCATCGATTAGTAAAAACGGGATCAGTTTCCCTTTGGAAGTGCCCACTAACCACCAATCAAACCGCACACCAATGTAGGGACAGCGATGCTTGTCGTAATCCATTCGCATAGCGGTTGCCGCACATCCGCCTAAACCGGCGATAAAAACCAGAAGAATCATTGTTCGAAACACGTAACGTCCTTATTACTTCACGGCGCAGATCAGTTTTGCGCAGGCACAAAAAAGCCGATCTGATTGATCGGCTTAAGTTTCTGATTTTACTCAGGAAATATGGTCGGGACGGAGTGATTCGAACACTCGACCCCTAGCACCCCATGCTAGTGCGCTACCGGACTGCGCTACGCCCCGACTGGTTCTGCATCTCGTTCCTCACCTCGAAGAACGCTCAAGAATATATCGCAAGCATTTGAAAACTGGAAGTATTCAAACACAGCTTTTTATTTCTTGAGCACCACCAGCACATCTTCGAGTTCGGCGATCATCTGGCGGATCATTTGCTTGTATTGGGTGGTGTCGTCTTTGGCTTCATCGCCGGACAGACGCAAGCGTGCGCCGCCGATGGTGAACCCCTGATCGTAAAGGAGCGCGCGGATCTGCCGGATCATCAGCACGTCCTGTCGCTGATAATACCGGCGGTTTCCGCGGCGTTTGACGGGGTTGAGCTGAGGAAACTCCTGCTCCCAGTAGCGCAGCACGTGTGGCTTTACGGCACACAGCTCGCTGACTTCACCGATGGTGAAGTAGCGTTTGCCCGGGATGACGGGTAGTTCGTCGTTATGACTTGGTTCCAGCATAAGCCTCAACTCGGGCCTTCAACTTCTGCCCTGGACGAAAGGTGACCACACGGCGAGCCGTGATCGGGATTTCTTCCCCCGTTTTCGGGTTGCGGCCAGGCCGCTGGCGTTTGTCCCGAAGGTCGAAATTGCCGAAACCGGACAATTTGACCTGCTCGTTGTCTTCAAGAGCGTGCCTGATTTCCTCGAAAAACAGTTCCACCAATTCCTTGGCTTCCCGCTTGTTCAGGCCCAGCTCTTCATATAGACGTTCCGCCATCTCAGCTTTCGTCAAAGCCCCCATACGTCACTTCCTTAACGTGGCGTTCAACCTTTGTTCGAGCGAGGTGAGGATATTTTGCGTCGTCGAATTCACCTCATCGTCATTAAGAGTGCGCGATGGATGCTGCCAGGTCAAGCCAACTGCAAGGCTTTTTCTATCAGGATCAATACCTTTACCCTGATATACGTCAAACAGCCTGAGATCTGTGAGCCATTCGCCTGCATTTTCACGGATTACGTCCAGTACAGCCGAGGCTGCAACGTCTTTGTGCGCGATCAGTGCAAGGTCACGACGCACTTCAGGAAAGCGCGACAACTCGTGGAATTTCGGCATTTTACCGAGTGCCACTTCAGCCAGAACCAGTTCGAAAACAAAGACCGGACGGTCCAGACCCAACGCTTTCGACAATTCCGGGTGGATGGCGCCGATGAAACCGACTTCACGCCCTTCCCGTTCAATGCGCGCGGTTTGACCCGGGTGCAGCGCTGGGTGTTTGCCCGGAGCGAAAGTGAACGAATCCAGTGCACCGGCGAAGCCCAGCACTGCTTCCACGTCAGCCTTGACGTCGAAGAAATCTATGGTGTCGCGACCTTGCGCCCAGCCTTCCGGCAGACGGCTACCGCAGACAACACCGGACAGCATCGGCTCTTGCTTCAGACCTTCGAGCTGACCGACGAAACGCAGCCCGCTTTCGAACAGTCGCACGCGATCTTGCTGGCGGTTCAGGTTGTGCTGCAGAGCCTTGACCAGACCTGGCCACAACGAAGAACGCATGGCAGCCATGTCGTTGGAGATCGGGTTGGCCAGCAACAGCGGCTCGACGCCCGGGTTGAACAGTTCGAACTGCCTTGGATCGATGAAGCTGTAAGTGATTGCTTCCTGATAACCACGTGCGACCAGCAAGCGGCGCAGTTCCGGCAGATCGCTACGCGCTTCAGCCTTGGCTTGTGGCGCCAGACGCGCTTGCGGGTAACGAACCGGCAAACGGTTGTAACCGTACAGACGGGCCAGCTCTTCGATCAGATCAACTTCCAGGCTGATGTCGAAGCGATGGCTTGGCACTTCTACGCGCCACTGCCCTGCTCCATCAACAGTAATGTTCAGCCCCAAGGCGCTGAGCAGACGCTCGACCTGTGCCGAATCCATTTCCATGCCGAGCATCTGGGTGATGCGCTGCGCACGCAAGGTGATCGGCGCGATCGACGGCAGGTGCTGCTCGCTGACGGTTTCGATGATCGGGCCGGCTTCACCGCCAGTGATTTCCAGCAGCAGGCCAGTGGCACGCTCCATGGCTTCACGGGCCAGCTGCCAGTCGACGCCACGCTCGTAGCGATGCGACGCGTCGGTGTGCAGGCCGTATGAACGAGCCTTGCCAGCGACGGCGATCTGATCAAAGAACGCGGATTCAAGGAATACATCGCGGGTGGTCGAAGAGACACCGCTGTGTTCGCCACCCATCACACCGGCAATTGCCAGAGCACGCGTGTGGTCGGCGATCACCAGCGTATCGCTACGCAGGCTGACTTCCTGACCATCGAGCAGCACCAGCTTCTCGCCCTCTTCGGCCATGCGCACGCGGATGCCGCCATTGATTTCGGCGAGATCGAATGCGTGCAGCGGCTGACCCAGCTCAAGCATCACGTAGTTGGTGATGTCGACGGCGGCATCGATGCTGCGCACGTCAGCGCGACGCAGACGTTCAACCATCCACAGCGGCGTTGGCTTGGACAGGTCGACGTTACGGATCACACGCCCCAGATAACGCGGGCATGCGGCCGGCGCCAGCACTTCTACCGAACGCACTTCGTCGTGCACGGCTGGCACGGCAAGCACCGCTGGACGGGTGACTGGAGCGGCATACAGCGCACCAACTTCACGGGCCAGACCAGCCAGGGACAGGCAGTCGCCACGGTTAGGGGTCAGATCGACCTCGATGCTGGCGTCTTCCAGATCCAGATACACACGGAAATCTTCACCCACCGGGGCATCAGCCGGCAGCTCCATCAGGCCGTCGTTGCCTTCACCGACTTGCAATTCGGCTTGCGAGCACAGCATGCCGTTGGACTCGACGCCACGCAGCTTGGCCTTCTTGATCTTGAAGTCGCCCGGCAGCTCGGCACCAATCATGGCGAACGGAATCTTCAGGCCCGGGCGCACGTTTGGCGCACCGCAAACAACCTGAAAGGTTTCCGCGCCATTGCTGACCTGGCAAACGCGCAATTTGTCGGCATCAGGGTGTTGCTCGGTGCTCAACACCTCGCCCACGACCACACCACTGAATACGCCGGCGGCCGGCGTAACGCTATCGACCTCAAGACCGGCCATCGACAGACGAGCAACCAGCTCGTCACGATCTACCTGCGGGCTAACCCAGCCACGCAGCCATTGTTCACTGAATTTCATCCTGCTCTCCTAAGAATTCGTTACGACTAGCGAAATTGCGCGAGGAACCGCAAGTCGTTGTCGAAGAACAGACGCAAGTCGTTCACGCCGTAACGGAGCATGGCCAGACGCTCGACGCCCATGCCGAAGGCAAAGCCGGAGAACTCTTCCGGGTCGATGCCGGACATACGCAACACGTTCGGATGAACCATGCCGCAGCCCATCACTTCCAGCCAGCCAGTCTGCTTGCAGACACGGCAGCCTTTACCGCTGCACATCACGCATTCCATGTCGACTTCAGCGGATGGCTCGGTGAACGGGAAGTACGAAGGACGGAAACGTACGGCCAGCTCTTTCTCGAAAAACACCCTCAGGAATTCTTCGATGGTGCCTTTGAGATCGGCAAAATTGATGTCGCGATCGACCAGCAGGCCTTCGACCTGGTGGAACATCGGCGAGTGGGTGATATCGGAGTCGCTGCGGTACACACGGCCTGGGCAGACAATGCGGATCGGCGGCTGCTTCGATTCCATGGTGCGGACCTGTACCGGCGAGGTATGAGTGCGCAGCAACATGTTGGCGTTGAAATAGAAGGTGTCATGCATCGACCGGGCCGGGTGATGGCCTGGGATGTTGAGCGCTTCAAAGTTGTGGTAATCGTCTTCGACCTCAGGGCCTTCGGCAATGCCGTAGCCGATGCGAGTGAAGAACTGTTCAACACGTTCCAGAGTCCGGGTAACGGGATGCAGACCACCAGAGGTCTGGCCTCGGCCCGGCAGCGTCACGTCAATGGACTCGGCAGACAGCTTGGCAGCCAGTTCGGCTTCTTCAAACAGGGCCATGCGCGCATTGAGAACGCCTGTAACACGTTCCTTGGCAACGTTGATCAGGGCGCCGACTTGCGGACGCTCTTCTGCCGGCAAATTCCCCAGGGTCTTCATCACCTGAGTCAATTCACCCTTTTTGCCAAGGTATTGAACCCGGATTTGCTCCAGGGCATTGATATCTTCAGCGCTTTGCACAGCCTCTAGTGCTTGAGAGACCAGCGCATCCAGGTTTTCCATGTACAGACTCCAGATACAAAATAGGGGAAGAGCTTGAAGGCTCTTCCCCTATTTAAGACGTTTACCACCTGCCCCACGAAAGTGAGGCCGGGTGATTGTCGGGGGTACTTAAGCCAAGGTGGCTTTAGCTTTCTCGACAATCGCAGCAAACACCGCTTTTTCGTTCACTGCCAGATCAGCCAGAACCTTACGGTCGATCTCGATGGACGCTTTTTTCAGGCCAGCGATGAAACGGCTGTAGGACAGACCGTTAACACGAGCACCAGCATTGATACGAGCGATCCACAGAGCGCGGAACTGACGTTTTTTCTGACGACGGTCACGGTAGGCGTATTGGCCAGCCTTGATAACCGCTTGCTTGGCAACACGGAATACGCGCGAACGTGCACCGTAGTAGCCTTTAGCAAGTTTCAGAATTTTCTTGTGGCGCTTACGCGCCATGACGCCACGCTTTACACGAGCCATGAGTTACTTCCTCTATTCTTGACTAAAATTAACGAAGGCGCAGCATGCGCTCGACTTTTGCGACGTCCGACGGATGCAGCAAGCTGCTACCGCGCAGTTGACGCTTACGCTTGGTCGACATTTTAGTCAGGATGTGGCTCTTGAAAGCGTGCTTGTGCTTGATACCGTTAGCAGTTTTCAGAAACCGCTTAGCAGCACCACTTTTAGTTTTCATCTTTGGCATGTTCGGTACTCCGCATTCAGTTGATAAACATAATCAGAAGGCCTGCCGTGCCCTATTGATTACTTCTTCTTTTTCGGGGCGATGACCATGATCAGTTGGCGTCCTTCCATCTTAGGATGCTGTTCGACCGAACCGTACTCGAGCAAGTCACCTTCAACTCGCTTGAGGAGTTCCATCCCCAGCTCCTGGTGGGCCATCTCACGGCCGCGGAATCGCAAGGATACCTTGGCCCTGTCCCCATCACTCAGGAAACGTACCAGGTTGCGCAGTTTTACCTGGTAATCCCCTTCCTCCGTCCCTGGACGAAACTTGATTTCTTTAACCTGAATCTGCTTCTGGTTTTTCTTGGCTGCGGCAACCTGCTTCTTCTTCTCGAAGATCGATTTGCCGTAGTCCATCAGTTTGCAAACAGGGGGTACTGCATCGGCGGAAATTTCCACCAAATCCAGTTTGGCCTCTTCAGCCTTAAGAAGCGCGTCTTCAATTGACACAATCCCAAGCTGTTCACCTTCAGCCCCAATTAACCGAACCTCGCGTGCCGAGATATTCTCGTTGATCGGGGCTTTCGGTGCAGCTCGTTTATCTTGTCTCATTTCACGCTTAATAGTAATTACTCCGAATCTGGGCGACCACGCCGGGAAACCGCTTGCGCGAGAAACTCAGCGAACTGGGCGACGGGCATCGAGCCCAGGTCAGCACCTTCACGAGTACGCACAGCGACAGTCTGCATCTCGACTTCCCGATCCCCAATAACCAAGAGATAGGGAACCTTGAGCAAAGTATGCTCACGGATTTTAAAGCCGATCTTTTCATTTCTCAAGTCAGACTTGGCACGAAAACCGCTTTCGTTGAGAGTTTTTTCAACCTCGGCGGCAAAATCGGCCTGTTTGTCAGTGATGTTCATGATCACTGCCTGGGTCGGAGCCAGCCACGCAGGGAATGCACCCTCGTAGTGCTCGATCAGGATTCCGACGAATCGTTCGAAGGATCCAAGGATCGCCCGGTGCAACATTACCGGGTGCTTGCGACTGTTGTCTTCGGAGACGTATTCGGCTCCCAGACGGATAGGCAGGTTAAAATCGAGCTGCAGGGTACCACACTGCCAGACACGGCCAAGGCAATCTTTGAGCGAGAACTCGATCTTTGGACCGTAGAACGCGCCCTCACCCGGCTGCAGATCGTACGCAAGACCCGCACTGTCAAGGGCTGCGGCCAATGCGACTTCTGCGCGATCCCACAATTCGTCGGAGCCAACGCGTTTTTCCGGACGAGTGGACAGCTTCATTTCGACATCGGTGAAGCCGAAGTCGCGATAAACGTCCATGGTCAGCTTGATAAACGCAGCAGACTCGGCCTGCATCTGCTCTTCGGTGCAGAAGATGTGGGCATCGTCCTGAGTAAACGCACGCACACGCATGATGCCGTGCAGCGCACCCGATGGCTCGTTACGGTGGCAAGCACCGAATTCGGCCAGACGCATCGGCAGTTCGCGGTAGCTTTTCAGGCCTTGATTGAACACCTGCACGTGGCACGGGCAGTTCATCGGCTTGATGGCGTAGTCACGGTTTTCCGACTGAGTGGTGAACATGTTGTCGGCGTAGTTGGCCCAATGCCCGGATTTCTCCCACAGGCTGCGGTCAACGACTTGTGGCGTCTTGATCTCAAGGTAGCCGTTGTCACGCTGCACCTTGCGCATGTACTGCTCAAGCACCTGGTACAGAGTCCAGCCGTTCGGGTGCCAGAACACCATACCCGGGGACTCTTCCTGAGTGTGGAAAAGGCCCAGGCGCTTGCCGATCTTGCGGTGATCGCGCTTTTCGGCTTCTTCGATACGCTGGATGTAGGCTGCCAACTGTTTCTTGTCAGCCCATGCAGTGCCGTAAACGCGCTGCAATTGCTCGTTTTTGGCATCGCCGCGCCAGTAAGCGCCGGACAGCTTGGTCAGCTTGAAAGACTTCAGAAAACGTGTGTTCGGCACGTGAGGGCCGCGACACATGTCGACGTACTCTTCGTGATAGTACAAACCCATGACTTGCTCGTTCGGCATGTCTTCGACCAGGCGCAGCTTGTAGTCTTCGCCCCGAGCCTTGAACACTTCGATCACTTCAGCGCGCGGAGTGACTTTCTTGATGACGTCGTAATCTTTTTCGATCAACTGCTGCATGCGCTGCTCGATGGCAGCCATGTCGTCCGGAGTAAAAGGACGTTCGAAGGCGATGTCGTAATAGAAGCCTTCGTCAATAACCGGGCCAATGACCATTTTAGCCGTCGGATACAGCTGCTTGACCGCATGGCCTACCAAGTGGGCGCAAGAGTGGCGAATGATCTCCAGCCCCTCTTCATCCTTTGGCGTGATGATTTGCAGCGTCGAATCGCTGTCGATGATGTCACTGGCGTCGACCAGTTGGCCATTGACCTTGCCGGCCACAGTGGCCTTGGCAAGACCAGCACCAATGGATGCGGCGACCTCGGCTACGGAAACCGGGTGATCGAATGAACGTTGACTGCCGTCGGGAAGAGTAATAGTTGGCATGGCGCCTCCTCTCCTAGTGGTGACCCCTACCAAAGGTCACGTGGGTTGGGATGAGCCAGTACAAGATCCGATCCAGGCCATTCAATGACGAACGCCTGCCTTACAGCGGCAGGAGCCTTGCGGCCAACCGGAAACCGAACCAGAGTGACTGGGATTCAAATCGGGATTTTCGTACGCTGCCGCTGCCGGGACTAGAGGTCATCCGGAGCCTGCAAACGCCCGAGTCGGGCATGCTAGCACAGATGAACGGTCGCCGATGTACTCTCGCCTTGCCGAGAGGCAAATCGTCCGTTTTATGCCAGAGTGCTGAACTTGATTGGCCATTCAGCCATCAGATAACAAGACATTGACCCACAAGGAGCATCCTCACATGCGTCTGAATACCCTGTTCGCGGTAGTCGCCCCTATTGTTCTGCTGCTGCCGCTGAGCGCTCACGCAGACTGGCCAAAGGGCGAGCGTGATAAATACATGGCGCAATGCTCCCAGGCCGCAACGCCTCAAATCGGCGCTGCAGCGGCGAAGGCTCACTGCGCGTGCGGCGCTGATGCCATCAAGTCTTATCCCGCTAGCGACATTCAGGCTTTGATGGACAACAAGGCAACGCCTGAATTGCAACAGAAAGCACTGGGCCAGATTGCCAAATGTAAGGCCAACACCCCGGCGAAAAAGTGACAAAAAATTCATTTTGAGCAGTCTGAAACCTGAGAAATTGCTCTGCTTTTGAGCTTTTCTGACCGATTTATGCAGGTTTTACAGGTTTTTTTATAGTCTTTACTTTCGACCAAAAGCCTTTAAATCCGGGGCTTTGAGCCGAAACAGGCAGTAAAGAAAACTCGACGGGTAGGCAAACAGCACGTCCGGGGGGTTACAAAGCGAACATTTCGACTATGATATCCCGGTGTGCCCAGTTGGCCTGAGCAGCACAGTACTGAAAAATATATGTTTCTTGGAGATACACCATGTCTAATCGCCAAACCGGCACCGTTAAGTGGTTCAACGATGAAAAAGGCTTCGGCTTCATCACTCCTCAAGGTGGCGGTGACGACCTGTTCGTACACTTCAAAGCTATCGAAAGCGACGGTTTCAAAAGCCTGAAAGAAGGCCAGACCGTTTCCTTCGTGGCTGAGAAAGGCCAAAAGGGTATGCAAGCTGCACAGGTTCGCGCAGAGTAATTTCTACGCGCACTAAAAAAACCCCGTCCATGTGACGGGGTTTTTTATGCCTGAAACAAAAGCTGCCGGCTATCAGCCGCAGTTGACGCGATTAACCACGAGACTGCTGTCGGTATTCAGGTTCAAGCGATCAGAGCGGTATTCCAGAGTGATCATGTCGTCTGGCTTGAGGAAGCGGGCGTTTTGCGCACCGGCCTTGGCACGGGCCTGCTCCAACAGGGCGGGCGAAGCTTTCTTGCCAATGGCGAATTCCGCTGCCGTTGCTTCACAGCGGCTATGACCGGCTTCGGTCGCCACAGGATCCTTTGCCGACTCGCTGGAGGTTGTGCTGCAACCGGCCAACATGGCAACGGCCATTAGTGCACCCAGTGATGCGAACTTCAAAGGCATGAAGCCTCCTTGTTTTCAAATAGTTAGCTGAGATCGTGCGACCGCCGATCCGGCGTTTGGTTTCATGACAAATGCCATCACCCGGCCACACAATCGGAAAAACGCCGAGTGTGCCTGAGCGGCGCGGGCCACTCATCAATCAATCGTGACTGAATATTAACGAGCTCAGTAAACGTCGATGTAGTCATATGGCGGATTCGGCCAGTTGTCCTTGAGCGCGTTGAAAATCTGCATTACCCACACTTCGTCACTGGCCGCGACATTGCCAACGTAACCCGACCCCTTGGCCCAGGTTTCCAGGCGAAACAACAAGCCATCGATGTCCTGCCCGCCCGTCACACCAGAAGAGATGTAAGCCATACCGCCCTTGGTCACTCGCAACTGCGTGTGTTCATCATCGCTGGCCGATGCCAGCAATCGACGCACAGCATCAAGCGTAAGGCCGTCAGGGGTATTCAAATCGATCTGCACAGCACTGTCCTTGGATTCGCCGGAAAAGACCAAGTGTCGCATAGCACTCCGCTCATGCCTAAGTCGCAGTGCCAAATGCCCGACAAAATGGTTAACTCGGCGCACAGACTTCCCGACTTTTCGAGCCTCATCATGACCAGTGTAAGCATCGACGCCGACATCAAAGCCAAATGGGCAGACGGACACAGCTCCTACAGCCCGGGGTCCACTGAAGAGTTGGCGCTTATTGGTATCGATCTATTGGTCAAAGAGCTGGGCACTGAAGCGGCCCAGCAATTCATCAAGCAGATTTTCGAACGGTACCCGATCGAACAGACCGAGCACGCGCTGGGGGGATAAACCCGCAGGCTGGCACCTGCGGGCGGGGTATTACTTCAGGCGTTTCAGGCGTTCGGTCAGCAGATCGAAGAAACCTTGAGCGTCGCCATTTTCCACCCAGAATGCATTCTTCGGAGCCTTGAGACCGTCATACCAATCGACGACGGTCTGACCGAAAGTCGGCCCCTCACGACTATCAACCACGACGTTTACCGAGCGACCAGTGAACAGTTCTGGCTTGAGCAGATAAGCCACGACAGTAGCGTCATGCACCGGGCCACCCGGAATGCCGTAATGCTCCATATCCCCTTTGATGTACTCGTTGAGGATGTCGCCGACAATTTTGCTCGCGTTGTTGTTGAGCGCAGCAATCTGCTTCAAGCGCGCATCGCTGGTAAGAATCTTGTGGGTGACGTCCAGTGGCAGATAGGTCAGCTTCACGCCGCTCTTGAGTACCACTTCAGCAGCTTGCGGATCGGCAAACAGGTTGAATTCTGCCACCGGGGTGATGTTGCCGCCGTTGAAGTGCGCGCCACCCATGATCACCACTTCCTTGATGCCCTGCACAATCTCGGGCTCCTGAATCAACGCCAGCGCAAGATTGGTCTGCGGGCCAAGCATGGCGATGGTGATGCTGTGTGGCTTGGCTTGTTTGAGGGTATCGATCAGGTAATTGACCGCACTGCCTTCAGCCAGACCTTTTTTCGGTTCGTGCACAGTGACACCCGACAGGCCTTCCTTGCCATGGATGTTCTCGGCGTAGATCGGCGTGCGCATCAGCGGCTTCGGCGCGCCAGCGTAGACGGGTACATCCTCGCGCCCCGCCCATTCGCGAGCCAGGCGTGCGTTACGCGAAGTCTTGTCGAGGCGCACGTTGCCGGCCACGGTGGTCAGCGCACGGATATTCAGCTCGTCTGGCGAGGCCAGCGCGAACAGCAAGGCGACCACGTCGTCGGCACCCGGATCGGTGTCGATAATCAGGTCGATTTTTTCCGCCGCGTGAGCGCCGGTTGCAGATATCAGGGACAAAAGCAGCAGACTCCGGAGCAGTTGGTGCAGTTTTTGAGCATAGCGTTGCATGGCGCATTCCTTGTGCATGTGAAATCGAAAGTTAGAACGTTACACCAGCCACCAGAACGATGTTGCAGTACGGCTGACATTCGCCTGTACGAACAACCGCCCGTGCCTGTCGGCTAAGAACCTTGAATTGCTCATGACTGAGCAGATCGCGACGACCCAGTGCACCTTCTTCATTCAACTCGTCGAGCGCAGTCAACGCAGTCGGTTGCTTGTCGAAGATTTCCTTGGCCAACGCATGGCTTTCTACCTGCATCTCGCTTAACACGACTTTCAGGGTGCTGACAAAGTCCGGAACACCATGGGTCAGCGCCAGGTCGATCAGCTCGACACCCGGCGGCACCGGCAAGCCGGCATCACCAATCACCACCATGTCGCCATGGCCCAGAGATGCGATCAGTCGCGACAGCGCGACATTCAGCAAAGGAGTCTTTTTCATGCGGGTTTAAAGGCCTGTACGTCGGACATGGTTGGAATGGAAGGCTGCGCGCCAGCGCGAGTAACCGAAAGAGCGGCGGCAATCTGCCCATAGCGGATCGCTTCGGCCTCGGACTTGCCAGCGGCCAGGGCAGCGGCAAAACCACCGACGAAAGTGTCCCCCGCTGCCGTGGTATCGACCGCCTTCACTTTCGGCGCCGGGAAATGCTCGAAACCTTTGCCGTTGGCGAACAACGAGCCCTCAGCACCAAGGGTGATAATGACCTTTCCTGCGCCCATCGCGATCAGGTGACTTGCCGCGCTTTCTGCAGTTTCCAGCGAATCAACCGGCAGCCCGCTCAAGGCAGCGGCTTCACTTTCGTTGGGAATCAGGTAGTCGATGGCTGCGAACCAGTCTGCCGGCAATGGACGGCTGGCAGGAGCAGGATTGAGGATAACGGTCTTGCCCAGCGCACGCGCACGCTTGAGCGCATGGCCCACGGTTGCATCCGGAATCTCAAGCTGGCAGATGATAACGTCGGCGGCCTGCAACACGGCATCGAAGCGGTCGATCACCGCCGGCGTCATGGCGCCGTTGGCACCGGCGACAATCACGATCGCGTTCTGACTGTTGTCATCGACCACGATCAGCGCCACGCCACTGGAGTCCTCGACAACGCTGACCGCCTGACAGTCAATCTGCTCGGCCAGCAACGCTTCGCGCAACTGCACGCCATAGTCATCGCTGCCTACACAGCCAACCATCGCCACTTGCGCACCAAGGCGCGCGGCAGCCACCGCCTGGTTGGCGCCCTTGCCACCAGAGACGGTGGCAAAGGAATGTCCGATCAGCGTTTCACCGCCACGGGGCAGCCGTGGCGCACGGGTGACCAGATCCATGTTCAGGCTGCCTATTACCACTACATTTGCTGGCATACATCACTACTCGTCAATTCGGTTTCAGCGGTACTCGGTGAACACGCCGGACAGCGGCGCAGTCGATTCGCGCAAGACAATACTCGGGGTCACGATCCGTTGATCAGTGACCAGGCCTGGGGTAGCAATCCTTCGCAGCAGTACTTCAGCCGCCATCTCGCCCAACTGCAGGATCGACTGGCCGACGGTGGTCAGGGCCGGGTACACGTAACGGCTCATCTGGATATCGTCAAAGCCGATCACCGACAGCTCGCTCGGCACTCGCACCTTGCGTTCAGCCGCCGCTCGCAGCACCCCGATGCCAATCATGTCGTTCCCGGCAAAAATCGCGCTCGGCGGGTCGCTCGCAAGCAGCGTCGTCGCTGCGTTATAACCGCCGGTGCTGGTGAAATCGCTCTCAAGCATGCGCGCTGGCGACACTTCAATGCCCGCCTCTTTCAGCGCACGGCAAAAACCGGCCTGACGCATTTGCGCCACGCTGGTGCTCGCAGGGCCGCCAATGGTTGCGATATCGCGGTGGCCAAGCTCCAACAGATGACGGGTGGCGAGGTAAGCGCCGTACTCATGGTCGATGCGCACCAGATCGGCATCCACGCCATCCAGTCCACGGTCGACAATCACCATTGGCGTCTTTACCCCGGCCAGCCCCTGCGCCAGACCACTGTCACCGCCGGCCGACGCGACGATCAAGCCGTCGACACGCTTTTCCAACAGGACACGCAAGTAGCTGCGCTGCTTTTGCGGGTTGTCATCTGAGTTGCAGAGGATCACGCAGTAGCCATTACGCTCGCAGTAATCCTCGATGCCCCGCGCCAACTCGGCGAAGTACGGGTTGAGACTGTTGGGCACCAGCAAGCCAATGGTTGCAGTGGTTTTGGCCTTCAGCGAGCGCGCCACCGCACTCGGCACGTAATCGAGACTCTTGATGGCCGCCTCGACTTTCAACCGGACCTCCTTACTGACCGGTCGTGTGTTGTTCACCACGTGAGACACGGTCGTGTAGGAAATCCCCGCGAGCGCCGCCACATCCTTGATTGTCGCCATGTTTCAAGCCCGCCGACTGGCGCGTTGGCTGCGATAGGTATCGAGCACGACCGCGATCACAATCACCGCACCGGTGATGATGCGCTTGGTCGGCTCGCTGGCACCGATCTGCGCCAGACCGGCCGCCAGTACGGAAATGATCAGGACGCCAAAGAAAGTGCTGATGACCGAACCGCGCCCACCCATCAGGCTGGTGCCGCCGATCACCACCGCGGCAATCACTTGCAGCTCCAGACCGGAGCCAGCATTAGGGTCCGCTGCTTCCAGTCGAGAAATCTGAAACAGCGCGGCGACACCGGCCAGCAGGCCCATCAGGCTGAACACCAGAATTTTGTAAGGTTTTGGATTGATCCCCGCCAGCCGCACCGCTTCCTCGTTGGTACCGATACCGATCAGGTAACGACCGAACACCGTGCGCGTCAAAACCGCCTGCGCAATAAAAATCACCAGCAAGGCAATGATAAACGACGGAGAAATACCGAAAGCGATCGGGTTCGACAACCAGGCGAACGAATCCCCAATATAAGCCGTGCGCGAACCGGTCATCTGGTAAGCCAGACCACGGGCCATTTCCAGTACACCGAGAGAAACGATGAACGAAGGAATGCGCCAGGCCACGGTAATCGAACCCGTGACGGTGCCCGCCAATGCCGCGACCGCCATACCGAGCAACGCCGCCGGCAACACGCTCCAACCCCAACCGAGCATGGCCACGCTGACCGTTGATGCCGCGAGCGCCAGCACCGAGCCCACCGACAGATCGATACCGCCAATGATCAACACGAAGGTCATGCCGACGGCCAGCACCATCAGGTCGGGAATCTGGTTGGCCAGCGTACTGAAAGTGTTATAGGACAGAAAGTGGCTGCTCAAGACCGAGAACAGCGCAATCATCGCCAGCAGTGCACCGGCCAGCCCCAGATAGGTGCCCAGTCCGTAAAAGTTGCCACTACGCTTGCTGGCAGGAGATGCAGTTTTCATGGGAGATCCCTAGGCGCCGCTTCGTTGAGCAACGCATCACGTTTTTGGTAGCCGGCGAACGCGGCAGCAAGCAAATCATCCTGGGTCCAGCTGTCGCGCTCAAAGGTGTCGATCAGACGCCCCGCCGACAACACACCGATCCGGTCGCAGATCAGCATTAATTCACGCAGGTCACTGGATACCACCACCAGCGCTTTGCCCTGGCGCGTCAGCTCACCGAGCAAGGCATAGATGTCGAACTTGGCACCGACGTCGATGCCACGAGTCGGTTCATCGAACAGCAGTACCGAACAATCACGCTCCAACCAGCGACCGATCACGACCTTTTGCTGGTTACCACCGGACAGTTCCGAAACCAACTGTGTCGGGCTCGAGCTGCGGATGCGCATCGCGTCGATCTGTCGTTGCGCCAGTGAGATTTCGTCGCCGTTGTTGACGAAACCACCACTGGAAATTTCCGGCATGTTGCCCAAGGCAATGTTGGCGCTGATCGATTGGCTCAGCAGCAAACCTTCGCCTTTGCGATCTTCGGTGATCAACGCAATGCCATTGCGCACGGCATCGACCGGCGAACGTACGCTCACCACTCGCGCTGGCGAGCCCAGTGCAATCGTGCCGCTGTCAGCGACGTCGGCACCAAAAATCAGCCGCAACAGTTCGGTGCGCCCTGCTCCGATCAGACCGGAAATCCCGTAGATCTCCCCGGCACGCACTTCGAACGAGACGTCGCGCACCTTGTCGGAACGAGTCAGACCTGTGACCGTCAACGCCGGGGCGCCGATGTTGCGCGGCCCCATGTCGATGTGCTCGCCCAGTTCGCGCCCGACCATCAGCGTGACCAGTTGCTCGCTGTTGTAATTGGCCATCGGCTCGACGCACACCAGGTTGCCATCACGTAGCACAGCAATGCGTTGCGCCACGCGGGCCAACTCTTCGAGGCGGTGGGATATGTAGATGATCGAGACGCCGCGCGCCTGTAGGCGAGTGATCTGCTCGAAAAGCATTTCGACTTCACGCGCCGTGAGCATCGCGGTCGGCTCGTCGAGAATCAGCACATGGCAATCGCCGATCAGGTTGCGGGCGATTTCGACCATCTGCTGATGCCCGATGCCCAATTCGCCGACCAGGGTGTCCGGATCGATCGCATCAAGCCCAACCTGCGCCATGGCTTCGATGGCTGCCTTACGCAATTGCTTGCGGCTGATCCAGCCGCCGTTGCTCGGCAGGTTGTCGAGAAACAGGTTCTCCGCCACCGACAATGTCGGCAAAAGATTGAGTTCTTGCATGACCATGCGCACGCCAAAATCTTCAGCCTGGGTACGGCTGCCCGGGCGATAGTCCTTGCCCTGGAACTGCATCTGGCCAGTGGTCGGGGTAACCAGACCACCAATGATCTTCGACAGGGTGCTTTTACCGGCGCCATTCTCGCCGGTCAGCGCCAGTACTTCACCGCGCATCAGCGTCAAATCGATGCCCGTGAGCACCGGTTGCGCATAGGTCTTACCGATACCGCTGACCGAGAGGACAGCGTTCGGAGCGGAAACTGACATAAAAATCTCCATGCGCTCACCCGGTCGGGCGAGCGCCGTTGTATCGCCAGAGGACTTACTTGGTGACCAGTTCGACCGGCGTTTCAATCACGCCATTGGTACCGCTGTCGACCTTCTCGCCTTTGATGATTTTCAGCGCGGTCTCGATACCGAACACCGCTTGTTTGGCGGCATACTGATCCGCAGTCGCCAGTACACGACCGTCCTTCAACATTGGCTTGATGGCATTGATGTTGTCGTAGCCGACAACCTGCACTTTGCCTGCCTTGCCCGCAGCACGCACGGCGGAAACGGCACCAACGGCCATGCTGTCATTACCAGCCAGCAACGCTTTGACATCCGGGTACTCACTGAGAATCGACGCGGCAACCTTGTTGCCTTTATCGATCTCCCAGTCACCGGACTGCAGGGAAACCACCTTGATCTGCGCCGCCTCCATCGCATCCTTGAAGCCAGCGGTACGCTGCTGAGCATTGGTCGTCGTGGACACGCCTTCAATGATGCCCACTTCGTCTCCGGCCTTCAGTTGTTTGGCCAGATATTCGCCTACCAGACGTGCACCTTTGCGGTTGTCCGGGCCTACGAATGGCACGCTGATGTTTTTGCTTTTGACAATTTGCGGATCGAGCTGGTTATCGATGTTGATCACGGTAATACCGGCATCGACGGCTTTCTTGATCACCGGCACCATGGCCTTGGAGTCAGAAGGCGCGATGACCAGGGCATTGACCTTGGCCAGAATCATTTGCTCGACGATGCGCGTCTGGCCTGCGGTGTCGGTCTCGTCCTTGATGCCATTGGAGATCAGGTCGAAATCGGCGGAGTGTTCTTTTTGGTAGGCTTTGGCGCCATCTTCCATGGTCAGGAAGAATTCGTTGGCCAGGGATTTCATGACCAGTGCGACTTTGGGTTTTTCCGGGGATTCGGCGAACGCCGAAGAGACGGGTAATGCAGCGGCTGTGGCAGCCAGCATAGCGACAGCAAGAAGACGTCCAGCAAATGGCAGCTTCATGGGTTCACTCCGATCTTATGATTATTTTGAGCAACGTTTGCGCTGGCGTAAGCTACAGCGCTTCCACCGATGGAGCTGTACCTAGGGGAAGCCGCGCAAACGTTTGCGTAGATCGAACTATGCGAACCTGGCCGAGATTTGTCAACAATCGGAAATCACCATTTATCGTAGGACTAATCATTCGACTCGCCCCTTTGCTATCTATGCTGTGGTGCTGACCAGATTGCCACTGGTGGAACTCTTGGACATTTCCTTGACCAGCGCGCCCGCTACTTCCGCCATCGCGCCGCTGGTTTGCGCGATCTGCCCCTGAATGGACATGACAGCCTGCGATTTGGCCTCCGGAGTCGGATAGCTCTGAGCTTGTGCCGCAGCCAATTGCTGTTGCTGTTCCTGGAGTTGCTTCTGCAATTCCTGCATCCGCTTCAGCAGCATTTTGACTGTGATGCTCAGGTTGTCGCCGCTTTCAGCCTTGCTGTCTTCTTGCGCGGGACCACCGGTTCTGACCTGATTGCTCTCTTCTTTCTCGATGCCCAGCGCCTCGGCAGAAGCGTCCGCTTCCGCTTGACTCAATGCATTGATCGTCGCAGCGGTTTTGCCGCCGATGGTGACAGCAGCGGGATTTGATAAACCAATCGTCAGTGACATGAGAACTCCCTAAATTTTAGTTTCCCTGAACACGCATCGGCCAGCGCGATGGTTTCTTTAGCACCTA
The DNA here is from genome assembly GCF_017973755.1 of Pseudomonas sp. P42. Classification (NCBI taxonomy): domain Bacteria; kingdom Pseudomonadati; phylum Pseudomonadota; class Gammaproteobacteria; order Pseudomonadales; family Pseudomonadaceae; genus Pseudomonas; species Pseudomonas sp. P42. The sequence continues at coordinate 966,959 of NZ_JACOPU010000001.1, read as the reverse complement.
TTCCAGATACGGCAACCCGATTCGTTCGACAGAAGCAGTAGTCCTTTTCGGAGAGCCGAACATGAAGGGCCGCATTGTTCGGAAACCCGGATACCCGATGCGAGGCGCTCTTCCTAAAATCATAAAATAATGATGTAAATCATCAGGTTAAACATTTCTCTAACGCAAAGTACGGCTGGTACAGATCCTGCTCCCTACACCGCACCCCGGCATCCAGATCGGCTCGGGGCGCATCTAGATGAACCTGCATCAGCACCGTCTCACTACTAGAGAGAAAAATAATGAAATCTGCTTTCAACACCTTCGTCCCGGGCGCTTTGGCCCTCCTCCTGCTCCTGCCGACTGCTCTTCAGGCAAAAGAAGTCGAAACCCAGACCAAACTCGCCAACGTTGTGGTCCTCGCCACCGGCGGCACTATTGCCGGGGCTGGCGCCAGCGCCGCCAACAGCGCCACTTACCAGGCAGCCAAAGTCGGCGTCGAGCAACTGATTGCCGGCATTCCTGAATTGAGCAAACTGGCCAATGTGCGTGGCGAACAAGTCATGCAGATCGCCTCGGAAAGCATCACTAACGACAACTTGCTGCAATTGGGGCGTCGCGTCGCCGAGCTGGCTGACAGCAAAGATGTCGACGGCATTGTCATCACCCACGGCACCGATACGCTGGAAGAAACCGCTTACTTTCTTAACCTGGTAGAGAAGACAGACAAGCCGATTATCGTCGTCGGCTCGATGCGTCCGGGTACCGCCATGTCCGCTGATGGCATGCTCAACCTGTACAACGCCGTCGCGGTGGCCAGCAGCAAAGAAGCTCGCGGCAAAGGCGTACTGGTGACCATGAACGATGAAATCCAGTCCGGTCGTGACGTGAGCAAAACGATCAACATCAAGACCGAGGCCTTTAAAAGTGCCTGGGGCCCAATGGGCATGGTGGTTGAAGGCAAATCCTACTGGTTCCGCTTGCCAGCCAAGCGTCACACCATGGATTCCGAGTTCGACATCAAAACCATCAAGAGCCTGCCTGACGTAGAAATCGCCTATTCCTACGGCAATGTGAGCGATACCGCCTACAAGGCACTCGCCCAATCCGGCGCCAAAGCCATCATCCACGCTGGCACTGGTAACGGCTCGGTGTCCTCGCGCGTAGTCCCTTCATTGCAAGCCCTGCGCAAAGATGGCGTGCAAATCATCCGTTCATCCCACGTCAACGCTGGCGGCTTCGTTCTGCGCAATGCCGAACAACCTGACGACAAGTACGACTGGGTCGTCGCTCACGACCTGAACCCGCAAAAAGCCCGCATCCTGGCGATGGTCGCACTGACCAAAACCAATGACAGCAAAGAACTGCAACGGATGTTCTGGGAATACTGATTGACCCTCGCCCGATCAACTCTTGATGGGGCAATCCTCGCACCACCCGCCTGATTCGCGGGTGGTGCGTCGCCTACAAATCTCCGTGCATCTTCCCTACAAAAATTTCGACTCGCCCTACACCAAAATGGGAAAAGCGCTGTCAGAGGATTTTCTTGAATTTTAAGCAGTTGCGAAAATGCTTACAGTTAAATACTGTATGCACGTACAGCTTAATAAGGATAACTCGTGGCCACCTCCCCTGATGCTCCTGACGCTTATGAACGCATGGGTATGCGCGTTCAAAAAATCATCAATTCCCCCACCGCACAAAAAGCCAAAGCCGCACTGATCTTCCGCCTGCCGGACGAGCCGATGGATGACTGGGAGCGCCTGCTCGAGGAAATCGACGAGAACGACAACGTTACCCTCGCCTACCGCGACGATGGCGGCGTGCAGATTTTTTGGGTTGTGCCGAAGGAAGACTGATTCAATGATTGTCCGCTGTTTTGCTTTGTTTTTGCTGTTCATCGCCATGGGCGCCCAGGCGGGCGCACCTCGCACATTTTCCGAAGCCAAGAAGGTCGCCTGGAAGCTTTACGCACCGCAGTCCACCGAGTTCTATTGCGGCTGCAAATACACCGGTAACCGGGTTGATTTGAAAGCCTGTGGTTACGTACCGCGCAAAAATGCCAAGCGCGCGTCACGTATCGAATGGGAGCACATTGTGCCCGCCTGGCAGTTTGGCCATCAGCGCCAATGCTGGCAGGAAGGCGGACGCAAGAACTGCACACGCTACGACCCGATCTACCAGAAGGCCGAAGCCGACCTGCATAACCTGGTACCGAGCATTGGCGAGGTGAATGGCGATCGCAGCAATTTCAGCTATGGCTGGCTGCCGGTGCAATCCGGCCAGTACGGCTCTTGCCTGACCCAGGTCGACTTCAAGGCCAAGAAGGTCATGCCCCGCCCTTCAATTCGCGGCATGATTGCCCGTACTTATTTCTACATGAGCAAGCAATACGGCTTGCGTCTGTCGAAACAGGATCGGCAGCTATATGAGGCGTGGGACAAGACCTACCCGGTGCAAGACTGGGAACGCCAGCGCAATCAGAGCGTGGCGTGCGTGATGGGGCGCGGCAACGAATTTGTCGGCCCGGTGAGCATGAAAGCCTGCGGCTGATCGCAGCACAAAAAAGGCCTCGAACGTTATGTTCGAGGCCTTTTTTTGTGGCTAGCCACCAGGCTTGTTGTGGCGCCAATATCCCATCAGGTTGAGCGATTCACGAGGGATCCCGCAGTCCTTGATAAGGTATTTGCGCAAGCTCATGACAGCCGCACTTTCGCCGGCGATCCAGCCGTAAAATCCTTCTTGCGCCGTATTGGCGATTTCCCAAAGAATATCTTTATCAACATCGACATCAGCGAGTTCGATGGCCTGGCTCGCTGACGAAGCATGAATGGGCAAAGTCGCCTGCCGCACCGCCTCAACCATCAACATCCCGGCGACTGTCGCATCTGCCTGCTCACGGATCAGCCATTGCACTGTAAGCCCCGGCCAGTCAGGCACTGAAAGCATGTCTTGTGCACTGTCGACTTCGAAGAAAGCTTGCGTCTCGGGTGGATCGGCAAGAGCAGCCATCTCATCAAGAATGCCCATGGCTGCCGGCAACGCCGTCGAGTCGGCAACCAGCAATACTTGCTTGAGAGCCTGCGGCGGCCGCCACTCGAACCCTCCGGCTTCCTTCGCAGGGAAACGGTTGTCAGGCGCAAGGATTTGCATCGACTCGCCCGGCTGCGCTCGCAACGCCCAGCGCGAAGCCGGCCCCGTCTCACCGTGCAAGACGAAATCAATGTCGACCTCACCTTGCTCGGTACGCAGATGACGAATCGTGTAAGTACGCATCGCCGGGCGGCGACTTGCCAACATCGAGCGGAAACGCGCGTACCAACCTTCCTCCTGCGCAAGATTTGCAGGAGAACCATCTGCGGCAGGGAAAAAAAGTTTGACCCGCTGATCGGGCGCCCAGGTGGCCATGCTGGCAATTTCAGGACCGGCGAACGTGATCCGCATCAAGTGCGGGCTCAACCGGATTTTACGCTGCAGCACAGCACTGAAGAGCTTGTAGGGATTGGCGGCGGCCATGCGGAGCTCCTTCAAGAAATCGTAAGTTACTCGTAGTAAGACGAATCGCATCCGACACCCTTTAAGCTGCTCCGCTGAAAACAATGCTACGGCTGGATCGGATGCTCGATCACCACCGATTCGATATTCCGTTTTTTGGCCTTTGCCAATGCCGCATCGACCTGCACCTGCCGAGCTTCGGCCTCAGCCTTGGAGTTGAAAGGGCCAATCAGAATTCGCACTTTGCCGCTGCTGTCCTTGATTACCGTCGGAACAAACGCATGCTCTATCAGCCAGCCGCTCAGATCACTGACCGCCTGAGGCGTTTCGCCGCGCACCTCGAGATCCCACTGTGGAGCAGAGGCGACAGCAGGAGCAGTCGCGACCGCCGTTTTCGGCTTTTGCGCGTCTACACTCTTGCCTTCACCACATCCTGCCAATGCCAGTGCCGCGACTATCCAGACCAATTTGCGCACAACGGTTTCCTCGGAAATCTCAAAGCGCCGATCTTACCATTCATAAATACTTCGCGAGCCCCGCAAAATGGGCACGAAACAACGAGATTGATGATTGCAGCCTCTGTATAGTTACGCCCTGGGAATTAATGCCGCATCTGCGCGTCAGAAAGAGGCACCCAAACTGTGAGACTTCGCACTAATCTATACGTACCACCGACCTCTGCACTGTCTGAATCAGGTGCCCTACAAAGCAATCAAGGAGAAGACCATGCTGATACTCACCCGCAAAGTCGGTGAAAGCATAAACATTGGTGATGACATCACCATCACCATCCTGGGCGTTAGCGGCCAGCAAGTACGAATTGGCATCAACGCTCCGAAGAACGTTGCGGTGCACCGTGAAGAGATCTACCAGCGTATTCAGGCTGGCCTGACCGCTCCGGACAAACCACAGACACCCTGAGCCGCATCGCAGTCAGTAGCCAGTTCGTTTGCCCAGCACAATGACTGGCTAGAGATACACGCGCCGTATTGCCACCCGCTCCCCACTCTGTTGGGCACGGCGCCTGACACACCAATCCCCTTCCGATTCATTCTCCCTATCCCCTGTTACCGCTCGATCTTACCGGCCATTCCAAAGGCTGGCTGTCGGACGATTCCGATAGAGCGCAGGGAATTCGCCCTCCTAAGCGAATGTCACGCCACGCGCCATGCCAGTGGCGGCAACCACCATCAGCATCAGCAACAACGCTTCGACATGGCTGATTCGCGCGTACAACTTTGCACGCCCGGTATCGAGTGCCGCACCGCGCGCTGACGCGATGCGCCATTTGACCAACGTGATCATCGGCGCGAGCTCCATCAGCAGAATGAGCACGAACAGTGTCATCTTCAGATGGAACAGTGGCTGATGAAGGTAATAGTCAGTGCCCTTCTCATACCCGCCAAAGGCACGCATCCCGCCCGTCACCAACAGAATCAACGCAGAGATGCCCCACAGATTATCGGCGAGCAACACGCGCCTGACCTCCCCCGCGCCGGACGCCAAACGGCTGAACGCCGCTCCACGCGTCAGCACTGCCCAAAAGCCCAAGGCAAAAGCCATTAGATGAATAGCCGCTAGAAACCAGTGAGCCAGCACAGACACACTCCTTTGTAAAAGAGTTGAAAATCGGCCAGTCAGTAGTAGTTCAAAAAGTGGGGATTTGCCCGGACCACATCGCCGGTGTGCAGCTGAGGAACGTGATGGAGAAGTGCTGCAAAAGCCAAATCGCAGGCAAAAAAAATCCCAAGCAGCTGATGGAAGCTTGGGATTAAAAATGCATAAACCGTGGTGGTGAACGCGGAGCGGATATTACTGATTAATCGCTTCAGCGACAATATTTTTTCGATAACCGGTCGGTTAAAAAAGCTCGTAACTCATTCAATATCCACACTATTTTTATGGAATGAGAGTTTGACTTGGAGGAATGGCTGTCGTTATGCACCAACTCTGAAGCCATCTCATCAATGTGGAAAGAGAAGGCAATCATGAAAAAGGGAAGCGCACGTCGAGGTGATTGCCGAATTGATGTTCTGAAGCGACGAATTCGCAAGAGGTCTGCAAACCCCAGACAACAAAAAAGGGCCCACCTTTCGGTGAGCCCTTCTAGACCGCCCAGCAGAGCGGATTTTGTTTGGTAGGCGCGATTGGACTCGAACCAACGACCCCCACCATGTCAAGGTGGTGCTCTAACCAACTGAGCTACGTGCCTGCTGTGAGGCGGCATTCTACGGAATTCCGGAGGGGTGTCAACACCTTTTTTTCACCTAACCCTATGAATATGCAAAATATTTAATTTTCGCTCAGCAACGGAGATTTTCAGTGGCTGGCGGAGGTTTTTCAACTCGGGTAGGATCGGCGCACTCGTAAAATATATTAAACAGAGGCTGCAGGATGGCGAACACCCTTTACCCAGAGTCTTATTACGCTGCGTCGGCCAATGCCGTACCGGCTCGTCCGGCCTTGCAGGATGATGTGGAGACGGATGTCTGTGTGATTGGTGCCGGGTATACCGGATTGTCCTCCGCCCTGTTTCTGCTGGAGAGCGGTTTTCGCGTGACCGTTCTGGAAGCAGCCAAGGTCGGTTTCGGCGCATCGGGACGCAACGGCGGCCAGATTGTTAACAGCTATAGCCGCGACATCGATGTGATCGAACGCACCGTCGGCCCGAAGCAAGCGCAACTGCTCGGCCACATGGCCTTCGAAGGCAGCCGGATCATTCGCGAGCGCGTCTCCAAGTACAACATACAGTGCGATCTGAAGGACGGCGGCGTGTTCGCGGCGCTGTCGGCCAAGCAGATGGGCCACCTGGAGTCGCAAAAGCGTCTGTGGGAACGCTTCGGCCATACGCAGCTTGAATTGCTTGATCAACGTCGTATTCGTGAGGTCGTGGCCTGCGATCAGTACGTCGGCGGCATGCTCGACATGAGTGGCGGCCACATTCACCCGCTAAACCTGGCGCTAGGCGAAGCCGAGGCAGTCGAATCGCTTGGCGGCGCTATCTATGAGCAATCGCCCGCCGTGCGTATCGAGCGCGGTGCCAATCCAGTGGTTCATACACCGCAGGGCAAGGTCAGGGCCAAGTTCATCATCGTCGCCGGTAACGCCTACCTCGGCAATCTGGTGCCGGAACTGGCGGCCAAATCGATGCCGTGCGGCACTCAGGTGATCACCACTGAACCGTTGGGCGATGAATTGGCGAAAAACCTGCTGCCACAGGATTACTGTGTCGAAGACTGCAATTACCTTCTCGACTACTACCGCCTGACGGGCGACAAGCGCCTGATCTTCGGCGGCGGCGTGGTGTACGGCGCAAGGGATCCGGCAAACATCGAAGCGATCATCCGCCCGAAAATGCTCAAGGCGTTCCCGCAGCTCAAGGACGTGAAGATTGATTACGCCTGGACCGGAAACTTCCTGCTGACCCTGTCGCGCCTGCCGCAGGTTGGACGCTTGGGCGACAACATCTATTACTCGCAGGGTTGCAGTGGTCATGGTGTGACGTACACGCATCTGGCCGGCAAAGTGTTGGCCGAGGCGTTGCGTGGTCAGGCGGAGCGTTTTGATGCGTTTGCTGATCTGCCGCACTATCCGTTCCCGGGCGGGCAACTGCTGCGCACGCCGTTTGCGGCGCTGGGGGCTTGGTATTACGGGTTGCGCGACAAATACGGTTTCTGATCAAACGCCCCGCTTCATTCTTCAGAAGCAACTGTGGCGAGGGAGCAAACTCTCTCGCCACAATGACATCTGTCACTCAGTATCAGAGTTGGTCCCGAGCAATCCCACTGCGTATGCGCAAGATATCCGCCAGCACCGCCAACGCAATTTCCGCCGGCGTCTTGCTGCCCAGGTTAAGGCCGATCGGTGCATGTATCCGCGCCAACTCGCCCTCCCCCAGCCCGCCAATCCGACGCAAACGCTCGAAGCGTTTCTGCGAAGTCTGCAGCGAGCCCATCACGCCAATGTAGAACGCTTCGGTACGCACCGCTTCCATCATCGCCAGATCGTCGATGCGCGGGTCATGGGTCAGCGCCACGACCGCGGTATCTCGATGGCAACCGCCATCGGCAATGAACACCGACGGCAGTTGCCGACGAATCTCCACACCACTGAGCACCACACCCTCGAGCACTTCATCGCGCGGATCGCAGAGGATCACTTCGAAACCGAGGCCGACCGCAAACTCGGCGCACGCCTGCGCCACGCTGGAATATCCGGCGAGCAACAAACGCTGCGCCGCACCGATGCGGATCCGCACCCGATCAATCTCCCGCTCGATACGCGCACCCTGCTCGCGATCAGCGAACAGACTGCGCGCACCGCTGGCCAGATCGACCTCGCGAATCAATCGACGCTGACCTAGCAGCGCCGACTCCAATTCGCGCAAATGCGCCTGGACGTCGCAGTCGGCGTCAAATTTCTCTACCAGCACATCGAGAATGCCACCACAGGGCAGACTGACCCGCGAGCGCGGATCATCGCCTTCACCGTAACGCACGACATTGACCGCATCGAGAAACGCACCTTCGGCGACGCGCTCGAGAAAATCTTCCTCGACGCAACCGCCGGACAGCGACCCGATCCACTGCCCACCTTCATTCACCGCCAGCAGCGAACCCGGCGCACGCGGTGCCGAGCCGTAGGTCGTCAGCACGGTGCAGAGCCAGATGCGCTGCCCCGCCACCGACCACTCCAGCGCGCGGCGCACCACTTGCAGATCGAGATGCTGCATATCAGTGCGCCTTGTGCTCGATGGTCGGAGCGTCGGCTTGCAGCTTCTGCACTTCGCTCACTGCCAGTTCAGCGGATTGACCACCCCAGCCTTGGCGCAGGTAGTTCAGCAGATCGGTCAACTGCTCAGGACTGAGCTTGTCGGCAAAACCCGGCATCGGTTGCATGTGCTCGAACCCGGAGAATTTCTGTTCGCCGATACCATCCTCGATCACGCGCAGCAAGTTGCGTGGATCTTCCAGACGCAGCGTGGTGTTGCCGCGCATGGCCACCGCGATATGCGGTTTGCCTTCGCCACCGACCGCGTGACATCCGGCGCAGACGTTCAAGTAATCCTGACGGCCGCGCTGGGCGCTCGCGCTGAGCTTGTCCACTGGCACTTCGACCAACGCTTTGGCTGCCGGCGGCTGATCACCGAGCAGGAACGTGGCCATCGCAGCCAGATCGGTATCCGTCAGGCCCTGAGTGCTGTTGTGGAACACCGGGAACATCTCGTTGAACATCGTGCCCTGCGCACTCATACCGTGCTTGAGGAACGTGCTCAGATCCTGATGATTCCAGCCGCGAGCAGCCAGATCGGTCGCCAGTAGACTCGGCGCCAGATAACCGTTGAGGATGCCACCAGTCATGCGTTTGTCCATCTGCATCGCGCCCGGCAGGCCGCGCGGCGTATGGCATTCGCCGCAGTGGCCGAGAACGTCGACCATGTATTGGCCGCGCTTCCACGCTTGGCTTTTGCCTTCGCCCGAATCCAGCTTCACATCTTTGCCGTACATCATGTTCCAGCCCATCAGGCCCAGACGCACGTTGAACGGAAAGCTCAGGCTGGTGACCGGTGCAGCACGCTCGATCGGCTCGACGGTTTTCAGATACGCATGAATCGCGTCGGAATCTTCCCGCGGCACCAGGTGATAGGAGGTGTACGGCATCGCCGGATACAGATTCGCACCGTCGCGGCGCTTGCCTTCGGTGAGCGCGGCAAAGAACTCCTCATCGCTGTACAAACCGATGCCGTGCTCTTTACTCGGCGTGATGTTGGTGCCGTAGATCGTGCCGAACGGCGAGACGATCGGCAGGCCACCCGCATACGGCGCACCACCCGGTGCTGTGTGGCAGGCCACGCAGTCGGCAGCGCGGGCGAGATACTCGCCGCGCTTGACCTGATCATCAGCGTGCGCCAACAACAGCGGCGCAGTCAGCCCGACCGCCAGGGTCAGGCGGGTCAATAAAAACTTCATGCTTAACCCTCCTTGACCAGGCCGAGATCGGTCAGCACGTTGCGGGTAGCGTTGTAGTAACGCACGTACCCGGTGCAACGACAGATGTGATGGCCGAGGCTGTCCTCGATAACTTGTTCCAGTTGGCTTTTGACGATCGGCTGGCGTTGCAGCTTTTCCACCAGCACTGTCGCGGCATTGACGAAACCCGGGGCGCAGTAGCTGCACTGGAAGGCGAATTCGTCGACGAAACGCTGCTGGATCGGGTTCAGCTCAGTGACCTGACCATCCTCGTCACGCTTGGCATGGCTTTCGATGGTGCGAACTTTCTTGCCTTCGAAATAATGCGCACCGGTGATGCAGGTGCGCACTTCTTCGCTGGTGCCGTCCGGGTTGTCGACGATCACGACGCAGGCGTGACAGATACCTTGACCACAGCCCAGGCGCGAGCCAGTGAGATTCTTGTATTCGTGCAGGTAGTCGATCATCGGCAGGTCATCAGGGATGTCCACCGGGCCGACGGATTGACCATTGAGGGTCAGTTGAAGCGGACGGTTAGCCATTGAGGGCCTCCTTGATGCGCGCAGCAGTGATTGGCAGATCGCGAACACGTTTACCGATGGCGTGCGCCACGGCGTTACCGATGGCACCGACTACCGGGATCATCACCACTTCGGCGATACCTTTGGACGGATCGCTTGGCGACAGCGGCGGCAGAATTTCCGCCGTCTGTTTCCACACCGCAACGTGACGCGCCATTGGCAAGCGGTAACGGTTGAAGTTCCAGTCACCCTCCCCCGGCCCACCTTCGTACAGCGGCATCTCTTCCATCAATGCGTGACCGATGCCCATGGCGATACCACCCTCGAGCTGGCCCTTGACCAGTTCTTCGACCAGCACACGTCCGCACTCGACCCACGAATGGTGATTGAGCACTTCGACTTCCGCCGAGCCTTTGTTGACCTTCAACTCGACCAGCGTGGCGACCGGGCTGTAGTACGTCACGGCAGCGTTGTTCAGTTGGGTCACCGGGTAGTTGATGTTCTGGCGATCCAGCAGGTGGAAACCGGCAGTGCTCATCAACGCTTGCTTGGCCTTCGGTGCGCCGTCGCCGTACTTCACCGCCAGACCATCGAGTGGCAGACGTTCTTTCACGCCGTCGATGCTGTACTCAGCCTCGGCCCAGCTCCAGCGGTTGAAACCGTGAACTGTCGCCGCAGTGACCAAGCCACGCTCGTGAGCGCGTTTGGCCAACTCTTCGAAGCTCAGCGGCTGCATGCCGTTGGCGGTCAGTTTGCCATCGACCCAATGCGCGTCTTCACGTCGCACCACATAAGGGTTGGCCTGGCCGCCATAAGGACCCTGACGCCAGATCTCCAGCGCCGCCGGCCACAGACCGTGATTGAACAACACACGCGCTGCTTCACGGGTGGCATGACTGAAGTAGTAAGCGGAGTTGGTCGCGGACGACGCCGAGGCCAATTTGCCCACCCAGCGCGGGTTGCGCAGCAGGTTGTCCTGCTCGGCCTGGCTCATGGTGTAAGGGTTGCCGCTGGTGATCAGCTGCATTTCCTTCCATTCGGTTTCGCCAGTCTTCACTTCGTGCGCCGGGCTACCGAGGAAATCGGCGACGACCAAAGCTTGCGACGTGGACATGCCGGTGCCGATTTCAATGCCAATGTGTCGCAAGGTAATGCGACCGTCGGCAGTGAATTCGATGCTGGCCATCGGCGCTTCGGAACCGGTGCCGAAGTCTTTCTGGCAAATGGCAAAACCAACGCCATACCAGTTATCCGGGTCTGCCGCTTCACGCTGTTTCTTGATCGCGTCGCGGTTTTTCCAGACCTCGTGTAATGAGGCCTTGTCGAGAATCTCGTGCAGTCGCAGCGCGCCGGCCGGAATCGCACCCTGGGTATTTTTCATGCCGGAACGCAGAGCGTTTTTGCGACGCAGGTCGATCGCGTCGACACCCAGGCGATTGGCGATTTCGTCGACCATCATTTCGGTCGCCGCCATGCTTTGCAGGGTGCCGTAGCCGCGCATCGAACCCGCCTCAACACCGCGCGAGTGATAGGCGGTAACTTGCAGGTCATTCTGCGGCATGTAGTAGATCGACTGCGCTGCCGTGGCACCCACTGCGGCTACCGACGGGCTGTAGTTGATCCGGCCACCACCGTCGACGCTCATTTCGGCGCGGAAAATCTTAAAGCTGTAATCGTTCTTGTCCACCGCCAATTGGTAACGGATGTCGAACGGGTGACGCTTGATACCGCTCTGGAACTGCTCGTAACGATCGTTGGCCAGACGCACAGGCACACCGGCGCCGTACAGCGCAGCGAGGGCCGCGTAGTAAACGAAGATGTTGTGGTCTTTGGAGCCGTAACCCACGGTGTAACCCGGGTGCATGTTCAGGTTGGCCAGGCCAAAGCGCGAAGGTGCGATCATTTTCGCAGTATCGGTCGCCGTTTCCAGTGGGCACTGAGTCGCCACGACGAAGTGCAAGGTTTTGGTCTTCGGGTCATACCAGCCGTTGCCGTTGTCCGGCTCCATGGCGGCCGGCTCGATCGACGGAGTCTTGTAGCGCTCATCGAACACCAGCCAGTTGTCCGGCGGCGTGTCGATCTCTTTCTTCATGCGATCGGCGTAGAACAGCCCACGCTCGGTCAGGTTGCCATGCAGATTCGGCGATGCATCCCACACCGGACGGCGGTTTTTCAGCATCGGGAACAGTATCGAATCCTTGAGGCTGGCGAATTCGTCTTCATCGGCCGAGGTCGGGCCACCTACACGCACATAGCGGAAGCTGCCGTAGGGGTCGCGTTCGTAGAACGGCACTTGAGCACCGTAACGAATCGCCTTGTCATTGAATTTGAGCTGGTTCTTGGCCTGACGGAAACGCTCGAAATCGTTCCAGATCAGGATTGCCACCGGGTGCCCGATGAACATCGGCACTTTACCTTCCGGCAGCAGCGGATCCGGAGCGTGTTCTTCCGGAAAGACGATGCCGTCCTTGTCCAGGTCAGCAGCGGTAACGATGCGATCCGGTTGCAAGTCTGCACCAAGCCACGACAGGTCGTAGCCGGCATAGATGCGATCAGCCTTGATGGTTTTCAGCAGCATGGCGTGGCCCTGCTGCTCAGGCCAACCCGGCATGTCCTTGGATCGGATATCGCGGGCAAACACTTTGCTACCACAGACCTTGGACAGTGCATCGTTACGCTGACGCGCCTTACCGTTGTTGCCGAGCCACTTCTCGGACGGCACGGTGACGCTGTTTTCCATCAAGGCAGCCAGCGCCTGACTGCTGAGCGGCGTGAGCGTGACGCTCACTCCCGCTACCAGCCCGCCCTGAAGGAATGAGCGCCGGGATATTTCACGGTTGGACATGGATCATCCTCTGGGCGGTTATATGTCCGCCCTTCTGGTTATCTACTGGGAATCTCGAGTCTTGCAGAAGCTCTTTCTGGCGTAGCAAAGAGCTGTGTTGACAGTGCAAAGCTGACCGAAAGGTTAACTTTAAAGGTTTCTTGGCTCGCAGCAAACAACCAGTTACATAATTCTGACTAAAGAATCAAAAAATCAATGCGACGTGGCACCGCAGTAAACCCGTAGAGATAACTGTGCATGTCTCGGCGCTCGCGAAAGCGTTCTTGCGACGGATACAAATTTTGAATGTGCCGACGCCTTCGCGAGCAGGCTCGCTCCCACAGGGATTTGTATTGGGCACAGGAGGGTGGAAGACAGTAAGAAAAGCGGAGGGTCAAATTTCAGACACAAAAAACCCCGGTCTTTCGACCAGGGTCTTTGCTATCGATTCCGAATCAGCCAATGGCTGCTTTCGGTGCTTCAAGGCGTTCAGTGGGCCTCGAAGCAGATATGGCGCAGCGGACGGGACTCGAACCCGCGACCCCCGGCGTGACAGGCCGGTATTCTAACCGACTGAACTACCGCTGCGTATCGCTTTGAGCTTTCGCTCAAGTAACTCGTTTGATTGAAAGCTTCGGTGCTTTTCAATCGCGAACCAGACAATGTCTGACTCGTTAAATATGGCGCAGCGGACGGGACTCGAACCCGCGACCCCCGGCGTGACAGGCCGGTATTCTAACCGACTGAACTACCGCTGCGCGTCGGTGCAGGCACTTTCAGCCTACCCTCTTGCTTTCGCAAGTTACCCGGAAGTGGTGGGTGATGACGGGATCGAACCGCCGACATTCTGCTTGTAAGGCAGACGCTCTCCCAGCTGAGCTAATCACCCGTTTGCATCTCCGAGGCCGCGAAATTTACGCAGGTAGCGAACCTAAGTCAATAGCAGGATTGAAGTTTTTTTCAAAAACCGCTTTTAGCGACAAGTGTCGAGCAGCAAGCAAAAGCAAGAACACATACAGCGGTCACTTCACTGTTGTGCTTTGACTGGCAGCTTGAAGCTCGAAGCTGCCCTTCACGGCTTGTAAATCATCTTCTTGGTCATGCCGCCGTCAACGACGAATTCCTGCCCGGTGACAAACCCGGCATTCCTCGACAGCAGCCACGCGACCATCGCCGCGACATCCTCAACCGTGCCCACCCTGCCCGCCGGATGCTGAGCGTGATCGGAATCGGTCAACGGCTCGGCACGGCGTGCAAACGGGTCCCGCGCATCAATCCAGCCCGGGCTGACGGCGTTGACCCGAATTTCCGGCCCGAGGCTGATGGCCAACGCGTGAGTGAGGGCCAACAACCCACCCTTGCTCGCCGCATATGCCTCGGTATCAGGTTCGGACTGTCCGGCACGAGTCGACGCCAGATTGACGATCGAGCCATTGTGCGCCCGCAGATACGGCGCGCAATGCTTGGCCAGTAGCATCGGCCCGCTGAGATTCACTGCCAGCACCCGATTCCAGTAGGCCAGATCAAGGCTTTCCAGCGTAATGTTGTGGGGATCAGCCACCGCCGCGTTGCACACCAACGCATCGAGCCGACCAAACTGCCCCAACACCTCGGCCACACCAAGCGCCACCTGACCTTCATCCGCAACGTCCATGGCGATGAACCAGGCGTGCTCGCCCAGCACCTTCGCCACTTTCGAACCGCGCGCACGATCGAGATCGGTCAGCACCACTTGCCAGCCTTCGCTGAGCAGCCACGCGGCGATGCCCAGACCAATGCCGCGAGCGGCCCCCGTGACCAGTGCAACGCGGCCATGGGTGCCGGCTTTCGCAGTGGACAATTCGATCACAGCGCCGCCAGACCGCGCGCCAAGTCGGCTTGCAGGTCGGCCACGTCTTCCAGACCGACTGCGACACGGATCAGGCTGTCACGAATACCCGCCGCTTCACGCTCCTGCGGCGCCAGACGGCCGTGGGAAGTGGTGCTCGGGTGGGTGATGGTGGTTTTGCTATCACCGAGGTTGGCGGTGATCGAAATCAACCGGGTGGCATCGATAAAGCGCCACGCGCCCTCTTTACCGCCCTTGACCTCAAAACTCACCACCGCACCAAAGCCCTTCTGCTGACGCTGAGCAAGCTCATGCTGTGGATGGCTCTTGAGGCCGGCGTAATGAACCTTCTCGATACCGTCCTGCTGCTCCAGCCATTCGGCCAGTTGCTGGGCGTTGGCACAGTGCGCCTTCATCCGCAGGTTCAGGGTTTCCAGACCTTTGAGGAAGATCCACGCGTTGAACGGGCTCAACGTTGGCCCGGCGGTACGCAGGAAACCGACGACTTCCTTCATCTGCTCGCTGCGACCGGCGACCACGCCGCCCATGCAACGGCCCTGGCCATCGATGAACTTGGTCGCCGAGTGCACGACGATGTCCGCACCGAGCTTCAGCGGCTGCTGCAACGCAGGTGTGCAGAAGCAGTTGTCGACCACCAGCATCGCGCCTTTGGCGTGAGCAATTTCCGCCAGGGCGGTAATGTCCACCAGCTCAGCCAGCGGATTGGATGGCGACTCGACGAAGAGCAGCTTGGTGTTTGGCTTGATCGCCGCATCCCACGCCGGCAGCTCTGCCAGCGGCACATAGTCGACTTCGGTGCCGAAACGCTTGAAATACTTTTCGAACAGGCTGATGGTCGAACCGAACACGCTGCGCGAGACCAGCACATGATCGCCGGCGCTGCACAGGCTCATCACCACCGCCATTATCGCGGCCATGCCGGTCGCCGTCGCGACAGCTTGCTCGGCGCTTTCCAGCGCAGCAATGCGCTCTTCGAACGCGCGCACGGTCGGGTTGGTGTAGCGCGAGTAAACGTTGCCCGGCACTTCGCCGGCAAACCGTGCTGCTGCGTCGGCGGCAGTGCGGAACACGTAGCTTGAGGTGAAGAACATCGGATCACCGTGTTCGCCTTCCGGCGTACGGTGCTGACCGGCACGTACGGCCAGGGTATCGAACGCTACGCCTTCGAGGTCGCTATCCAAACGACCGGCATCCCATTCCTGACTCATGCTGTCACTCCTTGCCTGTTCTCGATAAATAAAAAGTCTTTTGCCAGATACAAAACCGGCCCCTCAGGGCCGGTAGAAACTCAGTTGTTGTACAGATCGATGATCGCACTGACCGCCTGGGTCTTGACCTTCGAGGCATCGTTGCGTGCCTGTTCGATCTTGTCCAGATAAGCCTCGTCGACGTCGCCCGTTACGTACTTGCCGTCGAACACTGCGCAATCGAAGTTTTCGATCTTGATCTTGCCGCCGCCGACCGCTTCGATCAAGTCAGGCAAGTCCTGATAGATCAGCCAGTCAGCACCGATCAGATCAGCCACGTCCTGAGTCGAACGGTTGTGGGCGATCAGTTCATGAGCGCTTGGCATGTCGATGCCGTAGACGTTCGGGAAGCGCACCGCAGGGGCGGCCGAGCAGAAGTAGACGTTTTTCGCGCCGGCTTCGCGGGCCATCTGGATGATCTGCTTGCAGGTGGTACCGCGAACGATCGAGTCATCGACCAGCATCACGTTCTTGCCGCGGAACTCCAGCTCGATGGCGTTGAGCTTCTGGCGTACCGATTTCTTGCGGGCAGCCTGGCCCGGCATGATGAAGGTACGGCCGATGTAACGGTTCTTGACGAAACCTTCGCGGAATTTCACGCCCAAGTGATTAGCCAGTTCCAGCGCAGCGGTGCGACTGGTGTCCGGAATCGGGATGACCACGTCGATGTCGTGCTCAGGACGCTCACGCAGGATCTTCTCGGCAAGCTTCTCGCCCATGCGCAGACGCGCCTTGTAGACCGACACGCCGTCGATGATCGAGTCCGGACGCGCCAGATAGACGTGTTCGAAGATGCACGGGGTCAGGGACGGGCTGGTCGCGCACTGACGGGTGTGCAGCTTGCCCTCTTCAGTGATGTAGACCGCCTCGCCCGGCGCCAGGTCGCGAATCAGGGTGAAACCGAGCACGTCCAGGGAGACACTTTCCGAGGCGATCATGTACTCGACGCCTTCGTCTGTGTGACGCTGACCGAACACGATCGGGCGGATGCCGTGCGGGTCACGGAAACCGACGATGCCATAACCGGTCACCATGGCCACTACTGCGTAACCGCCAACGCAACGGTTGTGCACGTCGGTCACGGCAGCAAATACGTCTTCTTCGGTCGGTTGCAGCTTGCCGCGCTGGGCCAGCTCGTGGGCGAACACGTTGAGCAGCACTTCCGAGTCGGAACTGGTGTTGACGTGACGCAGATCGGATTCGTAGATTTCTTTGGCCAACTGTTCAACGTTGGTCAGGTTACCGTTATGCGCCAGCGTAATGCCGTAAGGCGAGTTGACATAAAACGGCTGGGCTTCAGCCGAAGTCGAACTGCCCGCGGTTGGATAACGGACGTGGCCGATACCCATATGGCCGACCAGGCGTTGCATGTGACGCTGATGGAACACGTCACGCACCAGGCCATTGTCCTTGCGCAAGAACAACCGGCCATCATGGCTGGTCACGATACCGGCAGCGTCCTGGCCGCGGTGCTGGAGCACGGTTAGCGCGTCATACAGCGCCTGATTGACGTTCGACTTACCGACGATACCGACGATGCCACACATGCGACGCAACCCCTACTTAATGGATCTGAACTGAACGACACTCACTGCGGCGTTTTGGCCGACGGCAAGAGCTGTTCCTTGAACGGAATTTCAGCGGGTACGCTGATTCCGCTGGCAAGCCACTGACTGCTCCACCCAAGAATCAGGTTCTTGGACCAGTCGGCGACCAATAGAAATTTTGGCACGAGCTGTGACTCTTTCCACCACCCGTCCTGCTGTACCGGCCCCAGGCTCAACAGCCCGACTGCGACGACCACCAGCAACACGCCACGCGCCGCGCCGAAGGCCATTCCCAGAAAGCGGTCGGTCCCGGACAACCCGGTGACGCGAACCAACTCGCCGATAAGATAATTGATCATTGCGCCCACGATCAGCGTGGCGACAAACATGATGGCACAGCCCGCGATCACGCGAGCCGATGGGGTTTCGATGTATCCGGCGAGGTACTCGGACAATGAACCACCGAACATCCAGGCGACGACTCCTGCGATGATCCAGGTCACCAGCGATAATGCTTCTTTGACGAAGCCGCGGCTCAAACTGATCAATGCGGAGATGGCGATGATTGCAACGATCGCCCAGTCAACCCAGGTAAATGGCACAGTGCAGCCTACAGACGGATAAGGCGGCGCATTTTAGCAGAGCGCATGGCTGTCGGTAAGCTGCGATTTTCAGTGCATTTCAATCGAAACGATAGATCCTAGCCACGCTCGGGCTGGAAGCGCACGACAAAGCCCTTGAGCTTCTGCTGACGGCTCAAAAGATCACGCAGACGATCGGCTTCGGCGCGCTCGATCAGCGGGCCGACGAACACCCGATTCTTGCCATCGGCGGAACGGATGTAAGCGTTGTAGCCCTGGCTGCGCAGAGTTTTCTGCAGACTCTCGGCGCTGGCGCGGCTCGACAGGCTGGCCAGTTGCACCGACCAGCTTACCGACAGACCATTGGCGTCGACACGGCTCTGAGTGGTGTCAGGCTTGGTCGTCGCTGAAGCAATCGGCTGGGCAGGCGCAGGAATCGGCTTGGACACCGGCGGCGGCGCGGCAGGCTTGGCGATCTGGGCCGGCACAACGGGTGCCGGGGCGATCGGCGCAGAAGGCGCGACTTGCTCGGCGATTTCGTCATCGCTTGGCACGGGCTCTTGCGGCAAGGTTTGCGGCTCGGGAACGGCGACCGGTTCCAACTGCACTTGCGGCATGGCAGGCGCAGGCGGGGCAGCTGGGGCCTCGACGGTCACCTGGCGCTGTTCGTCCTGACGGGAAAACAGCATCGGCAGGAAAATCACCGCCAGCGCCACCAGCACCAGGGCACCGACCATGCGCTGTTTGTACGCTTTATCCAGCAAAGCCATTTGCCGCTTCCTCCGTGGAGTGCCGGGCCAACCATTCAAGGGCCTCGGCGACACAATAAAATGATCCGAACAACAGAATCTCGTCGTCGCTGGTTGCGACGGCGCACTGCCCTTCAAGTGCGGCGGCAACACTGTCGTAAGACGTGACCGACGCGCCAAGGTTCTGCAATGCCACCTGCAATTGCGCAACAGGGCGCGCACGCGGTGAATCCAGCGGCGCTACTGCCCAGTGTTCGACACTAGCACTCAACTCGCTGACAACACCATCCAGATCCTTGTCCGCCAGCAAACCAAACACCGCCAGACGCTTGCCGACCGGTGGCCGCGACGCCAGACGGCGAGCCAGATACTCCGCCGCGTGCGGGTTATGGCCAACATCCAGCAACAGATTCAGGCGCTTGCCATTCCACTCGAAGGAACGGCGATCCAGACGCCCGACAACACGCGTCGCCTGCAAGGCCGCCACAATCTGCTGTGCATTCCACGGCAAACCGAGCAGCAGATACGCCTGCAACGCCAGTGAGGCGTTTTCCATCGGCAGATCGAGTAGCGGCAAATCATGCAGCTCGACGACCTGGCCCTGCGCATCGGTACCGCGCCACTGCCAGTTATGGTCAGTGATGCCGAGATCGAAATCGCGTCCACGCAAGGAGAACGGGCACGCCAGTTCGCGCGCCTTGTCGAGCAACGGTTGTGGAGGATTGAGGTCGCCGCACAGCGCAGGCTTGCCCTGACGGAAGATCCCGGCCTTCTCGAAGGCTACGGATTCGCGGGTATCACCCAGATAATCGGCATGATCGACACCAATGCTGGTGACCAGCGCGATATCGGCGTCCACCACGTTGACCGTATCCAGACGCCCGCCCAGACCGACTTCCAGCACCACAGCGTCGAGCCCGGCCTGCTGAAACAGCCAGAACGCCGCCAGGGTGCCCATTTCAAAGTAAGTCAGGGAGGTTTCGCCGCGCCCGGCCTCGACCGCAGCGAAGGCTTCGCACAGCTGTGCGTCAGTGGCTTCGACGCCATTGAGCTGCACCCGCTCGTTGTAACGCAGCAGGTGCGGAGAATTGTAGACACCAACGCTCAGGCCCTGCGCCCGCAGCAACGAAGCCACGAAAGCGCAGGTCGAACCCTTGCCGTTGGTGCCGGTGACCGTGATCACCCGAGGCGCCGGCTGGCCCAGCCCCATGCGGGACGCTACCTGTTGCGAACGCTCCAGACCCATGTCGATGGCCGACGGATGCAACTGCTCAAGGTAGGCGAGCCACTCGCCAAGGGTGCGCTCGGTCATATGTTGGCAGGCACCGGCGGAACGACGATCGGCTCGATTGGCGCAGCAACGAATGTCGGCGTTGGCTTACCCGTCATTTGTGCCAGCAGGTTGCCCAGACGCGGACGCAGTTCCTGACGGTGGATGATCATGTCGATCGCACCGTGCTCCAGCAGGAATTCGCTGCGCTGGAAGCCTTCCGGCAGCTTCTCGCGCACGGTTTGCTCGATAACGCGCGGACCGGCGAAGCCGATCAGGGCCTTAGGTTCGCCAACAATCACGTCGCCGAGCATTGCCAGACTGGCGGAAACACCACCGTAAACCGGATCGGTCAGCACCGAGATGAACGGAATGCCTTCTTCGCGCAGACGCGCCAGCACGGCCGAGGTCTTGGCCATCTGCATCAGCGAGATCAGGGCTTCCTGCATGCGCGCACCACCGGAAGCGGCGAAGCAGATCATCGGGCAGCGGTTTTCCAGCGCGTAGTTGGCAGCGCGTACAAAACGCTCGCCGACGATGGCACCCATGGAACCGCCCATGAAGCTGAATTCAAACGCCGAAACCACTACCGGCATGCCCAGCAGGGTGCCGCTGACGGAAATCAACGCGTCTTTTTCGCCGGTCTGCTTCTGCGCAGCGGTCAGGCGATCCTTGTACTTCTTGCCGTCACGGAATTTAAGACGGTCAACCGGCTCCAGATCGGCGCCCAGTTCGTTGCGACCTTCGGCATCAAGGAAGATGTCGATGCGCGCACGTGCGCCGATGCGCATGTGGTGGTTGCACTTCGGGCAAACGTCCAGGGTCTTTTCCAGCTCCGGACGATAAAGCACAGCCTCACAGGACGGGCATTTGTGCCACAGACCTTCAGGCACCGAGCTCTTCTTGACCTCCGAGCGCATGATCGAAGGGATCAGTTTGTCTACTAACCAGTTGCTCATGCTTTCTTTCTCCAGTACCGGCGGCCCGAACGCTCTGGTTCGCAGCCCCGTGTATGCCCTTGAGCTAAATTCATGTGTGGCGATGATCAAGGATGGCCGGGTCAGAAAAACTGACCTTCGTACAACCCAAAAACCCTCAGCCTGTTTTCTACCAAGCTGTGGACGGCGGCAGTGTGCCAGCCGTCACATCATGCACAGGCCTAAATGCCCCTGACGGCGCCGATGAACGCCTGAACTTTTGCGTGATCCTTGATGCCTTTGCTCGCCTCGACCCCACCGCTGACGTCGACTGCGTAAGGTTTTACCCGAGCAACGGCGCCTGCGACGTTTTCCGGGGTCAATCCACCCGCCAGAATCAGCGGCTTGCTCAAACCTTGCGGAATCAATGACCAGTCGAACGCCTCGCCGGTTCCGCCGGGCACGCCTTCGACGTAGGTATCGAGCAGTACGCCACTGGCACTTGGGTAGGCATCGACAGCCGCGGCAATATCATCGCCGGCCTTGACCCGCAGCGCCTTGATGTAAGGACGATGCCAGCCTTCGCACTCTTCGGCGGTTTCGTCGCCATGGAACTGCAACAGATCCAGCGGCACGGCATCGAGGATTTCCCCCAACTCGCAGCGGCTGGCGTTGACGAACAGGCCCACGGTGGTCACAAACGGCGGCAATACCCTGATGATTTCCCGCGCTTGCTGCACCGATACTGCGCGCGGACTTTTGGCGTAAAACACGAATCCGATCGCATCAGCCCCGGCTTCGACGGCGGCCAGCGCATCTTCTATGCGGGTAATGCCGCAGATCTTGCTGCGAACGGCTGACATATCGAGAAAAACTCCGAGGCAGAATCCGGGAAAGTCCCGGATGGTAACAAAAGCGTTCGAGGGCGTCAGCCGTCAAGTTCGGAGAAACCCGTAAGGAAATGAGGACCGATAAAACGCTCGGGCAGCGGAAATTCGTCGTGGTACTCGACTTGCACCAGATACAAGCCGTAAGGATGCGCTGTCACGCCGCCAGACCGGCGCTCGCGACTTTCCAGCACTTCCTTCACCCACTCGACCGGCCGCTCGCCAGCACCGATGGTCATCAGGACGCCGGCGATGTTGCGCACCATGTGGTGCAGGAATGCGTTGGCGCGGATGTCGAGCACGATCATCTTGCCGTGACGGGTCACGCGCAGGTGGTGCATCTTCTTGATCGGCGATTTCGCCTGGCACTGGCCGGCACGGAACGCACTGAAATCGTGGGTGCCAATCAGATACTGCGCGGCTTCGGCCATGCGCTCTGCGTCCAGCGGGCGGTGATTCCAGGTGATTTCTTCATTGAGATGGGCCGGGCGAATCTGATCGTTGTAGATCACATAACGATAGCGCCGGGCGATGGCCTTGAACCGCGCATGGAAATGCGCCGGCATCACCCGCGCCCAACTGACACTGATGTCGTGAGGCAGGTTGATGTTGGCGCCCATTACCCAAGCCTTCAGCGAGCGATCGACCTGCGTGTCGAAATGCACCACTTGTCCGCAGGCATGCACACCCGCATCGGTACGCCCGGCGCACTGCAAGGAAACGGGCGCGTTGGCGACTTTCGACAAGGCTTTTTCAAGCGCTTCCTGCACCGTTGCCACTCCGGTTAACTGACGCTGCCAGCCACTGTAGCGCGAGCCTTTGTATTCAACGCCCAGCGCAACGCGGTAAAAGCCGTCGGGGGCCATTTCGGCGACCGGGTTATCTATGTTTGCCAAGGTGGGACAGCCTGCTGTTTTTGCAAAGGCGGGCATTATAAGGCCTCAAGATCAAAAGATCGCAGCCTTCGGCAGCTCCTACGCAAGAATCGGCGTTTTCCTGTAGGAGCTGCCGAAGGCTGCGATCTCTTGATCCAGTGAACCAAACAAAAACGGCAGCCTCATGGGCTGCCGTTTTTGTTTACAACTGAAACTACTACAGGCTCGAGAGCATGTCCTTGGCTTCGCCGCGCTGCTTCTCGTCACCCTCGGTCAACACTTCGTTGAGGATGTCGCGCGCACCGTCGCTGTCACCCATGTCGATGTAAGCCTGGGCCAGATCAAGTTTGGTGGCTGCTTCGTCGGTGCCCGCTAGGAAGTCGAAATCGTCTTCACCCAAATCATCACTCAGCGCCGCATCGGCCTCGGTGACCGTCGGCTCGGCGATGCTCTGCGACAGGCGATCCAGCTCGGCGTTGACGTCATCCAGCTCGGCGGCAAATGCATCAGGCTCGCCCGCCGGGTTGGAGTCCATCTCGTCAGCCAGCGACAGGTCGAAATCGGCTGGCAGCTCCAGGTCATCCTGCGGCAAATCGGCGACGACCGGTGGCTCTACCGGCGACAAATCCTTCACGCCGTCATCCAGATCCAGCAGGAAGTCATCATCGCCCAACGGTGCTGGAGCAGGAGCCGGCTCAGCGCCAAGGTCCAGATCCAGATCGAAATCCGACAGATCATCGAGGTTCTCTTTGATGTCGGTCTGCTGTTGCAGCACCGATTCAAAGCTCAGATCGTCGTCCGACGGGAACTCGTCCAGTTCGACAGGCGCTTCGGGTTCAACGATTGGCGCCGGTTCCACCGGAGTGATGTTGTCGAGATCGTCCAGACTCAGGTCGAACGCGCTGTCCAGATCGTCCGTTGCTGGCGACGGCTCAGGCGTTTCGGGCTCATCCAGCAGCAATTCCTTGACGTACTGGGCGTCCAGCTCGGCTGCAATGGCGGCGGCGGCCAAACCACCGGCAACCGCTACTGCCATGGCCGGGAAACGGCTTTTCAGCTCTTCGACCTTGGCGAAGTTGTCGCCATTGGCCACCAACTGACGCTCCTGGCCTACGAAAGCATCGCGATCACCCTGCTGACCATAGACTTCCATCAGCTTCAGACGCAGATCACTGCGCTGCGGCTCAAGGCTGATGCCCTCTTCCAGCAACGCAGCAGCCTGATTCAGACGCCCGGCGTTGATGTGCGATTGAGCCTTGTCGAGGACGTCATCGGAGCGCTCGCCTGCCGGGGCAACCAGCGGTGCAGCGATTGGCTCGGCCATGACGATTGGCGCCACAATCGGGGCGACTACTGGCGCAGGCGTTGGTGCCGGAGCCGGAGTGTTGAGTTTGACGCTCGCGGCCGGGGTTTCCAGACCTTCGAAGCTGCTTTCCGGCAGATCCTGTTCCGCTGAGAACTCTTGCTCCTCAGCCAGGGCGCGGGCCATGCGCACATGCTTCTCGGCTTCCTGCTGGGCTTTGCGGCGACGGGCCAGCAGCAACAGCAACAACAGCAAGATCACGGCACCGCCACCGACCAGACCCAGCAAGATCGGATTGGTCAGCAGTTCGTTGAAGGTTTTTTCGTCATCAGCGACAGGTGTGGTTTCGACCACCGGCTCGACCACTGGCTCAACTGGCGTCTCGGCCGGTGGTGCAATGGCGGACTCTGGTGTCGGAGCTGCTTCTGCCGGTGTCGCTGGCGGTGTGGCGGCCAACTCGGCAGTGATCGCAGGCACCGCCGGATTAGCGTCTGGCGCAGCGCCCGCCCCTTCGGCCTGCATCTTCGCCAATTGATTGTTCTTCAACTCGATCAGACGTTGCAGCTTGTCCAACTGACTTTGCAGATCGGTCATGCGGCTTTTCAGTTCCTCGTTGTCACGAAGGGTCGTGTCGAGGTTTTCCTGAGTGACCGCGAGCTTGTCGC
Organism: Pseudomonas sp. P42; assembly: GCF_017973755.1. NCBI lineage: Bacteria > Pseudomonadati > Pseudomonadota > Gammaproteobacteria > Pseudomonadales > Pseudomonadaceae > Pseudomonas > Pseudomonas sp. P42. The sequence goes on along the minus strand of NZ_JACOPU010000001.1, from coordinate 942,281 downwards.
TCAGGGCCTTGGCGTCGCCCGCCGGGCCTTTGCCACGCGCCTTGGCGCTTTCAGCAGAAACCAGGCTCAGGTTGTCTTGCGCGTCAGGCACAGCGCCCGTATTGCCGCGACCACGGTTGGTCGCATCGAGTTGCTGCTGACCGGTGCCAGGCTTGGCCACATAACGACGACCCTGACGCCAGGCTTCGTTTTGCGCTGCGACTTCAGCGATGGCCGCCGACTGTGGCAGCGCAGTGCTTTGCACCGAATCCGGAAGACGCAGGACCTGGCCGACTTTCAGGCGGTTGATGTTGCCGCCGATAAACGCATCCGGGTTCAACGCCTGAATGGCCAGCATGGTTTGCTGCACCGAACCGCCGTTACGGGCCTTCGCCGCGATTTCCCACAGGGTGTCGCGCGGGGTGGTGGTGTATTGCTTCGGGTGTGTGGCGCCGGTGGTCGGTGCAGTGATGGTTTGCGACGGCGCCGGTTGCGCAGCGGCGTCAGCGGTCTGCGGCGAAAACTTCGACGGATCCAGCAGTACGCTGTAATCGCGCAACAAGCGGCCATTTGGCCACATCACCTGGACGAGAAATTTCACCATCGGTTCCGACAGTGGCTTGCTCGAGGTCACGCGCAGAACGCTTTTGCCGCTGGCGTTGAGTACAGGGGTGAACGTCAGATCATTGAGGAAGGCCTGGCGGTCGACGCCGGCCTTGGCGAAGTCTTCCGGCGAGGCCAGGCTCGGCACCACTTCGGCAGCGGTGAGATCCTTGACGTCGAGCAGCTCGATTTCAGCCACCAGCGGCTGGTTCAGGGTCGACTTCAGGGTCAGCTCCCCGAGCCCGAGGGCATGCGCCATACCGGAGGACAGCGCCGAGGCGGCCGCTATTGCTAACACCAGTTTGCGAACTTGAACCATAGCCTCATCCTTTGTTTGAACGTTCCTCGGCCAGCGAGAAGATGTTGAATATCGCTGCCGTAAGGCATTGCGCGCGACGACGACAGACTGCCGCGCGCGATCATTTCTTTGATGCCCCGGAAAGTCCCGGAGGGTGACACGTTATCAACTGCTTCGGCCAAGCATAGCGCCCAGCTAGAATCAGTCGACAAATTGTTGCCAAGTATCTTTTACAGCAGGTCTTTTATCAACAACTCGGCAACCTGCACAGCGTTGAGTGCTGCGCCTTTGCGCACGTTATCTGACGTCAGCCACAAATTAAGTTCCGCCGGGTCATCGACGCCACTGCGAACACGACCGACATAGACCACGTCCTGCCCCACCGCGTCTCCGACTGCCGTCGGGTAATCACCCGCATCGACCAGTTCAATGCCCGACGCAGCTTCCAGCGCAGCATTGACCTTTTTCAGGTCGACGGCCTGCGCTGACTGCAAGGTCACGCTAAGGCTATCGCCAAAAAACACCGGGGCTTGAACGCAACTTGCGGAAATCTTTAATAAAGGCTGTGCCAGCACCTGACGCAACTCACGCACCAGGCGTTTTTCCAGCAGCGTATGGCCTTGCGCGTCAGGCGTGCCGACCTGGGCCAGCAGGTTGAACGCCATCTGCCGATCAAAAAACTTGGGCTCCAATGGGCGCATGTTCAGCAGCTCGGCGGTCTGGCGTGCCAGCTCGGCGACGGCTTCACGCCCCTGGGCGGAAACGGCCAGATTGGCGGTGACGTTGACGTATTGCAGATCGATCAGGTCAAGCAACGGCGCGAGCACCACGGCAAGCGTGGTCGCCGACGGGCTCGGGCTGCTGACCTGGAACGGCGCTTTCAAGCCGGCGAGCACATCAGCATTGGCTTCCGGCACCACTTGCGGCGCCTGATCGGCCGGCAAGGCGCCGGACAGGTCGATCAGCGAGCAACCGGCGGCGTGGGCGCGGGCGGCGTAGCTCAGGGTGATGGCTGGACCGGCGGCGAAGAACACCAGTTTGACCTTGCTGAAATCGAATTCGTCGACCTCACGCACGCGCACGTTCTTGTTACGGAACAGCACCGAGCTGCCGGCGGATTCGCTGCTGGCCAGCAGGTGCAGGTTGCCGATCGGGAAATTACGCTCTTCAAGAATCTGTACGAGGGTTTCGCCGACAGTACCGGTGGCGCCGATCACGGCAATATCAAGGGTCTGGGTCATGGTGCGGCCTCTGGCGAAACGGGGGGAGCGGCACTTTACCGGGTGACTGGCGCACAGGCAATTTCTGCCGGGGATTTGTGGCGCCTATAACGACCCCTTCGCGAGCAGGCTCGCTCCCACAGGTGAATGCATTCCAACGGTGGGAGCGAGCCTGCTCGCGAAGGCGCCAAATCAGGCAATCGAGAAATCTGAAGCATAAAAAAACCCGCGCCTCTCGCAAGGCGCGGGTTTTTCATTGCTTCAAACGATCAACGCTCAAGCAAAATCCGCAGCATGCGACGCAGCGGTTCGGCCGCGCCCCACAGCAGTTGGTCGCCGACGGTGAAGGCGCCCAGATACTGGGTGCCCATGTTCAGCTTGCGCAGACGACCGACCGGAACATTCAGGGTGCCGGTGACCTTGGTCGGGCTCAGCTCCTGCATGCTGATCTCGCGCTGATTGGGTACCAGTTTGACCCAAGGGTTGTGCTGGCTGATCAGCCCTTCGATGTCGGCGATCGGTACGTCTTTGTTCAGCTTGATGGTCAGCGCCTGGCTGTGGCAACGCATGGCGCCGATGCGCACGCAGATGCCGTCGACCGGGATCGGGCTCTTGAAGCGACCGAGAATCTTGTTGGTCTCGGCCTGGGCCTTCCACTCTTCGCGGCTCTGGCCGTTCGGCAGTTCCTTGTCGATCCACGGGATCAGGCTGCCGGCCAACGGCACACCGAAGTTTTCGGTCGGGTAGGCTTCGCTGCGCATGGCGTCGGCTACACGACGGTCGATGTCGAGGATCGCGCTGGCAGGATCGGCCAGTTGCTCGGCAACAGCGGCGTGGGTCGCGCCCATTTGCTTGATCAGTTCACGCATGTTCTGCGCGCCGGCACCGGAGGCCGCCTGATACGTCATGGCGCTCATCCACTCGACCAGACCGGCCTCGAACAGACCACCCAGGCCCATCAGCATCAGGCTGACGGTGCAATTGCCGCCGATGTAGTTCTTGGTGCCCGCATCCAGCTGCTGGTCGATGACCTTGCGGTTGACCGGATCAAGAATGATGACCGCGTCATCGTTCATGCGCAGGCTGGAAGCCGCGTCGATCCAGTAACCCTGCCAGCCGGCTTCGCGCAGCTTGGGGAACACTTCGCTGGTGTAGTCGCCGCCCTGGCAGGTAAGGATCACGTCGAGGGTCTTCAGCTCTTCAATGCTGTAAGCGTCCTTGAGCGGAGCAATGTCCTTGCCCACGGACGGGCCTTGGCCACCGACATTGGAAGTGGTGAAAAACACCGGCTCGATAAGATCGAAATCCTGCTCTTCCAGCATCCGCTGCATGAGCACGGAACCGACCATACCGCGCCAACCGATCAGACCTACACGTTTCATCGCAACTACACCTTCTTGAAAAGTGGGCCGCTGCTTTGTATTGAATTTCGCAGCGGGCCCGAGAGATTACAGATTCCGCAGCGCGGCGACTACTGCGTCGCCCATTTCCTGCGTACCGACTTTGGTGCAACCGGCCGAATAGATGTCGCCGGTGCGCAGGCCCTGATCCAGAACCACGCTGACGGCTTTCTCGATGGCATCGGCCGCGTCATGCAGATTGAAGCTGTAACGCAGCATCATCGACACCGACAAAATGGTCGCCAACGGATTGGCAATGCCCTTGCCGGCAATGTCCGGCGCCGAACCGTGGCAAGGCTCGTACATGCCCTTGTTGTTGGAGTCGAGCGAAGCCGACGGCAGCATGCCGATGGAACCGGTAAGCATCGAAGCTTCGTCGGAGAGGATGTCGCCGAACAGGTTGTCGGTGACGATCACGTCGAACTGCTTCGGTGCGCGCACCAGTTGCATGGCGGCGTTGTCGACGTACATATGGCTCAGTTCGACTTCAGGGTAATCCTTGGCGACCTGCTCGACCACTTCACGCCACAGTTGGCTGGAGGCCAGCACGTTGGCCTTGTCGACCGAGCACAGCTTCTTGCCACGCACCATGGCCATGTCGAAACCGACGCGGGCGATGCGGCGGATCTCGCTTTCGCTGTATGGCAGGGTGTCGTAGGCCTGACGCTCGCCGTTTTCCAGCGTGCGGGTGCCGCGCGGCGCGCCGAAATAGATACCGCCGGTCAGCTCGCGGACGATCAGGATGTCCAGGCCGGCAACGATTTCCGGCTTCAGGCTCGAAGCATCGGCCAGTTGCGGGTACAGGATCGCCGGACGCAGATTGCCGAACAGGCCCAGTTGCGCACGGATTTTCAGCAGACCGCGCTCAGGGCGGATGTCACGCTCGATGGTGTCCCATTTCGGGCCACCGACAGCGCCCAGCAGGACTGCATCGGCAGCGCGGGCACGGTCGAGGGTTTCGTCGGCCAGTGGCACGCCGTGCTTGTCGATGGCCGCGCCACCGATCACGTCATGGCTCAGCTCGAAACCCAGGCTGTACTTGTCGTTGGCCAGTTCCAGCACCTTGACCGCTTCGGCCATGATTTCCGGACCAATACCGTCGCCTGGGAGAATCAGAATCTGCTTGCTCATGCTTTCCTCGTGTCTTCAGTCGGTGCGCCATCAACGGACGCGCCCGGAAAAATTCTTGTCGTTCTAAAACTGTTTTTCAGCCCAGAGTACGATCACATCTGTACTGAACGAGCCATCGGCTTCGATCTCGAAATATTCGCGCACTTCGTTGCCCATCGACTGCTGCAACTGGCGGATCGCGGCGCGCATCACTTCAGGTGTGCGCATGCGCTCGACCCAACTGCTGTACTCCAGACGCAGACGTTGGCGCGCAGTGCTACGCGTATGCAAACCCGCCTCGCTGACCTGCCGCAACCACTCGCCGGCAGAATAATCGCGCACATGGCTGGTGTCGCGCAGCACTTCGACGCTTTGCAGGTAAGTGTCGAACAACGGGCTGCCCGGCGACAACACATCGACGAACGCCGCCACACCACCCGGCTTCAGCACCCGGCGTACTTCGCGCAGGGCCACACCGAGATCGCTCCAGTGATGCGCCGAATAACGGCTGAACACGAAATCGAATTCGCCATCAGCAAACGGCAGACGCTCGGCCGCCCCGTTGACCGTGGCGATATTACTCATGCCGCGATCGACGGCAGCAGCCGCCACGACGTCGAGCATCTGCTGCGACAAGTCATAGGCGACCACTTCCCTGACCAGCGGCGCCACGTGAAAACTCACATGGCCGGCGCCACACCCCAGGTCCAGCAACCGGGCGTCGCCCTGCCCTGCCAGTTCAGCTTGTAGCAGTGCGAATTCGGTACCTTGCGCGTGAACGGCGCTGCTCAGGTAGGCGGCGGCCTGTTCACCGAATTGCTTTTGTACAACCTGACTGTGCTGGGCGGTGCTGGTCATAGTCACATCCTGACATTTGTGTTGTTTTGGCTGCCGTCTTCGCGAGCAGGCTCACTCCCACATTTGAAATGCATTCCAATGTGGGAGCGAGCCTGCTCGCGAAGAGACCCGCTCTAACTACATCAGTCTCAAATCAATCAAGCGTCGCGAAACAGCCAAGGCTGGCTCACACGATGCCTGGCCTCGAACGTCGCAATCGCTTCGTGGTCTTGCAAGGTCAGGCCGATATCGTCCAGACCATTGAGCAGGCAATGCTTGCGAAACGCATCGATCTCAAAGCGGTAAACCTTGCCATCCGGACGCGTCACGGTTTGTGCTTGCAGATCGACCTGCAATTGGTAGCCCGGCTCAGCTTCAACCTGCTTGAACAGCTCATCGACTTCAGCGTCGCTCAAGATGATCGGCAGCAAGCCGTTCTTGAAGCTGTTGTTGAAGAAGATGTCGGCGTAGCTCGGCGCGATGATGCTGCGAAAACCGTACTCTTCCAGCGCCCATGGCGCGTGTTCACGGCTGGAGCCGCAACCGAAGTTCTCGCGGGCCAGCAACACGCTGGCGCCTTGATAACGCTCGGCGTTGAGCACGAAGTCCTTGTTCAACGGGCGCTTGGAGTTGTCCTGATACGGTTGCCCGACATCGAGGTAACGCCATTCATCGAACAGGTTCGGGCCGAAACCGGTGCGCTTGATCGACTTCAAGAACTGCTTGGGAATGATCTGGTCGGTGTCGACATTGGCACGATCCAAAGGCGCGACAAGGCCAGTGTGCTGGGTAAAAGCTTTCATGCTGCGCTCCTTAAATCAATTCACGAACGTCGATGAAGCGACCGTTCACCGCCGCAGCCGCCGCCATGGCCGGGCTGACGAGGTGAGTGCGGCCACCGGCGCCCTGACGGCCTTCGAAGTTACGGTTGGACGTCGAGGCGCAATGCTCGCCGGACTCCAAACGGTCCGGGTTCATCGCCAGACACATTGAGCAACCGGGTTCACGCCATTCAAAACCGGCTTCGAGGAAAATCTTGTCCAGACCTTCAGACTCGGCCTGCGCCTTCACCAGACCCGAGCCCGGCACGACGATGGCTTGCTTGATGGTCGAAGCCACCTTGCGGCCCTTGGCAATGACAGCGGCGGCGCGCAAATCTTCGATCCGCGAGTTGGTGCAGGAACCGATGAATACGCGATCGAGTTGAATGTCGGTGATCGCCTGATTGGCGGTCAAACCCATGTATTTCAGGGCGCGGACGATCGAGTCGCGTTTGACCAGATCCATTTCCTTGTCCGGGTCCGGCACGTTCTGATCAACAGCCAAGACCATTTCCGGCGAAGTGCCCCAGCTGACTTGCGGCTTGATCTGCGCGGCGTCGAGTTCGACCACGGTGTCGAATGTGGCGTCGGCGTCGGACACCAGGTCTTTCCAGGACTCGACGGCCATCTCCCACTCGACGCCTTTCGGTGCGAACGGACGGCCCTTGACGTAATCGACAGTTTTTTGATCCGCCGCGACCAGACCTACGCGGGCGCCGGCTTCGATAGACATGTTGCAGATGGTCATGCGGCCTTCGACGGACAAATCGCGAATCGCGCTGCCGGCGAATTCGATGGCATGGCCGTTACCGCCGGCGGTGCCGATCTTGCCGATCACCGCGAGAACGATGTCCTTGGCGGTTACGCCGAACGGCAACTGGCCTTCGACGGACACCAGCATGTTTTTCATTTTCTTGGCGACCAGGCACTGAGTGGCGAGCACGTGCTCGACCTCGGAAGTGCCGATACCGTGAGCCAGAGCGCCGAACGCGCCGTGGGTCGAGGTGTGCGAGTCACCGCAGACCACGGTCATGCCCGGCAAGGTCGCGCCCTGCTCCGGGCTGATCACGTGGACGATGCCTTGGCGGACGTCGTTCATCTTGAACTCGACGATGCCGTATTCATCACAGTTGTCATCGAGGGTCTGAACCTGCAAACGCGAGACCTGGTCGGCGATGGCTTCGATGCCACCCTTGCGCTCCGGGGTCGTCGGTACGTTGTGGTCCGGGGTCGCGATGTTGGCATCGATGCGCCAAGGCTTGCGCCCGGCCAGACGCAGACCTTCAAAGGCTTGCGGCGAAGTCACTTCGTGAATGATGTGACGATCGATGTAGATCAACGCAGAGCCATCGTCGCGCTGCTTGACCAAATGCGAATCCCAGAGCTTGTCGTAGAGCGTTTTGCCGGCCATCAGACGGTTCCTCATCAGCTTGTTTCTATGCCCTGGGTATTTGAGAGATTCAATAACCCTTTGGCTTGTGAGGTCGATCCTATGGGGTTAGATTAAATAACTCAAATTCATATTTTTTATGCTTTGGATAACCAACTGGAATACCACCATGGATCTGGCCAACCTCAACGCTTTTATCGCCATCGCCGAGACCGGCAGTTTCTCCGGCGCCGGTGAACGGCTGCACCTGACACAACCGGCCATCAGCAAGCGTATCGCCGGTCTGGAGCAGCAACTCAAGGTGCGCCTGTTTGATCGACTGGGTCGCGAAGTCGGCCTGACCGAGGCTGGCCGCGCCCTGCTGCCGCGGGCTTATCAGATTCTCAACGTGCTGGACGACACCCGTCGCGCATTGACCAATCTGACCGGCGAAGTCAGTGGCCGCCTCACATTGGCGACCAGTCATCACATTGGCCTGCACCGCTTGCCACCGCTATTAAGGGAGTTCACCCGCTGCTACCCACAAGTCGCGCTGGATATTCAGTTTCTCGATTCGGAAGTGGCCTACGAAGAAATACTCCACGGCCGCGCGGAACTGGCGGTCATCACCCTTGCGCCCGAGCCGCACACGCTGGTCAAAGCCACCCCGGTGTGGGATGACCCGCTGGATTTCGTGGTCGCCCCGGAGCATTCATTGATCAGTAATGGCGCCGTCAGTCTGGCGGACATTGCCGGCCATCCGGCGGTTTTCCCCGGCGGCAACACATTTACGCACCATATTGTCCAACGTTTGTTCGAGGCCCAAGGGCTGACACCGAACATCGCGATGAGCACCAACTACCTGGAAACCATCAAAATGATGGTCTCCATTGGCCTGGCATGGAGCGTGCTTCCGCGCACCATGCTCGATGAACAGGTGGCAAGCATCGCATTGCCGGGCATACAGCTCAGTCGCCAGCTAGGCTATATCGTGCACACCGAACGGACGCTATCGAATGCGGCAAGAGCGTTTATGGCCTTGCTGGATGCACGAATCGATCTGCCAGGGACTCAGGGCTAACTTGTGCTAATCCTATAGAGCCGCTGTCCCTGTGCCTAAACGCCACCACCCGCTCAAGGCCTGTCGATAATGCCGAAATCTGTTGACCGAATTCCGCCGATGCCGCGCATTCAAGCGATTGACCCGCGACATTCCGAGCAGAGCTGGGAGAGCGCGCCGCAATTGCTCGCAGCGCTGAACGGTGCGCGGCTCGGCGCCTGGTATTGGGATATCGAGCGCGGTCAGATCAGTTGGTCACGGGGCACGCAGGCCTTGTTCGGTTTCGATCCGCGCCAGCCGCTGCCGGAAGATCTCGAATACCTGGATTTGCTGCCACCCGAAGACCGGGCAAAAACCGTGCGCGCCTTCCACGCGGTAATTGCCGGCGCCCCGCTGGAACAGGCGATGCATCACCGCATCCGCTGGCCCGATGGCAGCCTGCATTGGCTGGAGATCAACGGCAGCCTGCTGCCAGACAAAAACGGCCGCCCCCGAATGATTGGGGTGATTCGCGAAATCACGCACCAGCGGCAACGCGAACAAGCCCTGAGCAGTTCGGAGAAACGTTTCGCCACGCTGTTTCATCTGTGCCCGAACATGGTGCTGCTGACCCGCCAGGAAGACGGTTTGATCAGCGAAGCCAACCAGTATTTCGAAAGCCTGTTCGGCTGGCCGGTGCAAAGCGCGATTGGCCGCACCACGCTGGAACTGGGCCTGTGGGTGCACCCTGAGCAGCGCGGCGAACTGGTCAAAAAGACCAAGGCCAAGGGTGAACTGATCAGCATGGAAGTGCAGTTTCGCGCCAGTAACGGGCAGATCCATGACGGCATTCTCAGTGCGCAAAAGGTCGAACTCGAAGGCCAGCCTTATCTGCTGAGCACGTTCCTCGACACCACCGAGCGCAAAGCTGCGGAACACGCCTTGAAAGACAGCCAGGAACGCCTCGACCTGGCGCTCGACTCGGCGCAGCTCGGCACGTGGGACTGGCACATTCCCAGCGGCATGCTCTATGGCTCGGCACGCGCGGCGCAATTGCACGGACTGGACCCGAAACCGTTCCATGAATCGTTCGACGAGTTTTTCGAAGGTGTGCCCGGCGAGGAGCGCGACAGCATGCGCGACGCCTATCGCAGCCTGCGCGAAGGCCCGGCGGGCAATTACCAACTGACGTATCGCGTGCAATTGCCGGACGGCAGCTCACGTTATCTGGAAAGCCGCGCCCGCCTCTATCGGGACGACAATGGCGCGCCGTTGCGCATGGCCGGCACTTTGCTCGACATCACCGATCAGGTCGAGCGCGAACAACGCCTAGTGGCCTCGGAAGAGAAATTCGCCACGCTGTTCCAGGTCAGCCCCGACCCGATCTGCGTCACCCGTCAGGACAGCGGCGAGTTCATCGAAATCAACAACAGTTTCACCCAGACCTTTGGCTGGAGCGCCGCCGACGTAATCGGCCGCACCGCCGAAGACATCGGCCTGTGGGACGCATCGGCGAAAAGTCTGCAGCGCATCGAACGGGTGATCCGCGAACAAGGCCTGAGCAATGTCGCGATCATCGTCCAGCACAAGGACGGCCAGTCGTTGACCTGCGTGATTTCCAGTCGGCAGATCAGCGTTGGCGATCAACCGTGCATCGTCACCACATTGCGCGATATCACCCAGCAGCAACGTTCGGAAGCGGCACTCAAGGCCAGTGAAGAGAAGTTCGCCAAGGCGTTTCACTCCAGCCCCGACGCCATCACCATCACCGAGCGCGACACCGGGCGCTATCTGGAGGTCAACGACGGTTTCTGTCGCCTCACCGGATATCGCGCCGATGAAGTGGTGGGTAAAACCGTGTATCAGGTCGGGATCTGGGCCGAGGAGAAACAACGTTCGGCCCTGCTCGCCGAATTGCAGATCAAGGGCCGCGTGCACCATCAGGAAATGCTCGGGCGCAACAAGCGCGGGGAAATCCTCACGGTGGAAGTCTCGGTGGAGCCGATCAACCTGAATGAAACGGCTTGCCTGCTGCTGACAGCTCGAGACGTCAGTCTGTTGAAAAACGCTGAAGCACAAATCCGCCATCTGGCTTACCACGACCCGCTGACCAACCTGCCCAACCGTGCGTTGTTGATGGATCGACTGAGCCAGCAGATCGCCCTGCTCAAACGCCACAACCTGCGCGGCGCCTTGCTGTTTCTCGATCTCGATCACTTCAAGCACATCAATGACTCACTCGGCCATCCGGTCGGCGACACGGTGCTGAAGATCATCACGGCGCGGCTCGAAGCCAGTGTGCGCATGGAGGATACGGTGGCGCGCCTGGGCGGCGATGAATTCGTGGTGTTGCTCAGTGGCCTGGAGGGCACGCGCAATGAAGTCAGCTTGCAGGTACGCGAACTGGCCGACACCCTTCGTGAACTGCTCTCGGAACCGATGTTCCTCGACGGCCAGCGCCTGCAAGTCACACCGAGCATCGGCGTGGCGCTGATCCCGGATCACGGCTCTACCCCGACCGACCTGCTCAAGCGTGCCGACATTGCCTTGTACCGAGCCAAGGATTCCGGGCGCAACACCACGCAGATGTATCACAACACCATGCAGAAAGCGGCCAGCGAACGTCTACGCATGGAGACCGACTTGCGCCTGGCGCTATCGCGCGGCGAATTCAGGGTGCATTTCCAGCCGCAAATCGACGCGCAGAACAACCGCATCATCGGCGCCGAAGCCCTGGTGCGCTGGAACCACCCGAAACTCGGCGCACAGTCACCGACCGAGTTCATCAAGGTTCTGGAAGACAGCGGTCTGATTCTGGAAGTCGGCACATGGATACTCGATGAAGCCTGCTCGGCGTTCAAACAACTGATCGCCCTGCAACTGGTCGACCCGCTCAATTTCAGCTTGTGCGTCAACATCAGCCCGCGCCAGTTCCGCCAGAACGACTTCGTCGAGCGTATCGAACAAAGCATGGTCAGCCACGGCCTGCCTTGCTCGCTGCTGAAACTGGAGATCACCGAAGGCATCGTCATCCAGAACCTGGAGGACACCATCAGCAAGATGCGCCGCCTGAAAAAGCTCGGTGTGAGTTTCGCCATGGACGACTTTGGCACCGGTTATTCATCGCTGACTTACCTCAAGCGCTTGCCGGTGGACACGTTGAAAATCGATCAGTCGTTTATCCGCGATGCGACCACTGACCCGAACGACGCGGAGATCATCCGCGCCATCGTCGCCATGGCCCGCAGCCTGAAACTCGAAGTAATCGCCGAAGGCGTGGAAACCCCGGAGCAGCTTGAGTTTTTGCAGGGCCTGGGTTGCCATTTGTACCAAGGGTATCTGCACAGTCGGCCATTGCCGCTGGAGGACTTGAAAAAGCTGCTGACATAACGCGCTCAGCTTGCACCCGGCCAACAATTGCCAGTGTTGGCGGCAACCTGTAGGGTCGCGCTTTTTGCGCCGTTTCGAGATCAATCATGCAGGATGCAACCCTCCCACGCCCGGCCCTGCTGGGCATCGACCTTGGCACCACCAATAGTCTTATCGCCGTCTGGCAGGACGGTCAGGCCCGGTTGATTCCCAACGCCCTCGGCGACGTGCTGACCCCATCGGTGATCAGCCTCGATGAGGACGACACGATTCTGGTCGGCAAAGCTGCGCGCGCCCGACTGACCACGCACCCGGAACGCAGCGCCGCGGCTTTCAAGCGCTTCATGGGCAGCGACAAGCAGATTGAACTGGGCAGTCGTCAGTTCAGCCCCGAAGAATTGTCGGCACTGGTGCTCGGCTCACTCAAACAGGACGCCGAAGCCTTTCTCGGCCACCCGGTATCCGAAGCAGTGATTTCCGTACCGGCGTATTTCAGTGACGAGCAACGCAAACGCACGCTGTTTGCCGCCGAACTGGCTGGTTTGTCCGTGACGCGCCTGATCAACGAGCCGACCGCTGCCGCCATGGCCTATGGGCTGCACGAGCAGAAATTCGAACGCACGCTGATTTTCGATCTGGGCGGCGGCACCTTCGATGTCACGGTGCTGGAATATGCGCTGCCGCTGATTGAAGTGCATGCGTCCACCGGCGACAATTTCCTCGGCGGCGAAGACTTCACCGCCGCGCTGTTGCAGGCCTGCCTCAAGGCCTGGCAATTGACCCCGTCAATGGTCGATGCACAGGGTATGGCCAGCCTGGGTGATGCGCTGGAGCAGCTCAAGTGCAAACTCGGTGAAGGCACGCAGCATTTGAGCTGGCGCCATGCAGACAAGACATTTGAATGGTCGCTGGATGAAGCCGCTGCGGTGAAGATCTGGGAACCACTGCTCGGCCGCTTGCGCGCACCGATCGAACAAGCCCTGCGCGATGCCCGGCTCAAGCCCCGTGATCTCGACAGCCTGGTATTGGTGGGCGGTGCCACGCGAATGCCGGCGGTGCAGCAGATGGTCGCCACGCTGTTCGGGCGCCTGCCTTATCGTCATCTGGATCCCGACACCCTTGTCGCGCTCGGCGCGGCGACGCAAGCGGCGTGCAAGGCGCGCGACGGTGCGGTGGAAGAGCTGATCCTGACGGACGTCTGCCCTTACACACTGGGCATCGAGACCATGCGCGGCAAGGGTATCGAAGGCGCCTTCTCGCCCATCATCGAACGCAACACCATCATTCCAACGTCTCGGGTGGAGCGCTATTACACGACGCATCCGCGGCAGGAAAAAATCCGCATTGCGGTGTATCAGGGCGAACGTCCATGGGTACGCGACAACATTCTTATCGACGCTTTCGATGTCACGCTGATGCCCACCGAGCACATGCAGCAACTGGATGTGCGTTTCAGCTACGACATCAATGGCTTGCTCGAAGTTGACGTCACGCTGCTGGAAACAGGTGCACGGTACAGTCACAGCATCGACCGCAGCCCCACCGGACTCGATGAACAGGCCCGACAAAACAGTCATGACCGGCTCGCCGCACTCAAGGTTCACCCGCGCGATGCATTACCCAACCGCACGCTGCTGGCACGTCTGGAGCGCGCATGGATGCAGAGCCTGGGGACGGAGCGCGAGCGCATTGCCGAATGGCTGCACAGTTTCACCACCGTGCTCGGCGGCCAGCAATCGTCAGAGATCGCCAGCCACCGCGCACAGCTCAACAGCGCGCTGGATGAGTTGCGCCTCTAGCCAATGAGCCGGCGCAACGCTGCCTGCAATCCACCGGACAATGGATCCTCACGGAAACTCTCCGGTGGCACGCCGTAACGGTTGGGCAGCTTCTCGCCAGGAAAACCGAACAGCACCAGCGGCAGAAACGGTAAAACCGGCGTCAGCCCCGCGAGTATCAGAAAGGTCGCGACGCCTCGGCCCATGTCGTGCAGGCGCCGCAGCATGGCGCTGAGCAACAGCAGCAGCGCCACGGCCAACACGACGAAGGCCGAAGTCATTGAGCCACTGAACAATGCCAACAGCGGCGTCAGCAATACGATTCCGATCACTTGCCCGACAAATGCCTCACGCCCTAACCGTGTGCCCAGGCGCCAGAACGCCGTGGCGGCGACCGGACGTGTGTCGGCCTTGGCCATCAACAAGCGTTCGGACCACGACAGCAATGCGCTGAAGGCAAACCGTAAACCGAGCCCGTTCTGCGTATTGTCCTTGGCGCGTTGCAGGCGCATCAGGGCTTTCTGGCGTGGCACGCCGGCATTGCCGTAAAGCACCAGGTCCTTGAGCACATCGAGCGCCAGGTAAAACGCGTCGATGTCGTTAACGCCTTCGTCTTCCAGAGCCTCGCGTGGTGGGCGCGCCGGCTCGCCTTTGATCAGACTGTGGCGGAAACCGTCGAACCAATCCTGGGGATTGACGATTTCGGTAATTCTGTCGAGCAGAAAGCGCCGCTGCTTGGCGTCAAACAGTCCGCAGTGATAGAGCACTGCCGTCAGGAGCATTCGTCCCAGCAGATCATCGTCAAATGCACTCAGATCGCTGCGCATGCATTCGAACAGGCGGTCGTTGCTCAACAGTCGCAGGCTGGCAAGCGCTTCCTGCACACCGCACATTTGTCGGGCCAGCAGCGCATGCACCGGGTCCGCCGTTTGCAGCAGGCCGAGCAAGCCCTCGCAGTTACCTTGCTCACGCAGTAAGCGTTGCAACAACGGCTGCAATCGGCTGAGCGGATGGGTCGGGTTGTAGGGCAGTTGCTCCAGCCATCGCGCGTCGATCAATGGCAACCAACGCTCGGTTTGCCCCAGCAATGCCAACAGAAACAGCGTTTGAGCGTGCCATTGCCACAGCGCCTCTGCCGCCCCCGGCGGCGGCCACTGCACATCGCCCTGGCTTAGTTGCAGCAGCAGCGCCAGCTCTGACAAATCGAGGGTGGCGTGCGCATCGTTCAGTTTGAAATCTTCGGCAATGCGCTCGAGCGCGGTGCGACTGTAAGGACGCAATCTGCGTAACCAGAGTCGGCAGAGGCTGTGCGCAAAACCTTCCTTCAGGGCTTCGGGCAGTTGGGGCGAATCCGCGTTCGCATCGGTGTAGGCGCTCATCGCCAACGGGATCGGTGCTTGCGTCAACCAACGCACATGCTGCTCAGCCTGTTGCTTGAATCCGCTCAGCACCAACGCCTCAAGGGCATCCACCGACAACGGTTCGTCGAGCATTTGCTGTAACAGCGGCACGTCACCGCGATGCAGTGCCCAGGCATGTCGATAGAGTCGCTGCAACCTTGGGTCGTCATGATTGCCAAGCAACAGTGCCAGCAACGGCAGCTCATCGTCGCTCATGCGCCAGTCGACGAAGGCCTTGGCCAGACCCTGAAGTTCGAGACTGCCAATGCCCATCCATCGCGCCAGGGTTTCCGGTCTTTGTGAAGGGCTGCCATATTGCTGACTGACATGGTCGAGTTCGCGGGACCAGTCACTGAAAACCTGCGCTCGATCAAATGCCTGAATCAGCAGCGGCAGAAAGTCCGGCTGACGTTCTGCGCAAATTACCATCAAGTGGCTTTCGGCCGTCGGATGACGATACTCCTGCCAGAGCCGGATCCAGCACGGCCACGCCTGATCGTCCAGGCCCAGTAGAGTGCTTTGACAGGCGAGCAGGTAGAGCCAATCGACATCCTCAGGGTTTTTGCCCTGCTGCTCTTTGCAACACTGCAGCAGCCCTGCCCCTCCCATGCCCGCCTGAGTGAACTGCGTCACGAGCCGCTTGATGTACGTTTCATCGTTCGGCAACGGCAGGCAGGTGTGCCGACTGGCAAAGTCGGCGAACTCATGGAGCGGACGCTGGGCGAAGATGAAATCGAGACTGCGCGCATACCACAGGGATTCGGTCTGCGCTGCTTCTGACCAGGCGCTCATCAGATCCGTATCGAACGGATCACCCGCCTTGATCCGTTGCAGAAACGCTTCAACACGCTGAGCGTCGTCAAACGACAGATCCAGCAATTGCTGGTCCCAAGCCATGCGTTCGGCCAACAGGTTCGCGCAACGATAGGACAGCGGCCCGGCGTCAGCCAGCCGATGGTACAAGCCCCAACTGAGGTCATCGAGAGACTCGAGAGGCAGTTGATCCAGACCTCGGATAAACGACTGCCAGGCTGCGAAGTCGAAGCGCCGTAGAGGATCGTCAAGCAACTCGCAGAAATCCACGAAGGCCTGCGGCACCTCGATGATTGTCTGTTCCGGCTCTTCATATTCCTCGAATTCTTCTGGTTCTTCTTCATCGCCCTCGCGTGCCAGACGAAGCGCTTTTTCGTAGGCCATGCGCAGCGCCTGAAAACCTTCGGGATCGCTCTCCGGGTGATGTTCCGGCAGGCGCGTGCGGTAGGCGTTGCGAATGAGGGTTTCGTCGGTGGTGGGTTCGATGCCCAAGCGGATCCAGCAACTCATGACCAGTCGAACTCCTTGAGCGATTCGGGACGTTGCGGCAAGTCGAGGTCCAGTTGCCAAGGCAGGTTTTCCAGAAAAACCGGCATGTTCTGTTGGAGGCCACGAGCGATTTGCACGCTGTTGGGGTTCTCGCCCTGTCGATCCAGCTCGCAGGCAAAGGTGTCGTTGCCCTCGTTCTCACTCCCCCAGAATCCGCGACCTATCAAAAATCCGTTGAAATAGGATTTCCAGCTGCTGTAGTGATACTGCGCCCTGACCGCCAACCGTCCGTGCAGCCAAGTGCTTTCGGGCATATCAATCCATTGGTTGCGCACCGCGCAACGCAGCAGGAAACCCATGCGGCCATAGTCCCAGGACAGAATGCCGCCCGGCCCGCATTCGCCAAAAGTGCGACTGGCGAACTCGTACAGAATGCGCTCACGCGGTTCAAGGGTTTCCAGCAGCGCCCGCCATTCGCCGGGCAGGCAGCGCTGCCACGCGTGATAGGCGCCTTTAAGGTGCCTGGCATGACCGTTGTCGGTCATGCGCTCGAACATGCTCAACAATTGCGGCCGGTCATTGATACCCCAGCTGCATTGCAAATCGATAAATTCCGGTGCGGAGTAAAACGCCGGCTCGTCGTATTCGGCGCGGGGATTGAGCGCCACCATCGGTGCAGACAGGGCGCACAGCCAACGCTGTTGAATCTCATCCATGAAAAAGGCTCCAGGCCGACCGGCGAGAAATGGGGTCGGCAAAACTGCGCGGATTGTAAAGAGCCGTGCCGATAGCGGCAAACGCTGCGAACACTTTTGCAGCGCGCACAAAAAAGGCCCCGACGTATCGGGGCCTTCGTTCAGCGGCTCATCGCTTGTTCAGACGATTGTGTGTCTTCGCGTGAATCAGTGCTGCAGAACCGGTTTTTGCGTCCCGTTGATCGGGATGCGTTTGGCCTTCGCCTCTTCCGGGATCACTCGCAACAGGTCGATGCTCAGCAGACCGTTGCTCAGATCGGCAGCCTTGATCTCGATGTGATCGGCCAGACGGAAGGACAGCTTGAAAGCACGCTGGGCGATGCCCTGGTGCAGGAAGGTCACGTCTTCGTTGGCGTCACGCTTGCCGCCACTGATGGTCAACACGCCCTTCTCGACTTGCAGCTCCAGGTCTTCTTCCTGGAAACCGGCGGCGGCTACGACGATGCGGTATTGATCGTCACCGTGTTTTTCCACGTTGTAGGGTGGATAGCTGCTGCCTGGTTCGTTGCGCAGGGCCGTTTCGAACAGGTCGTTGAAGCGGTCGAAACCCACCGAGGAACGGAACAGTGGCGCGAGGGAAAATGCAGTACTCATGGTTCAAATCTCCTGAAAACAATCAGCAAGGTTTTTTATCTCCGCGACCCGAATTCGGCATCGCGTAACCCTTAGATAGGGACCGCTGATTTGATTTCAAGAGAGTATTTGCAGATTTTTTTCAGGCCACTTCGGCGACCGGCAGACCAAGTAAACGCGAGACGTGATCCAGTTCCGTCTCACGGCGCAGCACGGTAAACAGCTCGGTGGCTTCAGGGTAATTGCGGGTCAACATGGCCAGCCACTGCTTCAAACGGCCCGGCGATTGACGTGCGGTCATCTGCGCTTTGGCTTGCAACCAGAAATCCTGGATCAGTGGCAGCAGCTCGGCCCAGGTCATCTCGACCACTTCCTCACCGGCGCGTGCAGCAGCGATTTGCCTGGCCAGATCCGGCCGCGAAACCAGACCACGACCGAGCATGATGTCTTCCACGCCGCTGATTTCGCGGCAACGACGCCAGTCCTCGACGCTCCAGATATCACCATTGGCGAAAACCGGCACCTTGACCACTTCCTGCACGCGCGGGATCCATTCCCAGTGCGCAGGCGGTTTGTAACCGTCCATCTTGGTCCGGGCGTGAACCACGATGTGCTCGGCGCCGCCTTCGGCCAGTGCCGTGGCACAGACGAGCGAGCCATCCGGGCTGTCGAAGCCCAGACGCATCTTGGCCGTGACGGGAATGTGCGCAGGCACGGCGCGACGCACCTGCTCGACGATCTGGTTGAGCAGTTCGGGCTCTTTGAGCAGCACCGCACCGCCACGGGATTTATTGACTGTTTTGGCCGGGCAGCCGAAGTTGAGGTCGATCACTTCGGAGCCGAGTTCGCAGGCCAACGCAGCGTTTTCCGCCAGACACACCGGGTCAGAACCCAACAGCTGCACACGCAACGGCACGCCGGACGCGGTGCGGGCACCGTTGAGCAGTTCCGGGCCGAACTTGTGGAAGTAGGCTGGGGTGAGCAACTGGTCATTGACGCGAATAAATTCGGTCACGCACCAGTCGATGCCGCCAACGCGGGTCAGCACGTCGCGAAGGATGTCGTCGACCAACCCCTCCATGGGCGCCAGAGCAATTTGCATGGGGAAAACACTACTTGAGGAAAAACGTGCGGCAGTTTACTGGATTGCGCAGGTTAAACCCACGACCACCTACAGGGATTTACGCTGACTCTGGGGTTTGGATCGCCGGGCCATAGCCTTCGATGAACTCCGCCGGCATGCGCTTGGGCTTGCCGGTGGACAGTTCGATGCAGACGAACGTGGTCTGGGCGCGCAGCAGCGTCGCGTGGTCACTTGGGCGGATCAGCTGGAAATGCCGGGTCATTTTCAAACGTTGATCCCAATCGACGATCCAGGTCGCCAATTGCAGCTCTTCGCCTTCATAGGCCGCTGCCAGGTAATCGATCTCGTGGCGCACCACGGCCATTGCGCGATCCAGCCGCCGGTACTCGACCAGATCCAGCCCCAGACGTTGCGAATGGCGCCAGGCGCAACGTTCAAGCCAGGTCACGTACACCGCGTTGTTGGCGTGCCCCAGCCCGTCGATGTCCTCGGCGCCTACTTGCAGATCAATGGTAAACGGCGTCGCCCGATCCCAGCCCATGCCCCACTCCCGCAGATTATTCAACCGGGGCATTGTAACGGATGCTCACGCCGATTGGCGCGCCTGAAGGCTGCGACCGGTCAGCAGTGATAACACGCCATCAATCACCCGAGGGTCGGCCAGCACGCGTTGATGACCACCGCTTTCGAGGCGCAACAAGCGGCTGTCGAACCAGGATTCGTGGATCAATTGCGATTCCTTGACCGAGACAAAATTGTCGTCCTCGGCATGCACGATCAGCCCGGGCATATCCAGTTGATAGTGCGCGACGTCGAGGGTGGCGGCGCGCATGCCGACATCTTGCTCGACCTGGCGAATGAATGCGGAACGCGCTCGGGGCGGCATCCCCACGTAGCGGGCAAATCCGCGCAGCACGCCAAGAATGCGGGCGGGGGCAGCAATGCTGACGAGGGTTTCGGTGCGCAGGCCCAATTGCACGGCGAGCATCGCACTGGCGCCGCCCATGGAGTGACCGATAACAGCTTGCAAGGGCGGCAGTTCGGCGGCAGCTTCAAGCATGGCGCGGGCAAACAACACAACGTTGGCCTCACGCCCCGGCGACCGACCATGTGCCGGGCCATCGAGCGCAACCACCGTGTAACCGGCGTCGACCAGAGCGGTGATCAGCGCAGCAAATTGAGTGGGTCGCCCTTCCCAACCGTGCATCAGCAGCACCGTCGGACCGTGCCCCCAACGCAGTGCGGAGAGGCCGAAGCGCAAAGTGATTCGCTCTGAGTTGGCCAGCAGCGGCAACTCCCAATCGCGCAAGGGCAACGCGCGCGGCGTCATGAACGCCAAGCGCATTTTACTCGCCACCCGTTGCGGTGCAATCCAGCCCAAGGTGCCATTTACGCCACGAACCCACTTCAACGTGTTCATCGCTCTCTCCTCAGGCGTGCTGCCTTCAGGTCAACGCACCGCCGACTTGGCGGCGCGCAGCAATCGATCGGATAAGTCTCCCGGGCCGAGCGCTCTTGCGAGTGCCAGACCACCCACCATCAAGGCCACATCGGCCAGGGCTTTGTCGGTGTCCTCAGGGCTGGACGCCAACTGCGCAATCATCAATTCCAGGTGTTCGTTCAGCGCGATGCGGAACGACTCCGGCAAACGACCCAGCTCGCCAATGGAGGCAGGAATCGGACAGGCCGATTCGCTGGAATCGCGGTGCTTGCGCGACAGGTAGAACGCAGCGACCAGCGCGCGGCGCTCTTCGCCAGTCAATTCGGTGTCCATGTCGGCAATCAGGTCGCGACGCCGGCCCAGCAACTGCTTGAACGCTTCGAGCATCATCGCGTCCTTGCTTTCGAAGTGCGCATAGAAGCCACCGACCGTCAGGCCGGCTGCGCCCATCACTTCGCCCACGCTTGGGTCTGCCGGGCCGCGCTGGATCAGTGCGGCGCTGGCAGCCTTGAGGATGCGTTCGCGGGTTTGAGCTTTTTTATCGTTCATCGTCGCCTCCGAATATTACGACTAGAATATTATTCTCATAATAATATTCTGCAAGTCAAGGATATGACCGCTGGTCTGAAGCACAGTGTAAGGAAAAAGGAGAGTTGGCCAAACGCCAGACAAACAAAAGGGCCATTCAATAATTGAATGACCCTTATAAAATCCCGCAGAGCGGGTAATCGTGGCGTCCCCTAGGGGACTCGAACCCCTGTTACCGCCGTGAAAGGGCGGTGTCCTAGGCCACTAGACGAAGGGGACACAAACCCTTCTATACAACTGATCAGTGCTGAGAGCTGATCGATTCAAGGTCGGTGTGGCCAGACCTTGAACTTGTAAAATTGGTGGAGCTTAGCGGGATCGAACCGCTGACCTCCTGCATGCCATGCAGGCGCTCTCCCAGCTGAGCTAAAGCCCCGGATTTTTCGCCTCGCGGCGGAGTGACATCTTGCAACATCACTTCTGTAAAACTGGCGTCCCCTAGGGGACTCGAACCCCTGTTACCGCCGTGAAAGGGCGGTGTCCTAGGCCACTAGACGAAGGGGACGCAAACCCTTCTATACAACTGATCAACGCTGAGTGTTGATCGCTTCAAGGCCGGTGTGGCCAGACCTTGAAGTGTAAATTGGTGGAGCTAAGCGGGATCGAACCGCTGACCTCCTGCATGCCATGCAGGCGCTCTCCCAGCTGAGCTATAGCCCCTCATCGTTGATGTCATCGCTGAGGACGGGGCGAATCTTAATGGCGCTTCGGAGGGCTGTCAAACTTATTTTTAAAAAAAATCAAAGTTTTTTGCCGACATAACAATCACTTACCGCCCTCCCCCCGTAAATTCGGGAGGTTTACAACCTGCGCAGAACGGTAGGAGCTGCCAAAGGCTGCGATCTTTTGATCCTGTTTTTAAAAACCAACGTCAAAAGATCGCAGCGTGCCGCCACGCCAACAGGGGAATCAGGCGATGGCGGCCAGCAGTTTTTCCCACTCTTTGTTTTCTTTCTTCGACACGCCGCCCAGCAGGTCGATCGCCTGACGCAGACGGAAGCGGGTCAGGTCCGGCCCGAGGATTTCCATCGCATCGAGCACCGACACCGAACTCGCCTGCCCGGTGATTGCCGCGAACATCAACGGCATCGCATCACGCAGTTTCAGCTCCAGCGACTCAACCACCGCCTGAATCGTCGCGGTGATGCTGTCCTTCTCCCACTGACGCAGGCTTTCCAGCTTCCACAGAATCAACTGCATCAACTGCCGAACCTGATCACCCGAGAGCTTTTTCGATTCAAACAGCTTGGCATCCGGATTAACACCGCCGGCGAAGAAGAACCCGGCCAACGGTGCGACCTGGCTGAAGGTTTCAACACGGCCCTGCACGTGCGGCGCGATCTTCATCATGTATTCCGGGTTCAGTGCCCAGGTCTGCAAACGGCTGGCGAACTCTTCGACCGGCAGATCACGCAGCCACTGGCCATTGAGCCACGACAGTTTCTCGATGTCGAAGATCGGTCCGCCGAGGGACACACGCTTGAGGTCGAAGTTGTCGACCATTTCCTGAAGCGAGAACTTTTCGCGCTCGTCCGGCATCGACCAGCCCATGCGGCCCAGGTAGTTGAGCATCGCTTCCGGCATGAAGCCCATGCGCTCGTAGAAAGTCACCGAGGTCGGGTTCTTGCGCTTGGACAGCTTGCTCTTGTCCGGGTTACGCAGCAGCGGCATGTAGCACAGCTCCGGTTGTTCCCAGCCGAAGTACTCGTAAAGCAGGATCAGTTTTGGCGCCGACGGCAGCCATTCTTCGCCGCGCAGTACGTGGGTGATGCCCATCAAGTGATCGTCGACCACGTTGGCGAGGAAGTACGTCGGCAGGCCGTCGGTCTTCATCAGCACTTGCATGTCCATGCGGTCCCACGGGATCTCGACATCACCACGCAGCATGTCCGGCACCACGCAGACGCCTTCGCTCGGCACTTTCATGCGGATCACGTGAGGCTCGCCAGCGGCCAGACGTGCGGCAACTTCTTCTTTGGACAGCAGCAGCGCGCGGCCGTCGTAACGTGGAGTTTCGCCACGCGCCTGTTGCTCGGCGCGCATCTGGTCCAGCTCTTCTGCCGTGCAGAAGCACGGGAAAGCGTGACCCAGCTCAACCAGTTGCTGGCAATATTTCTGGTAGATATCGCCACGCTCGCTCTGGCGATACGGGCCGTGCGGGCCGCCGACGTCCGGGCCTTCGCTCCACTCGATGCCGAGCCAGCGCAGGGCGTCGAAGATCTGCTGTTCGGACTCGCGGGTCGAACGCAACTGATCGGTGTCTTCGATCCGCAGGATGAACTCACCGCCATGCTGCTTGGCAAAGCAGTAGTTGAACAATGCGATGTAAGCGGTACCTACATGGGGATCCCCGGTAGGCGATGGCGCGATGCGAGTGCGGACGGTGGTCATGGCATGTCTCGAAAAGAATGAAAAGCAAAGATCAATAAGCGGCGAATGGTAACAGGCGACACCCGCCCCGCTCCAGCGGGCAGGGTATTTAAGCCAGGTTTATGTCCGTCAGGTCCGTTGGCCGCGATGAGGGCGGATAGCTCACCGCACAATCACACAGCCAAAAGACGCTCGCGCAGCTTGGCAATTTCATCACGCATCTGCGCCGCCGCTTCAAACTCCAGGTCCCGAGCAAGCTGATACATCTTCTCTTCCAGCGCCCGAATCCGCTTGGTGATCTCGCTTGGCGAGCGCAATTCGGCCTCGTACTTGGCGTTTTCTTCGGCGGCCTTGGCCATGCCCTTGCGCTTCTTGCTGCGCGAGCCAGGCACCGTGGCGCCTTCCATGATGTCGGCAACGTCCTTGAACACACCCTTAGGCGTGATGCCATTGGCCAGGTTGAAAGCGATCTGCTTGTCGCGACGGCGTTCGGTTTCGCCAATCGCGCGCTCCATCGAACCGGTAATGCGATCGGCGTAGAGAATCGCCCGGCCATTGAGATTACGCGCCGCACGGCCGATGGTCTGGATCAGCGAGCGCTCGGAGCGCAGGAAGCCTTCCTTGTCCGCATCGAGGATCGCTACCAGCGACACCTCCGGCATGTCCAGGCCTTCACGCAACAGGTTGATCCCGACCAGTACATCAAAAGTGCCGAGGCGCAGGTCACGGATGATTTCAACCCGCTCGACGGTGTCGATATCCGAGTGCAGATAACGCACACGCACGCCGTGGTCGGCGAGGTAATCGGTCAAATCCTCCGACATGCGCTTGGTCAGCGTGGTGACCAACACGCGCTCTTCCAGCGCCACACGCTTGGTGATTTCCGAGAGCAGATCATCAACCTGAGTCAACGCCGGACGGATTTCGATTTGCGGGTCCACCAAGCCGGTCGGACGCACCAGTTGCTCGACAACGCGACCGGCGTGTTCCGCCTCGTAATTGCCAGGCGTGGCCGAGACGAAAATCGTTTGCGGGCTGATGCCTTCGAATTCGTCGAAACGCATAGGCCGGTTGTCCAGCGCCGATGGCAGACGAAAACCGTACTCCACCAGAGTTTCTTTACGCGAGCGGTCACCTTTATACATCGCGCCGACCTGCGGCACGCTGACGTGGGATTCGTCGATCACCAGCAAGGCGTCGGCCGGCAGGTAGTCGAACAAGGTCGGCGGCGCCTGACCGGAGTCGCGACCCGACAGGTAACGCGAGTAGTTTTCGATGCCGTTGCAGTAGCCCAGCTCAAGAATCATCTCCAGATCGAAACGAGTGCGCTGCTCCAGACGCTGGGCTTCCACCAGTTTGTTGTTGCTGCGCAGGTATTCGAGACGCTCCTGCAACTCGACCTTGATGCCCTCGATGGCGCCAAGCAGGGTTTCGCGCGGCGTCACGTAGTGGCTTTTCGGGTAAAACGTGAAGCGCGGCATCTTGCGGATGACTTCGCCTGTCAGCGGATCGAACGCGGAAATACTCTCGACCTCGTCATCGAACAGCTCGATGCGGATGGCTTCCAGATCCGATTCCGCCGGGTAGATGTCGATCACATCGCCGCGCACGCGAAAGGTCGCGCGGGCAAAATCCATGTCATTGCGGGTGTATTGCAGATCGGCCAGACGCCGCAGCAGCGCACGCTGATCAAGTTTGTCGCCGCGATCGACGTGCAACACCATCTTCAAATAGGTTTCCGGGCTACCCAGACCATAGATGCAAGACACCGTGGTAACGATGATCGAGTCCTTGCGCTCAAGCAGTGCTTTGGTCGCGGAAAGGCGCATCTGTTCAATGTGGTCGTTGATCGACGCATCCTTCTCGATGAAGGTGTCGGACGACGGCACATACGCTTCGGGTTGGTAGTAGTCGTAGTAGGAAACAAAGTACTCGACCGAGTTGTTCGGGAAAAACGCCTTGAACTCGCCGTACAGCTGCGCGGCCAAGGTCTTGTTCGGCGCCAGCACCAGAGTCGGGCGCTGAATTTGCGCGATGACATTGGCGATGCTGAAGGTCTTTCCCGAGCCGGTCACACCGAGCAGCGTCTGGTGCGCCAACCCGGCCTCGATGCCCTCAACCAACTGGCGGATGGCTTCCGGCTGATCGCCGGCGGGCTCAAAGCGGGTGACTAGCTGGAATTCGGACATACACACCTCTGGGATCGCGGGGTTCCGAGTAAAGCGGAACACCACGGGGACGACCGCAAACGACCGATGTCGCGCAAGAAAAATCTGGATTGTGCTGAATGTGGTGGCGATTGCCTTGGCTTTCAAGGCAAACGTCCTACATCCGGTAAAAACTCTGACACGTTCAATCGACTAACGGTCAAGAAATAATCGGAAAAACTTACCCTAAAAGCCGAATCGCCTGTCGCCATTGCTCGGTGATGGCCTCTATACTAGCT
Organism: Pseudomonas sp. P42; assembly: GCF_017973755.1. Classification (NCBI taxonomy): domain Bacteria; kingdom Pseudomonadati; phylum Pseudomonadota; class Gammaproteobacteria; order Pseudomonadales; family Pseudomonadaceae; genus Pseudomonas; species Pseudomonas sp. P42. Next base: position 916,499 of record NZ_JACOPU010000001.1, on the reverse strand, counting down.
CCCCGTTTGTGCACCGCTCTAGTGCAACCGGCTGGAGCGCGACACGTCCCTCCACTCTCCATTCAGAGCCGCCGCAAAAATGAGCCTGTTCTCCGCTGTCGAAATGGCACCCCGCGATCCAATCCTGGGCCTCAACGAAGCATTCAACGCCGATACCCGGACCACGAAGGTCAACCTGGGCGTAGGTGTTTACTGCAACGAAGAGGGGCGAATTCCACTTCTGCGCGCCGTTATCGAAGCCGAAACGATCCGCGTCGCTCAACACGCTTCGCGCGGTTACCTGCCGATCGATGGCATCGCTGCCTACGACCAGGCCGTGCAAAAGCTGCTGTTCGGTAACGACTCGCCGCTGATCAGCGCCGGTCGTGTCATCACCACTCAGGCCGTCGGCGGGACCGGCGCACTTAAAATCGGTGCCGACTTCCTCAAGCAACTGCTGCCGAACGCGGTTGTGGCGATCAGCGACCCGAGCTGGGAAAACCACCGTGCGCTGTTCGAAACCGCCGGTTTCCCGGTGCAGAACTACCGTTACTACGATGCCGCCACCCACGACGTGAACCGTGCCGGCATGCTCGAGGACCTCAACGCCCTGCCAAACGGCTCGATCGTTATCCTGCACGCCTGCTGCCACAACCCGACCGGTGTCGACCTGACCCCGGCGGACTGGAACAACGTGCTGGAAGTGGTAAAAGTCAAAGGTCACGTGCCGTTCCTCGACATGGCTTACCAGGGCTTCGGCGACGGCATCGACGAAGACGCCGCGGCTGTGCGCCTGTTCGCAGAATCGGGCCTGACCTTCTTCGTTTCGAGCTCGTTCTCCAAGTCGTTTTCGCTGTATGGCGAGCGCGTGGGTGCACTGTCGATCATCAGCGAGTCGAAAGAAGAAAGCGCGCGCGTGCTGTCGCAAGTCAAACGCGTGATCCGCACCAACTACTCCAACCCGCCGACCCACGGTGCAAGCATCGTCGCCGCCGTGTTGAACAGCCCGGAACTGCGCGCGCAGTGGGAAGCCGAACTGGCGGAAATGCGCCTGCGTATTCGTGGCATGCGCGAGCAAATGGTCAGCCTGCTGGCAGAAAAAGCACCGCAGCGCGACTTCAGCTTCGTCGGCCGTCAGCGTGGCATGTTCTCCTACTCTGGCCTGACCACTGAACAGGTTCATCGCCTGCGCAACGAGTTCGGCATCTACGCCCTGGACACCGGCCGCATCTGCGTCGCTGCGCTGAACCAGAGCAACATCAAGGCTGTAACCGATGCGATTGTTCAGGTCATCTGATTTCGCATTGTGATGAAAAACGGGAAGCCTTCTGGCTTCCCGTTTTTATTTGTCCCGGTAAACAGTCCACACCCTCTAAACTGCACACAGATTTAACTGTGGGAGCGAGCCAGCTCGCGAAAGCGCTGTGTCATTCAACTTATTGTCGACTGACACAAAGCCTTCGCGAGCAGGCTCGCTCCCACAGGGTATGAGTCAACCCGAGAATTCTGCGAGAGCCAACATGAAAAACGACAACCTGCGCGCCGACCGTGACGAAATGGATGATTTCATCCCGCGCGCCCCGGCCAAACGCGAAAAAAGCCTGGTGCTGCAAGTGGCGACCGGGGTGTTTCTCGGCGGCCTGGTCTTGTGGCTGGTGCAACTGGCAACCACCGCGGCTTACGCCAAGTTGATGATGGGGACCATCACTTTCGGCAGTTAAGCCAGTTCGCTCGCACGCTGGCTGGCGGCATCGTCATAGACAACGTAAAGCGATTCGGCAATCTGGCTTTTGATGGCCTTGGCAGTTTCCAGGCCGAGGACAAAACCCTCAGCCTTGCCGCCAGCGCGATTCAATTCTTCAGCGGTGCTGGCCTGAGTGATTGCATCGAAGAGTTTTTCGGCGTGCGGGCCGACGCCTTTTGGCAGGCTGATTTGAGCGGTGGTCATGCGAGCACCTCGATGTACAGTGATGTGTGATTCATGGCGCGTACCTTTTCGGCGAATGGCCGGCAGCGCGTGTGACCACTTCCGGGCGGCCATGGTAGACCCCTGAGGCGATTCTGGTAACCGCCAATTGCCGGTAAACCACCGTCCGTCCTGACGAATTGCACAATTCAACAACAGACGCTTGACTTCTCTTTTTGAATCAGTAACATACGCACCAATTCCGCAATAGCTCAGTTGGTAGAGCAAGTGACTGTTAATCACTGGGTCCCTGGTTCGAGTCCAGGTTGTGGAGCCAAATAGCAAAGCCCCTGAATCGAAAGGTTCAGGGGCTTTTTTGTGGGCGCTCGGAAAGATCAAAAGATCGCAGCCTGCGGCAGCTCCTACAATTTGAAATGCATTCCCCCTGATGGAGCTGCCGAAGGCTGCGATCTTTTGATCTCCACGAAAACGAAAAGGCCGATCTGCCTTCCGACAGATCGGCCTTTTTATTCGATCAGCGATCAAACATGCTCGCTGCTTTTCATCTGCACCTTCGGTGCACCGTGACCATGGTCGTGATCCGCGTCCACTTCGATCACCGGCACTTCCTTGCCATCGCAGTCATGCAGTTTGCCGTCGCTGAAGTAGTCACCCTCACGCAGCGCCGCCAGATCGCGATAGCGCAGAGTTCGCTCCTCCGCCACCGCAAACACCGACTGCTGGTCAGAGTTGCCGGTAGTGAAGTGGTTGAACGCCAGGTTAAGCAGGATCGCCATGATCGCCGACGAGCTGATGCCCGAGTGGAAAATGGTCGCAAACCAGCTCGGAAATTGATCGTAGAAGCTCGGCGCAGCAATCGGGATCATGCCAAAACCAATCGAGGTCGCGACGATGATCAGATTGACGTTGTTACGGTAGTCAACCTTCGACAACGTACGGATACCACTCGCGGCCACGGTGCCAAACAACACAATACCTGCGCCGCCGAGTACCGAAGTCGGCACTGCCGCGATCACTCGGCCCATGAATGGCAGCAGGCCGAGGACTACCAGAAACAGACCACCGGTGGCGACCACAAAACGACTCTTGATCCCGGTCACCGCCACCAGGCCGACGTTCTGGGCGAAGGCGCTCTGGGTGAACGAGCCGAAGATCGGCGCAAACATGCTCGACAGCATGTCCGCGCGCAGTCCATTGCCCAGACGTTTGGAATCGACCTTGGTGCCAATGATTTCACCCACCGCGAGAATGTCCGCCGAGGTTTCCACAAGCGTCACCATGACCACGATGCACATCGACAGGATCGCTGCGAAGTGGAAAGTCGGCATGCCGAAATGGAACGGCGTCGGGAAGCCGAACATCGGGCCGGTGGTGACGCCAGAGAAGTCGGCCATGCCAAGGAACACGGCCAGCACGGTGCCGATCACCATCGCCAACAGGATCGACAAGCGCGAGATGGTCGAGCTGCCGACCTTGCTCAGCAGTAACACCAGCACCAGCGTGACCGCCGCCAGACCAATGTTCTGCATGCTGCCGAAGTCCGGCGCGTGGCTATTACCGCCCATGGCCCAGCGCGCGGCCACCGGCATCAGAGTGAGGCCGATGGTAGTGATCACAATGCCGGTCACCAGCGGCGGGAAGAACTTGGTAATGCGCGAGAACACCGGGGTAATCAACAGACCGATCAGCGACGCGGCAATCACCGCGCCAAGCACCGACTGGAAGCCACCCTCCCCGCCACTGCTGACGATCGCGACCATGGTCGCAACGCCGGAAAACGACACACCCTGTACCAGCGGCAACTGACAGCCGAAAAACGGTAGACCCAGGGTTTGCAGCAGCGTCGCCAGCCCCCCCGCAAACAATGAAGCAGCAATCAACAAACCAATGTCTGCGGGCGACAGCCCGGCCGCCTGACCGATGATCAGTGGCACCGCGACGATACCGCCATACATGGTCAGAACATGTTGCAGGCCGTAAGCCATATTCGCGCCGACCCCGAGGTTTTCGTCCTCGGGCCGTTGGTGTGAAACATGGGGCGTTTTCATGGTGGGGGGGTTCCCTGGTTTTTGTTATGCGCACACTGTATTCAATACTCGTGACAAATGTCCATAGAGTTGTATACAACTTATCAGTCAGATAATGGATAGGTAGCCACCCAAGCTTCTATCTCGCAGCTTCCATCCCCCACAAATCCGGCAACACATCCCCTCCTGCCCCTGCTCTATCTACCACTAGGCTGAAGTGTCCATGGCGACCGACGGTGCGGTCGCGCCCTTTTTTATACATATAAAGTATGCATAATTAAGTCATTCGACATTCATTACGACAAAAGCAAGAACGCAGCCAATAAACTCAAGCACAGGGGTGTCAGCCTTGCAGAGACTGAAGCGGTTTTTCACGATGAACGCGCACTGACCATTGAGGACAACGACCATGACGAACAACGCTGGATCACCCTCGGCCTCGATGCCAGGGGACGTTTATTGGTCGTTGCGTACAGTTACCGCGAAGCGAATGTCGTACGCGTTATTTCTGCACGTTTCGCCACCCCGAGCGAACGTTGCGAGTATTTTCTGGAGGCTTGACCGATGAAAGATGAATATGACTTCTCTCAGGGAAAACGTGGCGCAGCGGTGTCCACCAAGGGCAAAACCCGCATCACCATCATGCTCGACGATGCCGTTATAGACGCCGCGCGCACGGTGGCGGAAAACGAGGGGTTTGGTTATCAGACGGTGATCAACAACACCCTGCGCCATGCGCTGCTCGACAGCGCTGGCGATAAGGGCCAAGCCGATGACTCGGCCCATTCCGGGCAGTTCAAGAAAGGCATCACGGCCGCCGACCTCAAGAGCCTTGAGAAGAAACTGTCGGCAGCGGCAGGGGAAATTCGCCGGGTATTGGAGCCGGATGCGAAGCCATAGGCCTCAGGCCGGGACAATCAACCGCGCCAAGGTGTCGCGCACATGCGGCCGCTCAGGCAAATGTAGATCGAACTCCTGCAGCAGCAACTCAATCAGTTCATCGACGTCGATGACATCACGCCGCTCGCTCTCGGCGCCGATGCGGTGGATCGCGAAACTGCCATTGTTCAATGTGCGCCGCCAGCCATCGCCAGTACGCGCAACCATCAGGCGATTGGCAAACGGTGATTGCGGATGCGTCGAGACGTACCAGTTGCCGATGGTGAAATCGATGTCTTCCTGGCGTTGCAGATCAAACAGGTACATCGGCCGCCATTCGCCCCCGACATTGGCGCGCAGCATGTAGCCATCGGGTTGTTTTTCGATGCGATAAGGTTCGTGCGGTGTGGCTTGCTCGGCCTCGGTATCCAGCATCAGCGGTGCGGTCGGCACCATGCCGCCGAAGCCGACATCGGTGACGTAGCGCACGCCGTCGAGGGTTACCAGACTCAAGCGATGGGTGCGCGCGGTCCAGGTGCCTTCGGGCTGATTCATGACCACTCGCCCGCTGATGGCACGAACGTCGAAGCCCAATTCAAGCAACAGGGCAAAAAACAGATGATTGAGTTCGTAGCAGTAACCGCCGCGACCACCGTGCAAGACTTTCTGCTCGATCGAGGCAAGATCGATCAATACCGGGGCGCCGGTGACCGTTGCGAGATTTTCAAAGGTGAAAGCGCCGGTATGGCGCCATTGCAACTCGCGCAGGGTTTCCAGGGTCGGCGGCGGTGGCGCCTCGAAACCCAGGCGTTGCAGGTATTGTTTCAGATTCGTCAGACGTGGCTCACTCATTGCTCAGTCCTTATGCATGGGGCCGCAAGTCACTGCGTTGATGGTCGCCAGGGATACGGTATGGGGCGTTGAATTCAACAATTGATTTCACCAATCGCCTCTAGCGTTTTTTCCGTGATCCGATGCGAATCCATGTCGGTGCATGGTCGCTGGCGTGCGGCTCATTGCGCACCCAGGCATCTACGCCGGCCTCATGCAGGTAAGGACTCAGCGCCGGATTGAGTAACAGATGGTCGATGCGCAGGCCAGAGTTGCTCTGCCAGTGCTGGCGGAAATAATCCCAGAAGGTATAGAGGCGCTCTTCGGGATACAGATGCCGCAGCGAATCGGTCCAGCCCTGATCCAGCAATCGCTGATAACACTCGCGGCTTTCGGGTTGCAGCAACGCATCCTTCAGCCATGACCGAGTGTTGTAGATGTCCATGTCGGTGGGCACGACGTTGTAGTCGCCGGCCAGCACCACGGGGTGATCACTGCTTTGCAGGTCTTTCGCATAGGCGATCAGCCGTTCGAACCATGCCAGTTTGTAATCGAATTTCGGCCCCGGCTGCGGGTTGCCGTTGGGCAGGTACAGGCAACCGACCAACACGCCGTGCACCGCCGCTTCCAGATAGCGACTGTGCTTGTCCTCGGGATCACCTGGCAAGCCGCGCCGACTCTCCAGTGGTTGCGCATCGCGGGCGAGGATCGCCACACCGTTCCATGCCGCCTGACCGTGCCAGATCGCGCCGTAACCGGCCGCTTCCAGTTCGGTGGCAGGGAACGCGCTGTCGAGCGATTTGAGTTCTTGCAGACAAACGATGTCCGGCTGCTCGCGCTTGAGCCACTCCAGCAGATTGGGCAGCCGCGCGCGCAGGCCGTTGACGTTGAAGGTGGCGATCCGCAGGTTTTTCATCGTCCGGGGCTCGTGTCAGAGGTTGTGAAAAATCTGACCTGATCGCCCCCGCACTGGTTGCATTGAATCGTTCCGCGACAGCGTGCGACAACAGCGCTCAAAGGCTCAGGCGCGACTGCGCAGCCACTGCAAAAAGCCTTTCTTTGGCACCACCACCGGCGCTTCCTCGGTCAGCGATTGCGCCTTGTGCAGACGGTAATCAAACAGCGCCGTCATTGCATCGTTGATGTCGTGCCGCGCATCGAGACACGGCTTGAGATAGGACTTCTCGATGCGATACAGGGCGCAAAAGGTTTTTGCCGTGAAATCCGCCGGCAACGACGTATCGGCGAGAATTCCGGCCTCGCCGATCACTTCCCCCGGGCCCATGCGCCCGGACTCGAACGGTGTGCCGTTACGCTTCAATGTCACCGAGACCACCCCCGACTCGACAATGAACAAGTGATCGCTGACCTCCCCGCCCGCCAGAATCACCTCACCGGCGCGGAAAGTTTGCAGGACCATGTTCTGGCTGAAGGTGTCCTTTTCTTCCTGGCGCAACGTCGAAAAGATCGGTGAGCTGTCGAGCAACGCACGCGGTCGCGACGAATGGGTCGGTACGTCACCTTCATTGCTCGACAGCAGATTGACCCCGGATGCCTGCAAGTGCCGATAAGCCAGATCAAACAGCTGATTGCGTACCAACCGCTTCTCGCTCATCGAGGCAACGAAACCGCTGATCTCGTATTCGGCGCCACTGCTGCCAGAGCTTTTCAACGCCACGCTCGGTGCGGGCGTGTCGAGCAGTTGCCGACAGCCCTGCATCGCCCGCTCCAGCGCGTCGATCACCGAATAGGGACGCGCATGGGGGCTGACCTGCACACTGACCGATACGCCGAACATATTGCTCGGCCGACTGAAGTTGATGATCTTGGCCTTGGCCGCCAACGAATTGGGAATCACCGCCATGCTGCCCTGACTGGTTTGCAGACGCGTGGCACGCCAGTCGATATCAGTGACGCGGCCTTCGGTGCCGTCGATGGAAATCCAGTCATCCAGCTGATACGGCTTGGTGGTGTTGAGGACGATGCCGGAAAACACGTCGCTCAGCGTGCTCTGCAAGGCCAGACCGACGATGATCGCCAGTGCGCCGGACGTCGCCAGCACTCCTTTGACCGGCAGATCCAGCACGTACGCCAATGCCGCGATGATTGCGATCAGGAAAATCACCGCGCCGAGCAAATCCTGGAGCAGCCGCCCGGTGTGCCCGACCCGCTGCATCATGACCGCACCGATCAACACCGTTAGCGTGCGCGCGCCGAATAACCACCAGCCGATCTGCAACCCGGTCGCCGCCAGGTGCAGAGGAACGTTGTCGGCCCATGGCGCAGGCTCCATCGGATTGAGCCCTTCGTTGAACAGCAGAAGGCTGAACACCGCGAAAATCAGCACCCGCACCAGCAGTTTCCATTCACTGCCATGGGAGCTGATCAGACGCCAGAGTCCGAGATCGAGCAGGATCAGGACAAACGCGCAAAATAACGGATGTTCAGTCAGCAGAGACAGCATCAAACAACTCCGACGAAGGCTAATCGCGCGAAGATCGCACAGATTGGGGACAGTGTAGGAGTAATTGATTTCAACCCTCGCAAAAACAAAAAAACTTTAGGAGCTGCCGCAGGGGGTGTGGTGTGGCTGGAATTACCCCTGCATTCGACCAAAACGCCCGGACTGGAAGTCGGCGAAGGCCTGGTGGATTTCCTGCTCGGTGTTCATCACGAACGGGCCGTGGCCGATGATCGGTTCGTCGATCGGCTCGCCGCTCAGCAGCAACACCACGGCGTCGGTTGCAGCTTTGAGAGCCAGTTGGCGGCCGTCGCGCTCGAACAACACCAGTTGCCCCTGATCCGCCGATTCTTGTTCATTGATCTGCACCGAACCTTTCAACACCACCAGCGCAGTATTGCGCCCTTCGTGCAGATCCAGCGCCAGCAACTTGCCAGCGTTCAGGCGCAGATCCCAGACATCAATTGGCGTGAAGGTGCGCGACGGACCTGCGTGGCCATCGAACTCACCGGCGATCAAACGCAGGCTGCCGGCATTGTCCTTGAGCGCAATGCGCGGGATGTCACGATCGAGAATTGTCTGGTAACCCGGCGCGGCCATCTTGTCCTTGGCGGGCAGATTGACCCACAGCTGAACCATTTCCAGCTTGCCACCGGTTTTGGCGAACTTTTCCGAGTGGAACTCTTCGTGGAGTATTCCGGAAGCGGCGGTCATCCATTGCACGTCGCCCGGGCCGATGGTGCCACCGCTGCCAGTGGAATCGCGGTGCTGCACTTCACCGTCGTAAACAATCGTCACGGTTTCAAAACCACGGTGCGGATGCTGACCCACGCCGCGCTGCTCGGTGGTCGGCGTAAATTCGGCAGGCCCCGCGTGATCGAGCAGCAAGAACGGGCTGATGTGTTGGCCAAGGTTGTCGTAGGAAAACAGTGTGCGAACCGGAAAACCATCGCCGACCCAATGGCCGCGAGGGCTGGTGTAAATACCGATGATGTTTTTCATGATTGGCTCCAAAGGTGTGGATGACGCAATGGATTAAGCTTAATTGCATGACGATGATTGCACTAGACGACAAAAATCAGCTTCAGCGTTCTATCTGGAGGACAGTGAACTTCGGCAGTTTCAAGACCGAGTCGCGGCGATCGCTGGCAAGCCAGCTCCCCCAGGTTTTCGGGATGTAAATACAATTCAGCACCAACACCGTTCCCTGTGGGAGCGAGCTTGCTCGCGAAGAGGGCAGGCCAGACATCACAAGTCTCGGAATTGATTCATGATTTCTGATCAACAATGCTTTGCGCTACCAACGGTTTTTCCCACGAAAGCAAACGCGGATACTCCCGGCCATTCCCACTGCAACCCTTGGAGTCTTCATGTCTGTTCCCGCTTTCGGCCTTGGTACGTTCCGCCTGCAAGGCCAAGTGGTCATCGATTCGGTGAGCACCGCCCTCGAGCTCGGCTATCGGGTCATCGACACTGCGCAGATCTATGAGAACGAAGCCGACGTCGGCCAGGCCATCGCCGCTAGCGGCATCCCGCGTGAAGAGCTGTTTATCACCAGCAAGATCTGGGTTGCCAACTTCGCCAAAGAGCGCCTGATCGACAGCCTTAAAGAGAGCCTGCAAAAACTGCAGACCGACTACCTCGACCTGACGTTGATCCACTGGCCATCGCCGGACGATCAAGTGCCCGTCGAAGAGTTCATGACGGCCCTGCTGGAAGCCAAGCGTTTGGGCCTGACCCGGCAGATCGGTATTTCCAACTTCACCATCGACCTGATGAAACAGGCGATTGCTGCCGTCGGTGCCGACAACATCGCGACCCATCAGATCGAGCTGCATCCGTACCTGCAAAACCGCAAAGTAGCCGGGTTCGCCCAGAGTCAGGGCATCCACATCACCTCATACATGACCCTCGCCTATGGCGAAGTGCTGAAAGACCCTCTGATCCAGCAGATCGCCGAACGCCTGCACGCCACCCCGGCGCAAGTCACTCTGGCCTGGGCCATGCAGTCGGGTTATGGGGTGATTCCGTCATCGACCAAACGCGCCAACCTGCAAGGCAATCTCGGCGCCACGACCCTGACGTTGAGCGATGCCGACATGGCGCAAATCGCCACGCTGGATCGCGGCCATCGCCTTACCAGCCCGAAAGGCATTGCGCCTGACTGGGATTAATCAGCGCGACTGAATGCTCAGCCCTGAAGACGCTGCGCGAGACCATTCATGGCCTCGCGCAGCGTATGGATCGCCATGACCACGGTATCGGCTTGGGCCTCGATACACGCCTGTTCAAGACCCGCGCAAGCTGCCACCACACGCGCTGCGCCCACCATCTGCGCGCCGCCCTTGATGTGATGGGCCAGTTCGCGCAACCCGTCGCTGTCATGCTCGTGGTTCAACTCGTCTAGGCGTTGCAGATCGTGTTGCAGGCTGCGCAAAACTTCTTCAAGCAGGTGATCGATCATCGAGTGATCATCGCCGGCCATCTGCTCCAGCGCGCTCAGGTCGATTTCTGTCAGGGCCATGTCTTCGACCGGTTCGACACCACTGTCGCAAGGGCTGGCCCCCGTCAACGCCTGCTGCAAATCGTGCAAGCGAATCGGTTTGAACAGGCATTCGTCCATGCCGGCATCAAGGCAGCGAACCGTCTCCTCGACCTGCGCATTGGCGGTAAACCCGATCAAGAGGCAAGGCGCGCGGCCGCTCGCAGCTTCTTCATCACGGATGGCCCGCGCCAGTTCATAGCCGTTGCGCCGCGGCATGTTGCAGTCGGTGATGACCACGTCGAAGGGCTGTGCTCGCCAACGTTCCAATCCTTCATGGCCGTCTTCGGCGGCAATCGTCCGATGGCCCAATTCACTCAACTGCCAGCTCAGCAACAATCGGTTCACCGGATGATCATCCACCACCAGAACGCTCAGTGAGCACACAGGCATATCCTGCGTCAGCGGTGTTGCCGGGGCATGCGCGATGCCGGCCAGCAGGGGCAGTTCGAGGTTGACTTGCACTTGCGTACCGCTACCCGGCTCGCTGTCGAGCTGCAACGAGCCGCCCATCATTTCGCAGAGGCTGCGACTGATCACCAAGCCTAATCCGGAACCGCCGCGCGCCGATTCAGCGTGGTTGCTCGCCTGTACGAAAGGGCTGAACAACCGTTGCTGATCCTGCGCACTGATGCCGATCCCGGTGTCTTCGATGAGCACTTTCACGACCAGTCGCTCAGCAGATGCCGCCATCACCGTCAGCGCCAAGCTCACCTCGCCTTCTTCAGTGAACTTGATTGCGTTGCTGAGCAAGTTCGACAACACTTGTTTGAAGCACGTCGGGTCAATCAATACATCGACGTCGCTGTGCGCACCGAACTCGACGTGCCACAACAAGCACTTCTGTCGCGCCAGCCCTTCAAACACCCGGCACACCGACACCACCAGTCCCCGCAGGTTTGCCCGCTCGGGGGCCTGGGACAAATGTCCGGTTTCAATGCGCGCGATATCGAGGATGTCGCCGATCAGTGCCAGCAACTGTTGCCCGGCATTGGAGGCCACCTGAATGGCCAGGCGATCCGTCACGCCTTCATCGGCGCGTTTGAGCGCCAGCTCGAGCATCCCGATCAACGCATTCATCGGCGTACGAATTTCATGGCTCATGGCCGCCAGAAACGTGGTTTTGGCCCGATTGGCGTCGTCCGCGGCGTCCTTGGCTTGCTGCAATTTTTGTAACCACTGCTGACGCTGACGGATCTGCCTGCGCTGAAAACCGATCCAGATCAGCGCCGCCAACAGCAGGCTCGCCGCCCCCGCAAAACCCAGCAGAATCTCACGGCGATGTCGTAGCCAATAGCTCTCTTCCACCACCACATCATGGCCCCAGCGTTCAACAAGTTTGTCCATCTGTTGCGGGGCGATGCTCAGCAAGGCCTTGTTCAGGATCGAATGCAGCGCTGATGCGTGCGGGGCGGTTGCCAATCCGATGCGGGCCGGTTGATCGCCAACGGTGCTGGCTATACGCAGACGCTCGCGATGCTGACGGGCAATCACGTATCGCGCCACCAGCAACGAACTCACGGTGGCGTCTGCCTGCCCCCTGGCAATCAATGCCATGCCTTCGGCGGGGCTTTTGGTTCCGACAAAACGTAATGCCGATACCCGTTCCTGCAAATAGCCGCGCAACGGGTGGCCACGATAAATCGCCAGCCGTTTACCCACCAGCTCATCGAGATTGCGTGGGCTCGCTGTCGTTGTCGCACTGACCAGCACAAACGGATTGTTCAGATAGGCACGGGTGAATTGCAGCTCGGTTTCACGTTCGCTGCTGGGCGTCACCACGGGTAACACGTCAAGTTCACCGGCCTTCATCTGCTCGATCTGGCGATCCAGCGACTGCCCGCGCACGATCTCGAAATTCAGCCCGCTACGTTGACTGATCAGGCTCAATAGTTGCGCCGCAAGCCCACTGAAGCGGCCATCCGCGTCAAAAAAACTCAGCGGGGCGAAATCTTCGATGCCGCCGACCCGCACCACCGGATGTTGATCCAGCCACTGCTGTTCTGCTGCACTGAGCTGCACCCTTGTTTGCTCAGCCATCTCGGCAAGACCGACACTCCAGCGCTGTTCGATACCTTGCCGATGCTCCATGGGAATCGCCACCAACGCGTTGTCGACGAGACGTTTGAGGTGCACATCGCTGCGCATCAGCGCAAAGCCGAACGGGTTGGCATCAAGTCCCGCGGGCCCTGCCAATTGCAGGTCATTTCGATAATTGGTGTTGATCAAGTAACTGGCACTGATGAAATCGCCCAGATAAACATCATCCGCGCCGAACGCCACGGCTCCCAGTGCATCCATTGCCGAGGCGTAAAGTTGCACGCTCGCCTCAGGGTAGAACGCCTGCACCGTCGCCAGCCGCATGTAATCCTCGACCATGGCGACACGCTTGCCCGAGAGATCCATCGGCATGGACTCTTCGAGCCGGGTAACCAGCATCGGCTGATCTTCGGCATAGGGTCGGGACAGAACGATCGCAGGGTCGGCGATCTCAAAACTGTTGGATGTCCCCAATACATCGAGATCGCCACTCTTGAGTGCCGCCATCACCGCATCCCGGTTGGCAAAACGCCGGACTTCGATTCTGAGGCCCAGCAGTTGCGCCAGCAGGTCGGCGTAATCGGCAGTGAGCCCTTCCAGTTCATGCTGATTGCGGGTGATCTCGAACGGTGGGTAATCGCGACCTGAAATGCCCATCCGCAACACCGGATGCTGACGCAACCATTGGCGATCTTGTTCGTCCAGACGGATCTGGACATTATCCAGTCCGGAGCGAGTCAACACCTCGAGAACCTGCGGCGCTTCACTCGCCCAGCAAGAGGTTACAAGGCTTAGCCACAGCCAACAGACACGCCCTCCCTGGCTCATGTCCGGCTGCTCAGATCAAATGATTGCGCTTGGCGAAATCGCGCAAGTGCACCGCTGTACCCATGCCGAGCTTCTTCATCAGTCGGGTTTTGTAGGTACTGACAGTTTTGTGACTGAGGTGCATGTCCTCGGCAATTGTCTTGTTGGGCTTGCCCTGCGCCAGTTGCACGAAAATGCTCAACTCTCGATCAGAGAGCTGATCGATCATCTGTTTTTCCGTGGTATGCACTGCATTCAACACGCTGAGGTTGTCCGGCATCGCGGAAAAATAGGTGTAGCCCGACATCACTGCCTGAATGGCTTTGTGCAGCTGTTGCAGTTGATTGGTCTTGGTGACGTAAGCCATCGCTCCGGCGCGCAGGCAGCGTTCCTGATAAAACACGGCATCGTGAGAACTGAACACCAGGACTCGGCACTGAAGGTCGTTGGCCTTGATTCGGGCCAGTACGTCCAGTCCGTCGAGTGCTGGCAAACACAAGTCAAGCACGACCAACCGGGGCCGGTGCTCGCGGACCAACTGCACCACCTCATTGCCACTGGACGCCTCGTGAATCTCTTTGAAACCTTCGTTTTGCAGCACGATTCGGATGGCGGCGCGCACCACCGGGTGATCGTCGACGATCAGCGCTGACTTCATTTCCACTCCCGCTACAAAATCTGGCAATAAGACCACCGGGATCGGCTGATCCAGACTCAATGGCTGCGAAGCGACTGTTACACGCAATGGAATGGAAATCACCTGTCAGATCTGACAGTTTTGGTGAGAGTGTTTTTATGCATAAGCCCGACGCTGCTCAACGCCATCCTGTTTCCATTGGGGTGCATCGACCAACGCCATCAAGTGCCTGATTGCCTGTTCGTTGGGCAATGCCGCATGACTGATCTGCACGTTCTCCTGCGCGAAACCCGCTTTAACCTGCAACGGCGCCGAGGGTTCGTTGTAGATCAGTGCGTGATGCACCAGCGGGTTGTCGAGGAAAAAACCCAGCAGATCCAGCGACCCCATTGCCAGTTCAGCGTTGATAACCACCACGTCGAACGGTTCACAGCCGTAGTCCACCAGCGTCAACAGCTCGGCGATGCTCTGCACGGGGGCAACGCGGTAGTAGCCGAGGCCGTTGAACAGACGCTCGACTTTCATCCGGTGAAAATGCTGCGGATCGGCGATAAGGATACGCAGGGCTTTATTGATCATGGTCAATCTCCCGGTGATCAGGTTTCTGGGTGCGGCAAGACTACGCAACCTCAACGGCAGGTTCTGTAGGACATTTCCTAAAAAAATCATTCGCCCGAGATCTGCCGATAACTGCGCCGTTGCAGCCAGTTCAGCAAATCGGTTCCGGCCATCGGCCTTGCGTACCAATACCCCTGCCCCTGCGTGCATCCCAGTGCCAGCAGCTCGCGGCGCTGCGCATCGGTCTCGATGCCCTCGATCACCACGGTCATACCGAGGGTTTCGCCGAGCGCCAAAGTGCTGCTGATCGCTGCGCGGCAACGGGGTTCACGCTCAAGGTTACGAATGAAATCAGCGTCAAGCTTGATCTCGTTGAAAGGCAACTGACACAAACGTTGCAGCGAGGAAAACCCGGCCCCGAAGTCGTCGATCGACAAGCGACACCCCATCATCCGCAACCGCACCAGGCTTTCCAGGCTGGTAGCCGGCGCCTCCAGCAAGCCGCTTTCGGTCAGTTCAAAGGTCAGGCCCGCGCCTTGAGCGGCGTGGCGCGCCAAAATGCCTTTGAGGGAGGCGGTCAGCTCAGCGTTGGCCAACTGCACGGCTTGCAGGTTGAACGCCAGATTCAGGACGAAACCCTGCTCCCGGGCGCTTCGCTGAATATCCAAAGCCTGATCGAGTTGAGAGAACAGCAACGCGTCGAGCAGGCCACAGCGTTCCAGCACCGGCATGAACAGCGCCGGCGAAATAATGCCCCGGGTTGGATGCAGCCAGCGACAGAGCACTTCTGCACCGCAGACTTCACCGCTGCGAAGATTGAATTTTGGCTGATACCAGGCGTGCAACTGCCCCTCGGCCAGCGCCCGACGCACGGACACCTCACCGGCCAGAGTGACGACCGCAGGCGCAGCCTCGAGAAAGCTCGGCCGCTCAACATATTTGTCCAGCAGATCAGCCAACACCTGTGCATGCAGTGGTTTGCCGACATCGCCCAACAGGTCCAGACCAAGCAGCGAAATCATTTGATGCACCGCGCGGCGCAGATCGGCCGACAACGAGCTGCTGATGATGACCGACTTGACCTGCCCGGACGCGCCTACGCGTTGCAAGAACTGCAGGCCGTCCATGCCCTCCATTTGCATGTCGCACAGGGCAACGTCTACGCAGCCGATGTCCTTCAACAGGGCCAGTGCCTGCGCGCCGTCACTGGCTTCGTATATCAGTCGACACCCCAGGCTTTGCAGGATGCTGACCGCAACCGAGCGTTGGAACGCATGATCTTCAAGCACCAGAATTCGAAGCGTCTGAAGGGACATGATCGTTGCCTCGAGGATGGTGGAATTCGCACAAGTGTCCGGCGTTTCTGCGTAGAACTCGTTAGGAAAAGTCTCAAATCTCATGGGACTTATCCTAAATATCGAGGTGTTCAAGGAATGCAGCCAGGGTTTGCCGATCCGGCGTACGGATCAGCGTCAACTGGCGTCGCTGGTTGGCATAAATCGTTTCTGCCTGTGCCTGGCCACGGCGTGCGTCATAAATCACACCGTGACGAATCTGCGAGTTGCTCTGGAAAAACCGCACCGAATCAATCCCGGCGGCAGCGATCAGCTCACCGTTGATGACCAGCAGATCAAAGTGCTCGAACGGTTCGAACGAGTAATGGGTCACGCCCAGCAGTTCACGAAACGAACGCACCGGTGTGAGCGTGCGATATCCCAGTTCGTTGAGGGACTTGCAGATTCGGTTGCGCTCGATGAGTTGCTCTTCAGCAACGAGAATTCGCCAGTGTTTGTAGGACATTGATTTCGCCGGCCGTAGGAAATGTTTCCAATCAGCGGGAAACTCTAATCAATGCACGCAGCAAAACATGTAGGACAAGTCTGATAAACGAGCGGGATTTCTGGAGGCGAACCAAGAAGAAAGCCACACCGCAATCACCGGCCTGGCTTACTTGATTGATCAAAGGCAGTGGATGTCTTAGGAACGTCATTCCGTCGTACTCGGACTCCAGAATGCCTGCACCACGAGCGCCGACGTCGAGATCCGCGCGATCAGTGCATCCAGCTCATCGCCGTCTACCGAAGTGGTCGCCAGCGTCGCTTCGATCTCGACTTCGTCGGCGCCAAAGGCGTGCACATCGACGTCGCTGGCCGGATAGTTGCTGCGTTCCAGCTCGGCTTCGAGTAAGGCGAGCACAGCTTTTTGCTGTGAACGTCGGGCGATCACGTAGACGATATTGGTGACTTCGGCCGAGACCACGTCCAGTGGCTGGCGGTTGATATTATTGACGATCGGCCGCAGCAACGTATTGGCGGCGAGGATGAACAGCGTGCCTAGCACGGCTTCGGCCAGCAGGTCGGCACCGGCGCAGGCACCCACCGCAGCGGTGGTCCACAGGGTGGCAGCGGTGTTGAGACCGCGCACGTTGCCTTCCTCACGCATGATTACACCGGCGCCGAGAAAACCGATGCCGGAGACAACGTAGGCCACCACGCGCACCGCGCCCTCGGCCCCGGCGAGACGGTTGGCCATGTCGACAAAAATCGCCGCGCCGACCGCCACCAGCACGTTGGTCCGCAGGCCGGCGGTGCGTTGCCGGTACTGTCGCTCGAAGCCGATCAGGCCGCCGAGAAGGAACGCGGCGCTGAGGCTGATCAGGGTGTCGAGCAGCGAGGTGAGGTTGAGGTTGTTGATGGCTTGCATAGTCTTGTCCTTGAAAACATACCAATCCCCTGGGGGAGCGAGCCTGCTCGCGAAAGCGGTATGTCAGCCAACATAAATGCAACTGACACGAGCCCTTCGCGAGCAGCCTCGCTCCCAAACGGGGAACAGCGTTGTACTGCTGTTACTGCCAGCCAAACCGGCGGATGTAGAAACCTTTCACTGCCTGAGTCAGCGCCATGTACGCCAGCAGAATCACCGGCAGGAACACGAAGTACATCGACGGCAACGCCTGCAATTTGAAGTAGTGCGCCAGCGGCCCCATCGGCAGGAAGATGCCGACCGCCATGATGATTCCGGTCATCACCAGCAGCGGCAGGGCTGCACGGCTTTGCACGAACGGAATCTTCGGCGTGCGGATCATGTGCACGATCAGCGTCTGGGTCAGCAGGCCCACCACGAACCAGCCGGACTGGAACAGCGTCTGGTGATCCGGGGTGTTGGCATCAAATACGTACCACATCAAGGCGAACGTTGTGATGTCGAAGATCGAACTGATCGGCCCAAAAAACAGCATGAAGCGCCCGACATCGCCCGGCTGCCAGCGTTGCGGTTTCTTCAGCATCTCCTCATCGACGTTGTCGAACGGAATGGCGATCTGCGAAATGTCGTAGAGCAGGTTTTGCACCAGCAGGTGCATCGGCAGCATCGGCAGAAACGGAATGAACGCACTGGCAACCAGCACCGAGAACACGTTGCCGAAGTTGGAACTGGCGGTCATCTTGATGTACTTGAGCATGTTGGCGAAGGTCCGACGCCCTTCGAGTACGCCCTCCTCCAGCACCATCAGGCTCTTTTCCAGCAGGATGATGTCTGCCGCTTCCTTGGCGATGTCCACCGCGCTGTCGACGGAAATGCCGATGTCGGCGGTGCGCAACGCCGGCGCGTCGTTGATGCCATCCCCCATGAAGCCGACTACATGGCCGTTACCCTTGAGGATGCGCACGATGCGCTCCTTGTGCGACGGCGTCAGCTTGGCAAAAACGTTGGTGTTTTCCACCGCCACGGCCAGTTCGGCGTCGCTCATGCGCTCAATGTCGTTGCCCATCAGCAGGCCTTGCTGAGCGAGGCCGACTTCGCGGCAGATCTTCGCCGTGACCAACTCGTTGTCACCGGTCAGCACTTTCACCGCCACGCCATGTTCGGCCAAAGCCTTGAGCGCCGGTGCGGTGCTTTCCTTCGGTGGATCGAGAAACGCCACGTAACCGATCAGCGTCAGTTCCTGCTCATCAGCCAGGCTGTAGGTGTCGCGCCCCTCAGGCATCGAGCGGGCCGCTACTGCCACCACGCGTAAGCCTTCAGCGTTGAATGCTGCGGTGACCTGACGAATCCGGGTCAGCAATTCATCGCTCAAGGCTTCATCGACGTCGCCGTGACGCACACGGCTGCACACCGCCAGCACTTCTTCCACCGCGCCTTTGCAGATCAGTTGATGCGCCTGGCCGCGCCCTTCTACCACGACCGACATGCGCCGGCGATTGAAGTCGAACGGGATCTCATCGACCTTGCGAAACGCGGTGCCAACCTTCAGCTCACGGTGGACTTCCACATGTTCCAGCACGGCCACGTCCAGCAGGTTTTTCAGGCCGGTCTGGTAGTAGCTGTTCAGGTAAGCCATTTCCAATACGTCGTCAGAATCTTCGCCCCAGACATCAACGTTGCGCGCAAGGAAGATCTTGTCCTGGGTCAGCGTGCCGGTCTTGTCGGTGCACAGCACGTCCATGGCGCCGAAGTTCTGGATCGCGTCGAGGCGTTTGACGATGACTTTTTTGCGTGACAGAAATACCGCGCCTTTGGCCAGCGTCGAGGTGACGATCATCGGCAGCATTTCCGGGGTCAGCCCGACCGCAACCGATAGCGCAAACAGCAGTGCTTCAGTCCAGTCGCCCTTGGTGAAGCCATTGATGAACAGCACCAGCGGCGCCATCACGAACATGAAGCGGATCAGCAACCAGCTGACTTTATTGACCCCTTGCTGGAACGAAGTGACCGCACGATCGGTAGCGCCGACACGCTGCGCCAGCGCACCGAAATAGGTGCTGTTGCCAGTGGTGAGAATCACCGCCACCGCCGTGCCAGACACGACGTTGGTGCCCATGAACAGAATGTTGTCCAGCTCCAGCGGATTGCGTGTATCGCGATCAGCCTGATGCGGGAATTTCTCCACCGGCATCGATTCACCGGTCATCGCCGCTTGGCTGACGAACAGGTCTTTGGCGCTGAGCACCCGGCAATCGGCTGGAATCATGTCGCCGGCCGACAACACGATCAGATCGCCTGGCACCAATTGTTTGATCGGCAACTCGCTGCGCGGCGCATCACGTCGCATTACTGTGGCGGTGTTGCTGACCATCGCTTTAAGCGCGTCGGCAGCCTTGTTGGATTTGCTTTCCTGCCAGAAGCGCAGCAGCGTCGACAGCACCACCATGGAGAAAATCACCACGGCAGCTTTAAGGTCTTCGGTCAGCCACGAGATTACCGCAAGCAGCGTCAGCAGCAGGTTGAACGGATTTTTGTAGCAGTGCCACAGGTGGGTCCACCACGGCAGCGGCTGCTCGTGTTCGACTTCATTGAGGCCGTATTGCGCACGCAGTGCATCGACTTCGAAATCGGTAAGGCCATCGGAGTGCGTGCCCAGTGAAGAGAGCAATGCCGAGCTGTCGCTGTGCGCGGCATCGACCAGGGTGTTGGCCAAAGTTGGCGGGACTTCACGGCTGACCGTGGTGTCGTTGATGGTTTCCAGCAACGCCAGGCGACGGAAGTGCCGGGCGATGTGGCGGGTACGCAGAAAACCTGCGAAAAATTCCTTGAGCGTAAATTTCATGGCTGTTGCCCCTATGGTCAGCCGGGAAACCGTCAAGCAGGTACGACCGCGCCTCGTCCGCCGGAAAAACCGGCACGGCAAGGCATGGCGCGCCGGTCAGAAAAGACAGGCGTGTCGATAGGGCTGCGATGGCGACTTTAAAGTCGACATCACGCTCTGTTCAGCGTCGATGAGAAGGACGTCGAGACATGACCAAGGACTGGCCATGTACGGGATGCCGCTGCTCGCTTTTACGGCGAGACAACGGCAAAAAAATGCGCGTTATCTTGCCGAGAATCTGCCGGTTACCGAGACCGGCCGACAACTGTCACTCGAACAAGTACCCACTGTGGGTCTCCGCTATTGATGAAAACGCGCGAAGCTTACGCCTCGATGTCTGGAGAGTAAACCCGTGAAAAGCAGTGTGGCGGGGAATGTGCTGGATCTTCAGGAAGCGTTCAGGAAGGACTTTTTTGCTGTTCTTGAGGGCCCCTTCGCGAGCAGGCTCGCTCCCACAGGGAATCTCCAGCGAACACGTTTTTTGTATTCATCAAAGAACCAAATGTGGGAGCGAGCCTGCTCGCGAAGGCGGTGTATCAGGCGGCGCAGATTCAGCTGGCAGTCGCCAACAGCAAATCCGCCATCGAACGGTGCCCACGATGCTTGCCATGTTCATACAGCGAGCCCGCAATCTCATCGGCACGAATCGGCAGTACCGATAACAATGTGTCGCTCAAACCATGACTGGCCTGGCAGAAGCCCTGCATGTAAATGCCAGCCTTGCAGCGCTCATCGGTGATCAGTTTGTAGTTGCGATCAACCTCGAACTCGCCCAGGTATTCTTCCAGCGGCGCCAGCAATTTACGGTGCATCTGACGCTCGTAACCGGTGGCCAGTACCACGGCGTCGTAGAGGCGTACGCTGACTTCGCCAGTGGCGTTGTTGCGTACCGCCAACTCGATGCCGTGTTCGGTGGCGGTAGCACTCTCGACGGTGGTCAGGGTGCGGAACGCATGACGGGCAATTCCGGAAACCTTCTGGCGATAGAAGATGCCGTAGATGCGCTCGATCAGGTCAATGTCGACCACCGAGTAGTTGGTGTTGTGGTACTCGTTGACCAGACGCTCACGCTCGGCACTGTTCTGCTGGAACACCAAGTCAGTGAACTCCGGCGAGAACACTTCGTTGACGAACGGGCTATCGTCCGCCGGCTTGAGGGCCGAGCCGCGCAAGATCATGTCGACCTGCACCGAGGGGAACGAATCGTTCAGGTCGATGAACGCTTCCGCCGCGCTCTGCCCGCCACCGATGATCGCAATGCTCATCGGCTGATTGTTGACGCACGGCTGGCTGGCCATCTGCGACAGGTATTGCGAGTGATGGAACACACGGTTGTCGCCCTTCAGCGCCTTGAACGCCTCGGGAATACGCGGCGTGCCACCGGCACTGACCACCACCGAACGGGTAGTCCGCACATGTTGTTGCCCCTGGCTGTCGCGAGAAATAACGCGCAGCGCTTCAACCTGGTGGTTATGCAGCACCGGCTCGATGGTCAGCACTTCTTCGCCATAACGGCTCTGCTCGGTGAACTGCCCGGCGACCCAGCGCAGGTAATCGTTGTACTCCATGCGGCACGGATAGAAGGTGCCCAGGTTGATGAAATCCACCAGGCGACCGTGGTACTTGAGGTAATTGACGAACGAGTACGGGCTGGTCGGATTGCGCAGGGTCACCAGATCCTTGAGGAAGGAAATCTGCAACTCGCTCTGGGTCGACAGGGTGTTGCCGTGCCAGCTGTAGTTGGCCTGTTTGTCGAGGAACAGCACATCCAGTTCACCCTGGATCGGCCCGCGCTCTTGCAGCGCGATGGCCAACGCCAGGTTCGAAGGGCCGAAACCGACGCCGATCAGATCGTGAACGATGGGCGATGCAATTGCCTGTGTCATTTCCAGTGTCCTCTGGATGAACCCCTCTACCGTGGGGCTAAAGCCTGGGTGACCTGACCGGCCCGAAGCAGGACAGCAGATCGTCTGTTGAGTAGGAACGAGGACGGTGAAAAAAAATTTAGCGAGGAAAGATCAATGGATATCCCATTGTTTGATCCGCAGGCGGCAATGTTTCATGGCATTGACGATGTGTTTTTCCACCAGCGCTTTGGAAATACCGAGGCTCTCGGCAATTTCGTTGTGGGACAGTCCTTCGATCTTGCGCAGCAGAAAACTGTCACGACACAGCGGTGGTAATTCCGCCAGCGCCCGCTGGAGCATCTCCAGGCGTTGACCATGATCGAGCGTGCCGTGGGGGGACGGGGTGAAATAGCGCTCTTCATGGTCGAGCACTTCCAGCGGCTCGACCTGACGCAAGGCATTGCGCCGATGATCGTCGATCACCAGATTCAGCGCGGTGCGATAAAGAAACGCCCGAGGTTGCTCGATCGGCGTTTCACTGGAGCGTTCCAGCACCCGCAGATAAGCGTCATGCACCACATCCTCGGCCACCTGACGGTTGCCCAGCTTGGCGTTCAGGAAACACACCAGCTCGCGATAGTAGTTTTCCAACATGACTCCCGGCCGCAGCGATGCGGTTTCGATCCTTGAGCCAGCTCCGCTACGGTCAAAACGACAGTGGCAGGATGGTGGCAATTTCAGATGCGTAATTTATAGTAATTCTCATATAGATTTAAAGACTTGTTTCGATTTGCCCGACAAATTGTTAGGGGCTATACCTGTTAGCGCATTTTTCAGCGCTTAAATTTACCGCCCCTTTCCTCGTTTAAAGGACAGCTCCCCGTGTCTGTCGCGTTCTGCGCCAGCGTTCGGTCGTGACCCGCGTGCGGTGCCGACTGAGTGACGGGTCGATTTCCACTGGCCGGAACCCTGCATGAAACGTCCCCGCCCCGCCCGACGCGCCCTGCTCGCAGGCCTTTGTCTGATTCCCGTTGTCGCCGTTGCTGCCTGGCAGATTTTGCCGCCCAGCCGGGACAAGTTCGCCACCGTGCAAGTGAGCCGCGGCGACATTGAAAGCAGCGTCACCGCGCTGGGAACCCTCCAGCCACGGCGCTACGTAGACGTCGGCGCACAGGCGTCCGGGCAGATCCGCAAAATCCATGTCGAAGTTGGCGACGTAGTCAAGGAGGGTCAGTTGCTGGTGGAAATCGACCCCGCCACGCAAAAGGCCAAACTCGACGCCAGCCAATTTTCCATCGAAAACCTCAAGGCGCAGCTGCAGGAACAACAGGCCCAACATGAACTGGCGCGGCAGAAATACCAGCGCCAGCAAAATCTGGCCGCGGGCGGCGCCACCCGTGAAGAAGACGTGCAGACCGCCCGCGCCGAGCTCAAGGCGACGCAGGCGCGCATCGACATGTTCCGCGCGCAGATCCGCCAGGCTGAAGCCAGTCTGCGCAGCGATCAGGCCGAACTCGGCTACACGCGCATTTATGCGCCGATGGCAGGCACCGTGGTTGCCCTCGACGCCCGCGAAGGCCAGACCCTCAACGCCCAGCAACAAACACCCTTGATCCTGCGCATCGCCAAACTCTCGCCGATGACAGTCTGGGCCGAGGTATCCGAGGCGGATATCGGCCACGTCAAACCCGGCATGTCCGCGTACTTCACCACCCTAAGCGGCGGTAACCGGCGCTGGAACAGTACCGTGCGGCAAATCCTGCCGGTCCCCCCCAAACCGCTCGATCAGACCAGTCAGGGCGGCGGCAGCCCGTCCAGTTCGAGCAAAAGCGGCAGCGCCCGAGTGGTGCTGTACACCGTGTTGCTCGACGTTGATAACGCCGATAACGCCTTGATGGCCGAAATGACCACCCAAGTGTTCTTCGTAGCTAACCAGGCGAAAGACGTGCTCACCGCGCCGGTCGCCGCCCTGCAAGGCAGCGCCCAAGCTGACCGCCAGACCGCACGGGTGATCGCCGCCAATGGCGAAATTCAATCCCGCGAGGTACAGACCGGTATCAGCGACCGCTTGAAAGTGCAGATCCTCGATGGCCTCAACGAAGGCGACCACTTGCTGATCGGCCCGGCTGACGGCAGCGGAGGTTGAATGCAAACGCCCCTGATCGACCTGCAGGACATCCGCAAATCCTACGGTGGTGGCGACGCCCCTGAGGTCCACGTACTGCGCGGTATCGACCTGTCGATCCATGCCGGTGAATTTGTGGCCATTGTCGGCGCGTCGGGCTCGGGCAAGTCGACGCTGATGAACATCCTCGGCTGTCTCGACCGCCCCACTGCCGGCGAATACCGCTTTGCCGGGGAAAACGTTGCCGGCCTGGACAGCGATGAGCTGGCCTGGCTTCGCCGCGAAGCCTTTGGTTTCGTGTTTCAGGGTTATCACCTGATTCCGTCCGGCTCGGCCCAGGAAAACGTCGAAATGCCGGCCATCTACGCCGGTATTCCCGCCGCCGAACGCCACGCACGTGCCGCCGCCCTGCTTGAACGTCTAGGCCTGGCCTCTCGCACCGGCAACCGTCCGCATCAACTCTCCGGCGGTCAGCAACAACGGGTATCGATCGCCCGCGCCCTGATGAACGGCGGCCACATCATTCTGGCCGACGAACCGACTGGCGCCCTCGACAGTCACAGCGGCAAGGAAGTCATGGCGCTGCTCGACGAGCTGGCGAGCCAGGGACACGTGGTGATCCTCATCACCCACGACCGCGAAGTCGCGGCCCGCGCCAAACGCATCATCGAAATCAGCGACGGTCTGATCATCAACGACAGCGCCAAGGACAATCCCGAAGCGCAAACCAGCGCCAATCCCGGCGCCTTGCAAGCAGTCGATCTGCGCAAGCGGCTGAGCGAAGGGGCTGAAGCCACCGGTGCCTGGAAAGGCGAACTGATCGATGCACTGCACGCCGCGTGGCGGGTGATGTGGATCAATCGCTTCCGCACGGCGTTGACCTTGCTGGGGATCATCATTGGCGTGGCGTCGGTGGTGGTGATGCTCGCAGTGGGCGAAGGCAGCAAGCGTCAGGTCATGGCGCAAATGGGCGCGTTCGGCTCGAACATCATTTATCTCAGTGGCTCGGCACCCAATCCGCGGACGCCGCCGGGAGTCGTCACCCTCGACGATGTCCATGCGCTGGCGAGCCTGCCGCAGGTACAGCGGATCATGCCGGTCAACGGCTCCGAGGCCGGTGTGCGTTTCGGCAATGCCGATCACTTGAGTTATGTCGGCGGCAACGACACCAATTTCCCGGCGATTTTCAACTGGCCGGTGGTTCAGGGCAGTTACTTCACCGAGGCCGATGAGCAGAACGCGGCAGCCGTCGCGGTGATCGGCCACAAGGTGCGCACCAAACTGCTCAAGGATGTGGCCAACCCGATCGGCCAATACATCCTGATCGAGAACGTGCCTTTCCAGGTGGTTGGCGTGCTCGCGGAAAAAGGCGCCAGCTCCGGCGACTCGGACAGCGACAACCGCATCGCCGTGCCCTACTCCGCCGCCAGCGTGCGCCTGTTCGGCACACGCGACCCCGAGTATGTGGCCATCGCCGCCGCGGACGCGCGCAAGGTCAAGGACACCGAACTGGCCATCGAACAATTGATGTTGCGCCTGCATAACGGCAAAAAGGATTTCGAACTGACCAACAATGCCGCAATGATCCAGGCCGAAGCCCGCACGCAAAATACCCTGTCGCTGATGCTCGGTTCGATTGCTGCCATCTCGCTGCTGGTCGGTGGCATTGGCGTGATGAACATCATGCTCATGACCGTGCGTGAGCGCACTCGCGAGATCGGTATCCGCATGGCTACCGGCGCCCGCCAGCGCGACATCCTGCGCCAGTTCCTCACTGAAGCGGTGATGCTCTCGGTGGTCGGCGGCATCGCCGGGATCGCGCTGGCGCTGATGGTCGGTGGTGTGCTGATTCTCAGCGAAGTCGCCGTCGCCTTTTCTTTGATGGCCGTGTTGGGCGCTTTTGGCTGCGCCTTGGTAACCGGTGTTGTCTTCGGCTTCATGCCGGCCCGCAAAGCTGCCCGGCTCGACCCGGTCACGGCCCTTACCAGTGAATGATCGATCTATGAAACCGCGCCTCAGCCTGTTGACCGTATGCCTGATCCTCAGTGCCTGCGCCAGTCCCGTCCAACGCCCGGACAGCGGCATAGCGCCGCCCGCCGCCTGGCAGTCACCTCACAGCGCCAACGCCGAGCGCAATGACTTGCGTTGGTGGACACAATTCGCCAGCCCGCAACTCAACCAACTGATCGAACAGGCCCAGGTCGGCAGTTACGATCTCGCCGCGGCCATTGCGCGCGTGCGTCAGGCGCGTGCCGGGACGGTGATCGCCGGTGGATCGCAACTGCCGGAAATACAGGGCACCGGCAACGCCAATCGGCAGAAACTGCTACGCGGCAGTGGCTACCGTCAACTCGATGCCGACAGCACCAACAAGGCGGTGGACTACTTCGATGTCGGCCTGAGTGCCAGTTACGAAATCGACTTCTGGGGCGGCAAGCGCGCCTCGCGCGACAGTGCGCAATTCAGCCTGCAAGCCAGCGAGTTCGACCGCGCCACCGTCGAGCTGACGTTGCTCAGTGGCGTCGCCAACAGCTATGCGCAGCTCCTGTCCTTGCAGGAGCAGAGCCGCATCGCCGAACTCAATCTGGCCAATGCGCAAAGCGTCCTGCAGTTAGTGCAAACCCGCTACAACGCAGGCTCCGCCACCGCGCTTGAGCTCGCTCAGCAAAAAAGCCTGGTGGCCGCTCAGCAGCGCCAGTTGCCAGCCGTCCAGCAACAGGCCGGGGAGGCACAGATCAGTCTGGCCGCGCTGCTCGGCCGACCGGTGCAAGACGTGCCGCTCAGCCTGGAATCCTTCGATCAGCTGCAATGGCCGCCGATATCCGCCGGCCTTCCCAGCGAGTTGCTGACCCGCCGCCCGGACATCGCACGCGCCGAAGCACAACTGGCGGCAGCCCAGGCAGATGTCACCGTAGCGCGCGCGGCCATGCTGCCCAAACTCACCTTGACCGCCAGCCTCGGCACCGGCGCCAATCAGGCTGATGATCTGTGGCGCAGCCCGTTCTACAACCTCACCGCCGGGCTGGTCGCACCGATTTTCAACAATGGTCGGCTCGGCGCCGAGCGCGACAAGGCCACGGCTCGCCAGGAAGAACTGCTGCAAACCTATCGCGGCGCAATCATCAATGGCTTTGCCGATGTGGAAAAAGCGCTGAACAGCATCCGCGGCCTCGATGACCAGCGTCAGTGGCAGAGCGAAGAACTTAGTCAGGCGCAGACCGCGTTCAACATCGCGCAGAGCCGCTATCAGGCCGGCGCCGAGGACTTGCTGACCGTACTGGAAACGCAGCGCACGTTATATGCAGCGCAGGATCAGAACGTGCAGCTGCGATTGTCGCGGATGCAGGCAAGCATTGCGTTGTACAAGGCACTCGGGGGTGGTTGGCAGACGATGTAACCGGATCAGCTGTCAGACCGCTTTCGCGAGCAGGCTCGCTCCCACACTGGATCTCATTCCTGTTGAAGGACCGCGGTCGAATGGGGGAGCGAGCCTGCTCGCGAATTAGCGATAACGCGATCCCAAGCCGGGTTGGTCTTGGCTTTCAGATTACGCGCGTACCAAGGTCGCTTCGGCACTCGCCGGAACAAGCCTTCGAGCTTCTTCTCATCTGCGCCGAACACGATGCGCAGCGCCAGCTTCATGGTTTCCGGGTCCATCTCCACGGATTTGCCAACCTGCAAGCCGGGGACAGTGCTGCAACCGTGCGTGGTCGGCCCCAGCCACGGATCAGTAACCTCGACCCAGCGGCCCGGGGCAAACCACTTTACGCCGTTGACTTCAAGACGAGTCACTTGCCCCGGATGAAACCGTTCGTGGGCACGGAACCAGTCTTCCACGCGGTCGTCGATCCAGCCGTGGAAAGCCCAGAACACCGGGCTCACATGCGATGAAAACGGGTCACCGAGGAAGTCGTTCTCCGGCGCGAACCAGCGTGGGGCGAAATCATCAAGATCACGGGCCAGCGGCACTGGCTGACCATTGGATGGATCGCGCGGCACCGAGGCCCAGCGCATGTGCAGCCAGTCATGCAGGCCCAGCTCCACTTCGGAACCGAACTGGCCGAGGGTAAGCTTCGACAGGTACTGCGGGTCGCGGTACTGCGACTCCCAGACTTCGAAGTTGCTCTGATAGGTTTCGGCGGTCTTGATATCGCTGACCCATTGACTGAATTCGTCGTCGCCCTCGGCGAGCCATGTCGGCGGCAGCGCCGTGCCGTCATGGTTGTCGAAATATCGGGCAAAGCCCTGACGATCGCGTACCAGCTCTGGCTGCGGCAGCGGGAAGAATTCCCACGACGGCAGATCCTGCAGGGAGCGCGCCGTACCGAGCATGTGCCGATGCATGAAGAAGAAATCGACGCCCGAACCGTTGCGATCCTTGCGTGGGCCACGAGCGTCGCGCTCCTGATCACGCGGGCCGGGCTGCCAGCCGAGACCGCGCAATGCGTTGCGCTTGTCTTCGGACAGGGTGTGCCACTTGTCGCGCGAGGCGTGCCATACCTGATGGAACAGTCGATGTTCGGGCGACACCAGCCAGGCCAGCAATGGCGGATTCAGCGGCGTGCGTTGACGCGCTTCCGGGAACAGACACTTGACCGCTATGAAACGGTGATCCTGCGCCGGCAATGCCAACGCGCGATCAAGACGCTGCACGCTGCCACTGAGCGTGCCGCTGCCGGCATTACCGAAATCGGACCAGACTTCGTCGAGGACCATATTCAGTTCGTAGTCGACGCTGCCGCCAGTGCCGAGCAACCGCCAGCTAAGTTTCGAAGACTCGGCCCCGGCCAGATCGCCGAGTATTCGGTAACGCGGTGTTTCGGAAGAGCGCAGACGCTGCGGCGTGTCGAGAAAGCCGCACACACCTCGACCTTTCTGACCGATGTCGATAAACACTTCCAGGCCCTGAGCTGGCAACCCATCGAGGCCCGCGTCACGCCCCGTGAAACGGATCTTCCAGACCCCGCGCAGTGCGTTCGCCAGGCGTTGCCCGGCCACGTCGGCGACGTCGAACGACGCCTCACCGGGAGGGATTGTCGGGTCAGGCTTCGTCCATTCGCGATGCCCGAAATAAGCTGCAGGCACGGCAGCGCCGGTCAGCGCCAGGCCTGCCATGAACCATCGTCGAGAAATCCTCATTGCCCTACCTGTGTCAGCCCTGAAGCAGGCTTTATCCAAGCTAGAACGTTTACTGCCCCGGCAAATTTAAGCCCGACAACACGGATCACCTCAGCACAGGTTGGCGGGGCTAAATTTCGCCGTCGTCCACTCGTTCTTCCCAGATAGCAAAGGCCTCTGTGCCTGCACCTCGACGGCGAACCTGACTGAGATGGCAATGACAAAACCACGTTCGAAAAAGGCTTTTTACATTGGCCTGCCGCTGGCTCTGGCAATCAGCGCCGGGGCCGGATTCGCGGTCTGGGATATCTGGTTCAAGGACAATCCCGGCTATCCACGCAAAGTCATGCAGCAAGCCGAAGAACTGCACGAACACATGCTCTCGTTCGACAGCCACATCACCATCACCCAGAACTTCGGCACCACCGGCAATGAAGTCGACAAGGACGGCAGCGAGCAGTTCGACCTGGTCAAGGCTAACCGCGGACGCCTGTCGGGCGCGGCACTGACGATCTTTGGCTGGCCGGAAATCTGGAACGGCGCCAACGCCCCGCACAGACCAACCGCAGGCTTTGTCGACGAGGCGCGCAACCAGCAGGAAGTGCGCTACAAAATCATTTCCGGCATGGTCCGCGACTTCCCCAATCAGGTTGGCATTGCCTATACCCCGGCCGATTTCCGCCGTCTGCACGGCGAAGGCAAGTTCGCGATCTTCATCAGCATGCTCAACGCCTATCCACTGGGCCATGACTTGAACCTGCTGGATATGTGGACGGCGCGTGGCATGCGCATGTTCGGCTTCAGCTACATCGGCAACAACGACTGGGCTGACTCGTCGCGCCCGCTGCCGTTTTTCAATGATTCACCGGACGCCCTCGATGGCCTTTCCGATCTGGGCAAACAAGCGGTGAAACGCCTGAACGACCTGGGCGTGATCATCGACGTGTCGCAGATGTCGACCAAGGCCCTGGAGCAAGTGGCGCAGCTGAGCCGTACGCCGCTGGTGGCTTCGCACTCGGCACCTCGGGCGATGGTGGATATCCCGCGCAATCTCAGCGACAAGGAAATGCAGCTGATCAAGAACAGCGGTGGCGTGGTGCAGGTCGTCGGCTTCTCGCAATACCTGCGACCGCTCACCCAAGAGACCCAGGACAAACTCAACGAGTTACGCAAACGCTACGACCTGCCGCCATTGCCGAACCTGGCCATGGCTTTGATGCCCGGCGATCCGATCATCTCGGCGTGGTCGGAACGGAAGTTCGGCGAGTACGCCGGTCAGCTCTACGCAATCCTCGAGGGCGAGCCAAAAGCCAGCCTCAAAGACCTCGGCGATGCCATCGATTACACGGTCAGAAAGATCGGCATCGACCACGTCGGCATCAGCTCGGACTTCAACGAAGGCGGCGGCGTCAAAGGCTGGGAAAACGTCGGTGAGATTCGCAACGTCACCGCCGAACTGCTGTCGCGTGGCTACACCGAAGCCGACATCGCCAAGCTCTGGGGCGGCAACTTCCTGCGCGTCTGGGATCAGGTAGAAAAATCCGCCAAACCGGCGCTGGCCACAGCGCAGGGAGCCGCCAAGCCATGAGCAATCGTCGTGACTTTCTGAAGCAGGCGGGGATTCTTGCTGCCGCGTTGCCATTGGGGGCGAGTCTGCCGAGCATCGCCAGTGTTTCGCCCGCTGCGCCACTGCCGCGCAATAAGTGGACGCAATTGCGGCAACTGTTCGATCAGGACCCGGACTACCTGCACTTCTCCAACTTCCTGATCACCTCGCACCCCAGACCTGTGCGAGAAGCGATCGAGCGGCATCGCGCCGCCCTCGACAAGAATCCCGGTCTGGCCATGGATTGGGACCTGGGCGTGATCGAGGAGCGCGAAGAAAACGTGCGGGTCTGGGCGGGTCAATACCTGCAAGCCAATGCCAGACAGATCGCCCTGACCGGCAGCACCACCGAAGGTCTGGCGACGATTTATGGCGGCGTGCATGTGCGCCCTGATCAGGAAATCCTCACGACCGCCCACGAACACTATGCCGTTCACACCATCCTCGCTCTGCGCAAGGAACGTGATGGCACCCAGGTGCGCAAGATCCGTCTGTTCAAGGACCCGCAAACCGCGACAAAAACCGAAATCCTCGCCGCCATCGACAGCGCCATTCGCCCCGAAACCCGCGTATTGGGTATGTGCTGGGTGCATTCGGGCAGCGGCGTGAAGCTGCCGATCGGTGACATCGGCGCCCTCGTCGACAAGCACAACCGCGGACGTAGCGATGCCGACCGGATCATCTACGTGGTAGATGGCGTTCACGGATTTGGCGTGGACAACCTGAGCTTTGCGCAGATGAACTGCGATTTTTTCGTCGCCGGCACCCACAAATGGATGTTCGGTCCGCGTGGCACCGGGATCATTTGCAGCCGCTTCGAAGACGTCCGATACGTCACGCCGATCATTCCGACGTTCTCTGAAGCGACAACGTTTGCCACCACGATGACGCCCGGCGGCTATCACGCGTTCGAGCATCGGTGGGCGCTGGATGAAGCCTTCAAATTGCACCTGCAGCTGGGCAAGGCCGAAGTCGAGGCGCGCATTCACGCACTCAACAGCTACCTGAAAAAACACCTGCAACAGCGCCCGCAAATCGAACTGGTTACGCCATTGAGCCCCGAGCTGTCCGCAGGGTTCACCTTCTTCCGGGTCAAGGGCAAGGACAGCGACAAGATCGCGGCGTATCTGATGACCAACAAAGTGGTAGCCGATGCCGTAGAGCGGGATGTCGGGCCGGTAATCCGTACCGCGCCGGGGCTGCTCAACGACGAAGCGCAAATCGACCGCCTGCTTGCGATTCTGGATAAGGCGTTATGAGCCCGAACTTTTTTTCTTTTGACGAGACTCGAAATGAACAGTGAATTGCCTCGTTTTGCCGTGAAGAGCCTGTCGGCGCTGATGCTGACCGCCCTCGCCGCCTGCCTGTTGCCGACCGCTGCCCAGGCCGCCACCGCTCCCGCACCGGGCAAGGTGTTCAAGGACTGCAAGGACTGCCCGGAAATGGTCGTGCTGCCTACCGGCACGTTCACCATGGGCACCCCTGAAGACGAAGTCGGTCGCGAACCGGACGAAGGCCCGATGCACCCGGTGACATTCGCCAAGCCTCTGGCGATCAGCCGCTTCCAGGTCCTCAAGGGCGAGTGGTTCGCCTACCTCAAGGACACCGGTTACGTCATGCCGGATGGCGATCCCCGCCCGGGACGCGCGTGCAAGGCCGGGATCCCGGACTATGCCGGCAGCGACCCGCGCAAGCAGTACACCGACAAGCATCCGGCGGTGTGCATGAACTTCGCCGAGGCCAACGCCTACGTGGCCTGGCTGTCGAAGAAAACCGGCAAGCAGTACCGACTGGTCAGCGAGTCTCTGCGCGAATACGCCGCCCGTGGCGGCACCAGCGGCCCCTTCCCTTTTCCGTTCGATGAGGGCAAGGAATACAGCATCGCCAAGCACGCCAACACCTACGGTGCGGCCGACGGCTACAACTTCACCGCGCCGGCCGGCAGCTTCGCAGCCAACGCCTTTGGTGTGTACGACATGCACGGCAACGTCTACGAATGGACCGCCGATTGCTACAACGAAAACTACGAAGGCGCGCCGAGCGACGGCAGCGCGTGGCAAACCGGCAAGTGCCAGTTCAAGCGTATTCGCGGCAACGACTGGGGTGAAGCGCCAGTGTTCTCCCGCTCCGGCAACCGCAATGCGCTGGCTCCCGAAGAGCGCGGCGACTGGATCGGCTTTCGCGTGGCGCGCGACCTCTAACGCCGAGCGCTACCGCCGCGCCGGCCGCTCACTCGTCGCCTGAGTCCTCGATAAACCCGCGGGCGGCTAAATCGCTGCTCGCGGGTTTCGTCTTTTAACCAGCCCAACCTTTGAACCAATGCCTTGACCGGCACTAAAAGCGGAAACCTCCATGACCACAAAATCGCGCGGAGCCATCAGTGAAGTCCTCGGCCTGCTCAAGCCTTACCGGGTCGTCGTGGCGCTGTCGATCCTGCTCGGCATGCTCGGTGGCGTCAGCGTCACCGCCCTGCTGGCGACCATCAACAAAGCCCTGAACGGCTCAGGCAGTCCATCGCCCACGGTGCTGGCGACGTTTGCCGGGCTCTGCGCGTTTGCCCTGTTGACCTCGATTCTGTCGGACATCGGCACCAACCATGTCGGCCAGCACATCATTGCCGGGTTGCGTAAATCCCTGGGGGAAAAGGTTCTGCTGGCACCCATCGAACAGATTGAACGGTTCCGCAGCCACCGCTTGATTCCGGTGCTGACCCACGACGTCGACACGGTCAGTGACTTTGCCTTTTCCTTCGCGCCGCTGGCCATCGCCTTTACCGTGACCCTCGGTTGCCTGGGGTATCTGGCGTTTCTGTCGTTGCCGATGTTTATCCTGTTGCTGGTAGCCCTGGTGATTGGCATTGCGGTGCAATACGTCGCCCGCAACAAAGGCATCAAAGGTTTCGAAACGGCTCGTGAAGCCGAAGATGAATTGCAAAAGCACTACAGCGCCATTGCCGCCGGCGCCAAGGAATTGCGTATTCACCGGCCTCGCCGCCAGCGCATGTTCAGCCAGCGCATCGAAGGCACCGCTGATTTCATCTGCAAAACCCACATCCGCTCGGTCAACATTTTCGTCATGGCGAAAACGTTCGGTTCGATGCTGTTCTTCGTCGTCATCGGCCTCGTACTGGCACTCCAGTCATTGTGGCTTGGCACTGACAAAGCCGTGCTCAGCGGTTTTGTACTGGTTTTGCTGTACATGAAGGGCCCGCTGGAATACCTGATCACCACGTTGCCGGTGATCAGCCGCGCGAACATCGCCTTCAAACGCATCAATGATCTGGCCGAACAGTTTTCCTCGCCGGAACCTCACCTGCTGCTGAGCGAATCGGCGCCGGCAAGTAAAGCCCCCGTCCAGCACCTGCAAATGCACAACGTGCATTACGCATTTCCAGCCGTCAAAGGCAGTGCTGCCTTCGAGTTGGGCCCGGTCAATCTAAACATCGCTCAGGGTGACATCGTGTTTATCGTCGGCGAAAACGGCGGCGGTAAAACCACACTGATCAAACTGCTGCTGGGTTTGTACGCGCCACAACGCGGCGAAGTATTGCTCAACGGCCAGGTGGTTGATGCCCGCGCCCGTGATGACTACCGCCAACTGTTCACGACCATTTTTGCCGACTACTACCTGTTCGACGAACTGGTACAGGGCGATCAACAGGTACCCGCCGACGCCAGCCGTTATCTGGAGCGCCTGGAAATAGCACACAAGGTGAGCATTGAGAACGGCGTCTTCAGCACCACCGATCTGTCCACCGGCCAGCGCAAGCGCCTGGCCTTGATCAACGCCTGGCTGGAGGAGCGTCCGGTGCTGGTGTTCGACGAGTGGGCTGCCGACCAGGACCCGGCCTTCCGGCGGATTTTCTATACCGAACTGCTGCCGGAGCTGAAACAGATGGGCAAGACCATCATCGTGATCTCCCATGACGACCGCTATTTCGACGTCGCCGATCAACTGGTGCGAATGGAAGGTGGCCGGGTCGTCACCCATAAAAAGCCCCTCGAAACCGCCTGAGCGATTGCGTCATGTCTGCCGACGGCACGTCCGTGCTGTCGGCCTTGAACCTGAATGTTTATCGCCGTGAACCCGGCTGCCGGCAACGCCGTCAGCGACCACGGCGCTGCCAACCACGAGAGACCGATGAACGACTTACTCGATGATGAGGTGCTGGCGCTGTTGATGGCCGATGCCGGCGTGCAACTCCAAGGCATCCCCGCCCGCCCCCACCTGGCCCCGGCGCCACTCTCGTTCGCGCAGCAGCGCTTGTGGTTTGTGCAACAGCTGAACCCCGACAGCGCCGCGTACAATCTTCCGCGTGCCGTGCGCCTGAAAGGCACGCTGCAAGCCCGGCATCTGGAAGCGGCGCTGAACAAAGTCATCGATCGCCACGATGTCCTTCGCAGTGCGATTGTCGAGATCGACGGCGTGGCGATGCAGGTCGTCGATCAGCTCGCGACACTGAAACTTGCCTTCGAGGATCTGCGCAACCTGAGTGCCGAAGTTCGCGAAGCACAGCTTGCCCAGCGCATGTGCAGCGAAGCCGGCAAGCCCTTCGACCTGACGCAGGCGCCGCTGATGCGGGCGACGCTGCTACAGATTGCCGATGATGAACACCTGCTGCTGATGAACATGCACCACATCGCTTCCGATGCCTGGTCCAATGCCATTTTGATGCAGGATTTGATGCAAGCGTATGCACAGGTCGAGGCTGGCAACCCTTCCCCGTTGCGGCGACCCGCCATTCAATACGCCGACTACGCCAACTGGCAGCGTGGCGAATACCTCAACAGTGCAGCGTGCGCAGTCAGCGCCGACTATTGGCGCGACTACCTCGGACACACCCTGCCGCCGCTGGACCTGCCGACCGACTTCCCGCGCCACGAACAAAACACCCATCCGGCAGGCAAATACGATTTCAGCCTGTCTGCGGCGCTGACGCGAAACTTGAACCGGTTCTGCCAGCAGTCTGGACTGACGCCGTTTGTGGTGGCTCTCGGCGCCTGGCAGCTGTTGTTGAGCCGCTACAGCAACCAGCATGACTTCACGGTCGGAGTGCCGAACGCGAGCCGCAATCGCAGCGAAACCCAGGAGCTGGTGGGCTTTTTCGTCAGCGCTCAGGTCTATCGCGTACGGATAGATCCGCAGCTGCCGTGCAAGGACTTTTTCCAGCGCCTGCGCCGCGAAACTCTCGCCGCACTGGATCATGCCGACTACCCGTTGGAGTTGAGCTTCGACGCCCTGCAGTTGCAGTCGAACAGACAAGCCAATCCGTTATTCCAGGTGCTGTTCAACTGGCGTACGCAAGCGCCTGGCGACGGTCCGCTGATGCTGGGCGACCTGGCGCTGGACTTTCTGCAGGCGGGGACAACTCAGGCCAAATTCGACCTGTCGCTGGACGTCGGTTACTCGCTCGACGGCATCGACGCCAGCCTTGAATACAGTCGCGACTTGTTCACCCCCGCGACCCTCCAGCGTCTTGCCGGTCACTGGCAAAACCTGTTGCAGGCCATCACCGAGGATTCGGACTGCGCCCTGAGCGAGCTGCCACTGCTGAGTCCTGAGGAACGTCGAGTCCAACTGAAGGAATGGAACCCGCCCGCCTTGGTCTTGCCCGACGCAACCGTGCACCAGTTATTCGAGCATCAGGCACGGGCAACACCCAACGCGCTCGCGCTGATCGTTGGCGACCTGCAACTGAGCTATGCGCAGCTCAACGCATCGGCCAACCAACTGGCGAGAACCCTGATCGAATGTGCCGTCGGCCCAGAAGTCCGGGTGGGTATCGCCGTAGAGCGTTCGGCACACATGATCATCAGCCTGCTGGCCGTGCTCAAGGCTGGAGGCGTCTATGTTCCGCTCGACCCCGACTACCCAAAGGAACGCCTGACCTGGATGATTGAAGACAGCGGTCTGGGCGTCTTGCTGACGCAACATTCGCTGCTTGAACGTCTGCCATCCACACCGTCGGTCAACGTTGTATGTGTCGATGCCATCGACCCTCTCGATGACAGTCATACCGACAATCCGCCCTGCCGCACCGTCGGCAACAATCTGGCGTACGTGATGTTCACCTCGGGCTCCACCGGTCGCCCGAAAGGTGTGGGGATCACTCACTCGGCACTGACCCGTCAAGCACAAATCGGCCTCGAATTCCACGGTCTGACGCCGACCGACCGCCTGCTGCAATATGGCACCTTCAATTTCGATGCATTTGTCGATCAGCTTTACCCGGCCCTGATCTGCGGTGCTTCGGTGGTACTGCGCGGGCAGGCTATCTGGGACAGCGAGACCTGGTATCAGCAGTTGCTGGAGAAAAAAATCACCGTCAGTGAACTGACCACGACGTACTGGAACATGCTGGCCAAGGATTTCGCTGCCGCCGGCCCGCGTGATTACGGATTACTGCGCCAAATGGTTGTCGGCGGCGAAGCGATGCCACCGGAGGCGGTCGCTGCCTGGGGCCAGGCCGGTCTTGGCCACGTGCGCCTGCTCAATGTCTACGGCCCGACCGAAGCCACAGTCGACTCGACACTGCAAGATTGCACCGACTACGTCAGCGGTCGCGCGCCGTTGCCCAAAACCATCCCGATCGGCCGACCGCTGGCCGGCCGCGCGGTGTATCTGCTCGATGCCGGTGGCCAACCCGTACCCGTCGGTACCGTGGGCGAACTGATGATTGCCGGTGACCAGCTCGCGCGTGGTTACTTCAATCGACCAGAGCTGACCGCCGAGCGCTTCATGCCGGACCCGTTCAGCCTCAAGGGCGGACGCCTCTATCGCACCGGCGACCTGGCTCGCTACAACGCCGACGGCGTCATCGAGTACGTCGGGCGCCTCGACCATCAAGTAAAAATTCGCGGTTTCCGCATCGAGCTTGGTGAAATCGAGTCGTGCCTGCTGCAAATGCCAGCCGTGCGTGAGGCCGTGGTGATCGCTCACGAAGCGGTGACCGGCACGCAATTGATCGCCTATGTAGTCGCCTCGTCGAGCGAGCAGCAACAAAGCCTACTGCGCGAGCCCCTCAAGGCTGAACTCACACGCCAATTGCCGAGCTACATGG
Source organism: Pseudomonas sp. P42 (assembly GCF_017973755.1). NCBI lineage: Bacteria > Pseudomonadati > Pseudomonadota > Gammaproteobacteria > Pseudomonadales > Pseudomonadaceae > Pseudomonas > Pseudomonas sp. P42. Next base: position 878,471 of record NZ_JACOPU010000001.1, on the reverse strand, counting down.
TACCTGGCCACCTGATGGTGCTGAACGCCCTGCCACTGAGCCCGAACGGCAAACTGGATCGCAAGGCGCTGCCCTTGCCCGAGATCCATCAGACCCACGCCACGTTTCGTGCGCCGCAAACTCCGCTCGAAACAGCACTGGCCGAGCTATGGCAGGAGGCGCTGCACGTCGAGCGGGTAAGTCTGGACGACAACTTCTTTGAACTGGGCGGGCATTCGATTCTGGCCATTCAGTTCATCGCTGCCTTGAACGCCCGACTGGGGATCAAACTGGCGCTGCAGCAAATGCTCGCGCACCCCACGGTCGAAGTGCTGGCCCGGTTTATCGCCATGGAGCATCAACAGCAGGTGCAATGCGTGGTCGAGCTCAGCGGCACGACTTCATCGGCCCCCCCGCTGTTCTGCATGCACCCCAGTGGCGGTATCGTCTTCTGTTATCAGCCGCTGGCCAAGCGATTGAGCAAGCACACCCGCACCTTCGGCATCATGCATAAAGGCTTTGCCGACAAGGATGCCAGCACCCAGACCTGGCCGCAGATGATTGCCGAATACACCGAGCAGATTGTCGACAAGTGTCCCAACGGACCCTACCGCCTGATGGGCTGGTCACTGGGCGGCGCGATCGCCATGGACGTGGCCGCCGAATTGGAGCGCCAAGGCAAACAGGTAACGTTCCTGGGCCTGGTCGATACCACGCTGCCGGAAAGCATCTTCCCTGCGGATCTGCCACGAAAACCCCGGGAAGAAGACAATCCCGATTTTTTCAGTGCAGAAAACGAACTGTCCGTCGCCGTGGAAATGTTCAGTCTGATGTTCGCCCATCTGGAGGAGCCGGCGGCGCGCTACATCGCCGAGAACCCGACGACCGATCTCAAGGCTTTCTATCGATGGGCCAGCCAGCAAGCCGCCACTGACGAACACGCGATGATCACGACGCTGGAGGCCATCAAGCAGGAAATCATGAATGCCCAGGCGTTCGACATCCACGAACGACTGGTCAAAAGCTTCGACGCGTTTTCGCTGCCGCTGCTCAACGTCAGAGCCAGTTGCTGGTGGTCGCTGTCGCACAAGACTCTGGAGCAAGTGCTGCACTCGGAGCAGGTATTGCGCCAACACAACGTCAGCGGGCAGTTGCAAGGCTCGGTCCACTCGCCATTGCCGCATCGCAGCATGATTTACGGCGAAACACTGTTGGATTCCTTTGAAACCGTACTCCTGGATTGTGAGGGGACGGCGCGCGACTGATCGTTCAGAGCCTGTTAACGAAAAACGCAGAAGCTTTGGTTTCTGCGTTTTTTTATGCCTGCAATTGTGTGCTGCCGTCGACCTGGCGAAAGAAATCCAGGCATAAAAAAACCGGCCCACGCCCTCCTTCAAGGAGCGTGGGCCGGTTCGCTTCAGCGACTCGTCAGAGCATCAGAACTCTGGTGTGTACTTCACGGAGAACATCACGTTACGTGGATCACCGAAGTTGTTGTTGCCGCTGAGCTGGTTGTACGCCGACGTAATGTACTGCTTGTCAAACAGGTTGTTGGCGTTGACCGCCAGACCGATCTCCGGCGTCAGCTGGTAGGCGACACGCGCGTTCCACACGGTGTAACCCGCCACCTCATAAGTGCCCTCGTAACCCAAGGTGTGGTTCTGCGTGGTGAAACCCAGACCTGTGCTGAGACGGTTCAAGTCACCGGTGAACTGGTAGTTGCCCCACACGCGCAGCATGTGTTTCGGCGTCCAGGTGCTGAAGGTGCGACCTTCCATGTCCGGGTCGTCGAGGTACTTGGTGGTGTTGTAGGTGTAACCGGCAAACAGCTGCAGGTTGTCCGTTACCGCACCACTGATTTCGGCATCCAGGCCCTGGCTACGCACTTTGCCCGCAGCGGTCGAGCAGTACCAGCCGTCACATTCCATACCGCCGGAAATATCATCGACGGCGCGGTTTTCCTGGTCATACCGGAACAGGGCCAGGGAGGTGTTGACCCGACCGTCCATCAGCTCGCCCTTGAGGCCGATTTCATAGTTGGTGCCGACGATCGGCTTGAGTATCGAGCCACCGGCATCACGGTTCGTCTGTGGCTGGAACACGTCGGTGTAGCTGGCGTACACCGCCCACTCGCGACTCAGGTCGTAAACGATACCGGCATAAGGGGTGACTTCACCGCTTTCGTTCGAAGTGCTAGGCGTATCGGCGACAAACGTGTCGGTGAATGCAGCCTGGTTCTTGGCCTTGTAGCTGAAGTCATACCAGCTGACACGCGAGCCCAACACCAGGGTCAGGTCGTCGACCGGTTTGACACGCCAGGTACCGTACAGACCTTTCTGGCGGATATCGTATTTGCTTTTGATCCCACGCCCGCCCGGCGTATTGAGCAAGCTGTCGTAGCTGATGTCCGGGCGATTGTTGTTGATGTTGAAGATCGTGTCGGTGGCACTGTTGTTGAAGGTCCGGGCGAGCAGATCATCCGTTTCCAGTTGGGAGTAGTTGCCACCCAGCATGACTTCCTGCTGCATCGACAAGGCTTCGAACTTGCCGTTCAGGTTCATGTCGAGACCAACCTTGGTGGAATCGAAGTCGGTGACGAAGTCGGCATATTGCAGGCCGCTGCCATCAGGCTTGAGACCGGCACCGGAGCTTTGCAGGCGCTGGCTTTTCGAGGTGTTGGTCTCGGTCATTTGCACAGCACCGGCCTTGAACGCCCAATCGTCGTTGAAACGATGCTCGAGATCGGCGTAGAGGGTCGTGACATCGATCTGCGAGTGGTTCCACTTGGCACCGCCGTAGGTCGAACGGCCGATGTTCGGCATCGAACCGTCGGCGTAACGTGGCAGGCCACGGATCATTGGGCGCGATTCGCCTTCAGTACGGCTGACCGCCAGGCCCAGAGTGGTGTCATCACTCAGATCGAAGTCCAGCGAGCCATACAGCGAGTGGGTCTTGCTCCACTCGCTGTCGACGAAGGAATTGCTCTGATCTTCGTCGGCAACGATACGACCACGAATGTTGCCGGCCTGATTCAGCGGGCCGCCAGCGTCAACTTGCAGACCATAGTGATCCCATGAGCCGGCCTTGCCGGTGATGGCCACAGTCGGAGCAGACTGGCCGCGCTTGCGTACCAGGTTGATCGCGCCGCCAGGGCTCCCGGTGCCCTGCAACAGCCCGGATGCACCGCGCAGGATTTCCAGACGATCAAAGAAGATCAGGTCCTGGGTAGCCCAGTTGCCCAGCGAATAGGTGTTACGCGGGATCGGCACACCGTCGTACTGCCAGTCATCGATCTGGAAACCACGGGAAGAAATGATCAAACCCTTGCCGACACCTTGCAGGCCGACGATGCCGGTGGTCTGGTTGAGCGCATCCTTGAGGTCGACCAGGTCCTGATCGTCCATTTGCTTGCGGGTCATCACGGTGATGGACTGCGGAATTTCCTTGAGGGTGTGGGTGCCCTTGCCGATCGTCACGGCGTTGGAGGTGTACGAGTTGCTGCCTTCAGTCGTCGCGCCAACCTGTTGCGCGCTGATAGTGGTCGCGCCCAGTTCCAGGCCTTCGGTGGCAGTGCTGCGCACCAGCATCAGGGTATTGCCCTCGACGCTGTAGCGTACGCCAGTGCCCTTGAGCAGTTCGGCGACGGCCGCTTGCGGACTCATCTTGCCGCTGACCGCGTGGCTCTTGAGGCCCGCCATGTCGTCAGCGTTGTAGATCACTTGTTGATTGGTCTGCTGACCGAAGGCTTGCAGCGCTTGCGGCAACGACTGAGCAGGAATGTTGATGCTGACGTCTTCAGCCATCACCTGGGCGCTGAGTGGCATAACGCAGACCAGCCCCAGACCGGTCAATACGCGACGCGAACGCAGGCCGCGGGACATGACGAGTGCCTTGAACAGAGGTTTCAACTCATGAATTGCTGACATCGTGCTCTCTATTATTGGTAGAAGTGGAAGTCCATTGGGCCGAGGGGCCCGCCGTTGTCGGCACAAGGGAGCCACGCACTGTCAACGGCCCACGGGGCGACATCTCAGTACATGGCCGACCGGCCCCTCCCCGGGCGCGGTCATCTGGCTGGACAACGACGAAATCTTTCTGCTGAACAAATCCGGTGTTTGGGGCTGCCCTGCCCGACCTGATTTGCCCACATACCTAAGTAAGACGCAGCACCTGCAAAAAACCGGAATGAGTTTATTTATCATTTACGAGAAAAGTTAAAAAAAAAGGCCGTCGCTGTGGGCGACGGCCTTTTGTTTCTTGCTGTGTCAGCTTGTTTGCGAAGCCTTGGCGGCTTGTAGCTGGCGAGCCTGTTCGGCCAGACGAGTCTTTTCCTCGGGACTCATCGCATCCATGCGCAAGCGCACCTGGGCGATCTTCTCCAACTGCCCCGGAGCGCTTTCCAAGGCCCGCAATGCCAACGCCAAAGACGCCACGGTCGGATGATCGAAAACCAGCCCCGGATGAACTTCGCACTGCAACAATTTGCGAATCCCGGCCACCAGTTTGATCACCAGCAACGAATGGCCACCGGCGGCAAAAAAGTCGCGGTCGATGCCCAGGCGTTCAAGCCCGAGCAACTGCGCCATGCGGGTTGCAAGCAATTGCTCCAGTGCGTCGCGCGGTGCGGCATATTCGTCATCTGCCGCCGCTCCCGCCAATTGCTGCAACGACTTGCGATCAATCTTGCCGTTGGCCAACCGTGGGAAGCGCTCGATCAATTGCAGGTGCTGCGGCACCATCACACTCGGCAGACGCGCACCCAGTTCTGCTCGCGCGGCGTCCAGCAAGCCCGCCGACATTCCCTGCTGCGCCACGACGAAGGCCAACAATCCCTGCTCCGCCGAGGCGGCCGGCAGCACCAAGGCTTCGGCAATCTGCGGCAGGCGCAGAAGCTCAGCTTCAATCTCCGTCAGCTCAATGCGGAAACCGCGCACTTTGACTTGCTGATCACGTCGACCGTGCAACTGGATCGCGCCGTCTGCGCGATAACGCGCGAGGTCGCCAGAGCGGTACAGACGTTGTGCCGGATCAAACGGGCTCTGGATAAACGTCTGCTCATCCGCCTCGACATTCAAATAGCCACGGCACAGCTGCGCGCCGCCCAGATACAACTCGCCCAGCACACCCGTCGGCGCCAGACGCAACTCAGCGTCCAGCACGTAAACCTGGTTATTGCCCAGCACTTGCGTCAACGCCGAACTATCGCTTGCCGTGCCATGAAGATCCAACGGATGAATCATGACGCCGACCGTGGCCTCGGTCGGGCCGTAGTGGTTGAACACGCGGCAGTCGTTGCGCAAGCGCGCAATGCGTTCGATCAGCGTCGGCGCAATCGGCTCGCCACCCAGCACCAGCGTGCGTGGCAGGCTCGACCGCTCGCTGTCAAGCAGCGCGGCGAGGTGCGACGGCACGATCTTCAGGCAATCGATCTGCCGTTGTTGCAGATACTCGGCGAACAACGCGCCGTCCTGCATCTGCTCGTCGCTGGCGACATGCAGCGTTGCACCGTTGAACAACGCACCGAACAACGCCGTGTTGCCCAGATCCGCTGCCACCGTTGAACTGAAACCGACGTTAGTGCACTGATCCAGCCCCAGCGCCTGACTGGCTTGAGCCGTATAGTTGAGCAGTTGCCGGTGTTCGATCACCACGCCTTTTGGCATGCCCGTGGAGCCTGAAGTAAACAGCACATACGCGATGTCGTTGCCGTTGGTGGCAATTGCCGACAACGGTGCAGCCGACTGAACGACTTCAGCCAGCGTCAGCGCCTTGTGCACTTGATCCTGCCAGGCCGGCAGGTGCGTTGCATCGGTCAGCAGCAGAGCAGCGCCGGCCTGTTCCAGCATCAATGCCTGACGTGCCTGCGGCCAGTGCACGTCCAGCGGCAGATAAGCCGCACCGATGCGCCAGCTCGCCAACATGGCAATCACCAGATCCGCCGAGCGCGGAAACGCCAGCGCGACAATCGAACCCTCACCCAGCCCTAGTGCCTTGAGGCCCTGCGCGACGTTGTCGACCCGAACTTGCAACTGACCGTAGCTCAACTGCTCTCGCGTGTCAGTCAACGCAACGGCATCGGGTGTATGGGTCGCCCAATCAGCGATGCGCTGCGGCAGGTAACGGCTGTCAGCCAAGGTCTGCATCGACGGATTGATTGCCAGCAACCGCTGCTCTTCGGCGCGACCGAGCAGGCTGAGCTGCGCCAAGGCGGTGTCCGGTGCGGCAATGATCGAGTCGAGCAACTCGCCGAACTGTTCCAGAACGACGCTGGCCGTCGCCGGTGAATAACGCGAGCTGGCGTACAGAAACTCCACCGCTACCAGTTGCTGCGCATCATTCAGCTGCACCTGTAACAGCAACTCGAATGCATCCGGCTGCACAGGTACAGCTGCGGATGGCGACCAGCGCAAACCGCCGCGGCTGTCGATCCGACCAACCTGAGCCAGGGAAAACCCGTAAGCCGGGCGCGCCGCGTCGGGTGCAAGTTCCGCTGTCCAGTACTCTTGCCAGGTACGCTGTTCGTCAAGACGCGCTGCCAGTTCTACCAGCCAATCGCTGAACCGGGCGCTGGCAGGCAACGCCACAGACAGCGGCAAGGTTTTCTCGAACACACCCACGGCATTCGCGAAGTATTCATAGTCGATGCGACTGTCATGGCGCACACCGACCAATACCTGTTCAAGTCCGCTCAACCGTCCCAGCAACAGCCACCACGCGCCTTGCAGCAGCGTGGCAACGGGCTGACCGAGTTGTTCGGCCAAGGCCTTTAGGGCTTGGAGCTGCGTCGGTTGCAGCGATAACGACAGGTGCGTGTCGGCCGCGGTCCTTTCAACACTTGTGCTGCGTGCGGCCAGCCATGGCGTGGCGATGTCCGCCTGCACACCTTGCAACTGTTGCTGCCAATACGCACGGGCAGTGCCGGCGTCTTCATCGAGCACCACTTCACTGCGCCATTCCAGGTACTGCGCAAACTCGCCCGGCGCCTCGTCTTCCTCAGTCTGGTCGCCGGTGTACGCATGCTGTACTTGCTCAAGCAGCAGATTCAGCGATAACGCATCGGCGCTGTAACGCGCGACACCCAGCAACAACTGCCATTGCTGCGGCGCCAGCCGATAAAGCACAGCCTCGACGCTTGCCGATTCGCCAATGACAAACGCGCGGCCCATCGACTCACCGATCTGCGCCTGGATTTCCTCGGCACGCTGCTCGCCCGCCCGAATCGTCAACGGAAAGCGTCCGACGCCCGAGGCAGCTTGGCGCAAGCCATGGAAACCGGCGACTTTACCCAGCCGCGCCAGCAGCATCGGCTGTTGCGCCAGCAGCGAATCGAACGCGGCCTGCAAGCGCTGCGGATCGAGGTCGCCCTCGATGATCACGCTCAACCAACGCAACGCCTCGCCACAGGTCGCCGTGTTCGACAGCTGCTCCAGCAGCGCCTGTTGCTCAGGCGTCAGGGCGAAACCCGGATCCTGTGCGTCCATCATGGCCTCGTTCATGCTCCGCTTTCCTCGGTGTTCAATGCGCCGCGCACGGTTTGCCCGGGCTTCAGGATGCTGTGGTCATACATGTCGCCCATGGCCACGACAATTTTGCGCGGGCCCTCGAACGGATCACGAGCGTGAGCCACCAGCATGTTGTCGAGCAGAATCGCATCGCCTTTTTGCCAGTCGAAACGCACGGCGCACGCTTCGTACAAATCGCCGATGCGCTGCATGACCTCGTCTTCAATCGGTGTGCCGTCGCCGTAATACACGTGACGCGGCATGCGTTCGGCGCCGAACATCGACAACAGGTCTTCACGCACATCCGGCTCCAGCCAGTAGATGTGGTGCAACTGCACCTGATTGAAGAACGACTTGGCGCCGGTGATCGGGTGACGGATCACGGCCGGCCCCGGGGTGCGGGTTTGCAGTTCGTTGTTGTCGAGCCAGCGCCACTCGATACCGCCAGCCCGGCAACGGGCCTCGACTTCAGCACGGTCTTCGGTCTTGAAGAAGTGCTGCCACGACACGTCGAGGTTGTCGGTGAAGGTGCGCACGTAAAGCAGGCCCTTAGCCTCAAATTTGTCACGCAGGTCCGCCGGCATTTTTTCGTACATCAGACGGCAGTCCACCACCGGCGTCGCGCCGCCCACCGGCGCGGCCTGCTCGCAATAAAACATCTGCTTGCGCGGCCAGCGATCCTGATGGGAGCTCTCGTTGTGGAACAGAATCATCTTGCGTTCCGGGTACGGCGTAGAGCGGTAGGTGTTCTTGCCGCCCTCCTTCTTCGGCAGGTCGCCGTACTGGCCGTACAGGCCCGGTTGAATCGCTTCGGCGAACGCCTCAAAACCCTGAATGCCGTCGAGCTCAAAACCGCGGAACAAAATGCCGGCGTGAGTAGCAAGCTTCTCTTCGATCAGCGGGCGGTTGTTCTTGATCCACTCGATCAAGTCCAGTTGCGGCTCGTTCGGCTCCATCAGCAGCGGAAACGGCTGCGGCGCGGCGATCAGCGACTCACGGACCGGCGCCGGGCGAACCTTGGCCACCGGCGCGGCGCCGCGTTTGAGAAACTTGCCGAGCTTATCGGCCTTGGGCCCGGGCGCAGCCGGCCTGGCGGCCACGGCTAAGTTGTCGACTGGCATGCTGATAGCTCCCAATTGAATGTCCTGATCAGCGACGATCTGTTCCAACAGAGCTATCCAGGCCTTCACCAGGTACTGAATGCGCTCGTGTCCGAACAAGGTTGTGGCGAATTGCCAATTGCCCAGCAATTGCCCTTCTTCTTCGTCAACGAACAATGCCATGTCGAATTTAGAATGGGTCTGCAATGCCGCCAGCGGCTCGACGCTCAAACCACCCATGGACTGAGTGCGGCCCGGCAGGTTGTTCATCACGAACAACACCTGCACCAGCGGATTCATGCCCTTGTGCCGTGGCACGCCCGAGGTGTCGATGATCATGTCCAGCGGCAGGTCCTGATGCTCCAGCGCGCCGAGCAGATTGTCCTGGGTGCGGGTGAGGAACGTGGCAAACGTCGCCGCCGCGTCGAAGCGTGAACGCAGCGGCAGCACGTTGACGAAGAACCCGATCAACCGCTCCAGCTCCGGTTGCTCGCGCCCGGCTACGTCGGCACCGACCACCACATCGGCGCCATTGCCGAAGCGGTGCAGCAACACCTGGAACGACGCCAGCAGCGTGCTGTACAACGTCACGCCGGCCTCGGTGGAGAGCCTGCGCAAAGCCTGGCTCAAAGCCCCCGGCAGATGGAACTGCACGGCGTCACCGTCGTATGAGGCAATTGCCCCGCGCGGCGTGTCCAGTGGCAGGTTGAGCTGCCCGCTGTAACCGTCGAGCGCGTCTTTCCAGTAAGCCGCCTGCTGACCAAGAATCCCTTTGCGCTCCAGTTCCTGTTGCCACAAGGCGAAGTCGGAATACTGCACTTCCAGCGCCGGCAACGGCGTGGCATCCCCCGCCTTGCTCAACTCATAGATCTGCACCAACTCATTGACCAGCACGCCCATCGACCAACCGTCGGAGATGATGTGATGCATCGAGAACAGCAACACATGCTCGGTGGCCGACAGATGCAGAATGCGCCCGCGCCACAACGGCGCCTGTTGCAGATCGATCGGTGTGCGTGCGTTATCCAGCGCCGCTTGCGCGACGTGTTCTTCCTGGGCACTGCGCGACAGCGCGGACAAATCAAGTACCGGGAAGTCGACCTCTACCTGCTCGCAAATCAATGCGATCGGATCACCTTCATCGTCCTGGGAATATGCCGTGCGCAGCACTTCATGGCGGCGCACCACTTCGGCGAAACTGCTGACGAAGCGTTCAACCGACAGCTCGCCACGCAAGCGCAAGGCCAGCGGCATGCCATACGCGGAACTGCCACCGGACAACTGCTCAGCGACCCACAAGCGGCGTTGCACCAACGACAACGGCGCCGTCGACTTGCTACCCCAGGCCTTTAGCGGAACGGACTGACTGACCGAACCGTCCTCGGTTGGCGTTTGCTCCTGAGCCATCCACGCTGCCAGATCCTTGAGGCGCGGATGATTGAACAGGTCACGCAGCCCCAACGTCCCGCTGGTCAGTTTGCGCAGGCGCGACACCGCTTGCGTGGCGAGCAGCGAGTGCCCGCCCAGCTCGAAGAAGTGGTCCTCGCGACTGACCTGATCGAGTGCCAGCACGCCCTGCCAGATCGCTGCAATTTGTTGTTCCAGCGCACCGACCGGAGCAACGAAATCGCCTGCAGCAACAACACTGTCGACGCCAGGCAAGGCCTTGCGATCGATTTTGCCGTTGGGCGTCAATGGCAGGCTGGCAAGTAACAGGATGTGCGCCGGGACCATGTAGTCCGGCAGATTTTCCTTGAGTTCGGCACGTACGCGGTCACGCCACAGGCCTTGTTCGGCCGGGCTGGCCTGGATCAGTGCAGCATCGTGTGGCACCAGCCATGCAACCAGTTGCTGACCGCTTATGCCCGGTTGCGCCAGCACCAGTGCCTGGCTCACGGTTGCGATCTGCAACAGACGGGCTTCGATTTCACCCAGCTCGATACGGAACCCGCGAATCTTCACCTGATGGTCGATTCGCCCGACATATTCGATCACGCCATCGGCGCGATAACGCGCCAGATCTCCCGTGCGATACAGACGCCCGCCATCCGCGGCGAACGGATCAGGAATGAAGCGCAATGCGGTCAGATCAGGACGGTTCAGATAACCCCGCGCCAGACCGGCGCGCCCAACGTACAACTCACCGATGCAACCCTTGACGACCGGGTTCAGATCGCCATCAAGCAAGTACCACGACAAGTCCGGGATCGGCTCGCCAATCGGGCTGCTGGCGTCACTCTGCAAATCGGCCAGCGAGACGGGACGATACGTCACGTGCACGGTGGTTTCGGTGATGCCGTACATGTTGATCAGTTGCGGGGCCTGGTCGCCAAAACGCTCGAACCATGGACGCAGGCTCTCGACCTCCAGCGCCTCACCACCGAACACCACGTAACGCAGGGAAGATTGCGCTGCCGCGTGCTCCGGGGCGCAGGCCACTTGCATCAGTTGTTTGAACGCCGACGGCGTCTGGTTGAGCACCGTAATCCCTTCGCGGCACAGCAACGCATGGAAATCTTCCGGCGAGCGGCTGACCTCATAAGGCACCACCACCAGTTTGCCACCGTACAGCAGCGCACCGAAAATCTCCCAGACCGAGAAGTCGAACGCGTAGGAATGGAACAGGCTCCAGACATCCTGCGGGCCGAAATCGAACCAGGCGTCGGTCGCCTTAAACAGGCGCAGAACGTTGTGATGGGCGAGCAAGGCGCCTTTCGGCTGACCGGTGGAGCCCGAGGTGTAAATCACGTAAGCCAGGTTATCCGGGCTCATGCGCACCTGCGGGTTACTGTCGCTGTAGCGTTCAAGGCCGTCGCGATCCTGATCGAGCTTCAGACTGCGTACGCAATCCGGCACCGGTAGACGATCCAGCAAATGACTTTGCGTCAGCAGCAATTCGATGCCGCTGTCATCAATCATGTAGGCAAGGCGATCCTGCGGATAGCTTGGATCGAGCGGCACATAGGCGCCACCGGCCTTGAGAATCGCCAGTAGACCGACCAGCATTTCGAGGCTGCGCTCCACCGCCAGGCCAATGCGCACGTCCGGGCCGACGCCACTGGCGATGAGCTTGTGGGCCAATTGGTTGGCGCGACGGTTGAGTTCGCCGTAGCTCAGTGTCTGCTCGGCACAGGTCACGGCAATCGCCTGCGGGGCGCGCTCGGCTTGCGCCTCGATCAATTGATGCAGGCAGGCTTCGCTCGGGAAGTCGGCCACGACCGGATTCCAGTCCTGCAGCATTTGTCGTTCGCCCGCCGCATCCAGCAGCTTCCATTCACCCACGCAACGATCAGCACTGGCGCTCATATCGGTCAGGAGTTGTTGCAACTGCGTCGACAGTTTGACCACCGTGTCGGCGGCGAAGCTTGCGTGCTGATAGCTGAAGTGCACGGTCAACTGCTCATCCAGGTTGACCATCAACGTCAGCGCATAGTTGGTCTGCTCATGACGCTCGACATCGCCAAAGCGCAGGTCGTCCGACGCGGCTTGCTGCAAGGCTTCGGCAATCGGGTAGTTCTCGAACACCAGAATGTTGTCGAACAACGCCTCCCCGCTCTGCCCGGCCCAGCGTTGAATGTCGAACAGCGGTGTGTGTTCCTGCTCGCGCAGCAACAGGTTTTGCGCCTGCACCTGTTGCAACCATTGCGGCAACGGCTGCTCGGCTCGTGGGCTGGCGATGATCGGCAAGGTGTTGATGAACAGACCGATCTGGCCTTCGACGCCACTCAACTGCGCCGGACGACCCGATACGGTGGCACCGAACGCAACGGTGTCTTGCCCGGTGTAGCGCTGCAACAGCAACAGCCACGCGGCTTGCACCAGGGTGTTGACCGTGACTTTTTGCGCACGGGCGAAGCGGTTGAGTTCGGCGGTCACATCGCTGTCCAGTGTGAGCAAATGCTCGCCCTGTCCTGCGACCGTGGCGTCAGCGCTGCGTGCCACGGCATCGGCCAGATAGGTCGGTGTCTCGAAGTCGGCCAACTGGCCTTTCCAGAAGTTTTCGGTGACCTGCGCGTCCTGTCGCGCCAGCCATTCGATGTAATCGCGATAACGCCCGGCCCCCATCACCGGCGCTTGACCGTGGTAGCGCTGCAAGACTTCGCCGAGCAACTGCGAGTTGCTCCAGCCATCCATCAAAATATGGTGAGAGGTGTAAATCAGCTGATAACGCTCGGCCGCCACTCGCACCACCACCAAACGCAGCAACGGTGCCGCGTGCAGGTCAAAACCCTGCTGGCGCTGTGCAAGCTCCAGATCCCTCAGGGCCTGGGGCAAATCACCGCGATCACGCCAGTCGAGCACGCTGAACGGCACCTGCAGTCCCTTGTGGATCACTTGCAGCGGACACGGCAGATCACCCTCCCAGACGAAACCGCTGCGCAGCACTTCATGGCTGTCCATCGCCGCTTGCCAGGCCTCGCGGAATCGCTCGACCTGCAAGCCATCCACGGCAACACACATCTGGTTGATGTAATCGCCGGACTGTTGCGCATAGAGGGTGTGGAACAACATGCCCTGCTGCATCGGTGACAACGGATAGATGTCCTCGACCAGATGTGGCGAAGTCGGCAAGCCGTCGAGCTGAGCCTGAGTCAGCCGCGCCAGCGGGAAGTCCGACGGTGTCAGCCCTTCCACCCCCGGCGTCAGGCAATGCCCGGTCAACGCCGCAAGTTCCTGAGCGTAATCTTCGGCCAGCGCTTCAATCACCGCGCTGTCGAAACGTTCGCTACTGAAGGTCCAGCCGATGCTCAGTTCGCCGCCATACACCTGACCGTTAAGGGTCAGCCAGTTGCCCAACGGCGCGTCCGGGCTCTGATCGAGGCCGGCGTTATCCGGCGACGGGACGAACAGCGCGCCGTCGTCGCTTTCGAAACTGCCGTCGAACTGGCCCAGGTAGTTGAAGGTAATCCGTGGAGTCGGCAAGGCGCGCAAGCTGTCTTGCACTTGGGCATCACCGAGGTGACGCAACGCGCCGAAGCCAATGCCCTTGTTCGGGATCGAGCGCAGTTGTTCCTTGATCTGTTTGATTGAATCGCCCGGCAGTGCCGCAGGGGTCAGGCGCACCGGGAACAGGCTGGTGAACCAGCCGACGGTGCGGGTCAGGTCGACACCGTCAAACAGTTCTTCGCGACCATGGCCTTCAAGCTGAATCAGCGTCGAAGCCTGCCCGCTCCAGCGGCCAATGACGCGGGCCAGTGCCGTCAGCAACAGGTCGTTGACCTGAGTGCGATAAGCCGCCGGCGCTTCTTGCAGCAGTTGTCGGGTCAGCTCAGGACTCAAACGAGTCTGGACGGTCTGCGCCAGTCGATTTTGCTCGCTGGCGTCGGCGCGCTTGCACGGCAGATCAGCGCCGACATTGCTCAGGCAGGCCTGCCAATAAGCCAGTTCGGCCTGCAACGCCGGGCTGTTGGCGTAACCCTGCAAGTGCTCGCTCCAGTCCTTGAAGGCGCTGGTTTTCGACGGCAGGTTCAGGGGCTGATCGTTGAGCAATTGCTGATAAGCATTTTGCAGATCTTCGAGCAGAATCCGCCACGACACCCCGTCCACCACCAAGTGATGGATCACCAATTGCAAACGCTGAGAGCCATCGGCCAGCGTCGCCAACACCGCACGCAGCAATGGCCCGTTTTGCAGATCGAGGCTGCGCTGGGCGCGGTTGCCCAACGCTTCCAGCGCCGCGGCATCGAGGACGTCTTCTTGCCAAAGCAGATTGTGCGGCGGGTCTTCAACCGCGCGATGCTTGGCCTGCCACAAGCCATCGTGCGCAACGAAGCTCAGGCGCAAGGCGTCGTGATGCCCCACCAGCGCACGCAGCACCTGCTCGACCTTGGCGGCGTCCAGCGTCTGACGCGGTTTGAGCAGCACTGACTGGTTCCAGTGGTGACGTTCCGGAATCTGGTCTTCGAAAAACTGCTGCTGAATCGGCAATAGCTGTGCTGCGCCGGTCACCGCTCGCTGATCGATCGTCGATTCCTCAATGCCCAATTGTGCGACCAGCGCCAGACGCTGCACGGTCTGGTGCTGGAACAGGTCTTTGGGATTGAGGCGAATACCTGCCTGACGTGCACGGCTGACCACTTGAATCGAAATGATCGAGTCGCCGCCCAGCTCAAAGAAGTTGTCGTTCAAACCGACTTGCGGCAGTTTCAGTACGTCTTGCCAGATGGCCGCCAAGCGCTGTTCCAGCTCGGTTTGCGGTGCCTGATAGGCTTGCTGTGCCTGACTCGCATCCGGAGACGGCAGTGCGCTGCGGTTGAGTTTGCCGTTGCCGGTCAGCGGCAGTTGCGCCAGCAGCAACAGGTGTGCCGGGATCATGTGATCCGGCAGGTTTTCCTTGAGTTGAGCACGCACCTTGTCGCGCCACTGCGCCTGTTCGGCAGGGCTGGCTTCAAGCAATGTAACGTCGTCCGGCACCAGCCAGGCGACCAGTTGCTGACCGCTAAGGCCCGGTTGCGCCAGCACCACAGCCTGACGCACGGCGGCTTGTTCGAGCAATTGCGCTTCGATTTCGCCCAACTCGATACGGAAGCCACGGATCTTCACCTGATGGTCGATTCGACCGACGTATTCGATCACGCCATCGGCGCGATAACGCGCCAGGTCTCCCGTGCGATACAGACGCCCGCCATCCGCGGCGAACGGATCAGCAATGAAGCGCGATGCGGTCAGGTCAGGACGGTTCAGATACCCCCGCGCCAGACCGGCACGCCCGACGTACAACTCACCGATGCAACCCTTGGCCACCGGGTTCAGATCGCCGTCGAGCAGATACCACGACAGGTCCGGGATCGGCTCGCCAATCGGGCTGCTGGCATCACGTTGCAGATCAGCCATCGACAACGGACGGTAGGTCACGTGTACGGTGGTTTCGGTGATGCCGTACATGTTGATCAGTTGCGGGGCCTGATCGCCAAAACGCTCGAACCAGGGGCGCAAGCTTTTGACTTCCAGCGCCTCGCCGCCGAACACCACGTAACGCAGGGACGGTTGCGCTGCCGCGTGTTCGGGGGCGCAGGCCACTTGCATCAGTTGCTTGAACGCCGACGGCGTCTGGTTGAGCACGGTGATGCCTTCGCGGCACAACAACCCATGGAAATCTTCCGGCGAACGGCTGACCTCGTAAGGCACCACCACCAGTTTGCCGCCGTACAGCAACGCACCGAAAATCTCCCACACCGAGAAGTCGAACGCGTAGGAATGGAACAGACTCCAGACATCCTGCGGGCCGAAATCGAACCAGGAATCGGTCGCTTCGAACAAGCGCAAGACGTTGCGGTGGGCGAGCAAAGTACCTTTCGGTTGACCGGTCGAGCCGGAGGTGTAAATCACGTAAGCCAGGTTGTCCGCGCTCATGCACACTTGCGGATTGTTGTCGCTGTAGCTTTCGAGACCGTCATGCTCCTGATCGAGCATCAGGCTGCGGACGCAATCCGGCACCGGCAGACATTCCAGCAGATGACTTTGCGTCAGCAGTAATTCGATGCCGCTGTCGCCGATCATGTAGCTCAGACGATCTTGCGGATAGCTCGGATCGAGCGGGACATAGGCGCCGCCAGCCTTGAGAATGGCCAGTAGACCCACCAGCATTTCCAGACTGCGCTCCACCGCCAGACCGACGCGCACGTCAGGGCCAACACCACTGGCGATCAGCTTGTGGGCCAATTGGTTGGCGCGGCTGTTGAGCTCGCCGTAGCTCAGCGTCTGCTCGGCACAGGTCACGGCAATCGCTTGCGGGGCGCGCTCGACTTGCGCTTCGATCAGTTGATGCAGGCACGCTTCGCTCGGGAAGTCGGCCACGGCCGGGTTCCATTGCAACAGAGTGGCTTGACGCTCGGCGTTGTCGTGCAGCGGCAACTCGGCAATGCGCCGGGAGCAATCGGCAACGATGCCGTGCAACAGATTCGTCCAGTGCTGCGCCAGGCGTTGCAAGGTGGTGGCGTCGAACAGGTCAGTGGCGTAAGTCAGTTCGGCCCAGACGTTATCGGCTGATTCGAACGTGTCCAGCGTCAGGTCGAATTGCGCCGTGTGCGAGGTCCAGTTCAGGCCCTCGATAGTGATCTGCGGCAGACGTGTCGCACCGCTACCCTGTCGCGCCTGACTCTGGTGGTTATGCAGCACCTGGAACAAGGGGCTGTGGCTCAGACTGCGTTCCGGCTGCAAGGCGTCGACCAATTGCTCGAACGGCAGGTCCTGATGAGCCTGAGCGTCGAGCACAGTGCGCTTCACTTGTTGCAGCAGGCTGCGGAACGTCTGTTGGCTGTCGAACTCGGCCTTGAGCACCTGAGTGTTGACGAAGAAGCCAATCAGACCTTCGGTCTCGACCCGATTGCGGTTGGCCACCGGCACGCCGACCCGGATGTCGGCCTGACCGCTGTAGCGATGCAGCAAGGTCTGGAAAGAGGCCAGCAACAGCGCAAACAGGGTGACGTTCTCGCGTTGTGCAACGTGCTTGAGACCCGCGGCCAGTTCCGCGCTGAGCGCAATGTCCTGGCGCGCACCGCGATAGCTCTGCTCCGACGGGCGCGGACGGTCGGTCGGCAATTCGAGCAACGGCTGCTCGCCGTCGCCCAGTTGCGCCGTCCAGTAGCTCAGTTGACGCTCGCGTTCACCCGCATCCATCCACTGCCGTTGCCACACGGCGTAGTCGGCGTACTGCACCGGCAATGCCGGCAACTGTGCAGTTTTATCCGCGCTGTAGGCGGCATACAACGCCACCAGTTCATCGACCATGATGCCCATCGACCAGCCATCGGAAACGATGTGGTGCAAGGTAATGATCAGTGCGTGGTCATCAGCGGCCATTCGCAATAGCTTGACCCGCAGCAACGGGCCTTTGTGCAGGTCGAACAGGTGCAGGGTTTCGGCGGCGATCAACGCTTGCAGCGCGCAATCGTCCAGCTCGCCAGCAATGTCTTCGACGGCAAGTTCCAGCGTCGCCTGAGCCTGGATCACTTGCAGGGTCCGGCCCTGCTCTTCGACAAAACAGGTGCGCAGTGATTCGTGACGGGCGATCAACGCATCGAAGCTGCGCTGCAATGCCGGCAAGTCCAGTTCGCCACGCAGGCGCAAGGCAGCCGGTACGTGATAGGCGGTGCTGGTCGGTTCCAGTTGCCAGAGAAACCATTGGCGTTCCTGGGCGTACGACAATGTCAGCGGTTGCGAGCGTGGCAGCACGACGATCGGCGGCTCCTGATGCGCCTGCTCGATCCCGAGGGCAGCGACGAAATCTGCCAGCGTGCTGTGTTCGAAGAGCGTGCGCAGCGGCACTTGCACATTGAGCGCCTGACGTACCCGCGATATGACCTGAGTTACCAGCAGCGAATGGCCACCGAGTTCGAAGAAGTTGTCACCCAGCCCCACTTGCTCCAGTTTCAACACCGTTTGCCAGATCCCGGCGACGGTCTGCTGGGTGGCGGTCTGCGGCGCAATGTAGGTCGATTGCAACTGGCTGGCGTCGGGCGCCGGCAACGCCTTGCGGTCGACTTTGCCGTTGGGGGTCAATGGCAGTTGTGCGAGAAACAGCAGATGTGCCGGCACCATGTATTCCGGCAACCCGGCCTTGAGGCTGGCCTTGAGCGCCGCGCGCAAATCGGCTTCGCCTTCAGCGTTCAGCGCAGCGCTGGACGACGGCACAACATAGCCCACCAGTTGCGCGCCGGTCGGGCCATCCTGAGCGACGACGACGGTTTCGCGCACGCTGTCGAGCGCCAGCAGGCGCGCTTCAATCTCGCCCAATTCGATCCGGAAACCACGGATTTTGACTTGATGGTCGATGCGCCCGATGTACTCGATCACGCCTTCGGCGCGGTAACGGGTCAGGTCACCGGTGCGATATACGCGTTCGCCGGTGCGCGAAAACGGGTCAGGCACAAAACGCTCGGCCGTCAGCCCAGGACGCTGGAAGTAACCTCGGGCCAGACCATCGCCACCGATCAGCAATTCACCCGGTGCGCCGAGCGGATTGAGTTCCAGGTCACTGCCGAGGATATACAGTGCTGTGTTGTCGATAGGCTTGCCGAGAAACGGACGGCTATTGTCCACACTCAACGGATGCAGCGCCGACCAGATGGTGGTTTCGGTCGGGCCATAGAGATTCCAGACCTTCGGCGAGCGCGCGAGCATGCGTTGCGCGAGCTCCTGTGGCAGCGCTTCACCGCCACACAGAAAGGTGCGGCCGTTGAGGGCAGCGGCGTGTTCGTTCTCCAGCAGCATGCGCCAGGTCGAAGGCGTGGCTTGCAGCATGCTCACGGCGTGGCGGGCGATCAGTTCGAGCACCGCTTGCGGGTCCTGATGCACGTCTTTGCCAGTCAAGACCACGGTGGCACCGGCCAGCAGCGGGCCGTAGATTTCCAGACCGAAAATATCAAACGAGAACGTGGTCAGCGAAAGCATGCGATCAGTCGCGACGATGCCAGGTTGCTCGACCATGCTTGCGACAAAATTGCTCAGGGCCGCATGACGCACCATCACGCCTTTTGGCTTGCCGGTCGAACCGGAGGTGTAGATCGTGTAGGCCAGTTGTTCGCCGGTCACTGCCACATTCGGGGCGCTGGTCGGATAGTCCGCCAGCCAGTCCTGCGGTTGGTCCAGCAACAGGGTTTGCAGTCCCTTCGGAATTGGCAACTGCGTCTGCAAATGCGATTGGGTCAGCAGCAATTGCAGGCCACTGTCCTCGATCATGTAGGCCAGGCGATCTTGCGGATAGGCCGGGTCCAGCGGTACATAAGTGCCGCCAGCCTTGAGGATCGCCAGCAGACCGACGATCATTTCCACACTGCGCTCGACGGCAATACCGACCAGTCGGTCCGGGCCGACGCCAAGCTCGATCAATTTGTGTGCAAGCGGGTTGGCGCGAGTCTCCAGTTGAGCGTAAGTCAGCACCTCCTCGCCGACGATCAGTGCCGTGGCCTCAGGCGTTTGCTGTGCCTGCAAGGCGATGCGTTGATGTACACACGGTGCCGGAGCGGCCTGATCGACTACGCGGCGCCAATCCTGCAACAGCCCTTGATGTTCGGTGTTTTCCAGCAGTGGCAATTCACCAATGCGCTGGTGCGGCGCGGTGACAATGCCCTGCAGCAGATTGAGCCAGTGGCGAGCCAGACGCTCGATGGTTCCGGGCTTGAACAGGTCGGTGGCGTAAGTCAGTTCCGCCGCCACCCCTTCACTGGATTCGTAGGTGCCCAGCGTCAGGTCAAACTGCGCGGTACGACCCTCCCAGACGATGTCCTCGACACTCAGTTGCGGCAGTTGCACCTGGCTCTGGCGCTGGGTCTGGTCGTTGACCGCCTGATGGTTGTACATCACCTGAAACACCGGGCTGTGGCTCAGGCTTCGCTCGGGCTGCAGGGCTTCGATCAGTTGTTCGAACGGCAGATCCTGATGGGCCTGAGCGGCCATGGCCGATTGCTTGACTTGCGCCAGCAACTGGTTGAACGGCAGTTGCCCGTGAACCTCGGCACTCAGCACCTGGGTGTTGACGAAGAAGCCGATCAGGCCTTCGGTTTCGACCCGGTTGCGGTTGGCCGTCGGCACACCAACGCGAATCTGCGACTGGCCGCTGTAGCGGTGCAGCAAGGCCTGGAACGAAGCCAGCAGCACCATGAACAGGCTGGCGCCTTCGCGCTGGGCCAGTTGTTTGAGGGCATCACCCAGGGCCGATGGCATTTTCAGATCGAGGCGCGCGCCGCGAAAGCTTTGCACCGCCGGGCGCGGATGATCGATCGGCAACTCCAGCACCGGATGCTCACCGCCGAGGGTGTCGATCCAGTACGCCAATTGTCGCTCGCGCTCGCCCGCCTCCAGCCAGTGGCGCTGCCAGATCGCATAATCGGCGTACTGCACAGGCAGCGGCGGCAGGCTCAGTGTCTGACCGCTGGTGTCGGCGGCATACTGCTTGATCAGCTCGCCGACCAGCACTTGCATCGACCAGCCATCGGAGATGATGTGGTGCTGGATCAGCGCCAGCACGTGGTCATCTTCCGCAACTTTGAGCAAAGAAACGCGCAGCAGCGGGCCCTGTTGCAGATTGAACGGTCGGGTCGTTTCGTTTTCGACGAAAGCCTTGATCGCGGCGTCCGTGCCAGCGGCGTCGAGGCCCGACTGCAGCGGTGCCAACGAGATGCTCAGCGGCAGTTGTGGATGAATCACCTGGCAGAAGGTTTCGCCCTGCTCGGCGAAGGTGGTGCGCAAGCTTTCGTGCCGTGCGACCAGCGCATTGAAACTGCGCTCAAGCGCGGCGATATCGAGTCTGCCCTTGAGGCGCAAGGCGCTGGGGATGTGATACGCGGTGCTGTGCGGGTCCATTTGCCAAAGGAACAACTGGCGTTCCTGGGCGTAGGACAGCGGAATCGCTTCAAAGCTTGAGCGAGTCTCTGGAATCGGCAGGTTGGCCGGAGAGACGCCCTCTTCGAGCATCTTTTCCAGGTACAGCTTACGTTTGTCCAGCGGCAGAGTGATAAAGCGCTTGGCAATCCTCAAAGCAACACTCGTGTCCATCAGACTTCCTCCATATCGTCAAGCAGGGCTTCCAGCTTGCTCAGTTTCTGTTCGTTGATTGCCCCGCCTCCTGTATTGAGGTGAGCGACAAACTCGCTCAGGACGGGGTGCTGGAATAACAGTTGCGGGGTCAGCGTCAGGCCCAGTTCAA
Organism: Pseudomonas sp. P42; assembly: GCF_017973755.1. Classification (NCBI taxonomy): domain Bacteria; kingdom Pseudomonadati; phylum Pseudomonadota; class Gammaproteobacteria; order Pseudomonadales; family Pseudomonadaceae; genus Pseudomonas; species Pseudomonas sp. P42. The sequence goes on along the minus strand of NZ_JACOPU010000001.1, from coordinate 857,244 downwards.
GGGCGATGCGCGACACCACGTTGACCGCCAGCAGCGAGTGCCCGCCCAGTTCGAAGAAGTGATCGTTGAGACCGATGCGTTCGACGTCGAGCACTTGCTGCCAGATCGCCGCGACCTGCTGCTCAAGCTCACTGTGCGGCGCGACATACGCGGCCTGCATCTGGCTGGCATCCACCGCTGGTAGCGCTTTGCGGTCGAGTTTGCCGTTGGGCGTCAGCGGCAACTGCTCAAGAAACAGCAGGTGCGCGGGAATCATGTAGTCAGGTAACGAAGACTTGAGGCCAGTCTTTAGTCCGTCGCGCAGCACTCGCTGCGCCTGGTCGTCGTACAGATCCAGTGGCGGGGCGACCACATAGGCCACCAGTTGCGCGCCGCTCGCACTTTCGACGGCCAGCACCGCCGCTTCGGTGACCGCTGGCTGCGCCAGCAATCGCGCCTCAATCTCCCCCAGTTCGATGCGGTGTCCACGAATTTTCACCTGATGGTCGATGCGTCCCATGTACTCCAGTTCGCCGTCCTCGCGCTGGCGAATGAGGTCGCCGGTGCGATACATGCGCTCACCGTTGGCGACGAACGGGTCAGGCACGAACCGCTCGGCGGTCATCGCCGCACGCCCCAGATAACCGCGAGTGATGCCGGCACCAGACAGGTACAGCTCAGCCGAAACGCCGTGTGGCACCGCGTGCAGATCGACATCGAGCAAATGGCTGGCGCTGTGACCGAGAACCCGACCGATGCGAGCCTGGGCGCCGGCACGGCGGCGGGTCCAGGTCGAATAGGTGGTGTCTTCCGATGGACCGTACAGGTCGTAAACATGCTCGACGCTGCTCTGCTGATACAGCGCCTCCACCAGGCTTTGTTTCAGCGGCTCACCGGCCAGGTTGATGATGCGGACGCTCGGCGGAATCTGCCCGGCGCGTTGCAGCGCGGCGATTGCCGACGGCACGCTGTTGATCAGGCGCACCTGATCTCGGGCCGGCAGTTGCGGCAGTTCCAAAGCGTTGCGGGCGATGATCAGCGAGCCGCCATTGGCCAGGGTCACAAACAGCTCCCACACCGACAGGTCGAAACACACCGAGGTCGAGGCCAGCACGCCTTGAATGTCTTCGCGGCTGTAGACCTGCGCCGACCAGTCGATCAACGCCATGACGTTGCGATGAGCAATCGCCACACCTTTTGGCATGCCGGTGGAGCCGGAGGTGTAGATCACGTAAGCGAGGTTGTCCGGTACCACCGAGGTCTGTGGCGCTTGGGCCGGATAACCTTCCAGTGCAACCTGATCGAGCAGCAGGACCTGGGTTTGGGCCGGCACATTCAGCGTCGCCGCCAACCGTTGTTCGGTAAGCAGAACCCGCGCACGACTGTCCTCGAGCATGTAGGCCACACGATCGGCCGGGTAATCCGGGTCCAGCGGCACATAGGCGCCACCGGCCTTGAGCACTGCCAGCAGCGCAACCAGCAATTGCTCGGAACGTGGCATCGCCACACCCACGCGTACTTCCGGGCCGACGCCGAGCTCAACCAGTTTGTGCGCCAGACGATTGGCCTGTGCGTCCAGTTCGGCATAGCTGAGTTGCGTGCTGGCGAAGGTCACGGCCAGCGCATCTGGCATGGCCGCCACCTGACGGGCAATGCTCTGGTGGATGCACAGATCGGTGACGAAATCGTCGATAACGCACGGCGAGCTCTCGATCAGTTTCAGTTCGCTGAGTGAGCGCTCGCCTCCATCGATCATCTGACTGAGCAGACGTTGCAGATGCGCGCCCAACTGCGTGACCTCGGTCGCCGCAAAGCTGTCGCGCTGATAGCTGAAGTGCACCGACAATTCAGCGCCCATGTGCACCAACAGCGTCATCGGATAGTTGGTCTGCTCGTGATTGACCACCGGGCCGAAGCGCAGACCTTCTGGCGCGCCCTGCTCCAGCGCCTCGGCAATCGGGTAGTTCTCGAACACCATCAGGCTGTCGAACAGCGCACCACCACCCTGCCCGGCCCAGCGCTGAATTTGCGCCAGCGGCGTATGCTCGAATTCGCGCAGTGCCAGGTTTTGCGCCTGCACGCCTTGCAACCAACTGGCCAAGCTCTGCTGCGCACGCGGGGCGGCGATGACCGGCAAGGTATTGATGAACAGGCCGATCTGCTGTTCAGCCCCCGGCAGATCCGCCGGACGCCCGGCGACAGTGGCGCCGAACGCCACACAGTCTTTGCCGGTGTAGCGCTGCAGCAGCAACAGCCACGCGGCTTGCACCAGGGTGTTGACGGTGACTTTCGAGGCCCGGGCGAACTCACTCAGACGCTCCGTCAGAGCGGCGTCCAGCACCTGGAAATGATCGCCGTAACCGGTGCTCGGCAAAGCGCTGTCCGGCCGTGCGATGGCGTCGGCCAGTCGAGTCGGTTCCTCAAGTTTATTCAGCGCGGCCTGCCAGTAAGCCTCGGCGGCCGCCGCGTCCTGACGCTGCAACCAGCCGATGTAATCACGATAACGACCGCTCGGACGCTGCACCACTTCGCCGCTGTAATGCTGCAATACCTCGCCGAGCAACTGCGCACTGCTCCAGCCATCCATCAGGATGTGATGGTTGGTGTAGATCAAGTGATGGCGGTCGACGGCGGTACGCACCAGCACCAGTCGCAGCAAGGGTGCGCGGGTCAGGTCCAGCCCCTGGGCGCGCTCCTCGTCTGCCAGGGTTTGCAATGCGGCGTCCAGATCAGTCCGGCCGCACCAGTCGAGGACGCGGAACGGCACCTCGAGATGGCGCTGCACCACTTGCAGAGGCTGCTCCAGATCACCCTGCCAGACGAATCCGGTACGCAGGATGTCATGGGCATCGACCACCGATTGCCACGCCGCGCGAAAACGCTGTGGATCTACACCATCGACGTCCAGACGCATCTGGTTGATGTAGTCGCCGCCGCCGTGTTCGAGCAGGGTGTGGAACAGCATGCCCTGCTGCATCGGCGACAGCGGATAGATGTCGTCGATAGCCTGCGGTTGCGGCACCAGCAGGTCAAGTTGTGCCTGGCTGAGTGTCGCCAGCGGGAAGTCCGACGGGGTCACCCCACGGTTGGCACTGTCGCAGCAATGGGCGATCAGCGCAGTCAGCTCCTGAAGGTAGTCGTCGGCCAGACGCTGGATAGTCGTCGGGTTGAACATTTCACGGCTGAAGGTCCAGCTCAGGTCCAGTTCGCCACCGAACACTTTACCGTCGAGGGCAAGCGGGCTGCCCAAAGGCCCCTGCATGTTGACCTCTTCGCCGCCGGACTCACTGGTCGGGACGAACAAGGCATCGTCGCCAGCATCGAAACTGCCGTCGAACTGGCCGAGATAGTTGAAGGTCAGGCGCGGTTTCGGCAGGGCTTGCAGCGCTTGTCGGGCAGACTCGTCGCCCAGATGCGCCAGCGCACCGAAGCCGATGCCTTTATTGGGGATCGCGCGCAGCTGTTCCTTGATCTGTTTCAGCGATGCACCGAGATCGGCCACCGGCGACAATCTAGCCGGGAACACACTGGTGAACCAGCCGACGGTGCGCGTCAGATCGACGTTGTCGAACACGTCTTCGCGGCCGTGGCCTTCAAGTTGTACCAACACGCTGTCGTCGCCGGTCCAGCGCACCATCACCCGGGCCAATGCGGTCAGCAGCACGTCGTTGACCTGCGTGCGATAGGCTGCCGGGGCTTCCTGCAACAGTTGACGGGTCAGGTTTTTGTCCAGTTGCGTGCGGATTGCCTGAGCCTGATTGTGTTGCTGGCCGCCCTGCGGGTTATCGCACGGCAACTCGGTCGTGGCGCCTTGCAGTTGTTGCTGCCAGAAGCCCAGTTCAGCCTGCAACGGCGCACTGGCTGCGTAGTCTTGCAATGCCTCGGTCCAGGCCTTGACGGCACTGGTCTTGGCCGGCAGTTGCACGGCCGCACCGGACAGAATCTGCCGGTAAGCGCTTTGCAGGTCCTCGAACAGAATCCGCCACGACACGCCATCCACCACCAGGTGATGCACAACCAGCAACAGGCGCTGAGTGCCGTCGGCGAGGTTCGCCAGCACCGCGCGGATCAACGATCCGTCGCTCAGTTGCAGGCTGCGTTGCGCCTTGTTACCCAGTGCTTCCAGCGCCGCCAGATCAGCCACCTCGACTTGCCACAGGATGGTTTCACCCGCTTGCGTCGCGACATCGCGGTACTGCGCCGTCCAGCCTTGCGCTTGCTCGACAAAGTCCAGGCGCAGGCTGTCGTGATGCACCACCAGTGCATCCAGTGCCTGCTCCAGCGCCTGTGCATCCAGCGGCTGCGCAGGTTTGAGCATCACCGACTGATTCCAGTGGTGACGGTCGGGAATCGCCTGCGTGAAGAACCACTGGTAAATCGGCAGCAGCGCGGTTGCGCCCGTTACCGGTTGCTGGTCGATCACTTGCAACGGCTCGCCGGTTTGCACCACGGCGGCCAGCGCTTGAATGGTCTGGTGCTGAAACAGGTCTTTCGGCGTAAACCGCAGGCCGGCCTGTCGGGCACGGCTGACGACTTGAATCGAGATGATCGAATCACCGCCGAGCTCGAAGAAGTTATCGCTCAGGCCCACGCGTTCCAGCTTCAGCACGTCTTGCCAGATCGTTGCCAGTTGCTGCTCCAGCACACTTTGCGGCGCGACATAGAGTTGCTGCAATTGGCTGACATCAGGCTTGGGCAGGTTCTTGCGATCAAGCTTGCCGTTCGGCGTCAGCGGCATGCGCTCAAGACGCAGCACGTAGGCTGGAACCATGTGCGACGGCAGCGTCGCCTTGAGTTGCGCACGCAATTGTTCAGCGTAATCATCGCTCGACGAGTCGCCGACCACGTAAGCAACCAAGCGTTTACTGCCGGCGTTTTCCTGCGCCACGACCACGGCTTCACGCACGCCATCCAGGGCCTGCAGGCTCGCTTCGATTTCGCCCAACTCAATGCGGAAACCACGGATCTTCACCTGGTTATCAATGCGCTCCAGGTAGTCGAATGTGCCGTCGGCGCGCTGGCGTACCAGGTCGCCGGTGCGATACAACACGCCACCGCTAGGGCTGAACGGGTCAGCGACAAAACGCTCGGCGGTCAGTGCCGCCCGATTCAGATAACCGCGAGCAACGCCACTGCCGCCCAGGTACAGCTCACCGGCCATGCCTTGCGGCAACAGGTTCAAATCAGTATCAAGCACGTAGGCGCTGCGATCGCCGATACGGCTGCCGATTGGCGCATATGCCGCACCACAGGGCTCGCCGCGACCGGCCTTCCAGATCAACGGGGTGACCACCGTTTCGGTCGGCCCGTAGCCGTTGATGATGTACTCGGGATTGAGTGCACGCTTGACCCGTTCAAAACTGGCGTTCGGCACGGCATCGCCGCCGAAGCAGTAAATCCGCACGGGTGGCGGATTGCCGACGCGCTCGGCGTGTTCACCCAGTTGTTGCAGGTACACCGGCGGGAACGCAACCACGGTCACGCCATGCTCGATCATGGCGTTGTAGGTCTGCTCAGGCGTCCACAGGCTGTCGTCGCGAATCAACAGCGAGCCGCCGTGGGTCAGGCTGGTCAACCAGCGTTCATGGGCACCGTCGAAAGCGAACGACATGAAGTGGAATTCACAATCGCTGTCGCGCATTTCATAGCGCTCGCCAATCGCCAGGCAATGCATGGCGAGCGGCCCGTGGGTGACGCTGACGCCTTTCGGATTGCCGGTAGAGCCAGAGGTGTAGATCACGTAGGCGAGGTTGTCCGGATCCAGCGCGACTACCGGTGCCTGCTCGGAATGCGCGCTGAGGTCGAGGTGATCCAGTTCCAGCACGGTCAGTGCATCACCGATCGGCAGTTGCGCCGACACCCGCGAATCGCTCAGCAGCAGCGCCAGACCGGAATCTTCCATCAGGTACGCCAGACGCTCGGGTGGGTAACTGGTGTCCAGCGGGACATACGCACCACCGGCCTTGAGCACGGCCAGCAGCGCGACGATCAGGCCTTCGCTGCGCGGCAACGCCACGCCGACGCGCACTTCCGCCCGTACCCCGCGGGCCACCAGCTCATGCGCGAGACGGTTGGCGCGGGCGTCGAGTTCGCCGTAGCTGAAATGCTGTCCGTCGAAAATCACGGCGGTGCGCTCAGGCTGTTGCGCCGCCAGCCGGGCGTAGCGTTGATGCACGGGGATGTCCTGCGGATAGGCTTGCGGCTGGTTTTGCGCCAGTTGTCGCGCGTGCTCTTGAGCCGTCGCCAAGGCGATTTCGCCGAGAGGACGTTCGGCCGATTCGGCGAACTGCTCCAGCAGGTGCAGCAGTTGCGCGCTCAAACGCTCGATGGTTGTGGCGCTGAAATGCGCCCGATCAAAACTCATGTGCAGCGCCAAAGTGTCGCCCAGCGTCACGCCGAGAGTCAGCGGATAGTGCGTCTGATCCTGGTTGGCCACTTCGCCGAATACCACGCCTTGCGCGGTGCCGTGTTGCAACGCTTCAGAAATCGGGAAATTCTCGAATACCAGCAGCGTGTCGAACAGCGACTCGCCGCCCTGCCCGGCCCAGCGCTGGATATTCGCCAGCGGTGTGTGTTCGAACTCGCGCAGGCTGAGGTTTTGCGCCTGCACAGCGGCCAGCCACGCGGCCACGGTTTGATCCGGACGCGAGCCGGCGATTACCGGTAACGTGTTGATGAACAGTCCGACTTGCTGCTCGATACCGACCAGCTCCGCCGGACGCCCGGCCACGGTGGTGCCGAACGCAACGCAAGTGCTGCCGGTGTAACGCTGCAACAACAGCAGCCACGCGGCTTGCACCAGGGTGTTGGCGGTGACTTTCTGTTCTCGGGCAAACTCGTTCAGACGGCGAGTCCGCGGCGCATCCAGTTGGTAATGCTTGAGCACATGCCCCTTGTCGGCACGCACCTCGCCACCGCCCGCCGCGGCTTGCGCCAGCACGGTCGGCTCGTGGAAGTCCGCCAGTTGCGCCAACCAGAATGCTTCGCTGACGGCGGCGTCCTGACGTTGCAGCCACTGGATGTAATCGGCGTAGCGGCTCAACGGACGCGGCGGTTGCTGGCCGGCATAACGCTGCAAGACTTCGCCAAGCATCTGCGCGCTGCTCCAACCGTCCAGCAAGATATGGTGGTTGGTGAAGATCAGGTGATGACGCTGCTCAGCCACACGAATCAACGTGACGCGCAGCAGCCCGGCCTCGGTCAGGTCGAAGCCCTGCGCCAGGTCGGCGGCCGTGAAATCTTCCAGAGCCTGGGTGATGTCATCGCGCTCACTCCAATCGAGCAGCATGTACGGCAACTCGAGTCGGCGATGGATGATCTGCAGCTGTTCCTGCAATTCGCCCTGCCAGATGAAGCCGCTGCGCAGGATGTCATGGGCGTCCATGGTGGCTTGCCACGCGGCGCGAAAACGCTCGGGATCGAGGCCGTCGACATCGACACTCAACTGGTTGATATAGGTGCCATTGCCCTGCTCGTACAAGGTATGGAACAACATGCCTTGCTGCATCGGCGACAGCGGATAAATGTCTTCGATGCCGGCGGCCGGTACCGTTATCGCATCCAGTTGCGCCTGGCCGATGCGCGCCAGCGGGAAGTCCGAGGGCGTAGTGCCCATTGATTCCGGCAGGCAGCAATGGGTGATCAGCGCTTGCAGCTCGCGGGTGAAATCGTCGGCCAGACGGGAAATGGTTGCCTCGTTGAACTGCTCGCAGCTGAAGGTCCAGCGCAGGTCCAGTTCGCCTTCGTAGACCTGGCCTTCGACGCCCAGCCAGTTGTCCAGCGGTGCGTCCAGGCTTTGCTCAAGCCCGGCACGCTCACCGGCCGGGCTGAACAGTGCGCCTTCCTCGGCATCGAAGCTGCCGTCGAACTGTCCCAGGTAATTGAAGGTGATGCGCGGCACCGGCAGTGCCTTGAGTGAAGTTTGCACCTGCTCGTCACCGAGGTGACGCAGCACGCCGAAACCAAGCCCCTTGTTCGGGATCGCGCGCAGTTGCTCCTTGATCTGCTTGATCGCGCTCGCCAGCGAATCCGCCGGGGTCAGGCGCACCGGGAACACGCTGGTGAACCAGCCGACGGTGCGGGTCAGGTCGATGTCATCAAACAGGTCTTCGCGACCGTGACCTTCGAGCTGAATCAGCGTATCGGCGTACCCGGTCCAACGGCAGATGACCCGCGCCAGCGCGGTCAGCAGCAAATCGTTGACCTGAGTGCGATACGCTGCGGGTGCCTGTTGCAGCAGTTGTTGAGTAAAGGTTTTGTCGAGTCGGCTGTGCAGCACTTGCGCGTGACGACTTTGCAGGCTGCCCTGCGGGTTGTCGCACGGCAGATCCAGTGCCGCGCCCTCAAGCTGCTGTTGCCAGAAACCCAGTTCTGCCAGCACCGCGTCGGTTGCAGCAAAGGATTGCAGATGCTCGCCCCAGGCCTTGTACGAACTGGTTTTGGCCGGCAACTTGATGCTCGAACCCTGCAGCGCTTGCTGATACGCCAGTTGCAGGTCTTCCAGCAAAATCCGCCATGACACACCGTCCACCGCCAGGTGATGCATCGCGAGCAACAGACGCTGACTGCCATCGGCCACGGTGGCCAGCACCGCGCGCAGTAACGGACCTTTTTGCAGGTCGAGACTGCGTTGGGCGTTGGCGTACAGCGCTTGCAGCTCGGCGTCAGCAAGGTTGTCTGCGGTCCACAACAGTTCAGGCTCAATCACGACTGGCGCCACGTCGGCACGCCAACCGTCGGCACTTTCGACGAAGCGCGAACGCAACGCGTCATGTTGGACCAGCAGCGCATTCAACGCCTGCAACAACGCCTCGGCACGCAGGGTTTCATGACTGCGCAGCAGCACGGCCTGGTTCCAGTGATGACGCTGGGGAATGTCATCTGCGAAAAAGACTTGCTGGATCGGCAGCAGCGGCAACGCACCCGTCACCGGTCCTTGATCGACCGTCACGCCAGCGGTGCCTTGTCGAGCCACGCTGGCCAAGCCTTGCACGGTCTGGTGCTGGAACAGGTCGCGCGGGCTGAAGTGAATCCCGGCCTGACGCGAACGGCTGACCACTTGAATGGAGATGATCGAATCACCGCCCAGCTCGAAGAAATTGTCGGTCAGGCCGACCTGTTCGAGCTTGAGCACGTCCTGCCAGATCGCGGCGATCTTCTGTTCCATTTCGCTGCGCGGCGCAACAAAGGCTTGTTGCATCTGGCTGGCGTCCGGCGACGGCAAGGCCTTGCGATCCAGTTTGCCATTCGGGCTCAGCGGCAATGCGCCGAGGAACAGCACTTGGGTCGGCACCATGTAATCCGGCAGGCTGTTTTTGAGTTGCGCCTTGATCGCGTCGCGCGCCGCGCCTTGCGTATCGGCCGCCGACGAAACCACGTCGGCCTGCTTCGGCACCACGTACGCCACCAGTTGCAGGCTGCTGCCGCCCTGCACCGCCAGCACCACCGCTTCGCTGACGGCATCGAGTTCGACTAGACGCGCCTCGACTTCGCCCAGCTCAATCCGGAAACCACGGATTTTCACCTGGTGGTCAACCCGGCCGACGTATTCGATCTGGCCCTTGGCGTTGAAGCGCGCAAGGTCGCCGGTGCGGTACAACCGAGCACCGCTAGCGGAAAACGGATCGGGAATAAATCGCTCGGCGGTCAGATCCGCACGCTGGAAATAACCGCGCGCCAGCAGCTCGCCGCCAATCAACAGTTCACCGACCACGCCCACCGGCGTCGGTTGACCGTCGGCATCCAGCAAATAGGTATGCCGCCCCGGCAGCGGCTGCCCGATCGGCATTGTCAGTGGTAATGGCTGACGACCGGCCACGTAATCGCTGCAATCAAGCGTGGTCGCGGTGATGGTGGCTTCAGTCGGGCCGTAGGTGTTGAGCAATTTCACGTGCTCAAGCCCCGCCACGCGCCAGGCCTGCACGCCTTCCGGGGGCATTGCTTCACCGCCGCTGTGTACCTGACGCAGCGCGGCATAGTCACGCGGGCCGGCAGCAGCGAATTCCTTGGCGATCATGTTCCAGTAAGCGGTGGTCAAGTCCATGACCGTGATGCCTTGCTCGACGATGTGGCGATACAGGGTTTCGCTGTCCCAGACCTCGTTGCCGCGCAACACCACCGAGGCGCCGCAGGTCAGCGGGCCGAAGAGTTGCTCACCGAAGGCATCAAAGTTGAACGTGGCGAATTGCAGCGCGCAATCGGCGGCACTCAGGCCGTAATAATGCTGCGAGGCGAAGGCGTGCTTGCTCAGCGCACCGTGGCTGATGCCGACCCCTTTCGGGCGACCGGTGGAGCCGGAAGTGAACATCACGTAGGCGAGGTTATCGGCCCACACCGCACACTGTGGATTGCTTTCGTCTGAGTTTGTCCAGATTTGGGGCTGATCCAGACACAGGCACCGCACGTTCTGCGGCACCGGCAGCCGTTCGAGCAAATGGCTTTGCGTCAGCAACAAGTGGCTGGCGCTGTCTTCGATCATGCACAGCAGGCGATCACGCGGGTATTGCGGGTCCAACGGGACGTACGCACCACCCGCCTTGAGTACCGCGAGGATGGCAACAATCAGTTCAAGACCACGGTCGACGGCGACCCCCACCAGCACTTCCGGGCCGACATCCTGCGCCAGCAACGTGCGGGCCAGACGATTGGCTCGGGCATTGAGCTGGGCGTAGGTCAGTTGCTGCCCCTCGAAAATCAGCGCGACGGCATCCGGAGCCTGTGCAACTTGCGCCTCGAACAACTCATGTACCGGGCGCTCGCTCGACCAGGTCGCGTCATGCCGCCCCCAGTCCTGGGTCATCTGCTGATATTCCTGCGCCTGCAACAGCCCGATCTCGCTGACCCTTTGTTGTGGATCGTTGACGATACTGTGCAACAGGTGTGTCCAGTGCCTCGCCATGCGCTCGATGGTTTCACCGTCGAACAGGTCGCTGGCGTAAGTAAACGCGGCGTGCAGCTGACCGCCCTTCTCATACGTGTCAAGGCTCAGGTCGAACTGCGTGCTGCGGCTTTCCCACTCGATCACCCCCAGCTCCAGGCCGCTGCCGACCTTGAGCGTGGTGACATCGGCGACTTCCGGCTGATGGTTGTACATCACCTGGAACAACGGGTTGTAGCTCAGGCTGCGCTCAAGCTTGAGTGCTTCTACCAGCCGTTCAAACGGCAGATCCTGATGTGCCTGGGCGCCGAGCGCGGTTTCCTTGAGTGCGCTCAGCAAGTCGCCGAATCGAGTCTGACCGTCCAGTTGCACGCGCAAAACCTGGGTGTTGACGAAGAAGCCGATAAGACCTTCGATTTCTCGGCGGTTGCGGTTGGCAATCGGCACACCGACGCGCAGATCGTTCTGGCCGGTGTAGCGGTGCAGCAGAATATTGAAGGTGCCCAACAGCAGCATGAACAACGTGACGCCGTGCTGACGCGCAACCCCGCGCAGTTGCTCGACCAGCGCCGCCTCCACTGTCTGCTCGTGACGACGACCGCGATAGCTCGGCAGTACCGGGCGCGGACGATCGACGGGCAGCTCCAGCACCGGGTGCTCGTCGCCCAATTGCGCCAGCCAGTAATCGAGTTGACGCTGTTGCTCGCCAGCCTCCAGCCAACGCCGTTGCCACAGCGCGTAATCGCTGTACTGCACCGCCAGTGCGGGCAGTTCGGCAACCAGCCCCTGATCATGGGCGTCATAAAAACGGCAGAACTCGTCGATCAACACGTTCATCGACCAGCCATCGGAAACGATGTGATGCAACGTCAGCAACAGCACATGCTCCTGCTCGGCCAGTTGCAGCAGACGCACGCGCAACAGTGGCCCGTGGGCCAGATCGAACGGCAGCAGCGACTGCTCTTCTGCCGCCGCCGCCACGTGCACTTCGCGCTCGGCGGCCGCCAAGGCACTGAGGTCGACGCGCTGAATGTCCAACGGTTGTTGCAGCGGCACTTGCAGCAGGCTGTCGTCAGACTGTTGCTGGAACACTGTGCGCAGGGTTTCGTGGCGCTCGATCAGGCTGGTAAAGGCTTGCTCAAGCGCCTGCTGATTCAGGCGACCGGTCAGGCGCACCGCCGCTGGCAGATTGTATGCGCCGCTCTGCGGATCCAGATGCCAGAGAAACCACATGCGTTGCTGGGCGTAAGACAGCGCCTGCCGATCCTCGGCATCGACCCCGGCCGGAATCGGAAACCGGGAAAAATCCACCCCTTCCCTCTGCAGCGCATTCAGGAACATCTGGCGCTTTTCCAGGGGTAACCCGATAAACCGGCGAGCGAGTTTCAAGGAGTCTTCAGCATTCATTTCTTGTCATCCGGATCAGTAGGCAGGCAGCACAAAGGCACGTCGTCCCTATAAAACGAATGCACACCGGAAAAATTAGCGAATGAGAAGAACTATCAGGCGGGAGACTGGCGGGGTTTTTCTGACAGGCAGGAAACATTGTGGGAGCGAGCCTGCTCGCGAAAGCGGCACGTCAGGCGACGTTGATGTCGACTGAAACGCCCTTTCGCGAGCAGGTTCGCTCCCACATGAAATTCCTGGTGCTCAGGCAGTGGCGAGCATTGAGTGCCGGCGGTGATGAACTTCGAGCTGATCCTTGATGACTTTCAGCACTTTGGCTTCGTGTTCATGAATGAAAAAATGCCCGCCTGCAAGCATGTCCACCGAGAAACTGCCAGAGGTTTCCTTGCTCCAGCCGATCAACTGCTCGGTGGTGGCCTTGTCAGATTTGCCGCCCAGCACGTGCACCGGGCAGTTGAGCAAGGGTCTCTGGGCCGGCTCGAATTTGCCGCACAGCAGAAAGTCGGCGCGCAGGATCGGCAGCGTCAGGCTCATGAGCTCTTCATTGGCCAGCACTTCCTCGCTCGTACCGTTGAGCGTGCGCAATTGATCAATCAACTCGGCGTCGGTTTTCGGCTCGGCAAAACCGCGATCGTAATCGGCGCGCATCGTCGGCGCCGCGGTGCCTGAGGCAAACAACGCCACCGGGTCCGAACACCCCAGCGCGCGCAACGCGTGGGCGATTTCGCACGCCATCAACGCGCCGAGGCTATGGCCGAACAGCGCGTACGGGGTCTTGAGTGTCGGGCGCAATTCCTTGGCCAGTTGCATCGCCAGCGTGCGCATGTCGGTTTGCAGCGGTTCATCGAACCGGGCGCCGCGCCCCGGCAGCTCCACTGGTTGCAGTTGCAGCCATTGCGGCAACTTCGGCCGCCAGCGGCTGTAGACCATCGCGCTGGCGCCTGAATACGGCAGGCACAGCAAAGTCAGCTTGGTCACCACGCGTCCCTCAAAAAATTCGTCTGTAGAGAGAAACGGATCACGGCGCTGGCAAATTAGTCGACGAAGAACTCTTCGCCAGCGGTCGCTTGAAGATTGGCGGCAACATGGGCCTGGCGACGCTGCTGCCACAGATCATCGACCACGCCCGCCACGGCGGTGCGGTAGTGCAAAAGGTCGACATGAACAAGCGTTACCCGACCCCGCCGCGCTTCAGTGAACAACTCACCGCTGGCCTGCCGACTCAACACGAGATCGAGCGTCGTCCGCGCAGCGAGCTGTCGGTGGCCGAGTTCTAGAAGCGTTACTTGCCCCACGGCATTCCTGTAGTGATCAGCAATGCCCTGCACGACTGGCCGTTGTTCAAGTTGAGCCGGGAAGAGTCGCTGGTGCATTTCGCCGAACTGCAAGGCATCACTCGCCATGGCGATTACGTGAAAAAAACCTTTTCCACCGAGCGGGATTTTCGTTCCACATCGATGGCCGATTTCATCGCCTCGCTGGACAGCCCGGCGGCCAAAGGTGAGGAAGGCGAACCACCCGCCTACATGGGTAACAACATCCTGCCGGCCGCATTGATGCCGCAGATTCAGTACCCGGCCTACTTCGATGCCTCGCTGTTCATCCCGCCGCGTATCTGGATCGGCCCCAAAGGTAGGCTGACGCCACTGCATCGCGATGACACCGACAATCTGTTTGCGCAGGTCTGGGGGCAGAAGACATTCACCCTCGCCGCGCCGCATCATCGCGAAGCGCTGGGCACCTGGTCGACTGCGCCCGAGGGTGGGCTCGATGGCTGCGATTTCAATCCGGATGCGCCGGACTATGAACGCTTCCCGTCGGCGCGGGATGTTACGTTCTTGCGCGTGACGCTGGAGGATGGGGATCTGTTGTTTCTGCCGGAGGGCTGGTTCCATCAGGTGGAATCGGTATCGACGTCGTTGTCGGTGAATTTCTGGGTGAACTCGGGACGGGGCTGGTAACCCAGACTCCTGTAGGCGCTGCGTGCCGCAGCGCCTACAGATGTATTTATTTCAGGTGCCGGTAACTCTGTATCGCCGAGCCTAGCACCACCGCTCCCGCCGCAATCGCCAGCCAGAATCCACTCCGAGCGCCGTAGGCATCCACTAGCCAACCCGACCCGGCGGCGCCCACCGCCACGCCGATACTCAAACCGGTCACCAGCCACGTCAGGCCTTCAGTGAGTTTGGCCGGCGGCACGATGCGCTCGACCAGCGCCATCGCCACAATCAGCGTCGGCGCAAAGAACAGCCCGGCGATAAACACCGCGACCGACAAGCCAAAAATATTGCTCGCCAACAACAGCGGCAAGGTCGTCACCGCCGTCGCCACGCCGCCGTAAAGAAACAGCTGCGACAACGGCAATTTCGAACGCATCGCACCGAAGGCGATACCGGCCAGGCACGAGCCGATCGCATACACCGACAGCACAATGCTCGCCGCCGCCGGCTGGCCCTGCTGTTGCGCGAAGGCGACGCTGACCACATCAATCACTCCGACGATGATGCCCATGGCAATCATCAGCGCCAGCAGCAATTGAATGTCCGTTGAACCAATGATCGAACCTTGATGGTCGCACGCGTGCGGATGCACCGGTGGCTCGGTGCTGCGCTGAGCGACGAATGCCGTGACACCAATCGCCAGCGCCAACAGTGCCGCCAACGGTCCAGCCTCGGGAAACACCGCCACGCAGAGGCCGACCGACAAAGGTGGGCCGACGATGAAACAGACTTCGTCGAGTACCGATTCGAGGGCATAAGCGGTCTGCAATTGCGGCTGGCCGCGATAGATTTCGGTCCAGCGCGCCCGCACCATTGCCGACATGCTCGGCATGCACCCGGCCAGCGCGGCGAAAATGAACAGCGTCCAGGTCGGTGCCTGCAGCCGTGTGCACAGCAGCAACATCAGCAGCGCCCCGCCACCGATCAATGCCGAAACCGGCAGGACTTTGCCCTGGCCAAACCGATCGACCAGCCGTGACACCTGCGGCGCGCAGAACGCCGTGGCCAGGGCAAACGTCGCCGCCACCGCACCGGCCAACGCGTACCCGCCGTACAACTGCGAAAGCATGGTGATCACGCCGATGCCGGTCATGGAAATCGGCATGCGCGCTATCATCCCCGCCAACACAAAATTGCGGGCGCCGGGGGCATTGAATAATTCGCGGTAGGGGTTTGCCATGGACTGCAGCCTTATCAAGGGCCGCCAAGTTGCCATAGGGTCAGGTGACGGGGAAGCGCGGAATTGTTGGTGGAGTGTGAAGACCCTAAAGATCAAAGGATCGCAGCCTTCGCCAGCTCCTACAGATGATCACATTCACCTGTAGGAGCTGCGGCACGCGGCGATCTTTTGATCTTCTGGCTGAACTCTCAAGGCTGGCCGTCGGTCAGCTAAATAGATCCTCACTCAAGGCGAAAATTCGCATGCAGATCTCCCTCGGCCGCCAGGTCGCACTCATTACCGGCGCCAGCTCCGGCATCGGCCACGCTGCCGCCAAAGCACTGGCCGCTGCGGGTGCAGCGGTGGTCATCAACTACAACCGTCAGGCCGAACCCGCCGAAGCCCTCGCCCGGCAAATCATCGCCGACGGTGGCCAGGCCATCGCGATTGGCGCGGACGTGTCGAAGGAAGACGAGGTCGAGCGGCTGTTCGCCGAAACCCTCGAAACCTTTGGCTCACTGGACATCCTGGTGGCCAATTCCGGACTGCAAAAAGACGCCGCAGCGGTGGACATGACGCTGGATGACTGGAACGCGGTGATTGGTGTCAACCTCACCGGCCAGTTCCTCTGCGCCCGCGCTGCACTGCGGATTTTCAATCGTCAGGGCGTTCGCGAAGGCGTGTCCCGCGCCGCCGGCAAGATCATTCACATGAGCTCTGTGCACCAACGCATTCCGTGGGCCGGGCACGTCAATTACGCCGCGTCCAAAGGTGGTGTTGATCAGTTGATGCAGACTCTGGCTCAGGAAGTCAGCCATCAGCGCATTCGCATCAACGGCATCGCGCCGGGGGCGATTCGTACGGCTATCAATGAAGAAGCCACCGAAGGTGCAGCGGGTGAAAAGCTGCTTGAGCTGATTCCCTATGGGCGTATCGGCGACGTCGATGACGTCGCCAACGCCGTGGTTTTCCTCGCCTCCGACGCCGCCGATTACATCGTCGGCACCAGCCTGTTTATCGACGGCGGCATGAGCCTCTATCCGGAGTTTCGCGGCAATGGCTGAGCATCATCAAGAACAACAAAGCCCGATCGACGCCCACGGCATCATCGGCGACATGCGCAGTGCAGCGCTGGTCAACGACAAGGGCAGCGTGGATTTTTTCTGCTGGCCGGAGTTCGACAGTCCGTCGATTTTCTGTTCGTTGCTGGGCACACCCGACGCGGGGATTTTCCAGCTTGCGCCGGACTTGCCCGATGCGCGACGTGAGCAGATTTACCTGCCGGACACCAACGTTCTGCAAACCCGCTGGCTCAGCGAATTTGCCGTGGTGGAAATTACCGACATGCTGCCAGTGGGCGACAGCGAAGATGACCTGCCGCTGCTGATGCGCCGAGTGCGCGTGGTCAGCGGCGAAGCGACGTTCCATATGCGCTGCGCCGTACGCCACGACTACGCCCGCGCCGACACGCGCGGGCAGGCCGACCAGAAGGACGTGCTGTTCAGCGCATCCGGCCAACCGACACTGCGTCTGGCGTCGGATCGGCCGATGCAGGTTGACGCAAATGCAGCCGTCGCCCACTTCACGCTGACACAGAACCAGACCGCCGCTTTCATGCTCGGCGCGACCGACGACCCGCGTTTCGTCGAGGGCGCCGGCGATTTCTGCATGGAGCGCACGCTGAAGTTCTGGCGTGACTGGATCGGCCAGTCGACTTACCGCGGACGCTGGCGCGAAATGGTCAACCGCTCGGCGCTTGCGCTCAAGCTGCTGACCTCACGCAAACACGGCGCGATCCTCGCGGCCGCCACTTTCGGCCTGCCGGAAACCCCAGGCGGTGAACGCAACTGGGATTACCGCTACACCTGGATCCGCGACGCCTCGTTTACCGTTTATGCGTTCATGCGACTGGGGTTCGTCAGCGAAGCCAATGCCTACATGCGCTGGCTGCGCGGACGGGTCAGCGATTGCAACTGCCAGCCGATGAAACTGAACATTCTGTATGCCATCGACGGCCGCCAGGAACTGCCGGAAACCGAGCTTGCGCATCTGTCGGGGCACGGCGGCGCGAAACCGGTGCGCATCGGCAACGGCGCGTATGACCAGATTCAGCTGGATATCTTCGGCGAATTGATGGACGCGGTGTATCTGGTCAACAAGTACGGCGACGCCATTTCCCACGAAGGCTGGAAACATGTGCGCGAAGTTGTCGATCAGGTGTGTGAGACATGGCAGACCAAGGATGTAGGCATTTGGGAAATGCGCGGTGAGCAGCATCACTTTTTGCACTCACGGCTGATGTGCTGGGTGGCGCTGGACCGAGCGATTCGCCTCGCCTCGAAACGTTCATTGCCAGCGCCGTTTGCCCAATGGGACCAGACCCGTCAGGCGATCTACGCCGACATCTGGGACAACTTCTGGGATGAAGAGCGCGGGCATTTCGTCCAGTACAAGGGCGGCACCGCACTCGATGGCTCAATGCTTTTGATGCCGCTGGTGCGCTTCGTCAGCGCCAAGGACCCACGGTGGTTATCGACCCTTGAGGCCATCGAAAAGAGTTTGGTGCGCGACGGCATGGTTTATCGCTATCGCAACGAAGAGGCGGGCATTGATGGCCTGGCCGGCACCGAAGGCGCATTCGCCGCGTGTTCGTTCTGGTACGTCGAATGCCTGGCCCGCGCCGGCCAGGTGGAAAAGGCCCATCTGGAATTCGAACAACTGCTGCGATATGCCAACCCACTGGGACTGTACGCCGAGGAATTCGACAGCCATGGACGACATCTGGGCAATACGCCGCAAGCGCTGACACATCTGGCATTGATCAGTGCGGCGAGTTTTCTCGATCGACGTTTGAGTGGGGAAAAGAGTGAATGGCAACCGTAAAAGTCGTCGGAGTCTGTCGGAAACTTCCCTGAAAAAACCTTCGCTGTAGGACCCAAGCCTGCGCCTGAAGCAGCAAACCCCAGTCCCTCCAGCGAGGGACTACAAACTCGTAACAATTGTTGACCCCCTGCCTCCCCCGCCACTCGCACTTACACCCCGAAATACCTTGTTGCCAGCTGTTACATCCGCCCCTACCATCCACCGCAACGGGCACAGCGGAGCTGTCCAACAAAACCCGAATTCAAGGAAGCAGAATGTCCCAGCACGTCCAGCGCAACATCGACAGCGCCCTGCGCACCGGCCTGAGCCGCACCCAGCTCTGGGAAGCCGCCGACAAAGGCCTGATCAAATGCTGGGAAATCGGCCGCCAGCGCGCCGCCCGCTTCCCCGACCTCGCCCAACGCTGCATCGCCAACGAACTGCCCGTCCTCGGCTGGAAAGGCGGGGTGAGTCGCAGCCTGAAGAAAAACGAAAAATACGGCTCACTGAAATACCTCGCGCAGTGGCAAGGCTTGCGTGGGGAGGATCTGGATATCGATTTGGCTGAGGAGCGTTCGCTGACGTGTTCGCGGACGAAAATGGTGGTGACGTTCACGCCGGATCGGACGAAGTATTTTAATCAGGTGGCGGAAGTTGAGGCCTGAATGATTCGCGACGAGGAAGCTCGCTCCCTCGCCGCAGGTTCAGCGTCGCGCGACCACTTCAGTGCTGATTGTTGCAGCGTTAACCGAAAACCGCTCCCGATACGCCTGCGGCGTCACCCCAATCGCCCGCAGGAAACTACGACGCAAGGTCTCCTCACTGCCAAACCCGCAATTTGCCGCGATGCGTTTTACAGGGAGCCCGGTATCGCTGAGCAAACGCCGAGCCGTCTCGACGCGGATCAGTTCGATCGCACGCGCCGGGGTCTGGCCGGTGTCGGCGCGGTAATGGCGGACGAAGCTGCGTTCGCTCATGCCGGCCTGTTCGGCCAGGGTCGGCACACCGAGGTCGCAGGTGAGGTTTTCGGCAATCCATGCGTGCAGGTCATCAAAACGATTGCCCTGGTTTTGCAGCGACAAGGTCACGCTGAACTGTGACTGCCCGCCCGGGCGCTTGAGAAACACCACCAGATGTCGGGCGACGTCCAGCGCAATATCGCTGCCAAGGTCTTCCTCGACCATCGCCAGAGCCAGATCGATGCCGGCGGTAACACCCGCCGAGGTCCAGACCGGGCCGTCGTTGATGAAGATCGGATTGGCCTCGACCTGCAACTTCGGATGCTGCTGCGCCAGTTGCTCGCAACGCGTCCAGTGAGTGACGACGCGCCGACCATCGAGCCAGCCGCTGGCCGCCAACAGAAACGCGCCGGTACACACCGAAGCCACGCGCCGGCATTTCGCCGCGTGTTTGCGCACCCAATCCACCAGCGGCCCATCCTCCGCCGCCGGATAAATGCCCCAGCCACCGGCGATGATCAGCGTGTCGCTGGCCTCCAACGGCAGCGGTTCGGCGAGCACCGCCAGCCCCGCCGACGACATCACCGCCCCGCCCTCGCTGGCAATGACCGTCGGCGCATATGGAACAGGCAGGCCGCGTTGACGGCAAAGGTCATTGGCTGAGGCAAACACTTGCAACGGGCCGGTGACGTCGAGGATCTGCATGTTGGCAAACGCGAGTACGTGAATGGCTTTGGGCATTTGGCGTAATTCGTGGGGTGATTGGCGTATGCGCCAGAACGTACGCGCCTACAGTGAAGCCGTCCACCCCCCTAATGGAGAAAAACACCATGACGTTGCAGATCGGCTTTCTGTTGTTTCCGCAGGTACAGCAACTCGACCTGACCGGCCCATATGACGTGCTCGCCTCGTTGCCTGACGTGAAGGTGCACCTGATCTGGAAAGACCTGATGCCGATCACCGCCAGCACCGGTCTGCTGCTGAAACCGACCACCACATTCGAGGACTGTCCGGATCTGGATGTGATCTGTGTGCCCGGTGGCGCTGGCGCCGGGCCGTTGATGGAGGATGAGCAGACGCTGTCCTTCATCAAACGCCAGGCCGCGCAAGCGCGTTACGTGACCTCGGTGTGCACCGGCTCGCTGGTGCTCGGTGCGACAGGTCTGCTGCGAGGCAAACGCGCGACGACACACTGGGCTTATCACGATTTGCTGCCGACGCTGGGGGCGATTGCCGTGAAGGATCGAGTGGTGCGTGACGGCAATCTGTTTACTGGCGGCGGGATTACGGCCGGGATTGATTTTGCCTTGGTGCTGGCGGCTGAACTGGTTGATGCCGACACGGCGCAGTTGGTGCAACTGCAGCTTGAGTATGCTCCGGCGCCGCCATTTAACTCGGGCTCGCCGGATTCAGCGCCGAGTGTAATCGTCGACGAGGCCCGGTTGCGTGCGGCGCCATCGTTGAAACTGCGCACGGAAATTACCGCGCGTGCTGCGGCGAAACTCAACCTGCGCTGAACCTTCAGCCAAGTCCTGATGGAATAAACATCCCCTGTGGGAGCGAGCCTGCTCGCTCCCACATTGGGATTTGTGTTTAGCCACCGATATTGGTGTTGTACCGATTTCCCGCCTCACGTTTACTTGTCCCCCGCCGCCCACCCGTGTAGAAAGCCCTTCCACCCATTTTTACAGGGACTTTCGATGAAGGCTTTGCCTTGGCTTTATCTGGCGCTGCTCAGCCTCGGCTACGGAATGGCGCTCAGCTACGGCCAACTCGGCTGGCTGGTACTGATTTCCGTTGGCCTGCTGCTGTTTGCCGGGTACGCGGTACGCCAGCAAGAAGTGCCGTTCGCACGCTATCTCGGCCACGGCCTGTTCATTGTGATGACCTTGGCGTTGGCGATGCATTGGTTGCCGGGTTTTTACAACGGTCGCGCTATTGATCCGCAGCGTTTCACTGATAACGCTGCGCGCTTTTCGATGTACCTGAATCAGGACAAACCACTGGTCGGCTTCTGGCTGTTACTGGTCTGCCCGTGGATTGTCGCGCGGCGCTCGTTGCGCCTGACGGTGTATGCCACCGCCCTGGGCCTGACGTTAAGCGCGGTCCTCGCACTCGGTGGTGCGGTGTTGCTTGGCGTTATCGCCTGGGCGCCGAAATGGCCGGATCAGGCGTGGTTGTGGGTGCTGAACAACTTGCTGCTGGTGACGCTGGTCGAGGAAGCGTTGTTCCGCGGCTATATACAAGGTGGCTTGAGCCGGCGCTTCAAGCATCTGCCGTACGGAGAAAGCCTTGCCCTGCTGCTGGCGTCTTCACTGTTCGCACTGGCGCATGTCGGCGCTGGCTGGACTTGGGTATTACTGGCGGGCCTGGCAGGTGTCGGCTATGGTCTGGCCTACCGTTTCGGCGGACTCGGGGCGGCGATCGCCACACACTTCGGGCTGAATGTGCTGCATTTTGGCTTGTTCACCTATCCGATGCTTGCCGGTTGATGCAAGCCGCGTTTTGCGACGCCGTGCTGATTACTGAAAGAAAAATTCAATAATTTCCTGACAGCGCCGACAACCTTTCAAAGCCTTGCGGATTGAAAAACATGCGTAACAACCAGCCCATTACACAACGCGAACGGACCTTCCCGGCTCAGCAACGGTTGATTTCCACAACCGACGCCAAGGGCATGATCACCTACTGCAACGACGCTTTCGTCGAGATCAGCGGGTTTTCGCGTGAGGAACTGATCCGTGCGCCGCACAACCTGGTTCGTCACCCCGACGTCCCGGCTGCGGTGTTTTCGCACATGTGGGGCACACTGAAACAAGGCTTGCCATGGATGGGCATCGTCAAGAATCGCTGCAAGAGCGGTGACCATTACTGGGTTAACGCCTATGTAACACCGGTGTTCGACGGCAATCAGGTGATCGGTTACGAGTCGGTGCGGATCAAACCCACCGCCGAACAGATCCGCCGCGCCGAAGCGCTTTACCAACGCATCAATCAGGGCAAGTCGGCGATTCCTTCCAGCGATAAATGGCTGCCGGTGCTGCAGGACTGGCTGCCGTTCATTCTGGTCAGCCAACTGAGCTTCATGATCGGTGCCACGCTGACTTCACAGTGGGGCTTTGCCCTGGCGGCCGCTCTGTCGGTGCCACTGGGCCTGATGGGCCTGCAATGGCAGCAACGCGGCCTCAAGCGCCTGTTGCGTCTGGCCGAGCAGACCACCTCCGACCCGCTGATCGCGCAGATGTACACCGACAGCCGTGGCGCGCAAGCACGTCTGGAAATGTCGATCCTCAGTCAGGAAGCCCGTCTCAAAACCTGTCTGACCCGTCTGCAGGACACTGCCGAGCACCTGACCGATCAAGCCAGGCAGTCCGATGCTCTGGCACACAGCAGCTCGACCGGCCTGGAACGTCAGCGCGTGGAAACCGAACAAGTCGCCACCGCCGTCAACCAGATGGC
Source organism: Pseudomonas sp. P42 (assembly GCF_017973755.1). Lineage (NCBI taxonomy): Bacteria > Pseudomonadati > Pseudomonadota > Gammaproteobacteria > Pseudomonadales > Pseudomonadaceae > Pseudomonas > Pseudomonas sp. P42. The sequence goes on along the minus strand of NZ_JACOPU010000001.1, from coordinate 834,543 downwards.
CGCGACCACGCAAGAAGTGGCCAGCCACGTACAGCGCACCGCCGACGCCACGCAGGAAGCCAATCGCCTGACCGGTCGCGGACGCGACATCGCCGGCGAAACCCGCGAAGCCATTCAGCGCTTGTCGGTTGTTGTGGGTGAAACCGGCCTGACCGTCACCCAACTGGCGAAAGACAGCGACGAAATCGGTGGCGTTGTCGATGTGATCAAAGGCATCGCCGACCAGACCAACCTGCTCGCGCTCAACGCCGCCATCGAAGCGGCCCGTGCCGGCGAGATGGGTCGCGGTTTTGCCGTGGTAGCGGATGAAGTTCGTCAACTGGCGCAACGCACCAGCGAATCCACCGGGCAGATCCATGCCCTGATCGCCAAGCTGCAGCAGACTGCTTCGAGCGCTGTGCAAACCATGGAAGCCGGGCATCGCCAGGCCGAAGAAGGTGTCGCGCGGGTGCTGGAAGCGGACCAGGCGCTGGTCGGTATCAGCGAAGCGGTGGCCAACATCACCGACATGACCACCCAGATCGCCGCCGCGACCGAAGAGCAAAGTGCTGTGGCCGAAGAAATCAGCCGCAACATCAGCAACATTTCGGAACTGGCAGACCAGACTTCGGAACAGGCGCACAACTCGGCGCTGCTGAGCGAAGAGCTGACCAAGACTGCCAATACGCAGTACTCGTTGGTGGAGCGGTTTAACCGCTAACAGCAAAAGATCGCAGCCTGCGGCAGCTCCTACAGGAACATGCATTCCAATGTAGGAGCTGCCGAAGGCTGCGATCTTTTGATCTTCAAAGCCCGGACGGCGAAAGCTTCCGGGTTTTTTGTTGCTTGTCTGAAAGTGATAGTGCTTGGCAGAGCGCTTTCGCGAGCAGGCTCGCTCCCACTTTGGAACGTAGTGGGATCACAGATTTGTGTCCAACGACAATCCCTTGTAGGAGTGAGCCTGCTCGCGATGAGGCCATAACAGCCAGCGAAATTACTGAGGCAACTTCAGCTTATCCAGCAGTCGATTGACCAACAGTTCGTTGAGCATGATCACCTGTTGCAGCGCCAGTAGCGGTTTGCGCTCCGGGCCGCCGATTGAGTGGGCGATGTTACCGGCCATGGCATGGGCGTAAGACAGCGACTCGCAGGCTTCGACGAGCAGGGTTTCGTCATCCAGGGTGGGGTCGACGAGAAAGACGGGGCGAAACTTGGGCGAGGTTGGCGGAGCCGCCAGGTCTTCGGGTTTGAGGTAGTAGTCGAGGGCGCGGTCGGTTGCTTCTTTGATCTTTTGTGGGCTAAGCGCTGGGTCGTGGGGGATTGGGTCTGTGGCTGGTGGGTTTGGTGTGATTTTGAACATAGGTGTAACTCCAGTTTCGAATATTAGGAGCCATCACCCTCGCTACCAAACGAGTGGGTGGTGGCCATACGTGGGTTGGTAGACCGGTCGAAACGGGAAACCCGGCGCTCACGAATGAGCCCCACGCATGTCCACCATAAAAATCTGAGCCCCAAAAAAGGGACTGCGTACGGTGACACCATACGGTTTCGAAGCGGGCTACCAAACCCGATCACTGTTTTCCAGTGACAGGGAAACGATACAACCCACCTCATAGCCGCGTAAGCAGGCGGATTCTGGCGTACGCGTAGGTAACGGCGCAAGGAGTTGTAGGCCCGATGGCGTAACGGGTTGTGTGATTTAAACGTGCTTGCAGGATTGCGTTTACTGACAGAAAAAGCTGGAAATTGCCCTGTTCATTTATGTTGTCTGTCAGATCGCTTTCGCGAGCAGGCTCGCTCCCACAATTGGACAGGGTGCGTCACTTAGAGATTGGTCGGCTATCAGGCCGCCATCGCTGGCAAGCCAGCTCCCACATTGGATGGAGTGTGTTCAGTTAGAGATTGGTTGGATGTCAGACCGTTTTCGCGAACAGGCTCGCTCCCACTTTGGAACGTAGTGGGATCACAGATTTGTGTCCAACGACAATCCCTTGTAGGAGTGAGCCTGCTCGCGACGAGGCCATAACAGCCAGCGAAATTACTGAGGCAACTTCAGCTTATCCAGCAGTCGATTGACCAACAGTTCGTTGAGCATGATCACCTGTTGCAGCGCCAGCAGCGGTTTGCGCTCCGGGCCGCCGATCGAGTGGGCGATGTTACCGGCCATGGCATGGGCGTAAGACAGCGACTCGCAGGCCTCGACGAGCAGGGTTTCGTCATCCAGGGTGGGGTCGACGAGAAAGACGGGGCGAAACTTGGGCGAGGTTGGCTGAGCCGCGAGGTCGTCGGGCTTGAGGTAGTAGTCGAGGGCGCGGTCGGTTGCTTCTTTGATCTTTTGCGGGCTAAGCGCTGGGTCGTGGGGGATTGGATCAGTGGCTGGTGGGTTTGGTGTGATTTTGAACATGGATGAAACTCCTATCGCAGTTTAAGGAGCCATCACTCTCGCTACCAAACGAGTGGGTGGTGGCCATACGCGGGTTGGTAGACCGGCTGCAATAGGAACCCGGCGCTCACGAGTGAGCCCCACGCATGACCACCATAAAACCGATCCCCAAAAAAGAGACGGTGTACGGTGTTGCCACACAGCTATTACAGACGGGCTACCAAACCCGATCACTGATTTGCAGTGACGGGGAAACGATATAGCCCGGCCTATAGCCACGTAAGCCGGCGGATTCTGGCGTACGCGTAGGTAACGACGCAAGATCTTGTAGGCCTCATGGCGTAACGCTTTGTGTGGTTTAAACGCGCTCGCAGGATCGCGTTTACTGACAGAAAAAGCTGGAAATTGCCCTGTTCATTTATGTTGTCTGTCAGACCGCTTTCGCGAGCAGGCTCGCTCCCACAGTTGGACCGGGTGCGTCAGTTAGAGATTGGTCGGGTATCAGGCCGCCATCGCTGGCAAGCCAGCTCCCACATTGGATGGAGTGTGTCCAGTTAGAGATTGGTTGGATGTCAGACCGTTTTCGCGAGCAGGCTCGCTTCTACAGTTGGACAGGGTGCGTCAGTTAGAGATTGGTCGGCTATCAGGCCGCCATCGCTGGCAAGCCAGCTCCCACATTTGATGGAGTGTGTTCGGTTAGAGATTGGTTGGATGTCAGACCGTTTTCGCGAGCAGGCTCGCTTCTAAAGTTGGACCGGGTGCGTCAGTTAGAGATTGGTCGGCTGTCAGGCCGCCATTGCTGGCAAGCCAGCTCCCACATTGGATGGAGTGTGTTCAGTTAGAGAATGGTTGTCTGTCAGACCGCTTTCGCGAGCAGGCTCGCTCCCACAGTTGGACAGGGTGCGTCAGTTAGAGACTGGTCGGCTGTCAGGCCGCCATTGCTGGCAAGCCAGCTCCCACATTGGATGGAGTGTGTTCAGTTAGAGATTGATTGGATGTCAGACCGTTTTCGCGAGCAGGCTCGCTTCTACAGTTGGACCGGGTGCGTCAGCTAGAGATTGGTCGGCTGTCAGGCCGCCATCGCTGGCAAGCCAGCTCCCACAAGGGATCGAGTGTGTCCAGTTAGAGAATGCTCGGCTGTCAGACCGTTTTCGCGAGCAGGCTCGCTCCCACAGTTGGACCGGGTGCGTCAGTTAGAGATTGGTCGGCTGTCAGGCCGCCATCGCTGGCAAGCCAGCTCCCACATTGGATGGAGTGTGTTCAGTTAGAGATTGGTTGGATGTCAGACCGTTTTCGCGAGCAGGCTCGCTCCCACAGTTGGATAGAGTGTGTTCAGTTAGAGATTGGTTGGATGTCAGACCATCATCGCTGGCAAGCCAGCTCCCACAATGGATGGAGTGTGTTCAGTTAGAGATTGGTTGGATGTCAGACCATCATCGCTGGCAAGCCAGCTCCCACAAGGGATCGAGTGTGTCCAGTTAGAGAATGCTCGGCTGTCAGACCGCTTTCGCGAGCAGGCTCGCTCACACAGTTGGACCGGGAGCGTCACTTAGAGATTGGTCGGCTATCAGGCCGCCAAAGCTGGCACCGCTTCTGCTCTTCACCACTCAACAGGATGAGCGTTAGCTCGGCTGCCGCTCTTGATCTTGATCTTGATCCACGGGCGACGTCGGAAGGCTGAGTGGAGGGATTGATCCGGGGGTGGGAGCGCAGCGACCGTTTGGCGAAGCCAAACACAGCGAGAGGAGGTGCAGCGCAGCAAACCGGAGACGCTGCGCCCGGATCGATCCCGCAGCGAAGGAACCCCGAGCCCCAGCGAGCGGGCCGTACGCAGGAGCAAGCGTTTTTGGTTACTTTTTAGGCGTTTGTAAAAAGTGACCCGCCGTAAGGGCGGAACCATAATCAGCCATCACCGCAGGAACGGATATTCACCCAAACATTACCGAAGAAACGAAGCTACTTTCTGCACAGCGCTAGCCAAATGCTGTTCATGGGTAAACCCCGAAACCTTCAACGGCTTCAAATCATGATCCCCGGCCGCTAGCCACGCCACCTCAATACTCGGTGACAAGGTGTAAGCCTCGACAGCTTCACGATTGCCAAGCGCATCCCGCTCCCCCTGCACAATCAACGTCCGCGTCTTCAAACCAGCCAAATGCTCAACCCGAGGCTTCTCCGGCTTGCCCACCGCATAAAACGGATACCCCAGGCACACCAGCGCATCAGCCCCCAACTCATCCGCCACCAGACTCGCCATCCGCCCGCCCATCGACTTACCTCCAATCGCCAGAACCCCAGTGACATGACGTCGCACCAAGCCATACACCTCACGCCAACATTCCTGCAATTTCCCCGCAGGATTCGGCGGTCGCTTCACCCCATCAACGCGCCGCTGCGCCATATACGGAAACTCAAACCGCAACACGTTCACCCCAAGTGCAGCAAGGCGCCCAGCCATATCCGTCATCCAGTCACTGTCCATCGGCGCCCCCGCCCCATGCGCCAGGATCAACGTCGCCGAAGCCTCGCCACTGGCGGCGTTCCAAAGCCACCCATGATCACGTACGCACTGCGCCCATTGATCCCCGTCAATACTGGCCTTGTGCTGTTTGTTCATGCTTGCCTCGCTTTTAGTCTGCCTATAACTCCAGGCGAAGGATTTGCGGCTCTTTTGCGCGCGGTCACTTCGGCTGAACCGTGGATGGGGAACCATGAACACTTCTATCAGTACCGCCTACAACTACAAGGTGGTCCGCCAATTCGCCATTATGACGGTGGTGTGGGGCATCGTCGGCATGGGGCTCGGGGTTTTTCTCGCGGCCCAATTGGTCTGGCCCGAGCTCAACTTCGATTTACCCTGGACCAGTTTCGGCCGTCTGCGCCCTCTGCACACCAACGCGGTGATCTTCGCGTTCGGTGGCTGCGCGCTGTTCGCCAGTTCGTTCTACTCGGTACAACGCACCTGCCAAACCCAATTGTTTGCGCCAAAGATTGCCGCATTCTGCTTCTGGGGCTGGCAACTGGTGATCCTGTTGGCGGCGATCAGCCTGCCATTGGGTTACACCAGCTCCAAGGAATACGCCGAGCTGGAGTGGCCGATTGACATCCTGATCACCATTGTCTGGGTGGCCTACGCCGTCGTGTTCTTCGGCACGATCATGCAGCGCAAGACCAAACACATTTATGTGGGCAACTGGTTCTTCGGCGCGTTCATCATCACCGTGGCGATTTTGCACATCGTCAACAACCTGGAAGTTCCGGTCAGTTTTACCAAGTCCTACTCGCTGTACTCCGGCGCGACAGACGCGATGGTGCAATGGTGGTACGGCCACAACGCCGTAGGCTTTTTCCTCACCGCCGGTTTCCTCGGGATGATGTACTACTTCGTGCCGAAACAGGCCGAGCGTCCGGTGTATTCGTATCGCCTGTCGATCGTGCACTTCTGGGCCCTGATCACCCTGTATATCTGGGCCGGCCCGCACCACTTGCACTACACCGCACTGCCAGACTGGGCGCAGTCGCTGGGCATGGTGATGTCGCTGATTCTGCTGGCACCGAGCTGGGGCGGCATGATCAACGGCATGATGACCCTCTCGGGCGCGTGGCATAAGTTGCGCAGTGACCCGATTCTGCGCTTCCTCGTGGTTTCGCTGGCGTTCTACGGCATGTCGACCTTCGAAGGTCCGATGATGGCGATCAAGACCGTCAACGCCCTCTCCCACTACACCGACTGGACCATCGGCCACGTTCACGCCGGCGCTCTGGGCTGGGTAGCGATGATTTCCATCGGCGCGCTGTATCACATGATCCCGAAAATCTTCGGCAAGGCGCAGATGCACAGCGTCGGCCTGATCAACGCGCACTTCTGGCTCGCCACCATTGGCACCGTGCTCTACATCGCCTCGATGTGGGTCAACGGCATCGCCCAGGGCCTGATGTGGCGCGCGGTCAACGAGGACGGCACGCTCACCTACTCCTTCGTCGAAACCCTGGTGGCCAGCCACCCAGGCTTTGTCGTGCGGCTGGTTGGCGGGGCGATCTTCCTCAGCGGCATGTTCCTGATGGCTTACAACACCTGGCGCACAGTGCGGGCCTCGCAGCCTGCTGACGTCGTTGCCGCCGCGCAGATGGCCTGAGGAGTCCGCCATGAAACACGAAACGATTGAAAAGAACGTCGGCCTGCTGATGCTGTTGATGGTGTTCGCCGTGAGCATCGGCGGCCTGACCCAGATCGTCCCGCTGTTCTTCCAGGACGTCACCAACAAACCGGTGGAAGGCATGAAGCCCTACACCGCGCTGCAACTGGAAGGTCGCGACATCTACATCCGCGAAGGCTGCGTCCAGTGCCATTCACAGATGATCCGGCCGTTCCGCGCTGAAACCGAGCGCTACGGGCACTACTCGGTGGCCGGGGAAAGCGTTTGGGATCACCCGTTCCTGTGGGGCTCGAAACGCACCGGGCCGGATCTGGCACGGGTCGGCGCACGTTACTCGGATGACTGGCACCGCGCGCATTTGTACAACCCGCGCAACGTCGTACCGGAATCGAAAATGCCGGCCTACCCATGGCTGGTCACGCAAGCGGTCGACAGCAGCCACACCGAAACCAAGCTCAAGACCATGCGCACCCTCGGCGTGCCGTATACCGACGACGACATCAGCGGCGCGGTGGCCAGCCTCAAGGACAAGACCGAAATGGACGCACTCATCTCCTACCTGCAAGTGCTCGGCACTGCAATCAAGAGCAAGAGGTGAGCCATGGTCTTTGAAATGAGTGCAGGACTGATTCGTGGCTTAGGCACCGTTGTGGTGTTCGTCGCCTTCGTTGGCTTGACCCTGTGGGTGTTCAACCGCAAGCGCAATCCGGAATTCGCCGAAGCGCGTCTGCTGCCGTTCGCCGACGAACCGCAACCCGACACTACCCCAGCATCTGAAACAAGGAGTACCCGGCCATGACCACCTTCTGGAGTACGTGGATCTGCGTACTGACCATCGGCAGCCTGATCGGCCTGACGTGGCTGCTGATCGGCACCCGCCGGGGCGAAACCAAGGGCAGCGTCGACCAGACCATGGGCCACAGCTTTGACGGCATCGAGGAGTACGACAACCCGCTGCCGCAGTGGTGGTTCATGCTGTTCGCCGGCACGCTGGTGTTTTCTGTGGGTTACCTGATCCTTTATCCGGGTCTGGGCAACTGGAAAGGCGTCCTGCCGGGTTACGAGGACGGCTGGACCGGCGTGCACGAGTGGGAAAAGGAAATGAACAAGGCTGACGCCAAGTTCGGGCCGATCTTCGCCAAGTTCGCCGCCATGCCGGTGGAAGAAGTGGCGAAGGATCCGCAAGCGCTGAAAATGGGCGGCCGTCTGTTCGCTTCCAACTGCTCGGTGTGCCACGGCTCCGACGCCAAAGGCGCGTTCGGCTTCCCTAACCTCGCCGACAGCGATTGGCGCTGGGGCGGCAATGCCGACACCATCAAGACCACCATCATGGGTGGCCGGGTGGCAGCAATGCCGGCCTGGGGCGAAGTGTTGGGCGAAGCGGGCGTGAAGAACGTCGCGGCGTACGTGCGTCACGAACTGGCCGGCCTGCCGTTGCCTGCCGACAGCAAGGCTGATCTGCAAGCCGGACAGCAAGCCTTCAACACCACTTGCGTGGCGTGTCACGGGGCAACCGGCAAAGGCACTGAAGCCATGGGCGCGCCGAATCTGACGCACCCGGCCGGGTTTATCTATGGCACCAGCCTTACTCAGCTTGAACAAACCATTCGCCACGGTCGTCAGGGCCATATGCCCGCGCAAAACGAACTGCTGGGTAACGACAAGGTGCAATTGCTCGCAGCTTATGTGTACAGCCTGAGCCATGGATTGAGCACAGAAAAACTTATAACTGAAGACAATAAATAAACCACATTGCCTACACCTATGCCGCACCGATTAAGGTGCGGCAGTTTCCTGCCCCTTTGCGACGCATTGTCGCACCCTTCACTCCCTCGCCTTTCGGTTCCCCTGATTCGGGTCTACGCTTGCTCGATGAGGACTGGCTCGTGCCGGTTCCAGGTCGACGCTAACCGCTGTGTTCTGCGAAATGGCTGACTGAAGTGGCCGCAAACGCCGGTAGATACCGGCTGTCGAGCCGATTGCCGTCCGTCAGCCGAACGGAGCGTTTGAACACACCTCGTTACACGCGACCTGAACCCCTCGCTTTTTTCTTCGGCTGCGACATTTTGTCCGAGGCCGATTTTGTCCTTACGCGGCGCATGGAAAGGCCGCAGAATCAGCGTTGGAAAGCATTGACCCAGGTCATGGCGCGTTGCAATGACCCCCTGCTTTCCCCATACTTGCGGCCGAATTAATCCTAATAAAATACCCAAACCGTGGAACCTTAGAATGAGCACAGCAATCAGTCCGACTGCTTATAACTATAAGGTAGTCCGCCAGTTCGCCATCATGACGGTGGTCTGGGGGATCCTTGGCATGGGGCTCGGTGTTTTCATCGCCTCGCAACTGGTCTGGCCGGAATTGAACTTCGGTCTGCCGTGGACGAGCTTTGGACGCCTGCGCCCGTTGCACACAAACCTGGTGATTTTCGCCTTCGGTGGTTGTGCACTGTTTGCCACTTCCTACTATGTCGTGCAGCGAACCTGCCAGACGCGACTGATTTCCGACAGCCTCGCCGCCTTCACCTTCTGGGGCTGGCAAGCGGTAATCGTCGGCGCGATCATTACCTTGCCGCTGGGTTACACCACCACCAAGGAATACGCGGAACTGGAATGGCCGATCGCCATTTTGCTGGCCATTGTCTGGGTGACCTACGGGCTGGTGTTCTTCGGCACCATCACCAAGCGCAAAACCAAACACATCTATGTCGGTAACTGGTTCTACGGTGCGTTCATCGTCGTGACCGCAATGCTGCACATCGTCAACCATGCCTCGCTGCCGGTGAATCTGTTCAAGTCTTACTCCGCCTACTCGGGCGCGACCGACGCGATGATCCAGTGGTGGTACGGCCACAACGCCGTGGGTTTCTTCCTGACCACCGGCTTCCTGGGGATGATGTATTACTTCGTGCCGAAACAGGCCGAACGTCCGATCTACTCCTATCGCCTGTCGATCGTGCACTTCTGGGCACTTATCACCCTGTACATCTGGGCCGGCCCGCACCACTTGCACTACACCGCGCTGCCGGACTGGGCACAATCGCTAGGCATGGCGATGTCGATCATCCTGCTGGCGCCAAGCTGGGGCGGCATGATCAACGGCATGATGACCCTCTCGGGCGCCTGGCATAAGCTGCGCACCGACCCGATCCTGCGCTTCCTCGTGGTATCGCTGGCGTTCTACGGCATGTCGACCTTCGAAGGGCCGATGATGGCGATCAAGACCGTCAACTCGCTGTCGCACTACACCGACTGGACCATCGGCCACGTACACGCCGGCGCTCTGGGCTGGGTGGCAATGATCTCGATCGGTGCGATCTACCACATGATCCCGAAACTGTTCGGTCGTGCGCAGATGCACAGTGTCGGCCTGATCAACGCGCACTTCTGGCTCGCGACCATCGGTACCGTGCTCTACATCGCGTCGATGTGGGTCAACGGCATCACCCAGGGTCTGATGTGGCGTGCAATCAACGATGACGGCACCCTCACCTACTCGTTCGTCGAAGCGCTGCAAGCCAGTCACCCGGGCTTTATCGTCCGTGCCCTGGGCGGTGCGTTCTTCGCCAGCGGCATGCTGCTGATGGCTTACAACGTCTGGCGCACCGTGCGCGCCTCGAACCCGGCTGAAGCCGAAGCCGCTGCCCAGATCGCTGTCGTTGGAGCTCACTGATGAAGCATGAAGCTGTCGAGAAGAATATTGGCCTGCTGGCCTTCTTCATGGTCATCGCCGTCAGCGTCGGTGGCCTGACCCAGATCGTACCGCTGTTTTTCCAGGACGTTACCAACAAGCCGGTCGAAGGCATGAAGCCGCGTACCGCCCTTGAACTGGAAGGCCGCGACGTTTACATCGCCAACGGCTGTGTCGGCTGCCACTCGCAGATGATCCGTCCGTTCCGTGCCGAAACCGAACGCTACGGCCACTACTCGGTCGCCGGTGAAAGCGTCTGGGACCACCCGTTCCTGTGGGGTTCCAAGCGTACCGGTCCGGACCTGGCCCGTGTCGGCGGTCGTTACTCCGATGACTGGCAACGTGCGCACTTGTACAACCCGCGCAACGTAGTGCCTGAGTCGAAAATGCCGGCTTACCCGTTCCTCGTGGAAAACAAGCTCGACGGCAAGGAAACTGCCAAGAAAATGGAGGTCCTGCGTACGCTCGGCGTTCCTTACACCGATGAAGACATCGCCGGTGCTCAGGATGCCGTGAAGGGCAAAACCGAAATGGACGCGCTGGTGGCCTATCTGCAAGGCCTGGGCACCATCATCAAAAGCAAACGGTGATTTAGATGGATATCGGGATGATTCGTGGCCTGGGCACCGTTGTTGTGATGGTGGCCTTTATCGGTCTGGCGTTGTGGGTGTTCAGCCCCAAGCGCAAGTCGGAGTTTGAAGACGCGACCTTGCTGCCTTTTGCGGATGATCCCGAAGCCATCAAGCACGTCGAGCAAGCTTCTAGGAGTAACAAAGAATGACTACATTCTGGAGTCTGTACGTCACAGTCCTCAGTCTTGGCACCATCTTCGCCCTGACCTGGCTGTTGCTGTCGACCCGCAAGGGCCAGCGCTCCGAGCAGACGGACGAGACGGTCGGCCACTCGTTCGACGGCATCGAGGAGTACGACAACCCGCTGCCGAAATGGTGGTTCATGCTGTTCGTGGGCACCATTATCTTTGCGCTGGGTTATCTGGTGCTGTACCCGGGCCTGGGTAACTGGAAAGGCCTGCTGCCAGGCTACAACTACCTCGATACCGAGAAGCAGACTGCGTTCGCCAACGGCCAGACCGGCTGGACTGGCGTGCACGAGTGGGAAAAGGAAATGGCTCGCTCGGACGCCAGGTTCGGCCCGATCTTCGCCAAGTTCGCTGCCATGCCAATCGAAGAAGTGGCCAAGGATCCGCAAGCGCTGAAGATGGGTGGTCGCCTGTTCGCTTCCAACTGCTCGGTCTGCCACGGTTCCGACGCCAAGGGTGCCTATGGCTTCCCTAACCTGACCGACGCCGACTGGCGCTGGGGCGGTGAAGCGGAAACCATCAAGACCACCATCATGGGCGGCCGTCACGCGGTCATGCCGGCGTGGGCTGAAGTGATTGGCGAGCAAGGCGTGGCCGATGTCGCTGCGTTCGTGGTCACCAACCTCGATGGTCGCAAGCTGCCGGAAGGCGCCAAGGCAGACGTCGCCAATGGCCAGAAACTGTTCGCCGCCAACTGCGTGGCCTGCCACGGCCCGGCGGGCAAAGGCACGCCAGCGATGGGCGCACCTGACCTGACCCACCCGGGCGCATTCATCTACGGTTCGAGCTTTGCGCAACTGCAGCAGACCATCCGTTACGGCCGCCAGGGCCAGATGCCTGCACAAGAACAGCTGCAAGGCAACGACAAGGTTCACCTGCTGGCGGCTTATGTTTACAGCCTGTCCCACGGTGAAAAAGCACCGGAAGCGAACGCTGAGTAAGGCCAACGCTTGAAGCAAAAAAACGGCCCCGTCATTTGACGGGGCCGTTTTCGTTTCAGTCCATGGTGACTGTCAGCGAACCGCAACAGTGGCGATCACCTTGTGTGATGGCCAGTCAGACACCTGATGCACATTGAACGACTTTCGATCAGCAGCGAAGCTTGCTATCAAGTAAGTCTGGACTGGAGCGCAGCATCTCTCGCTGCGCTTCGGTTGAGACGGTAGTTAGCGGCACGGAGGATTCGTCTATAGTCAATTGACCTGCATCATGCTTTGTTACATTCGCTACACCATTCAGGATTTTTCCCCAACGCGACCAAAGGTCGCACCCGTTCATCGGCGTTACAGGCGTATCATTGCGCCACTGCAACGCCCCTTCTGACCCCGGTTGGCACGTATCGACCGAGGCATTTTTCCACTGCCGTGGGATGCAATGATGAGTAACCAGATTCCGGTACACGACGTCACGCCACCGAGTAAAAACGCGAACAACAGCGTCGACCTTTACGCCTCTCGAGAAAAAATCTACACCCGTGCTTTCACCGGCCTGTTCCGCAATCTGCGGATGATGGGCGGTGCCGGCCTGTTCCTGCTGTATTTCGGGACGGTGTGGCTGAACTGGGGCGGCCATCAGGCCGTGTGGTGGAACCTGCCGGAACGCAAGTTCTTCATTTTCGGCGCGACCTTCTGGCCGCAGGATTTCATCCTGCTGTCGGGGATCCTGATCGTCGCCGCGTTCGGACTGTTTTTCATCACCGTTTATGCCGGGCGCATCTGGTGTGGCTACACCTGTCCGCAAAGTGTGTGGACGTGGATTTTCATGTGGTGCGAAAAAGTCACCGAAGGCGACCGCAACCAACGCATCAAGCTCGACAAAGCGCCGATGAGCGGCAACAAGTTCCTGCGCAAGCTCGCCAAACACACGCTGTGGTTGCTGATCGGCTTTGTCACCGGTATGACCTTTGTCGGCTACTTCTCGCCGATCCGCGAACTGGTGTTTGAGTTCTTCACAGGACAAGCCGATGGCTGGTCGTATTTCTGGGTCGGTTTCTTCACCCTTGCCACCTATGGCAACGCCGGTTGGCTGCGCGAGCAGGTGTGCATTTACATGTGCCCGTACGCACGCTTCCAGAGCGTGATGTTCGACAAAGACACGCTGATCGTTTCCTACGACCCGCGCCGTGGTGAAAGCCGTGGCCCGCGCAAGAAAGGCGTCGATTACAAGGCCATGGGCCTGGGCGATTGCATCGATTGCACTATGTGCGTCCAGGTCTGCCCGACCGGCATCGACATCCGTGACGGCCTGCAGATCGAGTGCATCGGCTGCGCCGCCTGCATCGACGCCTGTGACAGCATCATGGACAAGATGGATTACCCGCGCGGCCTGATCAGCTATACAACCGAACACAACCTGTCGGGCCAGAAAACCCATAAACTGCGGCCACGCCTGATCGGCTATGCCGTGGTGTTGCTGGCAATGATCAGCCTGTTGGCTGCCGCGTTTTTCATGCGCTCGCTGGTCGGTTTCGACGTCAGCAAGGACCGCGTGCTGTACCGCGAAAACGCCGAAGGCCGGATCGAAAACGTCTACAGCCTGAAGATCATGAACAAGGATCAGCGCGACCACACCTATCTGCTGCAAGCCAGTGGTCTGCCGGACCTGCGCCTGCAAGGCAAGCGCGAGATCAAGGTCGCCGCCGGGGATATTTTTACCATGCCGGTCGAACTGTCCAGCGCGCCGGAACAACTGCCGTCGAGCACCAACGAGGTGAAATTCATCCTCAAGGATGCCGATGACGACAGCGTCCACGTTGAAGCCAAGAGCCGATTCATCGGCCCACAAATTCGTTGAGAGAACTGAACATGCCCGCAGCAAACGCCGCAAGCCCTTGGTACAAACACCTCTGGCCATGGATCATCATCGCGATACTGGCCTGTTCGGTGACGCTGACCCTGTCCATGGTGACCATCGCGGTGAACAATCCGGACAATCTGGTCAACGACAACTATTACGAGGCTGGCAAAGGCATCAACCGTTCGCTGGATCGCGAGTTGCTGGCGCAAACCCTGAAGATGCGCGCGGCGGTGTTTCTGGATGACGTAACCGGCGAAGTCGACCTGCGTTTGAGCGGCGACAGCCAACCGAAAACCCTCGAGCTGAATCTGATCTCGCCGACTCAGCCGGAGAAGGATCGCAAGATCGTCCTGACCCGCAGCGAAACTGAATCGGGGCGCTACATCGGCCAGTTGAACGATAAAGTCGAAGGTCGCCGCTTTGTGGAGTTGCTGGGCACGCAGGACGAGCACATCTGGCGGATGTTCGAAGAAGAACTGGTCAGCCATGACAAGGATCTGCTGCTGGGTGATGAACCGCTGCAAGGCGCGGAAGACCTGAAAAAGTAAACCGCTCCCTGTAGGAGCTGCCGCAGGCTGCGATCTTTTGACCTTGCTTTAAAAACAAAATCAAAAAATCGCAGCCTGCGGCAGCTCCTACAGAGGCGGTATTGATTCAGCAGTATTAGTGAATATCCGATGACCTCCCCACTCCCCTGCTACCACTGCGCCCTGCCCGTCCCGTCCGGCAGCCGCTTTACCGCCGTCGTACTCGGGGAGCCGCGCGAATTCTGCTGCCCTGGCTGTCAGGCTGTGGCTGAAGCCATCGTGGCCGGCGGGCTCGAAAGCTACTATCAGCATCGCAGCGAAGCCTCGGCCAACCCCGAGGCGCTGCCGGTGCAACTGGTCGACGAACTGGCGTTGTACGACCGTGCCGACGTGCAAAAACCTTTCGTCCGCCACGAAGGCAATCTGGCCGAAACCACTCTGTTGATGGAAGGCATCAGTTGCGCCGCCTGTGGCTGGCTGATCGAGAAACACCTGCGCACGCTGCCCGCCGTGGCAGAGGCGCGATTGAATCTGTCGAACCATCGCCTGCACGTGAGCTGGGCCGATGGGCAATTGCCGCTCAGCCAGATCCTCGCCGAACTGCGCCACATCGGTTACGCCGCGCACCCGTATCAGGCTGACCGCGCCAGCGAGCAACTGGCCAGCGAAAACCGTCTGGCCCTGCGCCAACTCGGCGTCGCCGGATTGCTGTGGTTCCAGGCGATGATGGCGACCATGGCCACCTGGCCGGAATTCAACATCGACCTCAGCCCCGAACTGCACACCATCCTGCGCTGGGTCGCGCTGTTCCTGACCACGCCGATCGTGTTCTACAGTTGCGCACCGTTTTTCAAGGGCGCCATGCGCGATTTACGCACGCGGCATCTGACCATGGATGTCTCGGTTTCACTGGCGATCGGTAGCGCCTATATCGCCGGAATCTGGACCTCGATCACCGGCGTCGGCGAGTTGTATTTCGATGCGGTCGGCATGTTCGCGCTGTTCCTGCTCGCTGGACGTTATCTGGAACGTCGCGCCCGGGAGCGCACTGCGGCTGCCACCGCACAGCTTGTCAATCTGCTGCCAGCCTCGTGCCTGCGTCTCGATGAGACCGGCCAGAGCGAGCGCATCCTCCTCAGCGAGTTGCGGCTGGGCGAACGAATTCTGGTGCAACCCGGGTCGATCCTGCCGGCGGACGGCAAGATTCTCGACGGCCAGTCGAGCATCGACGAATCACTGTTGACGGGCGAGTACCTGCCGCAACCGCGGGCAGCGGGTGATGCGGTCACTGCCGGAACGCTGAATGTCGAAGGCGCGTTGACCGTGCAGGTACTGGCCCTGGGGCAAGACACCCGGCTGTCAGCCATCGTTCGTTTGCTGGATCGCGCTCAGGCCGAAAAACCGCGACTGGCGGAAATCGCCGACCGCGCCGCGCAATGGTTTTTGCTGTTGTCACTGATCGCTGCGGCCGCCATCGGCCTGTTGTGGTGGGAGCTGGATTCGTCGCGGGCGTTCTGGATCGTCCTCGCCATGCTGGTCGCCACCTGCCCCTGCGCGCTGTCACTGGCGACACCCACTGCACTCACCGCTGCCACCGGCACCCTGCACAAACTCGGCCTGCTGCTGACCCGCGGCCATGTGCTGGAGGGTTTGAATCAGATCGACACGGTGATCTTCGACAAGACTGGCACGCTCACCGAAGGTCGCCTGGTGCTGCGCTCGATTCGTCCTCTGGGCGCACTGGACAGTGACCAATGCCTGAGCCTCGCCGCCGCGCTGGAAAACCGTTCGGAACACCCGATTGCCCGCGCGTTTGGCCGGGCACCGTTGGCCGCTGAAGACGTCCACAGCACGCCGGGGCTTGGCCTCGAAGGCATTGTCGGCGAGCAACGTTTGCGCATCGGCCAGGCTGATTTTGTCTGCGCCCTCAGTGCCGCCGCAGTCCCGGCGATGCCGTATGAGCCAGGCCAATGGCTGCTGCTCGGTGATGGCTCGGGGCCGCTGGCGTGGTTCGTGCTCGACGATCGCCTGCGCGACGATGCGCCCGCCCTGCTCGCCGCGTGCAAGGCGCGTGGCTGGCGCACCTTACTGCTGTCCGGCGACAGTTCGCCGATGGTCGCCAGTGTCGCCGCCGAATTGGGCATTGATGAGGCCCATGGTGGCTTGCGTCCGGATGACAAGCTGCAAGTGTTGCAACAACTGCACAAGGAAGGTCGCAAAGTGCTGATGCTCGGCGACGGCGTCAACGATGTGCCGGTGCTGGCTGCCGCCGACATCAGCGTGGCCATGGGATCGGCCACCGATCTGGCCAAGACCAGCGCCGATGCGGTGCTGCTGTCCAATCGCCTCGATGCGTTGGTGCAAGCGTTCACGCTGGCGCGGCGCACCCGTCGGGTAATCATCGAGAACCTGCTGTGGGCCGCACTGTACAATGGCCTCATGCTGCCGTTCGCCGCCCTCGGCTGGATCACCCCGGTGTGGGCCGCGGTCGGCATGTCGATCAGTTCGTTGACCGTGGTGCTCAACGCCCTGCGCCTGACTCGCCTGCCGAGTTCGCCGCAAGCCTGCGCCCGATCAGAAACCCGTCCGCTGCCGGCCTGAGCCGCGCGGGCATGGAGTACAGATGCCAGCTCTCTACGTGATGATCCCGGCCGCCCTGCTGATCGTGGCCATCGCCGTGTACATCTTCTTCTGGGCGGTGGACAGCGGCCAGTACGACGACCTCGACGGTCCGGCCCACAGTATCCTGTTCGATGATCAGGATCCGAACCACACCGCTGCGGTGGATGAAGCCCGCGCGCAGAAACCGGACGACAAGGCCCCTCCTCATGCTTGAACTGGCACCACTGCTGGTGTCGGCGCTGATCCTCGGGTTGCTCGGTGGCGGCCATTGCCTGGGGATGTGCGGCGGCTTGATGGGCGCGCTGACCCTGGCGATCCCCAAGGAACAACGCAGTCGACGCTTTCGCTTGCTGCTGGCGTATAACCTGGGGCGCATCCTCAGCTATGCCACGGCCGGATTGCTGATCGGCCTCGCCGGGTGGGCGGTGGCCAACAGCCCGGCCGCGTTGTTCATGCGCGTACTGGCCGGGTTGCTGCTGATTGCCATGGGCCTGTACCTGGCAGGCTGGTGGAGCGGGCTGACCCGTATCGAAAGCCTCGGTCGCGGTTTGTGGCGCTACATTCAGCCCGTGGCCAATCGTTTACTGCCCGTGTCGAGCTTGCCCCGTGCTTTGCTGCTTGGCGCACTATGGGGCTGGTTGCCGTGCGGACTGGTTTACAGCACGTTGCTGTGGTCAGCGAGCCAGGGCAATGCGCTGGACAGTGCGTTGCTGATGCTCGCCTTCGGGCTCGGCACATGGCCGGTGCTGCTGGCCACCGGCCTCGCCGCCGAACGGGTGACGGCGCTGTTGCGCAAGCGCAGCGTGCGAATGGCCGGCGGTTTGCTGGTGATTCTGTTCGGGATCTGGACATTGCCCGGCCCGCATCAGCACTGGTTGATGGGCCATTAAACGGCGGCGCGGCCTTCGCGAGCAGGCCCGCGCCCGCACGGTTCCTGTGCAAACCACACACCTCCTGTGGGAGCGGGCCTGCTCGCCAAGAATCCCTCAATGCTTATACAAATGCACCCCGTTGATGCAAATCAAGACGCCCCGCCGCGCCCGCCCCTAGACTCGCCACACTGCCAGCCTATCCGGGGAATGCCCGCATGCTCGACGCCATTCGTTGGGACACCGATTTGATCCGCCGCTACGATCTGGCGGGGCCGCGTTACACCTCATATCCGACGGCCGTGCAATTCAACAGTCAGGTCGGAACGTTCGATCTGTTCCATGCCCTGCGCGACAGCCGTAAAGCCCAGCGCCCGCTATCGCTGTACGTTCATGTGCCGTTCTGCGCGAACATTTGCTACTACTGCGCCTGCAACAAGGTCATCACCAAGGATCGCGGCCGCGCCCTGCCGTATCTGCAACGGCTCGAGCAGGAGATCCAGCTGATCGCCTGCCACCTGGACCCGGCGCAAAAGGTCGAGCAACTGCACTTTGGCGGCGGTACGCCGACCTTTCTCAGCCACGACGAACTGCGCCAATTGATGGCGCATCTGCGCAAGCACTTTAATCTTCTGGACGATGACTCCGGCGATTACGGCATCGAAATCGACCCGCGAGAAGCCGACTGGTCGACCATGGGCCTGCTCCGTGAACTGGGCTTCAACCGCGTCAGCATTGGTCTGCAAGACCTTGACCCGGCGGTGCAGCGCGCGGTCAATCGCCTGCAAAGCCTGGAAGAAACCCGCGCGGTGATCGACGCCGCACGCACGCTGCAATTTCGCTCGATCAACATCGATCTGATTTACGGCCTGCCCAAACAGACCCCGGAGAACTTCGCCCGCACGGTGGAAGAAGTCATCAGCCTGCAACCGGATCGGCTCTCGGTGTTTAACTACGCGCACTTGCCGGAACGCTTCATGCCACAGCGGCGGATCAACAGTCAGGAACTGCCGAGCCCCGCGCAAAAACTGGAAATGCTCCAGCGCACCATCGAACAACTGACCGCCGCCGGTTACCGCTACATCGGCATGGACCACTTCGCCCTGCCCGACGACGAACTGGCGATCGCTCAGGAAGAACAAACCTTGCAGCGCAACTTCCAGGGCTACACCACCCACGGTCATTGCGATCTGGTGGGGCTGGGCGTGTCGGCGATCAGCCAGATTGGCGACCTCTACTGCCAAAACAGCAGCGACCTCAACGAATACCAGAACACCCTCGCCTCAGCGCAATTGGCGACCAGCCGCGGCTTGGTGTGTAACGCCGACGACCGACTGCGGCGGGAAGTGATTCAACAGTTGATCTGCAATTTCAGCCTGGACTTCGCCGAGATCGAGCAACAGTTCAACATCGATTTTCAAGGTTACTTCGGCGCTTTGTGGCCTCAACTGCAAGAGATGGCCAAGGATGGCTTGATTACCCTTGATCGCGAGCGAATCGAAGTATCGCCGGCCGGACGACTGTTGGTGCGCTCGGTGTGCATGGTGTTCGACGCTTACCTCGAACAGCAGAATCGCCAGCGCTTCTCGCGGGTAATCTAGTTTTTCATCAACAGCGAACCCACTTTCATGTTCTGATCAGAGGTCAGACCCGACTGCCCCACCACTTTGGACAAAGCCAGATTGGCGGTAATGAGACCAGTGTTCAACGCGGCGATGGCGCCACGCAGAGCGGCAACCTTGATGATCTTTTCTTCGTTGGAAAGGCGCTTGTCGGCCATGATCTTTTCGATGAGCGCCTTTTTCTCGGCGATCTCTTTTTGCAATTTACGGATCATCTTCAGCAGTTGCTGGATATTCTCGGGCAAGCCGCTCTCTTCGATGTCGCGATTATCGCCACCGGAACCTGCCGATCTCTCGATTGAAGCACCGGACAGCGACACTTTGACGCCCTCGACCAAGGTCGGGGTTGCCTGTGTAGTCGATTCGGCGTCGCGGCCTTTGTCGTCGGCATTTTTAAACGGGTCCGACAGTGCCTCAACACCGCTGCTTGCGTGGCCCAGCGTACCAATGGCAGCCATTGAATTGGTTCCTTCCAAAGCTCTGATAACAGTTTATCGGCCAGTGGCCCTGCGGCTTTACGCCCGCGGGACAAACTCGCCATTGACTGGCCTGAATGTCCTCCCGTGAGTTACCCTTACGGCTTATGTGTGTTTTCCCACAAGGATTGAAGAAATGTCCGAGCCAGTCAAACTGCGCGCTCACAACCAGGCCCATTGCAAGGATTGCAGCCTGGCACCTCTCTGCCTGCCACTTTCTCTGAATCTGGAAGACATGGATGCGCTGGACGAAATCGTGAAACGCGGCCGCCCGTTGAAAAAGGGTGAGTTCCTGTTCCGCCAGGGCGACACGTTTGATTCCGTTTATGCAGTACGCTCCGGCGCCCTGAAAACCTTCAGTCTGAGCGATTCCGGCGAAGAACAACTCACCGGCTTCCACCTGCCGAGCGAACTGGTCGGCCTGTCCGGCATGGACACCGAGAAACACCCGGTCTCGGCCCAGGCACTGGAAACCACTTCGGTTTGCGAAATCCCTTTCGAACGCCTCGACGAACTGGCCCTGCAACTGCCGCAGCTGCGCCGTCAGTTGATGCGCGTGATGAGCCGCGAGATCCGCGACGACCAGCAAATGATGCTGCTCCTGTCGAAGAAAACCGCCGACGAGCGTATCGCAACCTTCCTGGTCAACCTGTCGGCACGCTTCCGCGCTCGCGGGTTCTCGGCCAACCAGTTCCGCCTGAGCATGTCGCGCAATGAAATCGGCAATTACCTGGGCCTGGCGGTGGAAACCGTGTCCCGCGTATTCACCCGCTTCCAGCAAAACCAACTGATTGCTGCCGAAGGCAAAGAGATCCACATTCTCGATCCGATCCAGCTCTGCGCCCTTGCTGGCGGTTCGCTGGAAGGCTGATCTCGACCCGCGGCCGAGCGAACCGATTCAGCCGCGGGTATACTGCGCCGTTTGCAGCCCTGCCAGGACACCTCGACGATGGTCTTCGACTCCTTCGACATCAAATCCCTGATCCGCCCCGTGATCGACTTCCCGAAACCGGGCGTGATCTTTCGCGACATCACCCCGCTGTTCCAGTCGCCAACGGCACTGCGCCTGGTGATGGACAGCTTCGCTCACCGCTACGTCGAAGCCGACTTCACGCACATCGGCGCGATGGATGCTCGCGGTTTTCTGATCGGTTCGGTACTGGCCTATCAGTTGAACAAGCCGCTGGTGCTGTTCCGCAAGCAGGGCAAACTGCCGGCCGACGTATTGGCTGAAGGTTACGCGACCGAGTACGGCGAAGCCTTCCTGGAAGTGCACGCCGACAGCCTGTGCGAAGGCGACTCGGTGGTGATGTTTGATGATTTGATCGCGACCGGCGGCACGCTGATTGCGGCAGCCAACCTGATTCGGCGCATGGGCGCACGGGTACATGAGGCGGCGGCGATTATTGATCTGCCGGAGTTGAACGGTTCGCAGCGTCTACAGGATATGGGGATTCCGACGTTCTGCCTGACGCAGTTTGCCTTGACCGATAAGTAAGCGGCGCCTGTACTGACGCTATCGCAGGCAAGCCAGCTCCCACAGTGATTTCGGTCGTTCACAAATATTGTGTATGCCCCAAAAACCTCTGGGAGCTGGCTTGCCAGCGATGAGGCCAGCAGCCTCGCCCAGGATTCAAAGCCCCATTTGCTTGGCGATGATCTCGTTCATCACCTCCCGCGTCCCGCCGCCAATCGACAAGATGCGGTTATCCCGATACAGCCGCTCCACCAGACTTTCACGCATGTAACCCAACCCGCCGAGTATCTGCACTGCCTCCGTGGTGATGCGGTCCGAGGTGTCCGTAGCAAAGTTCTTGGCCATGGAAATCTCCTTGATCACACTCTGCCCCGCTGCCATTTTCGCCGCTTGCCGGTAAGTGAACTCACGCGACACCTCCAGCGCCGTGGCCATTTCGGCGAGGCGATGCTTG
The DNA here is from genome assembly GCF_017973755.1 of Pseudomonas sp. P42. NCBI lineage: Bacteria > Pseudomonadati > Pseudomonadota > Gammaproteobacteria > Pseudomonadales > Pseudomonadaceae > Pseudomonas > Pseudomonas sp. P42. Next base: position 812,671 of record NZ_JACOPU010000001.1, on the reverse strand, counting down.
ATCACTTGAAACTTGCCGATCGGCTTGCCAAACGCTTCACGCTCGCGTGCCCACTTCAGGCTCTCCTCAAGCGCAAGCTGCGCGGTCATGTTGGCCATCAGTGCCAACGCCAGCCGTTCGCTCTGGAAGTTGCCCATGATGCAGGCGAAGCCCATGTTCTCAGCGCCGATCAGGTTTCCTACAGGCACCCGGCAATCGTCGAAGAACAATTCAGCCGTGTCCGACGCCCACCAGCCCATTTTCTTCAACTGTCGGCCAACGGTGAAACCCGGCGTGCCCTTCTCGATCAGCAGCAGGCTGATGCCGCCAAAACCCGGCGCACCAGTGCGCACCGCGACAGTGTAGAAGTCGGCGCGAACGCCACTGGTGATAAAGGTCTTGCTGCCGCTGACGCGGTAGAAGTCGCCGTCGCGCAAGGCGCGGGTTTGCAGGTTGGCGACATCGGAGCCGCCGCCGGGCTCGGTGACGGCCAGCGCGCTGATCTTGTGGCCGCTGAGCACTTGCGGCACAACGCGATCGCGCACTTCAGGTCGCGCCCATTTGACGATGGGTGGCAGGCCGATATCCAGCGAACCCAGCCCGGCCACCAGGCCGCCAGAGCCGCAGCGCATCAGCTCTTCACTGGCGGCAACCTTGGCGAACAGATCGCCTTCATGGCTGCCGCCCAGTGCTTCGGGGTAGCCAATGCCGAGGATGCCGGCGGCACCCGCTTTCAGGTACAGCTCACGGGGGAAGCTTTCGGCTTCTTCCCACGCATCAATATCCGGCAGCACCTCGCGCTCGACGAAACGTCTGACGCTGTCGCGGACCATTTGGTGGCTGGGGTCGAAGTATTCCTGAAAGGCAGGCATGGGCGAACTCCATCGAAGAGTTCGCCGACGTTAACCGAGCGCTTGCTTGGTTTTCAAGATGCAGAAGATCAAAAGATCGCAGCCTCCGGCAGCTCCTACAGGGGAATCCATTTCAACTGTAGGAGCTGCCGAAGGCTGCGATCTTTTGCTTTTTTCAGAGAGCGATCGGTTTACGCCCGGCAAACGAATGCGCCAGCGTCCCGCCGTCCACCAGTTCCAGCTCGCCACCCAGCGGTACCCCGTGGGCAATCCGCGAAGCGATCAGGCCTTTATTGTTGAGCAACTGAGCGATGTAATGCGCCGTCGCCTCTCCTTCCACCGTCGGGTTGGTGGCAAGGATGACTTCGGTAAACGTGCCCGCTTCTTCAATCCGCGCGATCAATTGCGGAATGCCGATGGCCTCAGGCCCGAGGCCGTCCAGCGGCGACAAATGCCCCTTGAGCACGAAGTAACGCCCACGGAATCCGGTTTGCTCGACCGCGTAAACATCCATCGGCCCTTCCACCACGCACAGCAACGTGTCGTCGCGGCGGGTATCGGCGCACTGCGGGCACAGATCGTCTTCGGTCAGCGTGCGGCACTGGCGACAATGCCCCACCCCTTCCATGGCCTGGCTCAGCGCCTGGGCCAGGCGCGCACCGCCGCTGCGGTCACGTTCGAGCAACTGCAGCGCCATGCGCTGGGCAGTTTTCTGACCCACACCCGGCAGAATTCGCAGGGAGTCGATCAGTTGGCGAATCAAAGGGCTGAAGCTCATGGGTAAAAAGTCCGACAAAACAACGAGACGCGGTTTATACCCGCGCCTCTGGCCAGCGTCAAATACTCAGTCCTGGGCAACCCGCACGACCAGTTTGCCGAAGTTGCGTCCTTCCAGCAGACCGATAAACGCCTCGGGCGCCTGCTCCAGGCCTTCCACCACGTCTTCACGGAATTTGACCTTGCCGTCGCGCACCCACGGCACCATGTGGCTGATGAACTCCGGCTGACGATCACCGTAGTCATCGAACACGATGAAGCCTTGAATCCGCACACGCTTGGTCAGCAACGTACGTTGCAGCATCGGCAAACGATCCGGGCCTTGCGGTGCTTCGTGGGCGTTGTACCCGGCAATCAGGCCGCACAGCGGAATGCGCGCCTTGGGATTGAGCAGCGGGACGACGGCGTCAAAGACATGCCCGCCAACGTTTTCGTAATAGATGTCGATGCCATCGGGACAGGCCTTGGCCAGTTGCTCGGCGAAATCGGCAGCCTTGTGATCGATGCAAGCGTCGAAGCCCAATTCTTCGACCACGTATTTGCACTTCTCGGCGCCACCCGCCACGCCGACCGTGCGCAGGCCTTTGATCTTCGCCACCTGCCCGACCACCGAGCCTACAGCGCCGGATGCGGCAGCCACCACCAGGGTTTCGCCTTCTTTCGGCTGCCCGATGTCCATCAGGCCCATGTACGCCGTCATACCGGGCATGCCCAGCACACCAAGAGCCATCGACGGGCTCGGCAGACCGGAAGGGATCGGCATGATGTCGCGCCCGTCGCTGAGGCTGTGGCTTTGCCACCCGGTGGCACCGACGACCAGATCACCTTCATGGAATTTCGGATGACGCGAACGCTCCACTCGGCTGACAGCCCCACCGGTCATCACCTCGCCGATTTGTACCGGGGCGGCGTAGGACGGTGCGTCACTCATGCGACCGCGCATGTAGGGATCGAGCGACAGGTACAGGGTCTTCAGCAGCACCTGGCCGTCTTCGAGATCCGGCAGGGCTTCGCGCTCCAGGCGAAAGTTCTCGGGGGTCGGCGCGCCAACCGGGCGCGAGGCCAGCACAAAGCGCTGGTTGAGGGTCAGAGGGTCGGACATGTCAGCGTCTCCTGTGAATGATGAATTCGGCGGTATAGGGAGCAGACCATTATGGCCGTGACGGGTTCGATGTTTCGTCGATGCACACTATCCCTGTAGGAGCTGCGGCACGCTGCGATCTTTTGATTTTATAAGTCCGAATCAAAAGATCGCAGCCTCGTTTCACTCGACAGCTCCTACAGGAGCCTGGCCTGGCAAAGATTTGTGACAGACGCTGAAATCAGCCAGAGACAAAAATGCCAGGCGCAATGCCTGGCATTTTGTGTAGCTCATCTGCCGCCGGATGGCGAATCAGAATGGCAGTTTCATACCCGCTGGCAGGTTCATGCCGGCAGTCATGCCGCCCATTTTTTCCTGGCTGTTGGCTTCGATCTTGCGCACGGCGTCGTTGACGGCGGCGGCAACAACGGCCTCGAGCATTTCCTTGTCGTCTTCGCTCAGGCCTTCAACCAGACTTGGGTCGATGCTCACGCTTTTCACGTCGTGACGACCGGTCATCACCACGGTGACCATATCGCCACCGGCCTTACCGGTGACTTCGGCGTTGGCCAGTTCTTCCTGCATCTTGGCCATTTTTTCCTGCATCTGCTGCGCCTGCTTCATCAGGCCGGCCATGCCACCTTTCATCATGGGAATCACCTCAAAAGTACTTGGATCAAAAACAGCGCCCGGCGATTAACACCGAACGCCTTCAGTTATTAGCCCTGAGTGACCAGAGCGTCGACAGGTTCAATAGTATCGCCTCGCACGACCGCGCCGAACTGCTGAACCATCTGCTGGATGAACGGATCACCGTGGATCGATTCTTCCGCTTCGCGCTGACGGTTGATGCGCCGACGCGAGGCAGCCTGTGCCGGGGTTTCCTGCTCAGGCTTGATCAGTTCGATGGTCAGGCCCAGCGTGCGGCCATGGTACTGGTTCAACGCATCGTTGAGACGACGCTGTTGAGTGGCGTTGAACAAGGCGCTGTGCGCCGGGTCCAGGTGCAGCAACCAATGGTCGCCATCGACCGCGATCAATGTGCAGTTGGCGGCGATGCTGCCGGTCATGCCGGAAATCGGCAATTTAGGGAACAACTCCAGCCACTGCAACGCCAAACCTGTGGCCGGCATCGCGGCGGGCTCAGGCTCGGGTTCAGGGGACGGCTCTGCGGCGTGTTCGCTGGCCAGTTCGTCGAGGTAACTGTAGGCCGAATCGATGTCCGGCTCGATGTAATCCTCGTCCAGCGGCGGCTCATCGTCCGCGTCCATGCCCGGTGTGGCGGCATCGACTTCGGCAACACTCGGCTCAGGGATCGGCGCCGCGGCCCACTCTGGCGCATCCGGAACAACGCTGTCCGGGGTCGGTAGCGGCATCGGCGGCAGGTCAGGCTGCTCGGCGGCGGTTTCCAGCATGGGCTCGACGGCAGGTTGCTGCACCGACTCGGGCTCAGGTTCTACCGGATCGTTCCAGGGCAGGTCGACGAAGGCTTCGACGGCGACCGGCTCGGGCTCGGGTTCCGGCGCAGGTTCCGGCTCAGCTGCAACCACAGGCTCGGGAGCCGGTGCAGCCACTGGCGTTGGCGTTGGCGCAACAGCCGCAGCGACCACCGGCGCAGGTTTAGGCGCGGCAGCCACGGAGTTTGCGGAATCAACTGTGGCCTGGCTGATCCCCACTGGCTTTAGCGGTTGCCTCGGGGCGTCCGCGGTGTCTGCGGGCCTGAAGGCCAGCATTCGCAGCAAGACCATTTCGAAGCCGCCACGCGGGTCGGGTGCCAGCGGCAAATCGCGGCGCCCGATCAGGCCCATCTGGTAATAAAACTGCACGTCTTCGGCCGGCAACGCCTGCGCCAATGCCAACACCCGATCACGGTCGCCATGACCATTGTCGACACCGTCCGGCAACGCCTGAGCGATGGCCACACGGTGCAGCACATTGAGAATTTCCGAGAGCACGCCGTTCCAGTCCGGGCCCTGCTCGGCCAGGTGATGAACAGCTTCGAGCAACGCCTTGGCATCGCCTTCGATCAACGAGTGCAGCACGTCGTAGACCTGGCCGTGATCCAGCGTGCCGAGCATCGCCCGCACGTCGGTGGCCATGACCTTGCCTTCGCCGAACGCGATGGCCTGGTCGGTCAGGCTCATGGCGTCACGCATCGAGCCATCAGCGGCACGACCCAGCAACCACAGCGCGTCGTCTTCGAACGGCACGTTTTCGGCGCTGAGCACGTGGGTCAAATGTTCGACTACGCGCTCAGGCGTCATGTTCTTCAGCGAGAACTGCAGGCAGCGCGAAAGAATCGTTGCCGGAAGTTTCTGCGGGTCGGTGGTCGCCAGGATGAACTTGACGTAAGGCGGCGGTTCTTCGAGGGTTTTGAGCAGCGCATTAAAGGAATGGCTGGAGAGCATGTGCACTTCGTCGATCAGGTAGACCTTGAAGCGCCCACGGCTCGGCGCGTACTGCACGTTGTCGAGCAGCTCGCGGGTGTCTTCGACCTTGGTGCGGCTGGCGGCGTCGATCTCGATCAGGTCGACAAAACGGCCCTCATCGATTTCGCGGCACACCGAACATTCGCCACACGGGCTGGAAGTGATACCTGTCTCACAGTTCAGGCATTTGGCAATGATCCGCGCAATCGTGGTTTTACCCACCCCGCGCGTACCGGTAAACAGGTACGCGTGGTGCAGCCGCTGGCTGTCCAAGGCATTGATCAGAGCCTTGAGCACATGGGTCTGGCCGACCATTTCGCGGAACGAGCGCGGACGCCATTTACGTGCAAGAACCTGATAACTCATCGAAAACCGTCGCAACGAAGGAAGCTGAAGCGGCTAATGCTAGCGGAGCAAGGGCAAAATTGCATCCGGTGTCCTTCTCTAATGTGGCTAAGCTGCATGAGCAGAGGCTTTTATAGGCTCGGGATCGGGAATTACCGGAGCGTTTATGCGTTGGGCCGTGGGGGCAATGCTAGGGGTGAGCCTGAGCGTCACGGCAGCGGAAACACCGCTGCGTTTCGTCGTGCCCGACAGCTGGGCGATGCCCATTGTGCAACTGGAACGCGGCCGCCCGACTCAGGGCATCCTTTACGACATCATGCTCAGCCTGGCCACCCAGGTCGGCGTGCCAGCGCAGTTTGTCGTCCTGCCGCGCACGCGGGTGCAGAGCTCGATGGAACACGGCGAGATTGATGTGCGTTGCTACGCCGCACAGTCGTGGCTGCCGAATCAGTCCGGCGATTACATCTGGAGCCTGCCGCTGCTGTTTCAGCGTGATTTGCTGATCAGCCGCCAGGGTTTGCCGAACAAACTCGACCCGGCTGACCTGCCCCGCCAATCGATCGGCACCGTACTCGGTTACACCTACCCCACCCTGCAACCGCTGTTCGATGCCGATCAACTGCAACGCGAAGATGCGCGCAATCAGGAACAGGTGCTGGAAAAACTGCTGGCCGGGCGTTATCGCTACGCCGTGAGCAATCAGTGGACGCTGGACTGGTTCAATCAGCGCCTGACGCCTGAACAGCAACTGCACGGCGTGGCGGTGCTGCAGGAGCAGCATGTCGGCTGCTATGTGAGGAATGATCCGAACGTGCCAGTGCAGAGGATATTGCGCACGTTGCTGCGGATGAAAATGTCGGGGGAGATTGATGAGATTATCCGGTTGTATACCGGAAAACCCGAAAACACCCACTAACCCTGTGGGAGCTGGCAAGCCGGCTCCCACAGGGCCATCTTCTACATCGAAAATCTTGTCGCTCGCTAAATCCGAGGCACAAAAAAACCGCAGTGGGCGAAACCCATGCAGTTCGGTTGAAGCGTTCTATTGTTCGTTAAGGTGGTAACCCCACCAGCCACACCCCGGCACACAATGTTCCCGCTGTGGCTGCTGCCTTCCGGCTCTGACCAGGTTCACGGGTAATCGTTGCGGGCCTTATGGGGTAAGGGTTTCAGACTTCTGGGGTTGTAAGATATCTACCGTGCGAACTCCCTGCACGGGCAGTCAACACTCTGGGGTGTGGTCAGCATTGTTCCACTCTGCTGTTCCACTTTGGTGTTCCACTCATGGCCTACATCGTCCGTCGCCAGTCCGGCTACTACCTGAACATCCGATTGCCGAAGCATCTGTTTCCGAACCGTCACACCCTGCGTATGTGCCTGAACTTGCGAGAGCGACAGAGCGCATTATTCTTGGCCGTCTCGTTGGCCGAGCGAGTGCACAACCACCTGATTGAACACCCTATGACTGACCTTCAAACTCTCCGTGCGTTGTGTTCGCAGTGGAGAGACGCTGCCCCCTTGCCACCTATCCAGCCTGCTCCAAGGACGGCACAAGCGGTTACGGTGAAGCGACACGTTGACGGTCCTACCCTCGCCACTTTGTCCAAGCTCTATATAGAAGAAGGAAAACGTGGCGGCACTTGGCGAGAAGTCAGCACCTTCGAAGTGGAGCGTGCCCTACGCGATCTGTTCGAACTGATGGGAGACATGCCCGCCAAAGCATTCGACGTGCACCAAGCCAGACTGTTGAAGGAACGGTTGAGTCGATGCCCGCAGTACTTCGGCCTACGCCCTGAATATGAGGGCAAGACTCTGAAGCAGGTTGTGGAGTCTGGCGCCACTTACAAGACCATCACCGCCGTGACCGTAAACAATCGTCTACGCAAACTCTCGGCGTTCATGAACTGGTGCAAGTCCAACGGGTACGTAGCGGACAATCCGCTGATGGGCCTGAAGGTAATGACTGGATCGGCCAAGGAGGCACGACTGTCTTTTGATCGACATGATCTGACCACCCTGCTCGACCTGGATGCACTTAAGGCAGAAGCCCGAAAACATCCATGGCGTTACTGGTTGCCGCTCCTTGGGCGAACCACCGGGGCACGACTGGAAGAACTCTGCCAACTACGCGTGGATGACTTCATCGAACAACAGGGTATCCAGTGCATCCGCATCGATGACAGTCGTGAAGGCCAGAACCTGAAGAACTCCAGCAGCCGACGCATGCTCCCCTTGCACCCTGCCCTTATCGACTTGGGGCTGTTGCTCCACGTTGAATCAGTTCGGTCCACGCGAGCAGATCGCCTGTTCCCTGAACTGGAAGCTGTGCGGGGGAAACTTGGTCACGCACCGTCGAAATGGTTCGGTCGGTACAAGACCAAACAGGGCATTACCGACCCGAGGAAGACGTTCCACAGCTTTCGCCACACACTCATTGACGACCTGCGGGATGCTGGGGTGCAGGACTCGCTGATCAAACGAATAGCTGGCCACGAAGACGGGGCGGTGACGTTCAGCATTTATGGCAGCCGCAGTCCATTGAAGGCGATGGCGGAAGCCATGTCACAGATCACGTTGTAAGCCTGTCTGCCAACCAACCCAACAGTGGGTTGGTTGCGGTAGTGAAAATTGATGAAGACAAGAACAACGAAGTTGCCCTCGGATTTGAAGGCATCCATTTGGACGCTTACACCACAAGACGAAACAAAACATCCAGAACTAAGTGGAACGTTCCACAGTCTCCACACACGCTAATGGAGGATTCGCGGGATGTTGGTGTTCAGGACTCGTCGCTAATACGGGTAGCCAAGCTACCAATGTTGCTACACCCTCTCCACCGCAACAATACAGAAAATTAATACACTGATTAAAACATGCACGCCACAACAATACCGAGAATCTCATACACTAATTTAAAACATGCATGCCTGAGCAATAACGAGAAACTAATACACTTACCAACACATGCACGCCACAACAATGCTGAGAATATCATGCACCAATTAAAGCATGCACACCTCAGCAAAAACGGAAAACTAATACACTTAACTAAACACACGCAAACAAAGAACTACGACACCGACCAAACATACACAAACGGAAACTCATACACTAAGTAAACCAAAGAAAATATTTTTCAATTTTTGGGTTGACGGCCGAATAAAAATCGGATCAGATATGCCCAGACAGGACATCCACACGGCAAAGGCCAAAACTATAAGCGAGTGACTTTCTTTGACTAATAGGAGAACAAGCACCCTCACAAACCCAAACTAACAATAATGTTATACCTCGCAATCCAAAACCAGCCGAACAACCGCACACCCCCTCAAATACCACGTAGAGCCTATGCACAAACACACTAAAAAACCGTCTAAGACATCCCTTTAACAACAACCGCTAACCCCTCTCACTTCCAGCGCAACCTTGGAGTTTTGTGAGAGTCTGACAGGTATTGCCTTATGAAAAACCAAATACCATTCCCCACAGAAAATCACAAAGATCACTTTGTCTATGACAACTTGCCATTCATCAATCCTGAACACGGACAGCTTCACCCAATTCAGTGGGCTACAGTAATAGACATCAGCCTAATAAACCCCAACGATGACGATGATGATCACTTTATTACCCCTCCCTCTTATTACCTCCAGATCACGCCCAACGGAGAAGTAAGAGGTGTAACACATGATTTCGATGAACATGAAGAGTATTTTTCGGTAACTGCGGATAATTTCGACGTTGGTTTTCTAAAAGTATTCTCCAATCAATTCCCTCAGGTTACGCCCACGCTACTAGCCCTACTAGACTATCGTAAATACCGGACATCCAAATTGAGGGAGGACTTAAACCAAGAAAACATCTCAAATGATGATTAATATCATCCCACACCAATAATCAGCGAACGATCGTTAACCGCCAGCCCTAGTTCTAAAGGTCGCTGAGCTCGGAAAACTTTGTTTACGATTATCTCCAAGCAATAAGCTTCAGCAAAAGCTGCCAGAGCGTTTTTGAGACCTCACACACTTTCAACCAGAGGCTCAAAGCTCTGGCAGTGCATTGTGCCGCCCTGAAATAAATTGAACCAGTTAGTATCTAATCACTTCAAAGCCGAAACGTTTATGAAAGCCATACACGCATTAATTGCACCGCCAGGAGCAGGAAAAACATCTTGGCTAATTAACCAGCTCACCAAGCTAGACGACCAACGCTCTGTACTTGTATTTCCTACAAAAATTCTTTCAGCAGAAGTGCAAAACCGAATGCAGGACCTGAAGATGGATTTCAATGCCATCGATAGCAATACCGTAGAAGGCTCTGTTGTACAGTGCCTAGAGGAAAGCCTTCTCAACCGTACTCACAGGATTCTCATCTGTACCCACGAGTCACTGAGGCTGATCAACCCTGAGACCCTGCATGGATGGAGACTGTACGTAGATGAGATCCCGACAACCTGGGATTGTTTAACACACAACTTTAGCGACCTCTCCTACCGTAAAGCGTTTGGCGGCATCACCGATGTGACCAAAGTAGGCGATAAGAACAGAGTGAGTGCGAAAGACGATTACCGTACGCTAATTGAAGGACTGGCCAACGGAGACGACTCAACTTTTACATCTGATGCACGCAGCATATTCAAGGCATTACTTGACTGCAGGTATGTTGTTGAAGTCGAAGAACTCGATTCTAAGTTGCAGCGAACCATCAGAGTCATTGGGATCAAACATTACATTCCGGCATTCAACGCAGCAGAGGAAGCGGTGATCATGGGGGCTGAAGTAGAGAAAACGCTTCTTGGAATCACCCTGAAAGGAGCAGGCTGGTGCATTCGCCCCATCGAGGCAAACATAGATTTTTCTGGGTATGGAAACAAGGTAGAGATTCACCCTTTCTTCAGGAACAGGCCTTACTCAAAGAGTGCAGCACTTATGAAGGCAGGCAAGTTTTTTCCAGACTATCAAGAAGATTGTCTACTAGATGCATGGCTGAAAGTCGATGTGTTTAGAATTATCGGAAACAGGAAAGCAATTCTAGTGGCACATCAGTGGTGCAAACCTGAACTCCCCATTCCACAAGGCCATGACGATAGCAATATAAAATTCATCCCCATCGACAACAGAGGCATTAACGAGTATTCCGAATATAACATTGCCATTTGCCTACAGCACGGCAACATAACCCCAATCGAAGTCAGGAGTTTAAATACACTTGCAGAACTACTCTCTGTCGAGAGTACAGTAACCCCCAATGAAATCAAGGAAGCAGTGAAGTATGAACGATTCTACGAGTCCACCCTTCAATCTGTTTGCAGAACTGCCCTGAGGTCAAGAACAAGCCTATCCAATATCTTGTTATTTGTGCAAGACCTAGATATCGCAAACTTCCTCGCAGAAAAGATAGACAATTGCGAGATCAACGAAGCTTTCTCTGAAGATTACATAGCACCAGAGTCTGCCTCAAGAATTAAGAGAGAAAGTCTAAAACAGAAGGCCATCTGCCTTTGGGAGCAGAAGTACAACATCGATGACATCGCCAAAGAGGTCGGGAAGACCCCGAGAACGGTAAGTAGCTGGCTCAGCCCGCACCGACAGTTGCAGCAAGCAGACCAGTTGGAAATTTCTTCTTAAAGATTCTTTAAGAGATTTTTTCCACAATTAGAAGCTAGCATCCCCATGCAGACAACTTTTAGAATGGATCCCTCGTGACGTTACCGTCACTGACAATAGCCTGTGCCACCAAGCACGGATGACAACCCTATAGGATTAAGGGGGAGATGGGGCGGACAGCCCTCCCCGCTTTGCTTTTGCTCTCAATCTTACTTAGCAACTTTTGGCTTTAGCCACTATTGTGCAGCCTTATAGGAATAACAGTGACGAAGTCACAGGGAATCAATCCGTGCCTTTCGGCACCAGTTATACCAGTAATAACTATACCGTTCATAGCAAGAGCAACAGCGGGAGGGGGTCACCCCCTTTCCTCCCTGGGAACTTAAACAGTTGTTAATCGTGCCCTGAGGCACAGGTAGGAATAATGGAGACTATAGACTTGGAAGTCAGTTATCCGTGACTGTCAGTCACCACTTACCTACAGGGTTCAGATCAAAAACGTGTGGGGTTTGTCTGCCCCTACCCCACCGATTACATGCCGCCCTGTGAGGCAAGAACTCTATTCAATAGGGTGGATAGGGGGCTCTGCCACCACCCTGCTCTTTTTCTTGATCTGAACCATGCCGAGCGGCATAAGGAACCTGAGTGAACTGATCGCAAGCGTGCAGGGTTACCCATGGGTAAGGCGCCAGCGGGGGACGATTGGATTCTTTAAGTAGCCCATCTAAGTGGGCTAGGGATGGCCCATCCCACGCACGTTAACCTCCAGATGTGATCATTAGCGTGCGGAGATGGGCATTGGACAGTTTTCGCCTAGTGAACATCCACCGCCGTTAAGCGGGTGTTTACTATCCTCATCAGCGTATCGAAGTCTGCGTGGATGAACGCTGAGTGGACAACGCAATCGAGGACACGGTGCCGCATCGCATCTTCATCAACTGAATCTACCCAGCCATTCTTGATGAGGCTTGAGATCGCACGTTCCACACGCTCACTGCTGAGCGTAAGAAAATCAGGTAACACAGACGTGTCGATTCTCACCGCACGGTTACGGTCCATCCGCACCAGCAGAAGCAGCATCACTGCCACTTTGTCCTCGTCTAGCGCTGCATAAGCAGCCATAGCTTCAAACGCATACCGTGGAACATGTACTGCTTGGTCCTTGGGTGTCACCGGTAATTCTCTATCCTGCTACGGAAAGTGGGTCAGACTAGACCGGCTTTTCTGCTCGGGCAAGATTCGGATTCACCACACAGCCTAGGGTTCCACCTGGCTCGCTGCTGGTCTGAACCGAGCTGATTAATGCAGCTGCCTCAAGGTCGGCAATGGCCTTCACGACCTCTTGCAGGGTGATCCCACACTGCCGAGCTACCGCTGCCAGGGTGACCTGTACAGCGCTGTCGTCATCGATAGCGGCCACCAGAATCAGCATTACTGGCACCGCGTGAGGATTGGTCCGGTTCAGCTTACTCAGCTCTCCGAACAGGGACGGGTTGTAGAACAAGCTTTCGCCGATCTCATCAGTATCTGCGGGTAGTGCCACGATTCGCTTGGTCATCTCTCTGCTCCAAGGACACTGCTTGGGCTGATCGCCCTACCGCAATGTCACGATTAGTGTGTTCACGATTAGATCACATCGCTGGACCATGGGGAATGCCAGCACCTCCCCCCGCTCCAGCCCTTCAACACCAATTCGGCCATCGTGTTCGCGAGCTGCGGCTTGCCATGGGTATTAATCAAGAGGCGTTTGCGGACAAGTGTGGCTTTGCCAGAACGTATATGTCCCGCATCGAAACGGGCGGTGCCAACCCATCGCTTAATGCCATCAAGGTGTTGGCCGATGCGCTAGGAGTCAGCATCTCAGCACTGTTCGAGGGAATGTGAAGCCGGATGGTCATGTGCACATGACCATTCCAAGTAGCTGATCAGAACTAATCGATATCTAATCCGCCTAGGCGTCGGCTACGGGGGCTAATACTTTTGTAGCACGTCAACTCCCCTGATTGTGGTGCGTTGCCGCTACAGGGGCTAAGCCAGCCTCTCTTTTCGTGCAAATACCATCGGACGCAGCAAAGTTGCTGGGTCATCACGCCGTAAATACGCGAAAACGCTTATTTTCTCAGGATTCCCCCTGCCCGGTTGATGGTCCAGTTTTGGGTCATCGTCGCAACAGACGTCCATCCAGCTTTGGATGCAATTCTAGAAGTGAGGTCGCCCCAGCAGCCGCACCTAGGCAGCCCTGACTTTTCAGGGCTAGCTCCTGTGTCATTTCAGGTATGCCTGACGCACCACAAAGAACCTGTACAAAAAGTGAGCAGAATCGCCTCTTTTCCCGTGTCACAAAATGCCTTTACCAACCCTACGTGACACAGTATTATCTGACACACCCTAACTAACACATCGAGGTGTGTTCATGTTCATCCGTGCGTACCTGCGAGCCTCCACAACTGAACAAGATGCAACCCGTGCAAAACAGGCGTTGATCGACTTTGCTAGCGAGCGTGGGCATAAGATCGCAGCCTTCTATGTCGAGAACGTGAGTGGCGCAAAACTCGAACGGCCCCAGCTGTTTCGCCTGCTGGATGACAGCCACGAAGGTGACGTGTTGCTGATTGAGGGGGTAGATCGATTGTCCAGGCTCGCCCAGGACGACTGGACGCTGCTGAAGGCCAAGATCGCAACCAAGAAGGTGACAGTAGTTTCCATTGACCTGAGCACCAGCCACGCAGTCCTGAAGCCCACGGAGGGAATGGACGATTTCACTAAGGGCATGATCGCAGCTGTGAACGGAATGTTGCTCGATATCTTGGCGGTAGTTGCACGCAAGGACTACGAGGACCGCCGCCGTCGTCAGGCCGAGGGGATCGCTAAGGGCAAGGCCGATGGTGCGTACAAAGGCCGTCCAGTGGATGCCAAGTTGCGAGAGCGTATCAGCGAACTGCTGGCTGACGGTAAGAGCATCCGCAGGGTGGCTAACCTGCTGGAATGCAGCACGACTACAGTGCAGAAGGTCAAGACAGCACAGTTGAAAGCTTTCGACGAAGCCCATGAAGCGTTTGAAAAGGAGGATGAGCAACTTAATCAGAAGATCGCGCAATCCCGTCATCCTGAGGGACCTTGGCCTACAGAGGCTGACTATAAAGTGTGGACGGACGCGAAAGCTGCACTCCATGAAGCCGGACAATCGCTTGAAGAATAAATTAGCGAGTATCGCTAACTGATGACTGACACGACAGCTGGTGGCTAGGATATCTCTACTAGCGTGAGTCTAGGCAGCCTTCGGGCGGCCTTCTCGTGCCTGTGATATTTGCCGATTCTAGCCGCCGACAGCGAGGTGGCACGGGAATGGCTCTTAGCCTCGACCCACCCTGTGCGAGAAATCTACCATCCTGCCAAGTGCCTTGTTGAAATCTCGTCACGGATTAAAGAGCGATATACGATCCGGAGAAGGTTCCAATTTTTGAAAGGTGTGGGTATCAGTGAGTTTCAAAGAGCGGCTAACGTCCGACAGGGAGCGGCCAGAAGCAGCCATTCGGCGATTACTCAGCGCCGATCCCCACCCCACACACTTCAGTGCTTCACCCAGAATAACTGTGGGTCAATCCGGATAGGGCAATTGAACGTACGGAACAAAGAAAAACTCGATGTGGTGACCATGATCGCCCAGGTAAAAAAACTACCACACGGCACAGGTACAACTACCAGATTATATTCCGGCAACCAAAATCGTCTTGGAAAGAGTCATGAGGGCTTGTGTACAAGAAAAAATAGTGCCAAAACACACGCACAGAGGACGACCCAAAGGGTTAATTTTTTAATGAAATCATGTAATGTATAGGCCATATCCACCTGCCAATAACGTTTTGCGGCCTATTAAGGTGATCTGCAATACGGTGGAAGACAATATTACCAAGCAATTATAGGGTGTAACATGGAAGGTTCCAACAACAAAATCCGCTGGCTTCATTTGTCTGATTTTCATATAGGTAAAGAGGGTTACGACCAGACATATTTTCTTGGTCGTATAGTAGAGCACGTTTCAGAGCGTTTAAAAGCAGGCTACCAACTTGATTATGTCTTTATCACCGGCGACATCGCCAATCGCGGGGCGGAAAAAGAGTACGAAAGGTTTTTAGAAGAGTTTATCATACCATTGGAAGTTGCTGCACCGAATTTACTAGGGAAACTTTTTCATGTTCCTGGCAATCATGACATTGATCGAAATACTTTTGGAGCTTTTGATAGGAACGCAATTCTTCAAACCACATCCCCCCACTTTGAAGTGTCAGAAGAATCACAGCGACAGCGAGAAGTTCTGGCAAACCGCTTCAAAGCGTATATAGAAAATGACATTACCGGATATGCCGAATTCTTCAATCAGCCTGAAGGTGCTTACACCAAGGAGTTTACTCATGGTAATCAAAAGATTGCAGTAGTCGGAATTAATACTTCTTGGCTATGCAGAGACGACAAAGACTTTAGAGCAATAACACCGGGGAAGGCAATTGTAACGGAAGCGCTGGCCAAGGTTAGCGGAGCGGATCTCACTATCGTGCTTGGGCATCACCCAATGGACTGGATTTCAAGAGAGCATGCTCAACCGATAGGGCAGATCTTTGGCTCCCATCACGTTATCTACCTACATGGCCACATGCACACTCCTTGGGTGGCACCCTCATATACGGGAGTCAATCCATACTTAAATGTCCAATGCGGGGCATCCTATCAAGCCAAGGAAGGAGGCATAGATAAAAATGGATTAGTGTGGGGGGAGGTAGATTTTGACAAGCAAACTTTGAGCGTGCAGCCATGGCAATGGAATTACGAGCTGCAAGAGTGGAAAATTAATGAACAAGCACTACCCGAAGGCAGCAGAGCTGGGCAGTGGTGGAAAACATTAACACCAAAACGTCAAAGTGCAATATTCAATCTAAAAGTAAACGAACCCAAAGCGTTGCCTGGGGGATGGGAGATTCAATCTTTCGATTCTCTAAAGGGTAATCATGCTGAGCTGCCGCCGCAGGAGGCGATAAATTTTTTCAACGGCGCTGTTCCTACTTGGCGAATTGCAATTTCATCCTCAATCAATTCTCGTAGAATTGTAGGCAAAGCCGCAAACGTATTCCGTAACATTTTAACAGCAGAAAGGCCTATAGTTGTCTGCATAACCTCCGCAGGATGCGAAGGTAAAAGTACGGCTCTTTTACAAGCTGCATATGAGGTGGTGAAAACGCATCCGAAACTAAAAATTTTACGCCGTTTCAATGACAATAGGCCATTTGATGAAAAAACAATACTCGATTTGACCGAAGGTGCCGACCAATGGCTCATCGTTCTGGATGAGGTACAAGAGGCAGATGCGATCCTCGACTTTATTGAGAAGAACATTAGCTTAATCCAAGGACGCATTCACTTTCTCATAGCTTGTAGAGACTCAACTTGGATCTCCTCAGGCTCGCAACTTCGCTGGTCAATTACAGACTTCCGCAATGAAAAGCTATCGGGAATTACGACTACCGATGCAGAATCGATTGTTAGCGCTTGGGCCGCCTATGGAGATGAAGGACTAGGGGCTCTTGCCAATACAGCTAAAACGCGCCGTGCAGAAATACTGAAACAGTATGCTGATGAAGAGGTTCGAAAAGGAGAAAGCGGAGCATTGTTTGGGGCTTTACTACTTGTTCGCCATGGCGATGATCTTTACGATCACGCAAAAATGCTTGTAGAGAAACTCGACACCATTCCGATTAGTGATGACAGAACACTTAAGGACGCAATAACTTACGTCGCTATAATGCATGCGATAGACCATACATATCTAAGCAAAGAAGTCCTCCAGCATGCACTCAACATTGATCAAGGGAAATTTCAAGCACGTGTCATTCGGCCATTAGGAGAAGAGGCAGCAGCAAGTCAAACCTCCAACTATGTTTTAACAAGGCACAAATACATAGCAAAGGAGATATTAAAAGTTCTTTCTGCGGAGCTTGCATCGGATCTAAAAGAGAGATACTTAGATCTGGTACGCTCAGCATCGCAACTCGCAAAATCCGGATTTTATCTACGAGATCTTGAGTCGTGGCGATTCAAACTGTCAGGCCACTTCATGACTGTAGGTGATACAAATTTTGCTATTGAAATATCGGAAGAGATTCTCAAAGCATCTTCATCTGACGTATACATGATTACATATTTAGCAAAACTACTGAGAACAGACAATCGCTCTAGAGGCGCAGTTGATTTATTTAGGAACTACAGGGATGAGCTTGGCAGAAACAAACGAAGCTTTTACTTTAGCTGGGGTGTAGCTGAGAGCGAGGATAGTCCTATTCAAGGAGCTGCACTATCTCTGTTTTCGCTTAGTGATGATTGCGAGTATATGCCTTATGAGTTTGAAGAGGTAGTATACCTTCTCAGTGGTATTTCAGAGATCTTTAAGAGACTGCACGCTAGATATATCGACACGGAGTATATGGACGCATATCTTTCTGTTTGCTCGCTATTGGTGGATTGCCATTTGCACAAAGAATCAGCAGACATTGGTGGAAATGCACAACAGTACAAACAACAAGTTGAACGAAAACTGTATCCAGCGATACCTCACAAGGCAAGAATTGAACACCTACAGAGTGCATTCAACCTCTGCATCAGCTACCCAGCCACCCCTGTCATAGTGGAAAAAATTGGTGGATGCGGCACCCTAGGATTCGACTCACTAACTCGCATAATAGATAATATTATCAAATTGAAAGCCCGATAATAATCTTCCACTAACGTTAAATTCTAATTGCGTGATGCTGCCATCTGCCTCAAAAAATATTCATGGCAGATGGCATAAATCCTCGCTGGTTTCGTGGGCGTTGCGATTGGCCGATATTGATCAAATTCGGGCTTACGCTACAGTAGTGTTGGCGTGTTTCTGCCTGTCGCCACCGGGAGCTTTGAGTCGTCTTCTGCCAGTCATTGTAAAGAAGCATGCTGGTCGAATTAGATCCAAAGGACTGATCAGATCAATTGCAAATGTTGGGACAGGCCCGTGCAGTTACCCTCCCACCCCAAATTCTGCCAGCAGCTAGATGAACCAAGAATCCCGAACCACCACTCAAGGACGATACCCATGTCAGATAGTCAAGAAAGCAAGATCGCAACGGCGGACGCGCTCACGTTGCTTTTGCATAACCAGCACGCCTTAGGCGCCGCTATAGAAGAAATCACCAAATGGCTCTCTGAAAATGGAATAGGGAGTGTTGCTGCTAACGCAATAGAGGCCATGGAACCACTAGACACAAATGCCCAAGCAATCACAGACGCCATTATGCGGCTACGGCGTTCATAGAATCAGACAGTTCCCCCGCCACCGTAGCCGCCTACGAAGCGATCCAAGTGCCGGGAAAGGTTTATTTTTCCGCCCCCCCCCGTGGTGGTCAATTTTCTCCCACCGCAGTGATACGTGTGATGCAGCGTCTCGGACTGGAGTTGAACAAGGCGAAAGCAGCCTCTGTAGGCTCGTAGGAAGCGATTACAGCAACGTTATATGGATGGCCTACGCGCCCATACGATATTCTGTTTTTTGCCGATCTCCGAAAGCTCGTGTGAGCAGGTACGGGTTTGAGCAAGCCCTTCACTGAGCAGGATTTTAGAGAATCTCCAGATATCTCCTACCGATATTCCGCCACAGATTCACAGGCAATATTCGGCCAAGGGCTAATGTCGATTTTGAAAATTTGGGTATCAGCGGATTTTAAAGAGTGGCTTACGACCGACAGAGAACGGCCAGAATCGGAAGGTGATTTCAATGTTGGCAAATGGGCAGCATCACCGACGCTACGTTCGAATCTAGAAAGTAGTAAGGCTTGCCGCCACCGTTTCCGCGTCGCTCTTTTGGCCATCTCACGTTTGCAGCAGTCTCGTCTAAGATGGGCAAGTACTTACATGACGACAAGCAGCGCTGTACGACCGGCCATCGCGAGATGGCGTGTCATCTATTAGGGTTAAGTCGCACAATTACCACGATCCAGCCTGCCTATTGGAACGCATGAAAAATTTTACCGAGCGATTTGCAAGCAGCATCGGCCGTCACTTCGTGACACTGTCTTGTGTCCAGCATTCCCTTACACCCAAGGGCGTGCGGATTCACCTCTTCTCTGGCTTCGTGGTAGACATCATGGGTGAATGGTTCTATGTGACAGCCGGGCACATCTTGAGAGACGTAAGTAGTGCAATCAACGGTGGATCTACCTTTGATTTGTGGCGACTTGACGACCAAACAGCTGGCAAACGATTCAACAACATTGCCGTGCCCTACGATTTCCAGATTGAGCACTGGTGCGTGCTTGAAGACGCATCCGTCGGACTTGACTATGCGGCAGTGCACTTGGGTGGGCTCTATCGTCAGCAGCTCGAAGCTGGCGGCGTTGTTCCGATCACCAAGCAAGCCTGGGGGGACTATGTTACCGAGCACGATCATTGGGTCCTATATGGCATTCCAAGTGAGTCAATCTCCTACGATGACACCACCCAGATTACCGCGAAAGTCGTGATGGTTCCTCTCGTGTCAGCGGAACCGCCACCTCTCACAGCACAGAAGGCAGAAAACCAGTTCTATGCGAAGCTTGCGGACGGATCAGAGGAAGTCGTCAAAGACATCGATGGCATGAGCGGTGGGCCAATCTTCATGTTGTGGAAGGCTGACGACACTTGGAAATACAGTGTCATCGGAGTGCAGAGCTCTTGGTATTCCAGCGCTCGCGTTATCGCTGCCTGCCCCTTCTCCTCCTTTGCCGAGGCACTCGAACCAGTGGTCGAGGAGGCACTCTCGGAACTGAGGCGCGCGAAGTGACGGAAACAGTGCGACCCTACTTGGTTGAGCGGAACTACTACGGCGGGTAAACACGCGGTCAGTGGCTCAATAGGTCGATTAGTTCGGATGCAGTATCTGTCATCGGTCGCCTCACAGAGGAAACTTCCTATGCATGAAAAGCTGCCGCCCCCCCCCCGGAGTTCCTCCCTTAGCAAACCTAGCAGCGGTCGCCCCAAAAGAGTGGCGAAGGAACCGATAGCCAACCCAGCAATTAAACTAGTTAACTTTCAAGTATTTTTCTTGACCAAATGCATTAGTTAACCGGCGAGAGACAGTATCCATTATAGTTCGGCAACAGTTTAGAAAAACACTGTAATCCGCATCCTCTACACCTTGCTTTCGTTTTCCATGTGCAATGTCGTTTCGAACATTCAACAGCCTATTTAGTGGCGCATAAACGTCCTTCAAATCCGTATATTCCAAACCAACTTGAAACAACATCTTCTCCAGAACCTCTCGACCAACATTATTCTCTGTATTTATATAATCTTCACCTATAAGCACAGGATGATCATAAAAATTTCCGATACGGGAAACAAAATCAACTTCCCTAGCAAAACCATGCAAGTGCTTATCTTCAGGCAATGAGTTAATAAAAAAACTACTCTTCCTTTTAATATCTTTCAGCGCACTAAACTCCTTAGAGAAAGCCGCAGCGGCAATAGCAGCATTAACATCTTTACAGAATAGACCCTTCTTATTGATTTGATCTACGTACAAAGAAAAGGAAAATTTAACAAACCCCTCAACATGCGCATAGAGCAAACAGACTATGGAGCGCCGAACCTTGTACCTCTCTACATCACCCAAACCGGCTTGTAGATTATTCAAAAATCTAACCTCGGCCTCTCGCCACTCTCGCTCGAGTTCCAACTGCTCTTGAAATACAGCCAAAGTCATAACTTTAGCTCAGCAAGCTTATTACTAACCACACCTATTCGATTCGTAAGCTGTCCTGGAGAGTTTTTTCCACCACCGGTTGTGTGGTTAACGAATTCAGCATCCGCCTTAATTTCAAGAAGTTTCTCCCGAAGTGCGTCGATATGCGCAACATTAGACGGATCTATAACATCTAAATACGGTTGCAACCCAATGCAAATTGCCTCAAAGTGATAGACAGCAAAGTTCGCCTGCACACCACCTTTCGCCCCTCTACCAAAACTCCTCTCTCCTAGAGTTTTATTTAGTATATCGAATGTCTTATCAAAACTACGCTCCTGAACCTCATAATCAAATACTACATCCGCAGCTTCAGGATCAGTTACCTTCTCCATATACTCTGTTAAAAAGTCAGATACATCATGTACAAATTTGGCTTTATAATTTTTTAAAGCAAAGAAACGCAATACCAACTCTTGATCAAAGGAACCGAGTTTTTGCTGATCCGATATCTTACTAATACAAGTTTCAAAATCCGGCTTCTTACTTAGAGCAATTACAAAATCAATAAACTTTGAATCCAACATACGAATCGTACAATTACGAAGCTGTTGACTGGTAAGCGCCTCGCCTCCGGTATTTAAACGCTTAAACATATGATAACGAAATTTATTATCGCTACCCTTCCTTACGACCTCAACCCTTACAAATGCTCGCTTCAACCTAATTTTCAAAGCCGTTGGCAGGTCATCATAAGTTAAGCCATTTAAATCCTCGACGATGTCACATTCTTGCAACTCAAGATAATCTCCTTTTTTTACTGGATCCGACAAATGAGGGGCGTCCAGTTCTCCACGTAGGTGAAGGTAAGATGAAAATCTTTGGAGTCCGTCAATGAGTTGATACTTTCCGTTGTCATCCTCTACAACATAAAGCGGAGGAACAGGCATCTCCAAGAGTAATGACTCAATGAATCTAGACTGAGCCCCTTGACTCCAGCGGAATAGCCGCTGATAGTCCGGGTTTATATCTAACTCTCCATCTTTAGACATATCCAGCAGTTCGTTAAATGACAGGTCAAGGCTTTGCGTATGCACCTTCTCGACCTTGGATTCCAACGCAAGTATTAAGTCATCCTGAGTCATACACCCTCCTTACTTTACAAAAATTAAGACACACTCGTAAGCAGTAGTTACTTTTCTATAACTTTTGCTTCGAGCATTTAGATTTACCATACTTTGCTTGCTTTCAAAATCATGTCTTTGATCCAGTCTTAGCCCCGCCATGCTGCCCAACTCAACTATCATTGAGGGGAGATCGCAATGCAAATCTTTGTAAAACGAATCCTGCACCACACATACGAATGAAGCTTTCGGCCTCATAACTCTATTGATCTCTGAGATCGACCTACTTAAGCCGGTAAAATACTGCAATAAATTTTTATAATAATACGTACCCGATGCTTTAGAGGAGTGAGCCTTGACATCCTCTAGAAACTTAAAGCATAACTCACCCATTTCACCAGCCGTCGGACTATCAATTTTTTTTGGAACGGTAGTAGTACCCATTAATGATCTTCTTACATCATCAATGTCACTCGTTCCAATTATTGATATAACTGCCAGCTCAGGCAACGTCGCAATTCCATAATCAATCCGCGTGCAATAAGGGGGCGAACTAAGAACCAAGTCAACGTAATCATCTGGCAAAGGCAAACTAGTGGACGACGCGACCTTTAATAGCGCACGATCCGCAGGCCAAATGTGCTCCTCTACCCTCAACCCATTAAGCATCTCTAAAACGAGAGACGTATAACGACTCTTAAACTCCTTCCATCCGACATCAATTTTATCAGCATCAATTTTCGGCTTCTTTATCCAAGTAGGATTGGATGGAATAAAGTCTTTAAGATATGTTCGAATGCAGTTAAAGAGGGCTGTATACAAGACACATTCACTTGCTTCTAACGAATCGACCTTGGCAGATACTGAGATAAACTTATTGGACTGAATAATAGCACGCTCGACCCTCCTAATAGCTGTGACACCAGAGTCTCGAAACCACATAAAAAGTGGATCATCGCTACGCACTTTTTGTACGCGAACCGCTGACAACCCCAATAACTTTGACTCAATAACCCCAACATCACTTCGAGTGGCCTGCTTTGCCCTAGCGATTATCTTCATCACTGGATTCAAATCAACACCGACTGAATTATGACCATTCACAGAAGACATGAGAGTGGTAGTTCCAGCCCCGTTCCATGGGTCTAGAATGATCGAAGATTCCTTTAGACCGGCTGATTCAATAATATTTTTTGCAAACGAGTGTGAATATCCAGCATAGTAATTATACCAGTACGGCTTCTCTTCAATCTCTTCATTGACTCTTTTTGGGTTTATTACTAACAAGTTACTCTCGATATACTTAAGCTTTTGGAGCTACAGCAAGTCTCGCCTAAGCATTAGCGTGAGCGTGAGCGTGAGCGTGGACTGTAGCTACTCTGCATCTTCTTCGTCACCTCAAAGAGGGACGAGTTTTTCTATAGCCACTATACCTTGGCATGCTAGAAAACCAACGCATTGGAGAGAAGATTCTGCACGCAGATTTTCCGTGCGAGGTAAGCAGTGCTATACCGCATCAGAGCGGCGAAGAGAGAGCTAGGGGGAAAAGCGGAGATCAACTAGAATGCACGGGATGGTGCACCACTTAGGTGTACCTAAACGCTGTCACACTTCGAGTTTTTTGACTGACAAATCCTTGTAGAATCAAGGACTTATAGATAGGTGGTAACCCCACCAGCCACACCCCGGCACACAATGTTCCCGCTGTGGCTGCTGCCTTCCGGCTCTGACCAGGTTCACGGGTAATCGTTGCGGGGGGACCGATGGGGTCACCATAACGACGCTTGCCTATCGGCGAGCCGCGCCATTGTACCTATCTGAGACGAAGTTACAACCGTTCGGGCGGATAAAAAAATATGAGTCTGTTCAAGGACATAAAGATCGCAGCCTTCGGCAGCTCCTACATGAGGCGCATACCCCTGCAAGAGCTGCCGAAGGCTGCGATCTTTTGACTTTATTGCGCCTGAAGAACATCGTCCGCCCTGCCGCCCGCCTGCTGAATGACCAGATGAATGAAATGCAGCTTGGCAATCGCCGGCGCCGGCAGCACGAACGGATAGAAATCCGGCTGACCCATGCTGCGTGACAGCTCATTGAGCATGCCTGCCAGTTCGATCCACGCGTTGACGAATGACAGGAACGCCTCCCCACCCGGATGTCCCGGGTCGTACAACGTACTGGTCGGAAAAGGCTGATAGTCGAAGTCCATCTCACGCGCGCTCATGCCGAAACCCAGCGCGGTATCGACCGCGTCCATCATGTGGAGGTAATGCGCCCAGGTTTCCGCCCAGTCTTCCCATGGGTGCATGGTCGCGTAGGCGCTGACGTAGTGCTGCGGCCAGTCCAGCGGCGCGCCCTGCTGATAGTGGCGGTCGAGTGCCTCGGCGTAGCTGGCGCGCTCGTCGCCGAACAGGTTACGAAAAGAGTCGAGCCACGGGCCGTTGGCGATCAGCCTGTCCCAGTAATAGTGTCCGACCTCATGACGAAAATGCCCGAGCAGCGTGCGATACGGCTCGTGCATCTGCGCCCTCACCTGCTCGCGGTGGGCGTCGTCGGCTTCTTTGATGTCGAGGGTGATCAGGCCGTTGGCGTGGCCGGTCATGGGCGCGTTGCCTTCGAGGTCGACGCCGATGAAGTCGAAGGCCAGCCCGGCGTCTTCATCCACGGTTTTCGGGATGACCTGCAGACCGAGGGTGATCAGCTGCGCGACCAAGCGACGTTTGGCGATTTCGACCTTGCGCCAGCGCTCGGGGTTTTCCGGAACGGACAGGTCGGGGATGGTGCGATTGAGGCTGCAGGCAACGCACAGGGTGTCGTGATCGTTGGCCGCCAGCAACCAGTTGCACGCGGCGGGCGTGTCGAGATTGGCGCAGCGACGGAACAGGCCGGCTTCGGGGTCGGCATCGAGCGCCCAGGTGCCCTCGTACGGGCCCGGTTGCAGCGAGGTCAGGCGACTTTCTTCGGGTTGATAACCGAGCAAGGCGTTGCAGGCCAGACACTGGCTGTTGCGAAAGAACAGCGACTGACCGCAGCGGCACGGCCAGACTTTGCTGTTGCGTGAAGACTCGGCCATGAACGGCGCGACGATGCGAGAACTGAGCTGCTCGAAAAAGCGGTACATGGCGATCTCTCCCTGGGGCTTGCCAAGACTAGATCATTCCCATGACAACATCGTTCCGCGCTTCACTTGGGGAACATTAAAAGATCGCAGCCTTCGGCAGCTCCTACAGGGGATCAGTGTACGGTCACATAAACGTGGCGAAACACTGCCCCCCCCAGGCTGCGATGTTTTGATCTTAAACGTTCAATCCATGGGTTTTGAGGAAGGCGATAAACGCCTCTTCATCCATCACCTTCACGCCCAGTTCATTGGCCTTGGTCAGTTTCGAACCGGCACCCGGCCCCGCAACCACGCAGTGGGTTTTCGCCGACACGGAGCCAGCCACTTTCGCGCCCAGGCTTTCGAGGTGATCTTTAGCGACATCGCGACTCATCAACTCGACCTTGCCGGTCAGCACCCAGGTCTCGCCGGACAGCGGCAAGCCTTCGACGACTTTCTTCTCGCTCTCCCAATGCATGCCGAAATCACGCAGCTGTTTCTCGGCGTCCAAGGCAAGCTGACGATGCTGCGGCACGGCGAAAAACTCGCGAACCGAATTCGCCTGCTTCTCCGGCAACGCCTGGCGCATGTCCAGCCAGTCGGCGCTCATCACCGCTTCCAGCGAACCGAACTTGTCCGCCAGTTTTTGCGCCCCGCCCGGGCCGACCGAGGGGATGTGCAGCTTGTCGAGAAAGCCACCGAGCGTGGTACTGGCGGCAAACTCGGCGCCCAACTCGCCCTGATCCTGAACCTGCAAACCATGGCCCAGCAATTCGCTGATCACCTGCTGGTTATGCGCGTCCTCAAAGAAGCTGTGAATCTCGTGTGCCACTTCCAGACCAACATCCGGCAGGTAGGTCAACACTTGCGGCAAAGCCTGCTGCACGCGCTCCAGCGAACCGAGCGAGCGCGCGAGCACCTTGGCGGTCTCTTCGCCGACATCGGGAATGCCCAGCGCATAGATGAAGCGCGCCAGCCCCGGCTGCTTGCTGTCGGCAATGGCTGTGAGCAATTTGTTGCTGGAGACCTCGGCAAAGCCTTCCAGATCGACGATGTCTTCAAACTTCAGTGCGTACAGATCCGCCGGCGAACTGACCAGACCTTCGTCGACCAATTGCTCGACGCTCTTGTCGCCCAGACCTTCGATGTCCATCGCACGACGCGAGACGAAGTGGATGATCGCCTGCTTCAGTTGCGCGCCACAGGCCAGTCGCCCGACGCAGCGGTACACCGCGCCCTCGCTGACGGTTTCCTTGCCTTTGCTGCGCTTGATCAGTTGCGTGCGCTCGACGTGCGAACCACAGACCGGGCAGTTTTCCGGGATCGCTACCGGCCGCGCATTTTCCGGACGGCGTTCGGTGACCACTTGCACCACTTGCGGGATCACGTCACCGGCACGGCGAATGATCACGGTGTCGCCGATCATCAGTCCCAGCCGTGCGACTTCATCCATGTTGTGCAGCGTGGCATTGGCCACGGTAACGCCCGCAACCTTGACTGGTTTCAAACGTGCGACCGGGGTGACGGCACCGGTGCGGCCAACCTGGAATTCCACGTCGAGCAACTCGGTGAGTTCTTCCATCGCCGGGAATTTATGCGCGATCGCCCAACGTGGTTCACGAGCGCGGAAGCCCAGTTCACGCTGATCGGCAATGCTGTTGACCTTGAACACCACGCCATCGATTTCGTAGGCCAGCGAGTTACGCCGTGCGCCGATGTCGCGGTAGTAATCCAGGCACTCGGCAATGCCTTTGGCCAGTTTCAGTTCATGACTGATCGGCATGCCCCACTTCTGCAACTGCTTGAGGTTGCCGATGTGCGTGTCGGAAATATCGTGAGAGACCTGACCGATGCCGTAGCAGCAGAATTCCAGCGGACGGTTGGCGGTGATCTTTGAGTCGAGCTGACGCAGACTGCCGGCGGCCGCGTTACGCGGGTTGGCGAAGGTCTTGCCACCGACCTCCAGTTGCGAGGCGTTGAGGCGCTCGAACCCGGCTTTGGACATGAACACTTCACCACGCACTTCCAGGGTCGCCGGCCAGCCTTCGCCGTGCAGCTTCAGTGGAATATTGCGCACCGTACGCACGTTGACGCTGATGTCTTCGCCAGTGGTGCCGTCACCGCGCGTGGCGCCGCGCACCAGTACGCCATCCTGATACAGCAGGCTGACCGCCAGGCCATCGAGCTTCGGCTCGCAGCTGTATTCCACCACCGAACTGCCACCGAACAGATCGCCGGCCGGCAGATCCAGACCTTCGGTCACCCGACGGTCGAACTCGCGCATATCGGTTTCTTCAAACGCGTTGCCGAGGCTGAGCATCGGCACTTCGTGACGTACCTGCGTGAACGCGGTGAGCGCCACGCTGCCGACGCGCTGGGTCGGCGAATCGCTGGTGATCAGGTCGGGGTTGGCCGCTTCCAGCGCCTTGAGCTCGTGAAACAACCGGTCGTACTCGGCGTCCGGAATGCTCGGCTCGTCGAGGACGTGATAACGGTAGTTGTGCTGATCGAGTTCAGCGCGCAGCTCTAGAATGCGGTTTTTGGCGGCGGTCATGGGTGTTCTCTCATAAAGCAAAAGAGCAGCCGAGGCTGCTCCATTTCAATACATCATTGGCAGCAGAATCAAAAGATCGCAGCCTTCGGCAGCTCCTACAGAAATCAAAAAAACTGTAGGAGCTGTCGAGTAAAACGAGGCTGCGATCTTTTGACCTTTGAGCCTTAACGCTTGTGGGTCAGGGCGCGGCGCTCGAATTCGACGATGCGCTGACGGTAGTGCTCAATGGTCTGCGCGGTCAGAACGCTGCGCTGGTCATCTTTCAGCTCGCCGTTCAATTCCTGCGACAGCTTGCGGGCTGCGGCCACCATCACGTCGAAGGCTTGCTTCGGATGACGCGGACCTGGCAGGCCAAGGAAGAAGCTCACCGCCGGGGTGCTGAAATGGTCGATGTCGTCCAGATCAAAGATGCCTGGCTTGACCGCGTTGGCCATGGAGAACAGCACTTCACCATTGCCGGCCATGCTTTCGTGGCGGTGGAAAATATCCATCTCGCCAAAACGCAGCCCGCTTTCCAGAATGTTCTGCAACAGCGCCGGGCCTTTGAAGCCGGCAGCGTCGCGGCAGATCACACTGATCACCAGGACTTCTTCGGCTTGCGGTTGATCCTTTTCGACCGCTGCAGGCGCTGGCTTGGCGTCTTCTACGAAGTCGTCACGGCTGCTGAAGCTCGGGCCGCCGTCCAGATCCAGATCAAGGTTCAGGTCGCCCTGGGCCGGACCGTTGTTGCCGCGCTTGCCACGTTTGGCGCCGGATTCGCGAGGCTCGCGTGCTTCGCGGGCCGACATGCTCACCGACGGCAGATCGTGCTCGTCCAGTTGCGGTTCCTTGTGTGTGTCCAGTACGCGGGCCGGGCCCAACAGCTCAGGGCTAGTGTCCTCGTCCGGCAGGTTGGACAAACTTCGATCAAGACGGAATTTCAGTTTTCCCTTGCCGCCGCGCATACGGCGCCAGCCATCGAAAAGAATACCGGCTATCACAATGATGCCGATGACGATCAGCCACTCGCGCAGACCGATTTCCATGTAATCCCGTGCCTCTATAAAAAATGCTGAAAAATAAGGGGTTTACACTGTGCAAACCGCTTTAAAACGTGGCGCCAACTCTATGTTCTGACAGGCGTTTTGCCCACGTATACGAAAAATTGACATTAAACTAGCACGACCATAGACAACTTTACACCGTCTGTCTCATCGGCTTGCGCGAATATGTCGATTGGCCAGCAAGTCGAGCCCGGTAAAAAAGTCCTACAAACCCCTAATACCTTTCCCACAAGATGCCGAATCAGGCATCCACCATCGCCATCGCCTCCTCGACATCCACCGCTACCAGTCGCGAACAACCCGGTTCATGCATCGTTACGCCCATCAACTGTTCGGCCATTTCCATAGCGATCTTGTTGTGGGTGATATAGATGAATTGCACGGTCTGCGACATCTCTTTGACCAAGCGTGCGTAGCGTCCAACGTTAGCGTCATCCAGCGGCGCGTCAACTTCATCGAGCATGCAGAACGGCGCAGGGTTCAACTTGAAGATCGCAAAAACCAGTGCCAGCGCGGTCAGGGCTTTTTCCCCGCCGGAGAGCAAATGGATGGTGCTGTTCTTCTTCCCTGGCGGCTGCGCCATGATCGTTACCCCTGTATCGAGTAGATCTTCGCCCGTCAGTTCCAAATACGCGCGTCCACCACCGAAAACTTTTGGGAAAAGCGCCTGTAATCCGCCATTGATCTGATCAAAGGTATCCTTGAAACGGTTACGGGTTTCCTTGTCGATCTTGCGGATAACGTTTTCCAGGGTTTCCAGCGCTTCGACCAGATCGGCGTCCTGCGCATCCAGATAACGTTTACGCTCGGATTGTTGCGTGTATTCGTCGATGGCCGCGAGGTTGATCGCGCCCAGACGCTGAATCCGCGCGTTGATCCGTTCGAGTTCTTCTTCGGCTTCGCGTTCACTGGCTTGCGCCGTCAATGTGGCGAGCACGCCGTTGAGATCGTAGCCGTCTTCGAGCAGTTGATCCTGCAGGGCCTTGCGGCGCACGGTCAGGGCCTGCCACTCCATGCGCTGCTGTTCGAGCTGGCCACGGATCAGTTGCGATTGCTGCTCGGCTTGCGTGCGGCGTTTTTCCGCGTCGCGCAGTTCGCGGTCGGCATCTTCGAGAGCGATCTGCGCAGTCTTGAGTTCTTCATCGACGGTCATGCGCTTGTCGAGCAGCTCTTCGAGTTTCAGGCGCAGTTCTTCCAGCGGTGCTTCGCCCTCCTCCAGATTCAGACTCAGCTGTTCACGCTTTTCGGTCAGACGCTCGGACTGCATTTCCAGACGTTCCAACGCCTGACGCGTGGAGTCGTGCTGCGCGCGCAGCGAGCCCAGACGCACGGCCAATTGGTGCGCGTGATCCTTGTGCTGCCGCGCTTCCTGACGCACGCGGTCGAGGCGTTCGCGCAGGCTGTCGCGCTGGGCCAGCAGCAACTCGCGCTGCTCGGTGTCCAGCGCCATCGCATCGAGGGCTTCCTGCAAGTGCATGCGCGCTTCGCCGATGTGTTCGTGCTCCAGCGCACGTTGTTCGCCGAGCTCGACCAGCTCTTCATCCAGACGAGTACGACGCAATGTCAGCTGTTCGGCCTTGGCTTTACCGGCGGACAATTGCGCTTTCAGCTCACCTTGCTGACGCGCTTCGTCTTGCAGCAAACGACGCAGATGCTCACGACCGTTTTCCTGCTGACGCTGCTGCGCGCGCAGGGTTTGCAAACGGTTGTCCATGGCTTCGACCGTGGCTTCACGCTCTTCGCGTTCAAGATGCAACGCTTCGATTTCCTGGCCACGGGCGAGCATGCCGCTTTCCGCTTCACTGGCCCGTCGTACGCGCAGAAAGTGCCGGCCGACCCAATAGCCGTCGCGGCTGATCACGCTCTGCCCGGCGCCCAACTGGCCGCGCAGGGCCAATGCCTGCTCCAGACTGTCGACCGGTTTGACCTGACCGAGCCACGGCGACAGATCGATCTGCGCCTCGACTTTGTCCAGCAGACTGCCCGCCACCCGCACGCCGTCGGTGCCAGGGCTGAGCAGGCGCAAATCGCCCTGAGTAAAACCGGACAGATCGAAGCCGCTGAAATCATCGACCAGCACCGCTTGCAGATCGGCGCCGAGCACGGTTTCTACCGCCAGCTCCCAACCGGCCTCGACCTTCAGGCCTTCAGCCAGACGCGGGCGCTCGGCGAGGTTGTGTTCCTTCAGCCATTCAGCGGTGCCGGTGCCCGGATCGAGCGCGGCTTGCTGCAAGGCTTCAAGCGAGGCCAGGCGACCATTGAGGCGCTGCAAATCGCCCTGCGCCTGTTGCTGCGCGGTCAGCGCTTGCTGGAGTTCCTGACGCAGTTGCTCAAGCTTTTCAACTTGGGCTTCTTCGCTGGTCTGCAAATCTTCAAGGGTCGCTTCGGACTCGGCGAGCTGCTCGTTGAGCTCCATGATCGCCGCGTCTTCGGGGTCCGCCGAGAGCAACGCACGCTCTTCGCCGAGGCGCTTTTGGCGATCGGCCAAACGTTCCATGCTGGTTTCGAGCTGCTGAATGCGCGACTGCTGCACTTCGGCCTGACGCCGCGGTTCGGCAGCAGTGAGGTTGAAGGCGTCCCACTGCTCCTGCCAACCGTGCATGACGCTTTCGGAATCTTCGAGTGCAGCGGCGGCTTCTTCGGCGGCAGTGCTGGTGATTTCCTGCTCGGGGGTGAGCATGTCCAGCTCTTCGCCGAGGGTCAACAGCAACGTGCGGTCGTGGCCCAGATGCGACTCGGTCTCCAGTCGCGCGCGCTCGGCTTCTTTCAAGTCGTCCTGCAACTGACGCAAACGTTGCTGGCCATGCTGGATGCTCTGCTCGACCCGGGCGATGTCGCCGCCGACCGAATAGAAGCGCCCCTGCACCAGATTGAAGCGCTCGGACAGGTCGTGATGCCCGTCGCGCAAGCGTTCAATCGCCGCATCGGCGTTACGTTGCTCGGCGACCAGCGCTTCGAAACTGATTTCCTGAGTGCCGATGATCGACTCGCGCTGGCCGACCTGATCGTTCAGATCCTGCCAGCGCAGGGCAGACAGTTGCGCCTTGAGCTGACGCTCCTCGGCTTTGAATTCCTGATACTTCTTGGCGGCCTCGGCCTGGCGGTGCAAGCGTTCGAGCTGACGTTCGAGCTCATCGCGCAGGTCGGTCAGACGGGCGAGGTTTTCATGGGTGCGGCGGATGCGGTTTTCGGTCTCGCGCCGGCGCTCCTTGTACTTGGAGATGCCCGCCGCTTCTTCGATGAAGTTACGCAGGTCTTCAGGCTTGGACTCGATCAGCTTGGAGATCATCCCCTGCTCGATGATCGAGTAGCTGCGCGGGCCCAGACCGGTGCCGAGGAAGATATCGGTGATGTCACGGCGACGGCATTTGGTGCCGTTGAGGTAATAAGTGGTCTGGCTGTCGCGGGTCACTTTGCGGCGAATCGAAATCTCCGCGTACGCCGCGTATTCGCCCAGCAGCGTGCCGTCGGAGTTGTCGAACACCAGTTCGATACTGGCCTGACTCACCGGCTTGCGGCTGGTCGAACCGTTGAAGATGACGTCGGTCATCGACTCGCCACGCAGGTTTTTCGCCGAACTTTCGCCCATCACCCAGCGTACGGCGTCGATGATGTTCGACTTGCCGCAACCGTTCGGCCCGACGACCGCCGCCATGTTACTGGGGAAGTTAACCGTGGTCGGGTCGACGAAGGATTTGAATCCCGCCAGTTTGATGCACTTGAGCCGCACGCTTAGGCAACCGTCAGGGCAGACACCACCAGATCGCAGCTGCGCTGGGCGTAAGCCGTCAGCACAATGCGGATCTGCGGCAGGTCACGGGCAAGCACGGCAGCCAGCAAGCGCTCGAACAGTTCGAGGAACTCGCTCATTTCGGCCTTGCGCTGTTCGAGGGCGAGGAAGTAAGCGCGGCTCATGGCCGGCTGCAGGTTCTCGACAGTTTCTTGCAGGTACGGGTTGTTGGCGAACGGATAGGCGGCGCGCATGACGTTGAAACTGTCATCGACGAACGTGCGGATGTCCTGACGCTCGTAGCTGGCGGTCAGGCGCTGCTGGATCTGCACGAACGGCGCCATGTCCGACTGGACCTGCCAGCCATTGGCCACCGAATTGCCGAGCAGGATGTACAGCTCGCTCATCAGCGTGCACAGGCTCTGCACCTTGTGCGCCGTCAGTTCGGTGACATGCGCGCCACGGCGCGGCAGGATCGCGATCAGGTGGCGACGCTCGAGGATCAGCAAGGCTTCGCGGACCGAACCGCGGCTGACGTTGAGCGCCAGCGTGACCTTCTGTTCCTGGATGCGCTCTCCCGGCTTCATTTCGCCACGAATGATGCGTTCGGCGAGGTGGTGAGCAATTTGCTCGGCGAGGCTGTCCGGGGCCTTGAACGTCATGGTGTCCTTCAAATTCTATCGATCTGCACAAGCGGCGCAGTGTAGCGCAAATGCAAGGTCATGGCGGAGTGCCCACTCAGCGGTTTTTGGCACGATTCGCGCAAAAAGGCAGGGGACTCGATGAGGGTCAATACTGAATAGACAAGTTGTTGATCGACGAAATGCATTTTCTTGACCTTTAAGTCAGAAAACCATTGACCGAAAAGTCAGAGCTGCTAAATTCGGCTCAAGTCGCTTAACAACAATAATGAGTCTGCGAGGCCTTCCGTGATCCAGTTTTTACTTAACCAGGAACTCCGTAGCGAGCACGCCCTGGACCCGAATCTGACTGTGCTCAATTACCTGCGTGAACACGTCGGCAAATCCGGCACCAAAGAAGGTTGCGCCAGCGGTGACTGCGGCGCCTGCACCGTAGTGGTCGGCGAGTTGCAGACGGATGACGACGGTCGCGAACATATTCGCTATCGCAGCCTCAATTCGTGCCTGACGTTCGTGTCGTCCTTGCACGGCAAGCAACTGATCAGCGTTGAAGACCTCAAGCACAAAGGCGAATTGCACAGCGTGCAGAAAGCCATGGTCGAGTGCCACGGTTCGCAGTGCGGTTTCTGCACCCCCGGTTTCGTCATGTCGCTGTTCGCTCTGCAAAAGAACAGCGATGCGCCGGATAACGCCAAGGCCCACGAAGCGCTGGCCGGCAACCTCTGCCGTTGCACCGGCTACCGGCCGATTCTGGCCGCTGCCGAGCAGTCGTGCTGCGGCAAGCAACCGGATCAGTTCGACGCCCGCGAAGCTGACACCATCGCCCGACTCAAAGCCATTGCCCCCACCGATATCGGCGAACTCAACAGCGGCGACAAGCGCTGCCTGGTGCCGCTGACTGTCGCCGATCTGGCCGATCTCTACGATGCTTACCCACAGGCACGCCTGCTGGCGGGCGGCACCGATCTGGCGCTGGAAGTCACTCAGTTCCACCGCACGCTGCCGGTGATGATCTACGTCGGCAACGTCGCCGAAATGAAGCGCATCGACAGTTTCGATGACCGCATCGAAATCGGCGCCGCCACCAGTCTCTCTGACTGCTACGAAGCGTTGAACGCCGAGTACCCGGATTTCGGCGAACTGCTGCACCGCTTCGCTTCCCTGCAAATCCGCAACCAGGGCACCCTCGGCGGCAACATCGGCAACGCTTCGCCCATCGGTGACTCGCCGCCCCTGCTGATCGCCCTCGGCGCGCAGATCGTGCTGTGCAAAGGCGAAACCCGGCGCACCCTGAACCTTGAAGACTACTTCATCGATTACCGCGTCACTGCCCG
Organism: Pseudomonas sp. P42; assembly: GCF_017973755.1. Classification (NCBI taxonomy): domain Bacteria; kingdom Pseudomonadati; phylum Pseudomonadota; class Gammaproteobacteria; order Pseudomonadales; family Pseudomonadaceae; genus Pseudomonas; species Pseudomonas sp. P42. The sequence goes on along the minus strand of NZ_JACOPU010000001.1, from coordinate 778,338 downwards.
CCAGGAAAGCGAATTCATCGAGAAGATCATCGTCCCGCGTGCCAGCGCCGAGCAGTTGTTCCGCGCCTATAAAGTCTCAAAGCGTCTGGACGACGACATCTCCGCCGTCTGCGCCGCGTTCAATCTGCGCATCGAAAATGGTGTGATCAGCGATGCCCGCGTCGCCTTCGGCGGCATGGCCGCGATCCCCAAGCGCGCCGCCGCTTGCGAAGCCGCGCTGATCGGCCAACCGTTCAACAATGCCGTGATCGAACGCGCCTGCGCTGCCCTGGCCGAAGACTTCACGCCGCTCTCGGACTTCCGCGCCAGCAAGGAATATCGCCTGCTCAGCGCGCAGAACCTGCTGCGCAAATACTTCATCGAACTGCAAACACCGCACATCGAGACTCGGGTGACCGCTTATGTCTAACCATCACGCCGTAGAGAAGACCCAGGCTGAACTGGCCGAATTGTTCGCCCAAGACCTGACCACCGGTGTCGGCCGCAGCGTCAAGCACGACAGCGCCGCCAAACATGTGTCCGGTGAAGCGCAGTACATCGATGATCGCCTGGAATTTCCGAACCAGTTGCACCTGTACGCACGCCTGTCGGACCGCGCCCACGCGAAGATCATCAGCATTGATACAAGTCCTTGCTATGCCTTCGAAGGCGTAAGCATCGCCATCACCCACGAAGACGTCCCGGGCCTGAAAGACATCGGCCCGCTGATGCCGGGCGACCCGTTGCTGGCCATCGATGATGTGCAATTTGTCGGGCAACCGGTGCTCGCCGTGGCGGCGAAAGATCTGGAAACCGCACGCAAGGCAGCGATGGCCGCGATCATCGAATACGAAGACCTCGAGCCGGTACTGGATGTGGTCGAAGCGCTGCGCAAGCGCCACTTCGTCCTCGACAGCCACACCCATCAGCGTGGCGATTCGGTCTCCGCACTGACGACGGCCGATCATCGCATTCAAGGCACGCTGCACATTGGCGGTCAGGAACACTTCTACCTGGAGACGCAAATCTCCTCGGTCATGCCCACCGAAGACGGCGGCATGATTGTTTATTGCTCGACGCAGAACCCGACCGAAGTGCAGAAACTGGTCGCTGAAGTGCTCGACGTGTCGATGAACAAAATCGTCGTCGACATGCGCCGCATGGGCGGTGGTTTCGGTGGCAAGGAAACTCAGGCGGCAAGCCCCGCTTGCCTGTGCGCAGTGGTTGCGCATCTCACCGGCCAGCCGACCAAGATGCGCCTGCCGCGTGTCGAAGACATGCTCATGACCGGCAAGCGTCACCCGTTCTACGTCGAGTACGACGTCGGCTTCGACAGCACCGGGCGCCTGCACGGGATCAACATGGACCTGGCCGGCAACTGCGGTTGCTCACCAGACTTGTCGGCGTCGATTGTCGACCGCGCAATGTTCCACTCGGACAACTCGTATTACCTGGGCGATGCGACCATCAACGGTCACCGCTGCAAGACCAACACCGCCTCGAACACCGCCTACCGGGGTTTCGGCGGCCCGCAAGGGATGGTCGCGATCGAAGAAGTGATGGACGCGATTGCCCGTCACCTGAACCTCGACCCACTCGCGGTGCGCAAGGCCAACTACTACGGCAAGACCGAGCGCAACGTCACCCACTACTACCAGACCGTCGAGCACAACATGCTCGAGGAAATGACTGCCGAACTGGAAGAAAGCAGCCAGTACCACGAGCGCCGCGAAGCGATCCGTCGCTACAACGCCAACAGCCCGATCCTGAAAAAAGGCCTGGCGCTGACCCCGGTGAAGTTCGGCATTTCCTTCACCGCCAGCTTCTTGAACCAGGCCGGCGCGCTGATCCACATCTACACCGACGGCAGCATCCACCTGAACCATGGCGGCACGGAAATGGGCCAGGGTCTGAACACCAAAGTCGCGCAGGTCGTGGCCGAAGTGTTCCAGGTCGAAATCGATCGCGTGCAGATCACCGCGACCAATACCGACAAGGTGCCAAACACCTCGCCGACCGCTGCTTCCAGCGGTGCCGACCTCAACGGTAAAGCCGCCCAGAACGCCGCCGAGATCATCAAGCAACGCTTGGTTGAGTTCGCCGCACGGCACTTCAAAGTCAGCGAGGAAGACGTCGAATTCCATAACGGCCATGTACGCGTTCGTGATCACATCCTGACCTTTGAATCGCTGATCCAGCAGGCGTATTTCAATCAGGTCTCGCTGTCGAGCACAGGCTTCTACAAGACCCCGAAAATCTACTACGACCGCAGCCAGGCCCGTGGCCGTCCGTTCTATTATTTCGCCTTCGGCGCGGCGTGCTGCGAAGTCATCGTCGACACCCTGACCGGCGAATACAAGATGCTGCGTACCGATATTCTCCACGACGTCGGCGCCTCGCTGAACCCGTCCATCGACATCGGTCAGGTTGAAGGTGGCTTCGTCCAGGGCATGGGCTGGCTGACCATGGAAGAGCTGGTCTGGAACAACAAGGGCAAGCTGATGACCAACGGCCCGGCCAGCTACAAGATCCCGGCCGTGGCGGACATGCCGCTGGATCTGCGAGTGAAACTGGTAGAAAACCGCAAGAACCCGGAAGACACCGTGTTCCACTCCAAGGCCGTTGGTGAGCCGCCGTTCATGCTCGGCATTGCCGCGTGGTGTGCGATCAAGGACGCTGTGGCAAGCCTCGGTGACTACAAGCATCAGCCGAAGATCGACGCCCCGGCGACCCCGGAGCGGGTGTTGTGGGGCTGTGAGCAGCTGCGTCAGCTTAAAGCGGTGAAGGCCGTCGAAGCTGAAACCGAGCTGGCTTCGCTTTAAGACCGAGGCGCGGCCATCGCTGGCAAGCCAGCTCCCACAGGGTTTTGTGCTGACCGTTGGACTGTGCAATTCCAATGTGGGAGCGAGCCTGCTCGCGAAGAGGCCCGAACAGACAACAAAGATGTCGAGGTGAATATGTACAACTGGATCGACGCCCTCGCCGACCTGCAGAACCAGGGCGAGCCCTGTGTGCTGGTGACGATCATCGAAGAGCTCGGCTCGACGCCACGCAATGCCGGCTCGAAAATGGTCGTCAGTGCTCGCCAGATCTTCGACACCATCGGTGGCGGGCACCTGGAATACAAAGCCATGCAGATCGCTCGCGAGATGCTCGCCAGCGGCAAGCAGGACACTCATCTGGAGCGCTTCAGCCTCGGTGCCAGTCTGGGCCAGTGCTGCGGCGGCGCCACGGTGTTGCTATTCGAACCGATGGGCCAGGTGCAAGCGCAGATCGCCGTGTTCGGCGCCGGCCACGTCGGTCGCGCCCTGGTGCCGCTGCTCGCCAGCCTGCCCTGCCGAGTGCGCTGGATCGATTCCCGGGAAGAAGAATTCCCCGCACAGATTCCCCACGGCGTCCGTAAAATCGTCGCCGAAGAGCCTGTGGATGAAATCGATGACCTGCCCGCCGGCAGCTATTGCATCGTCATGACCCACAATCATCAGCTGGATCTGGAACTCACCGCCGCGATCCTCAAGCGCAACGATTTCACCTGGTTCGGCCTGATCGGCTCGAAGACCAAACGCGCCAAGTTCGAACACCGTCTGCGTGACCGCGGCTTCGACGCCAGCGTCGTGCAACGCATGCGCTGCCCGATGGGTATCGGCGAAGTCAAAGGCAAGTTGCCTGTGGAAATCGCCATCTCCATCGCCGGCGAAATCATCGCCACTTATAACGCCAATTTCGGCCAGCACACTGCCAGCGCCGAACCGATTGCCAAACTGCTGCCGCTTTCACGCCGCAGTCAGGCCGCCAAACTCAAAGCCTCAAATTGATTAGAGAAACCTCATGCCTCTGACTCGCAAAGCCTACCGCGCCGCCATCCTGCACAGCATTGCCGACCCTGCCGAAGTCGGTATCGAAGCCTCCTACGAATATTTCGAGGACGGCCTGCTGGTGGTCGATGGCGGCAAGATCAGCGCCGTCGGCCACGCCAGCGACTTGCTGCCGACGCTGCCGGCAGACATCGAAATCAACCACTATCAGGATGCCCTGATCACCCCGGGCTTTATCGACACCCACATTCACCTGCCACAAACCGGCATGGTCGGCGCCTATGGCGAGCAACTGCTCGACTGGCTCAATACTTACACGTTCCCGTGCGAAAGCCAGTTCGGTGACAAGGCGCACGCCGATGAAGTCGCTGACATTTTCGTCAAGGAACTGCTGCGCAACGGCACCACCACGGCGCTGGTGTTCGGCAGCGTTCACCCGCAGTCGGTGAACTCGTTCTTTGAAGCGGCCGAGAAACTCGATCTGCGGATGATCGCCGGTAAAGTGATGATGGACCGCAACGCGCCGGACTACCTCACCGACACCGCCGAATCCAGCTACGTCGAGAGCAAGGCGCTGATCGAGCGCTGGCACGGCAAGGGACGCCTGCACTATGCAGTCACCCCGCGTTTCGCGCCGACCAGCACCCCGGAGCAATTGACCCTCGCCGGGCAATTGCTGACTGAATATCCGGATCTGTACATGCAGACCCACATCAGCGAGAACCTCAAGGAAATCGAGTGGGTCAAGGAACTGTTCCCGGAGCGCAAGGGCTACCTGGACGTTTACGATCACTACCAGCTGCTCGGCGAGCGCTCGGTATTCGCCCACGGCGTGCACCTGTGCGACGACGAATGTGCGCGATTGGCGCAAACTGGCTCCGCCGTTTCGTTCTGCCCGACGTCGAACCTCTTCCTGGGCAGCGGTTTGTTCAATCTGCCAATGGCCGAGAAGCACAAGTTGAACGTGGGGCTGGGCACTGACGTGGGTGGCGGCACCAGTTTCTCGTTGCTGCAAACACTGAACGAAGCCTACAAAGTGATGCAGTTGCAGGGCGCGCGCTTGAGCCCGTTCAAGTCGTTGTATCTGGCGACTTTGGGTGGCGCGCGGGCGCTGCGTCTGGAAGACAAGATCGGCAACCTGCAACCGGGCAGCGACGCTGACTTCCTGGTGCTGGATTACAACGCCACGCCGTTGCTGAGCTATCGCTTGAAACAGGCGAATAACATTGCCGAAACGTTGTTTGTGTTGATGACGCTGGGAGATGACCGGACGGTGCAGCAGACTTATGCGGCGGGTGCGCTGGTGCATCAGCGCTAAGTTTTCACAGGCAAAAAAAATCCCCCGGTGGTGTTCAGCCCCGGGGGATTTTTGTTGCCTGTCAGATTGCATCGCTGGCAAGCCAGCTCCCACAGGTTTCTCGGTGAATCGCAGATTTGCTAACCCCACAAAATCCTGTGGGAGTTGGCTTGCCAGCAATTAGGGTCGACTCGGTATCAGCTCAAAGCTTGGCCGCAGGACGCCCCGGCTTTTTGGTCTGCAACAAATGCGAGAACACTGCATGCAGATCATCCGACGCGCCTTCCTCATCGAGGTTGAGCTTGCTGTCGATGTGATCCATGTGATGCATCATCAGATCCACCGCCAACTCACCGTTACGCGCTTCAATGGCGTCGATCAGTTGGGTGTGCTCGTCGTAGGAACAGTGCGAGCGGTTGCCGCTTTCATATTGGGCAATGATCAGCGAGGTCTGCGAGACCAGGCTGCGCTGAAAGCTGACCAGCGGTGCATTTTTCGCCGCTTCCGCCAGTTTCAGATGGAACTCGCCCGACAGACGAATACCGGCGCCGCGATCACCGCGCGAGAAGCTGTCGCGCTCGTCGTTGACCATTTGGCGCAATTCGGCGATTTGCTCGGCGGTGGCGTGCAGCACGGCCAGTTCAGTGATCGCGCGTTCGACCAGACGGCGGGCCATGAACACCTGACGCGCTTCTTCCACGCTCGGGCTGGCAACGACGGCGCCACGGTTCGGCCGCAACAGCACCACACCTTCATGGGCCAGACGCGACAGCGCGCGGCGAATGATGGTGCGACTGACCCCAAAGATTTCCCCCAGCGCTTCTTCGCTCAACTTGGTGCCGGGCGCCAGACGCTGTTCGAGGATGGCCTCGAAGATGTGCGCGTAGACAATATCGTCCTGGGTTCCGCTGCGGCCGGCTTTGCCTGCTCGCGGTTGTTTCTTGAGGGGTTGCAACTGTTCGTTCATGGGCACTCGAGTCGGGAGAACTGCGGCGAATAGACCGTGACTGTAATACGGCACAGTAGGTCGCTGGCAAGTATCGCGTAAAAAACAGCGCGATTGTACACAATGGATGGTGGCAACACGACTGTATGGCTGTTTGTGACCACGGCTGTATTGCAACGGTTCGTTACGATTGAGTTTAGGCTTGATCGCAGAATCCGCCGCTTGGCTCTGTGTTGGCGCTGCCGAAGGCTGCGATCTTTTGATCTTGCTGCTAAAAAACAGGATCAAAGGATCGCAGCCTTCGGCAGCTCCTACAGGAGAACACCATCAGAACAAGGAACACCGCTGTCATGAATGACATCACCCATACCCGACTGCGCCCCATAGCGGACACATCACCCTCGGCCATCGTCGCCGGTTTCATTGCGATGATGACCGGTTACACCAGCTCCCTGGTCCTGATGTTCCAGGCCGGGCAAGCGGCGGGCCTGACCAGCGGGCAGATTTCTTCGTGGATCTGGGCGATTTCGATTGGCATGGCAGTGTGCTCGATCGGCCTGTCCCTGCGCTATCGCACGCCCATCACCATTGCCTGGTCGACACCCGGCGCGGCGCTGTTGATCACCAGTCTTGGCGGCGTGAGTTACGGCGAAGCCATCGGCGCCTACATCACCTGCGCGGTGCTGGTGACGATCTGCGGGCTGACCGGTAGTTTCGAACGGCTGATGAAAAAGATCCCGGCATCGCTGGCGGCAGCCTTGCTGGCGGGGATTCTGTTCAAGATCGGCAGCGAAATCTTCGTCGCCGCGCAACACCGCACCGGTCTGGTATTGGGCATGTTCTTCACCTATTTATTGGTCAAACGCCTGTCGCCCCGCTATGCCGTGCTCGCCGCACTGCTGATCGGCACCGCGCTGTCGGGCTTCATGGGGCTGCTGGACTTCAGCGGTTTTCATCTGGAAGTGGCAACGCCGGTGTGGACCACGCCGCACTTTTCGCTGGCGGCAACCATCAGCATCGGCATTCCGCTGTTCGTCGTAGCCATGACTTCGCAGAACATGCCCGGCATCGCCGTGCTGCGCGCCGACGGCTACACCGTCCCGGCCTCGCCGCTGATCACCACTACCGGCATCGCTTCGTTGTTACTGGCGCCGTTCGGTTCACACGGCATCAACCTCGCCGCCATCAGCGCGGCAATCTGCACCGGGCCGCATGCCCACGAAGATCGCAACAAACGCTACACCGCAGCAGTGTGGTGCGGGATTTTCTACGGGATCGCCGGGGTGTTCGGCGCAACGTTGGCGGCACTGTTTGCCGCGCTGCCGAAGGAACTGGTGCTGTCAATTGCGGCGCTTGCGCTGTTTGGCTCGATCATCAATGGCTTGAGCATCGCAATGACCGAAGTGAAGGAACGCGAAGCGGCGCTGATCACGTTTATGGTGACGGCGTCGGGGTTGACGCTGTTCTCCATCGGATCGGCGTTTTGGGGGATTGTCGCGGGGGTTGTGACGCTGGTGATTTTAAATTGGCGTAAAGCGTAAGATCAAAAGATCGCAGCCTTCGGCAGCTCCTACAGGGCTACGCGTAGATCCTGTGAGCTGCCGAAGGCTGCGATCTTTTGATCCACGAAAAAAAACGGCGACCCTCAGGTCGCCGTTTTTTTCAGTATCACTTAGCCGCGTTGATCGGCTTTTCCGGATACCAAACATCCAGCAGCGGGCTGACGGTTGCACCGGTCAGTTCGCTACGGGTTTTCAGCCAGGCTTCAACAGCAGCGCGCTGCTCTTCGTTGACCGAGCCACGCTTCTGCAGGCATACCAGACCGAAGTCGTCGCCGCCAACATAACCCAGACCATTGGCTTCCATGGCTTCTTTGATGAAGGCTTCGAGGAAAGCGTCAATGGCTTCTTCGGACAAGTCTTCTTTGAAGTCCAGGTTCAGCTCGAAACCCAGCTCTTGAAATTCATCAACGCACAGTTTTTTGCGCAGACGCTGGGAACGGTTAGTCGCCATTGGAACAATCCTCTTAAGTAATAACGGCCGGCACTTTACCAGTTTAAGACGTCATTTGCCCGACTCTCTGGACACTGCGGCCGACCGCCTGTAAAAAAATCACTGATTAGCCACCCCGGGGGCGGCACAAGCGGTTCCACCTTGGGGCATAATGCCGACACTTTCGTGACCACTGAGGGCTTTTTCATCCATGTCCTCGTTTTTCTCCCCCTCTTTTGCAGGGTTTTATTTCACATGATCAAATCGTTGCGTCCACTTTTTTTCGCCGGCCTATTTCTTCCTCTGGCCCTGCCTGCCTCTGCTGCCCCTATCAATACTGCCCTCACCCCCAATGTCGAAAAAGCCCTCAAGGCGAGCAAACTGCAGCCTAACGCCCTGTCGCTGGTGATGGTGCCGCTCGATGGCCCAGGCACAGCCACCGTGTTCAACGCCGATGTATCGGTCAACCCGGCCTCGACCATGAAACTGGTGACCACCTACGCGGCCCTGGAAATGCTCGGCCCCAACCACCAGTGGAAAACCGAGTTCTACACCGATGGCACCCTGAGCGGCGGTATCCTCAACGGTAACCTCTACCTCAAGGGTGGCGGCGATCCGAAGCTGAACATGGAAAAACTCTGGCTGTTGATGCGCGATCTGCGCGCCAACGGCGTCACGCAGATCACCGGTGATCTGGTGCTGGACCGCAACTTCTTCGTGCAGCCACAGCTGCCGGAATTCAACGATGACGGCAATGACCAGAATAAGCCGTTTCTGGTCAAACCCGACTCGCTGCTGGTCAACCTCAAGGCCCTGCGCTTCGTCGCCCGCAATGACGGTGGCCGAGTGCTGATCTCGGTGGAACCGCCGATCGCCAGCATCCGCATCGAAAATACCGTTAAAGCGCTCCCCTCCAAGCAATGCACCGGCGGTGTGCGCTACAACCCGGTGCCACAGCCCGATGGCAGCGTGACCGTGACGGTGGGCGGCCAGTTGGGTGAAGGTTGCAGCTCGCAGACCTACCTGTCGTTGCTCGACCACGCGACCTACACCGCGGGCGCCGTTCGCGCGATCTGGAAGGAGTTGGGGGGCAGCATTCAGGGCAGGGATCGTCTCGCGCCGACCCCGAGCAACGCCAAATTGCTGGCTCGCGCATTCTCGCCGGATCTGGCGGAAATCATCCGCGACATCAACAAATACAGCAACAACACCATGGCTCAGCAGCTGTTTCTGAGCCTGGGTCAGAGGTTCCGCAACGACGCCGACGGTGACGACGCCAGGGCAGCGCAGCGCGTAGTCCGTCAGTGGCTGGCGAAAAAAGGCATTACCGCACCGCACCTGGTGATGGAGAACGGTTCCGGCCTGTCCCGTGCCGAACGGGTTAGCGCCCGTGAGATGGCGAACATGCTGCAAGCCGCCTGGCACAGCCCGTATGCCGCCGAGTACATCAGCTCGTTGCCGATTGCCGGCACCGACGGCACCATGCGCAAACGCCTGAAGACCACCGCCATGCGCGGCGAAGCCCACGTCAAGACCGGCACCCTGAACACCGTGCGAGCGATTGCCGGTTTCAGCCGCGACGTCAACGGCAACACTTGGGCGGTGGTGGCGATCCTCAACGATAAAGCGCCGTTTGGTGCATCGTCGGTGCTGGATCAGGTACTGCTGGATCTGTATCGCCAGCCGAAGCTGCCGCAGACGGCTTCCGTCTTGTAATCCAGTCCCGCCAACACCCTAAAACCCTGTGGGAGCTGGCTTGCCAGCGATAGCGGAGGGTCAGTCAGCAAAGATTCTGACTGACCCTCCGCTATCGCCGGGCAAGCCCGGCTCCCACAGGGCTTGCGCTGTGTTCAATATCAATTCATCTGCCGCTCAACCCGATCCCGCCCGCCCTGCTTCGCCGCGTACACCCCGTAGTCCGCGCGCAGCAACAACGAATCAGCGCCCTCCCCCGGTCGCCAACTGGCGATACCGAAACTTGCGGTCACCACGCCGACCACATCAACTGGCGCACTGCGCAACCCCTGCCACAACTCCACAGCGAGCATGTAGGCGTGGTCGCCGTCGATGTCGGGGCAGAGCACCATGAACTCCTCGCCACCCAAGCGACAGAACACATCCGTGCGACGCAAGCGATGGCCGATGCGCTCGCACACAGCTTGCAGCACCCGGTCGCCCACGGCATGACCGTGCTGGTCGTTGATCCGTTTGAAATGGTCGATGTCGAGCATGATCACCGACAGTTCACCGCCACCGCGCTCGACCCGGGCCATTTCGGTGGTCAGGCGCTCCTGGAAATAGCGACGGTTGTGGATACCGGTCAACGAATCAGTGATCGACAGCGCCCGGAGTTCCTCCTCCACGCGCTTCAAATCTGAAATGTCCGAGATATAGCCATGCCACAGCACGCCACCGCCGGGCAGCTCCTCCGGCGTCGCCTCGCCGCGCACCCAGCGCAGACCGCGTACGGGCAACTGCACGCGATATTCCTCGCGCCAAGGGCTGAGGTTTTGCGCTGATGCCCGAATCGAGGTGCGCACGCGGATCACGTCCTGCGGATAGATACGGGAGAAAATGGCCTCGGCATCGAGCAGCAGCACATCCGGTTCGAGTTCGTAGATCTCGCGGATGCCGTCGCTGGCGTAGATCACACTGAAGCGACCGTCGAATTCCATCTTGAACTGGTAAATGCCGCCGGGCACGTGAGCGCTGAGCTTTTTCAGCAGCACATCACGCGCCGCCAGTGCCTCGTGCACACGCTTGCGCTCAGTGATGTCGATGCAGATCGCCAGATGCCCGACCCACAGGCCCTGCTCATCAAGCACAGGGGTGGCGAGCATGTTCACCGGCAGGTGACTGCCGTCCTGGCAGATCAGGGTCCACTCGCGCGCCTCGTGCCCGCCGACTTCGCCGCCCTCGACCAGCATCGCCTGACAGGTCGGGATCGCCTTGCCGTAACGCGCACTCAATTCCGCCGCGCGGGCCATCAGTTCGCGCGGAAAGTGCAGGTTCTCCAGGGTCATGCGGCCGACCACCTCGTCGCTGCGGTAGCCAAGCATCTGTTCGGCGCCGGGGTTGAAAGTGCTGATCACCCCGCGCAGATCGGTGGCGATGATTGCCACCTGCGTTGCGGCATTCAGCACGCCGCGCAACTGGCCGTGAGTGCCGCGCAGTTCCTGTTCGCTGTCGTGCAACTCTTGCGTGCGCTGCTCGACCAGATGCAAGGCTCGCTGGCGCTGGCTGACCAGCACATATAACAACGCACTCAGCAGCAGACTGAGTAATCCACCGAGAATCAGCACACTCCCCACTGAGGAGTCGTTGGCCTGCACGAAAGCGTCGCTCGGCAGGATATCCACCTGATAGTCGTGATCGGCCATGCGTACCAGCCGCGTGGTGGCCAGAGCGCTGGGTGCCGGATCGTTGGCCGATTCGTAGAGTACCTCGTGCTGATCAGGGATCGACAGGTCGAGAATGCGCACCGAAAGGTAGTCATGGAGCGCGTCCGGCAAACCATCCGCCAGCAACTGGCGCATGCTGATCACGGCCATCACATAGCCGAAAGGCTTTGGCTGCCCCTCTCGAATGACTGGCGCCACCAGCAAGACCCCGCGGGCATAGGCTGGCTCGACACTGACCAGATGCATCGGTTGCGAAACGACCAGGTTACGCAGCTCATCGGCGCGCTGCAGGACGTCGCGGCGCAGCGGTTGTGCGAGCAAATCGTAGCCCAGCGGCGAGCCCAGACGACTTTGGGTCTGGCTGTATAACACCGGCACGTATTCATCTCGGGCGCCCGCCAGTTGCAACTCGCTCTGTTCATTAAGTTCGCGAATCGTAAACGTGCTCAGGCCTTCTGCACGCACGCGCTGCTCAAATACGGCGCGCTCGGCAGCACTGACCCTGAGGGCAAACGAATAGGCCTGAGTGCGCAGTAATAAGGGTCGGGTGTAACCATCGAACTCGGCGCGAGACACCGATTGGGAATTGGTGAAGAAGCGGCGCAGGCCGTCGAGGCGTTGCTCCTGGTCCTGAAATCGCTCTTCGATGCGGCTGTAACGCTCATTGGCCAGCAACTGAAAGCGCTGACGCAGTTGTTGTTCAAACTGGCTGAAAGTGGCCCAGGCGAGCAGCCCCGTGAGTATCCCGCCGGCGAGCAATACCAGCATCGCGACCAGCCAGGCCGAGACGTCTTCGCTGATGAAACCCAGAATCTTCGGGCGCACGGGGTGCAACGACATAAGGGCAACTCACTACGCCAGCATTGCGGGGGAACCCCCATTGGCCATGAGTGAGTTTATAGCTATTAGCCATCAATTTGGCTAGCGTTGATCAGATCCAAGAGCCTTTAAAATCAAGGCTCTGTGGATCCAATCCTTTGCAGCGTCAACGAGCCGTGATTTTCCAGGCGCGGTGAATCTTGGTGTTACGCGCAAAATCCGGATCAATGGTCTGCGCGCTGATTTCCTCAATCGCGTAACGCTCGGCCAGGTTCTCTTCCAACTGGAACTTGCGGAAGTTGTTGGAGAAATACAACACGCCGCCCGGCGCCAGGCGCGCCATGGCCAGGTCGATCAACTGCACCTGATCACGCTGCACGTCGAAAATGCCTTCCATGCGCTTGGAGTTGGAGAAGGTCGGCGGATCGATGAAGATCAGGTCGTACTCTTCGCGGCAACTTTCCAGCCACGCCATCACGTCGCCCTGCTCCAGACGGTTCTTGTCCGAGAAGCCGTTCAGCGACAGGTTTCGGCGCGCCCAGTCGAGGTAGGTTTTCGACAGGTCGACGCTGGTGGTGCTGCGCGCACCACCCTTGGCCGCGTGCACGCTGGCGGTCGCGGTGTAGCAATACAGATTGAGGAAGCGCTTGCCGGCGGCTTCTTTCTGAATGCGCAGGCGCATCGCCCGGTGATCCAGGAACAGCCCGGTGTCGAGGTAGTCGGTGAGGTTGACCAGCAACTTGACGCCGCCCTCGGTCACTTCATTGAACTTGCCCTGCGCAGCCTGACGTTCGTACTGCTTGGTGCCACTCTGGCGCTCGCGGCGTTTGACCACCACGCGGCTCTTGTCGATGTTCAGCGCCTGCGGAATCGCTGCCAACGCATCGAACATGCGGATCGAAGCTTTTTGCGGGTCGATCGATTTCGGCGCGGCGTATTCCTGAACGTGCACCCAGTCGTGGTACAGGTCGATGGCCATCGCGTATTCCGGCATGTCCGCATCGTAAACGCGGTAGCAATCGATGCCTTCGCGCTTGACCCACTTGCCCAGTGCCTTGAGGTTTTTCTGCAGACGGTTGGCAAACATCTGCCCGCCTTCGCTCAAGCGCGCCTGCTCGACCACCGGAGCCGGGGCTGGCTCAGGTTTGATCGGGTTGCCGTTCTTGTTGAACTTGCGTTCTTGTGGCTCGTCCGGCGTCTGGTCGTAAGCTGCTTGCTCACGCTCGACCTGACGCTGTTCCGGGGTGCGACGCTCGCCCGTGACGAATTGATCCGGAGTGACTTTGATCAGCAGCAGCTTGCACGGCAGTGCGCCGTTCCAGAACGAATACTGTTTGTGGCTGCGGATGCCCATGCGCTTGCCCAGATCCGGCGCACCGGTGAACACCGCCGCTTCCCAGTTCAGGCAGGCCTGACGCAGACGCTCGCCGAGGTTCTGGTAGAGATAAAGCAGGCTGGCTTCGTCGCCCAGACGCTCGCCGTACGGCGGGTTGCAGATCACCAGACCTTTCTGGTTCTGATCCGGGCGCGGCTCGAACGTCGCCACTTCGCCCTGGTAGATCTTGATCCACTCACTCAGGCCGGCACGTTCAACGTTGTTGCGGCCCGGCTGGATCAAGCGCGGGTCAGCTTCGTAACCACGAATCCACAGCGGCGGTTTGGCCAGACCGGCGGCCGCACGTTCGGTCGCCTCTTCGTGGAGCTTTTTCCACAGCGCCGGCACGTGGCCCAGCCATGCGGTGAAGCCCCACTGCTCACGACGCAGGTTCGGCGCCATGTCGGCGGCGATCATCCCCGCTTCGACCAGGAACGTACCGACACCGCACATCGGGTCAGCCAGCGCGCCGCCATCGGCAGCAATGCGCGGCCAGCCTGAACGGATCAGGATTGCTGCCGCGAGGTTTTCCTTCAGCGGCGCTGCACCTTGTTGCAAGCGGTAGCCGCGCTGGTGCAGGCTGTGGCCGGATAGGTCGAGGGAGAGAATCGCTTCGCCGCGATCCAGACGCAGGTGAATGCGCAGATCCGGGTTGAGCTTGTCGATCGACGGACGGTCGCCCTGCGGGGTACGCAGTTTGTCGACGATGGCGTCCTTGACCTTCAACGCGCCGAAGTGAGTGTTGTCGATGCCCGAGCCGTGGCCGCTGAATTCAACGGCCAGGGTGCCATCGCTGAGCATGTGGTCTTGCCACTCGACGTCGAGCACGCCGTGGTACAGGTCTTCAGCGTCCTTCATCGGGAAACGCTTGAGCACCAGCAACACGCGGTTGGCCAGGCGCGACCACAGGCACAGACGATAGGCGGTTTCCATGGTTGCCATGCCACGCACGGCTGAGGTGTGCTCGCGGGCTTCTTCAAGGCCAAGCCCGACGGCTTCCTCGATAAGCAGGCCTTCAAGACCTTTGGGGCAAGTGAGGAAGAGTTCGAATTGGTCGGACATGGTATTTCCAGAGCCTTTGGCTATGTGAACCGACAACGCATTGCCGATCCGGTTTTCAATCAGGCGCTTTTCTAAAAGAACGCCCGCGTGGCACGAAGGTGTGCCGTCCCATCCCTGCTGCTCGGGTTAAAAGAGCTTAGATGCAAGGACAGAGAAAAAAGTTGAAGCAACAAAATGACTCAAAACAACCCTTCGTCGAATAGTACCCCAGTGCAACCGTGGGTCATTCTCACTAAAGGATTAAGCCCATCATGCAGCGCGGTGCCGATCATACCGGGGTTTGCTCAATAAACATTGAACAAATACGCAGTTACTTATTGCCATAGCATCCTATTCGTTACGTTCTTATGACAAATCGGTCATTCCATCGGTGTGACTCATTGGTTAGAACTGAGCACAGGTTGACGTCGCAACGGCGTCAACACCTTGGCTCGCCACGCCGGCAGCGAGCCGCCCCCGGCAGAGTTTTTCTGCCAGACCTCGGTTGAGGTCAACGCGACACATACAGTCAACAAGTGAGGGAAACACCCTATGAGAAGACTTAAGCGTGATCCGTTGGAAAGAGCATTTTTGCGCGGATATCAATATGGCGTTGGTGGCAAATCCCGTGAGCTTTGCCCATTTACTCTACCGTCGGTACGTCAAGCCTGGATTAACGGCTGGCGAGAAGGACGCGGCGACAACTGGGACGGTATGACCGGCACTGCGGGAATCCACAGACTCAACGAACTTCACGCCGTCGGCTGACACAGGGCATTTATTCCGACACGACAATCTGAATTTGCAACGCATTAACCACGCACGTCCCTCCCGGACGGCGGGCTACGGCCCAAGGGCTCCTTCGAGGAGCCCTTTTTTATGCCCGGTCGATTTGACTGACGCCCGCCTTTCGAATCTGCCGAACACCCCTGTAGGAGCTGCCGCAGGCTGCGATCTTTTGATCCTGTTTTTTTAAAATCAACATCAAGATCAAAAGATCGCAGCCTTCGGCAGCTCCTACATTGACCGGGACAGCCTGGGTTATTTGCGCAATGCGGCGATCGCATCCACCGATTCACGAATCAGCGCCGGGCCCTTATAGATGAAGCCCGAGTAAATCTGCACCAGACTGGCACCCGCAGTGATCTTCTCAGCAGCATGCTTGCCTTCAGTGATGCCGCCCGCTGCGATGATCGGCAAGCGCCCACCCAGCTCAGCCGCCAGTACTTTCACGGTGTGGGTGCTCTTGTCTCGCACCGGCGCACCGGACAGGCCGCCCGCCTCGTCACCATGCACCATGCCTTCAACGCCAACCCGGCTCAGCGTGGTGTTGGTGGCAATGACCGCGTCCATCCCGGTTTCGATCAGCGCTTGCGCGACCTGCGCGGTTTCTTCGTCGGTCATGTCCGGGGCAATCTTGATCGCCAGCGGCACATGCTTGCCATGGCGCAGGGCCAGTTCGGCGCGGCGCGTGGCCAGGTCCGCCAGCAACTGCTTGAGCGAATCGCCGAACTGCAAGCTGCGCAGGCCCGGGGTGTTCGGCGAGCTGACGTTGACGGTGATGTAACTGGCGTGGGCGTAGACCTTGTCCAGGCAGATCAGGTAATCGTCAACCGCGCGTTCAACCGGGGTATCGAAATTCTTGCCGATGTTGATGCCCAGCACGCCCTTGTATTTGGCCGCTGCGACCCGCGTCAGCAGGTTATCCACACCCAGATTGTTGAAGCCCATCCGATTGATGATCGCCTCGGCTTCCGGCAGGCGGAAAATCCGTGGTTTCGGGTTGCCCGGCTGCGGACGCGGGGTCACGGTGCCGATTTCGACAAAACCGAAACCCAACTGCGCGAAGCCGTCGATGGCCGCGCCGTTCTTGTCCAGACCCGCCGCCAGACCCACCGGGTTGGGGAACTCCAGGCCCATGACCGTCACCGGCAACTTCGCTGGCGCCTTACACAGCAGACCGTTGAGGCCCAAACGTCCACCCGCGCCGATCAGATCCAGCGACAGATCGTGGGAGGTTTCCGGGGAAAGTTTGAACAACAGCTGACGGGCCAGGGTGTACATGGGCGGCGATGACTCGGGCGGCGAAAAGAGGCGGCGATTATAGCCGGGCATCGCCCCCCGCGCGAGGCGCACGCGCAAATCGACGCGACTGGCATATGCCTTGCACCCTGCTTGCCATCAGCCCGCACGCCAATGGCGGCGTACAGGCAAGGACAATGGCGTCGTCATGGGGTTTTGCCTGCGCAAAATCGATGGCGGCGTTTTTTTTGAAGGCGGCTTTTGCAGGTGCATGCGATGAATGAACCCTCCGTCGGGCCGCTGGCCTGGGTCAACGGCAGCGATGCTCCGGAAAAGACTGCGATCAACCTTGGTTTCATGGCCCTGAGCGATTGCGCCTCGGTGGTGGTGGCCGCCACTCAGGGTTTCGCTCAGCCTTATGGCCTGACCCTGAACCTCAAGCGTCAGACTTCATGGGCCAACCTGCGCGACAAACTGGTCAGCGGCGAACTCGATGCCGCCCACAGCCTGTACGGTTTGATCTACGCCGTGCATCTGGGCATCGGCGGCATCGCATCTACCGATATGGCCGTGTTGATGGGCCTCAACCAAAACGGTCAGAGCCTCAACCTCTCCCACGGTCTGCAAGCCCTCGGTGTGAACAGTCCTGAAGCGCTGGATCGCCACGTGCACCAATCCCGCGCAAAATTGACCTTTGCCCAGACCTTCCCGACCGGCACGCACGCGATGTGGCTTTATTACTGGCTGGCGAGCCAAGGCATTCATCCGTTACAGGATGTCGACAGCGTGGTCGTGCCGCCGCCGCAAATGGTTGCGCACCTGCAAGCGGGACGAATCGACGGCTTTTGCGTCGGCGAACCGTGGGCCGCCAGCGCGGTACAGCAGGATCTCGGCTTTACGCTGGCCACCAGCCAGACGATCTGGCCCGATCACCCGGAAAAAGTCCTCGGCTGCACCCGCGCTTTCGTCGAGCAATACCCGAACACCGCGCGCGCGCTGGTGATGGCCATCCTCGAAGCCAGCCGATTTATCGAAGAAAGCCAGGAGAATCGCCGCAGCACCGCACAACTGCTGAGCGCCCCGGATTATCTCGATACGCCGGTTTCGTGCATCGAACCGCGCTTTCTCGGTGAGTACACCGACGGCCTCGGTCATCGCTGGCAGGATCCTCACGCCTTGCGCTTTCACGGCAACGGCGAAGTCAATCTGCCGTATCTCTCCGACGGCATGTGGTTCATGACCCAGTTCCGCCGCTGGGGCTTGCTGCGAGAAGACCCGGATTACCTCGCCGTGGCGCGTCAGGTTCAGCAATTGGGCCTCTATCGCGACGCGGCGACTGCTGTTGGCGTCACCGCGCGGGGCACGGACATGCGCAGCAGTCAGTTGCTCGACGGCAAAATCTGGGATGGCAGTGATCCGGCCGGTTACGCGCGCAGTTTCAAGCTGCACACCCTGAGCGACGATGCTCCCCTTCTCGCCCGCCGCTGACAGGAGACCGCCAACATGCTGCGCATTCTGCTGATCAACGACACAGCGAAAAAAGTCGGACGCCTGAAAGCGGCGCTGACCGAGGCCGGTTTTGAGGTGATTGACGAGTCTGGTCTGACTATCGACCTGCCCGCACGCGTCGAAACGGTGCGCCCGGACGTCATCCTGATCGATACCGAGTCACCGAGCCGCGATGTAATGGAGCAAGTGGTGCTGGTCAGCCGCGATCAGCCACGCCCCATCGTGATGTTTACCGACGAGCATGACCCCGGCGTGATGCGTCAGGCGATAAAGTCCGGGGTCAGTGCCTACATCGTTGAAGGCATTCACGCACAACGTTTGCAGCCGATTCTCGATGTGGCCATGGCGCGGTTCGAGAGTGATCAGGCGTTGCGTGCGCAGTTGCACGCCCGCGACCAGCAGCTGGCTGAGCGCAAACGCATCGAACTGGCCAAAGGCTTGTTGATGAAGATGAAGGACTGCAATGAGGAAGAGGCCTACACCCTGATGCGGCGCCAGGCCATGAGCCGCCAGCAGAAGCTGATTCAGGTGGCGGAGCAGATTATTGCGATGAGTGAATTGCTCGGCTGAATAACCAGCAAGATCAAAAGATCGCAGCCTTCGGCAGCGCCTACAGGAGTTCGATGCTCCCCCTGTAGGAGCTTTCGAGTGCAACGAGGCAGCGATCTTTAAGCCTTGGCACAAATCTCGCTACACATTCCACACAGGTAACCAACGGCGGTTGCCCCACCTACGACAAAGACGTCGCTGACCCGCTCGCCCCACCCGGCGAATCAGGTAGCGGCGTTTTTGCGTTTTTGGCCCCACAGCCCGGGGCCGGTGGTGCGGCCGTGGCGGCGCCCCACTTTGCTGACTCATGACTCCTTCTCGAGACTCTTTACAGCTGAGGTGCGCGATGAATAAAAGCTTCTGGAAATCCGGCCATACCCCGACCCTGTTCGCGGCCTTCCTCTACTTCGACCTGAGTTTCATGGTCTGGTACCTGCTCGGCCCGCTGGCGGTGCAGATCGCGGCCGACCTGCACCTGACCACGCAGCAGCGCGGGCTCGTGGTCGCCACGCCAATCCTTGCCGGCGCCGTGCTGCGCTTCGCGATGGGCATGCTGGCGGATCGGCTGTCACCGAAAACCGCCGGGCTGATCGGCCAGGTCATTGTCATCTGCGCGCTGTTCGGCGCCTGGAAACTCGGCATTCACAGTTACGAACAGGCGCTGATCCTCGGTCTGTTCCTCGGCATGGCCGGCGCGTCGTTCGCCGTGGCGCTGCCGCTGGCGTCGCAGTGGTACCCGCCTGAGCACCAGGGCAAAGCCATGGGCATTGCCGGCGCGGGCAACTCGGGCACCGTGTTCGCTGCACTGCTCGCGCCGGTACTGGCCGCATCCTTCGGCTGGAGCAACGTCTTCGGCTTCGCAGTGATTCCATTGATCCTCACGCTGGTGCTGTTCGCCTGGATGGCAAAAAATGCCCCGCAACGTCCGAAAGCCAAGTCCATGGCCGACTACTTCAAAGCCCTCGGTGACCGCGACAGTTGGTGGTTCATGTTTTTCTACAGCGTCACCTTCGGCGGCTTTATCGGCCTGGCCAGCGCCCTGCCCGGCTACTTCAACGATCAATACGGCTTGAGCCCGGTCACCGCCGGTTACTACACCGCTGCCTGCGTATTCGGTGGCAGCCTGATGCGGCCATTGGGGGGCGCACTGGCGGATCGCTTCGGCGGCATTCGCACCTTGCTGGCGATGTACACCGTGGCGGCTATCTGCATCGCAGCGGTCGGCTTCAATCTGCCGAGTTCCTACGCGGCGCTGGCACTTTTCGTCTGCACCATGCTCGGTTTGGGGGCAGGCAACGGGGCAGTTTTCCAACTGGTGCCGCAGCGCTTTCGTCTTGAGATCGGCGTGATGACCGGGCTGATCGGCATGGCTGGCGGCATCGGCGGTTTCGCGCTGGCGGCAGGCATGGGCGCGATCAAACAGAGCACCGGCAGCTATCAACTGGCCCTGTGGTTGTTCGCCAGCCTTGGCGTGTTGGCGTGGTTCGGCCTGCACGGCGTCAAGCGGCGCTGGAGAACCACTTGGGGTTCGGCTGCCGTGACTGCGGCTCGAGTCTGAGGACTGAATGGCCCTGCAACTGAGTTTCGCCGAAGCCAGCGCCACCGGCCCGCGCGCGGAGAATCAGGACGCCCTGCGTCTGGTCACGCCCGCCCCGGCGCTGGCGGCTAGCAAGGGTTACCTGTTCGCCATCGCTGACGGTGTCAGCCAGTGCGCCGATGGCGGACTGGCGGCGCGCTCTACCTTGCAGGCGCTGGCCCTCGACTACTACGCCACCCCGGAAACCTGGAGCGTGGCCCAGGCACTGGATCGCTTGCTGCTGGCGCAAAATCGCTGGTTGCAGGCCAATGGCGGTGGGCAACCGTTGCTCACCACTGTCAGCGCTTTGGTCATGCGCGGCAGGCGCTTTACCCTGGCCCACGTAGGCGATTGCCGGGTCTATCGTTGGCATGCCGACAGCTTGCAGCGGATATCCAACGATCATGTCTGGGAGCAGCCGGGCATGCAGCATGTGCTCAAGCGTGCGTTAGGGCTTGATCAGCATCTGGTGCTGGATTTTCTCGACGGCGAATTGCGCACGGGTGAGTGTTTCGTGCTGCTCAGCGACGGCGTGTGGTCGACGTTGGGCGATACCGCCATTGCAACGACCCTGCGCGACCAGCCGGATCTGCAAAGCGCGGCAAACACTCTGGTGAACGCCGCGCATCTGGCCGGCAGTCAGGACAACGCCAGCGCCTTGCTGGTGCGGGTAGATGCCGTCGGTGAAGCGAACATCGGCGATGCGCTGATGCATCTTCAGCAGTGGCCGCTGCCCCCGCCGCTGAAATCCGGTCAGTCTTTCGAAGGCTGGCAGGTGCAAGAGGTTGTCAGCCAGAGTCAGCAATCACTGCTCTATCGCGTGCACGACGACCAAGGTCAGCCATGGTTGCTGAAAACCCTGCCCGCACGACTTGCAGATGATCCACAGACCGGGCAAGCGCTTCTTTCGGAGGAGTGGTTTTTGAAGCGCGTGGCCGGTCGGCATTTTCCTGAAGTCCATGCGTGCCTTCAGCGTCAGCATTTGTACTACGTGATGCGGGAATATTCGGGGACGACCCTGGCGCAGCTTTTCCAGCGAAGCGGGCCGTTACCATTGGCAAAGTGGCATGAACTGGCTGAGCGACTGCTGCGTGCGGTGGGCTTGCTGCATCGGCGGCAGATTCTGCACCGGGATATCAAACCGGAGAACCTGCTGCTGGGTGACGATGGTGAGTTGCGCCTGCTGGATTTTGGTCTGGCCTACTGTCCTGGCCTGTCCGAAGACGCTGTTTCGACATTGCCGGGAACCCCAAGCTATATCGCCCCGGAAGCCTTTCGCGGTGACCCGCCCGGCGCACAACAGGATCTGTATGCGCTGGGCGTGACCCTGTATTTTCTGCTCACAGGGCATTTTCCCTATGGCGAGATCGAAGCCTTTCAACGGCCGCGATTTGGCTTGCCGGTCAGTGCCAGTCGCTACCGCCCCGATCTGCCGGAGTGGCTGGCGCAGAGCCTGGAGCGCGGCGTTGCTGCCGATCCGCAACAGCGTTTTGAAACGGCAGAAGAATGGTTGCTGGTTTTGGAACAGGGTGAGCGGCGCAGCTTGAGCGTGCGCCTCAGACCACTACTGGAGCGCGAGCCGGTAAAGGTTTGGCGGACGATGGCGCTGGTGGCATTGCTGGGGAATCTGGTGCTACTGGTTTTGTTGTTTCATCAGCCTTGAAAAGATCGCAGCCTTCGGCAGCGCCTAAAGGATGTGCACGATTCCCCTGTAGGAGATGCCGAAGGCTGCGATCTTTTGACGTTGCGCCTCAAAATCGCGCAACACGCCTCCAGACAGTGCAGAAAAATTCCATTCCTGCCAGAAAAGTACCGTAATCACCGGATTGGGAATACTTGGCACAACCACTGCATTAATCCTTTCAACACACACATAAAGCCCAACCCTCAACGACGAGGGTTGTGCTCCCCGAGAGAACGGGACCAGGACAAAGGCGTCCTCGCTAGGCAACTAGCGGGACGCCTTTTTTTGTTTGCGCAAAATTTCTCGAGCAAGGCCTGAAGCCCACAAGAGGCCAGCCGCAGCTCCCCGGAGAACCTGATGAAAAAACTCAAACTGGTGATGATCGGCAACGGCATGGCCGGAGTCCGCACCCTCGAAGAACTGCTCAAGCTGAGCAACGAGCTGTACGACATCACGGTCTTCGGCGCCGAGCCGCATACCAATTACAACCGCATCCTGTTGTCGCCGGTGCTGGCCGGTGAGCAAACCTTCGAAGAGATCGTGCTCAACGACCTCGACTGGTACCTGGAAAACAACATCAAGCTGCTGCTCAATCGCAAAGTGGTGGAAATCGACCGGATCAAGCGCCGGGTGATTGCCGAGGACGGCACTGAAGCCGAGTACGACAGACTGCTGATCGCCACCGGCTCGACGCCGTTCATTCTGCCAATTCCCGGCAATACCTTGCACGGCGTGATCGGCTACCGCGACATTGCCGACACCCAGGCAATGATCGACACCGCCAAAACCCACAAACACGCCGTCGTGATCGGCGGTGGCCTGCTCGGCCTCGAAGCTGCCAACGGCCTGATGCTGCGCGGCATGCACGTCACCGTCGTGCATCTCGGTGAGTGGTTGCTGGAGCGGCAACTGGACAAGACCAGCGGCCAACTGCTGCAAAGCGCTCTGGAATCCCGTGGCCTGCATTTCCGTCTGTGCGAACAAACCCAGGCCCTACACGATGCCGGAAACGGTCGGGTCGGCTCGGTGCAATTCAAGAACGGCGACATCATCCCTGCCGATATGGTGGTCATGGCCGCTGGCATACGCCCCAACACCGAACTCGCGGAAAAGGCCGGCATTCCGTGCAATCGCGGCATTCTGGTCAACGACACCCTGCAAACCTATGACCCGCGCATCTATGCCATCGGCGAATGCGCCAGCCATCGCGGCATCGCTTATGGGCTGGTCGCACCGTTGTTCGAACAGGCCAAGGTCTGCGCCAACCACCTCGCGCAATTGGGTTTCGCCCGCTATCAGGGCTCGGTTACATCGACCAAATTGAAAGTCACCGGCATCGACCTGTTTTCCGCCGGCGACTTCATGGGCGGCGAAGGCACCGAAACCATCACCCTTTCTGATCCGATCGGCGGGGTGTACAAAAAACTGGTGATCAAGGATGACGTTTTGGTTGGCGCCTGTCTGTACGGCGATACGGCAGATGGCGGTTGGTATTTCCGACAGATTCGTGAGAATCACGTAATCGGCGAGATCCGCGATCACCTGATGTTTGGCGAAAACGCCCTCGGCGACGTAGGACATCAGGGCCAGGACAAAGCAATGGTCATGGCCGACACCGCCGAAGTCTGCGGCTGCAACGGTGTGTGCAAGGGCACCATCGTCAAAGCCATTCAGGAACACGGCCTGTTCAGCGTCGATGACGTGAAGAAACACACCAAAGCGGCCAGTTCCTGTGGCTCCTGCGCGGGGCTGGTCGAGCAGATCCTGATCAACACCGTCGGCGGTGCAGCAGACGTCAAACCGAAAAGCGAAAAGGCCATCTGCGGTTGCAGCGACCTCAATCACGGCCAGATCCGCCAGGCGATCCGCGAGCAACATCTACTGACCATCGCCGGCACCATGAGCTACCTCAACTGGCGCACGCCAAACGGCTGCGCGACATGCCGCCCGGCGCTCAACTACTACCTGATTTCCACCTGGCCGGGCGAGGCCAGGGACGATCCGCAATCGCGCCTGATCAACGAGCGCGCCCACGCCAATATCCAGAAGGATGGCACCTACTCGGTGGTGCCACGAATGTGGGGCGGTGTGACCAACCCTTCGGAATTGCGCCGAATTGCCGACGTCGCCGACAAGTACAACGTGCCGATGGTCAAGGTCACCGGCGGTCAACGCATCGACCTGCTGGGCATCAAGAAACAGGATTTGCCCGGCGTCTGGAAGGATCTCGACATGCCCTCCGGCCACGCCTACGGCAAATCGATTCGCACGGTGAAAACCTGTGTCGGCAGCGAGTTCTGCCGCTTCGGCACGCAGAATTCGACGCAACTGGGCATCGAGCTTGAACATGACCTGTTCAATATGTGGTCGCCGCACAAAGTCAAACTGGCTGTCTCCGGTTGCCCACGCAACTGCTCGGAAGCGGGGATCAAAGACGTAGGAATTATCGGCGTCGATTCCGGATGGGAGATGTACATCGGTGGCAACGGCGGGATCAAAACTGAAGTCGCCGAATTCTTCGTCAAGCTGAAAACCGCCGAAGAAGTTCGCGAATACAACGGCGCGTTCCTGCAGCTCTATCGCGAAGAAGCCTTTTACCTCGAGCGCACCGTGCACTACCTGCAACGGGTCGGCATGGAGCACATCAAGAAAGCCGTGCTTGAAGACCCCGAGCGTCGCAAAGCGTTGAACGAGCGCCTGCAATTCTCCCTGTCGTTTGAGCAGGATCCGTGGAAAGAGCGACTGGCGCAGCCGCAATTGAAGAAAGAATTTGACGTGATCCCTGTGAAAAACCTGGAGGTGCCGGCATGAACTGGCTCGATATCTGTGCCCTGGAAGAGATCAATACCCTCGGTTCGCGGATCATTGCCGGTCCCAAAGGTGACATCGCGATTTTTCGTACAAGTGACGACGAAGTATTCGCCCTCGACGACCGCTGCCCGCACAAGGGCGGCCCGCTGTCACAAGGTTTGATTTACGGCAAACGCGTGGCCTGCCCGCTGCACAACTGGCAGATCGACCTGCAATCCGGTGAAGCCCAGGCGCCTGATATCGGATGCGCCCACCATCACGCGGCGCGGGTTGAAAATGGCCGGGTGCAATTGGCCCTGCGGGACGCTATCTGATGAACCGCCAGACGACCGCCTCGACCTGCTGTTATTGCGGGGTCGGCTGCGGCGTACTGATCGAGCATGACGGCGAGCGCATCCTCGGCGTCAGTGGCGATCCGACGCATCCGGCCAACCTCGGCAAACTCTGTAGCAAAGGCTCGACCCTGCACCTGACCGGCGACCTCGCAGCCCGAGCGTTATACCCAGAACTGCGCCTGGGCAAAGGTCTGGCGCGCAGCCGCGCCGATTGGGACACGGCGCTGGACCATGCTGCCAATGTGTTCGCCCAGACCATCGCCGAGCACGGCCCGGACAGCGTCGCGTTCTACATTTCCGGACAGCTGCTGACCGAGGACTATTACGCCTTCAACAAACTGGCGCGGGCGCTGGTCGGCACCAACAACATCGACAGCAATTCACGCCTGTGCATGTCTTCGGCCGTGGTCGGCTACAAACGCAGTCTCGGCGCCGATGCACCGCCATGCAGCTATGAAGATCTGGAGCTCAGTGATTGCGTGATGATCGTCGGCAGTAACATGGCCTACGCCCATCCGGTACTTTTTCGTCGGCTCGAAGAGGCTAAATCGCGCCGTCCGCAGATGAAAGTCATCGTCATCGACCCACGGCGCACCGACACCTGCGAGCTGGCCGATCTGCATCTGGCGATTCTGCCTGGCACCGATGTCGCTTTGTTCCATGGGATTTTGCACCTGCTGTTGTGGGAAGAATGGATCGACCGCGACTTCATCAACGCCCACACCGAAGGTCTGGCCGAGCTGAAAAGCCTGGTACGTGATTACACGCCACAGATGGTGTCGCAGCTGTGCGGGATCAGTGTCGAGCAACTGCAGCAATGCGCTGAATGGGTGGGCACTGCGCCGAGTTTTCTGTCGCTGTGGTGCATGGGCTTGAACCAGTCCACCGCCGGCAGCGCAAAAAACAGCGCACTGATTAACCTGCACCTGGCTACCGGACAAATCGGTCGTCCGGGGGCAGGACCTTTCTCTCTCACCGGTCAGCCAAATGCCATGGGCGGGCGGGAAACCGGAAGTCTGTCCAATCTGCTGCCCGGCCATCGTGATGCCGCCAACCCCGAGCACCGTGCTGAAGTCGCGGCTTACTGGGGCGTTGATCGGTTACCGGAAAGCACCGGGCTCAGTGCTATCGAACTGTTCGAACAGGTGCGTAGCGGCAAGATAAAGGCGTTGTGGATAGCCTGCACCAACCCCGCGCAATCGATGCCGGATCAACACTCGGTGCGCGCGGCACTGCAGGTGTGTCCGTTCGTGGTATTGCAGGAAGCCTTCCGCACCACCGAAACAGCTGCATTCGCCGACCTGTTACTGCCCGCCGCCAGTTGGGGCGAAAAGGAAGGCACGGTCACCAATTCCGAGCGGCGCATTTCCCACGTACGCAAAGCCATTCTCGCACCGGGTGAAGCGCGGCCAGACTGGGCAATTACGGTGGATTTCGCACAGCGTCTGGAGAAACGTCTGCGCCCGCAGCACCCGAGCCTGTTTGCCTTCGATCAACCTTCGCAGCTATTCGATGAATTCAAGTTGCTTACCCGCGGGCGTGATCTGGATCTCTGCGGTATCAGTCATGCACTGCTCGACCAGATCGGGCCGCAGCAATGGCCCTTCCCCGCTGGCGCCCGGCAAGGAACAGCGCGGTTGTACAGCGACGGGATTTTTCCTACCGCTAATGGCCGCGCGCAGTTCATTGCCGAGCCTTACCGCGCCGCCAAGGAGCAGCGTGATGCGCGCTTCCCGCTGACGCTGATCACCGGCCGCCTGCGCGATCAATGGCACGGCATGAGCCGCACCGGCACGGCGGCGCAACTGTTCGGGCATGTCAGCGAAGCGGTATTGAGCCTGCACCCGGACGAACTGCGCCGGCACCGTTTGCAGCCGGGCGATCTGGTCAATCTTAAAAGTCGTCGCGGCGCCGTGATCGTTGCGGTTGGCAGCGATGACAGCGTGCGTCCGGGCCAGGCTTTTCTGCCGATGCACTGGGGCGATCGTTTTCTCAAGGGTGGCGTGAACAGCGTGACGCTGCCGGCCTTCGACCCTTTGTCCAAGCAGCCTGAACTCAAGCACAGCGGTGTGCGTTTGGAGTCGGTCAATCTGCCTTGGCAACTCTTCGCACTGATCGAAGGTGATGTTCAACGGCACATCCAGACGCTACGACCACTGTGCGAGGCGTTTTCCTACGTGAGTCTGAGCCTCGTCGGACGTGAACGCCCGGCATTGCTGATACGCGCTGCCAGCGGCGCAGCACCGGACCCGCAGTTGCTTGGCGAGATCGACGAATGTCTGTCGCTGATCAATGGCCCCGTACTGGCCTATGACGACCCGCGCCGGGCCATCGGCAAGCGTGTACGCATTGAAAACGGCCGGATTACCGCCATTCGCCTGGCTGGCGAAACCCTCGCGCAACACTGGCTGCAAGGTTTGTGGCTGGAAGGTCGCGCGGATGAACAACTGCGACGCTGGCTGCTGGCGCCAATGAGCGCGCCGCCGGGCAACGCCGGGGCGCAGGTCAGTCGCGATAAAACCTTGTGCAACTGCAACAACGTCAGCCTCAGCGCAGTCTGCGCCGGTATTGGCCAAGGACTTGACCTGCAGGGTTTGAAAAATCAACTGGGATGCGGCACGCAATGCGGCTCGTGCATCCCGGAAATAAAGCGCTTGCTGGCCGCCAACGTGCAGCCGGTTGCCGTCATTTGATGAGGGAAGACACCATGAATGCGAAAGTCTGGTTGGTGGGCGCTGGCCCTGGTGATCCGGAACTGTTGACCCTCAAAGCCGTGCGCGCCTTGCGTGAAGCCGATGTGGTGATGATTGATGACCTGGTCAACGACGCCGTGCTGGAACACTGCCCCGCCGCGCGAATCATTGCGGTGGGCAAGCGCGGTGGCTGCCGCTCGACGCCGCAGGCCTTCATCCATCGTCTGATGCTGCGCTACGCCCGTCACGGCAAATGCGTGGTGCGGCTCAAGGGCGGCGATCCGTGCATCTTCGGTCGTGGCGGTGAAGAGGCTCAATGGTTACGCGAGCGTGGCGTCGAGGTCGAGTTGGTCAACGGCATCACTGCCGGGCTGGCCGGTGCGACGCAATGCGATATCCCCCTGACCCTGCGCGGTGTCGCGCGCGGCGTGACGCTGGTGACTGCGCATACGCAGGATGACAGCCAATTGAATTGGCAGGCACTGGCGCAAGGCGGGACGACGCTGGTGATCTACATGGGTGTGGCCAAGCTTGGCGAGATTCGTGAGCAATTGTTGGCGGGGGGAATGGCGAAGGATACGCCGGTAGCGATGATCGAAAACGCCTCGTTGCCACATCAGCGCGAGTGCCGCAGTGATCTGATGGCGATGGAGCTGGATGCCTCTGCGTTTGAGCTGAAAAGTCCGGCCATCCTGGTGATTGGTGCTGTTGCTGCTGTTGCGCAAGATCAAGAGATCGCAGCCTGCGGCAGCTCCTACATTGGAAGTGCTTGCGCCTTGTAAGCGCTGGCGCCTTACCAAATCGCAGACAAAGAAAAGCCCGGCCTAAGCCGGGCTTTTCTCGGAGCGGCAGCTAATTACTTAGCTTGAGCTTCAACCTGCGCTTCTACGCGACGGTTTACAGCGCGGCCAGCTTCAGTTTTGTTGTCAGCAACTGGGCGGGATTCGCCGTAGCCAACAGACTGAACGCGGGACGATTCAACACCGTACTGGTTGGTCAGAACTTGCTTAACGGCGTTTGCACGACGCTCGGACAGTTTCTGGTTGTAAGCGTCAGGACCGACGGAGTCAGTGTGACCTTCAACAGTAGTGGTGGTGGATGGGTACTGCTTCATGAAGTCAGCCAGGTTTTTGATATCGCCGTAGCTGTTGGTTTTAACAACAGATTTGTCGAAGTCAAATTTAACGTCCAGCTCAACACGAACAACTTCAGCAACTGCCGGGCAGCCGTCAGCGTCAACAGTTACGTTGGCTGGGGTGTCTGGGCACTTGTCAACGTTGTCGCAAACGCCATCGTTGTCGCTGTCGGAGCAGACTTCAGCTGGTGCTGGAACTGGAGCAGCAGCAGGCTTGGAGCCGCCACCGAAGTTCACACCGATACCGACGCTTGGAGCCCACTCGGTGTCGCCTTGGTCGATGTTGTACTGAGCTTCAACGCCAGCACGGGCGTAGAAGTTGTCAGTGAAGTACAGCTTGGCACCGCCGCCAACGTTGGCGAAGGTGGAACGGTTACGACCGTTCGAACCGTTCTGGTCGATGCTCTGGTCAGAGAAACCGGCCGAAACGTACGGACGCAGCATGTCGCCCGGGTTGTTGAAGTGGTACAGAGCGTCCAGAGCGGTGTTAGCGCCTTTTACGTTCTTGCCGTCGTCGGCACGTACGTTGTGCACTTCGTCGTAGCCCAGACGCAGTTCAACATCGTCGGTCAGGAAGTAACCGATCGAGCCGCCGAACAGGTTGCCGTTGTTCTTGAAGTTACGAGCGCTGTCGAATTGTTCTTTCTTAGCGAAGCCTTCGATTTCAACTGCGCCTTGGCCTTGTGCCAGAGCGCCGAACGAAGTGGCAGCAATAAGAGAACCAATGGCCAAGCCCAAGGTGTTTTTCAGTTTCATCCGTTAAATCCCCATCTGGTGATTGTGAAGCAGTCCCGCAAACCGGGGGACAACTCGGCGGCAAGTCTATCAGAACTTGCCTACACGTAAGAGATATTTGCGCTGAACTAAGTTTCAGCAATGCCTGCAAATTTCTCACGCAATTTATCTAGAGCGCGTTTGTACCGCATTTTTGTAGCACTCAAACCCATGTGCATGATGTCTGCGATTTCCTGAAACTCCAGCTCTGCGACAAATCGTAGCACCAGAATTTCGCGGTCAATCGGGTTCACATACACCAGCCAGCGATCAAGCCCGCCCTTGTCCTCGGGTTTTGGCGCCTTTTCTTCGGACGCTTCCTCGAGGGGGTCAAGACTCAATGCGTCCATCAAGCGACGCTTTCGCCGTTCCTTCCGATACTGCGTGATGCATTCGTTGTAAGTGATGCTGTACAGCCAGGTTTTGAACTTCGATTTCCCCTCGAAATTCTTCAAGCCATACAACACCTTCAACATCACTTCCTGACAGACATCGTCTGCATCGCGATCGTTCCCAAGATATCTCGCGCAGACGTTAAATAATGTTCGCTGGTAACGCCGCATCAGCTCTTCATAGGCGCGCGTCACGTGAAACAGCTCGGTATGCGAGCGCGCGACCAACTCCTCATCAGAGAGCTCGCGGGGGTCGTAGCGCGTAGATAGCGTTTGGGCTTTATTCAAAACAAGTCGTGCCGACAGTCAGGTCAATGTCCGCCGCAACCAGCTTCAGCTGGCATTTCGCGGCGGCATACATTAGCAGGGTTTGCCGGATTAGCGGCTACTCACATGCTGTTCCAGCAGGATCCGATTGGAAAGAGAGACTAGCTCACCCTCATCGGTCAGCAATGTGGTTTTAACCGTGCCGATCTCTTCGATCTGGCCTTCGACCTCGCCAACACGCACTTGTTGCCCAACCTGGTACAACTCACGCACATAGATTCCCGCAAGAATCTGACCGGCAATTTCCCGGCTTCCCAACCCCATGGCCAGCGCAACCGCCAGACCAACGGTAATTAATACGATGACAATCACATGATTCAGCAGGTCGGTCTTGACCTCAAGCTGACTGATCGCGACCGAGATGCTGATGATAATCACCAGCCCCTGAGCGATTCGCCCCAGCCCCGAAGCGTAGTCCAGGCCCACACCTTCTGCCGCCCCACGCACCAGCCCATTGGCCAGTTGCGCGAGCAAAACACCCACCAACAACACCAAGGCTGCGCCAAATACTTTTGGCAAATACAGCGCCAGCATATCGAGCGTAGCTGAAACTCTCTCAAGGCCAAGGGATTCTGCTGCAGAAACCAGAAAAATAAGCAGAACGAACCAGTAAACGATCTTGCCGATCAGTGTCGAGATCGGAACCTGAAGCCCGGCGCGCGACAGCAATTTAGTCAGTCCGGTGCCGCCCATCAGGCGATCGAGGCCCAATTTAGCGAGCAGTTTGGACAGCAAGGTATCGAGCAGCTTGGCCACGACGAAACCCAACAGCAGCACCACCAGTGCGCCGAACAGGTTCGGTATGAAGTTGGCGACTTTGGTCCACAACGCAGTCATTGCAGTGACGAGGCTCTGAGTCCAGAGATCAAGTTCCATATTCAATCAGCCTTATCAGCAGTGCGAGCGGTAGGTTTACGAAGACGGGAAACCGGCGAGACATGGGCCGATCCGTTATTCAGGGCGATCATCAGCGCGGGCAGCCAGCGGCCCAGCAGGCTGAACAGATCGCCGGCGCCGACCTGGCGGTTGGCGGTTTTGAGTACGCGGCCCAGACACGCATCGTCGTCGCGGCTGGACGGCGAGGCGTTGAGCATGTCGCGCAAAGACTGTTCAAACGGATCGTGCATACGCACCTCTCGTGATGTCTGTGAAAGACGCGGGCAAATTTGGTCGGGTCACATGCGCCATGTTCAAACCCAGCGCAAACGACGGAATAACCACCATTGGCCGAAGGCCATGGCGAGCACCGTCAAGCAGGCGATCAGGAAACCATAAGGGCTGCTCGCGAACGGAATTCCGCCAACATTTATACCCAACAGCCCCGTGATAAAACTCATCGGCAAAAAGATGCAGGTGATGATCCCGAAGCGGTACATCGTGCGATTCATGCGCACGCTCAAACGCCGGTCTTCTGCCTCCAGGACAAGTCCCACGCGCTCTCGGGTCAATTCGAGTTCTTCCAGATAGCGGGTCAGGCTGTTGTTCAACTCGTTCCAGTAATCGGCATCATCATCGACAAACCACGGCAGTTTTATCCGCGTCATCTGGCCGAAAATATCCCGCTGTGGAGCGAGAAACCGCTTCAGTCCGGCCGCCCTTCGGCGGATGTGCAAAATCGATCCGTGCTCTGGGGTATACCGTTCGTCGGCATCCATTTTTTCTTCTTCCTCATCGGCGATTTCCGAGAGGCAAGTGACCAGGTCCTGCACTTTATTAGTGAGGAATTGCGCCAGATAAAGGATCAGCTCAGAGGACGTTTTCGGGCCTTTGCCCTCCGCCAGAATCGTCAGCAGTTCATCCGTGGCGCGCAACGGGCGCAAACGCAGGGAAATAACGCGCTGGGCAGACGCGAAAATCCGCACCGAGACCATGTCTTCCGGTTCGGCACCCGGATTGAGGTTGACGCCGCGCAAAAACAGCAGCAACTCGGAATCCGGCAACGGCAACAGGCGCGGTCGAGTGTTCTCTTCCAGCAGCAAGTCGCAGGTGAATTCGTTCAGGCCACTGGATTTGCGCAGCCAGGTCTGCGTTTGCGGATGACTGCGATCCCAGTGCAGCCACAGACTTTCATGAGCCTGTAGCTGCAAATCGTCGAGCTCAGTCCGGGCTATCGAACGCGCACCGCCTCTACCGTCCAGCACCAGGGCATGCACCAGCCCCCATTGCGCGTTTTCTTCCTCGAACATCCTCATCCCTTTGTCAAAAGCTTATTCAGGCATCTTCAGCGGACTCGGCGAGATGATTACGCCGTTGTTGTCCGCATAAATGTAGTGGCCCGGGTGGAACGTCACTCCGGCGAAAGTCACCGCGACGTTGAGATCGCCGATGCCGCGCTTGTCGGTTTTCATCGGATGGCTGGCCAGTGCCTGGACGCCAAGATCGGTCTGGGCGATGACATCGACGTCACGGATGCAACCGTAGATGACCATCCCTTCCCAGCCGTTTTTCGCGGCTTTCTCGGCGATCATGTCTCCGAGCAGCGCACGGCGCAGCGATCCGCCACCGTCGACCACGAGTACCTTGCCGTTGCCCTTGAGTTCGGCTTGCTCCTTGACCAGCGAGTTGTCTTCGAAACATTTGATGGTCACGATTTCGCCGCCGAACGAATCACGTCCGCCGAAATTGCTGAACATCGGTTCCAGCACCTGGACCAGCTCCGGATAGGCATCGCACAGGTCAGGCGTGAGGTAATGGTTCATCGAAAAACTCCTGTAAAAAGGAAGACGATCAAGGATGACGCACTCTTGTGAGACGAGTTCCGGCAGTCGCTGTTTACCTTAGTTCATACAATGCTCGCTGAGCGAACCTGAACAAACGCTGAATACTTAATAGCAAATCAGCCACTAAATATGACCAGAACCGCACAATGCGTCATATCTTAGCCGCAAGCCGCCCCGAACGAAATGGCCTCTTCAGCGCCTCGCGACTCAGACTGCAGCCGCCAGATCCGGCTTCTCGCCCAGCAACGGGGTCTGCTGATCGTTCAACCAGCGCGCCACCAGTGGCCATACTTGCGCCTGTGCAGCCTTGCTTACCAACATTTCGACATGGCCGAAATTCTCGTTGAAGCCCTGCTCGCGCCCCAGATTGATGAACTGCTTGTGCTCAGAGCCAATCTGCTCGAACAGTTTGCGACAAGCCCACTCAGGATCCTGATGATCCCCGGCCGCACTCACCGCCAGCACTGGCACCTGAACATTAGCCAGACCGGCCCACCAATCTTTGTCCTTGTCACCAAACCGGCCGAACAAGCCGTACCAGCGCATGCTCTCGATGGCCAGGCCGATGGGCTCGTCTTCCGGTCCGCGCTTGAGACGTGAGCCCGACAACTGCGCGAAACGCTTGAGAATGAAGCGACCGCTCCATTCAACCGGCGGAATCTTCAGCGGCCAGTAAGTACGGCTGACCTGAGTGCCAAAAAACGCCGCCGACGCCACGGCGGGTTCGCCCAGATACTCGCCCCCGAGTGCCGCCGCCAGGGTAATGCCGCCCAGCGAATGGCCGATCCAGTGCGGCACCTGCCCGCTCTGCTCACGCACGAATGCGGCGATTGCCGGCAAATCGTACCTGGCGTAGTCGGCGACACGGTTTCTGCGGTATTCCTCGTTGCGCTGCGATAATCCGTGACCGCGCATCTCCGGAATCCACACGTCGAAACCCAGCCGCGCCAGATAAGCGCCGAGCCCCAGACCTTTGGGCGAGAACCAGAAGCGTCGGTTGGAAAAACTGCCGTGCAACAGGATGACCGGCACACCGCGCACCGCCGGTTCATCGGCCATACCCAAACGAGTGACGGCGATTTCTACGGACCAGTCCGGGCTGTTGCCGGGTTTGAGACGATAAACGTCTTCGCTCAGATCGCCGCGCCGCTCGGCGCTGATCAGGGCGACAGGAAATAGGTTGCTGCTGCTTTGCATAATGCTCTTGCACAAAAAAGGGCGGCATCCGGAGGCGCTCGCCCTGTTTGAATCACCTAAAGAACCGAGTCGTGCGGGCACGAGCCTGCTCGCGAAAGCGGTGTATCTGCCAACATTCATATCGAATGTTAATCCGATTTCGCGAGCAGGCTCGCTCCCACAGGGGACGCGGACCGTTCACATATTGGTTAAGCCTGCGCTTGGCCTTCCGCGAGGAAGAACCAGGTTTCCAGCACGGTGTCCGGGTTCAGCGACACGCTTTCGATGCCCTGCTCCATCAGCCAGCGAGCCAGATCCGGGTGATCGGAAGGGCCCTGACCGCAGATACCGATGTATTTACCAGCCTTGTTGCATGCCTGAATCGCGTTCGACAGCAGCTTCTTGACGGCCGGATTACGCTCGTCGAACAGGTGCGCAATGATCCCGGAGTCACGGTCCAGGCCCAGCGTCAGCTGAGTCAGGTCGTTGGAACCGATCGAGAAACCGTCGAAGAATTCGAGGAACTCTTCAGCCAGAATCGCGTTGGATGGCAATTCGCAC
The DNA here is from genome assembly GCF_017973755.1 of Pseudomonas sp. P42. NCBI lineage: Bacteria > Pseudomonadati > Pseudomonadota > Gammaproteobacteria > Pseudomonadales > Pseudomonadaceae > Pseudomonas > Pseudomonas sp. P42. Next base: position 743,409 of record NZ_JACOPU010000001.1, on the reverse strand, counting down.
ATCATGATCACGCGCAGACCGTTCTCGCCACGCTTCAGGCCGTTCTCTGCGAGCAGATCAACAACCTGACTGGCTTCGCCGAGGGTGCGCACGAACGGCACCATGATTTCGACGTTGGTCAGGCCCATCTCGTTGCGCACGCGTTTCAGCGCGCGGCATTCGAGTTCGAAGCAATCGCGGAACGATTCGCTGATGTAACGCGAAGCGCCACGGAAGCCCAGCATCGGGTTTTCTTCTTCCGGCTCGTACAGCTTGCCGCCGATCAGGTTGGCGTATTCGTTGGACTTGAAGTCCGACAGACGCACGATGACCTTCTTCGGTGTGAACGCTGCTGCCAGGGTGCTGATGCCTTCGACCAGTTTGTCGACATAGAAGCCAACCGGATCGTCGTAGCCGGCAATACGCTTGTCGACGCTGTCCTTGATTTCCTGCGGCAGGCCATCGTAGTTCAGCAGCGCTTTAGGGTGCACGCCGATCATGCGGTTGATGATGAATTCCAGACGGGCCAGGCCCACACCGGCGTTCGGCAGTTGCGCGAAGTCGAAGGCGCGGTCCGGGTTGCCGACGTTCATCATGATCTTGAACGGCAGATCAGGCATGGCGTCCACGGAGTTCTTCTTGATGTCGAAGCCCAGTTCACCTTCGAAGATGTAACCGGTGTCGCCTTCAGCGCAGGACACGGTCACGCCCTGGCCATCCTTAAGCAACTGGGTGGCGTTGCCGCAACCGACAACGGCTGGAATGCCCAGCTCACGGGCGATGATCGCCGCGTGGCAGGTACGCCCGCCCCGGTTGGTCACGATGGCGCTGGCGCGCTTCATTACCGGTTCCCAGTCCGGGTCGGTCATGTCGGAAACCAGTACGTCGCCCGGCTGGACTTTGTCCATCTCGGACACGTCCTTGATGATCCGCACTTTACCGGCACCAATACGCTGGCCGATGGCACGACCTTCAACCAGCACGGTGCCGGTTTCTTTCAACAGGTAACGTTCCATGACGTTGGCCTGGGTACGGCTCTTCACGGTTTCCGGACGCGCCTGCACGATATACAGCTTGCCGTCGTCACCGTCCTTGGCCCACTCGATGTCCATCGGGCACTGATAGTGCTTCTCGATGATCATCGCTTGCTTGGCCAGCTCGCTGACTTCGGCGTCGGACAGGCAGAAGCGCGCGCGATCAGCCTTGTCGACGTCGATGGTCTTGACCGACTTGCCGGCCGTGGCGACTTCGCCGTAGATCATCTTGATGGCTTTGCTGCCCAGGTTGCGACGCAGGATCGCCGGACGACCGGCCTCCAGCGTGCCCTTGTGGACATAGAATTCGTCCGGGTTCACCGCGCCTTGAACGACGGTTTCGCCCAGACCGTAAGCGCCGGTGATAAACACCACGTCACGGAAACCGGACTCGGTGTCGAGGGTGAACATCACGCCGGCGGTGCCGGTTTCCGAACGTACCATGCGCTGCACGCCGGCAGACAGGGCGACCAGTTTGTGGTCGAAGCCCTGATGCACGCGGTAGGAAATCGCACGGTCGTTGAACAAAGAGGCGAAAACCTCCTTGGCAGCGCGGATAACGTTCTCCACGCCACGGATGTTCAGGAAGGTTTCCTGCTGACCGGCGAAGGATGCGTCCGGCAAGTCTTCGGCAGTGGCTGAAGAACGCACGGCCACGGCCATATCAGGGTTGCCGGCCGACAGCGTGGCGAACGCGGTGCGGATCTCGGCGTTGAGTTTTTCCGGGAATTCGGCGTCCATGATCCATTGACGAATCTGCGCGCCGGTCCTGGCCAGTGCGTTGACGTCATCAACGTCGAGCGCGTCAAGGGCCTGGTGGATCTGGTCGTTGAGGCCACTCAGTTCGAGGAAGTCGCGATAGGCCTGAGCGGTGGTGGCGAAGCCGCCGGGGACCGACACACCGGCACCCGCCAGGTTGCTGATCATCTCGCCCAGGGATGCGTTCTTGCCCCCCACATGCTCAACATCGTGTTTGCCGAGCTTATCGAGGGAAACTACGTACTCTACCAAGGTGATCTCTCCACTAACTGTGTTGGAAAAGCTCAGAAACCGGCTGCTCGGGGGAGCGTTGGCCGGTTGTATGGCCTGGACCTGGAAAATAAGTGAGAATGCAGGCCAATGGCGGCCGGCAAATCGCGCCTATCATATCCAAGATTCGTTATTAGCTTAAGGCCCAAGGTGCAAATGAAACGATCTGCTTTCTTTATCTCCGATGGCACCGGCATTACCGCCGAAACCCTGGGTCAAAGCCTCCTGGCGCAGTTCGAAAACATTACCTTCAGCAAATTCACGCGACCGTACATCGACAGCGTGGATAAAGCGCGGGCCATGGTACAACAAATCAATAAAGCCGCCGAAACCGACGGCTTTCGCCCGATCATCTTCGACACCATCGTCAATCAGGACATTCGTGAGATTCTCGCAACGTCCAATGGTTTCATGATCGATATTTTCTCGACCTTCCTCGCCCCGCTTGAGCAGGAACTGACCGAGCATTCTTCCTACACCGTGGGCAAGTCGCATTCGATCGGGCACAACTCCAATTACATGGAGCGGATCGAGGCTGTGAATTTCGCCCTCGACAACGATGACGGTGCCCGCACGCACTATTACGACAAGGCCGATCTGATTCTAGTGGGCGTGTCGCGATGTGGTAAGACGCCGACGTGTCTGTACATGGCCATGCAATTTGGTATCCGCGCGGCCAACTACCCGCTGACCGAAGACGACATGGAGCGCCTGCAATTGCCGCCCGCCCTGCGCGCTCATCAGCACAAGCTGTTCGGCCTGACCATCGACCCGGACCGCCTCACCGCGATCCGCAACGAGCGCAAACCCAACAGCCGCTATTCGAGCTATGCCCAGTGCGAATTCGAAGTGCGCGAAGTGGAAAACCTGTTCCGCCGCGAAAACATTCCGAACATCAACTCCACACATTTTTCGGTGGAAGAGATCTCGGCGAAGATTCTGGTGGAGAAAGGCGTCGAGCGGCGGTTCAAGTAACCCCGCATGCCCCCTGTAGGAGCTGCCGAAGGCTGCGATCTGTTGATCTTGTTTTTAAACATCAACATCAAAAGATCGCAGCCTTCGGCAGCTCCTACACGGGATTGAGTTCCGTCAAGGCGTGCTTCATAGCCTCAAAGCCTGCGAGCAACATGCTGTCATCCCCGACTGAGTTACACACGCCTACCCGAATAAACTGCGGCACCGCCGCATGTCCTACCGCGAACGCCTCGGCGGTCGCCACCAGATAGTTGTTTTCTTTCAACTCCGCAGCAATCTGCGACGCTCGCCACAACTCGGGCACCTCTACCCAAAAGTGCGGACTGTAGGTGTGCGTCTTGTAGCTCAAGCCGTCCAGTACACCCGAAACCAATGCCTTGCGGCGGCCAATCTCCGTGATCTGCTCATCCAGTAAACGTTCGGCCATGCCGTTTTCGATCCACAGGCTCGCCACCTCCATCGACAGCGGATTGGCCATCCAGCACGTCGCACGAATGGCTGAACTGATACGCCCGATCAGAGCCTGCGGCGCATGCAGATAACCGACCCGCAGACCCGCCGAAACGGCCTTGCTGAGACTGCCGATCAGCACCGCACGCTCAGGAGCGAAATAGCTCAATGGCAGCGGGCGCTGGTGGTCGAGCACAGCATGGGCTTCGTCTTCGATAATCAGCAGATTGTGCTGGCGGCACACCTCGGCAATCGCTTCGCGCCGCGGGATGGACATCACAGCGGCTGTAGGATTCTGGATCGTTGGCGTGCAATACACCGCTGCCACCCGATGCTGACGGCAAATGTCCTCCAGCGCCGCGGGCAACAATCCTTCGTCATCCATCGCGGCGCCGATGAGTTTTATCCCGAGTTGACGTGCGACGCTGATCAATCCGGGGTAGGACAAATGCTCGGTCACGACCGTGTCGCCGGCCTTGAGCAAAGCCATCAAGGCGCACAGCAAACCGTGCTGACCACCGTTGACGCACAGCACCTGATCGGCGTGCGGCACGAAATCCCCGTGGCGCAACCAGACCGCCCCCGCCACCCGGTGCCTGGCCAATCCGCTTTCGGCGGTGTATCCGGTCAATTGCTGTAACAAGCCCGGATCATTGGCCAGTTCGACAAGACACTCGCGCATGAACGCTGCTTCCTGGCCGGGGATCGGCTGGTTGCGGCTCATGTCGAAACACGCTGGCGGCTCGTCGCTGACATTGCGAAAGCCTTTGTCCTGCGGCCGCTCCATCCCGCGCTGACGCACATAGGTGCCGTCTCCTACGCGGGCCACGACTAATCCGACACGCTCCAGATCGCCGTAAGCACGACTGATGGTGCCGATGGTGACGCCAAGACTATCGGCCAACAGTCTGTGCGGTGGCAGCTTGCAACCGGCCTCGATAACACCCTCGCAGATGGCCTTTTCGACCGCATCGGCCAGGCGTTGGTACTTGACGCCGACGCCATTGGCGAGACCGTCGCGAAGGATTGACACCATGGCAATACTTACTTTGACAGTCATTCTCGCCCCAAATAGCGTATTGAAAACAGGTTCAATCAGGAATAGACCTTTTCAGTGATGAGGTCAATTCCCCGCTCGGAGCACCCAACATGTCGACCGTCGTCAGCTCACCGATAACCATCAGCAAACCCTGGCTTGCCGGATTGATCACCAGCACCCTGTTTCTCATCGTTTGTCTGAGTTGGGGCACCACATGGCTGGGGATCAAGATTGCCGTGGAAAGCGTGCCGCCACTGACCGCTGCCGGCCTGCGCTTTCTGATTGCCTTCCCGCTGTTCCTCAGCTTCGCGGTGTTGCGCAAGGAACCCCTGCTGTTTCCACGACAAAGTCGCTGGTTTTTTGTGTTCGTCACGCTGTCGTATTTCAGCCTGCCTTATTACCTGCTCAACTATGGCGAGATGCACGTGTCGTCTGGCCTGACGGCGCTGCTGTTCAGCTGCATGCCGGTTTTTATCCTGATGTTCAGCGCATTGTTTCTGCGCGAGAAAATCTATCCATCGCAAATGCTCGGCATCGCCATCGGCTTCGCCAGTTTGTTCATGATCATTCGCAGCCAGGGCTTACACCTTGATCAGGCTGAATGGCTTGGTGTGCTGGCGATTCTCTGCGCAGCCGTCATGCATGCGTTGTGTTACGTAGTGACGAAAAAACACGGCAGCGCCATCAGCGTGATCACCTACAACACGCTGCCGATCGGCATCGCCGGGCTGATGTTATTTATTGTCGGATTGAGCTTCGAAGCGCCGAGCTTCCAGGACGTGACCGCGCGCTCATGGGCTGCCCTGCTCTATCTCGGGCTGGTGGCGTCGGTGGGTGGATTCATCGTTTATTTTTTGCTGCTTAAACGCCTCAGCCCGATCATTCTGTCGTTCGTGTTTATCATTTTCCCGGTGTTCGCCGTGATCATCGGCGCCTGGTACGAAGGGCAAACCCTGTCCCGGGAACTGATGATCTATTCGGCGATTTTGTTGAGCGGTTTTGCGATCACCAAACTGCCCATCGAAAAATGGCGCAAATCCTCCGTGTAGGAGCTGCCGCAGGCTGCTCCTACAGCGCTTTCGTCAGATCACGAACAGGTCGACGAAGCGGTTCACGGGAGTGGCTTCCAGCCGCGTCTGATCTTTGCACAGCGCCAGGATCTCGGCGCTGCGCTGGCCGGTGAAGCGCGTTGCCAGGTTGGCCTTGAACTTGTCTTCCAGCAAAGGAATGCCCTGCGCCCGGCGGCGGCGATGGCCGATCGGGTATTCCACCACGACGTTGTCGGTGCTGGTGCCGTCCTTGAAAAACACCTGCACGGCGTTGGCAATCGAGCGCTTGTCGGCCTCGAGGTATTCGCGGGTGAAGCGCGGGTCTTCGACGATGTGCATTTTCTCGCGCAGCACATCAATGATCGGATGTGCGTTGTGGAAATCGTCCTCGTAGTGTTCGGCGATCAGGTTGCCGAAGGCCAGCGGCACGGCGGTCATGTACTGAATGCAGTGATCGCGGTCGGCAGCGTTGGCCAGCGGCCCGACCTTGGAAATGATGCGGATCGCCGATTCGTGGGTGGTGATGACGATTCGCTCGATTTCGTGCAGTCGATTGCGCACTTGCGGATGCAACGTCACCGCTGCCTCGCACGCAGTTTGCGCGTGGAACTCGGCGGGAAAGCTGATCTTGAACAGGACGTTTTCCATCACATAACTGCCGAACGGCCGTGAGAAAGCGAAGGCGCGTTTATCTTCCGGCTTCAACGCCAGGTCGCTGTTGGTGTGGCTGAAGAGTACGTCGTAAAAGCCCCACTGCTTGGCACTCAACACACCGGGAATGCCCATTTCGCCACGCATGGCGATATCGGCCAGACGCACGCCACGGCTGGACGCATCCCCCGCTGCCCAGGATTTTCGCGAGCCAGCATTCGGTGCATGACGGTAGGTGCGCAGCGCCTGACCGTCGGCGAATGCATGGGACAGCGCCGACAACATCTGCTCGCGATTGGCGCCCATCAGTTTGGCGGTCACGGCGGTCGAGGCGACTTTCACCAGAATGACGTGATCAAGTCCTACGCGGTTGAAGGAGTTTTCCAAGGCAATGACGCCCTGAATCTCGTGAGCCATGATCATCGCTTCCAGCACATCGCGAATCGTCAACGCCGCTTCAGCGTTGGCAAAACGCTTCTGCGAGAGGTGATCGGCCACCGCGAGAATTGCGCCGAGGTTGTCCGACGGATGCCCCCACTCGGCGGCGAGCCAGGTGTCGTTGTAGTCGAGCCAGCGCACGATGCAGCCGATATCCCACGCCGCTTTCACCGGATCAAGGCGATAAGGGGTGCCCGGGACGCGAGCGCCAAACGGCACGACGGTGCCTTCGACGATAGGGCCAAGGTGCTTGGTGCATTCGGGAAAACGCAGCGCCAGCAGGCCGCAACCCAGCGTATCCATCAGGCAGTGGCGGGCGGTGTTCAGGGCTTCGGTGGATTCAACGTTGAAGGTCAGGACGTAGTCGGCGATGTCCTGCAGAACACGGTCGTAGTCGGGGCGGTTGTTCAGGTCGACGTTGGCGCTCATGTTCGATTCACTCTTTAAGTGGTTCGTTGATGGGACCTCGGTTCAGGCAATGGACTTTTAGAATTGAAATGCGACCCCATGTAGGAGCTGCCGAAGGCTCCTACAGGGGAAGTTGTCGTTTAGAAAGAATCACCAGGGACGCGCACGTAGCCTTCCATCAGGACACGGGCACTGCGGCTCATGATGGCTTTTTTCACCACCCACTCACCGTTTTCTAGGCTCGCCTCGGCACCGACCCGCAATGTGCCGGAAGGATGACCGAAACGCACGGCGCTGCGTTCCACACCACCCGCCGCCAGGTTCACCAGCGTCCCGGGAACTGCCGCCGCAGTGCCGATGGCGACCGCAGCCGTGCCCATCATCGCGTGGTGCAGCTTGCCCATCGACAATGCACGCACCAGCAAATCAACATCACCGGCAGCAATCGCTTTACCGCTGGACGCCACGTAATCCGCAGGCCTGGCGACGAACGCGACTTTCGGTGTGTGTTGGCGCTTGGCCGCTTCATCGAGATTCGAGATCAGGCCCATGCGCAAAGCGCCATAAGCGCGGATGGTCTCGAACATCTGCAAGGCTTTCGGGTCGCTGTTGATCGCACTTTGCAGTTCGGTGCCGGTGTAGCCGATGTCTTCGGCGTTGACGAAAATCGTCGGAATACCCGCATTGATCATGGTCGCCCTGAACGTGCCAACACCCGGCACCTCCAGCTCATCGATCAGGTTGCCGGTAGGAAACATCGAGCCACCACCGCCCTCTTCTTCTGCCGCAGGATCCATGAACTCCACCTGCACTTCGGCCGCCGGAAAGGTCACGCCGTCGAGTTCAAAATCTCCGGTCTCCTGCACTTCACCGTTGGTGATCGGCACGTGGGCGATGATGGTTTTGCCGATATTCGCCTGCCACACGCGCACCACGGCGACACCGTTGTGCGGAATGCGGCTGGCGTCGACCAGGCCATTGCTGATCGCAAACGAACCGACCGCTGCCGACAGGTTGCCGCAGTTGCCGCTCCAGTCCACGAAAGGCTTGTCGATGGAGACCTGGCCGAACAGGTAGTCGACGTCGTGATCAGCCTGGCTGCTTTTCGACAGGATCACGGTTTTGCTGGTGCTTGAAGTGGCGCCGCCCATGCCGTCGATTTGCTTGTCGTACGGGTCGGGGCTGCCGATCACGCGCAGCAGCAAGGCGTCGCGGACGGGACCTGGAACCTGCGCCGCTTCAGGCAAATCTTTCAGGCTGAAGAACACGCCTTTGCTGGTGCCGCCGCGCATGTAGGTGGCGGGAATTTTGATTTGCGCTGCGAAATGAGTTGCGTGAGCCATGGTGCTCCTTAACGAAGGCACGGGACTTGGAGTCCCATGCCCACATCCGATGATTTAAACGGCAGCCGCCGACTCTTCGAGGAAGTCCTGAGCGAAGCGCTGCAACACGCCGCCGGCCTCGTAGATCGACACTTCTTCAGCGGTATCGAGGCGGCACGTTACCGGCACGTCGACGCGCTCGCCATTCTTGCGATGAATCACCAGCGTCAGGTCAGCGCGCGGCTTGCGCTCGCCAATCACGTCGTAGGTTTCGCTGCCGTCGATGGCCAGGGTGTGGCGGTCGGTGCCCGCCTTGAACTCCAGCGGCAACACGCCCATGCCCACCAGGTTGGTGCGATGGATACGCTCAAACCCTTGCGCAGCAATGGCTTCGACACCCGCCAGACGCACGCCTTTGGCCGCCCAGTCGCGGGACGAGCCTTGACCATAATCGGCGCCGGCAATAATGATCAGCGGCTGCTTGCGCTCCATGTAGGTTTCGATGGCTTCCCACATGCGCATCACTTTGCCTTCCGGCTCGACCCGGGCCAGCGAACCCTGCTTGACCTTGCCGTTTTCCACGACCATTTCGTTGAACAGTTTCGGGTTGGCAAACGTCGCGCGCTGGGCGGTCAAGTGGTCGCCACGGTGGGTTGCGTAGGAGTTGAAGTCCTCTTCCGGAAGGCCCATTTTCGCCAGGTATTCGCCGGCGGCGCTGTCGAGCATGATCGCGTTCGACGGCGACAGGTGATCGGTGGTGATGTTGTCCGGCAGCACCGCCAGTGGGCGCATGCCCTTGAGCGGACGCGCGCCGGCCAGTGCACCTTCCCAGTACGGCGGACGGCGGATGTAGGTGCTCATCTCGCGCCAGTCGTACAGCGGCGTGACTTTCGGGCCGGTGTCTTCATGGATGGCGAACATCGGGATGTAGACCTGACGGAACTGCTCGGGTTTGACCGAAGACTTCACCACGGCGTCGATTTCTTCGTCGCTCGGCCAGATGTCTTTGAGGCGAATTTCCTTGCCCTCGACCACGCCCAAGACATCTTTCTCGATGTCGAAACGGATGGTCCCGGCAATCGCGTAAGCAACCACCAGCGGCGGCGAAGCGAGGAAGGCCTGCTTGGCGTACGGGTGGATGCGGCCGTCGAAGTTGCGGTTGCCCGAGAGCACGGCAGTCGCATACAGATCGCGGTCGATGATTTCCTGCTGGATCACCGGGTCCAGTGCGCCGGACATGCCGTTGCACGTGGTGCAGGCAAACGCCACGACGCCGAAACCGAGTTGTTCCAGTTCAGTGGTCAGCCCCGCTTCGTCGAGGTACAGCGCCACGGTTTTCGAACCCGGCGCCAGCGAGGATTTGACCCACGGTTTGCGCGTCAATCCGAGTCGGTTGGCGTTGCGCGCGATCAGGCCAGCGGCAATCACGTTGCGCGGATTGCTGGTGTTGGTGCAACTGGTGATGGCCGCGATGATCACCGCACCATCGGGCATTTGCCCCGGCACGTCATCCCACTGACCGGAGATGCCTTTGGCCGCCAGATCCGAGGTCGCAACGCGCGCGTGCGGGTTGCTCGGGCCGGCCATGTTGCGCACCACCGACGACAAGTCGAAGGTCAGACCGCGCTCGTATTGCGCGCCTTTGAGGCTGTCGGCCCACAGACCGGTGGTCTTGGCGTAATGCTCGACAAGCTGCACTTGCTGATCTTCACGACCGGTGAGCTTGAGGTAATCGATGGTCTGCTGGTCGATGTAGAACATCGCCGCGGTGGCGCCGTATTCCGGCGCCATGTTGGAGATGGTTGCGCGGTCGCCCAGGGTCAGCGCGGCAGCGCCTTCACCGAAGAACTCCAGCCATGCACCAACGACTTTCTGCTTGCGCAGGTACTCGGTCAGCGCCAGCACCATGTCGGTGGCGGTGATGCCCGGTTGCAGTTTGCCGGTCAGTTCGACGCCGACGCTTTCCGGCAGGCGCATCCACGAGGCGCGGCCAAGCATCACACTCTCGGCTTCAAGGCCGCCGACGCCGATGGCGATCACGCCCAGCGCATCGACGTGCGGGGTGTGGCTGTCGGTGCCGACGCACGTGTCGGGGAACGCCACGCCGTCACGCACCTGGATCACCGGAGACATTTTCTCCAGGTTGATCTGGTGCATGATGCCGTTGCCCGGCGGGATCACATCAACATTCTTGAAGGCTTTTTTGGTCCAGTTGATGAAGTGAAAACGGTCTTCATTGCGACGATCTTCGATAGCGCGATTCTTCTCGAACGCCTGCGCATCAAAGCCCCCCGCCTCTACCGCCAGCGAGTGGTCGACAATCAGTTGCGTCGGCACCACCGGATTGACTTGCGCCGGATCGCCGCCCTGCAAGGCAATCGCGTCACGCAGACCGGCGAGGTCGACCAGTGCGGTCTGACCGAGAATGTCATGGCAGACAACGCGCGCCGGGAACCACGGGAAATCGAGGTCGCGCTTGCGCTCGATGAATTGCTTCAGGGATTCGGTCAGCGTGGCCGGGTCGCAGCGACGCACAAGGTTTTCCGCCAGCACGCGCGAGGTGTACGGCAGGGTGTCGTAAGCGCCGGGCTGGATCGCATCGACAGCCGCGCGGACGTCGAAATAGTCCAGCGGTGTTCCGGGCAGGTTCTTGCGAAATTCTGTGTTCATCGGGTCAGGACTCGGGTCACGGGAGTTTCAAGGGGTGGGGCCAGACACCGATCTTGAAATTCACACTGAACCCTGTGGGAGCTGGCTCGCCAGCGATAGTGTCGGGTCAGTCGACATCGATGCTGGATGTTACTCCGTCATCGCTGGCAAGCCAGCTCCCACAGGGATTTAGGTGAACGTCGAGATCAGTGTTCAGCCCTCACCATTCAGCGACGTTCGATTGGCACGAACTTGCGCTGTTCTACGCCGACGTATTCGGCGCTTGGGCGGATGATGCGGTTGTTGGCGCGTTGTTCGAACACGTGTGCCGCCCAGCCGGTCAGGCGCGAACAGACGAAGATCGGTGTGAACAGCTTGGTCGGGATGCCCATGAAGTGGTACGCCGAGGCATGGTAGAAATCGGCGTTCGGAAACAGCTTCTTCTGCTCCCACATGGTCTTGTCGATGGCTTCGGAAACCGCGAACAGCACCTTGTCGCCGACTTCATCAGAGAGCTTTTTCGCCCAGCCCTTGATCACCTCGTTGCGCGGGTCGCTGTCCTTATAGATCGCGTGGCCGAAACCCATGATCTTGTCTTTGCGCTCGAGCATGCCGAGGGTGCCTTTGATCGCGTCTTCGGGCGACGAAAAGCGCTCGATCATTTCCATCGCCGCTTCGTTGGCGCCACCGTGCAGCGGGCCGCGCAACGAACCGATGGCCGCAGTGACGCAGGAATACAGATCGGACAGGGTCGAAGCGCAAACGCGGGCGGTGAAGGTCGAGGCGTTGAATTCGTGTTCGGCGTAGAGAATCAGCGACACGTTCATCACTTTGACGTGCAGTTCGCTCGGCTTCTTGTCGTGCAGCAAGTGCAGGAAGTGGCCACCGATGGATTGTTCATCGGTCACGCAGTTGATGCGTTTGCCATCGTGGCTGAAGCGATACCAGTAGCACATGATCGCCGGGAACGCGGCCAGCAGACGGTCAGTCTTGTCGCGCTGTTCGGAGAAGTCTTTCTCCGGTTCGATGTTGCCAAGGAACGAGCAACCGGTGCGCATCACGTCCATCGGGTGGGCGTCGGCGGGGATGCGTTCCAGCACTTCTTTCAGCGCTTGCGGCAGGTCGCGCAGCTTGCTCAGTTTGCCTTGATAAGCGTCGAGTTCGGCCTGGGTCGGCAGTTCGCCATACAGCAGCAGGTACGCCACTTCTTCAAATTGCGCATCGGCTGCCAGTTCGCGCACGTCGTAGCCGCGATAGGTCAGCCCGGCACCGGCCTGGCCTACGGTGGACAGTGCGGTTTGCCCGGCAACCTGGCCCCGGAGCCCGGCGCCACTGAGTACTTTTGCTTCGGCCATTGCTGTCTCCAATCTTCTTGAATTTGTTAGGGAATCTGCAATTTCGGTGTTGTTTGTAAAAGATCGCAGCCTGCGGCAGCTCCTACAGAGATCCATGTAGGAGCTGTCGAGTGAAACGAGGCTGCGATCTTTTGATCTTCATTTTTTCGCCGCAAACAACGCATCGAGCTTCTGCTCGAACGTGTGGTAATCGATGCGATCGTAAAGCTCCATGCGAGTCTGCATGGTGTCGATGACATTTTGCTGCGTGCCGTCGCGGCGGATCGCGGTGTAGACATTTTCCGCAGCCTTGTTCATCGCGCGGAACGCCGACAGCGGATACAGCACCAGCGACACATCGGCGCCGGCCAGTTGTTCGGTGGTATACAGCGGCGTTGCGCCGAACTCGGTGATGTTGGCCAGAATCGGGGCTTTCACGCGGCTGGCGAACAGCTTGTACATTTCTAGTTCTGTGATGGCTTCCGGGAAGATCATGTCGGCGCCAGCCTCGATGCACGCCGCGGCGCGATCCAGAGCAGACTCCAGACCTTCAACGGCCAGCGCATCAGTACGCGCCATGATCACGAAGCTGTCGTCGGTACGGGCATCGACGGCAGCCTTGATGCGGTCGACCATTTCCTGCTGGCTGACGATCTCTTTATTCGGACGATGGCCGCAGCGCTTGGCGCCGACCTGGTCCTCGATGTGAATCGCCGCCGCGCCGAACTTGATCATCGATTTGACGGTGCGCGCCACGTTGAAGGCCGAAGAACCGAAACCGGTGTCGACATCCACCAGCAGCGGCAGATCGCAGACGTCGGTGATGCGCCGTACGTCGGTGAGCACGTCATCCAGACCGGTGATGCCCAGATCCGGCACGCCGAGAGACCCTGCGGCCACCCCGCCACCGGACAGGTAGATCGCCTTGAAACCGGCACGTTTGGCCAGCAGCGCGTGGTTGGCGTTGATCGCACCGACCACCTGCAAAGGGTGCTCGCTGGCGACCGCATCGCGGAAACGCTGGCCTGGAGTGTTCGGGTTGGAACTCATGACTCACCTCGTTCAGTGGCTGTCTTATTGTGGGCGCCGTCCTGGTAATGACGGGCGATGTTGCGTTTCGAGGCGCCGATGTGGCGGCGCATCAACAATTCCGCGAGTTCGCCATCACGGTCGGCGATGGCATCGAGAATCCTGTGGTGTTCGGCGAAGGCCTGGCGCGGGCGGTTCGGCGTGGTCGAAAACTGGATGCGGTACATGCGCACCAGTTGATAGAGCTCGCCGCAGAGCATCTGCGTCAGCGTGCGATTGCCGCTGCCCTGAATGATGCGGTAGTGGAAGTCGAAATCGCCTTCCTGCTGGTAGTAGCCGACCCCGGCCTGAAACGCCGCATCGCGCTCGTGGGTTTCCAGCACCCGACGCAGCTCATCGATTTCTTCGACGCTCATGCGTTCAGCCGCCAGACGGCACGCCATGCCTTCGAGGGATTCACGGATTTCGTAGAGTTCCAGCAATTCGGCATGGCTCAGCGATACCACTCGCGCGCCGACGTGCGGCACACGCACCAGCAGGCGCTGACCTTCAAGACGGTGGATCGCCTCACGCAGCGGCCCACGGCTGATGCCATAGGTGCGTGCCAGCTCAGGCTCGGAGATCTTGCTACCCGGAGCAATCTCGCCTCTGACGATAGCCGCCTGAATGCGTCGAAAGACGTTTTCCGACAGCGTCTCGGAATCGTCGCCGCTGATGACCGGGGGATCGAGTTGATCCAGCATGATTGTCGACACCTTTAAATCCAATGCGGCAAAAACTAGCCAATCCGACCGCATCAGTCAAAGGAAAAATAGACATTGTCGACAATCGTCTAATAACACCCCTCAAGAGGCCCAAGGGTTATAGACCCCCTCGGGCGCTGGCGCCATAAAACCACCGTGCTAGAATGCCGCCCGCATTTGCTGGCCATTTGTACGGCTTGTCATAAAAAGCTGAAAGGCACACGAAGGGACCTGCGCAAGTTCTGCCAGGCACCTGAACCGAAAACGGAACGCTGCGCACCAGGATTTATGAGACTCAAGCCTTTTCCCACATTCTTCGCCCTGTTTTGCCTGCCTGGCCTTGCCGCCGCGGGGGAAAAAACTGTGTACGGCCTCAACGAATATGCTTCGCTTGACGGCATCAATCTGGAAGTCGCGGCCAAACTCGACACCGGCGCAAAAACCGCCTCGCTGAGTGCCCGCGACATAAAACGCTTCAAACGCAATGGTGAATCCTGGGTACGTTTCTACCTGGCGATCGACGCCGCGCATTCGCATCCTATCGAGCGCCCGCTGGCCCGAGTCAGCAAGATCAAACGCCGGGCCGGCGACTACGATCCGGAAGAAGGCAAAAAGTACACCGCGCGCCCGGTGATCGAGCTGGATATTTGCATGGGTTCGGCAATGCGCAGCATCGAAGTGAACCTGACCGACCGAAGTGCGTTCCAATATCCGCTTTTGATCGGTTCCGAAGCGCTGAAACGCTTCGACGCACTGGTCGATCCCAGTCTTAAATACGCTGCAGGCAAACCCGCTTGCACCATCGCCGCTCATACCGCCGAGTAATTTCCATGCGTTCTCTAACCTTCCACCTGAAAATCCTGATCACCATTCTGGTGCTCCTGGGCGTTTCGGTTACGGCCTATCAGATTTTCGTACTCGGCATCCCGGTGACCGAAGACGCCACCGACGACTTGTGGAACATCGACGCCAAAGTCGAGTTCGTCGCCAGCACCAAAGACCCGGTGAAGATCCAGATGTTCGTGCCGCCGCTGAGCCGCGATTACGTCAGCCTCAACGAGAGCTTCATCTCCAATAACTACGGCGTGTCGGTGAACCGCGTCGACGGCAACCGCAAAGTGACCTGGTCGGCGCGACGCGCCAAGGGTAATCAGACCCTTTATTACCGTCTGGTGCTGACCAAACGCTACACCGCAGAAAAAACCAAGACCAAAGGCCCGACCTTCCGCGACAGCATGGTCATCGAAGGTCCGGAAAAAATCGCCGCCGAATCGCTGCTAGCACCGATTCGTCAGCACTCGGCCGACGTTGAAACCTTCATCGGCGAAGCGATCAAGCGCGTTAATAACGTCAACGACGACAACGTGAAACTGCTCCTGGCTGGTGATCCATCGACGCCGCACAAAGCCAAAATCGTCGAGCTGCTGCTGTCCATCGCCCACGTCCCGGTGGAAAAAGTCCACACCATCCGCCTCGTCGCCGATCAGCCGCAAACGCCTGAACTGTGGCTGCGCAGCTTCAACGGCACCGACTGGCTGTACTTCAATCCGGAAACCGGCGAACAGGGCCTGCCGACCGACCGCCTGCTGTGGTGGACCGGCGATGAAAACCTGATCACCGTCGACGGCGGCAAGAAAGCCAACGTGACCTTCAGCCTGAACAACAGCGAGATGAACGCGATTCGTCTGGCCAAGCTGACCGACGAAAACACTGACGCCAACTTCCTCGAATACTCGCTCTACGGCCTGCCGCTGCAAACCCAGCAGACGTTCATGATCATGGTAATGATCCCGATCGGCGTGCTGGTGATCCTGATCCTGCGCAACCTGATCGGCTTGCAGACCCTCGGCACGTTTACCCCGGTGCTGATCGCCCTCGCCTTCCGTGAAACGCAATTAGGCTTCGGCATCCTGCTGTTTACCGTGATTACCGCGCTGGGCCTGTCGTTACGCTCGTATCTGGAACACCTGAAGCTGCAAATGCTGCCGCGACTGTCGGTGGTGCTGACGTTTGTCGTGGTGTTGATCGCGGCGATCAGCCTGTTCAGCCATAAACTGGGTCTGGAGCGGGGTCTGTCGGTGGCGCTGTTCCCGATGGTGATTCTGACCATGACCATCGAACGCCTGTCGATCACCTGGGAAGAACGCGGTGCCAGCCATGCGATGAAAGTCGCGATCGGCACCTTGTTCGCAGCGTCCCTGGCGCACTTGATCATGACCGTGCCCGAGCTGATCTACTTTGTGTTCACCTTCCCGGCGATCCTGCTTATTCTGGTGGGCTTCATGCTGGCGATGGGTCGTTATCGCGGTTACCGCCTGACCGAACTGGTGCGTTTCAAGGCGTTCCTGAAGAAGGCTGACAGCTGATGTTCGGTTTCTGGAAGACCTGGAAGGCCCTGGAAGCCCGGGGCATCATGGGCATCAATCGGCGTAACGCCGATTACGTGCTCAAGTACAACAAGCGCAGTCTGTACCCGATCGTCGATGACAAGATCATCACCAAGGAACGCGCGATCAAGGCCGGCATTCACGTGCCGGAGTTGTATGGCGTGATTTCCACCGAGAAGGAAATCGACAAGCTCGGCGAGATCATCGACGGGCATAGCGACTTCGTGATCAAACCGGCCCAAGGCGCCGGCGGTGACGGCATCATCGTGGTGGCCGACCGCTTCGAGGGTCGCTATCGCACGGTCTCGGGCAAGATCATTGCCCACGAAGAGCTTGAGCATCACATCTCGAGCATCCTCACTGGCCTGTATTCCCTTGGCGGCCACCGTGATCGCGCGCTGATCGAATACCGCGTGACCCCGGACCAGATCTTCAAAAGCATCAGTTATGAAGGCGTGCCGGACATCCGCATCATTGTGTTGATGGGGTATCCGGTAATGGCGATGTTGCGCCTGCCGACCCGTCAATCCGGCGGCAAGGCCAACCTGCACCAGGGCGCCATTGGCGTCGGCGTTGATCTGGCCACAGGCCTGACCCTGCGCGGCACCTGGCTGAACAACATCATCACCAAACACCCGGACACCACCAACGCAGTGGATGGCGTGCAACTGCCCTACTGGGACGGTTTCATGAAACTCGCTGCCGGTTGTTATGAGCTGTGTGGTCTGGGTTACATCGGCGTGGACATGGTGCTGGATCAGGAAAAGGGCCCGCTGATTCTTGAGCTGAATGCGCGGCCGGGGCTGAATATCCAGATCGCCAATGATTGCGGTCTGACGTTGCGTACCCATGCGGTGGAAGCGCGACTGGAGGAGCTCAAGGCACGTGGCGTGACTGAATCGGTTGAAGAGCGGGTGGCGTTTACTCAGGAAATGTTTGGGCATATTCCTGCGGTAGAGGGCTGAGCCGCTTAAGAGCTGAAAAGCCCCTCACCCCAACCCTCTCCCAGAGGGAGAGGGGGCTGACCGAGGTGGATGTTCGAAGTACATCGATCTGATCTATCGAGTCGAATTCAGGCCTTGAAAAGTTTGAAGATCTACTCCCTTTCCCCCTCGCCCCCTTGGAGGGGTGAGGGGGTAGGCTTTTGACTTTGAACTGGCCGCCGAGAGGACTACAATCCCCACCCCGCTTCAACGGCCGATCTGCCCCGCCCATGTTGACCTGTTCCGTACACCCGCTGCCCTACCGCGCCAATCCCGCTGACTACTTTGCGGCAATCCGCAACGCCCCCGGCGCTGTGCTGCTCGACAGCGGTCGGCCGAGTGCCGAGCGTGGCCGGTATGACTTGCTCAGCGCCTGGCCGCTGGAACAACTGGCCGTAATGCCGGACGAAAGCGGCAGCCTTTTCCTGCAACGTCTGCGCGATAACCTGAACCGTTTGGGTGAGGCTGATTTGCCAGTGGGCCTCGAGTTGCCGTTCGCGGGCGGTCTGATCGGTTACCTGAGCTACGACTTCGGTCGACATCTGGAACACCTGCCAAGTCAGGCGCGGGACGATCTGCAATTGCCCGACGCACGATTTGGCCTGTATGCCTGGGCGCTGATCAGCGATCACCAGACCGCCACCAGCCAATTGGTTTTCCACCCATCCATCGTCGACAGCGAAAAGCAGCGCCTGATCGCGTTGTTCACTCAACTGCCTGCTGACTCGCTGGCCCCGTTCAAACTGAACAATCCGATGAGCGCCGACCTTTCGGCTGACGATTACCGCCAGGCCTTCGAACGCATCCAGCATTACATTCAGGCCGGTGACTGCTATCAGGTCAACTTCGCCCAGCGCTTCCGCGCTACCTGCCAGGGCGATCCATGGCTGGCCTATTGCGCCCTGCGCGAAGCCTGCCCGACGCCGTTTTCCGGGTTCCAGAGCTTGCCGGACGGTGGAGCGGTGTTAAGCCTGTCGCCAGAACGCTTCGTCAAAGTCAGTCAGGGTCAGGTGGAAACCCGTCCGATCAAAGGCACCCGCCCACGCGGCCTGACGCCGGCCGAAGACGCCGCCAATGCCGCCGAACTGCTGGCTAGCCCCAAGGATCGCGCGGAAAACCTGATGATCGTCGATCTGCTGCGCAACGATCTGGGGCGCACCTGTCGCATCGGTTCGGTGCGGGTGCCGGAGTTGTTCAGTCTGGAGAGCTATCCCAACGTCCATCATCTGGTCAGCAGCGTGACCGGTGAACTGGCGCAGGATCGCGACGCGTTAGACCTGATCGCCGGCAGCTTCCCCGGCGGCTCGATCACCGGCGCGCCGAAGATTCGCGCGATGCAGATCATCGACGAACTGGAGCCCACCCGGCGCGGCTTGTATTGCGGCTCGTTACTGTATCTAGACGTGCGCGGCGAGATGGACAGCTCCATCGCGATTCGCAGTCTGTTGGTCAAGGATGGGCAGGTGTGCTGCTGGGGGGGCGGCGGGATTGTTGCCGATTCGCACTGGCAAGCTGAATATCAGGAGTCGATTACCAAAGTTAAAATCCTCCTTCAAACCCTGCAAAATCTCTAAAAGCTTCGCGAGCAGGCTCGCTCCCACAATGGAATGCATTGCACATGTGGGAGCGAGCCTGCTCGCGAAAACGTCTTTCCAGACGACTACAAACTCAGGTCGCGATTCGAGGCCTTGAGGAATTCCTGTTTCAGCTCAGCAAACGTGTGCACCGCCGGAAACTGCGGAAACTCGCGGATCACATTGTCCGGCGCATGAAACAGAATCCCCGCATCCGCCTCGCCCAGCATCGTCGTGTCGTTGTACGAATCACCCGCCGCAATCACCCGGTAATACAGGCTCTTGAAGGCCAGCACCGACTGACGTTTGGGATCCTTCTGACGCAACTGATAGCTGGTCACCCGACCGGTTTCATCCGTAATCAGGCGATGGCAAAGCAACGTCGGGAATCCCAACTGGCGCATCAAAGGCTGGGAGAATTCGTAGAAGGTGTCCGACAGAATCACCACCTGAAAGCGCTCGCGCAGCCAGTTTACGAATTCCACCGCGCCGTCCAGCGGCTTCAGCGTGGCGATCACTTCCTGAATGTCCGAGAGCTTCAGGCCGTGTTCATCGAGGATGCGCAGACGCTGCTTCATCAATACGTCGTAATCGGGAATGTCCCGGGTGGTAGCCTTGAGGGATTCGATTCCGGTTTTTTCGGCGAAAGCGATCCAGATTTCCGGCACCAACACCCCTTCAAGATCCAGGCAAGCAATTTCCACAAGACACTCCCGTTTGTATTGATTATTGAGTCGAGCGACGCCGAACTCTAGCGGCTCCACCACAGCCGTGCAACGCACAGCACGCGCCAACCGACGCAGCTTTTTGTTACCATCGCCGCCATATAGAGCGCCCAGCGCCACCGACCTGTAGGAAGCCGCCCTGATGAGCCCAACGTTCGATGTCGTGGAACTCGCCACGACCTATGCCAACAAATCCGCTCAGGACATCCTGAAACTCGCGTTCGCCGAGTTCGGCGATGAGTTGTGGATATCTTTCAGCGGCGCCGAGGATGTGGTGCTGGTGGACATGGCCTGGAAGCTGAACAAGAACGTCAAAGTGTTCAGCCTCGATACCGGCCGCCTGCACCCGGAAACCTATCGCTTCATCGAGCAAGTGCGCGAGCACTACAAGATCGACATCGAAATCGTCTCGCCGGATTACACGAAACTGGAACCGTTCGTGAAGGAAAAAGGCCTGTTCAGTTTCTACAAGGACGGCCATGGCGAATGCTGCGGGATCCGCAAGATCGAGCCGCTGCGACGCAAACTCTCCAACGTCAAAGCCTGGGCCACCGGCCAGCGCCGCGACCAGAGTCCGGGCACGCGCAGTGCCGTTGCGGTAATGGAAATCGACAGCGCATTCTCGACACCGGAACGCACCCTGTACAAATTCAACCCGCTGGCACAGATGACCAGCGAAGAGATTTGGGGCTACATCCGCATGCTCGAGCTGCCGTACAACAGCCTGCATGAACGCGGTTTTATCAGCATCGGTTGCGAACCTTGCACCCGCCCTGTCTTGCCCAACCAGCACGAGCGCGAAGGCCGCTGGTGGTGGGAAGAAGCAACCCAGAAGGAATGCGGGTTGCACGCGGGAAACATCATCAGCAAGGCGTGATTCTGCAGGCTAGCTCCCACACAAGTCTGCGTCGCCCCAATAAAAACGTGTACACACGAATGTCACCATCGGTGCCATTTATGTGTGCACTTTTTTGTTTCTTCGCCCTGAAAAGTTACACGCCCTCCACCCCCTCCTTCTCTCTGGCGTCCGCCAAAATTCCTCAAAAAAATAAATACCTGTTCGACCGGTCAATTTTTAATCAAATATTTTCAATAACTTAAGAATTCTCCATAACTTTTCGAAATGAGCGATTCGTTTCATAGATGAGTAACTGGCACAAATCTGGCTTTAGTGCATGCATGTTTTGTATACAAAAATGCAAAACATAAACACACTTTCGATCCGCAAGCCTGAAGCGCCCTATCCCGTACAGGCTGCAGATGCCCCTAACCTGTGATGGTTTCACTGCCGCGACGAAGATTTGTCGAGCCTCACGGCTTATGCACAGTCATCGCGGCCTTGAACATCAGGAGCCTGCCGGAATGCGTACAAGTCTCTCGAATAACATCGCGCTGAATCTGCCCGCCTCTGCACTCGATCACCCCTCCCCCCACGACGGACTGGTCGAATCGCTGCAACTGAGCCCCCGCTTGCACAACAGCGACCTGGCACCGACCAAGGCCGAGGGTCGACGCTGGGGCAAGTACAGCATCTTCGCCCTCTGGACCAACGACGTGCACAACATCGCCAACTACTCGTTCGCCATTGGCCTGTATGCCTTGGGCCTGGGAGGCTGGCAGATTCTGTTGTCGCTGGGGATCGGCGCAGCGCTGGTGTATTTCTTCATGAACCTGTCCGGTTACATGGGGCAGAAAACCGGTGTGCCGTTTCCGGTCATCAGCCGGATCAGTTTCGGTATCCACGGGGCGCAAATTCCTGCGTTGATCCGGGCTGTTATCGCCATCGCCTGGTTCGGTATTCAGACCTATCTGGCGTCAGTGGTGTTTCGCGTTTTGCTCACGGCGGTTCATCCCGGATTCGCCGAGTACGACCACAATTCGATCCTCGGACTGTCGACGTTGGGTTGGGTGTGTTTCGTGGTGATCTGGCTCGTGCAACTGGCGATTCTCGCCTACGGCATGGAAATGGTGCGCCGCTATGAAGCGTTTGCCGGACCGGTGATTCTGGTGACCGTCGCGGCCCTCGCCGCCTGGATGTACACGCAGGCCAACGCGACCATTGCCTGGTCGACTCGCGACCCGCTCACCGGAGGCGAGATGTGGCGCAACATCTTTGCCGGGGGCGCGTTGTGGCTGGCGATCTACGGCACGCTGATCCTCAATTTCTGCGACTTCGCCCGCTCCTCGCCGTGCCGGAAGACCATCAAGGTAGGAAATTTCTGGGGTTTGCCGGTAAACATTCTGGTATTCGCCGCGATTACCGTCCTGCTGTGTGGCGCGCAGTTTCAGATCAACGGCCGGATCATAGAAAGCCCGACAGAAATCATCGCCTCGATTCCCAATACCTTCTTTCTGGTTCTCGGTTGCCTGGCCTTCCTGATCGTCACGGTGGCGGTGAACATCATGGCCAACTTCGTCGCCCCGGCGTTCGTGCTCAGTAACCTGGCGCCGAAGTACTTGACCTTCCGCCGCGCCGGGCTGATCAGCGCGGCCATCGCCGTGTTGATCCTGCCGTGGAATCTCTACAACAGTCCGTTGGTGATCGTGTATTTCCTCTCCGGTCTCGGCGCCCTGCTCGGGCCGTTGTACGGCGTGATCATGGTCGACTACTGGCTGATCCGCAAAGGCCGGATCAATGTCCCGCAGCTCTACAGCGAGGATCCCAACGGCGCTTATTACTACAGCCACGGCGTCAATTTCCGTGCAGTGGCGGCGTTTATTCCCGCCGCGCTGATTGCCATCGTCCTGGCGCTGGTACCGGGTTTCCACAGTGTTTCGCCGTTCTCCTGGCTGATTGGTGCCGGGATCGCCGGGATGCTCTATCTGATCATCGCCAAACGCCAGCCGGACTACGCCGACGTCAGCGGCGAATGCATCGCTGTCGACAACGTCTGCCATTAACTCCCTCGCGGCCCGGACTTCGGGCCGCAAACTGCCCGCTATAAGGACTCCCCATGCGCATTCTCGTGGTCAACGTCAACACCACCGAATCCATCACCGATGCCATCGCCCGCTCGGCGCAGGCTGTCGCGTCACCCGGTACGGAAATCGTCGGCCTGACACCCTACTTCGGCGCCGACTCGATTGAAGGCAACTTCGAAAGCTATCTGGCGGCCATCGCCGTGATGGACCGGGTGATGGCCTACGACCAACCGTTCGACGCGGTGATTCAGGCCGGTTACGGCGAACACGGTCGCGAAGGTTTGCAGGAATTGCTCAACGTGCCGGTGGTGGACATCACCGATGCGGCGGCCAGCACCGCGATGTTTCTCGGCCATGCCTATTCGGTGGTGACCACGCTGGATCGCACCGTGCCGTTGATCGAGGATCGACTGAAACTGTCCGGGCTGTGGGATCGCTGCGCATCGGTGCGGGCCAGTGGCCTGGCCGTTCTGGAGCTGGAACACGAACCGCAACGGGCGCTGGAAGCCATCGTCCATCAGGCTGAACTGGCGGTGACGCAGGACAAGGCCGAGGTAATCTGCCTGGGTTGCGGTGGTATGGCCGGGCTTGATGAGCAGATTCGCCGGCGCACGGGCGTGCCGGTGGTGGATGGGGTCACGGCGGCGGTGACGATTGCGGAATCGCTGGTGCGGTTGCGGTTGTCGACGTCCAAGGTGCGGACGTATGCAACGCCGCGGCCGAAAACGATTATTGGCTGGCCGGGGCGGTTTGCACGCTGAGAACCGAGTCGACTTATTCGCGAGCAGGCTCGCTCCCACAGGATCAGTGTTGGTTACAAATATGTGGTCCGATGCAAAATCTGTGGGAGCGAGCCTGCTCGCGAAGGGGGCAACCCGGCCCCAGGCCTTGCTCAAAAAGCACTGAACCGCCGAGCCAAGCCCTGCTCTACAAACTGCTCAATCACAAAATCGACAAACGCCCGAGTCTTGCCCGGCAACAATTTATGCTCGGCGTAGTAGATGGAAATGTTGCCGTCATCGACGAACCACTCCGGCAACACCCGCTGCAACGTGCCTGCCTCCAGATACCCCACCGCGAACGGCATGCTCACCAGTGCAATCCCCAGGCCTTGCGCAGCCGTGGCGCAGGCAGCCTCCGAATCGCTCATGGTCATTCGCGTCTTGAGGGTCAAGGCTCGACAGAGCTGACTGCCACTACTGATCAATTGCCAAGAGCGCACTCGACCGGTTTGTGGCGACCGAATCAGAATGCCATCGTGATATTGCAGGTCGTCCGGCTCGACGATCGCTTCGTGCTTTTGCAGATAGTCAGCAGACGCCACCAACACTCGATGCGCGGGTGCCAATTTGCGTGCGACGACGCCTTGGGGCAATTCAAATCCTCCGCCAATCGCTGCATCGAACCCCTGCCCGATTAGATCGACCTGACGGTTATCAAAATGCCAGTCAGGGTTGATCGCCGGAAACCGACGTAAAAACGCTTCCAGCAACGGCACGACGTACAAACGCCCGAACACGGTGCCCATACTGACTTTCAACGTTCCCGCTGGCAGACCTTCGACACTGGCCAGATTAGCCACCGCGTTCTGGATCGTGGTCAGACTGGCACTGACCTGACTCAAAAACAGCTGGCCCGCCTCGGTCAGGGCCAAGCTGCGGGTGCTGCGCTGGAACAACCGCACGCCCAGCCTCGTCTCAAGTTTCGCGACACTTTTACCGACCGCCGCCGGGGTCAGGCTCAAGCGCCTTGCCGCTTCGGCGAAGCTGCCGACTTCAGCGCTGCGCACAAAGCATTCAATACTGCTGAACGTTTCCATGATCGCCACTATAAACTTATGGTTTACACAGACTATAGCAATCATGGGCTACACGGTTGTGGATCAGAGGTCGATACTCGGCTCCAACAACAAGGCAGTCCCGCCTTGAATAGTCTGGAGATCGAACATGACCACTCAACACCTCGGCGGCAAAGTCGCTCTGATTCAAGGCGGTTCCCGCGGTATCGGCGCCGCCATCGTCAAACGCCTGGCCGCTGAAGGCGCTGCAGTAGCCTTCACTTACGTCAGCTCCACCGCCAAGGCTGAAGAGTTGCAGAACAGCATCACCGCCAACGGTGGCAAAGCCCTGGCGATCAAAGCCGACAGCGCTGACGCAACTGCCATCCGCCATGCCGTCAGCGCCACGGTCGAAGCCTTTGGACGTCTGGACATTCTGGTCAACAACGCTGGCGTACTGGCCGTCGCGCCGCTGGAAGACTTCACCCTGGAAGATTTCGACCAGACCCTGGCCATCAACGTGCGCAGCGTATTCATCGCCTCGCAGGAAGCGGCCAAGCACATGGGCGAAGGCGCACGCATCATCAACATCGGCAGCACCAACGCCGATCGCATGCCCTTCGCCGGTGGCGGTGTGTATGCGATGAGCAAATCGGCACTGGTCGGTCTGACCAAAGGCCTGGCACGCGACCTGGGCCCGCGTGGCATCACCATCAACAACGTGCAGCCCGGCCCGGTCGACACCGACATGAACCCGGCGCACGGTGACTTCGCTGATAGCCTGATCCCCCTGATGGCAGTGGGTCGCTACGGTAAAGCCGAAGAAATCGCCAGCTTCGTCGCCTACCTGGCGGGACCGGAAGCCGGCTACATCACCGGTGCCAGCCTGACCATCGACGGTGGTTTCGGCGCCTGATATTTCTCAGTCGACTGTACGAAAAACGCCGCCCCTTCTTTAACAGAGGGGCGGCGTTTTTTGGTTGATCGGGTTATCGCTCGATCAGGTCCATTCCAGTGCCGGCAGACCACAGGCGCTCGGGATAAACCCTTTCAACGACCGGAGAATCCCGTCGGCGTGTGCGTATTTTTCATCGGCCATGGCCGCGTCGGGAATGGCGATGGCCGTCATGCCCGCCGCTTTCGCCGCGGTCACCCCAAATGGGGAATCCTCGAACACCAGACAATCTTCAGGCGCGACACCCAGACGCCGCGCCGCGGTGAGGAATATATCCGGCGCGGGCTTGGCTGCGCCGACTTCAGGATCGTCCGCCGTGACAATGAAATCGAACAGCGCAAACCACTCGCGGTGCAACGTGGTTTTCTGACCGAACGACTGTCGTGACGAACTGGTGCCCACGGCGATTGGAATATTGTGGGCCTTGAGGTGACGAATCAGCTCTTCGGCGCCCGGCATCGCCTGCGCGGTGGGGAAACGCTCGCGCATCAACGGTTCGCGAATGACCAGAAACTCTTCGGCAGTGATCGGCAGATCCAGCGCTTGCACCACATAGTTCGCCAGATCGTTGGCACCGCGGCCAATGATGTTTTGCTTGACGCTCCAGTCGAAGGTGCGCCCGTAACGCTCGGCAATCATCGAGGTGACCTCGGTGTAAATGCCTTCGGTGTCCAGCAGCAAACCGTCCATATCGAAAATCACGGCCTTGATCGGGCCGAACGCCTTCAGCGGTGCATTCATCATCGGATCCGTTATCAAAGACAGCCCAGGCGGCGGGTAGCGCCGCTGCTCGGATCTGATTAATGGGTTCAGCAGCATAACGAGCACAGCCGACATTGAGCAACGGGCAATGTTTGTTGAGGCGATGAACTACTCGCAGGTAAATAACGAAACTCCCTACAGATATTGCCTACCTTCCCGACTTCTTTCCTTTTTGATCCCCCGCAAAGTCCGCGCACCTTTTTCACATGCGCGAGTGACTGCGAATGCTTCCACCCGATCGGCTTCTGCCCCTGAACAACAGCATCGGCCTGCTGGTGGTTGCCGCCCTTAATCCCGAGCACCCGGACTTCGAAACCCTGATCCGGGAGTTTCGCCTGTGCCTGAACAATTACGAAGCCTGGGCCGAACAGTTCTGGATGGGCTCGGCGCTGGATATCGAGCAGGTGTTCAAAGTCGGCAACGACGTCAACCTCAGCGCGCCCGTCAACAGCCGTAAACCCATCAGTTCTTCAGTGTTGATGTGTCCGGCCAGCGGCCCCTTGACCTTGGTGCACATGTTCGAAGCCGCTCGCTTTGTACCGATCGGCAACACCCCGCTGACACTCGAGCCGGTGATTGCCGACGTCGGCGGCGTTTTGACCTTCGGCGAACCGCAACATTATGAAATCGGCCCGAGCGGCATTCTGGAGTTGAGTGATTGCGACCGGGGCCAGCGTTATCGCATCACCTTCTTTCCTGATGTTTCCACCCGGCATGTCCGGGCGCTGTATGCCTCTTATGAAAGTGTCATCAGTGGCCTGGAAGACTGGTTACGCGGTGAATGGGCAGGGTTTCAGCCGCTTTGGACGGAGTTTTCCAGCGCCGGATTTCTCGAGCGCTTCGGTCAACTGCAACAGGCCGATTGGCGCGGCTTCGAAAAGGCCTTGCAAGGCGTCTGGGATGACATCAAACAACTATTCGCCCTGCTCGCCGACTTGCAGGCCAACAGCGAAAAGCTTCTGGATTACCTGAGCGACATTGAGCTGGACGCTTTGCTGCAGGCTTCCCACGAAGCGATTGCCAACGGCCTGTTGATGCTCAGCGACGAGCCGCTTTTGTTCATTCATCTGGCGGCGTTCACCGGTTGGCTGAAGATGCTGCCGCCGCAATACCTGGCGGAAGTGGTCGCAGAAGTCCGTGTCGAGTTGTTGATCAGTTTCCTGTTGATGCGCGTTTCTGGCGGCATTGGCTTGCAGCTGCGGTTGAGCAGCAAAGTGCTGGCGAAAATCAAATCGCCGCGCGCGCGGGAATGGCTGGCAGCTTCTGCTTTGCGCCTGGCTGAACTGAATTCCTCGCCTGATTTGACTCGCCATGCCGGCGTTTTGAAACCGCTGGTGCTCAATGTGCGTGACGTTGAGCTGAAACCGACGCCGTCGATTCCGCTGAACATTCGGCAGGCCGATTCCGTGATTTTGACGGTGGCGAATCCGGCCCCACTCGCACGGGACAAGTCGCATGGCATGAGCCGGATGGAGCGTCATGAGCCTCACGATGACGCGCCGGACCAGGCAAAAAACCCCAACGGCAACAGCGCCGATTGCGTGCCGCAGACCTGTACCAACGGCTGCCCGGTGTCGATGGTTACCGGCGAAGAACTACTGACCCTGAGCGATGGCGTGCTCGATGGGCTGCTGCCTTTTGAGTTCACAAGGCTGTATCGCACCAGTGCCGCCGAGATCGATGTCGGGCTGGGGTTTGGCTGGAGTCATTCGCTGGCGCATCGGCTGGAGTTCGATGGCGACTGTGTTGTTTGGGTTGATCATGAAAACCGGCGTACGCGGTTCCCGTTGCCGAGTGTTGAGCGCCCGGCGATTCATAACAGTCTGTCGCGGGCGGCGATTTTTCTCGGGGATGAACCGGAAGAACTGATCCTCGCGCTGGCGGGGGAAGCGGCACGGTTTTATCACTTTCGGGCCGGGCGGCTGACAGCAATCAGCGATGCGTATGGCAATCGTCTGCGCATTGTTCGGGATCGGCAGGATCGGGTTCAGCGTCTGGACAATGGTGCGGGTCGGGCGTTGTTGTTGCGTTATGACCGCCAGCATTTGGTGGCCGTCGACTATCAGTCGTTTCAGCAGGATGAATGGACGACTGAGCAAATCCTCGTCAGCTACCGCTACGACGCCTATCAGCGTCTGGTCGAGGCGACCAA
Source organism: Pseudomonas sp. P42 (assembly GCF_017973755.1). Taxonomy (NCBI): domain Bacteria; kingdom Pseudomonadati; phylum Pseudomonadota; class Gammaproteobacteria; order Pseudomonadales; family Pseudomonadaceae; genus Pseudomonas; species Pseudomonas sp. P42. Next base: position 715,043 of record NZ_JACOPU010000001.1, on the reverse strand, counting down.
TGCAGTTGGCGACAGCGAGTGTTACGACTACGACGATCAGCACGTCATCCTCCAGCGCCAACTCACGGGCGGCGCGAGTTTCTTCTGGGAGTGGGAGCGGTCAGGGAAATCGGCGCGTTGCGTCAGGCACTGGGCGTCGTTCTCGCAGATGGACACGCGCTACGTCTGGCATGACGACGGCAGTGTCGTCGTGCATTACGTCGATGGCACCGAAGAAACCTACGTCCACGATGACCGCGCACGACTGGTGCGCAAGGTCGAGGCCGATGGCGGCGAACACCTCAAGGCCTACGACGGTTCGGGCCGCTTGGTCGCCGAGCAGGATCCCTTAGGCGCCGTCACCGAATACCGCTACGACGATGCCGGACGGCTGATCGCGCTGCTTCCGCCGGACGATGTGCCAACGTCCTACGAGTACCGCAACGGTTTCCTGCACAGCCGTTCCCGTGGCGACGCGGTATGGACCTACCGACGCAATGCTCAGGGCGATGTCACTGAGGCGGTCGATCCTGATGGTCAGGTCACGCATTACCACTACGACGCTCGCGGGCAGCTGCTGTCGATCCGTTACCCGGACACCAGTCGGCACGTGTTTGTCTGGAACACCCTTGGTCAGCTAGTTGAAGAAACCCTGCCCGATGGCGGTGTGCGGCGCTTTTCCTACGATGCACTGGGGCGCAGGACTACCACTGCTGATGAACACGGTGCGGTCACGCGTCAGCATTGGGACGCTGTTGGCCGACTGGTCCAGACGACTTCTCCTACGGGGGCCACTCGCGCCTACAGTTATGGCGCCTACAACCAGGTCACCGCCGAACGCGACGAGCTCGGGCGCATCACCCGTTTCGAGTATGACGACGACCTGCACCTGGTCTCGCGTCGGATCAACCCCGACGGCACGCGGGTGCAGTACCGCTACGACCATGCGCAACTGCTGCTCACCGAAATCGAGAACGAGTCCGGCGAAAAGTACCGACTGGACTACACGCCGACCGGACTGATCCGACAGGAAACCGGCTTCGACGGGCGGCGTACGGCCTACGCCTACGACCTCAAGGGTCATCTGCTGGAAAAGACCGAATTCGGCGATGACGGCTCGGTGTTGGTCACGGGCTACGAGCGCGATGCGGCCGGGCGCTTGCTGATCAAGACCTTGCCTGACGGGGGCAAGGTTATCTATCAGTACGACCGCCTCGGTCGGCTGACTGGCGTCGACGACGGCCAGAAACATCCGTTGGCCTTCGAATACGACCTGCAGGACCGGCTGATCACCGAGCATCAGGGCTGGGGCACGCTGCGTTATGCCTACGACGCCTGCGGCCAGCTCAAACGCATGCGCCTGCCGGACAACAGCAAGCTCGATTATCAGTACGCCAAGGGCGGCGCACTGACCGCCATCCACCTCAATGGCGCGCCGCTGACGCAACACGTCTATCAGTCGGGCCGCGAACAACAACGTCAGCAAGGCCTGCTGCTCAGCGAATATGCCTACGACGATCAGGGCCGACTGCTCGCCCACGCCGTAGGCCATCAGCACGATTCGCTGTACCGCCGCGATTATGCCTACAGCGCCAACGGCAATCTGGAGCACATCGCCGACACCCGTCACGGCCAACGCACCTACGGCTACGACGCTCTCGACCGCCTGATCCGGGTGCGCCACTCACGCGACGAACTGCCGGAATCCTTCGCCCATGACCCGGCCGGCAACCTGCTCATGCAGGAGCGCCCCGGCCCGACACACATCAAGGGCAACCGCCTGCTGATGCAGGGCGATCGCCACTACGACTACGACGCCTTCGGCAACCTGATCCGTGAACGCCGCGGCACCGCGCAGAAACTGGTCACCGAATACCGCTACGACTGCCAGCATCGCCTCATCGGCCTGACCCGCCCCGACGGCAAAACCGCGACCTACCAGTACGACGCCTTCGGCCGGCGGATCAGCAAAACCGTCGACGGCGAAAAAACCGAGTTCTTCTGGCAAGGCGACCAGCTCGTCGCCGAAAGCAGCAAAACCCAGCACCGCAGCTATGTCTACGAACCCGGCACCTTCCGCCCGCTGGCACTGCTCGACGGCAAAGGCCCAAGAAAGGCCTGCCCGTTCTACTACCAACTCGACCACCTCGGCACCCCCCAAGAACTCACCGACTACAGCGGTGAAATCGTCTGGTCGGCGCAATACGACGCCTACGGCAAAGTCGCCGCAATCACCCTGGCCGGCAAGGAATACCTGGATCAACCGCTGCGGTTTCAGGGGCAGTACTTCGACGCGGAAAGCGGGCTGCACTACAACCGGCATCGGTACTACGACCCAAGGCTTGGGCGGTATCTGACGCCGGACCCGATCAAGTTGGCGGGTGGGTTGAATCAGTACCAGTACGTGCCGAATCCGACGGGGTGGGTGGATCCGTTGGGGTTGAGTTCTAACTGTCCTCCGCCGGGTAAGCCGGGTTGTAAGGTGCCGGGTGCGACAAGTGATTCGGTTGTGGAGGAAGCTAACCCAGAGCTCCCAAAGCCGAAATCTCGCCCTCAAGATTTCGGAAGTGAAGAAAAACTTGTTGGTCATTATGAAAAGCATGGTGCAGAGTTCAAGGCCGTGAGCAAAGAACAATATCTAAATATCGCCAGAGAGGTAGTGAGTCAGGGCACACGTATCGAATATGAATACAAGGGGGAAACCCGGTCTGGCTATCTACAACTTATGGGAAACAATCGGAAGGGAGAGGCAAAATTCGCTTTTGTGGGTACAAACCAAAACAATGAAATTACAACGTTTCATGCAAAAAGTGGAAAAGAGTTCTGGCGAACGATAAATGGCGACGGAAAAGACAAAACAGTGAGTCCCGCGGATGACTAAAAAATACCTTGCGCATGTTATTGAAATCGACCCGTACGTCGAAGACCTGATCGTACTTCGCGTGAACGGTGTGACATTCAGAGGCTTTGCAAGCTACTGCCCTTTTGTCTTTGACGTAGGAAAAACTTATGAAGTCGAGTTGGAAATGGTTTTACCCGAAGAGTTAGCCATCTCGAAGCTAGAGAATGAAGAAGAACGCATCGAGATGCTCGGCAATGGTTTTTCGTGTGAAATTCATGGCCGATTAGAAGGAGATATCTTCAAATCATTTGTTGAGTTTTCGGATCAGGGGCTTCACTACGATTACCCACACCTCAACGAACAGTTCGTGAAAATAACAGCGGAAAGAATTGACGTGTCGTTCTGATGAAAAAAGATTCAATCATCTTTAGTGCGGTCTTCACCTGATTCATCGGCCCCCTCATCCTCCAGCGGCAAATCATCTCGCCCCAACGGATCCGTAGGCGAAGGCAACGGATATTCAGGCGTGTCATCGACCTCATCGCTCTTCAACTCACCACTCATCTCACACCTCTCAAAGGGCCTGAAAAACACAGGCCCTGAAGATTCGGATTTCACGCTGCCAACACGTTCATCCAACGAACATTCGGTCACTGCTCATCCTCCTCCTCGTCATACTCACCATCCAGTGCATCATCCGAATCATTCAACGGCACCGTCGCATCGTCCATAACCGACCCCGGATCTTCATTCCCCGGATCGTTGATGAACGGCAGCCCGCTTGAACCTTTTTCTTCCTTGCCTTCAGTTTCGGGAGTCATGGCATACCTCGGGATTTCGGGGGAGTGTATGACGTTCGAGACAACCTGCCGCCAATCGTTCCCGAGTCCGATGAGCAGAAACGAAAAACCCGGCGCAAGGCCGGGTTTCTGTTTAAACATCAATCAACGATGTTTGTTCTTATGCTTGTTCTTGTGTTTATGACCACCACCGGAATGAGACTTACCGCCATCGTCACCCAGGTTGTTGCCGACAGCACCACCTGCCGCGCCACCCAAGCCTGCACCGATGGCCGAACCGGTTGAGCCGCCCAGGCTATTGCCGACCACTGATCCGCCGGCGGCGCCGAGGCCGCCGCCAATAGCGGCTTCCGTGCGACTGCGTTTATCCGCCCCAACCGCACTGCCCGCCGCGCCGCCCAAACCTGCACCCACCGCAGCGCCAGTGCTACCACCAAGTTGTCCGCCAACCACGTTGCCCAACGCACCACCCAAGCCACCACCGACGGCGGCAGTGCCGTCGCCAGCAGCCATCGCGCCTTGAGCAACCAGCAATCCGAAAAACAGTGCAGATAATGACAATCGCATTTGAACCTCACAGTTCCCGAAGCGGGACAGTCCGCCCGTACAAGGGCTTATAAGCTATTGGAGGCGTTAGCGGGAGAAACGTTCAGCAACGGAAAAGCCCGACATCAAGTCAGGCTTTTTCTGACAGGCAATCAATCTCAGTGACGCTTGTGGCCTTTGGACAGGTTGCTGCCCACCGCACCGCCAGCTGCACCGCCCAAGCCCGCACCGATAGTCGCACCATTTCGGCCACCGAGGCTGTTGCCGATCACCGAACCGCCGGCCGCGCCGACACCGCCGCCAATGGCCGCTTTGGTCCGACTGCCCTTGCGTGCCGCCACCGCACTGCCCGCTGCGCCTGCTACGCCCGCGCCGATCGCGGCACCGGTGCTGCCGCCCATTTTCTGACCGACTACATTCCCCAGCGCGCCGCCCAGTCCACCGCCCAATGCCGCAGTGCCATCGCCGGCAGCCATTGCTCCTTGAACAAAGAAGAGGCCAAGAACCAAAGCAGGGAGAGTTAAACGCATGACGAAACCTCAAAAACAGAGAAGACAAAAAGGGCCGGGATTGGATGTCGCCAAAGGGCAAACGTCCAGACGGAACCAAAGCACAGCGAGCACTTGGCGCCGATTTGACCGCGATTCTGGAAAAGGTTTTACGGCAGGCAAAAAAAAGCCCGCTGGGGAGACGGGCTGGAGAGTTGCTTTCTAACGGATGGCTTCACCTTAATCCGGACTACGTGAAAAGTTTGTGAAAAAAAAGCACTTCTTTAGACCATCTTGAGAATGTATCGGCGGTCAGCGATCAGACGTAAAAAAACCCCGTTCAATGACGGGGTCATGTCGAGAAAGCTTATTTTCTGGCCCGGGCCATCACCTTGGGAAGAAATTTCGCCTTCGGCCCTTTCGGCGCTGCGGATTTGATCTTGGCGTTCTGAATCGTGTCTTCGCCAAAGCCCGACTGGTACTCGCTCTGTCCGCAGCGTACGCAGTTGTTGAAGGAAAATTCAGCGCCATCGTCTTCGATATACGGTTGAGTCATGCCATCTCCCCTTCATAACAGGTCGACACCGGCAAAACCATCTCGCCTGAAAAGTATCGGCCCCTCAGAATTTTGAGACTAGCCGGTCATTACTGGACTTGTTATTCAGATCGGCCGACGCCCGACGAATGGCCTACAAACATTCAACGCCGCGGCGGTTCGCTCAGCGCAACTTCACCGCTGTACCCGTCACGAACACCACAACCATGCCGCCCTTGCCCGCCGGCATGCTGATCTGGAAATCCAGTCCGACCACCGCATCTGCCTGCAAGGCACGCGCTCGTTCCTTGATCTCGTCCGTGGCCTGAATGCGAGCTTCTTTCAATGCTCTCTCCAGCGTTTGCGACCGCCCCCCAAAAAAGTCGCGCATACCGGCGAACATGTCACGGATCACATTGACGCCTTGCACCGACTCGGCACTGACGATGTCCAGATACGCGGTGATCTGCCGGCCTTCGATGGCGTGAGTGGTGGAGATGATCATGAACGTCGTCCTTTTACTGGCAATAAAACCGCGATTGTAATGCTCAAACCAGAATCAGCCGATCACTTCACACGCTCCGGGAAAATCCCAGAACCAAAAACCCCCGACTTATTTCAAATCAGGGGTTTGGCGTATTTGGGGAACATCTCGTCTGTAGAAAGCGCCGGGTATTGCGAGGCTGTCCAGGCACCCGGCTCAGATATTCTTAAGATCCAGGTGCAGCTTGAACAGCTCGGTGTCGGTGCGCACATTCAACTTACGCATCGCGGCCTGTTTCTGCCCACTGATGGTTTTGCGACTGCGCAAGAATTTATCGGCAATTTGAGAAACAGACATTCCCTCCAGGCAGCAGCGTAGCACTTCACGTTCTTTCGGCGACAAGGCTGGGTAGTCAACGAGCGTATCGGCACCCTCGACGGGACTGTCCTGACCTGTTGTCGCCAGAGCTGTTTGAGGTGTCGAATCCATTTCAGCAGACATGGCCGGCGAAAGGTACAAGCGGTCCAAGGCCACTACCCGAATCGCCCGTACCAACTCTTCAGTCGGCTGAGACTTGCCGAAAAAACCATTAGCCCCCGCGCGAATGGCCATATTGACGGTCGCCAGTCGCTCAATGGAGGAGAAAATCAGAATTCGCATCTCTGGATAGTGATTGCGCAGCAACTGGATCAATCGCAAACCATCCAGTTCCCCATCGCTCAGTTGATAATCAAGAACCAGCACATCCACCTGCTGAGTGCGCAGTGCATCAAGTAGCTCAGGACTTCCTGAATAGATCCCTGTCACCTTGAAATCCGACTCCATGGATAATCGTATTTCCAAGGCTTCACGGATCAACGTGTGATCGTCAAGCAGCACTATTCGCAAGGGTGAAACGACCGACCACTTCATTCAGGACTCCAAAACACCGGCAAAAGCCATCAGACAATTCCTACAACTCTGCGAGACTCGGAGCACCATATCCTAAGACCGAGATGAAATAAATCGTCGGCAGTTCTGCCTATAGCGCCGATTACGACGAAATATTTCCCATTTGCGCACAATTGCCGGAGAAAAGAGGCAGACATCAGCGGACCGGGTATACGCAACGGCAAAGGGTGTAATCGACGCTGCTATTCGCTACCTCACCTTTGGGACAATCTGGTTTCCTCCCGATACACCGCGACCAGCGTTATCCGCGTCGAGCAACGCGGGACAAGGCCGCGCAGGCTTGCTAGATTCATACTATGAGCCCCACGGATTCACTTGGAATCCCTCCTGATGACCAGCGCTCTCAACGGAACTGAACGGCCTTGAATATTTCTTTTTTTTTATTCGCCTGGCCAGTGGCTGTGCTGCTGGCAGGCTTATTGACAACGAATGTGCAGGCTCAACCGCCGAAACCGACTGAACTGTTGGTCAATGCCCCGATCACGCCACCACACGTCAACTTCGATGCGCAAACCCTCGCTTGGCTCAGTAAGCGTCCCGAAGTCACCGTGGCCATCTGGAGCGGTGCCCTTCCGCCGCTGCACATGGGGTTCGAGCAAAGCAAGTTCGAAGGTGTTGCCGCCGACTACTTGGGGGCTCTGCGCGAAACGACCGGGTTACAGCTCAGGATTTTGCGTTACCCGACCCGTGCCAAAGCCCGCGAAGCACTCGAGCAAGGCCAGGTCGACATGCTGGCAGTGCATGATGTCAGCGAAGGCCAGGATGGCGCGATCACCCAGTCCCGACCCTACCTGCTCAATCACAAGGTCATTGTGCGGCGCATTGGGGAAACCCTGCCCCCCCTGGAGGATCTGAAAGGTCAGCGATTAGCCTATGTCGGTGACGATGCGGTCGGTGCCCAACTGCACAAGCAGTACCCGGACGCGACATTGATCCAGCACTCCAACCATTTGATTGGCTTGGCCTCCCTGATGTACGACCAGGCTGATGCCTTCTGGACTGACGCCATCACCGCCGAATTTCTGATCCGCCTGCTGTATAGCAACGACGTCTATATTTCAGGTGCGGCCCTCTCCACCTCTGCGGACATCAACTTTGCGGTCAGTGATCGCAAACCCCAGTTGCTGGCAGCAATCAACAGCACGCTGGACGCGATTCCGCCCGCCGACATGATGCGGATCACCATGCGCTGGGGGCTGAGTAATGATTTCGTGGTCGATGAACCACCGTTAAATCTCGACCCCACCGAAACTGCCTGGCTGGCAGCGCATCCCAAAATCAAGGTCCTGGTGGCCGGGTCCTACGCGCCGCTGACTTTTTTTGATGACCGTGACCAACTGCAAGGGCTGAGCGCGGACTTGTTGAAAATCGTCCAGCAACGCACTGGCCTGCAACTTGAATTTGTCCGCAGCGGCAGCGTTCCAGACATGCTCAAAATGCTTCAGAGCAACCAGGTCGATCTGATTGCCGCGCTGACCATCGGCGACTTGCGTCTCAATGCCAGACAGTACACCCGACCTTATCTCATCAGCCCGTTTGTCGTGATCACCCGACGCTCAGGTACCCCCATCAATAGCCTTGAAGAGCTCAAGGGCGAGCGCCTGGCCATCCCCACCGGTAATCCACTTTCAAACTGGCTTCTACAGCAGCATCCCGAGATTGTTCAGGTTCCGGTCGCCACGGCGGCGCGAGGCATTGAACTGCTTTCCGAGGGGGATGTGGGTGCCAGTGTGCACACCCAGTTCGGTGCCGACTATTTCATCAAGCATCATTTCCTGCAGGACCTGAGAATTGCCGCCGTCATCGGCCCCACCCCTGGTCGGGTCGCCATGGTCGTCGGCACGGATAACATGATCCTCAAAAGCATCATCAACAAGGTACTGCTGGGCATTCCTCCCGAGGAGCTCAAGACCTTGAGTGACCGTTGGCGCAACCACGCAGCGCCCGCCGTTGCCAGCTCCTGGAGTACCTATAAGGACAGTGTTTATCAAATCATTGGCGTCGCCGTCGCCTTCGTTCTGGCGTTCCTGATCTGGAACTATTACTTGCAAGTCCAAATCAAGAAGCGTCGCAAAGCCGAGCAGGCCTTGGGCGATCAATTGGCTTTCAGTAAAACGCTCATCGACGGTTCGCCCATTGCACTCTATGTGCGCGATAAGGGCGGAAAACTGGTGCACTGCAATCGCGCCTACCTCGAATTCCTGCAAACCACTCAGGAAGAAGTCATCGGTAAGACCCTGCTCGAGGCCGGCATTATTTCTTCGGCGCTGAGCCGTCAGTATCACCAGATTTATCGGGACACCGAGCAACATGGCGAGCCGACCTTCGCCGACCTGGAAATAGACGTGAAAGGCCTTCCACGCCGCATCTATCACTGGACCCTGCCTTTCCAGAGCAGTGCCGGAGCGTTTGCCGGGGTTATCGGGGGCTGGCTGGATATCAGTGAACGCGAACAATTGGTAGAACAACTGCGCCTGGCCAAAGCGGTCGCTGATGACGCCAACGAATCCAAATCGATTTTTCTGGCCAGCATGAGCCATGAAATCCGCACGCCCATCAGCGCCCTGATCGGGCTGATCGAAATGCTCCGGCTGCGCGGCGGCAGCGCTCAGGAAATCGAACAGAATCTGGCGGTGGCACATCAGTCAGCACAATCATTGCTGTCCTTGATCGGCGACATCCTTGACCTGTCGAAAATAGAAGCAGGCGCCATGGTTCCATCGCCGCGGCCTGCCCATCTCGGCGAAGCCCTTCACTCCATTCACAAACTGTTCGAGGTCAATGCAAAAACCAAAAACCTGACGTTCGACCTGATGATTGAGGCCAGCGACCAACAGGTGATCATCGATCCATTGATGCTGAACCAGATCGTTGCCAACCTGACCAGCAATGCCATCAAGTTCACCCAGGAAGGTTTTGTCGAGCTGTCCTTGATACAACTGCCTGATGATCCGGAAACGGGTTTTGGGTGCTATGCGATCGAAGTTCGCGACTCGGGCATCGGGCTAAATGAATCGCAGCAAAAAGCCATTTTCGAGCCCTTCGTTCAAGTTTCACCCAACGTCAGTGGCCAACGAAGTACCGGACTGGGGCTAAGCATTTGCACACGTTTGGCGACGCTGCTCAACGCTCGGTTGAGCGTCCATAGCCAACCGGGCAAAGGCTCTTGCTTCAAGCTGCAATTCAAAGCCGAACGCACGCAGGAAGATGCCCGCCAAGCCTCACCTCAACCCGTCATTCGAACCAACCATCGCCTGAACATTCTGGTGGTTGAAGACCACGCGCCCAACCGTCTGCTGTTGTGTCAGCAACTCGAATACCTTGGCCACCGCGCAGTGCCCTGCGATGACGGTGAAACCGCGCTGGCACAGTGGATGCACGCCGATCCACCGTTTGACCTGACCATTACCGACTGCAATATGCCGCGCATGGACGGCTATGAACTGACCCGGCAAATGCGCGCCATCGAACAGAGTCGTGCAGTAGCCGCCCACCCCATTTTTGGCCTCACCGCCAATGCCCAGTCGCGGATCATCCAGGATTGCCTGGATGCCGGCATGAGCCAGTGCTTGTTCAAACCCATTGGTATCGAGGCTTTGACCGAGCAAATCAACGCGGTTTCGAGCCAGGTCGCGCGCCGGGTCCACGCCAATCAAACCGTCGGCGGTGAGCTACAGAAGTTGCGCGTGCTGTGTCCGGACATGTATGCGCCGCTGGTTGACGAACTGGTGCGCACCAACCAGGAAGACAGCGCAAAGCTTGAAAAACTGCTGCGTGATCACGACTTCGAAAAAATGGCAGCGTTGGCGCACAAAATCAAAGGTGGAGCGCAAATGACTGATGCCCGGGTGTTGATTGACGCTTGTGTGCAGTTAGAGTCAGTGGCACTTCAAGGCGATATCGCCTCCTGTGAACAGCAGGTCAAAGTGCTATTGAGCGCCATGCACTCACTGGAGCGGTCATTGTTGGACGACCTCTAGCCCATCTTGAACGACGCCGGCCCACCTACTGCGTAAGAGTGGGCCGAACATGCCAATTGCCCTCAGCGCTCTGCCCCCCCCAACCACGCCGACAAGGTGCCTGCCCCGGCGTATTGGCGCAGGATCGCCTGGTAACCGTCAAAGCGGTTGGTGATTTCACTCACCCGATTGCCGTAGTGGTCGCTTTCAGCCGACAGCACATCCAGCAACGTACGCTTGCCCAAGTGATACCACTGCTCATAAAACGCCACACGAATACCATCGGTTTCCACCGTCAGGTCGCGGTACAACTCGGCCCGCTCCAGAAAGGTCCGGGCTTCGTGGTTGGCGGTACGGATTCGGTATTCCAGGTCCAGCCGCTGTTGCTCCACTTCTTGTCGACTGGCCTCGGCGCGCTGCAACGCAGCACGTTCCGACGCCCGTACCGAGCCGCCGCGAAAGGCGCCCCAGGTCACCGCAAGGTGGGTTTCCCAGGGTTGTTCACGGCCCTGGGAATCTTCAGCGGTGGATTTGCTGACCACCCAGTTCAACTGTGGCAACGACCCGGATCGCACGACCTTGGCCTGCAATTCGGCGGATTCGGTCTGGGCCTTGGCTTGATTGATCACCGGGTGATCTTCGGTCTTGGACAACAGGTGATCGAGGTTGGCCAGGCGGATGTTCCACTCCTTGGTACGCGGGATCATGATCGGCCGATCACCGACCAATTTACGCAAAGTGATTTCGGCGTCCCTGGCGCGAGTGTCCGCCGAATCTCGTGCAGCCTGAGCTTGCAACTGGCGTGCCTTGGCCTGGGTCAGTTCGCTGGAACGACCCTTGTCCACGGCGACAATGCCGGCGAGCATTTTCACCAGTTCGTTCATCCGGTCCACGTACTGCTGGCTGAGATCAACAATGATGCGCTGTTTACCTAACTCCACCAGCGTGGTGGTCACCTCGAACGCCGAGTTCTCCAGTTCTGCGTCAATCGCCGCCGTGGCCGCCGTGGACAAATGACGACGGCTGTCGATGGTGTTGCGAATCCGGCCCCAGTCATACACCGGCGTAACAACGTTGAGGTTGATACCGGTACTGCTGCCGTCACTGTTCTCTGACCCCGAACCGAATTTTTTCGAACCAGCCGTCGTGCCCAAGTCCACCTGGGGATAGCGCTGACCCTTGGCTTCATCGATGTCGGCATCGGCAGCCGCGAGTTCTGCGTGGGCCCGTTGCACCGTGGGGCTGCGCTCGGCGGCGGCCTGCACGGCGCGGTGGAAAATCCCTTTGAGCTCCTGTTCCGAAGGGCCCGCCGCGGCGCCCTGACGGCTGGCCAATTGAACTGGCAAACCGCTCGTGCCCAGCGCAGAGACGCCAGGCACCGTGCTCGGGCGAATCGCCGAGGCAGATGTCGTGACTGGCTTGAATGTCGACACCGTGTCTCTTGGCGCTGCCGCCGTGTTTGCTGACCTTTCGCTCGGGCGCGCCGGCGCAAAAGTCACCGTGGCCGGGTCCGTTACCTTGGAAAACTGCAGCCCGCCGTCATTCGACCGTGGAGCCCTGGCGACGGTGTTCACCGGTCGTGAATAGCTCGTAGCCGGTGTCGACGGTTTGGATGCTGCAGGCGCAACAGGCTGGGACGCCGTCACCGATCTGAACTCTACCGGCGTGGCAGGCTTGGCTGTTGCACTCGGCTTGAACTCCACTGGCGCGACAGGCTTGGCCGTTCCCACCGCTTTGAACTCCACCGGCGCGGCAGGCTTGGCTGTTGCCCTCGGTTTGAACTCCACTGGCGCGACAGGCTTGGCCGTTCCCACCGCTTTGAACTCCACCGGCGCGGCGGGCTTGGCCGTTCCCACCGCTTTGAACTCCACCGGCGCGGCGGGCTTGGCCGGCGCCGACACGGGAGCGGCATTGAACGTCAGCAATTCATCGCCCACGACACTTGACGAGGCGCATGCCGACAGACACAAAAACAACGAGCGCAACAGGTAAAAGCGGTTACGCGGCGCAAACAGGTCCTGAGCCCGCAATTCATACTGCGGGAGATTTTTGGTCGTCATGATTATCGCTCCCGGAAGGCTTCGCGCGCCTTGAGCACGGGCTTAAGCAAGTAATGAAGAATGGTTTTTTCGCCGGTGCGGATCTCAACCGAAGCCACCATCCCCGGAATGATCGGTAACGACTTGCCGCCCGCCGTCAGCTCACTGCTGTCGGTGAGCACCAGCACGCGGTAATAGGTGTCGTCGGGGCGTCCGGCCGCGGCTTTCTGATCATCTTTCAAGGTGTCCGGGCTGATGTGCTCGACCTTGCCTTTCAAGCCGCCATAAATGGCGTAGTCATAGGCGGTGATCTTCACGGTAGCCGGCAGACCAGGGCGCAAAAAAGCCACGTCGGAGGGACGAATCTTGCCCTCCACCAGCAGTTGTTCTTCCAGCGGCACGATCTCGAGGATGTGCTCGCCCGGCTGAATCACCCCGCCGATGGTGCTGACCCGTACGTTCTTCACGGTGCCGCGTACCGGGGCAGTGATGGTGGTGCGGTCACGGATGTCGGCGCGGCCGATCAGGTTTTCGCTGATCTGCGACAGCTCCAGTTCAAACTTGGCCAATTCAGAACTGGCGTCAGCCTGAAACTTGTTGATGCGCTCGACGATCTGCGACTTGATGTCGTTGGCCGAACGCTTGATACGCAGTATTTCGACTTCCGACATTAAGCCCTTCGCCGCCAGGGGTTCGGCCAGGCGAATCTCCCGGGAAGACAGCGCGTAACTACGCTCCAGGGCACTGACGCTGTCATTGAGTGCGCGCTTGCGTGACTCATACGCCCGGATTTCCTGGGCCACGACGACCGGGTCCTGCTTGACCATGTCATCGAATTCCAGCGGTTGCTGGTAAGCCTCGGAGCGCAGTCGGGTAATGGCCGCTTTCAAGCCGATCACCTTCGACAACGCTTCGCGATAGCTGGACTCGGCGCGCGTGGCGTCGATTTTCAATAGCACCTCGCCCTTCTCCACTATTGCGCCTTCGCGCACGTTCATTTCCGAGAGAATCCCGCCTTCCAGGCTCTGGATCACTTGCTCACGGCTCAAGGAAATGATCTTGGCTTCGCCCAGGGTGATTTCTTCGACCCGGGCGTAATTGGCCCACACCACACCGATGATCAACACCGCCGCGATGAGGTAAATCACCAATTTAGAGCCCGGCGTGGATTGCGACAGCAAGGACTCCTGCACGTCGTTCATGAACGCGGCATCGCCGGGTTCCATAGCAGACTGGGCGTTACGGCCCCAAAATTTACCAATCACGATGCTACCTCTGCCTGCGCGGCTGCTGTGGCAGGCGTCACGGGTTGCTGGTTGGAGACGTTGACTTTTTTACCCACCGTGAAAGCCGGCTGGGGTTTTGCTTCGGTTGCAGGCGGCGCCGTGGGGGCCTGAGTATTGGCAACGACGGGTTGTCTCTGCCGACGGGTTGGTTGTGGGGCCTGCGCCGCAGCGGGTTTGCCGGCTAACTTCGCAAGGATTTCATCCTTGGGCCCATCGGCCACAACCTTGCCGTCATCCACCACCACGATGCGATCCACCAGCGCCAACAGCGACGGCCGATGAGTCACCACCACCAGGGCCTGGCCTTCGGTGGCGCGCTTGAGGTGCTCGAGAAACTGCGTTTCGGTTTGCGTGTCCATGGCACTGGTGGGTTCATCCAGCAGCAGCAATTTAGGCCGCGCCAACAGGCTGCGAGCCAGGGACACCAATTGCCGCTGTCCGCCCGACAAGCCCTCGCCGGACTCACCGATCGGCAAGTTGATGCCCTTGGGATGCTTGGCCGCGATATGGTCCAGACCGGTCAGGCGCAATACCCGCAGAAACTCTTCGGCGGTGGATTCGGGGCGGCCGATCATCACGTTCTCGCGCAGCGAGCCATAAAACAGACGGGCGTCCTGGCCCACATAACCCACCGCTTTGCGCCAGTCCGCCGGGTCGATCTGGTTCACATCCAGACCATCGGTGAACATCTGCCCTTCGGTGGGCGAATACAGCCGCGCCATGACCCGCAGCAGTGTGGATTTACCGCTGCCGATACGCCCCAGAATCGCCACACGTTCGCCAGCGGCCACGGTCAGATTGACCCCTTGCAGGACGACCGGGTTGGGTTGCATTGGCGGTGCGGGGTAGGAAAAACCGACATTTTTGACGGTGATCTGTCCCGACAACGACGGTTTGGGCAGGTACTCGCGGGTCGAATCCCGATCCACCGGCATCGCCATCAAACCGTTCAGCGAACCCAGGGCGGCCTTGGCCTGCTGGAAGCGCACCGCCAGGCCGATCACCTGGCCCAACGGCGCAGTGGCACGACCGGCCAGCATCACGGTGGCGATCAACGCCCCCATGGTCAGGTCACCGGCGTCAATCAGGTACACGCCGATGATGATCAGCACCACCGTTTGCAGTTGCTGCAAAAACGCCACCACACCGGTCGCCACGCTGGACAGCGAACGCGACTTCATTGAAGTGGCGGCCGACAGCGCACTGAAGGTTTCCCAACGGCGCTGCATGTAGGGCTCACCACCGACCGCCTTGAGGGTTTCCAGGCCTTCTACTGATTCCACCAGCACGCCTTGTTTAAGTGACGCTTCGCGCATGTTTTCTTTCATGGTGCGTGCCAGCGGCCACTGAATAATGATGCTGATGATCAAAATCAGCGGGATCAGCAACAAAGGCACCCAGCCCAGCGGGCCGCCGATCACGAAGATCACCCCGACAAACATCAGCACGAACGGCAAATCGGAAATCGTCGCCAAAGTGGCCGAGGTGGCGAAGTCACGCACCGATTCGAACTCGCGCAACTGGTTAGCGAACGAGCCGGAAGAGGCCGGTTTGTGTTCCATCTGAATCGAAAGCGCCTGGCGAAACAGCATTGTCCCCAGCACCAGATCGGCCTTCTTGCCGGCAAGATCCAGCAAGTGCGCCCGGACATAACGCGACACCGCTTCGAAGATCATGGCAATTGCCACGCCGATGCCCAGCGACCACAAGGTCACAAATGCCTGGTTCGGCACCACGCGGTCGTACACGTTCATGGTGAAGAAAATACTCGCCAGGCCCAATACGTTGATCAACACCGCGGCAATGGCCGCGCTGCGGTAGTAGCTGCGATAACGCCACAGGGTACTGAGTAACCAATG
Organism: Pseudomonas sp. P42; assembly: GCF_017973755.1. Taxonomy (NCBI): domain Bacteria; kingdom Pseudomonadati; phylum Pseudomonadota; class Gammaproteobacteria; order Pseudomonadales; family Pseudomonadaceae; genus Pseudomonas; species Pseudomonas sp. P42. Next base: position 699,275 of record NZ_JACOPU010000001.1, on the reverse strand, counting down.
CCCGGCCGGTTGCGGTGTTTCGTCACCGGCGCGGGTGTCGACCTTGGCGCGCGGCTTGACCAGAATGGCGTGGCCGGCGTACATCTCGTCCATGGTGGCCTGGTCCAACTCCACCGGCTCGGCGCCGATTTCCGGCAGGATCACCTGATAACGCCAAGCTTTCTTGCCTTCTTCATTGGTGCCAATAGAACGCCCGAGCAAAATGCAACCGCCCTGCTCCTTGCGCAGCAGCACCATCGGCACCAATTGCTTGGGCAGCGCTTGCACGCGACGCTCCACCAGCCCCGCCGACAGCCCGGCCGCCGACAACGCCGCCAACGCCAGCGAAGGCGCAAGCAAGCCACCTTTGGGTAAGCCGGCGGTCAAGGCCTCGGGGCTTTTCCCGACACCGTAGTGGTCACACATCCAGGACACACTTTGCAGCAGAGTGTCCTGGATTGTCGTTTGCGGCGCGGGCAAAGCCGGGGCCGCAACGCTTGGGCCAACAGGCGCGTCAGTGGTCATCACAAGAGTCCTGAATTCGGACCGCCAAGCGGCGGCGTCGATGGAATGGATAGTTCAAGGCCTGCTGCGTTGAACGCGGTGTGGGCCGAGAAGTCAGTAGGACAATTCTGACTAATTGCTGATTTAGTCTGAATGAGATATGTCCCAAAAGCGCGCGGGGCCGGGTATTGAGCGGGGGCTCAAACGACCGATACGCGTGACGCGATTACTTCTCCACTGGCCGTCCTAGCTCAACCTTCACCACTACCCGTCGGTTCGGCGCATAACAGGCAATCTGCTGCACTCGGTTGCCATAACAGCTAAACACCACCGGCTCGCGATTCCCCGCACTGGCGGCGCTGATGACCGAATCGGGAATCCCGCCGGCAATCAAAAGCTCACGCAAGGTATTGGCCCGCAGTTGCCCCAGGTGCTGGTTCTTCGCCTCGTCACCAATCGGGTCGGTATGCCCCACCACTTGCACATGGCGGATCTGCGCATCGTCGCGTTGCAGCTCATCGATCAACTCGCGAACAGCCTTGCGCCCCTGCGCCGAGATGTCGTCGCTGGCGGATTTGCCAAAGGCAAACAACACATCGCTGGACAACTCGTAATGCTTGAAGCGCGACTCATCCACCAGATAATCGTAATGCCGGCAGGCCTCGATGGACGCGGCCCGGGACAACGTGTGCGCCTGCATCCGCGAAGTCACCAATTCACGCTCGGCCTCTTCACGCTTGACCGGTTGCGGGAAGGTGTTGCCATCCTCACGCACTCGCAGGTAATAGGTTTTGCCACCCTGTAACGACGCCTGATACAGGTCGCTGCGCTTGCCTTTGTAATCTGGCGTGTCGTCCAGATACGCACCCAACGTGTGGGAACCCGGGGCCAGACAAAAGGTGGAATAACCACCTGGCAACAGGCCGGTGTGAAACTCACGATCGACGTAAACGTGAGCTGAGCCTTGGCGCTGAACCCCAGCCTGAAGGCGGTAATACACCACTTGCGCCTGATCGTCGCCGATCGGCGGGACAGAGACGTAAGCGGCATCAAAAACCTTGCCCGGCACGGTGCCGGCCGGTGCCGCCAGTACAGGGCTGGCGAGCAATGCCACGCTTAACAGCGCAGCGGTTTGTTTCCTGCTTGGTAAAGACATGGGCGTGACTCCGCCGTGAGCACCGAGAAACCGGCGCTGATCATTTTATTGGCAAAAAAAACCGCAACTGCGCGGCAGCTGCGGCAAAGGAAGGGAAGCCCGAAAGCTTCCCCGGAGCATTGGATTGAAGAGCGTTACTGACCGCTTACATCCACACGCACAACAACCCGGCGGTTTGGCGCGTTGCACGCCACTCGCTCGGCCTTGCCGCCGTAGCACTCTTCGGTGACCGGCTCGCTGCTACCGGCACTACGGGTGGTGATCGAACTCGATGGCAAGCCACCATCAACCAATAGACGACGCACCGTTTGTGCACGCTTCAGGCCCAAAGCCTGGTTAGACGCATAGGAACCGATAGCGTCGGTATGACCCACCACTTCGATGCGCTCAAGCTTGGCGTGTTCGCGGTGCAACTGAGCGATTAGCTCGCTGATCGCGGCGCGGCCCTTGTGGCTGATGTCCTGATAACCCGACTTGCCGAAGGCGAACAGCACGTCGCCAGACAGTGCATAGTCCTTGAACTGCACAGCTTGCACCGGCGCCATCGGCAGGTTGTTGCACATCTGCACCTTGGACGCGCGAGACAGCGCCTGAACCTGGGCGCGGCTGCCGACCAGCTCGCGCTCGGCTTCTTCGCGGGTCACGGCTTGCGGCGCGCCGCTGCCGTTTTCACGAACCTTCAGGAAGTAGGTTTTACCGCCTTCCAGATTGGCCGAGTACAGGTCAACGTTTTTGCCTTTGTAACGCGGTGCGTCACCAAGGTAGGCACCCAGGGTGCGGCTGCCAGGTACGATGCAGAATGTGCTGTAACCGCCCGGCAACAGGCCGGTGTGGAACTCGCTGTCGACGTAGACGTGGGCGGCACCCTTGGATTGACCAACGCCGCTGGTGCGGTAGTAAACCACTTGAGCCTGGCCATCGGAGACCGGGGCAACGGCGCTGTAGGTGTTGCCGAATACCTGACCGGCGACAGTGCCGGCCATGGTGTCTGCCGCGGCGAAAGGCGCGGCGCAAAGGGCTGCGGCAAACACCGCGGCACAGAGTGTGTTGTTACGCTTGAACATGATCAAAACTCCACCGCGAACACCTTCAGGTGCCCGCAGTTATTCAATTGGATTGAGGCTGGCACGAACCAACCGATTGGCAGCGCGAGCCGTGCACAGGCAAAACCTGCGCACGGCATTCGCGTTTACACCAGGTTGGTGGTGACCCCGTCCTGAACCAGCAACTGAGCATCGAGGGACGAGTGTTGGAACACGTTGTACGTCACACCCTCGACCGTGACCTGACCCTGGCCTGCCCAGTCACCCGGATCGGTGCCGTCGGCCAGCAAGTCGTCCAGGTTGACCACGTCGCCGGCGTTGCCTTTGACGACCAACTGTACGGTTTCGTCTTCGGTGAACAGCGAGCCTTCACCCAACTCCAACACGTCGCCCAAGGACAGGTTCAAGGTGTTGTTGCCAGTGCCGGTGATGTCGATGATTTCAATAGACTCTAGGCTCCCAGCAATGGCTCCCAGATCGAGAGTCTGACCGTCACCGGTCAATTGCAGCGTGTCGATACCGCCGCCGCCTTTGATAGAACTGCTGGCATTATCGAGGTTCGCTACGTCAGCCAGGAGGAAGGTATTGTCGACTTCGTCTCCGTAATAGCTGCCGGCGCCATCGATGTCCTGTACTACTGGGGGATCTATATGATTGAAACCACCCGTTGAAAACTCAAAATTGTCTAACCAGATCCTATCAGCGAACTGATCAGGTATGAAATCAATAGACGTGAAGGCCAAAGCTCCCGGCAACTGAAAATTCACTTGCTCAATACCGGTAGGGTTTACCGGCAAATTGACTCGGTGAACTTCCAAACCACCAGCGTCCCGGAAAATCAAGGTTATAGGAGAGGTCAACCCTCCGACGTCAAACGAGACCGCACTTGCGCTGGTGCCGGCAGCGAGAACAACTCGAGTTTCATCACCTAGCTCTCTTCTTGCGAAAACGCCAATTCCTGTCGACGGCGTAAGGAAAGTACCGCCACTAGCCTGCTCGATTGACGTTCCCTCTGCAAGAATTCCGTCTAGTGCTGTAGAACCCGTGCGAGACCAATGAAACACGAAAGAACCAAAGTCCTGTTGTCCGGAAGCAGGGACTCCACTTGGTGGTAGGCCTTCAAAATTAGTCGTAGCCAGATTGGCAACCAGATATTGAGAGATATTCCCAGCAGAATCGATAAAAGCTGCGGAGGTATTCGTCATTGCGGCATTTGGGGCTGTCACAACATCAACCGCACCCGCATCAATTTGTGCCTGAGTCAGTTGCACTTCAAAGCGTTGATCCCCCACCACAACTTGAAGGGTGTCTCCTTCGCTCAAGCTAGTCCCGTCGAAGTTGACAGTGACTGTTGCCCCGTTGAACGAGAACGTATCCGGTGCATCAGGCCCTGTTGAATCAAGCGTCACCGCCTGACTGACCGTGTTGGCATTGCCGGCTGCATCCACGACTCGAGCCTGAATTGTCCAGTCACCGGTGTGACTGTTCTTATCAAGGAAATTCCAAGTGTCGTCAGCATTCATCAGCACGTCGAGCCAAGTAGCGCCACCGTCGGTGGACACCTGCACTTTCTCGCCAGCTACCAACGCTGCCGTCAACGAACCCTGAATCAAACGCCCGGCGCTGCCGTCATTGGTGACAAAGTCACCGCTATCGGCGCCGCTGTCCTTGCCCATGCTCTCAATAACCGCCGAGGCGGTCGGGGCATCGGTGTCGATGATAATGGTCCACGGATCCGACGGCGCACTCTGGTTGCCCGCCGGGTCTTGAGCAATGACATCGAACTCGTTGGTTGTACCATTGTTCAGCGGCGGGTTCGGTGTGAAGCTCCAGCTACCGTCCGGTTGAACGGTTTCGCGACCGATTTCAACGCCATTGTTGCGGATGATGATGGTGTCGCCCGCCACTCCACTCCCGACCAGGGTCGGCGTTGTATCGTCGGTGGTCGCACCGTCAACCAGTGGATCCTGAATAGCACCCACATCGTCGCGGATCTCATCAATGGTCGGTGCAGCCGACGCCGTCAGATCGACTTCCAGATTGAAGTCGCCCGTCAGCGGGCTTTCACCACCGGCCGGCGTCACGACGCTGGCGTTGAAGACATGGTTGCCTTCGGCCAACGCCGGGGCAAAGGTGTACTCCCACTGCCCTGCGGCATTGACTGGCACGTTGGCTTGGTGCAATACGCCATTGAGGTAAATGTTGACCATAGAGCCTGGAGTCGCCTGGCCGGTCAGGGTCGGCGTGGAGTCATCGGTAACACCCCCGCTGGCCAGCGGAGCCTGGTTCGGCCCTACGTTGTCCAGAGCTTGCTCGATGCTGATAGCCACGGCACTGGTATCGACGGTGAAATCGATCGGTGTGCTTTGCGGGCTGCGGTTACCCGCTGCGTCGACCACTTCGGTGCTGAAGCTGTGGGCACCATCGGCCAACGGCGGTGCCGGTGTGAAGCTCCAGTCACCATTGCCATCCACCGGCACACGATCGATCTCGACACCGTTGTCATAAATGATCAGCGTGGTGTTGGGCTCAGCCGTACCGCTGAAGGTCGGGGTGTTGTCATCGGTGGTGTCACCGCTGGTAATCGGACCGGTGATCGCCCCGACGTTGTCTTCAAGTTCGCTGGCATCGGCCGCCGCTGGCGGGGTGATGTCGACATTGATCGGATATTCGCCGGTCGGGGCACTTTCGTTGCCGGCCGCGTTGGTGGCGGTGGCCGTCAGGTTGTTCAGGCCTTCGGTGAGCGGTGGGTTCGGAGTAATACTCCAGCGGCCCTGGTCGTCCGCCGTTGTGGTGCCAACCAGTACACCGTTTGCGAAGAGGTTGATGGTAGACAACGCTTCACCCGTACCGGACACATCAGGCTCGGTATCGTTGGTGCTGCCACCAGGCATGATGTTGCCGACACCATCGGCGATATCATCAAACACTTGGTTGATGGCCGGCGCGGGCGGCGTGCCACCGGCAACAAGGTCGAAATCAACATTGTTGGACGAGTCACTGATATTGCCAACAGAATCCTGAGCCTGGGCGGTCAAATCGTGCGGGCCATTGAGCAGTGGCGGGATAGGCGTGTAGTTCCAGCTGCCATCCGGATTAGCGATCGTGCGGCCGATTTCGTTGCCATTGTCGTAGATGATGACAGTGCTGCCGGCCTCGGCGGTACCGCTGATGAGCGGCTGGGCATCGTCGGTAGTGTCGCCAGAGTTGATTGGGCCAGTAGTGGTGCCTTGGTCGTCGAACACGCTGTCGATGGTCGGCGCTGCTGGCGCAAGCGTATCAACGATGACAATGTATGGGTCGGACGGCTCGCTGGCATTACCCGCCGGGTCGGTGACGATCACGGTGATCGGGTGCGGACCTTCAGTCAGCGCCGGGTCCGGAGTGAACTCCCAACGACCGTCGTCGCCCACAATGGCTTCGCCAATTTCGACGCCACCGTCAATGATGGTGACCTTGTCACCCGGTTGCAGACCGCCACCGCCAAAAGTAGGCGTGCCGTCGTCAGTCCGACCGCCATTGCCGATGTCGCCAGTGATCGGGCCCACGTTATCGATGGCTTCTTCGATACCACCGGTGCCGATGCCAGGCTTGACTGGCGCTGTAGTGTCAACGATCACGATATACGGATCGGACGGTTCGCTGGCATTGCCCGCCGGGTCGGTGACGATCACGGTGATCGGGTGCGGACCTTCAGTCAGCGCCGGGTCCGGAGTGAACTCCCAACGGCCGTCGTCGCCCACAATGGCTTCGCCAATTTCGACGCCACCGTCAATGATGGTGACCTTGTCACCCGGTTGCAGACCGCCACCACTGAAGGTCGGGGTGTCATCGTCGGTCACGCCGCCATTGCCGATGTCGCCAATGATGGTGCCAACGTTGTCGATGGCTTCTTCAATGCCACCGGTGCCGATGCCAGGTTTGACTGGCGCTGTAGTGTCAACGATCACGATATACGGATCGGACGGTTCGCTGGCATTGCCCGCCGGGTCGGTGACGATCACGGTGATCGGGTGCGGACCTTCAGTCAGCGCCGGGTCCGGAGTGAACTCCCAACGGCCGTCGTCGCCCACAATGGCTTCGCCAATTTCGACGCCACCGTCAATGATGGTGACCTTGTCACCCGGTTGCAGACCGCCACCACTGAAGGTCGGGGTGTCGTCGTCGGTCACGCCGCCATTGCCGATGTCGCCAATGATGGTGCCAACGTTATCGATGGCTTCTTCGATACCACCGGTGCCGATGCCAGGTTTGACTGGCGCTGTAGTGTCAACGATCACGATGTACGGATCGGAAGGCTCGCTGACGCGATCCAATGAGTCGGTGACGATAACGGTGATCGGGTGCGGACCTTCAGACAGCGCCGGATCCGGAGTGAACTCCCAACGACCGTCGTCGCCCACGATGGCTTCGCCGATGACAACACCACCGTCAATGATGGTGACCCTGTCGCCCGGGTTCAGACCGCCGCCACTGAAGGTCGGGGTGTCGTCGTCGGTCACGCCGCCATTGCCGATGTCGCCAATGATGGTGCCAACGTTGTCGATGGCTTCTTCAATGCCACCGGTGCCGATACCGGGTTTGCCCGGACCGTTGGTATCAACGATGATCACGTACGGGTCCGAAGGCAGGCCGACATTCCCGGCTGCATCCTTGGCGACAGTGGTGAACTCGTAAGTGCCATCGGCTAAGGCTGGCGATGGGGTGTACGACCAGCTGCCATCAGGGTTGACGGTGGTTTCGCCGATTTTTACGCCGTTGGCGTAGATTTCGAGTGTGGAATCGGGCTCAGCCTTACCCCTGAGGGTCGGGGTGTTGTCATCGGTCAGGCCGTTTTGCGCAATCTCACCGTGCTGAGGACCGAAGTCGTCGGTGATCCCGTCGATCGAGGACTTGCCCGGTGCGGTGATGTCGACGATGAAATCGAACTCGTCGGACGGCTTGCTGACGTTGCCTTCCTTGTTCTTCTCGATCACGATAATCGAATGCTCGCCTTCAGGCAGCGGCGTGGTCGGGGTGAAGGTCCACTTGCCATCGTCACCGATGGTGACTTCGCCAATCGGCTTGTCATTGTCTTTGATAATGATGATGTTGCCGGGGGTACCCGTACCGCTGAAGGTCGGGGTGGTGTCATCGGTAGAACCACCCTTGGTGATCGGACCTTGGTCAGCACCGACATTATCGGTTGCACCGTCCACGACAGGCGTGTTGAGAACGGGCGCAATCACGCTAGGATTGTTGTCTTTGTCATCGTCACGGGTAGCGGCGTAGATACCGCCCAGCAAACCCAGCGCACCCAGACCCAGCAGCGCCGGCCAGAACCAACCGATGCCACTGCCGGCCACCAGGCCATTGCCAAAACCGGCCAGTTCCTGGGAGCCCAGTACTTGCGGTGCGTCAACGCCTTCGATCAGGAAGGCAGCAGAGCGATCCTGTTCGGCGTCGGAGGAGATGTAAGGGTAGTAAGAGCCGTCTTCAGCAATACCTACCAACTGGCCGCCACTGCCTTCGAAGTCTTCGATGATCAGCTGTGGTTGATCCGGATCGCTGCCTTCCAGGGCGACGTGCAGGTCTTTGCCCACCCGCTTAATGGTGATGTTTTCCGGCGCAATGCCTTTTTCACCTTCACCCAGAATGTATTGGCCGCCTTGTACCGCTTTGATACGGATTGGCTGGCCATTTTTTACGGTAGAAAGTTCCACCGTTTGGGTAATCGTTTTGCCGTCTACTACGGCAACATTGACTGTGTTAGCGTTCACGTGGTCTGCCTTTAATTAGTCAGGTTGGTCGTTACACCGGTTTATCCGGCTCGCTGGTTAATCAACCAAGCCACTCCTGTTCAAGGAATTCTTGGGATGTAGGAATTCTCCTTAAATTGGCTCTCGGGCAATATAAGAACTGTCTCAAAACCCGGAACTGTACCGTGGCGCGCGTTTTACCCACGAAGATGCTTCAACTCGTAAAAAAAAGCCCGCACATGGCGGGCTTAAAAAATCAGCAACTTAAAGTCATCTTTACCCCTGGTAGGTAAAGAAAGACTATTCACACGTGAAACGCACAGTAGGCGTCCCCTCCCTAGGACAACTCGATCATGGACAACAAAACCCGCGGCGTCTTTGAGACTTGTCCCAAAACTGTAGGTACGTTGTATTTATTACATGAGTTAAAACCTCGCCGCGTATTTGAGACATGTCCCATGGGCACAGCATGGCTTTGTCCACACACTCTATCGCGACGCGCGCGCCAGCCATTGCCTGTAAATCCTGCGCGCCCTGAGTCCGAGTGGATTCCCCATCACGATCAGAGAGTTCTTATGCCACTGCAAAAAGCATTGATGTGCCTGGCACTCAACATTTACCACGAGGCCCGCGGCGAACCGCTGGACGGGCAAATCGCTGTCGCCATGGTGACGATGAACCGCGCCACCTGGCAGAGCGCCAACATCTGCCAGGTGGTGTATGAAAGGAAGCAATTTTCCTGGACCCATCGCGAAAACGACCACACTCCCCAGGAACCTGCGGCCTGGACGAGAGCCAAGCGGGTCGCGAGCCGGGTCATCGCCGGCCATCACGAGGACATGACCAATGGTGCAACGCACTTCCATGCCCGCGAGGTACAACCTGGCTGGCGTCATTCATTGAAGAAGACCGCCACGATTGGCCAGCATATTTTTTATGTGCCGAAGTGAAGGTTCGATATTCACACTTGGTTCAACTTGAACCATTGCCGGGAACTAATTTGCTCCCGGCAATGGATTGGCGGCGGATAAAAGAAAGCGCCGAAGGTGCCATAGGAATCTTGAGCACCAAGGCGTAAAAACGCCCATCAATCCCCGAACCCCGACAGTCTTCTAAACAGATCCATATCGTTTTTTAATCCAAGCTTTCGATAAGCCGCCAGTTTCTGAGTACTCACCGTTTTCAAGCTTCGCTCTGACAGTTCGGCAATCCGCGTCACAGTCAGACCACTGATGCACAGGCCAAGCACCTCCCTTTCCCGCCGAGACAACGCAGGATGGGAGAGCAACGCAGCTTCGGCGCCGCCTATGTCAATGGGTGCATCTGGCACGACCGAATCTTCAGCCATCGCAATACTGGGACACTGATAAAGCTGGCCAGTCGCTAACAAACGAATGGCATAAACACACACCTCGAGCGGTTCACGCTTACAGACGATACCGTGCCCCCCTATAGAGAGCAGCAACGCTGCCGTCGCCACACATGGCTCGGCCAGGAAGACGAGTATGCGGATTTTTGGATGGCGGGCCACCATCGTTTTGATCAGGTGCTGGCCATTACTGCCTTGAAGCACATAATCCATCAATAAAAGATCGATACTTCCATGTTTGGCGGCAGACAACGCATCGCTGGCCCGACTGTAAGTCCCCGCCACCGAAATACCCGGCTGATCCGCCAAGTGCCAGTGCAGACCATAACGCACCACTTCCTGCTCATTGAGCACACCGACTCTGATCAAGCTCGACATTCAACACCTCGTTATCCCGTGGAATTAACCGCATTCTAATCGGGTAAGCATAGGCCGCTTAGACTCACGAGAGAAACGACCGATTAATTTTTAAGACAATTCTCAAACCCTTGCTCGCTGCAATAAACCGAACTTTGTAGCGCCTGGGTTTAAATCAGTGCCCGTTGAGAGCAGCCGAGAGTAATCATGCAAACATCGTTACGCTTTAGGAACCGTCTCATACACGCCTAAAAAACAACAAATATTAGCTGACTTATTTTGAGACCATTCTTACATTAACCACGACCCGTTCTGATAGATGCTGAAAGAACAGTCATTATTTGGCAGAAAAACTGCTGCCAATGCTCCCGACAAAACTTTCTCGGGTTCACGACTGTTTCTTCTATAAACACTTTTGGAGCCTTATATGTCGGCCAACTCTCGTCTGAATTTATTGTGCCCATTGCGATTACTGTGCCTGGTAACCACCAGCGCCCTGCCCTTTTCCATCCAGGCGGCCGACCTGACGCGAGACAACGGCGCGGCCGTCGGTGACAATCAGAATTCTCAAACTGCCGGCCCCAACGGCCCGGTGTTACTACAAGATGTGCAGTTGATCCAGAAACTCCAACGCTTCGACCGCGAACGCATCCCGGAGCGCGTAGTGCACGCGCGCGGCACAGGTGCCCACGGCGTGTTCACCGCCACTGACACCCTGAGCGAGTTGACCAAGGCAGGGCTTTTCACCTCCGGCACAGTCACCCCGGTGTTCGTGCGTTTCTCATCGGTGGTCCACGGCAATCACTCGCCGGAAACCCTGCGCGACCCTCGCGGCTTCGCCACCAAGTTCTACACCGCTGACGGCAACTGGGACCTGGTGGGCAATAACTTCCCGACCTTTTTTATCCGCGATGCGATCAAATTCCCGGACATGGTCCACGCGTTCAAACCGGATCCACGCACCAACCTTGACGACGATTCCCGCCGCTTTGATTTCTTTTCCCATGTCCCTGAAGCCACGCGTACCTTGACCGAGCTGTATTCCAACGCAGGCATTCCCGCCAGCTACCGGGAAATGGATGGCAATGGCGTACATGCCTACAAGTTCGTCAACGCCGAGAACGATGTGCATTACGTCAAGTTTCACTGGAGGAGCCTGCAAGGCACTCGCAACCTGTCGCCCAAGGATGTGGCCAGCGTGCAAGGCGCCGACTACAGCCACATGACTCAGGATCTGGTCGCCAATATCAGCAAGGGCAATTTCCCGAAGTGGGACCTGTACGTGCAGGTGCTCAAGCCTGACGCGCTGGACAATTATGACTTCGACCCGCTGGATGCCACGAAGGTATGGTCTGACGTGGCCATGCGCAAAGTTGGACAAATGGTGCTCAACCGCAACCCGGCCAACGTTTTTCTGGAAACCGAGCAGGTGGCCATGGCCCCTTCCAATCTGATTCCCGGCATCGAGCCGTCGGAGGACCGGTTGTTGCAAGGACGGCTGTTTTCCTATGCCGATACGCAGATGTATCGCCTGGGCAGCAATGCCCTGCAATTGCCGATCAACGCCTCGAAAAACGCGGTCAGCAACGGCAATCAGGATGGCGCAATGAATTCGGCCAGCACCACGGCCGGCGTCAACTACCAACCCAGCCGATTGCTGCCGCGTAAAGAATCCCCCGCCGCTCGCTACAGCTCACACAGCCTGTCGGGCAGCACTCAACAGGTAAAAATCCAGCGAGAGCAGAACTTCAAGCAAGCGGGAGAACTGTATCGCTCGTTCAGCAGCAAAGAGCGCAAGGACCTGATCAGCAGCTTCGGCGGTTCGCTTGCCAGTGCTGACGATGTGAGTAAACACCGCATCCTGTCATTTCTCTACAAGGCCGACCCGGAATACGGTACCGGCGTCACGAATGCCGCCAAAGGCGACCTGCTCCGCGTGCAAGCGCTGGCCGCCCATCTGGACGATTGAATAACCTTCTCGCTGCATCCCTGGGGTGCAGCGAGAAGGTTGTAGAACGAGGTGATAAATGGATCTGGATATTAATCAACTGATTGCCCATACCGAAACGTGGTTGCCGGTTGTCCTGGAGTACGGCGCCAATGTGGCATTAGCCATCACGACATTGGCGCTGGGCTGGTGGTTAATCAGCACGGTGACCCGGAGGATCGGGACCGTACTGGGCAAGCGCAGCGTCGATAAAACCTTGCAGGGTTTTGTTGGTAGCCTGGTCAATATTGCACTCAAGATCATGCTGATCATCAGCGTCGCGTCGATGATCGGCGTGCAAACCACCAGTTTTGTCGCTGCTCTAGGGGCTGCCGGTTTGGCGATTGGTCTCGCGCTACAAGGCAGCCTTTCGAATTTTGCCGGCGGCGTCCTGATCCTGCTGTTTCGCCCATTCAAGGCAGGCGACACGATTGAAGTCCAGGAAGTCTATGGCACCGTAGACGCCATCCTGATTTTTCACACGGTCATTCTTACCCCGGATAACAAACGCGTTGTAGTCCCCAACGGGAGTTTGTCCAATGGGGTTATTGTCAATTTTTCCAGCGAACCACGGCGTAAAGTCGTGTTCGACGTGGGGGTGGACTACAACGCCAACCTGGATACCGCACGGCACGTTCTATTGGGTTTGTGTCAGGACGCAAGAATTCATTCAGACCCCGCCCCTCTGGTGGTAGTAACGACCCTGGGCGACAGCGCTGTGACGTTGTCGCTGCGAGTCTGGGCGGACAATGCCGACTATTGGGATCTACTGTTTCTGTTCAACGAGAAAGCGCGCGATGCGCTTGGCCAGCAAGGTATCGGTATTCCTTTTCCACAACGCGTTGTAACCGTCATTCAAGGTTGAACAGCCGCTTCTTCACGGATAAGTAATCATGCCTAATAAAGAACTGCGAATCATCATTGCAGACGCCCATCTGTCCAAGCGAATCCAGATTGAAAAGTCCCTCAACAGGCTTGGTTACTACAGAATACTGCCTGTTGGGTGCTGCAAGGAACTAGAGAGATTGAGTGAAGCTTTCAAAATCACGTTTGATGTGCTGATCGTAAACAGGGATTGGGTACGGGAGGCTGATAAAAACTTGACTGCTAATTATCAGCCCCCCAAAACTTCCACCACGCACTGTTCTATAGCAACCAGCAAGCGACTCTGACAATGACCTCATCGCATTCGACAAACGTGCAACTTATTTGGAATTGCACCGTACCCGGAGACAATCTCGTCGCAGGCTTCATGACCCTCATTGACCCACCATCGCCATGGGAATGCCTGAAAGAAGTGACTTGGCTTAAGAATACATACGCGATCAATAACCAATCACCCGCCAACAGTTAAAGCGTCATTTTAAACCGTAGAGAAGCCCTCAGAAATCACCGCGGAAGCAATGGCCGGTCGGGTTATAAACCACACACTAAGTTGCACTGATTCAACCAGAGGAAACAACGATGCAAAAAAAAATCATCGCTGAGTTTTTAGGAACTTTTTGGCTGACGTTCGGGGGCTGCGGCAGCGCGTTGTTTGCCGCCGGATTTCCAATGCTGGGGATTGGGTTTGCAGGGGTGGCACTGGCTTTTGGACTGACCGTGCTAACCATGGCCTACGCAGTAGGTTCCATATCCGGCGGGCATTTTAATCCTGCTGTCACCATCGGCCTGTGGGTAGGTCGTCGATTTCCCGCACACGATATCCTTCCCTACATTGGCGCCCAAGTCGTCGGTGCCATTGCCGCGGCGGCAGCGCTTTACCTCATTGCCAGTGGTAAACCCGAGTTCACCGCCGGTGGGTTTGCAGCTAATGGGTATGCCTCGCTGAGCCCTGGTGGTTATAGCCTGTTCGCGGCACTTATAACCGAACTTATCGCAACGTTTTTCTTTGTGTTTATTATCATGAGAGTCACCGCCCCAGGAGCCTTGGCAGGATTCGCGCCTATTTCTATCGGACTTGCCTTGACACTTATTCACTTGATATCGATACCCGTGACCAACACCTCGGTCAATCCTGCTCGAAGCACTGGGCCTGCTCTGTTTGCGGGCATGGTCTATCTGGAACAACTCTGGCTATTCTGGTTCGCGCCGATAGCGGGCGGTGTACTTGGGGCACTAGCAGCACGCGTATTTGACAAACAAACATTCGCCGTTCAGTGAAATCTCGCTCCTGTTAGCCTGGTTCAGGCAAGAGGGCTTAACCTCGAGCTTGAGCCAGAACAAACTTAACCAGTGCACGCGAAAGATGACGTCCCGTCACAGGGGGCACACAGAGAACGGTAACTAATGAAACCGTTTAGCGGTATGGTAACTTTTATTCCAATAATTATTCGACAGCGAATCGATACGAATGCTTTTCCCTGTCCGGGGAGAGTGAATAAACTGGTCATTACCAATATAGATACCAACATGGTTTAAGCGGCTGCGACCATTGTGTTTGAAAAACACCGCGTCGCCGTTTTTCAGATTGTGTCGAAGAACCGTTTTGGCCTTGGACTTCAACATCGAGGTTGTAGTCCGCGGAATATCAATCCCCGCTTCACTGCGAAAGAGATAAACCAGCAACCCACTACAATCAAAACCTTTGCTGACAGAAGCACCACCCCAACGGTAGGGTGTTCCAATAAGCTCATGAGCGCGACCGATAACATTATCAACTCGCCTGGCGTTATCCAGACCTAAACTTGAAGCATGAGCCATGTATGAAGTATTTATCCTTTCCATCTGCTTCGTTGACGCAAACAAATAGTCGGAGAATAAATAAGTGATTAACAGGGTTAATGTAAGCTTTGCCACGATGTGTACCAGAAAGAGAAGCTAAAGAGCTGGAACACAATATTATTTATCGAGGCATGCCCATCACATAGGATTTGTCCTAATCATTATCAGCCATGGCGCCGGGCCGACGTACGGGAATGATGTAATCGAATAGATCTCTATGAGCGAGCCGGCCCGGCCTCCACCGGAGGTACAAAAAAACCGCCTTCCCCAGGCGGTTTTTTTGTTTGCGATTTCTCACCGCCAAGCACTAAAACTCTATTAAAGAACCCGGAGATGCAAGCCCCGTCTCCCGTTGCAAATAGTGAAAATTACCGTCGGATCCCGTGTCGCCATTTTCGAGACGCCAAAAACCACAAACCCCCGACTTTCTCTAGGAAAATCAGGGGTTTGTGTTTACTGAATGTGGCGGTGAAGGAGAGATTCGAACTCTCGATACAGTTTCCTGTATACACACTTTCCAGGCGTGCTCCTTAAGCCACTCGGACACTTCACCGTATCTCTTCAAACATGTTCTGTCTGTCGAGGCGCGCTAATGTAGTCGAAAGCTTTTCTGATGGCAAACTTTTTTTCAGAATTTTCATGCGGTTAAGAGAAAAAGTGGTTTTTCCCGTCGGCGGACCATGGCAAAGCGGCCAATCTCCGGTGAGTGCGCGCCTTCTATATAGAAGCAGAATGGCTCACCACGCTGGCTGCACCGGGAAACGGTGACCAGCGGGTCAGTCACGGCGCTTTACCTAGCCTGCGGTGGTGGGTAACGTCTGCCCATCTTTCTTACAAGGAATAGCGTCATGAGTGAGTTGATTTCCTACCACCTCGAAGACGGTATCGCGACCCTGACCTTGAGCAATGGCAAGGTCAATGCCATTTCCCCGGACGTGATTGCGGCGTTCAACGCGGCGCTGGATCAGGCAGTGACTGATCGTGCCATCGTGATCATCACCGGTCAGCCAGGCATTTTGTCCGGCGGCTATGATCTGAAAGTGATGACTGCCGGCCCGAAAGAAGCCGTGGCGCTGGTCACTGCGGGATCGACTTTGGCCCGTCGTCTGCTTTCTCACCCGTTCCCGGTGATCGTTGCTTGCCCGGGTCATGCCGTGGCCAAAGGCGCGTTTATTCTGTTGTCTGCCGATTACCGCATCGGTGTCGATGGCCCGTTCAGCATTGGCCTGAACGAAGTTCAGATCGGCATGACCATGCACCACGCCGGTATCGAACTGGCCCGTGATCGCCTGCGTCGCTCGGCGTTCCACCGCTCGGTGATCAACGGTGAGATGTTCGATCCGCAAAGTGCTGTGGATGCCGGTTTCCTCGACAAGGTGGTTGCCGCCGAAGAACTGCAAGGCGCCGCCCTCGCCGCCGCACGTCAATTGAAGAAGATCAACATGACCGCGCACAAGAACACCAAACTGAAGGTGCGTAAGGCGCTGCTGGAAACCCTGGATAACGCGATCATCCAGGATCAGGAGCATCTGGGTTAAACCCGGCTCACGCGATGAAGAAAAGCCCGACCGTCGTGTCGGGCTTTTTCTTACACGCTGGGTTGAACATGCCGTGGCTGCTCTAGGACGCATCTGACAACCGGCTTGGAAACATGCGCTTAAACATCGGCTATCTCCGGACTCTATAGTGGCAATTGCCGAAAACAGTGCACATCCGTACACTGCGCCACCTTTTGCGCCGGTGGGGCCTGAAAATGCTGTTCGTGTTTCGTATGTTATTGATGGGCCTGCACTTTATTCTCGCGGGTGTGCTTGGGGTTATCCTCGGCCTGTGCCGTCCATTCAATCCGGACAACAGCCGTCTGTGCGCCCGCCTCTACGCTCTGCCGGCGATGTGCATTTTGCGTCTGCGAGTGAAGACCGACGTCAGCGGGTTGATGAACAAGCCCGACAGTTGCGTGATCATTGCGAACCACCAGTCCAACTATGATCTGTTCGTGTTCGGCAATGTCGTGCCGCGCCGTACCGTGTGCATCGGCAAGAAGAGCCTGAAATGGGTGCCGTTGTTCGGGCAGTTGTTCTGGCTGGCCGGTAACGTGTTGATCGACCGAGGCAATGCGCAAAAAGCTCGCCAGTCGATGGTGACTACCACGAATACGTTGCAGAACGAAAAGACCTCGATCTGGGTGTTCCCCGAAGGCACGCGCAACCTCGGCGAAGAGCTGCTGCCGTTCAAGAAAGGCGCGTTCCAGATGGCGATTGCTGCCGGTGTGCCGATCGTTCCGGTGTGTGTCAGCAGCTACGTCAAGCACATGCGTCTGAACCGCTGGCGCAGCGGGAAAATTCTCATACGCTCGCTGCCGGCAATTCCTACTGCCGGGCTGACCATGGACGACATGCCCATGCTCATCGAGCAGTGCCGCGAGCAGATGCGCGAATGCATCGACGCGATGGATCGCCAACTGCAAGCTGCCTGAAAAACAAACCCGCCCTGTGCGGGTTTTCTTTTGCCGGGTGAACTGTGCAGATTTCACTGACTCTCAAGCAGCGACAAGGCTAAGCTGAAGCCTGGTCTCCCAGTCATCTGCCAAGAAGAAGTGAATCACCACCATGGGTCGAGTTGTTGCTGCTGCGGTGTACAGCGAGGGCAAAAAAGTCACCAATATTACCCTTGATGAAGGCGCGGCCTGGGCCGCGAAGACCGGTCACTTTGTGTGGATCGGTCTGGAAGAGCCGGACGCTCAGGAACTGTCCAATTTGCAACGCCAATTCAACCTGCACGAATTGGCCATCGAAGATGCCTTGGAAAAACATAGCCGACCGAAGCTGGAAACCTTCGGCGACGCTTTGTTTATCGTCACCTACTCGCCCATTCGTGAACACGGGATCCTGCAGTTCATCGAAACCCATATCTTCGCCGGCAAGGGCTACATCATTACCGCCCGCAACGGTCACTCGGCGTCCTACGCCCATGTCCGCCAACGTTGTGAGGCGCGTCCGCTATTGCTGGAGCATGGGGAAGATTTCGTACTTTATGCGCTGCTCGATTTTGTCATCGAAAACTATCAGCCCGTGGGCGAAGCGATCCACGCCGAGATTGATGAGCTGGAGCGCAACGTGCTGTGCAGCGCGTTGAACGAGCACGACATTCAGAAGCTTCACGGATTGCGTCGCGATGTAGTGCGTCTGCGCCGCTACGCCGCGCCGATGGTGGAGATCAGCGAGGAACTGCAAAAACTGAGCTTCCCGTTCATCGACAAGAACATGCGCCCGTATTTCCGCGACGTGCAGATCCATGTGACGCGGCAAATGGAAGACCTGACGACACTGGCGGACATTGCCAGCCAGACCATCGAGATTGGCGTGTTGCTGGAAGCGTCACGGCAGAGCGTGGTGCAGCGCAAGTTTGCCGCATGGGCGGCGATTCTGGCGTTTCCGACGGCGGTGGCGGGGATTTACGGGATGAATTTCCAGAACATGCCGGAGCTGAGCTGGCATTACGGCTATTTTGGCGTGCTGGGGTTTATCACGGTGGGTTGTGTGAGTTTGTGGGCGAGTTTCAAGAAATCGGGGTGGTTGTAAAAGCAGAAGATCGTCCGATCACGGCCCCAGCCTTCGGCAGCGCCTACAGGTTGTACTTTATCCCGATGTAGGAGCTGCCGCAGGCTGCGATCTTTTGATCCGCAGTTAAGCAGTTTCAGGCTTGTGCGCCACAAACCGCATCATCCATTCCGCGACCGTAGCACCATGGTGTTCCTGCGCCAGGCTCGCCACGCCCGTGCTGTAAATCTGCGTACCCAAGGCTTCCTGACGCAAATCCAGCAACGCGCGCGAGTAGTCGTGGATAAATTCCGGATGCCCCTGGAAGCACAGCACCTGGTCATTGATGTGATACGCCGCAAACGGGCAGAAATCACTGGATGCGATCACCGTGGCGTTTTCCGGTAGTGCGGTAACCTGATCCTGATGACTGATCAACAGCGTCAGCTCTTCACGCACCGGGCTCATCCACGGAGCCTTTGCCGCGAGTTTGTAGTTGTGGGTGCCGACGCCCCAACCTTGCGTGGCGCGTTCGCTCTTGCCGCCCAGCAACAGCGCCAGCAGTTGATGGCCGAAGCACACGCCAAGCAGCTTGTCGCCACGCTCGTAGCGGTTCAGCAAGTATTCCCTGAGGGTTTCGATCCACGGGTCGGTGCCGAAGGAATCGGCCTTGCTGCCAGTGACCAGATACGCATCGAATGTCAGGTCGTCGCTCGGGTATTCGCCCTGCATCACGTTGTACACCGTGAACTCGGCGGCAATCGGCTGCTGCGAGAACAGGCGCTGGAACATCTGCCCGTAACCCTGATATTGATCGACCAGTTCTGGACGCAGGATGTCGGTTTCCAGAATGCAGATGCGTAGCGACATAAAAAATACCTGACACGTGATGGGAATAATGAACACCTCAGAGCCTGCCTTGAAATACCCTGGCAAGGCAAGCCCCGGAATGCTCGTCGCCCTTAGAACATCTCACCTTTTGCCGCTTTATCCAGCAGCAGCGCAGGCGGTGCGAAACGCTCGCCATATTGTTCGGCCAGATACTGCGCCCGGGCGACGAAATCCTTTACTCCGTACTGGTTGATGTACTGCAACGCACCGCCAGTCCATGCCGCGAAACCGATGCCGAAGATCGATCCTATGTTGGCATCCGCCGTCGAAGTCAACACGCCCTCCTCCACACAGCGCACGGTTTCGATGGCCTGCACAAACAGCAACCTGTCACGCACGTCCTTCGGCGAAATCTGCCCGTCAGCCTTCTCGAAGCGCGTCTTCAATTCAGGCCACAAATGTTTCTGCCCACCGGCCGGGTACTCGTAGAAACCGCCACCTGCGGCTTTGCCCGGACGCTTGTATTCGTTGAGTAGCAAGTCAATCACGGCAAACGCCGGGTGTTCAATCAGCGGTTTCCCTTCTGCGTGTAAGTCCTTGGCGGTTTGCTTGCGGATATGGCTCATCAGGCTGAGGGAAACTTCGTCGGAGATTGCCAGAGGCCCGACTGGCATCCCGGCCTTGCGCGCTTCGGTCTCGATCATCGGCGCGCTCACACCTTCACCGAGCATGGCGATGCCTTCATTGGTGAACGTGCCGAACACCCGCGAGGTGAAGAAGCCGCGACTGTCGTTGACCACGATCGGCGTTTTCTTGATTTGCAGGACGAAATCAAACCCGCGAGCGAGGGTTTCGTCGCTGGTCTGCGCGCCTTTGATGATTTCCACCAACGGCATTTTTTCCACCGGACTGAAGAAATGCAGGCCGATGAATTTGCTTTGATCCGGTACCGCCGTCGCCAGCCCCGTGATCGGCAAGGTCGAAGTGTTGGAGGCAATCACGGCGTCGGCGCCGACCACTTTCTGCGCCGCAGAAGAGACCCTTGCCTTGAGTTCGCGATCTTCAAAAACCGCCTCGATGATCAAATCGCAACCGGACAGGTCAGCATCGTTTTCGCTGGTATGAATCCGCGCCAGCACTGCCTCACGCTGCGCGGCATCCAACTGACCACGGGCGACTTTCTTGTCCAGCAACGCCGCCGAATGCGCTTTGCCCTTTTCGGCAGCAGCCAGATTGATGTCCTTGAGCACCACTTCGATACCCGCCGAGGCGCTGACAAAAGCGATCCCCGCGCCCATCATCCCGGCGCCGAGCACACCGACCTTACGCGTAACGACCGGTGCAAAGCCCTGCGGCCGCGAGCCACCGGCGTTGATTTCGTTGAGCTGAAACCAGAACGTGCCGATCAGGTTTTTCGAGATCTGGCCGGTGGTCAATTCTGTGAAGTAGCGGGTTTCAATCAAGTGCGCCGTATCGAAATCCACCTGCGCGCCTTCTACCGCCGCGCAGAGAATTTTCTCCGGCGCCGGCAACGTGCCTTGGGTTTTGGTGCGCAGGATCGACGGCGCAATGGCCAACATCTGCGCGACTTTCGGATTCGACGGCGTGCCGCCAGGAATCTGATATCCCTTCACATCCCAACGTTGTACCGCCGTCGGATGGGCAACGATCCAGGCACGCGCCTTGGCCAGCAGCTCATCGCGATCGGCCGCCAGCTCATCAATCAATCCGGCCTGCAAAGCCTGTTGCGGACGGACCTTTTTGCCTTCGAGCAAATACGGCAGCGCCTTCTCGATGCCGAGCATGCGCACCATGCGCACCACCCCGCCGCCACCCGGCAGCAAGCCGAGGGTCACCTCCGGCAGACCAAGTTGCACCGACGCATCGTCCAGTGCCACCCGATGATGACACGCCAGACAGATTTCCCATCCGCCGCCGAGTGCCGCGCCGTTGATGGCCGCGACCACTGGCTTACCGAGGGTTTCCAGCGTGCGCAATTGCCCTTTGAGGGTCAGCACCATGTCGTAGAAGGCTTTGGCTTCAGGCTTGCCAACCTTGATCAACTCATTAAGGTCGCCGCCGGCGAAGAAGGTTTTCTTCGCTGACGTGATGATGACCCCGGCAATGCTTTCTTTTTCAGCCACAAGCCGGGCGACGCAGGCGGCCATTGCCTCGCGGTACGCGGCGTTCATGGTGTTGGCGCTCTGGCCCGGCATGTCGATGGTGAGGACGACAATGCCGTCCTGACCTTTTTCGTAACGAATGGCTTCGCTCATAACAAGGTTCCTTGAATTCGGGGTTCAGAGGCGTTCGATGATGGTGGCAATGCCCATGCCGCCGCCGACGCACAGCGTCGCCAGGCCATAGCGCAGGCGCCGGGTTTCCAGTTCATCGAGCAAGGTGCCGAGGATCGCGCACCCGGTGGCGCCGAGCGGATGGCCCATCGCGATGGAGCCGCCGTTGACGTTGACCTTGTCCGGATCGACGGCCATGTCCTTGATGAACTTCAACACCACCGAAGCAAACGCTTCGTTGACCTCGAACAGGTCGATGTCCTCCACGCGCAGGCCAGCCTTCGCCAGTGCCTTGCGGGTGGCCGGCGCGGGGCCCGTGAGCATGATGGTTGGATCAGTGCTGGTCACCGCCGTGGCGACAATCCGCGCCCGTGGCTGCAAGCCCAGCGCCCGGCCCTTGGCCTCGGAACCGATCAGCATCAGCGCCGCGCCATCGACGATCCCGGAACTGTTGCCAGGTGTATGTACGTGATTGATCCGTTCGACATGGCTGTAAACCCGCAGCGCTGTCGCGTCGAAACCCATCTGCCCCATCATTTCGAAACTCGGCTTGAGCTTGGCCAAACCTTCCAGGGTCGACTCGGCACGAATGAATTCATCTTGATCGAGCAGGATGACGCCGTTCTGATCCTGCACCGGCACCAGTGATTTGTTGAACGAGCCATCGGCCCGTGCCCGTGCCGCTTTCTGTTGCGAGTGCAGCGCGTAGGCATCGACATCCTGACGGCTGAAGCCTTCAAGGGTGGCGATCAGGTCGGCGCCGATACCTTGCGGAGTGAAGTGACCCTGCAGGTTGGTTTGCGGATCCAGCGCCCAGGCGCCGCCGTCGCTGCCCATCGGCACGCGTGACATCGACTCGACGCCGCCGACCACCACCAGGTCTTCGAATCCCGAACGCACTTTCATCGCGCCGAGGTTCACCGCTTCCAGACCCGAGGCGCAGAAACGGTTGATCTGCACGCCCGCCACGCTGACGTCCCAATCGGCCACTTGCACGGCGGTTTTGGCGATGTCCGAGCCTTGATCGCCAATCGGCGTGACGCAGCCCAGCACCACGTCATCGACCTGGCTGGTGTCCAGCGCCGTGCGCTGTTGCAACGCAGTCAGCAGGCCGGCCACCAGAGTGACCGGTTTGACGCTGTGCAGGGCACCATCAGCCTTGCCTTTGCCGCGCGGCGTGCGTAATGCATCGAAAATCAAAGCTTGGGTCATGACGTCCTCGAACCTGTGCGGTGAGTGAATTCTTGTGCTCCCACTCTTGGCCTGCGCGCTCAAGGATTCAATGACCACAGCGCTCAATGGTGTTGACGCGCACGCTCAGACGGACGGTCATCAGGCATCGGGTGAACCGGTTCAGGTCGGCGAGTTGTCTAGCAAGCGGGCGGCGACGGAGCTGGCAATACGCCTCATACCTTTTTAATCGCTGTTAGCTGCAGCCCCATATTAAATGGATCTAAGCCAAGCGTGACGCGGGCCCTAAGGTAGAACATGTACGTCGTGGTCGTCGGGTTTTGCCGAGGCAGGCGTTCTTTAACAGGAAGTGCATCGCTTGCCGTCATGGATATGCAGGCAGGCATCAGGAAATAACAAAAAGGCGGTCAAGCCATGTTCAAACAACCGAAAGTTCGTCAAGCAGGGCTCATTCTTTTCGCCACGACACTGTTGCTGATTTTGCCGAATCTGACCAAGGTGATCGGCTGAATCAAGAAACAGTTGCTGGTTATCGCCACTGGAAAATGTCCCTGGCCCGCTACCCGGGCCAGCGTGGCTGTGCCAATCTCTGCACATTTGCACGGCATGGACGGCGATTATTTGAAAGCGCTCATTGTGTTCGGGGCCTTGCTGCTAAGCATGCCCTTGTCAGCCGCACAGCTGGATTTACAGCTGGGCGCAAACACCCGCATCTGGCAGACCGAGGAGCTACTCAAGCATCCTCAGGTACAAACCATCACGGTAAAAGACGATGTGTCCTACAAGAAGGACATGACGTATCGCGCCGTGCCCGTGGCGGCGTTGCTGGACGGAATCAAACCTGAGGATCATCTGCAAGCGGTGGCGCTGGATGGCTTTGCCGCCGAGTTGGCAGCTGCGCCGCTGCTCAACACCCAAGGCTCGCGTGCCTGGCTGGCGATTGAAGACCCCGCGCATCCGTGGCCGCCATTGTCGGCGGGCAAGCACAGCGCCGGGCCTTTCTATCTGGTGTGGACCGATCCACAGGCCGGCAACATCAGCCCTGAGCAATGGCCGTTCGAGGTCGCCAGCATCAAGCGCATGGCGCCCGTGGCTGAGCGCTTCCCGGCCCTGTTGCCGGACCCTGCGTTGAAAGCAGATGACCCTGTGAATCAGGGGTTCGCGCTGTTTCAGAAGAACTGCCTGGCCTGCCATCGCTTGAACGGCGCGGGGGATGCGCAATTTGGGCCGGATCTGAATATTCCGTACAACCCGACCGAGTATTTCGGTGCGGACTTCTTAAAGCGATACATCCGCGATCCGCAGAGTTTGCGCCAGTGGCCTCAGGCGAAGATGCCAGGGTTTTCGGCACAGGTGCTGCCAGAGGAGGATTTGCAGATGTTAGTGGGGTATCTGAAACACATGGTGGGGCGCAAGGTTAAGCACTGATCAACTGTTCCGCACAAAACCCTGTAGGAGCTGCGGCACGCTGCGATCTTTTGATCCTGTTTTAAAGATCAAAAGATCGCAGCGTGCCGCAGCTACTACAGGAGATTTGTGTGAATCCTACTGCTGTTGGACAGAGATCACTGGGGTAGGCGATACGAACACCTTCGCATGCATCTGCTCGCACCCACCGCCCCGGCGCATCCCGCGCACCGGGCAGGCGTCCAGATAATCCAGACCCACCGCCAGCTTCAGGTGTCGCTCCGGTCGCGCCAGCTCATTGGTCACGTCAAAACTGTACCAGGCGTCATCCAGCCAGGCTTCGGCCCAAGCGTGGCTGGCCAGGTGTTCGCAATCCTCGCTGTACAGATACCCCGAGACATACCGCGAGGGAATCCCGAGACTGCGTGCGCACGCCAGAAACGCATGAGTGTGATCCTGGCAGACGCCCGCCCGTCCGGCGAAGGCTTGCATGGCACTGGTGTCGACCGCGGTAGAACCGGGCGTATAGGTCATGTGCTGATTCAGACCGTGCATCAAATCGATGAGTGCCGTGCGGTCGCGGCGTTGCTTGCAGGATTTTTCCGCAAACCCGCGCAGTGCCTCGTCAGCCTCGGTCAACCGGGTAAAGCGCAGAAACGGTAGCGCCGACTGGCTCTCGTGTTCGGCCTCGCGCAATTCGTCGATATCAACCTGACCACGCGCACCAATGATGATCGCTTCATGTGGCTCGTCCATGGTCAGCACATGCAGGATGTTGCCGAACGGATCGAGTTGCGCGCGCACCGGGCGCGGCAGGTCGAGCTGCCAGCTCAGCACGTGTTGACGCTCGCTGTCGTGTGGGGTCAGCCGCAGGTACTGGATGCTCGCCCGCACCTGATCCTCGTAGTGATAGGTGGTCTCGTGGCTAATCGAAAGTCTCATGCAGCCTCCAGGTAGGAACTGTGAATGGCGTTACCCAACTGGCGCACCAGCGGGATGAATTCTGTCAGCCAGGCGTGCAGGCCTTCCTCGAGAATTTCGTTGATGCCGGTGTAGCGCAGGCGCGCGTCCATTTCTGCGGCGAGGCGCTGGGCCGGTCGCCCGTTGGCACCGGGCAACTGCGCGAGAATCTGGTCGATCTCCTCGGTGCAGGCACGCAGCGAACGCGGTACGTCGGCACGCAACAGCAGCAGCTCGGCGACATGCCGGGCCCCCGGAGCGTCACGATAGATTTCGGTGTAAGCCTCGAATGATGACAACGCTCGCAGCAACGCACTCCACTGGTAATACGCGTGGGCAGTGCCGTCACTGACAGCTTCGGCCTGATCGCCGGCCATTTCGTAGCGCGCATCGAGCAGCCGCAACGTGTTGTCCGCGCGCTCGATAAAGGTGCCCAGACGAATAAAACGAAACGCATCGTTACGCATGATCGTGCCGTAGGACGCACCGCGGAACAGGTGCGAACGCTCCTTGATCCACTCGCAGAAACGACTCATGCCATAACGGCTGAGACCCTGCTCGGCGATCCCGCGAATTTCCAGCCACGTGGCGTTGATGTTTTCCCACATGTCCGCAGTGATGCGCCCACGCACCGCATGAGCACTGGCCCGCGCCGCGCCGAGGCAGCTGTAGATGCTCGCCGGATTGGCCGCATCAAGGGCGAAGAAATGCAGCAGGCGTTCGGCATGCAGCGCGCCGTGACGCTCCAGATAATCGTCAAGCGTGCCGGTGATCAACAGTGGCATCGCCAGTTCGTGCAGACCGTCGCCGCGGCCGTCCTGCGGCATCAGCGACAGCGAATAACTGATGTCGAGCATCCGTGCGAGGTTTTCCGCCCGCTCCAGGTAACGCGACATCCAATACAGATCCGAGGCAGTTCTACTTAACATGGCAAGCTTCCTTCAATCCTCGACCACCCAGGTGTCCTTGGTTCCGCCGCCCTGGGAGGAATTCACCACCAGAGAGCCTTCACGCAGCGCGACACGGGTCAAACCACCGGGTACGACCCGGGTTTCGCGCCCCGACAAGACAAACGGGCGCAAGTCGATATGACGTGGCGCAATGCCGTTTTCGACAAAAGTCGGGCAGGTCGACAGTGACAGCGTCGGTTGTGCGATATAGGCGTGAGGTTTGGCCTTGATCCGCTCACGAAAGGCGTCGATTTCCGCCTTCGTCGACGCCGGCCCCACCAACATCCCGTAACCGCCGGAGCCCTGGGTTTCCTTGACCACCAAATCTGGAAGATTGGCCAGCACGTGGGAAAGTTCAGACGGGTTGCGGCATTGCCAGGTCGGCACGTTTTTCAGGATCGGTTCTTCATCGAGATAAAAACGGATCATGTCGGTGACAAACGGGTAGACCGATTTGTCATCCGCCACGCCGGTGCCGATGGCGTTGGCCAGCACCACATTGCCGGAGCGATAGGACGACAGCAGTCCCGGCACACCGAGCATCGAGTCCGGGTTGAACGCCAGCGGATCGAGAAACGCATCGTCGAGACGGCGGTAAATCACGTCCACGGCTTTAGGGCCGTCGGTGGTGCGCATGAAGACCTTGTCGTCACGCACGAACAGATCCGCGCCCTCCACCAGTTCAACACCCATCTCTCGCGCCAGAAACGCATGCTCGAAAAACGCACTATTGAAGCGCCCGGGCGTCAGCACCACCACGCTGGGGTCGTCGATGGGGCTGGAGCTTTTAAGGGTGTCGAGCAACAGGTTCGGATAATGGTCGATCGGCGCAATGCGCTGGGCGGCGAACAGTTCCGGGAACAGGCGCATCATCATTTTGCGGTCTTCGAGCATGTAGCTCACGCCGCTCGGGGTACGCAAATTGTCTTCGAGCACGTAATAGGTGCCGTCGCCATCGCGCACCAGATCGACGCCGGAAATATGCGAGTAGATGTCGCGGTGCAGATCCAGCCCCTGCATCGCCAACTGATACTGCTCGTTGGCCAGCACCTGCTCGGCGGGAATGATCCCGGCCTTGATGATGCGCTGCTCGTGATAGAGATCGGCGAGGAACATGTTCAACGCCTTGACCCGCTGAATGCAGCCGCGCTCGACGATCCGCCATTCGCTGGCGGGAATGCTGCGCGGAATGGTGTCGAAAGGAATCAGGCGCTCTGTGCCCTGCTCGTCCCCATAGAGCGTGAAAGTAATCCCGGCGCGATGGAACAGCAGATCGGCCTCGCGTCGCCGTTGTGCCAGCAGCTCATCAGGCGTGTCGGCCAGCCAACGGGCAAATTCCCGGTAATGCGGGCGAACCTGGCCGCCGGCATCGTACATCTCATCAAAATAGGTGCGGATCATGCCGTACTCCTTGTCACCCGGACCTACAGGCCTTCGCAAGGCCCGTGCCATCGGCATAAACGCTTTGATATCAATCGGTTGGATATTCACGTCGCAGGCGCCGCACCATTCCTGTGCGGCAAATGCCCCCACCTGATCGCCCCCGCTTCATTGCGACGCACTGCATCGCCTATCACCAGCATAGTCAGAGTTGATTTCACTGCTCGGCGTCAGCTACGGATAATCCGCGCATTCGCTGAACAAACTCCTACGCAGAAGTCTTCAGCCCCACTGATCCGCACTGCCAACGCAGCCGCAAAGCCTTGACCCTGACCGGTTTCCTCTCCTTATCGGTCTTCCCTTTAGCCACCCTCTCCGGTGGCTTTTTTTTGCCTGTTTGAAACGTTTTGAAAGCAAAAGCAAAAGATCGCAGCCTTCGGCAGCTCCTACAGGTGACGGGTTGCAGGAGATGCCGAAGGCTGCGATCTTTTGATTGTCAAAAACAACAACGGCCGACCCAAAGGCCAGCCGTTGCTTACGTTCAGGCATGAGATCAGTTCAGACGGTAGCGACTGCGCACCTCCTGCTTCACGCCCCAGCCCTCGATGATGCCGCCCAATGGCTCGACCACGGCAGAAAAGCCCTGCTCGAAATCGCCAATATCGTCATAGGTTGCGTACATCACTTTGCTTAATTCCAGAGACCACGCACCGTCGTCGCGCGCGCTGACCTGGGCATTGATGGATTCACCGCGAAATTTTCCTGCTGCCCTGCGCGCCCGCTCCTCGTCCGGGAAAATCGCGTAGAACTCGATGGGATGGAATCGGGAAAAATCGAAACCGCCTTCTTTCATGCGGCGCAGAACATTGCTGCTGATGTCTTCTTGATAGGCTGTGCTCATGAATCGTCCCCCTCGGATAGATGGATAGACTTTCCGTATTCCCGCCCCGGGCCTGACAGGCCAAAGCACTACTGCAACGTGGTTGCTGCGGGAAACAAGCATGTAGCTGACAAGACCAGACCTTAGCGATCCGTTCGCTGATCTCGCTTGCAGAGTAGCCCCAAGATAGAGCCGCTGCCAAGGCCTGGTGATTGAAGTGACAGGAAATTTTCAGACAGGAGTGATGCTGATGATTTCTATACCGTTCTGGGTTTTGAGGCTTTTGACGGCCGCATCGGGCGTACGCCCTTCCAGATCGTTGAGATCCAGTTTGGCGGCGACGGGCAGGAACCGTTCCTTGATGAGTTTGGCGGCGTGCTCGTGATTCGGGCATTCCTCGCACTCGAAGACTTCGTCGACTGATTCACCATGATCATCCACGAAAGTGACTTTCCACTTTTGCATCGGAGCCTCCTCAATCAAACCCGCAAATGGGCTTACCTCTATCTCGACTTTCGGCGTGATTGATCGTTCAAAAGGATGCAGCGCGCGACCATGAAAAAAACATCATTGACGGTGCAGATAAGCTGTTGTGGGAGCGAGCCTGCTCGCGAAGGCGATTGTCCATCCAGCAAAAGTGTTGGCTGACAGTGCGCTTTCGCGAGCAGGCTCGCACCCACAGGGGTTTGCCGTGTTCTATTAGTCGTTGCTTGGCTTGTTGATCGCCTGCAATACGTATTGAGGCATTGCAAACGCGCCGATGTGGATTTCCGGGTTGTAGTAGCGGGTGACGATGCCGCTGCCGATGAAGCGCTGTTGCAGGGTTTCGCGGCTCAGTTTGCGGTACGACGTGTTGGTCGAGCCCCAGGCGAAGGTCATCGAACCGCCGATGTAAGTCGGCACCGCCGCTTGATAGAAATGCCAGTCCGGGAACAGGCTGCGCAGGCGACCGGCAGTGGTTTTGACTTCTTCGATCTGCATGAACGGCGTGCCGTTCTGGGTCACGAGGATGCCGCCTTCGTTCAGGCAACGGTGGCAGGCCTGGTAGAAGTTTTCCGAGAACAGCACTTCGCCCGGGCCGATCGGGTCGGTGGAGTCAGAAATGATCACGTCGAATTTTTCGGTGGTAGTGGCGACGAAGCGCATGCCGTCATCGATCACCAGGTTCAGTCGTGGATCATCGTAGGCACCCTTGGAATGCTCCGGCAGAAACTCTTTGCACATCTCGACCACGGTGCCGTCGATCTCGACCATGGTGATGTGCTCGACGCCAGCGTGCTTGGTCACTTCGCGCAGCATGCCACCGTCACCACCACCGATGATCAGCACACGCTTGGCGGCGCCATGGGCGAGGATCGGTACGTGGGTGAGCATTTCGTGGTAAATGAACTCGTCGGCTTCGGTGGTCTGGATCACACCGTCAAGCGCCATGACACGGCCCATGCGCGGGTTCTGGAAGATCACCAGGTGCTGGTGTTCAGTGCGCACTTCGTGCAGCAGTTTTTCCATGCGAAAACGCTGGCCGTAGCCTTCGTACAGGGTTTCCAGGTATTCGCTGGTTTTGGTGACGGTCATGGTCAAGTGCTCCGATGAATGCGCGGGCCTGGATCGTGGAGACGATTGCCCGGGAAAGGCGCGCATTCTACGTTGCCGAAGATGACAGGTCGAACCTCACTTTATCTGCAAACCACAGAACCTTGTGGGAGCTGGCTTGCCAGCTCCCACAAGGTTCGGGATGGTTTCGAATGTAGCGGTCAGATGCGGACGTTGCCCCGCGGCCCTGCGATTGCCCAGATGATCAGGCCAAGCACTGGCAGGAGGATGATCAGCAGCACCCAGACGATTTTCATCCCGGTGGAGACGCCGCTTTTCAGCACATTGATGATGGCCCAGATATCGAGCGCAAGAATGATCAGGCCAATCAGACCGTTGAACGTGGAACCCATGGTGTCGCTCCAGAATAGTGGCATGCACTTTTAGGATAGACGGTCGCGTGCAGGGTTCCCTTTTATTGTGCTCAAACGTGAACGGCGACCTTCAAGGCTTCCAGCGAAGGCGCAGCGGCGATGCCAATTTGTGCACACAACTCGAGGACTCGCGGCACGTCATTCCCGTAGACCAGCACCACTTGCAACTCATCATCGAGCAACTGGCTGAAGTTCATCAGCGTGTAACCGCCGTTTTCCTTGTTCAGGCTGCTCATCTGCACCTGAATGCGGTTAAGGGCGGTCAGCGCTTCGGTTTTGGCCAGTTGCTTGGGCTTGAGGTTGAAGTCCACGGTCGGGCCGAACGAGGCGACGATCTGAGCGAACAGGTCGACGTAGGTGTCAGCCTGGAACAACACGGTCTCCGGCAGGCTGCCGACCACAACCCACTCACCCAGTGCGATCGGGAAAGTGTCGTCGTAGTTGATGTCCGGGTTGGCAGCCAGAAAAGCATCGGCATCGGCGTAGGCCTGCGCGGCTTCGTCGGCCACCTTCAGGATCTCGTCCTCGCCCATGCAGCCGGAGCTGATTTTGCTGATGAGTTCGACGAGCGCGGCTTTCATGAGGGCGGATCCTGTGGCGAGATGGTTTTTGAGGGCGCGGAGGATAGCGCACAAAGTAAAAGATCGTCAGCCCAGCAATTTTTCCAGCTGCACCGTGGTATCCACTGCACCCATGGTCCGGGCAGCGTCGAGCGCAGTAACGCCATTGGCATCCTTGGCTTTCGGGTCGGCGCCCTTGCTGATCAGGTAGTCAACGATTTCAACACGGTTGAACATCGCCGCCATCATCAGTGCAGTCCGGCCATCAAAGGACGAGCCTTCGATTTCCGCACCGGCTTCAACCAGTGCCTTGACCACCGCAAGATCGCCCTTGAACGCCGCACCCGCAATCGGGCTCTGGCCGTTGGCATTGCGCAACTCGGGATCAGCCTTGTGTTTAAGCAGCACCTGCACGGCATCGACATGGCCGTAATAGCTGGCAAGCATCAGCAAGGTATCGCCCTTGCTGTTTTTCAGGTTCACCGGCAGACCGGCGCTGACCAGTCGATCGAGCATCAGTGCATCACCGTCGCGCGCCTTGTTGAAAACCTGCTCGGTGAATTCGGCAGCTTCCTCAGGGGTCATCTGGCGGCTTTGGTCGGACATGGGGCAACTCCACTTCGGTCTATCGGAAAGTCGACAGTTTCCCGAGCCTGACGATAGCTGTCACCCCCTTTTTCTGAAAATTGCCCATAGCCAGAATCAATAACGATGTTTGCCCTGATGGATTTCAGCCAACACTTCATCGGTAACCTGCACGTAGGTTTGCGTGCCGGGTAGCCAGGCGAAAATCGGATCATCGCCTGTCTGGCCAGGGTCGAAGCCTTCGTTTTTCAGGCGCGTTTTCTGATATTTGAAGGTGCCGGTGGTTTCCATTTTCACCTTCACCCGCAGAAACAACGGCACCGCATAGGCCGGCAGGCGTTGCCGTGCGAATGCCAGCAATTCGGCGAAATCCAGCGTCGCCAAGGATTCAGCCGGGGTAATCGCCGCCATTCCGGCGCGGCCGTTGGTGTTGTGGATTTCCACGCCATACGCCACTGCTTCGCAAATCTGCGGATGTTGCAGCAGCAGGTTTTCGACTTCTGTGGTCGAGACGTTTTCGCCCTTCCAGCGGTAGGTGTCGCCGAGGCGATCAACAAACTGGGCATGACCGAAACCGATGTTGCGCAGCAGGTCGCCGGTGTTGAAAAAGCGATCGCCTTTGCTAAACACATCGTGCAGCACAACCTTGGCGGTCTTCTGCGGATCGGTATAACCGTCCAGTGGCGCCTTTTCGTCGATCCGCGCCAACAACAAGCCCTGCTCGCCCTTGCCGACCTTGCGCATGAAACCGTCAGCACTGCGCACCGGCTGGCCGCTGTCATGGTCGTAAGCCACCAGTTCCCAGGCCATCAGCGAAAAACCGATGGTGTTGTCGAAGTTGAGAATATTGGTGAACCCGATATTGCCGTCGCTCGCCGCATACAGCTCGCAGATGTGCTCGACGGCAAAGCGTGTCTTGAACTCGGCCCAGGCGCCGGGGCGCAAGCCGTTGCCGATCATCTTGCGCACGCCGTGACGGTTGTCGTCGGCGCTGGCCGGTTGATCGACGAGATAGCGGCACAACTCACCGACGTAACCAATGGTGGTCGCGCGATAGCGGCGCACGTCGCTCCAAAACTGACTGGCACTGAATTTACGGCGTATCGCAAAACCCGATGCGCCATTGATCGCCGAGCCCCAGCACACACACAGACCCGTGGCGTGGTACAGCGGCAAGGTGCAATAGACGACATCGTCGGGGCGCATGTTCAGCGCGATCATGCCGAAGCTGGTCGAACTGCGCATCCAGCGACCATGCTTGAACACCCCGGCCTTTGGCAGGCCGGTGGTGCCGGAGGTGTAGATGTAGAAACACGGGTCGTCGAAAAATACCTGTTGGCTACTTGGCGGATTTTCACTGGAGGCATCGACACTGGCGCTGATCAGGTTGACGTAGCCTTCGGGCGCAATGCCCGGATGGTTGCAGGTGTCCTGATCGGCAATAAACCAGCTGCGTTGCGGCGCAATCGAGACCTGATCGCGCACCGCAGCGAACGCCGGCAGCAGTTCTTCTCCGACAACAATCGCCACCGGCGTGACCAGATTCACGCTGTGAATCAGCGTGTCACGGGTCAGCGAGGTATTGAGCAGCGCGCTGACGGCACCGAGCTTGGCCAGTGCCAGAATCGTCACCAGTAACTCCGGGCGATTCTCGATAAAAACCGCGACCACATCGCCCTTGCCGATGCCCTGCTCGCTTAGATAGTGGGCGATGCGATTAGCCCACTGGTTGACCTGCGAATAGTTCAACGAAACCTCGCCCTGCAATAGCGCCGGGCCATCGGGGTTGCGCAGAGTCGCTTGTTCGAACGTCCAGCCAAGGCCACAGCTTTGGGTCGGATCCGTGACGTTGGCGACCTTCATGCCCTTGACCACTCGGGGAATGGCCTTGGCAATCATCGGCAGCTTGCGGAGCATCATGCCCCAGGTAATCGTGTCGCTTGGCGCGTGACTCATGAAAGCTCCCCGTTCGACCTTGGCGTGGTGGCCGATGTTTTTTTATTGTCGGGCTAGTGCAACCGTCGCATTCGAGCGAGGGTCGAGACTGAAAGTACGTCAGCCCTTCTCAGGCTGTACACGCGGTTTTTGCAATGTTTTGTATCCGCCCGGGCGGCGGCGATGTCGATGATTCAGAAAAGCCCGATTGGTTCCGTTAATTGCTCAATGATCCCGCAAAATGCAGGATGCACGATGGCCATTCATGCAGTTTGCACGACATCTCAAAATCATCTTATTTTTAAGCTATTGATTTATAACGATTTTATTTTTATCCGGTGCTGGCACAATCACTGCAACCTCCTATGCATGCTTGCCATTCAAGTGCATACGGAGCTGAAAAACATGAGCCTGATTCAAGAAAAATTTACCTCCCTGTTCTCCAACTTCGACGTCACCACCTCGCCGCGTCCCGATGGCGGGATTTTGCTGACCCTGCGTAGTGCCGACGGCAAAGTGTTCAAACGTGCACTGTCGTATCAGCAACTGCATGCCGGCGACCAACTGTCCTGGGCAATCAGTGCGATTCGCCGTGACCTGGCCGAACAGGCCAGCGAGTTGCCGCAAATTGCGATGCTGCAGAGCCAGCAGCGCTTTGCCCTGCCGACGTATCACTCGCTGTAAACGCTTAAGAACTCGTTAAACAAAACAGGCCGTGGAGCTTTCGCTTCACGGCCTGTTTTTTTGTGCCCGGACTTTATGCAGGGTTTTGCGTAGACGTTAGAACGCTTCCGGTTCGATGCCGGTGAAGCTGTCGACGGTAACGTGGCCCGCCAGTTCTCCGCCATCGCGGGCCAGACCGCAGGTTTTCAGGCCCGCTGACTGAGCGGCATCGAGCTCTTCGATGATGTCCGACAGAAACAGGATCTGCGCAGGTTCAACCGCGATCGCCTGTTGAATGTTCGTGTAAGACTGCGCCTCTCGTTTCGGTCCCGACGTGGTATCGAAATATCCGCTGAACAGCGGCGTCAGATCCCCTGCTTCCGAGCAGCCGAAGATCAGCTTCTGTGCCTGGATCGAGCCCGACGAGTACACAAACAGTTGATAACCGGCCGCGTGCCAGCGTTGAAGTGCTTCAACAGCATCCGGATAAACATGCCCTTTCAACTGCCCGGCCTGATAACCCTGCCCCCAGACCATGCCTTGCAACGCTTTAAGCGGCGTAGCTTTACGGTCTTCGGCAATCCAGCTCAAAAGGATTTCAACAACCCGTTCAACGTCGGCCTGCGGCTCGTTGCTGTCACGGCGTACGGCGTCGATTTGCTCTGCGACATCGGCACGCTCAGCGTTCTGGCGTACGAAGTCCGGCAGGTGTCTGGCCGCGTAAGGAAACAGTACGTCGAAAACGAAACTGACGGCGCTGGTGGTGCCTTCGATGTCGGTGAGGATGACTTTGATCGACATGGGCTCAGTCCTCCAGACGCGGGAATCGGCCGGCGATGTCTTCGCCGGTGAAATTGGCAACCCAGCCGTCCGGGTTGTTAAAAAGACGAATCGCGACAAAGTGCGGATGCTCGCCCATGTCGAACCAGTGCTTGGTGCCGGCGGGTACCGAGATCAGGTCATTCTTCTCGCAGAGTACGGCGTAGACGTAATCGTCGATGTGCATAGTAAACAGCCCACGGCCGGCGACGAAAAATCTGACTTCGTCTTCGCCGTGGCGGTGTTCTTCGAGGAACTTGGCACGCAGTTCGGCTTTTTGCGGGTGGTCGCTGTTAAGGCTGATGACGTCGACGGTGACGTAACCGCGCTCAGTCATCAGTTTGTCGATCTGCTCCTGGTAAGCGCTGATCACCTCTTCCTGCGTGGCGCCGGGCTGGATCTTCGCGGTGGCTTGCCAGCGGTTGAAGCGCACACCTTGCTCGGCCAGAGTCGAGGCGATGTCTTCGAGATGGGTCAGCACCTTGTTCGGAATGTCAGGGCTGGAAACGTGATAGACGGACAGGCTGCTCATTGGGGCAATTCCTCGGTATCGGCCTTGCCGTCCGGTTCTTGCAGACCGGTCGGGCACAGCATTTCATCAGGCAAATGGGCGACTTCGGGTGAAGTCAGCCCTGGCGGTTCATGACGCTGCGGGTTTTCAACTCGCATTCAAACAGGAATTCAAAGGCTTCGATCTGGCGCAACGCGTCGTTCATCTGCGCGCCCCAGGTGTAGAGGCCGTGACCGCGAATCAGATAACCGACGCAATCGGGATGGGCGTCGAGCCAAGGCTGCACCTTGGCAGCGAGGCGCGCAATGTCCTGGTCGTTGTCGAAAATCGGCACGCGCACCCGGGATTCATGGGTCGAGATGCCGCTGAACGCTTTCTGCAGTTCGTAGTCTTCGAACTCGATAAAGTCTTGCGGGGTCACGCGCGACAGCACCGTGGCATTGACCGAGTGAGTGTGCAGCACCGCACCGATCTCCGGGCGCCAACTATAGAGCTGGGTGTGCAGCAGAGTTTCGGCGGACGGCTTTTTGCCCGGTTCCAGGCTGTTACCGGCAAGGTCGGTGGCGAGCACATCGTCCACACCCAACTGGCCCTTGTGCTTGCCGGACACGGTCAACAACGCTTCGCTGGCCGACAGGCGCGTCGAATAATTGCTGCTGGTGGCCGGCGACCAGCCGCGACCATAAAGGAAACGCCCGGCGTCGACGATTTGCTGGGCGAGTTGTTCACGGGTAAGGCTCATGGCCTGTCCTCTTGCATACGTGTGGCAATGATAACGGCAGCAGCAAGCGCCGCGAGACTGGCAATACTAAAGGTCAATGTCGCCCCGAGGGCATTCCAGCTGTAGCCGGAATACAACGCGCCCAGCGCACCGCCGGTGCCGGCCAGTGCCGCATACAGCGCCTGGCCCTGCCCCTGTTGGCGCGCACCGAAGCTACGTTGCACGAACTGGATGGCAGCGGCGTGAAAACTGCCGAAAGTCGCCGCATGGAGAATCTGTGCGAACAGCAGCACCCAGAGAAACTCGGCGAACGAACCTAGCAGTAACCAGCGCAGGGCCGCCAGCAGAAAACTGGCCAGCAGCACCCGGCGTACTGAGAACCGCGCCAGAATCCGGCTCATGGCCATGAACATCAGCACTTCGGCGACCACACCGACCGCCCAGAGCATGCCGATCACGCCTCGTGTGTAACCGAGTTTTTCCAGGTGCAAAGTCAAAAACGTGTAATACGGGCCATGGCTCATTTGCATCAGCGCCACGCAGCCGTAAAACGCCAACACACCGGGGCTGCGCAATTGTTTGAGAAAGCCATCCCCGCCCGGTCGGTTGCCCTGCGCCGGTTGCGCGTTCGGCACCCACAAGCTGCTGAGGACAATGCCGGCCATGATCAACACCAGCGCCGCTGGGTAGATGTCGAGGCTGAGCCATTCGAACAGGCGCCCCAAAGCGACCACAGTGATGATGAAACCAATCGAGCCCCACAGGCGGATCTGGCTGTAACGCGAGGTCTGGCCCTGCAGATGCGCCAGCGTAATGACTTCGAACTGCGGCAACACCGCGTGCCAGAAGAACGCATGCAGCGCCATGACCATCGCCAACCAGGCGTAGCTCTTGCTGACGAAAATCAACGAGAACGTGAGCAACGTGCACACCGCGCCGAAACGTACGATGGCCAGGCGTTTGCCGGTGTAGTCGCCCAGCCAGCCCCAGATGTTCGGCGCCACACAGCGCATCAACATCGGGATTGCCACCAGTTCGCCGATGCGCGCGGCGCTGAATCCGAGGTGATCGAAGTACAGCGCCAGAAACGGCGCCGTCGAACCGAGCAAGGCGAAATAGAACAGATAAAAACTGGACAGCCGCCAGTAAGGAAGCGCCGCCACGCCCGTCAAGCCGCAGCGGCTTTGATATCTGCCATCAAAGCTGACGCAGCACCGGCGTGCTCACGCGCACATCGGCGTTCTGCCCACGGTGACGCAACAGGTGATCCATCAGCACGATGGCCATCATCGCCTCGGCAATCGGCGTGGCGCGGATCCCCACGCACGGGTCATGACGGCCCTTGGTGATGACATCGACCGGGTTGCCATCGACATCAATCGAACGGCCCGGGGTGGTGATGCTCGACGTTGGCTTCAACGCCAGATGCGCAACGATCGGCTGACCGGACGAGATACCGCCGAGGATGCCGCCAGCGTTGTTGCTGAGGAAACCTTGCGGTGTCATTTCATCACGATGCTCGGTGCCGCGCTGGGCAACGCAGGCGAAACCGGCGCCGATTTCCACGCCTTTGACCGCATTGATGCTCATCAGCGCGTGGGCCAGTTCGGCGTCGAGACGATCGAAAATCGGCTCGCCCAGACCCGGCATCACACCTTCAGCGACCACGGTGATTTTCGCTCCGACCGAGTCCTGATCACGGCGCAACTGGTCCATGTAGGCTTCCAGCTCGGGGACTTTATCCGGGTCGGGGCTGAAGAAAGCGTTCTCCTCAACCGAATCCCAGGTCTTGAACGGGATTTCGATCGGGCCGAGCTGACTCATGTAGCCACGAATGACGATGCCCTGAGTGGCGAGGAATTTCTTCGCAATCGCCCCCGCCGCCACGCGCATCGCAGTTTCGCGCGCCGAGCTGCGGCCACCGCCACGGTAATCGCGCTCGCCGTATTTGTGGTGGTAGGTGTAATCGGCGTGGGCCGGGCGGAACAGATCCTTGATCGCCGAGTAGTCCTTGGACTTCTGGTCGGTGTTGCGGATCAGCAGGCCAATCGAGCAACCGGTGGTGCGCCCCTCGAACACGCCGGAAAGGATTTCGACTTCGTCGGGCTCTTGGCGCTGGGTGGTGTGGCGGCTGGTGCCGGGCTTGCGGCGATCAAGGTCGCGCTGCAAGTCTTCGACAGAAATCTCCAGGCCCGGCGGGCAGCCGTCGACAATGGCGACCAACGCCGGACCATGGCTTTCGCCAGCGGTGGTGACAGAGAACAACTTGCCGTAGGTATTGCCGGACATGCAGGACGCTCCGTGAAATCAAACCCAAATTCGTGATGCGCGCCAGTATACGCAGGCTAACCGAGTAGTTCATCCTCGAACCTTAGTGGTGCTGGCGAGTCCAACCGGCATCTTGGCGAATGATGGCGTGATGATGC
Organism: Pseudomonas sp. P42; assembly: GCF_017973755.1. Classification (NCBI taxonomy): domain Bacteria; kingdom Pseudomonadati; phylum Pseudomonadota; class Gammaproteobacteria; order Pseudomonadales; family Pseudomonadaceae; genus Pseudomonas; species Pseudomonas sp. P42. The sequence continues at coordinate 660,799 of NZ_JACOPU010000001.1, read as the reverse complement.
TGCGAGTTCTGATCTTGAGTCTTACCCTATTTACTGGCTTTGCCCAGGCGACTGTCCTACAGCGCCCGATGTCTCTGGACACCGGCAGCGGCGAACTTTTCGGCTCGCTGTTGCTGCCAAAATCCGACAAGCCTGTACCGGTTGTCCTGATCATTTCTGGCTCAGGTCCTACGGATCGTGACGGAAACAACCCCGACGGCGGGCGCAACGACAGTCTCAAACGGCTGGCATGGGTGCTGGCGAAACACAACATCGCCAGCGTGCGTTACGACAAGCGCGGCGTGGCCGCGAGCCTGGCCGCGACCCCGGATGAGCGCAATCTGTCAGTCGAGGCCTACGCGGCCGACGCGGTGGCGTGGGGACAAAAGCTCAAGGCGGATCCGCGTTTCGGTCAACTGATTCTGCTCGGTCACAGTGAAGGCGCGCTGATCGCCACCCTCGCTGCGCCAAAGGTAGACGCGGCAGCGGTGATTTCCTTGTCCGGCAGTGCCCGCCCGGTCGATCAGGTGATTCGTGAACAGCTGGCCCGCAGCCTGCCGCCGCCCCTGATGATGCGCAGCAATGAACTGCTCGACAGCCTCAAGGCCGGTCACGTCGATGACAACGTACCGGCACAACTGCAAGTGATATTCCGTCCGAGCGTGCAGCCGTATCTGATTTCGCTGTTCCGTCAGGATCCCGCGAAAGCGTTCGCGCAATTGCCAATGCCGGCGCTGATTGTCCAGGGCAGCAATGACATGCAGGTCGGTACCGAAGACGCGAAATTGCTCAAGGCTGCCAAACCGGACGCCAAACTGGTGGTGATCGAAGGCATGAACCATGTCTTGCGCATCGTGCACAACGACATGAAGCGCCAACTGGCCTCCTACAAGGACCCGAATTTGCCACTGGCGGCAGAACTCGGCTCGCAAATCATCGACTTTATTGACGGACTTCGCGCCCGTTAAGCCTCAACTGGGGGGCGTTTCAGGCAGTTTTCCAGCCTGATACCCCTCCAGTCCTGCAGAAAACGGCCGATAAGCCTTTGTCGCCAGCGCAATCGCTGGGGACAAGCAGGGCTTGGACAGGATCTCGCCGTTATGACTGATACGCAGACTTCACCCGACACCACCGCTGAAAAAGACGTACCGCCAGCGGTCGAGCTGCCGTGGGCGGATGTCCACGCCGAGCACCACAAGATGCTCCGCCTGGCCCCGCTACAGACTGATCGCCACACCGGTGGCCGGCCGCTGCGCTTTGTCGAATTCGGTTACGCCGAGCGCAACAGCAAAGAGCAAAGCCTGATGCGCATGGCGATCAAACTGCCTGGCCAGCGCGTGCGCAAAGAACAGAATCACCTCGACGTATGGGTCAATCACACCACCAAGCGTGTGCATTTTGGCCCGGACAGCGGCTTGCAGATCGAACCGTTGAACCGTGGCATCGGCCGTTTCGTCGCTGCGCAAGGCATCAACTGGGCGAAAAAACGCTGGCCCACCTACACCGTCGATGGCATGGACTTGAACAACAAGGACGCGTTGAACGAGGACACTCGCCTGCGTCGCGATCATTTCCTGCGCGTGCATGGTTTTGACGTGGCGTACGCCGATGCGCAGCATTTGAAGGGCAGCGTCAAGGAGTTGCAGGTCGCAGACTTGCTCGGTGACTGGAACAGCGAAAAGCTGCAAGTCGTCGAAATTCTTGAAGCGGCGCAGATGCTTCAACAGGCTGAGCAGAATCTGGCCGAGCAGGAAGTGAAGCTCAAAAAGCAGGAAGACAAGGTCAGCAAGTTCAAGCGCGAAGACGCCGGGCTGCGGTTCACCATTACTTGTCTGGTGGCGTTTGCGGTGTTTCAGGCGGGGTTGTTGATCTGGATTGCGACACATCGCTGATGGCTTGATACCGCGGTGCGGCCATTCGCGAGCAGGCTCGCTCCCACAGGAAAATGCATTCCAAAGGTGGGAGCGAGCCTGCTCGGGAAGCTTTTAGCGGGTTAAACGCGGGAAGCGAACAGCGCCTGATGATCGCGGCACTGCTCCGCGGTCAGCATGAACACGCCATGCCCGCCGCGCGCGAATTCCAGCCAGGCAAAATCGACTTCCGGGTACAGCGCCTCAACGTGCACCTGGCTATTGCCGACTTCAACAATCAGCAAACCCTTCTCGGTCAAATGATCCGCCGCTTCGGCGAGCATCCGTCGTACCAGGTTCAGACCGTCATCACCGCAGGCCAGGCCCAACTCCGGTTCGTGTTGATATTCGTCCGGCATGTCGGCGAAATCTTCGGCATCCACGTAAGGCGGGTTCGACACGATCAGGTCGAAACGCTGACCCGGCAATCCATCAAAGCCATCGCCCTGCACCGTGTACACGCGCTCATCGACGCCGTGACGCTCGATGTTCTGATTGGCCACCTCCAGCGCTTCGAACGACAGGTCTGCCAGCACGACTTCAGCGTTCTGGAACTCGTAAGCGCAAGCGATACCGATGCAACCGGAACCGGTGCACAGGTCAAGAATTCGCGCCGGCTCGTCGCCGAACCACGGCGCAAAACGGTTTTCGATCAGCTCGCCAATCGGCGAACGCGGAATCAACACACGCTCATCGACAATGAAGGACATGCCGCAGAACCACGCTTCACCCAACAGGTATGCGGTTGGAATGCGTTCTTCGATGCGGCGTTTGAGCAGGCGTTGCAGATTAACCAGTTCATCGTCCTCCAGCGCGCAGTCCAGATAGCTGTCGGCGATTTCCCACGGCAGGTGCAAAGCGCCCAGCACCAACTGGCGGGCTTCATCCCACGCGTTGTCGGTGCCATGGCCGAAAAACAGATCCTCCCCATGGAAGCGGCTGACGGCCCAACGGATATGGTCGCGCAGGGTACGAAGTCGGGAAGTGATCACGGGGCAGAACTCCAGAAAAAACGACTGGGGATTCTACCAGCCAAAACGCCTCGCGACGACGCAGGAAAAACACCGGGCCGACCGTAGGACTGTTCTGTTTTTCTTATCAGCTATTGAACAGAACGTGTAACTTGACAAGGCTGCAGGCCAATAACGACGGTGCCTACGATGGTAGCGATTCACAGAACCGCTCAGCCAGAGGACAATGCCGCAAAAGCCCCACCCCAAGGAGCCCCAGAATGTCCGTTCCAAAAACGATGTTTCAACTCAGCGGTCGCGGTTACGCAGCGGCCACACTGAGCCATGCGACCGTGGTCATCATCGATGCCCAGAAAGAATATCTCAGTGGCCCGCTGGCCCTGAGCGGCATGGACGCGGCCGTCGCAAACATCAAACAAGTGGTCGCCGCCGCCCGTGCAGCCGGTCGGCCTATCGTGCACGTGCGCCACCTTGGCACCGTTGGTGGCCTGTTCGACCCGCAAGGCGAACGCGGCGAATTCATCCCCGGCCTTGAGCCGCAAGGTGACGAAACCATCATCGGCAAACTGCTGCCGAGCGCATTTCACGGCACCGAATTGCTCGATCGCCTGCAAAACCTTGGCTCGCTGGACCTGATCGTTTGCGGCTTCATGAGCCATTCCAGCGTCAGTACCACCGTGCGTGCAGCGAAGAACCTGGGTTTCCGCTGCACCCTGGTTGAAGATGCCTGCGCCACCCGTGACTTGCCCTTCAAGGGCCGTGTACTGAGCGCCGAACGCGTGCAGGAGGCGGAAATGGCGATCATGGCCGACAACTTCGCCACCCTCGCCTTGACTCAAGACCTGATCTGATCGCCGCTTGATGAGCGGTTCATGCCGCCGCTCATCCGCAAAAGCCTCTCATTTGCCGCAAATGCCATAGCCTCAGGAACAACCCGGTCAACTCCCGGTCGAAGGGCCGATACCCATTGAGGAAGGTCGGAATGAAGTTATCCGATGGATTTGACGCACGCCGCTTGCGGCCCAAGGGCCAAAGCAACTGGCGTTTTCGTTTCGGTGCAGCATTCGCCGCCATTCTGGCGACGTTTGGCGTGCTGCTGGCGATGGCCGGTGCTGCCAGCCTGCTGGGACGCCCGCCGGCGCTCGGTGACTTGAACGCCACGCCCATGGGCTCGGCGATCATTCTGGCGGTCGGTTTGCTGTTTCTGTATTTCGGTGTCGCCCTGTGGCGTCGCTGCCGCCGTCGCGCACGGCAATCGAGGGAACTGAACATGTCCCCGCACCTGATGAAAAAACACGACTGATCGACGGCCTGGCTTTTTGCCGGGCCGTTTTGTTTCGACTTGGGTAAACTGGCCGCCCTTCGCGGAGGCTGACATGCAAGACGACGATTTTTCCCTGTTCAAAAACGAGCTGCGCGGCGTCAAGCCGATCAAGCACGATCGCGCCGACACCGGCAAACCCAAGACTGACCGCGCACAGATCGCCAAGCTGCGCCAGTCGGCTACCGTGCGCACCGACCAGGCGACCGTTGACGGTCTGTCGGATCAGTTCGTGATCGATGTAGGTCCGGAAGACGAGTTGATGTGGTCCCGGGACGGGGTTCAGGAAAGTCAGATGCGCAAGCTCAAGATCGGGCAGATCCCGTTCGAAGGCAGCCTCGACCTGCACGGCATGAACGTGGAAAAGGCCCGGGAAACCCTATGGGCGTTTGTCGCCGAGGCGACCAAATTCGAAATTCGCTGCGTGCGCGTCACCCACGGCAAGGCTGTGCGGCTGGACGGCAAGCGGCCGATGATCAAAAGCCACGTCAACACCTGGTTGCGCCAGCACGCGCAAGTGCTGGGTTTCTGCTCGTGCCAGGCCAAACATGGCGGCGCCGGCGCGGTTTACGTGATGCTCAAACGCACCATGATGGAAGGCCGCGACGAATAATCGCGTTACACCGAACTTGCAGGGGCGTGTCCGCCACCGTACCCTTGCTCTTTGCGAAAATCCCCACAGGTAGTTTCATGTCCCTGGAACAGAATTACACCGCGATTCTCGGCCAATTGGGCGAGGACGTCTCCCGCGAGGGCCTGCTCGACACGCCAAAGCGTGCCGCCAAAGCCATGCAGTACCTCTGCCGCGGTTACGAACAGACGCTTGAAGAGGTCACCAACGGTGCCCTCTTCAGCTCCGACAACAGCGAAATGGTGCTGGTCAAGGACATCGAGTTGTACTCGCTGTGCGAACATCACTTGCTGCCGTTTATCGGCAAGGCTCACGTCGCGTATATCCCGAGCGGCAAAGTGCTGGGCCTGTCGAAGGTTGCGCGCATTGTCGACATGTACGCCCGTCGCCTGCAGATTCAGGAAAACCTCAGCCGCCAGATCGCCGACGCGGTGCAGCAAGTCACAGGCGCCCTGGGCGTTGCAGTGGTGATCGAGGCCAAGCACATGTGCATGATGATGCGCGGTGTCGAGAAACAGAATTCGTCGATGATCACTTCGGTGATGCTCGGTGAGTTCCGTGAAAACGCAGCGACTCGCAGCGAATTCCTCAGCCTGATCAAGTAATTCGTCACACAAAAAAACCGGCGTTGATCGCCGGTTTTTTTTCGCCCGTGAAAAATCGGGTAAGCTGCGCGCCTTTCTCTATGTGCACCGTGAGGCTTTCAACGTGTTCGTCAAAGCGCTTCGTGTCGGCCTCGGCCAACTGGTTATTTTCGTCGACTTCATCACCCGTCCAGGCAAGAAACAGCGCCCTGCCGCTGCTCAGGCGCAAGTCGATGCGGCGGCCAAAGACCTGACCCTGTATCAATTCCACGCCTGCCCGTTCTGTGTAAAAACCCGTCGCACCCTGCGTCGTTTGAACGTGCCGGTGGCGTTGAAGGATGCGAAGAACAACGAGCAGGATCGCCAGACGCTGCTGGAACAGGGCGGCCGGATCAAAGTGCCGTGCCTGCGCATTGAAGAGAATGGGCAGACGACCTGGATGTATGAGTCCAAAGTGATTATTGATTATCTGGACAAGCGGTTTGCAGCGGTCTGATGGATTTTGGTGTCGCTGATGGCCTCATCGCTGGCAAGCCAGCTCCCACAGGTTCTGTGAACGCCACGTATCACTGTGGGAGCTGGCTTGCCAGCGATGGGGCAAGTTAAGACACCGCAAACTTCAGACAAAAATAAACCGGCCCTCGAGCCGGTTTATTTGTTTTTCAGGCCGCTTTTTCTATCTGCGCCTGGCGCACCACCGCCGCCAATCGCTTCAGCCCTTCATCCAGTCGCGCCGGATCGATGTGGCTGAAATTCAAGCGCAAATGCCCATGATGGTTGTCCGGCTCCGGGAAGAACGGCTCGCCCGGCATAAACGCCACATCATTGGCTAACGCTTGGTTGAGCAACGTGCGCGTGTCCAGCGGCTGTTTCAACGTCAGCCAGAAAAACAGCCCACCCTGCGGCACATCCCAGTCGGCCAGATCGGCAAAGTGCATTTGCAGCGCCGCTTGAAAGCCATCGCGACGCTCACGGTAGAAGCCGCGCAACTCACTTAAATGCTGCTGATATTTCTCGCTGCCGATCCACTGCAACGCCTGCCACTGGCCGATGCGATTGGTGTGCAGGTCCGCTGATTGCTTGAGCTTGAGCAGATGCGGGAACAGGTCGGGGCTGGCGATCAGGTAGCCGACGCGCAAACCCGGCAGGAGCGTTTTCGACACGGTGCCGGTGTAGATCCAGCTGGAGGTCTTCAGGCGTGCGGCGATCGGCTTGGCGCTGCCGCCGTCGAACGTCAGTTCGCGGTACGGCTCGTCTTCGATCAGGGTCACGCCGAATTCGTCGAGCAAAGCGGCGACCGCTGCGCGTTTGGCTTCGCTGTAGCGCACGGCAGACGGGTTCTGGAACGTCGGGATCAGGTAGATGAACGCCGGACGATGCTGTTCCAGGCGAGTGCGCAGTTGCGCAAGGTTCGGGCCGTCGGCCTCCTGCTGCACAGTCAGGCAATCAGCGCCGAACAGCTGGAAGATCTGCAATGCCGCCAGGTAAGTCGGCGCCTCCAGCAGAATCTCGGTGCCTTTGTCGATGTACAGCTTTGCCGCCAGATCCAGCGTTTGCTGTGAGCCGCTGACCACCAGCACCTGACTTGCGTCGCAAGCCAGCCCCAACGCCCTCGCCTCTGCCGCCAAGGCTTCACGCAATGCTGGCTCTCCCTCGCTCATACCGTACTGACCGAGCGACAGGGGCATGTCGGCCCATTCGACTTTCGGCAACATCGCTTCTGCCGGCAGGCCGCCGGCGAACGACATCACTTCCGGGCGCTGGGCTGCGGCGAGGATTTCACGGATCAGAGAACTTTTAAGGCGCGAGACACGTTCGGAAAAAACCATGGAGGTCACCGGTAGCAAGGCGTGTGAAAAATGAGTCAAACTTGTTGACTGAAACTACGACAGCTTGAGCGAGTACGTCAACATGATTGACCTTAAAAACCCCAGCAGTCAGCAGCAGGCCATGGAAGCGTTTTTTTTCGGTTATCAGGCGTTCACCGCCAAGGCTGACGAAATGCTCGAGCGCCGAGGCTTGTCACGGGTGCATCAGCGCATTGTGTTTTTCATCGCCCGCTACCCGAATCTGAGCGTCAAGGAACTGCTGGCCTTGCTGGGCGTGAGCAAGCAGGCGCTGAACATGCCGTTGCGCCAGTTGCAGGAAATGCACCTGGTGGACAGCGTCGCGTCCGAGACGGATAAGCGTAAGCGCCTGCTGGCGTTGACCGCCGAAGGCGCGAAGTTTGAACAGGCGTTACGGCGTGAGCAGGTGAAGTTACTGGAGCGGGTGTTTGCCGAGGCTGGGGAGGCTGCGGTGAATGGCTGGTTGGCGGTGAATCTGGCGTTGGGGGACAGTCGGGCGGCTTTCGATTGACTGTTCTGGCCTCATCGCTGGCAAGCCAGCTCCCACAGGGTTGGAGTCGTTTGCACATTTGTGTAAACCCCGATCATCGCGGGAGCTGACTTGCCTGCGATGAGGTCGAAAAAGTCGATATATCCCTATCGACGGACTTCTCGTAAACAAAATCAAAAACAATATTTGCTTTATTTGTACACAAAAGCATAATCCACAGCGTGCGAGTTCCTGACCGCATGGTCAACAAATTCGCGTATGCCTCAAAGGGTCGCTGCCACCCCTCATGGGTCCGGCCCTGGAAATAACAATAAAACTCTTGAGGAGTACTCGCTGTGGAAAGCCGCAAATCCGAAGCATCGACGCTGGATCTCTCGCCGCCGTTACGCAATGGCTTGCTTGAGCGCCTGTTTAAACTCAGCTTGCATGGCACCACGGTGAAGACCGAGCTGATTGCCGGTCTGACAACCTTCATCACCATGGCTTACATCATTTTCGTCAACCCCAACATCATGGCCGATGCCGGGATTGACCACGGCGCCGCCTTCGTCGCCACCTGTATCGCCGCTGCACTGGGCTGCCTGCTAATGGGCCTGTATGCCAACTGGCCGGTGGGTCTGGCACCGGGCATGGGCCTCAACGCATTTTTCACTTACACCGTGGTCGGCACCATGGGCTACAACTGGGAAACCGCCCTCGGTGCGGTGTTTGTCTCGGGTGTGTTGTTCATGATTCTGACCTTCTCGCGAATTCGCGAATGGCTGCTCAACAGCATTCCGGTCAGCCTGCGCCACGCGATGGGCGCCGGTGTCGGTTTGTTTCTCGGGCTGATCGGTTTGAAAACCGCTGGCATCGTTGTCGATAGCCCGGCGACTCTGCTCAAACTGGGCTCCCTGCATGAAGCTGGCCCACTGCTCGCCGCGGTCTGTTTCCTGATGATCGCAATTCTCAGCTACCACCGCGTATTTGGCGCGATCCTCATCAGCATCATCACCGTCACCTTGGCCGGTTGGGGCCTGGGCCTTGTGCACTATCAAGGCATCATGTCCGCCCCGCCAAGCCTGGCACCGACCTGGATGGCGATGAATGTGGCCGGTGTATTCAACGTCAGCATGATCAGCGTGGTCCTCGCTTTCCTCTTCGTGCACATGTTTGACACCGCCGGCACTCTGATGGGTGTTGCCCAGCGTGCCAATCTGGTGAACGCTGACGGCCGCATCGAAAACCTCTCCCGTGCCATGAAAGCCGACAGTGCTTCCAGCGTATTCGGCGCCGTGGTGGGTGTTCCGCCCGTCACCAGTTATGTGGAAAGTGCCGCTGGCGTGGCCGCTGGTGGTCGGACTGGTCTTACCGCCGTCACCGTAGGTGTGCTATTTATAGCGGCGATGTTTTTTGCACCGCTGGCCGGCATGATTCCCGCCTACGCCACCGCCGGTGCACTGATCTACGTTGCAATGCTGATGATGGGCAGCATGGCCCACATCGAGTGGGATGAAGCCACCGATGCCATTCCGGCCATCGTCACCGCGATCATGATGCCGCTGACGTTTTCGGTCGCCGATGGTATTGCGCTGGGCTTCATCACCTATGTGGCGCTGAAGGCCGGCACCGGCAAGTTCAAGGAAATCTCCGTCAGCCTGTGGGTGCTCTGCGCGATCTTCTTCGCCAAGTTCATCTTCCTGTAAGCGGCACGCGGTTCAGGCTTCAAAACGGCCTCACCCTCGCGGGTGGGGCTTTTGCACATTCGTGAATACAACAAAAAGGAGCAAATGATGAGTCTGGAAACCTGGCTGCTGTTCAGCGGCGCTGCGCTGGTGGTGATCCTTATTCCGGGGCCACTGTCGTTGCTGATGATCAGCAACAGCCTGAATTACGGTTTGCGTCGTTCCTACCCGGCGTTTCTCGGCGGCGTGTTTGCCTCGATCTGTTTGCTCAGTGCTTCTGCGCTGGGTCTGGGCGCCCTGCTGCTGGCATCGGAAAAACTTTTCAGCGCGCTGAAAATCGTCGGCGCGATCTATCTGTTCTACCTCGCCTGGCAGAGCTGGCAGCAATCGCGTCAGCCCTCGGTGGCCACCGAAGTGCCGCAAGCCGCGCCGGTTCCCAGATTCCGCGCCTTGTTCGGTCGCGCCTTCGTACTGGGCGCCAGCAACCCGAAAGACATTCTGTTCTTTGCGGCCTTCCTCCCGCAGTTCCTCAGCGCCGAGCAAGCGTTTCTCCCGCAACTGCTGGTCATGATCGCGACCTGGACGGTGCTGGATCTGCTGTGCAAATTGGCCTACGGATTGAGTGCCCACGGTGCAGCTCGATACCTGCGCAGCGGCAAGGGACAGAGCTGGTTCAACCGGATCAGCGCAGGATTGTTTGGCGGAGCGGGCGCGGCGTCCCTGCTTGGCAGCCATTCCTGAGAACGGCAATCGGGTGACGGGTTTGGCACTGCTGTTGATCCGTGTGCACGGATTGCAGCAGTGACAACCGTGAATGAATCAAACTAAATCAGTTTAAAAAGTTACATCATTTCATCCCGCGCAATTTGCAACACCAGGCAACAACACTTCGATATACACCCATCAAACTCCCTCTCTAATATAGCCGCGCAACTGACCATCAACGCCAGAACAAGGAAGTTCTATATGGCCCAGCGTCTACACATCCGCACGATTAAAACCAACTCCGAAATCCCGGCAACCAACGCTTGTTTGGCCGCCGACATTTGCTCGCCCGTATCCCCCTGTCCCTAGCGCTCTCGGCCGGCCTGTATTCCAGCGCAGCCCGACCGATCGCCGCTACCAAACCGCATAACACCCGACGCACGCCCGTTGCGATGTGTCGTGGTCGCCCTGCGCGCCAAACACTACAAACCTGTTTATCAACCAACATTAATAATTAAACCCGAAGTGTATAAATGTTAAAGCCGACGAAAAAAATCAACACCTCAAACATCGACAATACTTCCAGCGCAAGTAAAGCGGCGAACAGTTCAAACGCCGCTACCCGCGCTCACAATCAGCTTGCGGACTTATCTATCAATACTCCCGATGCTGATGCTGCCCGACGCGCCAGCCCTGACACTCTGATTGAAACACCACACTCTTCAGCGGTCATCATCACGGACATTCCGGGATCGCCTGCGCGAGCTGCGACCCTCACCGTCGAATCGGCGATCAATATGATCACGTGGCCGAAAGAGCGCCTCGACGAACTGGTTCCATTCAGAGGCAATTCAGGGTTGTTCACCAGCAACGACGGCACCCTGTTTGCCGATTTGAAAGGCCTGGGCAAGACAATGGTCGAGCGCAACAGCCAAGGCGAATATCAGGTGCCCTTCCCCTTCGTGCCCGGCGTGCCAGGGCCGATTCTGGCCAGGATCGACGGTGAACCGCATTGGCGCATCGAGCGTCCTGGCTGGGTAAGAAAAGCCGCGCAGACACCGCCTCGCGAAATTGCGCCAGCGTTCGAATTTCTATCCCCCGAACTGGCGAAACTGCTGGAGCCCGCACGGCCGCAGGATGGCCTTCGTTACGACAAAACCGGCAGGACCTACGCAGATATTGCGGACGAAGGTACGGTGCTGATCCGCAAGAACAGCGACGGCGAATATCAGGCCAGCGACTTCAACGAGCGGTTTGCCTCGGGCCCGTCGGTGGAGCGCATCCCCGGCACGGATCTTTGGCGGCGAATCCCCGAACGGCAATCGTCCCCGCAGAGCCCGCGACTGTATATCCACGAGTCGCCCGACACTGATACAGACACCGGCACCCGCCCGGCTAAACGACCCCGGCTGGAGGAGAGTGCCGAGCCATCCGGACCGGCTGAAGGCTTGGACACCGCACCGCGAGTATCCCGAGAGACCGTTGAAAGTCCTTATTACTGGATGCAGTGGGGACATTACGACGGCCCGCCTCCAGGCCCGTCCACAAAGCTGGGCGGATTTGACTACGCGATCGTGCCACCAGGCTCGGCTGCCAATCGCTTGCCCCGAATGATTTTTTTGCAAAACCCCGAATCTCCAATCAGCCGATTCGACGAATTCGAGCGCGTAATGCGAGCGACGCCGGCCCTCCAGCCGGCAGCCATCTACCGCTACAGCAACGACCCGCTGGAAGTGCGACCGGCGCAGAAGCTTTTCCACAAACCCTTGTCGCAATCAGTCGCCGAGCGCTTCACCGATTTCTCCGAAGGGACGGCACAGACGGTCGCCAATACCCTGTTCGAACGCGCTGACAATTCCGCTCAAATCACTTCCACCGGCCTGCACCATATTTATCAGGTACTGACGCAGTGGAACTGGCGAGCCACCTCCGGCGTGCCGCCACTCGGCGATCCCATGCTCATGTTGCGAGAGGCCCCGCGTGTCGAACATAACGGGCGAACCTTGCTACCGCTGACCGCCGCGCCGGACGCGCCACTGCATGGCCTGACCTTTGATCCGCAGCGTTTTCCCGAAGACTGGAGTTACTACCTCAGGACCCTTTCCAACCAGGCCTTGAAGCAGTTGACCGGTGGCCTGCTGGTGCGTGCCGGTTATGACGTCTTCCCGCTGACGCCTCACCATCAACGGCCCACGCTGGTGTTTCGCGGTCCAGCCACCGATGACGTGTTCATCTTGAAACTGGGGGTGGTCGAGGGGAATGCCATTGCCCTTCATACCCAGGCCGGCACCGAATTGCTGGACCCGGTCCTGCCCGCCAGCATTGGCCAGCCAGCGTATGCCGCAGTACAGGCGGCCCATGCGAAGAATCAGCTGATCTGGCTTCTGGGCGGCGTGCTCAACGTCAGGTCGAAGCCTGAGTCCGTGTTCATTATCCGAGAGCGCTGAAATCCGTAAGCGACGCCAGCCTGGCAGCGTGCCCCTGCGCTGCAAGGCTGCGCGCCCGCCCTGCCTTTTTTTCAACGACCGATCAACAGCCAGCAAAAATGAACAAGGATGCTCAAATTGCCTAGCACTCAGTCTTCCACGAATATCCATCTGGATGACGCCGTCGTCGTCACCGACATTGGCCTGCGCGCCAATCAGAAAACGCCGTCGACACTCGACATCAGCGCCACCGAGAGCACGCCTGCGCAGGCCAGGCGCAACAGCAAAGCCTCGCAGTTGCGCATCGTCGACGAGCTCTTCGGCCCGCTACACATCGGCCCTTATTCCGTCACCCGGACATCCCTCGACGCTCTGGGCGCCACCCTGCTAGGAGAACAGCTGAACGGAAAAAACACTTTTTTCCGAGAGCCGAAACAATCCTTCTTGAACCAGCTCCAGTTAGACCCGATAGCCATCGAAGCGCAGATGAAATTGACCACGGGCGCAGACGATTATTTGCTGCCTTCGCTGCTGTTCGAACTGGCGAGCATGCGCCCCCTGACTGCCCCGGCGATGCTCAGGGAAACCGATCCGTCGCTCGCTGATCCGCGCAAATACCGCCATGCGCTGGGCAAGCTGTTGAACGCTGCGCAACGGCTCGATATCGGCGACACGCAACTGCCCGGACAAGCGTCCGGACGCCTGTCCGGCTGGGTCAATCACGCGAAGAGTGCGGGCATGGCCAGCATGGGCATGGGGCTGCAGTCATTTGGCGTCTACAGCGGCCTGCGCGGCCTGCATGACGCCATCCGCAACAAAAATGAATACGAAACGATATTCAACGGTGCCAGCGTCGCCGGTGAGCTGGCTTCAATGGTGGTTGAAGTGTCCGTGGCCAAAAAAGCAACGCTGATGATTCAAGCCAGTCGCAGCGCCTGCAAAGGCTTCGCCCACACGCGGATCGGCGTACGGCTCGGACGCTCGGCCGGATTGCTCGCCAGCGTCCTGACCCTGCCCTTCGACATCATCGCCGCCGTCGACGCTTTTGATGCAGCGTCCAAGGCCACCGGCAAGCAAGCGGTTGACCACTACGTCGAGGCCGGCCTGAGCGTCACCAGCGCCGCCATGACCGTGCTGCTGGGCTTCGCGGCGTTGGCAGGTTTCTCCGCGGCAGGCCCGGTGGGTCTTCTGGCCGGGCTGTTTCTGGTGGCCGGTGCCCGCGTGTGGGCCGGAGTGCGCGCCGTGGATGACATTGATGACTACATCGAACTCACCACCCATGAGCGACTGCGCACCGGCTGGTTTGCCTTCTGGGGCGTCGACCCCGACACCGCGGTGCAGAATCGTTATGACCTCGCCAAGGCAACGGCTGAGCATGCGAGGTTGCTGCAAACCACCGCGCGACGACTGCTCGACGGAACGCTCAAAGAGCAGATTGAAGCCGTGGTCGATGGCAGCTTTGTCGCGGAATCGAACCCGGTGCAAATCCGCTTCTACAACTGGTCGCGGGAAACCATGGAAGACGCCACGGTCAGCCGTGTGCAAATTCATGACACCGATGACACGCTGGACGCCCGTGGCGGGGTAAATGAGCAAACCCCGGGGGCGTCACTCGGCACTGCCGGCGAGCACAAGGGCGTGTTGTGGTTTATCGGGGGCGGCGACGACGACATCCGCGGCGTCGAACACAAACCCAACGTGTTTCATTACAGGAGCGGCACCAAGAAGCTGACCGGGGGCAACAGCAGCGATCAGTTCGTGTTCAAAGACGCGGCCAATCAACTCAAGAACGCCTCGGCGCAGGGTCGGCTATCGGCACTCGACGGTGGTGAAGGCAACGACACATTGTCATTGGCCGATGCCATTGCCGAACCAGGCGCAGGCAGGCTGGGCTACCACGTAGACCTCAAGGCAGGGCTGATGTCGGTGATCAGCCTCGACGATTCCACCCATCAGCGAGAACTCGAGCCGCACACGTCCCTGACCAGCATCGAGAATGTGACAACCCTTGCCGGCGCCAGCAATGAAGTCATCGCCACGCAAGCAGCCAACATTATCCAGGCGTGGGGAGACGACGATATCCAGGCCGCCGAGGGCGATGACCGCATCGATGTGTTCGGCGCTCATGCCACAGTGCACGGAGGAGCCGGCAGCGATACCTACAGCATTGCTCACGTGGCCGGTCATGTGTCGATCATCGAGGATGGCGCGCAAGACAGCATCATCGGTCTGGACTGGCGCAAGGAACTGATTGTCAGCTGGACGCTGGAAGGCGCACACCTGGTCATCACCTCGCGGTTTGATCTGGATGACGACCTGAGTCGAATCGTCAGGATCAAGGATGTCTACCAACAGCGCGGCGAGCAACGCGTGCTGCAAAATGCGAAATTGCTGTTCATCACCCGCGATGGTTTCCACTTGGTACCGGACCTGCCCGCCACGCTCGACACCCCAGGGCCGATCACTCTGCAGGTGACGATCATCCGACCGGGCAGCGCAGCCGGCCCGGTGATTGTCTACGAAGATGAACAGACGGACCCGCGGAAAAAGCTTGAGCGTTACTACATTCCCCGAGGCGAACGCCTCACCACGCTGCGCATTACCGAGCACTCACCGAAAGCCCTGAGCATGGTCTACCTGGATTACGCCAGCCAGGAAATCTCCAGCATCGAGGCGTACTACAACGCCACGATCAAACCCGAGCTGGCGTTCGACCGCATCATGTATACCGAGTGCGGCCTGTCCCTGCGCTTCGGCCAACATGAATTGCTCATCAAAAACCTCGCCAGTTCTCACAGTGTCGGCACTATCGCCATCAGTGAGCGCTTGACTCGACCGGCCCTGGCGGTGAATCAGCCGATCATTCTGGTCATGAACGACGGCGTGTCATGGCGGCTCGAACAACCGCCCATGGCCGACGATTTTTTCGCCAACGAAACGTTTCGCAACAGCACCTCCAACGCCTGGAAAACCAGCGTCGCGCTTCCCCTCAAACCATGCGCCGGCACCTACCCTTTCTATCGGCCTGCAGACAATCCCGGGCATCAGCTGCGCGCCAGCAACGTCTGCATCGGGTTGAAAAGCCTGCCGCGGCAACGCGCAATCGAGCACCTCGTCGGCGAGGGATCCACCTACCTCGTGCACCTGACGCGCAATATAACGTTGCGTATCTCGACCCCCGGCGCACTGGCCGACGCCCCGGCGCAGTTGCCTTATTCATCCGTATGGGAGCTCGACGCGACGCAACTGGGCGCAGTCGAGATCAGCCTCGCCGATCATCTGCTGCGCATCGGCGACGTCATTGTTCATCTGCCGCAATACAGCCAGCCAGACGATCTGATTGACCAGGTGCACGTCATCACCCGCGGGGGGATCGTGCACAGCGTCTACATCGAGTTCGAAACGATCTCCGTCAAGCACATTGATGCGCGCTACTTCGATCCCGAATTCGACTACGCCAACGCGTTAGCGGCGACCCCTGCGCGAGCGCGACACCTGGCGGTACAAAATGCCGTGGTCCGGGAAAACGCTCTGGCCCAGCCGATTTTTGATCCGCGCGACCGCAGTTGGGCAACGTCAGACGAGCCGCTGCACAAGCTCGCGTTCACCCAGCTGCAGGTCTTGAACCGTTGCGACCACCAGCTTGAGGTTTGCCAGGATTTATTGCAGTTCGCCCTTCAGGCCGACCCGCCGGTGACCGCCGAGCAACTGATGGCGCTGAAGCAACATTGCCTGGCGCTGCTCTGACCTTCAGGCAGTGCGTTGAAAACCGGTGTCCGGCGCGCGGTTTGTTCTGCGGCGCGCATGACACCGTAAAACCGACCGCCTCGCTATCTGATGGCTACCCCCTTTATTCAGGAAGATACCTATGGCCAAGCCG
This sequence comes from Pseudomonas sp. P42, assembly GCF_017973755.1. Lineage (NCBI taxonomy): Bacteria > Pseudomonadati > Pseudomonadota > Gammaproteobacteria > Pseudomonadales > Pseudomonadaceae > Pseudomonas > Pseudomonas sp. P42. Next base: position 644,391 of record NZ_JACOPU010000001.1, on the reverse strand, counting down.
CCCAGGAAAACCAGCGCAACCACGACACCGCCCGCCTCTCCAGCCTCAAGGCCGGTTGCAGGTGCGGAAGTGCCCCCCGTTCCGATCACAACCTCTCACGTCATGGGCGCCGCTCATGCTCATAGTTCGACACCCTCCGCACCGCCGACTTCTACCTCTTCTGGCGGAGCGAACGTGCAATCGGCCGTCGTCGTTACGGCCATTCCGGATCCGTCGCGCGCCCGAACGCTGGGCGCCATCAGCGCCACTAACTGGCCGAAGGACAAAATCCATGAGCTGCGACCCGTGTCGATCGACAGTGGCCTGTTCGAAGGTTTCGACGGGCAGATTTACGCGTTCGTCGGCGACCGCAATTACATGTGGGTCGAGCGCCGCGCAAATGGCGAATATCGAAGTCCTTTAGTGACGCGGCCGGGGGCAGAATTGAGTTTCAGAAAACTCGAAGGCGAAGCCCGCTGGCATGCCGATTGGCTGCCTTCGCAGCCGGTACCCGACCCAGATGTGGCGCGCAACGACGCCCGGCCCAAGCCTCTCGGGTTCATACCGCCATTTCTGGCGGCCACCCTGACCTCCCGCGAACACTCGGCGCAGGGCTTGCGTTACGACGCTGCCAACCGGCCCTATGTCGATACACTCGAAGGCACCATCATGATTCATCGTCATCCGGATGGAAGCTATCAACAGAAATCCGCTGACCGCTTCATCCCGACGGGCCCGATGGTGGAGCAAATGGCGGGGCAGAAAATCTGGCGGTTCATTCAGAACGCCGAAGAAGGCCAGGCATCGAGTCAACATTCGGCCAGTACTGATGGCGCCAGCGTTGACGCCATTGCTCAACCGGGCACGCGCCCCCACGGATCAGAACGGCCACAGCCGCTGGCGAATGAACAATGGATAAACTGGGGCAAGGAAACCAAGCCGGAAACCGGTGAATCCATTGCCATCAACGGCCGCCACTACCCTATCGTGCCGGCAGGCAACCAGACGAACGACGCCACACGCGTGTACTTTCTCAGCCATCCGGATTTTTCGCCGAGTCATTTCGAGACGTTCGAGCGCATGCTGCGCGAGGCGCCGGCCCTTCAACCCGTGCCGATCTGGCGTAGCACTGATACGCCATTGAAGGTACGCGTCGGCGAGACATCGTTCACCCAGCCCCTGACGCAATCGGTCAGGGACATGTTCAGCGAGTTTTCCGATATCACTGCCCGAGCCGTCGCCAGAATGTTGTTCGAGCGTGCCGACAACTCGCGCACGATCACCTCCGCCGGTCTGTTAAAGCTGCAGTGGATAACCGATCAATGGCGGCGCAAGCCACTGGGCGCGGCTTCTTCGTTCGCCGACCCGGTGGACATGCTGCCAGTGGCGCCACGGGCGCAAATTGGTGGCCGAACCACCGTCCTGCTGCCGCCCGAGGTGGACGGCCCGCTGCAACGCCTGACATTCGACCCGCAGCATTTCCACGAGGAGTGGACCAAATACCGCAGCAATTCGACGTTTGCCGGCCTCAGGTTGCTGGTCAGCGGGGTGCTCAGACGCTGCGGCTACGAAGTGGCGCCCTTCACCCGCTTTCAGGATTGGTCGTCGCTGGTTTTCCAGGGCAGCAACCGGGACAAGGTCTATTTCATGAAGGTGGGACAAGTCACCGGCAACGCTTTTGCGCTGGGCCATTCCCCGGAGACGGAATTCGCCGATCCGCAGCTGCGGGCAAGGATTGGCGACCCCGCCTATACCGCCCTCATGCAAGCCAGGACGGAGGACAAAATCGTCTGGCTGCAGGGCGGTGTCCTCAGTGACGGACTGGGCCGCTACTGTGTGTTCATCATCAGAGAGGCGTGACGTCAGCCCTGACACGGGGAGGCGCAGACGTGACGATTTTTGAGGACGATATATAGATACCGCCAGTGAAAAAACCGCTTCGAAGATGATGGGATTTCAATCATCAGCGGTACATAACCATGGCCAAACCTCCACGCAAAATCCCCTCTTCTTCGACCTCCCCGGACGGCTCCACTTTGCCCACCCGCTCGACTGCCGCGCAAGGGCCCGATGCCATTGCAGTCATGAGCGGGCCGGGATCAAGCAGGCAAACCCGAGCCCCCGGCACCGATGAACACGCGGTCGAAGCCACCGCCAGTGAAACCCCTCGGGAAAGCGCCGTTGTCGTCAATCCGCTCCCTGGGGCAACGCCCGAGCGAGTGGCGGCAGCCATGGCCATGATTACGTTGCGCCCGGAGCAGGTGGCCACGTTGCGCACCATTGACAACGAACCGGGGCTGTTCACGAGCGAGGACGCAAGAACGTATGCCCACCTTGGCGAAGGCACCTACTTTCTGGCAGAGCGCAACGCGGTCGGCGAGTATCAGGTGCCTTTACTCGCCACCCCGCATTTGCCCGGCCCGACGCTCAGAAGAGTCGACGGGCAGGCGCTGTGGCGCATCGAGGCGCCAGACTGGATGCGCGCCCCACCCTCTGACTCATCGCCCACGGCTGGCGCGCCTGCCAGGCCTGCCACGCCGCTGTTCCTTTCACGGCAAATGGCAGAGACGTTGACCCATCCGGACGACTCGAGCCTGGGACTTCGCTTTGACCGAAAAAAACGCACGTACGTCGACATGCAAGACCCGCAACCGGCAGATTCAAACCTGAGCAATACGGTCCAGGTGCGCAGAAATTCCGATGGCATCTATCAACAATGCCATGCGGGAGAGCGCACGCCCTCGGGGCCGCTGGTCGAACAGATTCCAGGCACCCGACTCTGGCGAGAAATTCCCCGGGCGACGACAGCCGAACAGGCGCACTCGCGGCCAGACGTCGATCAGCGCGCTGTCAGGCCTGACTCGCCGGAACCGGGCCCGAGCAAGCGTCCCCGGCTGGAGGCTGAAGAGCGACTCACCCCGGATACGGACCTGTTCGCTGACCGTCTGCTGCTCGATGCCAGCGGCGCATTGAACCTGTCCACCGGCTACTGGCGCAACTGGGGCAAACCGCAAAAACCGGCGCAGGCCTCAATAGAAATAGCCGGGCTTCATTATCCGATCGTGCCGCAGCCGCTGCAGGCCAATCCACGTCTGGTCTATCTGCAAAACCCACGATTTTCGCCAGGTCGTTTTGACGCATTTGAGCGAATGCTGGTGGAAGAACCTGCGCTGCAACCGATATGGGCCGTCAAGCGCGAGAGTGGCTGGGCCGTGATGGAAAATCGCATGCCGTTCGCGACACCGCTGACGCAGCAAGTCGCCAACTCGTTCAATTACATGGCGCCCGACTCGGCAAGCGCCATTGCCAGGGAAGTATTTGACCGGGCAGCCTATCAAAGGGCAATTGACGGCAACGGACTGGCGCGACTCAATCAGACTTTCCGGCATTGGAGCGACAGGGCCAAAACCTTTTCACCCCGTCGCGATCTGAGCGATCCACTGATGATGCTGCCAACGCTGCCCACCACATTTGGCGCGACCGCACCTCACTGGAGGATCCAACTCCCGACCCGCACTGCCGGCGAGTTCCAGCGCCTGAACTTTGACCCCTCGCGCCTGCCCGAGTGGAGCGCCTATCTGACGGCCCCTGACAGCGCCAGCCTGCAGACCCTGTTCAAAACCGTCCTGCAGCACAATGGCTACAGCCTGTATGCCAGCAGTCGGGCACTCAACGAGAACGCCGTGGTGTTTCACCGTGAAGGACTCGATGCCGTGTTTGTGCTGAAAATTCCGGATGATCCGCACAACCTGTTGCACCGTGCCACGCTTCCGGGGTTCGAGATTACCAACCCGCAATTTCGCGCCGTAGTGGGCGAGGCGGCGTACCTGAGGCTGCTTACGCTAGTCAGCGAGATGAAAATCATCTACCTGGTGGGTGGCATTGAACTGACGGGTACGTCGCCCGCGCTCTATATCGTGCGTGAAAGTTGACCCTCTCATTTAAACAAGCTTGGTAAACACTGAATCAGAGATAACTGGAGCAGCCTTATGCTGCTCCAACTGGCATGCCTTTTAATAAATAACCGACAGCAGTTTGCCGCAATGGGCGGTAACTTCCCGCCGATATACACCTGAAAAACTTGCAATTAGCATGGCGGCGCACACCCAACGCAACTGAACAAGGAAGTTCAAATGACTGGCCCCGTGAAACATCCGTTTCCAATGCAGGATGCTGTGGTTGTTACAGAGTTTGGCGATCATGCCAACCCCTACACGGAATCAACGATTGATTTTGACCGTGACACCGCCACTGACAACGAGACATCCCATACCCAACGCAAGCCCAATCAATTAAAAGACCTCGACGCTTTATTCGGTCCGATGAAGATTGGCGCCTACTCGATCACACGAAGATCACTCGATGCCCTGGGCGCCACGGTTAACGGCGAACCGCTGACGGGCGATAACACGCTGTTTCGTAACCCCCGCCGCTCTTTCATCAATTCGCTGCAATTCAATTACAGCGAAATCGAGAAACGCATCAAGATCACCTCCTTCGGCGACAACTACCTGCTTCCAACCTTTCTCTACGAAATGGCGATCGCACGCCCCGCCGACGCGCTTGCGATCATCAGGGAAGAAGCCAATCCACCGCTGGACGAAAGTGGCTATCGCAAAAAAACCATCCAGCTTTTGAATGCAGCCCAGAAGATCGATCTGCGCCTGATCAGTGACGGCAAGGCCAACTACCCTCGCTGGGCGCTGATCAGACAATATGGCACCCTCGGCGCGAGCGTCGGCCTGCAACTGTTCGGCATATTGATGGGCCTGCGCGGAGTCCACGACGCCCTCCAGGTCAACAATGGAGGCGAGGCCATTTTCAATGGCCTGGGGGTGGTGACGGAAGGCGCATCGATCGCTTTCGACGTGGCCACGACGCGCATCGGCAAGGGCATGATCGAAGCCGGCAACAATGCTTTCAAGGACTTCGCCAAAACCCGGGCCGGACTCAGATGGTCGCGTACCGGCGGAATCGTCGGGGGGGCACTGACCTTGCCTTTCGACATCATGAGTGCGGTGAGGGAGTTGAAGTCTGCCGAGGCACGATCCGGAAAAGAAGCGGCAGACCACTATGTAGGCGCCGGTTTGAACATCGCCAGTGCCGCGATGACGGTAGTCCTGGGGTCGGCGGCCATGGCAGGATTTTCGTTCGCCGGTCCGGTTGGCCTGGCCGCCGGCGCGATGATGGCCATCGGCGCGCAGATCTACGGCGCGGTGCGCCTGGTCGATGACATCGATGACTACATTGAACTCACGCTGGAGGAGCGCTGGCGTACCGGCTGGTTCAAGTTCGTATTCATGGAGCCCGACCAGGACATTCTCAATCGCTATGAAAGCGCCAAGGCTCGGGCCGAACATGCTCACCAATTGAAAACAACGGCCAGGAAGTACCTCGACGAGACCATGAAAGACACCACGGAGGCGGTGGTTAACGGTGCATTCGAGGTCACGCTGCTTCCCCGGCGCGAGTACGTCACACAGTGGGGTCTGAAAACCTCGAAAATCGTCTACATCCCGCACCTCAGCGATGCAGACGATCTGATAGACGCGCGGGATGGCGTCACCACGCAAACACCCGGCGCCGAACTGGGCAGCGCCGACAACGGCAAAAACATTTTGTGGCTGCTGGGCGGCGGGAATGACACGATCACAGGCGTGGAAAACAAACCCAATGTTTTCTACTTCACGAACGGCAAGAAAGTCCTCACCGGGGGCGCCGAGAATGACCGGTTCATTATGCAGAACGCGGCCCAGGTGCTCGACAACTCTGACCCCGACGATACCCGGCATTCCATCCTCAGAGGGGGTGGCGGTCGCAATTCGCTGGAGTTCGACGGTACGCAGACATCGCAGGCTGGGGGCCGCGGCTATGACCTGGACCTGTCCGCCGGGACCTTGCATGTCTTCACCCCGGATGCCGCGTCCGAAGAGGGCAACAGGTACTCCTTCAAAGCGCTGCTGGAGCGTATCAACGAGATTCATACACTGAGCAACGGCACGACGATCGTTACCGGCTCAAAGGACGCCGATATCATTGTGTCGCGAGGAAAGGATACGATCCACGCGGGCGACGGTGACGACACGATCCATCTGCACAAGGAAGGCGCCGCAGCCTTCGGCGGGTCGGGACAGGATATCTACAACCTCCCGCAAACCGCCAACAACCTGTCAATTACAGAAGACGGTGTTGAAGAAAGCGCGATCGTTCTCGACTGGAGAATGGATCTCATCGAAACATGGCGAATCGTCAAAACCACGCTCGAGATCACATTGAAGTTCGACTTTGATGACGCTCGTCGCAGCAAGCTGTACATCCACGATGTGTACCGACAGACAGATGGCGTGCGAGTGTTGATCAATAACAGAATTACCGTTGTCACTCGGGACAGGTTCCACCTCAAACCCGATCTGCCTGAACAAATTACTGAAGCCGAATCCGTTGAGATCAAGGCAATCGTCACCCGTGAAGGTGGGCAGGAACCTGTCACCATCCTCGATGCACGGTTGGCCCGCAATGTCCCGGCCAATACATTCACCGATTACTACGTCCAGCGTCATACCCGGCACAGTTCAATCATTTCCGGCCAAAGCGCGGCCCTTTACGGTTCGCGTATATTTCTCGATTTCGACAGTAGCGAATTGACCTCGGTGAACATCTTTTTTGACACAGAGATCGACTGGGAACATTCATCGCCGAGTGACAAGATCAACATCACCTGCAGTTACTATTTCCATTTCGAAGATAAAGTTCTGGAGATCAGCAAGTTTGCCACTCACAAGGCCATGACGCTGGAAGACGCGCTGCAGAAGATCGTGAATAACCAGATCAACCATGGCTACTCTCTCGTCTTCAGGGACGGCAAGGTCCACACCGTCACCCTGACCAAAGAAATGGCTGCGGCGCCGAGAACAGACTTGTATCGTCTCGCACGCAACTCGCGCTCCTTCGCCCCCGTTGCCCTGCCATTGAAGATGAAACCCGACACCTACTTCTTCCGGCTGCCTGAACAGGCACCTTATGAACTCGGCGACAGAAACTCTTGCAGCCTGTTGACCTACATTCCTGGGCAATCGCGTATCACCAGCATCGAGGGCAGCGGCGGAACCTACCTGGTGCACCTGTGCGAAAAAATGATATTCCGCCTGTCCACTCCCGGTGGCCTCGCAAATGCCGTCCACAGGCTGGACTATTCATCCACGTGGGAGCTCGATGCCCGGGAGCTCGGCAAGTTCACCATCGAGTTGCTTGGAACGCGCTTGTATCTGGGCTCAACCACCATTCATGTGCCCGAATACAGCGGCGAAGACCTCGTGGACCAGATCTTCGTCATCGATGCCCACGGGATTATTTATACCGTCGACCTGATCTTTGACATGGTGTATCCCGGTGGTCTGGACGGGAGATATTTCGAGCCGCCCAAAGATGACCAATCACCCTGGCCGGAAGCATTCGCCGGGATTGCCGACAAGGAAATGCGCGTCAGCCACATGATCATGGCCGATGGCAGCGCAGGCCACTTGAAGTACAACATGGCGCAACGCAAATGGACCTTGAGCAGCGACCCGTCTCGCGACATCAGCTATTCAGATTTGCTTGTGCTCAATCGCTGCGAGCACCAACTGGCGAAGGCATGAGCACTTTGCCCGGTCTGAGCCTTGAGCGCGCGCGACCGAACATGGCAGGCCGATTCGCAGACGAAAAAAAGCCCGCAGTGTGAGCGGGCGAAAGACCAAAGAAGCTATATGCGCAGTCGCTTCCCGGCAGGGGCAGCCGCTTGGGGGTCAGCTGCCCCGATACGTGGAGTAGCTGTAAGGCGAGATCAGCAATGGAACGTGGTAGTGATCCTGTTCGGCAGAGATGCCGAACCGCAGCACTACCACATCCAGAAACGCCGGCTCCGGCAGTTGCACACCACGGGCGCGGTAGTAATCGCCAGCGTGGAATTGAACCTGATAAACCCCGGTACGGTAGTCATCGCCCTGCAACAGCGGCGCATCGACCCGGCCATCGCTATTGGTTGTCGCGCTGGCGACCAATTCCAGCTGCGAACCTTCAACGCGGTATAACTCGACCTTGATCGAGCTGCCCGGGCAACCGTGTGCAGCGTCCAAAACGTGTGTAGTCAAACGTCCCATTGATTCTGCGCGCCTGCCTGCATGGAGCAGTCAGACTTCGCGCCTCCCGAAGTCAGTTGAAAAGGAGACCGCACCGATTCGGAGCACGAAAAGCTGCGGCGAGCGACTGATTAAGACACTTTTCAAAAAAATTGTACACAATAAAAACGACATTTTTTGCTTTGTCCCCGCCATCCCGGGCTTTTCTCCCGGTCTACCCCGCAAGCGCATGAACATTGCACCTTACATCCATTAACTGACTAGTCAGGCAGGTTTCTTGCACGCTCACGCCAATAGCAGCAAAAGATGACAGTCGGTGAAAAATGCGAAAATTCAGGCTTACAAAGTGCGATTAAAGTTGTATACAATCAGCCCATCGCTGTGACGCCAGCCTGCAATCTCATCGCCAGGCAGCCACGTAATCCCGACTTTGAATAAGTCATGAACAAGAAGGAAGACTGCAGTGAGCGCTGACTACCCACGCGACCTGATCGGTTACGGCAGTAACCCTCCTCACCCACACTGGCCGGGCAATGCCCGTGTAGCCCTGTCTTTCGTGCTCAATTACGAAGAAGGCGGCGAGCGCAATATTCTGCACGGTGACAAAGAATCCGAAGCGTTCCTCTCTGAAATGGTTGCTGCCCAGCCACTGCAAGGCGAGCGCAACATGAGCATGGAATCGCTTTACGAGTATGGCAGCCGTGCGGGCGTCTGGCGGATCCTCAAGCTGTTCAAGGAATTCGATATTCCGCTGACCATCTTCGCCGTCGCGATGGCCGCCCAGCGCCACCCGGACGTGATCCGCGCGATGGTCGAGGCCGGTCACGAGATCTGCAGCCACGGCTACCGCTGGATCGACTACCAGTACATGGACGAGGCGCAGGAACGCGAGCACATGCTCGAAGCCATCCGCATCCTCACCGAACTCACCGGCGAGCGCCCGTTGGGCTGGTACACCGGTCGCACCGGCCCGAATACTCGTCGCCTGGTCATGGAAGAAGGTGGTTTCCTCTACGACTGCGACACCTACGACGACGACCTGCCCTACTGGGAACCGAACAACCCGACCGGCAAGCCGCACCTGGTGATCCCGTACACCCTCGACACCAATGACATGCGCTTCACTCAGGTGCAGGGTTTCAACAAGGGCGACGACTTCTTCGAATACCTCAAAGACGCGTTCGACGTGCTCTACGCCGAAGGTGCTGAAGCGCCGAAGATGCTCTCGATCGGTCTGCACTGCCGCCTCATCGGCCGCCCGGGTCGCATCGCTTCGCTCAAGCGTTTTATCGAATACGCCAAAAGCCATGAACAGGTGTGGTTCAGCCGTCGCGTCGACATCGCGCGTCACTGGCACGAAACCCACCCGCACCAAGAGGCCGCCAAATGAGCCGCTTTCAAACCCTGCAACCGTCGACCCTGAGCCGCGACGCCTTCGTCAAAGCCTTCGCCGACATCTACGAGCATTCGCCATGGGTGGCCGAGAAGGCCTACGACCTGGGCGCAGACGCTTCGATCGACGAGATCGAAACCCTGCACCAGCGCATGAGCGACATCCTGTTGAGCGCCGATCACGCCAGTCAACTGGCACTGATCAACGCTCACCCGGACCTGGCCGGCAAAGCCGCCGTCCAGGGCGAACTGACCGAAGCCAGCACCAATGAACAGGCTGGCGCCGGTATTCACCAATGCACGGCCGAAGAGTTCCAGCGCTTCACCGAGCTGAACGACGCCTACAAAGCCAAGTTCAAGTTTCCCTTCATCATGGCGGTAAAAGGCAGCAACCGGCATCAGATCCTCGCGGCGTTCGAAACGCGTATTCACAATTCGGTGGAAGCCGAATTCAAATGCGCGCTGGCGGAGATCAACAAGATCGCCCTGTTCCGTTTACTGACCCTCTAGCGAAGCCTGACCCGAGCATGTCAGACGCGGAGAATGCCCAGGGTCTTGCAAGCATCCCCAGCCAACTTATTTAAAGGCAGACAAGAAGAATGAAAGCTTACGCCGTACCTTTCGAGAAGTTCGTCAACCTGGCCGATGCCCGTCTGGGCACCAAAATCATCTCGGTCACCGATGACTGGTTCGCAGACGCCAATCGTCTGTTCCAACCGACCCCGGCCGTATGGAAGGAGGGCGTGTTCGATGACAACGGCAAGTGGATGGACGGCTGGGAATCGCGCCGCAAGCGCTTCGAAGGCTTCGACAGCGCCGTGATTCGCCTGGGCGTTCCGGGTTCGATCAAAGGCGTGGACATCGACACTTCATTCTTCACCGGCAACTTCCCGCCATCGGCCTCTCTGGAAGCGTGCTTCCTGGCGTCGGGCGAGCCTGACGAAAACACCCAGTGGACTGAAGTGCTGTCGGCCGTCGAGCTGCAAGGCAACAGCCACCACTACCACGAAATCAGCAACGACAAAGCGTTTAGCCACCTGCGCTTCAACATCTACCCGGACGGCGGTGTTGCCCGTCTGCGCGTGTACGGTGTGCCGCATCGCGACTGGTCGGCCGTTGGCGACAACGAGCAAATCGACCTGGCAGCAGCCCTTAACGGTGGCCGCGCCCTCGCCTGCTCCGACGAACACTTCGGCCGCATGAGCAACATCCTCAACCCGGGCCGTGGCATCAACATGGGCGACGGCTGGGAAACTGCACGTCGTCGCACGCCGGGCAATGACTGGGTGATCGTCGCACTGGGCCACCCGGGCGAGATCGAAAAAATCATCGTCGACACCCTGCACTTCAAGGGCAACTACCCGGACACTTGCTCGATTCAGGGTGCGTTCGTCAAGGGCGGTACTGACAGCCAGATCGAAACCCAGTCGCTGTTCTGGCGCGATCTGCTGCCAAGCCAGAAACTGGAAATGCACGCCGAACACACCTTCGTCGAGCAGATCAAGGCTCTGGGCCCAATCACCCACATTCGCCTGAACGTGTTCCCGGATGGTGGTGTGAGTCGCCTGCGCGTACTGGGCAAGGTCGCGAAGTAATGCTGAGCCTGTAGGAGCTGCCGCAGGCTGCGATCTTTTGATCTTAAAAACAAAATCAAAAGATCGCAGGCTTCGCCAGCTCCTACAGGGATCGCGCAAGACGCACTGACAAGTTGAACAACACAGAATTCGGATAAGAAGAACAGCATGCGCACACTGACGATTGAACCGCTGAGCAAAGAAGCCTTCGCCCCTTTCGGTGACGTGATCGAAACCGACGGCAGCGATCACTTCATGATCAACAACGGTTCGACCATGCGCTTCCATAAACTGGCGACGGTCGAAACGGCCACGCCGGAGGACAACGCGATCATCAGCATCTTCCGCGCCGACGCGCAGGACATGCCGCTGACCGTTTGCATGCTGGAACGCCATCCGCTGGGCAGCCAGGCTTTCATTCCGCTGCTCGGCAACCCCTTTCTGATCGTGGTCGCGCCCATTGGCGATGAACCTGTATCAGGCTTGGTCCGCGCCTTCGTCACCAACGGCAGGCAGGGCATTAATTACCATCGCGGCGTTTGGCACCATCCGGTGCTGACGATCGAAAAGCGGGATGACTTCCTGGTGGTTGATCGCAGTGGCACAGGCAATAACTGCGATGAGCATTTTTTCAAAGAGGATGAGCGTTTGATCCTCGCCCCCCACCAATAAGAGAAGGTCTGATCACTCGACAACAGAGTGACAGGCGAGAGGTAAAGACTGTGGAAGCACATCTGTTGGAATGGCTGAACCTGAGCGTGCGCTGGGTTCACATGATTACTGGCGTGGCCTGGATCGGTGCGTCGTTCTATTTCGTCTGGCTGGAGAACAACCTCAACCGCGTCAACCCGAAAACCGGTCTGGCCGGTGATCTGTGGGCGATCCACGGTGGCGGCATCTATCACCTGGAAAAATACAAACTGGCTCCCCCGACCATGCCGGACAACCTGCACTGGTTCAAATGGGAAGCCTACTTCACCTGGCTGTCGGGGATCGCGCTGCTGTGCGTAGTCTTCTACTACAACCCGACGCTGTACCTGCTGGCACCGGGCAGCAGCCTTACCGGCCCTGAAGGCGTTGCATTGGGCATTGGCTCTCTGTTCGTCGGCTGGTTCGTCTACTCCTTCCTTTGCGACTCGGCGCTGGGCAAACGCCCTGCCCTGCTCGGCTTCATCCTGTTCGTGCTGATCATCGGCGCGGCGTATGGCTTCAGCAAGGTGTTCAGCGGTCGTGGTGCATACCTGCACGTTGGCGCGATCATCGGCACCATCATGGTCGGAAACGTGTTCCGCATCATCATGCCGGCGCAACGGGCACTGGTAGCGGCGATTGCCGAGAACCGCACGCCGGATCCGGCGCTGCCGGCCAAAGGCCTGCTGCGTTCGCGTCACAACAACTACTTCACCCTGCCGGTGCTGTTCATCATGATCAGCAACCACTTCCCGAGCACGTATGGCAGCCAGTACAACTGGTTGATCCTGGCCGGAATCGCGGTGTTTGCAGTGTTGGTGCGTCACTACTTCAACACCCGTCACGACAGCCACAAGTTTGCCTGGACGCTGCCTGTTGCAGCGGTGGGCATGATCACTCTGGCGTACGTCACCGGCCCTGCGCCGATGTCTACCGCACCGGAAGTGGCCAAGGCTCCAGCGAAAATCGAGTACCAGCCATTGCCGGAAACTGCAGTGGGCGGTGGCTTGAAACCGGCTGAAGCGGCGCAACCTGCTGCACCTGCCGAACCTGCAGCAGCACCAGCGCAAGCCTCCAACGCCGGCCCAGGCTTCGACAAAGTGCACAACGTGATTCAAGAGCGTTGCACAGTTTGTCACTCGGCCAAACCAACCAGCCCGTTGTTCAGCGCAGCTCCGGCCGGTGTGATGCTCGACACCCCTGAGCAGATCCGCCAGAACGCGGCGCGGATCCAGGCGCAGGCCATCACCACGCAGATCATGCCACTGGGCAACATCACACAGATGACCCAGCAGGAACGTGACCTGATCGGTGCATGGATCGCCCAGGGAGCTCAGACCAACTAACCGTTGAAAGCATCGCTGGCAAGCCACCTCCCACAGGGTTTTGCACTGCCTGTGTGGGAGCTGGCTTGCCAGCGATTCGCCGCAACGTGATTGACCTGATGCAAAGAAACAGCTGTGAGCCACCCGGCAGCTGTTAATCACAAGAATAAAAAGATCCGAGGTGTTGCATGTCCGAGCTGTCCAAAGCGCGCATCCCCGACGCACCCGCCATTCAGCGTTTGCCCCTTTTGCAACTGATTCTGGTCGGTTTGCAACATGTTCTGCTGATGTACGGTGGTGCCATTGCGGTGCCGCTGATCATTGGACAGGCCGCTGGCCTGAGTCGTGAAGAAATCGCCTTCCTGATCAACGCCGACCTGCTGGTCGCCGGTATCGCCACCATCGTGCAGTCGCTCGGTATCGGCCCGATGGGCATTCGCATGCCGGTGATGATGGGCGCCAGTTTTGCCGCTGTCGGCAGCATGGTCGCCATGGCCGGCATGCCCGGTATCGGTCTGCAAGGCATCTTCGGTGCGACGATCGCCGCCGGATTCTTCGGCATGATCATCGCGCCGTTCATGTCCAAGGTCGTGCGCTTCTTCCCGCCGCTGGTGACGGGCACCGTCATCACCTCGATCGGTTTGTCGCTGTTCCCCGTGGCCGTAAACTGGGCCGGTGGCGGCGTTGATGCCGAACAATTCGGTTCACCGATTTATCTGGCCATTGCCGCACTGGTGCTGGCCACCATCCTGCTGGTCCACCGTTTCATGCGCGGTTTCTGGGTGAACATCTCCGTGTTGATCGGCATGTGCCTGGGCTACGTGCTTTGCGGCGCGATCGGCATGGTCGACCTCAGCGGCATGGCCGCTGCGCCGTGGGTTCAGTTCGTCACTCCGCTGCATTTCGGCATGCCGAAGTTCGAACTCGCACCGATCCTGTCGATGTGTCTGGTGGTGGTGATCATCTTCGTGGAGTCCACCGGGATGTTCCTCGCACTGGGCAAAATCACCGGTCAGGAAGTCTGCCCGCGCATGCTGCGTCGCGGTTTGCTGTGCGATGCCGGCGCCTCGTTCTTCGCCGGTTTCTTCAACACCTTCACCCACTCATCATTCGCACAGAACATCGGCCTGGTGCAGATGACCGGTGTGCGCTGCCGTTCGGTGACCATCGTTGCCGGCGGCTTGCTGATCGTCCTGAGCCTGCTGCCCAAAGCCGCGTTCCTGGTGGCATCGATTCCTTCAGCGGTACTCGGCGGCGCAGCGATTGCGATGTTCGGCATGGTCGCCGCGACCGGGATCAAGATCCTTCAGGAAGCCGATATCGGTGACCGGCGCAACCAGTTGCTGGTGGCGGTGAGCATCGGCATGGGCCTGATCCCGGTGGTGCGGCCGGAGTTCTTCGCACATCTGCCGATGTGGATGAGCCCGATCACCCACAGCGGCATCGCCATGGCAACGCTCAGCGCGCTGACGCTGAATCTGCTGTTCAACATTCTTGGCGGCGCCGAGCGCGCCGCGATCAACGACTGTAACGCGCACTCGCACTAAACGAAGTCTCCACAAAACCTGCGGGAGCGAGCCTGCTCGCGAAGACGTCATCAGCTTCAACACTCTCGTTGACTGATACACCGCTTTCGCGAGCAGGCTCGCTCCCACAGGGGAAAGCAGCTCTGCGCCTGAAAAATAAGAACAAGAGGGAGCAACAGATGATTCGCACGCAATCGAGTTTGCTATTGAGCGGCGGCCTGCTCGCCGCATCCCAGGCCATGGCCGGCGATTTATTGCTCTGGCAGACCAACAGCCTCAGCTACCTGTACGGCAAGAACTTCGCGATCAACCCGTCGATCCAGCAGACGGTGACCTTCGAGCACGCCGACAAGTGGAAGTACGGCGACAACTTTCTGTTCGTCGACAAAATCTTCTACAACGGCCAGGAAGACCGCAACAAAGGCCCGCACACCTTCTACGGTGAATTCACCCCGCGCTTCTCCTTCGGCAAGATCTTCGACCAGAAAATCGAGTTCGGCCCGATCAAGGACGTGCTGCTGGCGATGACCTACGAATACGGCGAAGGTGAAAGCGAGGCCTACCTGATCGGCCCCGGCTTCGATCTCAAAGTGCCTGGCTTCAATTACGTCACCCTGAACATCTTCCGCCGCCAGACCGAAGGCCCACGCCCCGGCGATGGCGTCTGGCAGATCACGCCCGGCTGGTCCTACAGCATTGCGGTGGGCAATTCCGACCTGCTGATCGATGGTTATCTGGATTGGGTGGTCGACAACGACGAGAACTCGCGCGGCACCTACCACGCCAATCTGCACATCAATCCGCAGATCAAATATGACCTGGGCAAAGCCCTGGGCTGGAGTCAGAAGCAGCTGTATGTCGGCACCGAATACAGCTACTGGAAGAACAAATACGGCGTCGAAAACAGCCATAACTTCGACACCAATCAGAACACCGCCAGCCTGCTGGTGAAGGTGCACTTCTAAGATGGCCCGCAACCGTGCCCCACGCCTGTCGTCGGTGCTCTGTTGCGGGGCACTTGAGACGAGGCCTGCGAGTCAGTATTCTCCGCGGCCTCTTGAATTCGGTCTAAAAAAAAGCCCGAATTTAATTCCTGACCAGCGGGCCAACTTATCCCGGCCCCGGTCAGTACCGAGGCACCCCGAAAACACGCTCAATCGACTGTTTTTCATCAGCCGACGGGCGTTTTTTTGCTTTTCGAAAAGCCTTGGCTCAGCTCTTGCTAACAGCAAACAAGCTGACCGATCGGATGACTTTTTGCAGCAACGAAAAAAGGCGCCACACCAGAGCGCCGATCAAAAAAATAAACGTGGAACACCTACTTTGGGAGCAACCGAATGAAACGTATGTGCACCAGCCTGATGCTTGCGGGATCCTTGCTGGCCGGGGGGCAGGCCATGGCCGAAGGCCTCTTGCAATGGCAGGACAACAGCCTGACTTACCTCTATGGCAAGGACTTCCAGGTCAACCCGCGCATCCAGCAGACCGTCACCTTTGAGCACGCTGACGGATGGAAGTACGGGGACAACTTCTTCTTCCTCGACAAGATCTTCTACAACGGTGAAAAGGACTTCAACAACGGTCCGAACACCTACTACGGCGAGTTCCAGCCACGCATCTCGCTGGGCAAGGTTCTCGACCAGAAGATCGAGTTCGGCCCGATCAAAGATGTCCTGCTGGCGATGACTTACGAGTTCGGCGAGGGTGACACCGAGTCCTACCTGATCGGTCCGGGCTTCGACCTGGCCATCCCGGGCTTCGACTACTTCCAGCTGAACTTCTACCAGCGTCACACCGAAGGCTCGCGCGCCGGTGACAACGTCTGGCAGATCACGCCGGTGTGGTCCTACACCGTGCCGGTGGGCAATTCGAACATCCTGATCGACGGCTACATGGACTGGGTGACCGACAACGATTCCAACTCCAAAGGCGACTACCACGCCAACCTGCACTTCAACCCACAGGTCAAATACGACTTGGGCAAGGCGTTGAGTTATGGCGAGAAGCAGTTGTATGTGGGTGTTGAATACGATTACTGGAAAGACAAGTACGGGATCGACGACACCGGTGCGTTCAAGACCAATCAGAGCGTGACCAACTTCCTGGTGAAGTTCCACTTCTGATGCGGGTATAAGTGGCGTCTGCAAGGACGCCATCGCTGGCAAGCCAGCTCCCACAAGTTCTTTGGCGTAGACAAAATCTGTTTACGACGCAAAGCCCTGTGGGAGCTGGCTTGCCAGCGATTGCCGCACCACCGATCTCAGGCTGGAACCACCGCTTCGGACAGCCCCAGAAACCGGCACAGCTCCTCACGCTTGGCCAACGCATCCCGCCGCCCCAAATCAATCAGCTCGCTGCAATACCCCGCCTCGAACAGCAGGTAACTCAACACCCCTGCCCCACTCGTCCTGGTCGCACCCGGTCCACGCAAAAACAACCGCAACGCCGCCGGCAATTCCTGGCGATGCCGCGCCGCGATCTCATCGATCGGCTGACTTGGCGAAATCACCAGCACCTCCACTGGCGCCACGCCCAATGCGCGGGTCGGCGTGCCATCGGGCATCAAATGGCTGAACTGGTTCAAGCGCTGAAGCAACTCGATGTCGCTCTCCAGACTGTCAATGAACGTGCTGTTGAGCATGTGCCCGCCGATCTGCGCCAGCGTCGGCTGCTGACCGGTGTAGGTGCGTTCCAGCGGCTGCTGCGGATCAACCCCGCGCGGGTTGCCGCTGACGCCCACCACCAGCACGCGAGTCGCGCCCAGGTGCAGCGCCGGGCTGATCGGCGCCGATTGGCGCACCGCGCCGTCACCGAAATACTCCTCGCCAATCTTCACCGGCGCGAACAGCAACGGAATCGCCGAACTGGCCAACAGATGCTCCACCGACAACTGCGTCGGCACGCCAATGCGCCGATGACGCAGCCACGCATCGATCACGCCGCCGCCCTGGTAGAACGTCACCGCTTGCCCCGATTCGTAGCCGAACGCGGTCACCGCCACGGCGCGCAATTGCTTTTGAGCGATGGATTCGGCGATGCCGGGCAGGTGCAGTTTTTCATTGAGCAGATCGCGCAGTGGCGAACTGTTGAGCAGCGCCACCGGCATTTGTCGACCGATGCCGAGCAAGCTATGGCTGACAAACCGACTGGCCTGATGGATCACGCCAGGCCAGTCACTGCGCAGCACGCGATGGCTGCGAAAGCCCTGCCAGAACAGTGTGAGGCGTTCGATGGCGGCGCGAAAATCGGTGGCGCCGCTGGCCAGGCTGACCGCATTGATCGCCCCGGCCGAGGTGCCGACGATCACTGGAAAAGGATTGTCCGCACCCAATGGCAGCAACTCTGCAATCGCCGCCAACACCCCTACCTGATAGGCCGCCCGAGCCCCGCCGCCGGAAAGAATCAAACCTGTGACCGGTTCAACAGGGCTCATCGCAACACTCCATGGTGCTTAGGGGGATGGGTCAATCAACCGCGTTTGGCGTACAACTTCGGCTCGCCCGGCGGACGGCTCTTGAAGCGGCGATGCGCCCACAGGTATTGCTCGGGGCAGTCCCGCAGCGCGCTCTCGACCCACTGATTGATGCGGATGCAGTCGGCCTCTTCGGTCTCACCGGGGAAACCTTCCAGCGGCGGATGGATGACCATGCGGTAACCGCTGCCGTCGGCCAGACGCTCCTGAGTAAACGGCACCACCAACGCCTTGCCCAACCGTGCAAACTTGCTGGTCGCGGTCACGGTGGCGGCCTGAATGCCGAACAGCGGCACGAAGATGCTCTGCTTGGCGCCGTAGTCCTGATCCGGTGCGTACCAGATAGCCCGACCTGAACGCAGCAACTTGAGCATGCCGCGCACGTCGTCGCGCTCCACCGCCAGCGAATCGAGATTGTGCCGCTCGCGCCCACGACGCTGAACAAAATCGAACAGCGGATTCTTGTGTTCGCGGTACATGCCGTCGATGGTGTGTTGCTGGCCGAGCAGCGCCGCGCCGATTTCCAGGGTGGTGAAGTGCGCCGCCATCAGGATCACGCCTTTACCTTCGCGCTGAGCCTGCTGCAAATGCTCAAGACCTTCGATGTGCGCCAGTTTTGCCAGGCGCTCGCGGGACCACCACCAGCTCATCGCCATTTCAAAAAAAGCGATACCGGTTGAGGCAAAGTTTTCCTTGAGCAGACGCTTGCGCTCGGCGGCGGACTTTTCCGGGAAGCACAATTCCAGATTGCGTTTGGCGATGCGCCGCCGGTCGCCGGCCACGCGATACATCAACGCGCCCAAAACTCGACCGATGGTCAGCAGTGCCGGATACGGCAACTGCACAATCAGCCACAAAAGCCCCAGACCGCACCAGAGCGGCCAGAAGCGTGGAGCAAGAAATGCTTTTCGAAAACGCGGGCGATCCATTAAAGCTTCCGTAAATACAGTGGCCGCGCATTCTACATCGTTCGACCCGGCTTGCGGCTCGCGGGCGTTCTCGTTATAAGTCTCGGCACTTTTAGTGACAAGCCGTTGTATGCCGATATGAGCCAAATCCAATCGCCAGACCAAGATCCCGTGTTCCAGTTGAAGGGCAGCATGCTGGCCATTACCGTGCTGGAGCTGTCCCGCAACGATCTCGAAAGCCTTGATCGGCAACTGGCCGCCAAAGTCGCACAGGCGCCAAATTTTTTCAGCAATGCACCGCTGGTCCTGGCGCTGGACAAACTGCCGCCCGGCGAAGGCGCCGTCGATCTGCCAGGGCTGATGCGCATATGCCGTCAACATGGCCTGCGCACCCTGGCGATTCGCGCCAGCCGCATCGAAGACATCGCCGCCGCCATCGCCATCGACATCCCGGTGCTGCCGCCGTCCGGCGCCCGTGAACGACCGCTGGAAACCCCGGAAGTCGAAGTCAAAAAGAAGCCGGAAAAACCGCCAGAGCCGACCATCAAGCCGACCCGTGTCATCACGACGCCAGTGCGTGGTGGCCAACAGATATATGCCCAGGGTGGCGATCTGGTTGTGGTTTCGTCGGTCAGTCCGGGCGCGGAACTTCTCGCCGATGGCAACATCCATGTATACGGCCCAATGCGTGGCCGGGCGCTGGCCGGCGTGAAGGGCGATACCAAGGCACGGATTTTCTGTCAGCAATTGAGCGCTGAACTGATCTCCATCGCCGGTCATTACAAGGTTTCCGAAGATTTGCGTCGCGACCCCATGTGGGGCTCGGGCGTACAGGTCAGCCTGTCGGGCGACGTGTTGAACATCATTCGGCTTTAACGGATACTGCCGCATTTTCCAAGCATCTCTAAAACGTAGCGAAAACGGCTCAAACGAAGTAGGAAAAAGGCCAAAAGCCAAATTCCAGCCAAGGCTGTCCGACTGCAGTAGTTTTCAAGAGATGTTTTTCAGGGGCTAAA
Organism: Pseudomonas sp. P42; assembly: GCF_017973755.1. Classification (NCBI taxonomy): domain Bacteria; kingdom Pseudomonadati; phylum Pseudomonadota; class Gammaproteobacteria; order Pseudomonadales; family Pseudomonadaceae; genus Pseudomonas; species Pseudomonas sp. P42. The sequence goes on along the minus strand of NZ_JACOPU010000001.1, from coordinate 624,392 downwards.
CAGTCCTTCTTCCTTAGGGGTGAAACACCTTGGCCAAGATTCTCGTGGTTACATCCGGCAAGGGTGGTGTGGGTAAGACCACCACCAGCGCCGCTATCGGTACCGGCCTCGCTCTGCGCGGCCACAAAACAGTGATCGTCGACTTCGACGTGGGCTTGCGTAACCTTGACCTGATCATGGGTTGCGAGCGCCGCGTGGTGTATGACTTCGTCAACGTGGTCAACGGCGAAGCCAACCTGCAACAGGCCCTTATCAAAGACAAGCGCCTGGAAAACCTCTACGTACTGGCCGCCAGTCAGACCCGCGACAAAGACGCGCTGACCGTCGAAGGCGTGGAAAAAGTCCTGATGCAACTCAAGGCAGATTTTGACTTCGTGGTGTGCGACTCCCCGGCAGGCATCGAGAAAGGTGCACACCTGGCCATGTACTTCGCCGACGAAGCGATCATCGTGACCAACCCGGAAGTGTCCTCGGTACGTGACTCCGACCGCATGCTCGGCCTCTTGGCCAGCAAGTCGCGTCGTGCCGAACAAGGCGAAGAGCCGATCAAGGAACACCTGCTGCTGACCCGATACAACCCGCAGCGCGTCAGTGATGGCGAAATGCTGGGCGTCGAAGACGTGAAGGAAATCCTGGCAGTGACCCTGCTGGGTGTCATTCCGGAATCCCAGGCTGTCCTGAAGGCTTCCAACTCGGGTGTCCCGGTTATTCTCGACGACCAAAGCGATGCCGGTCAGGCCTACAGCGATGCCGTTGATCGTCTGCTGGGCAAAGAAAAAGAACATCGTTTCCTCGATGTTACGAAGAAGGGATTCTTCGAGCGCCTGTTTGGAGGTAGGTAATGAACCTTTTTGACTTCTTTCGTGCCAACAAAAAGCCAAGTACCGCCTCGGTAGCGAAAGAGCGTCTACAGATCATCGTGGCGCATGAGCGCGGCCAGCGCAGCACGCCGGATTACTTGCCAGCCTTGCAGAAGGAACTGGTCGACGTGATCCGCAAGTACGTCAACATCGGTAACGACGACGTACATGTTGCACTGGAAAGCCAGGGCAGTTGCTCGATTCTGGAACTCAACATCACCCTGCCTGATCGTTAAGCCGATCCGGTAGTCGCTACGGCGGCTCAGGGCCATTCCGACCCCGGAATGGTTCTGAGCCGCCGTTGGCATTTGTTACGAGGCTGTTTTAATGCCGTTGTCCAACATCCACATCCTCCATCAGGACGCCGCCGTACTGGTGGTCAACAAACCGACCCTGCTGCTCTCGGTGCCCGGCCGCGCCGACGACAACAAGGACTGCCTGATTACCCGCCTGCAGGAAAACGGCTACCCTGAAGCGCGCATCGTCCACCGTCTGGACTGGGAAACCTCGGGGATCATTCTGCTCGCCCGTGACGCCGATACCCATCGCGAACTGTCGCGCCAGTTTCACGACCGCGAAACCGAAAAGGCCTACACAGCGTTGGCCTGGGGGCAGCCGGAACTGGACAGTGGCAGCATCGACCTGCCGCTGCGCTACGATCCGCCCACCAAGCCACGTCACGTGGTCGATCACGAATTCGGCAAACATGCGCTGACCTTCTGGCGTGTGCTGGAGCGTTGCGGCGACTGGTGTCGCGTCGAGCTGACGCCAATCACCGGCCGTTCGCACCAGTTGCGGGTGCACATGCTGTCGATCGGGCATCCGCTGCTCGGTGACGGCCTCTACGCACACGAGCAAGCGCTCGCCGCCTGGCCACGCCTGTGTCTGCACGCGAGCATGCTCAGCTTCACCCATCCGCAAACCAGCGAACGCCTGCGCTTCGAGTGCCCGGCCCCGTTCTGACAAGCACCGCAGAAACCCTGTAGGAGTGAGCCTGCTCGCGAAAGCGGTATCACATTCAGTATTGATGTTGACTGATCAATCTCTTTCGCGAGCAGGCTCGCTCCCACAGGGACCCGGTGCAGATTCAATTCCCTGGTCAATGCGTTAAACTCCCGCCCATTGCTGTCTGGAGCTTCTTATGCGCGAAGAGTTGAACCAAGGCCTGATCGACTTCCTCAAGGCCTCCCCTACCCCGTTCCACGCTACCGCCAGCCTGGTGCAACGTCTGGAGGCTGCCGGTTTTGTGCGCCTCGACGAGCGCGAGCCATGGACCACCGAGGCCAACGGCCGCTACTACGTCACCCGCAATGACTCCTCGATTGTCGCGATCAAAATGGGCCGCAACTCGCCGCTGCACGGTGGCATCCGCCTGGTTGGCGCACACACCGACAGCCCGTGCCTGCGGGTCAAGCCGCAACCGGAACTGCAACGCCAGGGCTTCTGGCAACTGGGTGTTGAAGTCTACGGTGGTGCGCTGCTGGCGCCGTGGTTCGACCGTGACCTCTCGCTGGCCGGCCGCGTAACCTTCCGCCGCGATGGCAAAGTCGAAAGCCAGTTGATCGACTTCAAGGCGCCCATCGCGATCATCCCCAACCTGGCCATTCACCTTAACCGTGAAGCCAACATGGGCTGGGCGATCAATGCCCAGACCGAATTGCCGCCGATTCTTGCGCAGTTCGCCGGTGACGAGCGCGTCGATTTCCGTGCCGTGCTCACCGATCAACTGGCGCGCGAACATGGTCTGAACGCCGACGTCGTGCTCGATTACGAGCTGAGTTTCTACGACACGCAGAGCGCTGCAGTCATTGGGCTGAACGGTGACTTCATTGCCGGCGCGCGACTCGACAACCTCCTGTCGTGCTACGCCGGCCTGCAAGCCTTGCTCACTGCCGAAACCGACGAGACCTGCGTCCTGGTCGCCAACGACCACGAAGAAGTCGGCTCCTGCTCGGCCTGCGGTGCCGATGGCCCGATGCTCGAGCAGACCCTGCGTCGTCTATTGCCCGAAGGTGATGAGTTCGTCCGTACCATTCAGAAATCCCTGCTGGTTTCGGCCGACAACGCCCACGGCGTGCACCCCAATTACGCCGACAAACACGACGCCAACCACGGCCCGAAACTCAACGCCGGCCCGGTGATCAAGGTCAACAGCAACCAGCGCTACGCCACCAACAGCGAAACCGCCGGGTTCTTCCGTCATCTGTGCATGGCTGAAGAAGTTCCGGTGCAAAGCTTCGTGGTGCGCAGCGACATGGGCTGCGGCTCGACCATCGGCCCGATCACCGCCAGCCACCTGGGCGTGCGCACCGTCGACATCGGTCTGCCGACGTTCGCCATGCACTCGATCCGCGAACTGTGCGGCAGCCATGACCTGGCGCACCTGGTCAAAGTGCTGAGCGCGTTCTACGCCTGCCGCGATTTGCCCTGACCCACTCTAGGAGCTGCCGAAGGCAGCTCCGACACAGATCAATACCGATCAGCCCGAAGCGGCCTAGACTTACATCATTCATTTCGACAAGGCAGTCACCATGATCTCGATGTCCTCTTTCCACGCCATGCTCATTCCCATCCTGTGCGGAATGATCCTGCTGGCCATCGGTTTCAACTTCCGCGACAAGAACGCGGGTGTGTTCGCGATGTGGATCGGCATGCTGACGATCCTCGCCACCGTGGTCTACAAGATCCTCGCCAAACTCAACGAATAAAACCGCGCCCGGCTCGCATTGCTTTCGGCGGGCTCGTACACTTCAGCGAATCCGCCCCTTGCGAGGTTGACCGCCTAGTGTTTGCTCGTCTGTTTGCTCTGCCCTGTATTTTCCTCATCTGCCTGATGACGTTGCTGCCAGTGGCGCCTGCCCACGCGGTCGGTCTGCCGGGCCTGCTCAACACCGGCAAGGCGCAGCCCGAAGCCCAGGAACCGCTCGGGCAGTCCCTCGACGAAGTCATCAAGTCGCTGGAAAACGACAAGCAACGCGCGCAGTTGCTGACCGATCTGAAGAAACTCCGCGACGCCACGAAAAAAGCCCAGGCCTCACCTGAACAAGGCGTGCTCGGCCTGATTGGCGGCACACTGAGCAATTTCGAGAAACAGTTCTCCGGCGCCGACAGCCCGGTGACGCGCTGGTCCAGCGAGTTCGATCTGGCCAAGGATGAGTTCAAGGCGCTGATACTGCCGGCCAGCGAATGGCTGCCCATCATCTTTGCCTTCGCCATCATTCTGATGGTCTGGAGCCTGCTCGCCGCCGCGCTGATCTGGCTCGGCCATCGCGTACGCATGCGCTTCGGTCTCACCGAAGAACTGCCGCAACACCCCAAGGCCCTCGACATGTTGCGCTTCGCTTTACGCAAACTCGGGCCGTGGCTGATCGCCCTGGTGATCACCGTTTACATGAGCTACGCGCTGCCATCGTCACTGGGCAAAAGCCTGGCGATGCTATTGGCCTACGCGCTGGTGGTCGGCACCTGCTTCTCGGCGATCTGCGTCATCGCCTTTTCCCTGCTCGACGGCCCGCACCGCCATCGCGCGTTGTACATCCTGCGCCACCAGGCGTTTCGGCCGCTGTGGCTGATCGGCAGCTTCGCCGCGTTCGGTGAAGCCCTGAGCGACCCGCGACTGGTCGAAGGACTCGGCGTGCATCTGGCGCACACTGCCGCGACCATCGCCAATGTGCTCGCGGCACTGTCGACCGGATTGTTCATCCTGCGTTTCCGCCGGCCGGTAGCGCACCTGATTCGCAACCAGCCGCTGTCCCGCCGCCTGACCCGCCGCGCCCTCAGCGACACCATCGAAATCCTCGGCACCTTCTGGTACGTGCCAGCGCTGGTGCTGGTCGGCATCTCGCTGTTCGCCACTTTCGTTTCCGCTGGCGACACCAGCACCGCGCTGCGCCAGTCGCTGATTTGCACCGTGCTGCTGGTGTTGTGCATGGTGATAAACGGCCTCGTCCGCCGTCACTCACTCAAACCGCAACGCGGGCCGAAACGCCACGCGCTCTATTCCGAGCGCCTGAAAAACTTCTTCTATACCCTCGCGCATCTGTTCGTGTGGCTGGTATTCATCGAACTCGGCCTGCGCGTCTGGGGCCAGTCGCTGATCGGTTTCGCCGAAGGTGACGGCCATGACATCAGCGTCAAACTGTTCAGCCTGATCGGCACACTGATTTTCTCCTGGCTGATCTGGATCCTCGCCGACACTGCCGTGCACCACGCCCTCACCCGCTCGCGCAAAGGCCTGGCCAACGCACGCGCGCAAACCATGATGCCGCTGATCCGTAACGTGCTGTTCGTGACGATTTTCATCATCGCGCTGATCGTCGCTCTGGCGAACATGGGCATGAACGTCACGCCACTGCTGGCCGGTGCCGGTGTCATCGGTCTGGCCATCGGTTTCGGCGCGCAGTCACTGGTCGCGGATTTGATCACCGGCCTGTTCATCATCATCGAAGACTCGCTGGCCATCGACGACTACGTCGATGTCGGCGGCCACCTCGGTACCGTCGAAGGCCTGACCATCCGCACCGTACGCCTGCGTGACATCGACGGCATCGTCCACACCATCCCGTTCAGTGAAATCAAAAGCATCAAAAACTACTCGCGGGAATTCGGCTACGCGATCTTCCGCGTCGCCGTGCCGTACAACATGGAAATCGATGACGCGATCAAACTCATGCGCGACGTCGGCCAGAAAATGCGCACCGACCCGCTGCAACGCCGCAACATCTGGTCGCCACTGGAGATTCAAGGCGTGGAAAGTTTCGAATCCGGCAGTGCGATCCTCCGCGCGCGATTCAAGACTGCGCCGATCAAACAGTGGGAAGTCTCGCGGGCGTTTAACCTTTCCCTGAAACGACATCTGGACGAAGCCGGGCTGGACCTGGCAACGCCACGCATGAGCGTGCAAGTGATCACCGCCGGTGGTGGCCAGCCGAAGGAATAGCACTTCGCAGCGACACTTGGGTCACAGGCAGGGAAGCCAGAAAAACAATAACCATGGAGAAACCCGATGCAGCTGACACGCATTGCCCAAGCCGTTTTGCTCACTCTGTTCGCCAGCCACGCCAGTGCGGCAACGATGGAAAGCACCCGTGAACAGATCGCCGCACAAGCCAAACAGTTCGAACCCGAACTGCTGGAAACCCGCCGTGACCTCCACGCCCACCCGGAACTGGGCAACACGGAAAAACGCACATCGGAACTGGTCGCCAAGCAACTGAAAGCCCTGGGCCTGGAAGTCAAAACCGGCGTCGCCCGCACGGGCGTAGTCGCCATCCTCAAGGGTGGCCTGCCCGGCCCGACCGTGGCCTTGCGCGCCGACATGGATGCACTGCCAGTCAAGGAAATCGCCGACCTGCCATTCGCCTCCAAAGCTAAAGGCACCTACCTCGGCAAAGAAGTCGACGTCATGCACGCCTGCGGCCACGACGCCCACACCGCGATCCTGCTCAGCACAGCGAAAATTCTCACAGGCATGCGCGACACCCTGCCCGGCACCGTGGTGTTCTATTTCCAACCGGCAGAAGAAGGCCCAAGCGACTTCATTCCCGACGGCAAAAACACCTGGGGCGCGAAAATGATGGTCGAGGAAGGCGTGATGAAATCGCCGAAACCCGACGCCGTCTTCGGCCTGCACGTCTGGGCCGGCATCCCCGCCGGCCAGATCGCCTACCGGCCCGGCGCCACCCTCGCCAGCTCCGATGACCTGCGCATCAAAATCCTTGGCAAACAAACCCACGCCGGCCGCCCGTGGGACGGCATCGACCCGATCACCGTCGGTGCACAAACCATCGTCGGCCTGCAAACCGTGGTCAGCCGCCGCACCGATATTTCGTCTTATCCGTCGGTGGTCAGCATCGGCACCATCAATGGCGGCACGCGTTACAACATCATCCCCGAATCAGTCGACATGACCGGCACCATCCGCTCGTACGACTACGGCATCCGTCAGAAACTGCACGCCGACGTACGCCAGACCATCGAGAAAATCGCTGAAAGTGGCGGTGCGAAAGCCGATGTCACCATCATCGAAAAATACGACCCGACGATAAACAACCCGGCGCTGACGGACAAAATGCTGCCGACATTGAAGTGGGCAGCCAGGGATGACGTGGTGAATGCGCCGCTGGTGGGTGGCGCGGAAGACTTCTCGTTCTTCGCCAAAGAAGTGCCGGGATTGTTTGTATTTCTGGGTGTGACGCCAAAAGATCAGGACATGAGCAAGGCTGCACCGAACCACAATCCGGGGTTCTTTGTGGATGAGTCGGCGTTGGTGGTGGGGGTGAGGACATTGGCCTCGCTGGCGACGGATTATTTGTATGCCAATGCGGGGGCGGGTAAATAAGCTTGAGGTGAACGTGGGGGCGCTTTCGCGAGCAGGCTCGCTCCCACATTTGGACCGTGTGCAGCCTGGCAGAGACTGGACGGTCGCAAGGGCGCCATCGCTGGCAAGCCAGCTCCCGCAAAAAGCAGCACTGCGCTGTTGCTTCTCTACCGTGGCAACGGATATTTACCCAAAACCCTCAAACCACATCAACCCCTACGTGAATCGCATCATGTCGCCAAAACTCCAGATCACAATCAATCAACCGCTCATGCTGATCATAATTAACCCGGGCAATCCGCAACCCCGGGCTCCCAACAGATACCCGTAAAGCCGCCGCCGCATCCACCGACAAAGACGTCGGCACAATCTCGAACCGCACCCGCCCATAGTGCAAATCGTAATGCCGCGCATACAACTCGGTAATCGACTGATTCAGATCAAACTCCAGAATCCCCGGAAAAAACTGCGGATTCAGATAATGCTCAACATAAAGCACCAGCCGCCCATCAATCCGCCGCGACCGACAAATCTGAATCACACTCGACAACGCCGGCAGTTGCAACCACGCACACACCGCCGCCGAAGCCGGTTGTAGTCGGGCTGAAATAACCTCGGTCGAAGGTACCCGTCCCTGCGCACTGACCATCGCGTGAAAGTGACTGCGCTGCATCAGGTTGTACGCCAGACGCGGCGGCGAAACGAACCAGCCCCGCCGCTCCTCACGATAAATCTGGCCCTGCGCCTCCAATTGCAACAACGCCTCACGCACAGTTATCCGCGTCGTGCCGAACAACTCACTGAGCTTGCGCTCGGCCGGCAATTTGCTGCCGGGCGCCAAAAGTCCGTGGTCGAGTTGCTCCTGCAACACCTGGCCGATCGCTGTCACCGCTTTTGTTGCCTCATCGCGCATCAACGTTACCTATCTGGACTAGACCAGCACTGTTTCGGGGCAAGACTGCACGACGATCACGCCGTTTCCATGTGCTGCAAGCCTAGGCAGTGCAGATGACCGAGAGATGACAAAACGGCTCAACGGTCGCACTCACGACTTGCAATACATCGGCCAAATCCCTGCCCTCCGGGGCTTTGGGCATGGTCTACGCTTATCGAGCAGCCGCAAAAACCGGGCAAAAAAAAGGCCTGACGCCAGGTCACCGACATCAAAGTGTCATCCAGCCCCCTTAAATTGGCTCAGGTATTGCTGACCTAGACCAACACAAACCGCAATCGCAGCGTTGAACACGACCAAGGAGCTTCGGAATGAAACAGCTTTTCCTGGCAACACTGTTAGGCTCGACCATTGCCATGTGCACCGCCGCCATGGCGGCCGACACCGATCTGAAAACCCTCGAAGCCGCTGCGAAAGCGGAAGGCGCCGTCAACAGCGTCGGCATGCCCGATGACTGGGCGAACTGGAAAGGCACCTGGGAAGACCTGGCCAAAAAATACGGCCTGAAACACATCGACACCGACATGAGTTCGGCTCAGGAAATCGCCAAGTTCGCCGCAGAAAAAGACAACGCCAGCGCAGACATCGGCGACGTCGGTGCTGCCTTCGGCCCGATCGCAGTCAAGCAAGGCGTGGTGCAACCCTACAAGCCAAGCACCTGGGATCAAGTCCCGGACTGGGCCAAGGACAAGGACGGCAACTGGGCACTGGCCTACACCGGCACCATCGCCTTCATCGTCAACAAGAAGCTGCTGCACGGTTCCGAAGTGCCAACCAAATGGGCTGACCTCAAGGGCGGCAAATACAAGGTTTCCATCGGTGACGTGAGCACCGCCGCACAAGCTGCCAACGGCGTTCTCGCCGCAGCACTGGCCAACGGTGGCGACGAGAAAAACATTCAGCCTGCCCTGTTGCTCTTCGCAGACATCGCCAAGCAAGGTCGTCTGTCGATGGCCAACCCGACCATCGCCACCATGGAAAAAGGCGAGATCGAAGTTGGCGTGGTCTGGGACTTCAACGGCCTGAGCTACAAAGCCAAGATGGCCAACCCGGATGACTACGTGGTGCTGATCCCGTCCGACGGTTCGGTGATTTCCGGCTACACCACCATCATCAACAAGTATGCGAAAAACCCCAACGCCGCCAAGCTGACCCGCGAATACATCTTCAGCGACGCCGGCCAGACCAACCTCGCTCGCGGCAACGCGCGTCCGATCCGTGCCGAACACCTGCAATTGCCGGAAGACGTGAAGGCCAAACTGCTGCCGAACGAGCAGTACAAAAAGGTCACCCCGATCAAGGACGCCGATGCCTGGGAAAAGACCTCGAAAGCTCTGCCGCAGAAGTGGAACGAAGAAGTCATCGTAGAGATGAAATAAGGCGGCTGATCCCTACTGCGTAATCTGTTGAGATCCAAATGTGGGAGCGAGCCTGCTCGCGAAGGCGTTGTGTCAGTCGACATCAATGTTGAATGATCTGGCGCATTCGCGAGCAGGCTCGCTCCCACAGGGGATCCGGGTTGAATTTGAAGTTTCCTGTTTCGCGGAGTTTTTGCCCCTATGAAGCACAACGTCATCCTTGTCGTGCTCGACGGCCTCAGCCATGAAGTCGCGCGCCACGCCATGGGGCATCTGCAGGCTTACGTTGGCGCAGGACGCGCCGCGCTCTATCAGTTGGAGTGCGAGTTGCCGGCCCTGTCCCGACCGCTTTATGAATGCATTCTTACCGGCGTGCCGCCCATCGACAGCGGCATCGTCCACAACAACGTCTCGCGCCTGTCCAGTCAGCGCAGCATCTATCACTACGCCCGCGACGCCGGCCTGATAACCGCAGCGGCGGCTTATCACTGGGTCAGCGAGCTGTACAACCGCTCGCCATTTGTGGCCGCACGCGACCGTCACACCGACGACCCATCGCTGCCGATCCAGCACGGACATTTCTACTGGAACGATCACTACCCTGATTCGCACCTGTTCGCCGATGCGGAAAACCTGCGCCTGCGCCACGCGCCAAACTTCCTGCTGATCCACCCGATGAACATCGACGACGCCGGGCACAAACACGGCCTCGACAGCTCGCAGTACCGCAACAGCGCGCGCTCGGCCGACATCATCCTCGCCGACTATTTGCAGGGCTGGCTCGACGCGGGTTATCAGGTGCTGGTGACCGCCGACCACGGCATGAACAACGACCGCTCGCACAACGGCCTGCTGCCTGAAGAACGCCAGGTGCCGCTGTTCGTCCTCGGTGACGCCTTCAGCCTCAACGCAGGCGCTGTCCCCAAGCAGACCGAAATCTGCGGCACGGTCTGCGAACTACTAGGCGTGCCCCACGACAAACCTGTGTGCCGGGAGCTGCTCAAGTGAACGCTATGACTCGCGGCAAATGGCTGGCAGCCCTGTGCCTTGTGCCCTTCGCTTTATTCTTTATCGTCTTCGAAATCGCCCCGCTGATCTGGGTGATGATCAACAGCCTGCAATCGGAGGAGTTCGGTTGGGGCGTTGAAAACTTCACCAAAATCTTCAGTTCAAAATTCTATTTGCAGGCGATCCAGTACAGCCTCGAGATCAGTTTCTGGTCGAGCGTATTCGGCATCATCATCGCCGTACTGGGCGCGTATTCCCTGCGCCGGGTGGATTCGAAACTGCGCAATTTTGTGAATGCCTTCGCCAACATGACCAGCAACTTTGCGGGTGTGCCCCTGGCTTTCGCGTTCATCATCCTGCTCGGTTTCAACGGCAGCATCACGATCATGCTCAAGCAGGCCGGGATCATTGAGGACTTCAACCTGTACTCGAAAACCGGGCTGATCATCCTCTACACCTATTTCCAGATTCCCCTCGGCGTGCTGCTGCTCTACCCGGCCTTCGATGCCTTGCGTGAAGACTGGCGCGAGTCCGCCGCGCTGCTCGGCGCCAACGGCTGGCAGTTCTGGCGCCACATTGGCTTACCGGTACTGACCCCGGCACTGCTCGGTACTTTCGTGATACTGCTGGCCAACGCCCTCGGCGCTTATGCCACGGTGTATGCGCTGACGACGGGCAACTTCAACGTGCTGCCGATCCGCATTGCCGCGATGGTTTCCGGCGATATTTCGCTCGATCCGAATCTGGCCAGTGCGCTGGCCGTGGTGCTGGTCGCGCTGATGACCATCGTCACCGTCGTGCATCAACTGCTGTTGAAGAGGAGCTACCATGTCTCGCGTTGAATCCGGCCCGGTCGGCATCTACCACCGCGTCGTGGTCTACCTGCTGTTCGCCATCCTCTTGCTGCCGCTGGTGGGCACGCTGATCTACTCGATTGCCAGCAGTTGGTCGGCGACCATTCTGCCCAGCGGCTTTACCTTCAAGTGGTACATCCAGTTGTGGAGCGACCCGCGTTTCCTCCACGCTTTCGGCCAGTCACTGCTGGTGTGTGTCGGCGCGCTGGTGCTGTCGGTGGTGTTGATCCTGCCGCTGTTGTTCGTGGTGCATTACCACTTCCCGAAACTCGATGCGCTGATGAACATCCTCATCCTTCTGCCCTTCGCGGTGCCGCCAGTGGTGTCGTCCGTAGGCCTGTTGCAACTGTACGGTTCCGGACCGATGGCAATGGTCGGCACGCCGTGGATTTTGATCGGTTGCTACTTCACCGTGGCGCTGCCGTTCATGTACCGGGCGATTACCAACAACCTGCAAGCGATCAACCTGCGCGACCTGATGGACGCTGCACAACTGCTCGGTGCCAGCACCTTTCAGGCGGCGATTCTGGTGGTACTGCCGAACCTGCGCAAAGGCCTGATGGTGGCGTTGCTGCTGTCGTTCTCGTTCCTGTTCGGTGAGTTCGTGTTTGCCAACATCCTCGTCGGCACCCGCTACGAAACCCTGCAGGTCTATCTGAACAACATGCGCAACAGCAGCGGGCACTTCACCAGTGCGCTGGTTATATCCTACTTCTTATTCGTGCTGGTCCTGACCTGGATCGCCAACATCTTGAACAAGGACAAAAGCGAATGAGCTATGTCAGCGTCCAACATCTGCAGAAAAGTTATGCGGGCACTACCGTATTCAGCGATATCGACTGCGAAATCAACAAGGGCGAATTCGTCACCCTGCTCGGCCCTTCCGGTTGCGGCAAATCCACCCTGCTGCGTTGCATCGCCGGCCTGACATCGGTGGATGGCGGCAAGATATTGCTTGATGGCGTCGATATCGTGCCGCTCAGTCCGCAGAAGCGTGGCATCGGCATGGTGTTCCAGAGCTATGCGCTGTTCCCCAACATGACCGTGGAACAGAACGTCGCGTTCGGCCTGCGCATGCAAAAGGTCAACGCCGACGACAGCCACAAACGGGTTACCGAGGTGTTGAAACTCGTTGAACTGAACGACTTCGCTGGCCGTTACCCGCATCAACTGTCCGGCGGCCAATGTCAGCGCGTTGCCTTGGCCCGCTCGCTGGTGACTCGCCCGCGATTGTTGTTGCTGGATGAACCACTGTCGGCACTTGATGCGCGAATTCGCAAACACCTGCGCGAGCAGATTCGCCAGATCCAGCGCGAACTTGGCCTGACCACGATTTTCGTTACACACGACCAGGAAGAAGCGCTGACCATGTCTGACCGGATTTTCCTCATGAATCAGGGAAAAATCGTACAAAGTGGCGATGCTGAAACCCTGTATACGGCGCCGGTCGATGTGTTCGCTGCGGGCTTCATCGGCAACTACAACCTGCTCGAAGCAGAGCAAGCATCGAAGCTGTTGCAGCGCCCGATCAATCACCGCATCGCCATTCGCCCGGAAGCCATCGAGTTGAGCCTCAACGGCGAGCTCGACGCGCAGATCCGCAGCCACAGCCTGCTTGGCAACGTCATCCGATATCGCGTTGAAGCACGCGGCGTGGAACTGGTAGTGGACGTGCTCAATCGCTCGGCCGCCGATCTGCATCCCGACGGTCAGCGTCTGGCGCTTTCCATCGATCCGACGGCCCTGTGTGAGGTAGCCTGATGACTTTGCTGACGTTGAAGAGAGAATCGCACTGATGGCCCTGGCAATTTTTGATCTGGACGAAACCCTGATTCACGGTGACTGCGCCACCCTCTGGAGCGAGCAGATGGGACGCTTGGGGTGGGTCGACCCCGAGTCGTTCATGCGCAAGAACAACGAGCTGATGGATGCCTACAGCCATGGCAAATTGCGCATGGAAGACTACATGGAGTTCAGCCTTGAGCCGTTGATCGGTCGCACGCCGGAAGAGGTCGAGCACCTGGTCGGCCCGTGGGTGGAAGACTTCATCGAGCCGATCATCTTCAGCGACGCGACCAAAACCATCGCCGCCCACCGCAAGGCCGGCGATCGGATTCTGGTGATCTCGGCGTCGGGCACGCACCTGGTCAAACCGATTGCCGATCGATTGGGCATCGACGAAATTCTCGGCATCGAACTGGAAGTCGCGCACGGCGTATACAGCGGTCACACCGTCGGGACCCTGACCTACCGCGAAGGCAAGATCATCCGCTTGCTGGAATGGCTGGATGCTGAAGAAGAAAATCTGGAGGGCGCGAGTTTCTATTCCGACTCACGCAATGACCTTCCGTTGTTGCTGAAGGTGGATTTCCCGCACGTGGTCAACCCGGATCCGGTGTTGCTTGAGCATGCCGAAAAGTCCGGCTGGCCGATCCACATCTGGAAGTAAAAACAAAAGATCGCAGCCTTCGGCAGCTCCTACAGGGCGTTCACTTTGCCAATGCAGGAGCTGCCGAGGGCTGCGATCTTTTGATCTCGCCGTTTTTTCAGCTAAGGCTGTCGTCAATCACCAAGACCAGTTTCCCCGCCACCGTATTGCTCGCCAGCTCCGCAAACGCCGCCTCGGCATCTTTCACCGGGAAAGCCTTTGCCAATTGCGGTTTCAACCGCCCTTCGGCAAACAACGGCCACACGTGCTGGCTCAGGTCACTGAACAGGTCTGCCTTGAACTGATCGTCACGGCTGCGCAAGGTCGAGCCCAGCAATTGCACACGCTTGGCCAATACCTGTGCCAGATCCAGTTTAGCCTCGCGGCCACCCATCAGACCAATTAACACCCAGCGTCCATCCAGCGCTATCAGCTTGAGATTCAGCGCCGAATAATTCCCGCCGACCGGATCGAGGATGACATCGAACGGGCCGAGGTCGCGCAGGCTTTCCAGATCATCCGTGCGCACCACCCCGCCCTGCGCGCCCAGACTTTCACAGTAGGCCAAACGTTCGGCTGAACCGACGCTGACCCAGCACGGATTGCCAAACGCCTTGCACAGCTGAATGGCGGCTGAACCGATTCCACTTGCTCCGGCGTGCAAGAGAACTTTCTCACCCGGTTTGAGCGCCGCAAGTTGAAACACATTCAGCCAGACTGTTGCGTAAACCTCAGGCAATGCCGCCGCTTCGATCAGCGAAACACCTTCCGGCACCGGCAGCACATGCCGCCCGTCGACCACCACCTCTTCGGCCATCCCGCCCCCGGCCAGCAAGGCGCAAACCCTATCGCCTACCTGCCAGGACGAACCTGCGCCGACCTCGCTGATCACCCCCGAGCACTCAAGACCGAGTACTTGGCTGGCACCCGGCGGAGGTGGATAAAGCCCTGCCTTCTGTAATAAATCGGCTCGATTGAGGCCCGCTGCCGCCACGCGAATGCGGACTTGTCCTACATCACATGTAGGACTCGGCTCTTCAACCCATGCCACTTGACCTTCCACGCCTTGCAATGCCTTCACAGTGCCTCCATAGTGAGTCTGGACTGAGCCCGAAGCTGTAGCGCCGGGCTTTTTGCATTATGCGACCGGCTCTTGTAGAACCGGCGACTTCAAAGACGGCCTAATATGCGTTATCAATTGTCCCCGCGTCGAATCAGCATGAAGCATTTGCTCCCCAGCACCGCCCTAGCACTTTTCATCGGTATCGGCCTGTTGCCGGTGTCGGGCAATACATTCGCAGCCAACAGCTGGGACAAGTTACAGCCTGATCGCGACGAAGTGATCGCCAGCCTGAACGTCGTCGAGTTGCTCAAGCGTCACCACTACAGCAAGCCGCCGCTCGACGATGCGCGCTCGGTGATCATCTATGACAGCTACCTCAAGCTGCTGGATCCGTCGCGCAGCTACTTCATGGCCAGCGACATCGCCGAATTCGACAAGTGGAAGACCCAGTTCGACGACTTCCTCAAAAGCGGCGACCTCAACGCCGGGTTCACCATCTACAAGCGCTATCTGGATCGCGTCAAATCGCGTCTGGACTTCGCCCTTGCCGAGCTGAACAAAGGCGTCGACAAGATGGACTTCAACACCAAGGAGACCTTGCTGATTGATCGCAAGGACGCACCTTGGCTCAAATCCACCGCCGAACTCGACGACCTGTGGCGCAAACGCGTCAAGGACGAAGTCCTGCGGATGAAGATCGCCGGCAAAGAGTCCAAGCAGATCCAGGAAACCCTGACCAAGCGCTACAAGAATCAATTGTCGCGTCTGGACCAGACCCGTCCGGAAGATATCTTCCAGGCTTACATCAACACCTTTGCCATGTCCTACGATCCGCACACCAACTATCTGTCGCCGGATAACGCGGAAAACTTCGACATCAACATGAGCCTGTCCCTCGAAGGCATCGGCGCCGTGTTGCAGAGCGACAACGATCAGGTGAAAGTCGTGCGTCTGGTGCCA
This sequence comes from Pseudomonas sp. P42, assembly GCF_017973755.1. Lineage (NCBI taxonomy): Bacteria > Pseudomonadati > Pseudomonadota > Gammaproteobacteria > Pseudomonadales > Pseudomonadaceae > Pseudomonas > Pseudomonas sp. P42. The sequence goes on along the minus strand of NZ_JACOPU010000001.1, from coordinate 608,590 downwards.
GCAGGCCCGGCCGACAAGACAAAAATGGTAGCCCCGGCCGACAAGATCATCGGCGTTGCCCAAGGCAACAAAGAAATGGTGGACGTGGTCGGCTGGCGTCTGGACGAAGTGGTCAAGCTGATCCGCGGCCCGAAAGGCACCGTGGTGCGCCTGGAAGTGATTCCGGCCAGCAATGCACCGAACGACCAGACCACCAAGATCGTGCCGATCACCCGTGAAGCGGTGAAGCTCGAAGACCAGGCCGTGAAAAAATCTGTGCTGAACCTGAAACAGGACGGCAAGGATTACAAACTCGGCGTGATCGAGATTCCAGCCTTCTACCTCGACTTCAAGGCGTTCCGTGCCGGTGATCCGGATTACAAGAGCACCACCCGTGACGTCAAGAAACTGCTGACTGAACTGCAGAAAGAAAAAGTCGACGGCGTGGTTATCGACCTGCGCAACAATGGCGGCGGTTCCCTGCAGGAAGCTACGGAGTTGACCAGCCTGTTCATCGACAAGGGCCCGACCGTTCTGGTGCGTAATGCTGATGGCCGCGTCGACGTGCTGGAAGATGAAAACCCGGGCGCGTTCTATAAAGGTCCGATGGCACTGCTGGTCAACCGCCTGTCCGCCTCGGCCTCGGAGATCTTCGCCGGCGCCATGCAGGACTACCACCGCGCACTGATCATCGGCGGCCAGACCTTCGGTAAAGGCACCGTGCAGACCATTCAGCCGCTGAACCATGGCGAACTGAAACTGACCTTGGCCAAGTTCTACCGGGTTTCCGGTCAGAGCACCCAGCACCAAGGCGTCCTGCCGGACATCGACTACCCGTCGCTGATCGACACCAAGGAAATCGGCGAGAGCGCCCTGCCGGAAGCCATGCCGTGGGACACTATCCGCGCGGCGATCAAACCGGCGGCCGATCCGTTCAAACCGTTCCTGGCACAGCTCAAGTCCGAACATGACACGCGCACCGCCAAGGATGCCGAGTTCGTATTCATCCGTGACAAGCTGGCCCTGGCGCAGAAACTGATGCTGGAAAAAACCGTCAGCCTCAACGAAGCCGACCGCCGTGCCCAGCATGCCGACATCGACGCCAAGCAACTGGTGATGGAGAACATCCGTCGCAAGGCCAAGGGCGAAGAGCCGCTCAAAGAGCTGAAGAAAGAAGACGAGGACGCCCTCGCAGCAGCTGAGCCGGACAAGCTCAAACCAGAAGACGATGCTTATCTGAGCGAAACCGGGCGCGTTCTGCTGGATTACTTGAAGCTGAGCAACCAGGTCGCCAAGAAGTAAGGTGATGGCGATTTAATGCTGACGATCCCCGGATCGTCATCAAACAGTCATCATTCTGTCGTGCAATAAAGGACTGGGAGCCACTCTCTTCATAGAGAGCGCTCCCAGTCCTTTTTTTATCGCCAGAGATTGCCATGACCACGACCGAACAGCTGAGTGCTTTGAGCTCAATCCTGACTCAAAGCGGATTACACAGCCTGTTTCAGCCGATCATCTGTCTCTCAGAGCGCCGCATTCTCGGCTACGAAGCCCTCACCCGCGGCCCGTCCAACAGTCCTCTGCACTCACCGATCGCGCTGTTCGCCGTGGCGCGTCAGGCCGGGCGCCTGAGCGAACTGGAGATCGCCTGCCGACAAAGTGCTTGCCGCCGTTTCAACGAGCAGCAACTGCCGGGCAAGCTGTTTCTTAACGTCTCGCCGGAATCCTTGCTCGAAGCCGCGCACCAGCCGGGGCGCACGTTGCAACTGCTGCAGGACTTCGGCATTCCACCTAGCCAGGTGGTCATCGAACTCACCGAACAGACGCCGATCGACGACTTCCAGTTGTTGCAGACCGCGTTGCATCACTATCGGGCCATGGGTTTTTCCATTGCGCTGGATGATCTCGGCGCCGGATATTCGAGCCTGCGCCTGTGGTCGGAACTGCGCCCGGATTACGTGAAAATCGACCGGCACTTTATCGACGGTATCCATCAGGACGCCTTGAAGCGCGAGTTCGTCGGGTCGATCCTGCAAATCGCCAAGGCGTCACGGGCTCAAGTGATTGCCGAAGGTATCGAATTGCCGGAAGAACTGGCGGTGCTGACGGAAATGGGTGTCGATCTGGTGCAGGGTTATCTGCTCGGCCGTCCGCAAGAGCATCCACCCCGCGATGCCCGCGCTTTGATGCCCAAACACGACAGCAGCGCGGTGGCGCTGAACGACGAAGGCAGCGATCTCAGTGCCTTGCTCAACGAGCAACCGGCCGTGGGGCGCGATACGCCGACCGCCACCGTGCTGGAAGCCTTCCGCCGCCAGGCCAATCTCAACTCGCTGGCAGTGCTGGACGAACAAGGCCAGCCGTGCGGCATCGTCCACCGCCACTCCCTGTCGGATGCCTTGCTCAAACCGTTCGCCACCGACCTGTTCGCCCGCAAACCCATCAGCCGCCTGATGAACGACGACTTCCTCGCCGTGGAAATGAGCCAGTCGCTGCAACAGGTCAGCCGCCTGATCACCAGCCGCGCCCGCCAACGCATCGAAGAAGATTTCATCATCACCCTCAACGGCGGATACCTCGGCCTTGGCCGGGTGATCGACGTACTCAAACTGATCACCGAACTGAAAATCCAGCAGGCCCGCTACGCCAACCCGCTGACCCTGCTGCCCGGCAACGTGCCGATCCAGCAATGCCTGACCCGCCTTCTGCAACAAGGCCGCGAGTCGGTCATCTGCTACGTCGACATCGACAGCTTCAAACCCTTCAACGACATCTACGGCTACGGCCGCGGCGACGAAGTCCTGCTGTGCCTGGCGCAATGCCTCAACGAACGCGTCGACCCCTCCCGCGACTTCGTCGGCCACATCGGCGGCGACGACTTCCTCCTCGTCCTCGGCCCCGAAGACTGGCGCAAACGCCTCAACCAACTACTCGACGACTTCCAAAGCCAATGCCGGCGCTTCTATCGGCCTGAGCATCTTGAGGCTGGCTGCTTCATTGCCCCGAATCGCCAAGGCATTCGTCAAGAGTTTCCGTTGCTGTCACTGTCCATTGGCGTGGTGCACTTGCATCCTGAAGCATGTGCGCAACTCGACGCCAGTCAGCTTGCGGAGATGGCTTCGCAGGCGAAACATCATGCGAAGAATGTGCCGGGGTATAGCGTGCATGTTATCGAAAGTATGAATGCTCTACCCTTTACCGAAGCGCTCGTTTCTGGCCATCGTTGATGTTTCGAACCACTCCAAAACTACCATACAGAACGATCTTCACTAGCGGCTTTTGCAAGATCCAGCTCCCAAACCTCTATCGCCAACTTATAGATATCTAAGAAAAAACCGCGTGGATTATCCAGTGAGTCCCACTCTCCACGAGGCCAACTTGCGGCTTCGCACGGGTCGATCTCGAACAAAAGCTGAAAGTCGTATGTTGGATCTTCTAGTTTTGCTTTCAAGTGTTCAACTAATACCAGCCGATGCCTATAGGAGAGGTACGGCAGATTCAGACAATACTTTCTGATCAGAACCTCCCGATCACCAGACTCATTGGGGTTGTAGACCCCGAGCTCTACACCTCGAGTTTCTTCTCGATCATAAACATCGAACATACCAATGAACCACATCAACCCTGGTTCAAAAGGCTTTTTTAAAAAAGGATGTTTCAACATTACTTACCCTCAGCAGGAAACCCTGTAAATGGCCTCTGTGTATTTTCCTGATCGAATTTCACTTCAAACCAATTCATATTTTCATTGAGGCTTGGATTTTGCTCATCCGCCCTATTTGGCTTATACCCACGCCCTGCCCCAGGCAACTCCAACCTAACTATTGGATTACGTCTTTGATCTTCCCCTGTGTGCATAATTAAACCATCTTTATCCTTTGTCATCGCTTTATTCAAAGCGCCCAGATGCATCCGCCAGTTATGGAATTGTGAGCTTGGGTTTCCTCTAGGTGGTATTGGAACGACGCCAGTGTGAGGATCAGCGCCATTGATTGCTCGCTGTTTTAGGGCTCGATCGGGAATTTCAGAACTGTGCTTTTTTACAGTGTGCATATCATAGAGTTCTTCATATTCATGTACCCGACGCTTCGCATTCTCTTCAGCCACCTCATCAAGCCTCGCCCGTCGCTCCTGCGCCGTCATTTTCGGCAGCGGGGGCGCGCCCTCTTCGACGACCACGCGACCAGCCTCGTACCGCATCGGACGACGCGGTGCTGACGGCGGACAATTGGAACTCAACCCCAACGGATCCACCCACCCCGTCGGATTCGGCACGTACTGGTACTGATTGATCCCACCCGCCAACTTGATCGGGTCCGGCGTCAAATACCGTCCAAGCCTTGGGTCGTAGTACCGATGCCGGTTGTAATGCAGCCCGCTTTCCGCGTCGAAGTACTGCCCCTGAAACCGCAGCGGTTGATCCAGGTATTCCTTGCCGGCCAGGGTGATTGCGGCGACTTTGCCGTAGGCGTCGTATTGCGCTGACCAGACAATTTCGCCGCTGTAGTCGGTGAGTTCTTGTGGGGTGCCGAGGTGGTCGAGTTGGTAGTAGAACGGGCAGGCCTTTTTTGGGCCTTTGCCGTCGAGCAGTGCCAGCGGGCGGAAGGTGCCGGGTTCGTAGACGTAGCTGCGGTGCTGGGTTTTGCTGCTTTCGGCGACGAGGTGGTCGCCTTGCCAGAAGAACTCGGTTTTTTCGCCGTCGACGGTTTTGCTGATCCGCCGGCCGAAGGCGTCGTACTGGTAGGTCGCGGTTTTGCCGTCGGGACGGGTCAGGCCGATGAGGCGGTGCTGGCAGTCGTAGCGGTATTCGGTAACGAGTTTCTGTGCGGTGCCGCGGCGTTCGCGGATCAGGTTGCCGAAGGCGTCGTAGTCGTAGTGGCGATCGCCCTGCATCAGCAGGCGGTTGCCCTTGATGTGTGTCGGGCCGCAATGGTCCTGCATGAGCAGGTTGCCGGCCGGATCGTGGGCGAAGGATTCCGGCAGTTCGTCGCGTGAGTGGCGCACCCGGATCAGGCGGTCGAGAGCGTCGTAGCCGTAGGTGCGTTGGCCGTGACGGGTGTCGGCGATGTGCTCCAGATTGCCGTTGGCGCTGTAGGCATAATCGCGGCGGTACAGCGAATCGTGCTGATGGCCTACGGCGTGGGCGAGCAGTCGGCCCTGATCGTCGTAGGCATATTCGCTGAGCAGCAGGCCTTGCTGACGTTGTTGTTCGCGGCCCGACTGATAGATGTGTTGCGTCAGCGGCGCGCCGTTGAGGTGGATGGCGGTCAGTGCGCCGCCCTTGGCGTACTGATAATCGAGCTTGCTGTTGTCCGGCAGGCGCATGCGTTTGAGCTGGCCGCAGGCGTCATAGGCATAACGCAGCGTGCCCCAGCCCTGATGCTCGGTGATCAACCGATCCTGCAGGTCGTATTCGAAGGCCAACGGATGTTTCTGGCCGTCGTCGACGCCAGTCAGCCGACCGAGTCGGTCGTACTGATAGATAACCTTGCCCCCGTCAGGCAAGGTCTTGACCAGCAGGCGCCCGGCCGCATCGCGCTCGTAGTGCGTGACCAACACCGAGCCGTCATCGCCGAACTCGGTCTTTTCCAGCAGATGACCGTTAAGATCGTAAGCGTAGGCCGTACGCCGCCCGTCAAAGCCGGTTTCCTGTCGGATCAGTCCGGTCGGCGTGTAGTCCAGTCGGTACTTTTCGCCGGACTCGTTCTCGATTTCGGTGAGCAGCAGTTGCGCATGGTCGTAGCGGTACTGCACCCGCGTGCCGTCGGGGTTGATCCGACGCGAGACCAGGTGCAGGTCGTCGTCATACTCGAAACGGGTGATGCGCCCGAGCTCGTCGCGTTCGGCAGTAACCTGGTGGTAGGCGCCATAACTGTAGGCGCGAGTAGCGCCCGTAGGAGAAGTCGTCTGGATCAGTCGGCCAATGGCGTCCCAATGCTGACGCGTGACCGCACCGTGTTCGTCCTGGGTTGTGCTCCGCCGCCCCAGTGCATCGTAGGAAAAGCGCCGCACACCGCCATCGGGCAGGGTTTCTTCAACCAACTGACCGAGGGTGTTCCAGACAAAAACGTGCCGACTGGTGTCCGGGTAACGGATCGACAGCAGCTGTCCGCGAGCGTCGTAGTGGTAATGCGTGACCTGACCATCAGGATCGACCGCCTCAGTCACATCGCCCTGAGCATTGCGCCGGTAGGTCCATACCGCGTCGCCACGGGAACGGCTGTGCAGGAAACCGTTGCGGTACTCGTAGGACGTTGGCACATCGTCTGGCGGAAGCAGCGCGATCAGCCGTCCGACATCGTCGTAGCGGTATTCTGTGACGGCGCCTAAGGGATCCTGCTCGGCGACCAAACGGCCCGAACCGTCGTAGGCCTTAAGGTGTTCGCCGCCATCGGCCTCAACCTTGCGCACCAGTCGTGCGCGGTCATCGTGGACGTAGGTTTCTTCGGTGCCATCGACGTAATGCACGACGACACTGCCGTCGTCATGCCAGACATAACGCGTGTTCATCTGCGAGAACGACGCCCAGTGCCTGACACAACGGGCAGCTTTGCCAGCGCGTTCCCACTCCCAGAAGAAGCTCGCGCCGCCCGTGAGTTGGCGCTGCAGGATGACGTGCTGATCGTCGTAGTCGTAACGCTCGCTGTCGCCAACCGCGTTACGCGCCTCGACCAGACGCTGATAGGCGTCGTAGCGGTAGCTGACGAGGGTTTGCTCAGTCGTCCATTCATCCTGCTGAAACGACTGATAGTCGACGGCCACCAAGTGCTGGCGGTCATAACGCAACAACAGCGCCCGACCCGCGCCGTTGTCCAGACGCTGAACCCGATCCTGCCGATCCCGAACAATGCGCAGACGATTGCCATACGCATCACTAACCGCCGTCAGACGCCCGGCCCGAAAGTGATAAAACCGTGCCGCATCCCCCGCCAGCGCGAGGATCAGTTCTTCCGGTTCATCCCCGAGAAAAATCGCCGCCCGCGACAGACTGTTATGAATCGCCGGGCGCTCAACACTCGGCAACGGGAACCGCGTACGCCGGTTTTCATGATCAACCCAAACAACACCGTCGCCATCGAGCTCCAGTCGATGCGCCAGCGAATGACTCCAGCCAAAACCCAGCCCGACATCGATTTCGGCGGCACTGGTGCGATACAGCCTTGTGAACTCGAATGGCAGCAGCCCATCGAGCACGCCATCGCTCAGGGTCAGTAGTTCTTCGCCGGTAACCATCGACACCGGGCAGCCGTCTCTGCAGGTGAGTGGCACACAATCGGCGCTGTTGCCGTTGGGGTTTTTTGCCTGGTCCGGCGAATCGTCGTGGTGTTCGTCTTTTTTCAGCAAGGTGTTGCGCTTGGCATTCCAGCGCAATTGCATCCGGCCTTTTTTGATACCCGCGGCGATCCCGCGCGCGGCAACAGTCTTGTATTGATCAACGTACTTGATGAAACCGCTGACGATGCCGAACATCGCCTTCACCAACCGCACCAGCGCCGAGAGCAGTTGAACCGCGTGACCTGCCAGACGTAGCGTCAGATAAGCGATCCCTCCGCCACCACTGGCGAAAGTCAGAATGACGGCAATCAGCACGTCGATCAGCACTTGCACCATCATCATCGATACCGCTTGCGCGGTTTTACCGGCGATCTGGCTCGGCGGCAGCATCTCCAGCCACAGGCTGGCGGTACGCAACAGCAAACACAGCACCGCTTCGTCACTGACCAGTAACTGAAGCTTCTCCATGACCTCAGGAGCTGTGGCGGCCAGATCAATCAAGTCAGTCGCGCCACTGCCCAACCGCTCGGCAAACTTGCCCGGATCCTTGAGAATGTCCGACAGCATCCCGATGCTGTCCCACACCCCCTCGATCGCCGCCCAACTGCCGGCGAGCATGCCGTTGCCCGCCGCCGTCGCCACCGAATGCGACCACTGCGGCTTGAACCCTTGCCATTCGCCGCGCAACCAGTCATCCAGCTCACCGGTTAAACCGTCATAGGACTTGAACAACGCCCTGACCTGTTCCACGGTGACCTCACCGTGCACATGCACGCGATAGAACTTACCTTCTGTTCCCCTGAATTCGCCCTTGCCTTCGGCATTGAGGGTGATGGGTGTTGTTTCGCCTCCATCCACAGCCACCACATCGACCACGATGTTGCCCAGCGGAATGTCGTAGACCGATTCGAACTTGCTCTCGATCAACATCAATCCGCCCTTCGGGCACTGGACGATATTGGAGAAAAATGCGTCGTCGCTGCTGCTGACGGCCGTAGTGCGATCGCCGAAGCGGATGATCCGCTCCATGCCCACCAGCGACGGCAGATCAGCGGCGTGGCTGACAGTGTCGGCCGTGCGGCTGGCCCAGTGTTCGAGCTGTTCGCGGTAGAGACTGAGGGTGTCGGGGAAGCTGTCGAGTGCTTGCTCGATGCGAGTGATGGCTTCCATCAACGCACGTCGGGGTGCTGGGCGGACTGAGTTACCGGGTCGAACATGAGCGTTCCCTCGCGCAAAAAATAGGCGCGGGAACTGTGCGGCGGATCAATCAGAAAAGAAGTCAGGCGAGTAAGCGATAGCTGTAGGATTTATCTGCAAAAACAGCAAAAGAGCTAAACGGACAGACAAAACGCAAACGGGGCGTGAGGTTTCCCTCACGCCCCGTTTATCGGACGACACAAATGGATTTACTGCGTTGAATCTCCAGCACCCAGCTCTTTCAATTTAAGCTCGGCCAACGGGTGCCCGGCCTTGGCGGCAATTCTCCACCAGCGCGCGGCTTCGGCAGGGTCTGGCGCTTTGCTCGCGGTACCAGCCAGGCTGATCACACCAACCTGATAGGCCGCTTTGCCATCACCCGCCAGAGCCGCCAACCGCAACAGGCGCACGCCTTCTTCACGCGCTCCCAGCCCCACACCGCGAAAGGTCAGAATGTGGCCATAGAAGCTTTGCGCGCCGACATCGCCGAGGTTGGCCATGCGTGCAAACTGACCTTCAAGCCAGCGCCACCCGCGAGGCTGGCGCACAAACCATGACCAGTGAAACAGCCTGCGAGCCAGCCAATAGCTGGCCCGCGCCTTGAGTCGTAGAAACACTCAGGCCTCCGCTGATTCCGGGTATTCATATTCGAAAACCCTGACCACTTCCGATGCATGCCAGGACGCTGCGGCAACGCCATCGGACGGCCCGGAAAACCGCCCCAGACGTTCGACACATTCAAAAAAACCGGTGCGCGGCAAGCGACTCGCGCCTTGGCTGATCACCAGCGAGCTGCGCAACGGCTGTTCGGCCTTGGCATCCAGCGCGGCCAGGTGCTCAAGCGCGGCAGTCAGGGTTTGCATCGCCGGTGTCGGCAATTGCAGCCGTTCAAGCAAGGCCCGGTAGGTCAGCAGATGACGCTGTCGGCGCGCCTGGTCCAGTTCCCCGAGTAATCCGTCCCAATGTTGACGACTGATGCGTACGCTCACGATTCATCCCTCCACCCTGGCACCGTCAGCTCCCAAGCGAGGCTACGACGAATCGCGGCGTCAGGCAGACGCTCACCACTTTCGATCATGGCCAGATATGACGGGCTAATGCCTACCGTGCGGGCCAACGCCTCGATGGCGATGCCCTTCCCTTCGCGCAAACTGCGTAGTTGATCCAGACCTGGAAGAATCGGGTCCGGCGTTGCCGCGAGCGGCTCTGGAGCCTGCTGCGACGGTGCTTCTTTGATACCTGCTGCTTTTAGTAGAGCCTGATACTGAGCCCAAGGCAGAACCGCGTATTCGGGTTCGCCATCGCGTGCAATTATCTGAATATCCATGACTACCCCGTAGGACAACAACACTTAGCGAGTCGGCACTTTTCCCTAGAAGTGTAATCCTAACAGCGGCCAAGGTCGCGAGGGGTATCTATCTGTCTGCGAGCCGGATGAATCAGGGCTTTTTCGGTCCCTGGAGCTGAAGTTGTTCGGGGGTATCGGGCAAGCGTTCCGCGACTGCCAGTTTTTCCGGATTCTGGCGATTGCGCCAGAGCCGGAAGGCACCGAGTTCATCATCGAGGACTTTCATCAGCCAGGCGAGGACGGCGATGTCATCGAGCATGCCGAATACCGGGATGAAATCCGGAATCGCGTCCACCGGGCTGAGAAAGTACATCAGGCCCGCGACCACTGAAACCAGGGCCTTGCCACTGATCGCCCGGTACTCTCCGCGCCAGTAGGCCAGACACAAAGCCTGAAGCAAACGCAGGTCATCCTTGAGCTTGCCGAGCCGATTGCCTTGCGCCGCGCCTTTGCTGGCCACCGCGAACAGCAAGGTCGGCAGACGGCCGCGAGCCAGCAGGCGGCCAGCCAAAGGCAGGAATCGAGCGAAATTCCACGGAGCTTTCATCTATTCCTCCCGTTGAAATGTTATCCACACAAATTGTGGATAACCTTGTGAACAGAGCTGCATTTGCGCGCTGAGAGCCCCGTTTTATAAGGGCTGCGCTCAGATCGGGCGTTTTTTACTCACATAAAAAACCCCAATATTTCATTGACTTGGCGGCTCAGGGCGTCTAGCGCGGGCAGCCTCAAAGCCTATGACTCTTCTGACCGGCATCGGTTCGCTTTGTTTACCCTCCTCAAGGTCCAGATGCAACAACGCCCCGCATAAGCGAGGCGTTGTTGTCGAAGCCGTCGCCGATTACTTGGCAGCGGCGTCTTCTTTGGCTGGATCCTTGATAGCCAGCAGTTCCAAGTCGAAGACCAGAACCGAGTTGGCCGGGATTGCCGGGCTTGGCGATTGCGCACCGTAAGCCAGATCGCTAGGGATGTACAGTTTGTACTTCTCACCAACGTGCATCAGTTGCAGACCTTCAACCCAACCCGGAATCACGCCGCTCACCGGCAGATCGATCGGGCTGCCGCGCTCGACGGAGCTGTCGAAGACGGTGCCATTGGTCAGCTTGCCAGTGTAGTGAACGGTCACTACGTCGGTAGGCTTAGGCTGTGCGCCGTCGGCTTTCTTGACCACTTCGTATTGCAGGCCGGAAGCGGTAGTAGTCACACCAGCCTTCTTGCCGTTTTCTTCGAGGAATTTCTTGCCGGCGGATGCCGACTCTTCGCTCATCTTGGCCATACGCTCTTCGGCACGCTTTTGCAGCGCGGCGAAAGCTTCGACCAGCTCTTCATCTTTCAGCTTCTGTTCTTTCTTGCCGACGGCATCTTCGATGCCCTGGGCTACCGCTTTGGAGTCCAGATCATCCATGCCTTCCTGAGCCAGGCTCTTGCCCATGTTCAGGCCGATACCGTAGGAAGCTTTTTGCGCCGGGGTTTTCAGCTCTACGCTGGTCTGCGAATCACAACCCGCAAGTACCAGGCTAACCAGGGCTACCGCCGCCGCCAACCGATGCTGTTTCATGCTATTTCCTTGTTCATGCGCCGAAAGGGCAATCGAGTAAAGCCGCGAGCTTATCAGGCCGCCACGACCAATGGCTACCGGCATGAGAGCAGGAAACTTCCGATAAGTTCAGGGATTAAAACGCATTGGGGCGCAGACACGATGAAGCTTCTGTCATCTGCCGACGCCAACGACCGACTCTCCTTGCTGCAACATCTGGCATGATGGCCACTTGCCACACAAGGTCAGGCTCAGGCATAACAGCGCAACAATTCGACAAGGATGTTTAACTTGCGCCTCTTACTCCGCGTTCTGACCCTGATCGCGCTCCTGCTGGGACTCGTCCTTGCGGTGGTTTTGTATTACGTCGCCAACCCGAAATTGCCCTTCTACACCCCGGCCCAGCAGGTGCATTACCTGAATCAGTGGACTGAACAGGAGCGGCAGACCTATTACTTCACGCCCCAGGGCACACGGGTCAAAGGGCTGCGCTATCAATGGTTCCAGGCATTGGAGTTGCCATTCTCGCAGCAGCGCTTCGCCTCCCCTGAATACCTCGCACGCTTTGGCTTTTTGATTGATCCGCAGCAGAAAGCCACGCCAGACAACCCTGGCAACCTTCCGGTCGGTTTCGCACGACACCAGAATCCTCGCAGCTCCGAGCAATATCTGGACATAACTTGCGCGGCTTGCCACACCGGTGAACTGCGCTTCAACGGTCAGGCTGTGCGCATCGACGGCGGCACGGCACAGCATGTCCTGCCTTCCAGCGTTCCTACGTTACGCGGTGGCAGTTTCGGACAGGCATTGGTCGCCAGTCTGACCTCGACTTACTACAACCCGTGGAAATTCGAACGCTTCGCGCGAAGCGTTCTGGGCGATGACTACGACGCTCGCCACGAACAGCTGCGCAAAGATTTCAAAGCCTCGCTGGACACCTTTCTGAAAGTCGCCTGGAACGACACTCACCGTGGCCTTTACCCAACCGAGGAAGGGCCGGGCCGTACCGATGCGTTCGGGCGAATTGCCAACGCGACATTCGGCGACGCGATTTCCCCCGCCAACTATCGCGTGGCCAACGCGCCAGTGGACTACCCGCAACTGTGGGACATGTGGACGTTTGACTGGGTGCAGTGGAACGGTTCGGCGCAACAGCCGATGGCGCGCAATATTGGCGAGGCTCTGGGCGTCGGCGCGACTCTGAACTTCTTCGATGCCAACGGCCAGCCGCTGCAAGGCAATGATCGCTACCCCTCCAGCGTGCGCGTGCGCGACCTGAATAAAATCGAAGAAACCCTGCAACGCCTGCAACCGCCCGCCTGGCCCGAGGAGCTGTTCGGGGCGGCCGACAAGGCACTGGCCGCCAAGGGCCGTACGCTGTTTGCCGAAAACTGCGCCAGTTGCCACGTCCCGCGCAAGGCTCATGAGGGCGACCGCTGGGTGCAGCATTTGCACATGTTGCCCGTCGCGGTGATCGGCACCGATCCGAACGCGGCCAACAACGTTGCCAACCACCGCTTCGACCTGACAGCCCTGCAATGGAATCTGCAGGAGCTGGAAAAAATGGACGTAAAACTGCATCCGTCGCCCAAGGAACCGCTGGACCTTAGCCTGTTGTCCGTGGCCAAAGGCCTGGCGTACGTCACCGCATTCGTCGAAAACCGTGCTTATCGCGAGGCAAACGTCAGTCCTGAAGAAAAACCCCGCCTCGACGGTTTCGGTCTGCCCATCGGCGTGCGCGAAAAGGTCGCCTACAAGGCGCGCCCACTGGCTGGCGTGTGGGCCACCGCACCGTTTTTGCACAACGGCTCGGTGCCGAGCCTTTATCAGTTGCTGTCGCCACAGGATGAGCGCGCCACCACCTTCTATAAAGGCACCTTCGAATACGACCCTCGGCATCTGGGCTATCGCACCGAAGCCTTTACCAACGGCTTCCTGTTCGATACGCGGATCAGCGGCAATCGTAACAGCGGTCATGAATTCCGCGCCGGCGAACGTGGCAATGGCGTCATCGGCCGCCTGCTGCAACCTCAAGAGCGATGGGCATTGCTGGAATACCTGAAAGTTCTCGGCGGCCCATTGGAGGCGCAATTGCCATGATCTCGACCTTCAAGAAAGAACTGCCACTGCTGGCTCGATTCTGGCTATGGCTGGGACGTCTACTAGGCAAAACCCTGTTGATCCTGCTCGCCATCGGCCTGCTCGGCTGGGCCATCGGCACTGCATGGTTTGCTTGGCAGCATCGTGGCCCGGTGTCGACACTGGAGCAGATCCCGGCCGATGAGGGAGGCATGACTCAGGACGTGATCCAAACGGCTGTGCGCATCGTCGATCAACACCGTGAAGGCACGCGCTATCTTCGCGATGCTCACGCCAAGGCGCATGGTTGCGTAAAAGCTGAAGTGAAAGTATTGCCGGAACTGGCTCAGTCGTTGCGACAAGGCGTGTTCAGTGAGCCGGGCAAAACCTGGCAGGCGATGATTCGCCTGTCCAACGGCAATGCCTACCCGCAGTTCGACAGCATGCGTGATGCCCGCGGCATGGCGATTAAACTGTTCGACGTTCCCGGCAAACAATTACTTGAAAACCGCCAGCAACAACATGAACAAGATTTCGTGATGTTCAGTCACCCGAACTTCTTTGTCAGCAATGTCGCCGAGTACCGTCAGAATGTGGCCGCGCAGGCTGACGGCAAAAAGGTCATGGCATTTTTCCCCGGATGGGACCCACGTACCTGGCAGGTCCGGCATTTGTTTATCGCCTTGGCAACCCTGTCGCCGGCCCCCAAGAGCCCGACAGAGACTACGTATTTCTCGGTCTCGCCGTATAAATTCAGTGAAGCCAACGCCAAGTTCAGGGTGGCACCGGCCCCCGACAATTGCCCGGCGTACACCCTGCCCCGGCAAAATCAGGATCTGCCGAATTTCCTGCGCAGTGCCTTGACCCAGCAGTTGTCGACAGATCGCGTCCCCGCGTGTTTTGTCTTGCAGATTCAGCGTCAGGACGCCAACCGATACATGCCCATCGAGGACACCAGCATCGAGTGGCGCGAGCGCGATGCTCCCTTCGAAACCGTGGCCCACATCACGCTGCCTCCGCAGGACTTCGACACCCCGGCGCTGAATCTCGCGTGCGACAACCTTTCGTTCAATCCGTGGTTTGGCATTGAGGCGCATCGGCCGATTGGCGGAATCAACCGCTTGCGTAAAGCCGTGTATGAGGCCGTGAGTGACTATCGACATAGCCAAAACGCCACACAATAGCGGGACAGGCAGACTAGCTGTGGCGATCGGATTTAATCCACGATGGGCTGCTAAGCGGCCCCAGCATCTGAAATCCTGAGCCTGCGATGCAAGCCATCGGGAAATTAAGTCCCATCACCACAGGACTTGTGTCTGGCACACAAAAAGCCAAACGCCAGACAGCAAAAAGCCCGCACTAGGCGGGCTTTGTGTGGCGATCTGGCGTTCAGTGTTCCAGATTACCGAATATGGCGCAGCGGACGGGACTCGAACCCGCGACCCCCGGCGTGACAGGCCGGTATTCTAACCGACTGAACTACCGCTGCGCGAAACGCTTGAAACGAATGGTGGGTGATGACGGGATCGAACCGCCGACATTCTGCTTGTAAGGCAGACGCTCTCCCAGCTGAGCTAATCACCCTTCGCTTCGTTACGGGACGCATTATGCCACAAGTTTTCGTAACGTGTTGATTTAATTGAATATTTTTTCAAATAAATCCGAAAACAGGTAAAACGACACATCCCGCGGGTACAACCTTGGAGCAGAAAAAAACCCGCCTTGGCGGGTTTTTCCGTGGTGACCTGGCGTTCAGTGTTCCAGGTTACCGAATATGGCGCAGCGGACGGGACTCGAACCCGCGACCCCCGGCGTGACAGGCCGGTATTCTAACCGACTGAACTACCGCTGCGCGTAACACATGAAACGAATGGTGGGTGATGACGGGATCGAACCGCCGACATTCTGCTTGTAAGGCAGACGCTCTCCCAGCTGAGCTAATCACCCTTCGCTTCGGTGTGGCGCGCATTCTACGGAGCGACCCCACCTCTGGCAAGCACTTTTTTAAATAATTTTCCGAGGCCTTCCAAAGGCTTAGAGAAGGGTTGGCCTATGCCACGGCGAAGACAATAATGCCCCCCTTTGTATAAAGGAGAGACTCACCCCATGTGGTTCAAAAACCTGCTTATCTATCGCCTGACCCAAGACCTGCCTGTCGATGCCGAGGCGCTGGAAACTGCACTGGCCACCAAACTGGCGCGTCCATGTGCAAGCCAGGAGTTGACCACCTACGGTTTCGTCGCGCCGTTCGGCAAAGGCGAAGATGCCCCACTGGTGCACGTCAGCGGTGATTTCCTGCTGATCTCTGCGCGTAAAGAAGAACGCATTCTGCCGGGCAGCGTCGTACGTGATGCGGTCAAGGAAAAGGTCGAAGAGATCGAAGCCGAGCAGATGCGCAAGGTCTATAAGAAGGAACGCGACCAGATCAAGGATGAAATCATCCAGGCCTTCCTGCCGCGCGCCTTCATCCGTCGTTCGTCGACCTTCGCTGCCATCGCGCCGAAACAGGGTCTGATCCTGGTCAACTCGGCCAGCCCGAAACGCGCCGAAGACCTGCTGTCGACCCTGCGTGAAGTGATCGGCACCCTGCCCGTCCGCCCGTTGACCGTGAAAATGTCGCCAACCGCGACCATGACCGAATGGGTCACCACGCAGAAAGCCGCCGACGACTTCTACGTGCTGGACGAGTGCGAACTGCGCGACACCCACGAAGACGGCGGTATCGTGCGTTGCAAGCGTCAGGACCTGACCAGCGAAGAAATCCAGCTGCACCTGAGCACCGGCAAAGTCGTTACTCAACTGTCGCTGGCCTGGCAGGACAAGTTGTCGTTCATGCTCGACGACAAGATGACCGTCAAACGCCTGAAGTTCGAAGATCTGTTGCAGGATCAGGCGGAACAGGACGGCGGCGAAGAAGCCCTCGGCCAACTGGATGCCAGCTTTACACTGATGATGCTGACGTTCGGCGACTTCCTGCCGGCGCTAGTTGAAGCATTGGGTGGCGAAGAGACTCCGCAGGGGATCTGACCTGCCTTTTGTGTGAAAGCTTGAAAGATCGCAGCCTTCGGCAGCTTCTACATCTGGAATGCATTTTCCTGTAGGAGCTGCCGGAGGCTGCGATCTTTTTTCTGGCGACGTATGCTTAGCTTCCTAACGCTTTCGCATAACAAGGAACAAGCCATGCGCGCACTGGCAGCACTCAGCCGCTTTGT
Organism: Pseudomonas sp. P42; assembly: GCF_017973755.1. Taxonomy (NCBI): domain Bacteria; kingdom Pseudomonadati; phylum Pseudomonadota; class Gammaproteobacteria; order Pseudomonadales; family Pseudomonadaceae; genus Pseudomonas; species Pseudomonas sp. P42. The sequence continues at coordinate 591,963 of NZ_JACOPU010000001.1, read as the reverse complement.
CGGCAACACTTTCGCTTACTGGGTTCTGATTTTCGCCGTTGTGGCCTTCCTGCAACCTTCGTGGTTCCTCGGTCTGAAGAGCGCGATCGTGCCGTTGCTCGGGCTGGTGATGTTCGGCATGGGCCTGACCCTCAAACTCGACGACTTCGCCGCCGTCGCCCGCCAACCCTGGCGTGTAGCGCTGGGCGTGGTCGCACATTTCGTGATCATGCCGGGCATGGCGTGGTTGCTTTGCCAGATTTTTCATCTGCCACCGGAGATCGCCGTCGGCGTGATTCTGGTCGGTTGCTGCCCGAGCGGCACTTCATCCAACGTGATGACCTGGCTGGCCCGAGGTGATCTGGCGTTGTCGGTGGCCATCGCCGCCGTCACCACCCTCCTCGCCCCGCTGTTGACCCCGGCGCTGATCTGGCTGCTGGCCTCGGCGTGGTTGCCGGTGTCGTTCATGGAGCTGTTCTGGTCGATCCTGCAAGTGGTGCTGTTGCCGATCGTTCTGGGCGTGGTTGCGCAACGTTTGCTGGGCGACAAGGTTCGTCATGCGGTGGCGGTGCTGCCGCTGGTGTCGGTGGTGAGCATCGTGATCATCGTCACCGCTGTAGTGGCGGCCAGTCAGGCCAAAATCGCCGAATCCGGCGTATTGATCATGGCGGTGGTGATGCTGCACAACAGCTTCGGCTACTTGCTGGGCTACTTCACCGGCCGTTTGTTCAACTTGCCGCTGGCGCAGCGCAAATCGCTGGCACTGGAAGTGGGCATGCAGAATTCGGGATTGGGCGCCGCGCTGGCCAGTGCACATTTCTCGCCACTGGCGGCGGTACCAAGCGCCTTGTTCAGCGTTTGGCACAATATTTCCGGGGCGCTGCTGTCGACGTATTTCCGGCGGGTGAGCGAAAAGAAAGATCGCGAAACGTTAGCACAGCAGGCGACTGACTGACCTGCGAACTTGATCCCCGGATTAATGCTCGTCAATATGTTGCGTAACGCGGGGACGACCCTGCGGCTCGATCGAGTTTTAATCTGGGGACGACCCCGTCAACCGATGGAGGTTTTTCATGTCCTGGATTATTCTGTTTTTCGCCGGCCTGTTCGAAGTCGGCTGGGCCGTCGGCCTCAAGTACACCGATGGCTTCAGCCGTCCACTCCCCACCGCACTGACCATTGCAGCCATGGCCGTCAGCCTTGGCTTGCTGGGCCTTGCGATGAAGGAATTGCCGCTGGGCACGGCCTATGCGATCTGGACGGGCGTCGGTGCCGTGGGCACGGTGATTGCCGGGATCATTCTGTTTGGTGAGTCGATGGCGCTGATTCGGCTGGCCAGTGTGGCGCTGATCATTACCGGGTTGATTGGCCTTAAGGTCAGCGCTTAGACCACTGGCCCCATCGCTGGCAAGCCAGCTCCCACAGTTTCGTTGGTGTACACAAAACCGGTGTTCACCGAAGCTCCCTGTGGGAGCTGGCTTGCCAGCGATGAGGCCAGCACAATCATTGTTTATCTAACTGCCCCACGCAACTCTCCCACCAACCCCTGCAACTTCGCCGGCTCAGCCGCTTCCACAGCAACAGCAGAACCCGCCACCAGCGTCACCCGCGACCACAACCGCCGAAACACGCCTTTGTTCGGGTCGCGACTAAAGAAACTTCCCCACAACCCCTGCAATGCCAGCGGAATCACCGGCACCGGTGTCTCTTCGAGAATTCGCGTCAGCCCGCCCTTGAACTCGTTGATCTCGCCATCGGTCGTCAACTTGCCCTCAGGGAAGATGCACACCAGTTCACCGTCCTTCAGATATTGGGCGATCCGGCTGAAGGCTTTTTCGTAGATCTGGATGTCTTCGTTGCGGCCGGCAATCGGAATCGTCCCGGCCGTGCGAAAGATAAAATTCAGCACCGGCAGGTTGTAGATTTTGTAGTACATGACGAAGCGAATTGGCCTACGCACTGCGCCGCCAATCAGCAACGCGTCGACGAACGAAACGTGATTGCACACCAGTAACGCCGCACCTTCATCCGGAATCGCGTCCAGGTTGCGATGTTCGACGCGGTACATGGAATGGCTGAGCAGCCAGATCATGAAACGCATGCTGAACTCGGGGACGATCTTGAAGATGTAGGCATTGACGCCGATGTTGAGCAGCGACACCACGAGGAACAGCTGCGGGATCGACAGCTCGACCACACTCAGCAGCACGATCGATACGATGGCCGAAATAACCATAAACAGCGCGTTGAGAATGTTGTTGGCCGCGATCACCCGTGCCCGCTCGTTCTCGGCAGTGCGCGACTGGATCAACGCATACAGCGGCACGATGTAGAAACCACCGAAGACACCGAGGCCGAGAATATCGAACAGCACCGCCCAGGTGTGGCCAAAACTCAGCACTTCAATCCAGCTATGGCCGGTGACGCTGTCGGGAATTCCCCCGGAATGCCACCACAGCAGCAGGCCGAACACGGTCAGACCGAACGAACCAAACGGCACCAGACCGATCTCGACTTTGCGCCCGGAAAGCTTCTCGCAGAGCATCGAACCCAGCGCGATCCCGACCGAGAATACAGTGAGGATCAAGGTGACCACGGTTTCGTCGCCGTGCATCCACTCCTTGGCGTAGGCCGGGATCTGCGTCAGATAAATCGCCCCGACAAACCAGAACCACGAGTTACCGACTATCGAGCGCGACACCGCCGGCGTCTGGCCCAAGCCCAGTTTCAGGGTGGCCCAGGATTGGCTGAAGATGTTCCAGTTCAGGCGCATATCCGGGGATGAAGCCGCCGCGCGGGGAATGCTGCGGCTGGCCAGATAACCCAGCACCGCAATGCCGACGATTGCGATCGACACCAGCGGCGCGTAGTGGGTCGACGACATGATCACACCGGCGCCGATGGTGCCGGCCAGAATCGCCAGGAACGTGCCCATCTCCACCAGACCGTTGCCGCCGACCAGCTCTTCTTCGCGCAAGGCTTGCGGCAGGATCGAATACTTCACCGGCCCGAACAGCGCCGAGTGGGTGCCCATGGCGAACAACGCCACCAGCATCAGCCACAAGTGATCAAAGAGAAAGCCGACGGATCCCACAGCCATGATGGCGATTTCCGCCAGTTTGATCAGACGGATCAACGCATCCTTGGCGAATTTCTCGCCGAACTGCCCGGCCAGCGCCGAGAACAGGAAGAACGGCAGGATAAACAGCAACGCACACAGGTTGACCCAAATCGAGCGGTCACCTTCGATGGTCAGCCGATAGAGAATGGCGAGGATCAACGACTGCTTGAACACGTTGTCGTTAAACGCGCCGAGCGACTGCGTAATGAAGAACGGCAGGAAGCGCCGGGTGCGCAGCAGGTTGAACTGTGAGGGGTGACTCATCTTCCGTGTTTCCCTGATGTTTAAGGTAGAGAGGCCTGGATACTGCTTATTGGAATGCCGATCCGCGATCCAGGCCACACCTTACCTAAACTTTTCAGGTTATTTCTTCAAACCTGCAATGCACGGCGAGACAAACAGTTCGCCGCGCCACGCTCCTTGTACGGTGCGCTTGCCAACGATCAGCCACATCACCGCCAACAATGTCACCAACACGCAGCCGACCACGCTGAAAAAGCCAAGGTTCAGCGTACTGGCGAGTTTCAGGGTCGCCAGCGAATACACGCCCAACGGGAAGGTGAAACCCCACCAGCCGAGGTTGAACGGAATGCCGTCACGCAGATAGCGAACGGTGATCAGCAATGCCATCAGCATCCACCACAGCCCGAACCCCCACAGGGTGATCCCGGCCACCAGACCGATGCCCGAAGCGATTTCGCCAATGCCCGGCAAGCCGTTGGCAGCGAAAATCGCCGGTGCTTCAGCGCCCATCAACAACATGCCCAGCGCACCGGTGCCGATTGGCCCGAGTGCCAGCCAGCTCGAGGCGGCCATGTTTTCGTGGGGCAGTTTGTGCAGGGCCATGCGCAACAACAGGATGGTCAGAATGCTGAACGCCACCGGTAGGGAAAATGCCCAGAGCACGTAGCTTGTGGTCAGCACCACCAGTTGCGAGTGAGCATCGGTCAGGTGCGGCGCGAGCAGACCACCACTGGCCGCCGCGACTTCTGCTGCCACCACCGGCAACAGCCAAACGGCAGTCATCTGGTCGATGCTGTGTTCCTGACGGGTAAACATCATGTAGGGGATCAATACGCCACAGGCCAGCGACATCGCCAGATCGATCCACCACAGCGCTTCGGCAAGCTGAATGACGCCCTCGCCCCAACGCGGTAGCCCGAACAGCAGAAAGCCGTTGATGATCGTTGCCAGGCCCATGGGAATGGTGCCGAAGAACATCGACACGGTGGAATGCCCGAAAATCCGCCGTGCCTCGTCGAAGAACAGAATCCAGCGGGCGGCGTAGGCTACGGTAAACAAGATGAACAACAGGATGTTGAACAGCCACAGCCCTTCGGCCACGGCGTGTAAACCGGGGATCGCGACCGGCAAATTCGCCAAGGCCAGTGCCAGCACACCGGTACCCATGGTCGCAGCGAACCAGTTCGGGGTGAATTGGCGGATCACTTCGCGCGGGTGCTGAAGTTGGCTGAGCGGCTTTAAACCGGGTTTGGCGTTGTTGGGGCAAATCATCATGAAATCCTCTTCCTCTGGTGAGGTTGAGTCCATGGTAGATCCGAATCGAATATCTATATAACGGGTAATATCTCTAACTGTTATCTATTCTACAGATAAGCAGTCAAACGCTACCTTCGCACTCGATCACCAGAATGCGCGCCACACCCTGCGGATGGGCAACGTGTTCGGTGCCGACCGAGGCGTAAAAGATGTCACCAACTTCGAGCATGACTTGCTCTTCTTCACCATTTTCGCGATAGCGCATCTGCACCTGCCCATCGAGTACCACGAACACTTCCTCGCCGTCGTTGACGTGCCATTTATACGGCTGATCAGTCCAGTGCAGGCGCGTGGTGATGCCGTTCATGTTGGCGATGTCCAGGGCACCCCAGGCACGCTCGGCGGTGAAGGTTTTGCTGCGGATAATTTTCATGAGTCGATCCGTTGGCAGAATGGCTGCGCAAGGCTAACCGAAAGCGCGGTGGTTATGGAGCGCCGCACACCTTGGCCGGTCGAGCCCGCAGACTGAGCAAAAGCGCCGCCACTGCCAGCACGATCAGCACCGCGCCATACACATCGGTCGTCGCAAGCAGCCCCAGGCGATGGGTGAAATGCCCTGCCAATAGCGCCGGCAAGCAAAACGCCAGATAACTCAGCACATAAAACGCCGACATCAACCCGGCCCGCTCATGGGGCAAGGCCAGCGGTACGAGGCTGCGCACCGCGCCGAGAAATCCGGCACCGAAACCACAACCGGCCACCAGTGTGCCGAGGAAGAACAGCGACAGGCTGGCGCTGTGCACACCGAGCAGAATCAGCACCAGCCCGATCGGCAGCAGACTTGCGCCCAACTGCAAGGCGCGCATGGCAGGACGATTGCGCAGGGTGAAGATCATCAGTGCCCCGGTCACGGTCAATGCCGCTACGGTTGCGCCGCCGATCAGGTTGGACGTGGAGCCTGTGGCGGTGCGCACCAGCGACGGTGCGAGCGATGCGTAAAAACCACCGAGCGCCCAGGTCGCGGTATTCAGTGGCAGGACCCGCCACAGCGTTGCGCGAGCCTGAACCGGCACATGCAGTGTCGGTCGCAACGATGCCCATGCGCCCGCTTGCGGGGTGACGCTTTCGGGTAGCCGCCAGACATAAAGTGCCTGCCCCACAAACAGCGCGAGCAGTAACCAATAGGTCAGTTGCAACGGCGCCGGCGCGAACTCCGCCAACAAGCCACAGCCCATGCCGCCCAGCGCCATGCCCAGCAATGGCGCGACGCTGTTGATCAACGGCCCTTGCTGACGGTCAATGTCGAGCAATGTGGCGCTGAGGACGGCAGTCGCCATGCCGGTGGCGAAACCTTGCAGCACGCGCGCGCTGATCAACCACGTCACACTGTCGGCGCTGATGAACAGCAACATCGCCAGTGCGTTGAGCAACACGGCGGTGAAGATCACCGGTTTGCGCCCCAGATGATCGGAGAGCGAACCGACGGTTAATAGCGCCGCCAACAGACTCAGAGCGTAGACGCCGAAAATCAGGGTCAGCACCGCTGCCGAGAAGTGCAGTTGATCCTGATACAGGTGGTACAGCGGTGTCGGCGCGGTGGAAGCGGCGAGAAAACTGAGTAACGTGATCGCCAGAAACCACAGGCTGGGACGGTTGGACGCTAATCGGGACTGGGGGTTAATCATATGCACACTCCGCAAAAGCTAATTTTTTGCTTTTGCGGAGTGTGCTACCGCTCAATGCTTAAAGCAAATTCTTTGTGTTAAGGTCTGACGCATGGCTATTAAAGAAGGTTTACGCCCCGGCGGTCGCAGTGCCCGGGTGCAAGAGTCGATACATTCGGCAGTCCGCGCACTGCTGCAAGAGCAGGAGCGCTCGACCGTGACCGTCCCGCAGATTGCGGCGCGTGCGGGCGTTACGCCGTCGACGATCTATCGGCGCTGGGGCGATCTGGCGGCGTTGCTGGCCGACGTCGCCCTCGCCCGCATGCGCCCCGACAGCGAGCCCGCAGAAACCGGCAGCCTGCGCAGCGACATCCGCGCATGGGCCGAGCAATATCTCGACGAGATGAGCTCCGAGCCCGGGCGCAACATGATGCGCGACGTGCAGGCGAGCGCCACACCGGGGTATTGCGTGGCGATCATCGGCGCGCAGTTGCAGACCATTATCGAGCGTCATCCCGATGAGGCGGCGCCCAGTGTTGATCAGTTGATCAATCAGGTGGTGGCGCCGGTCGTGTTCCGGATTCTGTTTTCAGCGGCGGCGCTGGAGGTGGATGAATTGCACAGGTTGATTGATATCGCGTTGCAGCAGGATTGACACCGACCTCCCTGTAGGAGCTGCGGCACGCTGCGATCTTTTGATCTTGATCCTTAAAAACAGGATCAAGAGATCGCAGCCTCGTTTCACTCGACAGCTCCTACAGGATTTCCGGCACTGAATCTTGCGGTGCCTGCTCGCGATGAGACCTTAACGGTCACCGCAGAACCACACGGTTCCATTCCTGCGACACCCCGCCACGCCACGACCTTGGTCGACACTGACTAACCGCCGCGCGCATGCGAGACTGTCCGCCCGGGCAGGAGTGCCGGGGAGTCTTTCGTCGGGAGTGTTGCATGTCGTTGTCCACCGGGCTGATCGCCGCCGTCGCCCTGGCCTATATGGCCATCATGTTCGCCATCGCCTTCTACGGCGACCGTCGCAGCACGCCGTTGCCACCGCGAGTGCGCGCGTGGGTCTACAGCCTGTCGCTGGCGGTGTATTGCACCAGTTGGACATTCTTCGGCGCGGTCGGCCAGGCGGCTGAACAGTTGTGGTCATTCCTGCCGATTTACCTCGGGCCGATATTGCTGTTGGTCGGGGCGCCGTGGGTCTTGCAAAAAATGGTGATGATCAGCAAACAGGAGAACATCACCTCCATCGCTGACTTCATCGCTGCGCGCTACGGCAAATCGCAATCGCTGGCGGTCGTCGTCGCGCTGATCTGCCTGGTCGGTGTCCTCCCCTACATCGCCCTGCAACTCAAGGGCATCGTCCTCGGTGTGAACCTGTTGATCGGTGCTGGTGCCGATGCAATGGGCACTCGCGCCCAGGACACCGCATTGATCGTGTCACTGGTGCTGGCGCTGTTCACCATCGTCTTCGGTACGCGCAACCTCGACGCCACCGAGCACCACCGCGGCATGGTGCTGGCGATTGCCTTTGAGTCGCTGGTCAAGCTGTTCGCCTTTCTCGCCGTCGGCGCGTTCGTCACCTATGGCCTCTATGACGGCTTCGACGACCTGTTCAATCAAGCGAAACTCGCGCCACGCCTCGAGGAATACTGGAAAGAAACCATTAATTGGCCGTCGATGGTGGTACAGACCGGCGTCGCGATGATGGCGATCATCTGCCTGCCACGGCAGTTTCACGTCACGGTGGTCGAGAACATTGATCCGCAGGATCTGCGCCTGGCCAAATGGGTGTTCCCCGCGTACCTCGCGCTGGCGGCACTGTTTGTAGTCCCGATCGCTTTGGCCGGTCAGATGCTGCTGCCGAGCGACGTATTGCCCGACTCGTTCGTGATCAGTCTGCCGCTGGCTCAGGCCCATCCGGCGTTGGCGATGCTGGCGTTTATCGGCGGCGCGTCGGCGGCCACCGGTATGGTCATTGTCGCGAGTGTGGCGCTGTCGACGATGGTTTCCAACGATATGCTGTTGCCGTGGCTGCTGCGGCGCAATAACGCCGAGCGCCCGTTTGAAGTGTTCCGCCAGTGGATGCTGTCGGTGCGCCGCGTGAGCATTGTGGTGATTCTGTTGCTGGCGTACGTCAGCTATCGCCTGCTCGGTTCGACGGCGAGCCTGGCGACCATCGGCCAGATTGCCTTCGCCGCCGTGACCCAACTGGCGCCGGCCATGCTCGGCGCGCTGTACTGGAAACAAGCCAACCGGCGCGGCGTGTTCGCCGGTCTCGCCGCCGGCACTTTCCTGTGGTTTTACACGCTGGTTTTGCCGATTGCCGCCCACAGCCTCGGCTGGTCGCTGAACAGTTTCCCGGGGTTGGCGTGGCTGCACAGTAACCCGCTGAACCTGCCAATCAGCCCGCTGACCCAAGGCGTGGTGTTGTCACTGGCCGGCAATTTCACGCTGTTTGCCTGGGTTTCGGTGCTGTCGCGCACGCGGGTATCGGAGCACTGGCAGGCTGGGCGATTCATCGGTCAGGAGATCAGCGCCCGACCCAGTGCGCGGTCGATGCTGTCGGTGCAAGTCGACGATCTGCTGCAACTGGCGGCGCGGTTTGTCGGTGAGGAGCGCGCTCGCCAGAGCTTCATTCGATTCGCCTACCGCCAAGGCAAGGCTTTCAACCCGAACCAGAACGCCGACGGCGAATGGATCGCCCATACCGAGCGCTTGCTGGCCGGCGTCCTGGGCGCTTCTTCGACGCGAGCGGTGGTAAAAGCCGCCATCGAAGGTCGGGAAATGCAGTTGGAGGACGTAGTCCGAATCGCTGACGAAGCCTCGGAAGTCCTGCAATTCAACCGCGCTCTGCTGCAAGGCGCGATTGAAAACATCACCCAAGGCATCAGCGTGGTCGACCAGTCGCTGAAGCTTGTCGCCTGGAACCGACGTTACCTGGAGTTGTTCAACTACCCGGACGGTTTGATCAGCGTCGGCAGGCCAATCGCCGACATCATTCGCTACAACGCCGAGCGCGGGTTGTGTGGTCCCGGCGAGGCGGAAGTGCATGTCGCGCGTCGTTTGCACTGGATGCGTCAGGGCCGCGCGCACACCTCCGAACGCCTGTTCCCCAACGGCCGGGTGATTGAGCTGATCGGCAATCCGATGCCCGGGGGCGGCTTCGTCATGAGTTTCACCGACATCACCGCGTTCCGTGAAGCCGAACAGGCGCTGACCGAGGCCAACGAAGGCCTGGAACAACGGGTCAGCGAGCGAACCCAGGAACTGTCGCAACTCAACGTCGCGCTGACCGAAGCCAAGGGCACCGCCGAAACCGCCAACCAATCGAAAACCCGCTTTCTCGCGGCAGTCAGCCATGACTTGATGCAACCGTTGAACGCCGCGCGACTGTTCTCCGCCGCCCTCTCCCACCAAGACGACGGCTTGAGCAGCGAGGCGCAGAAACTGGTGCAGCATCTCGACAGTTCGTTGCGCTCGGCCGAGGACCTGATCAGCGATCTGCTGGACATTTCCCGCCTGGAAAACGGCAAGATCAATCCCGATCGCAAGTCCTTTGCGGTGAACGAACTGTTCGACATTCTCGGCGCCGAGTTCAAGGCGCTGGCCCAGGAGCAAGGTTTGACCTTCCGTGTGCGTGGCAGCCACATGCGCATCGACAGCGACATCAAGTTGCTGCGGCGGATTCTGCAAAACTTCCTGACCAACGCTTTCCGCTATGCCAAAGGCCCGGTATTGCTCGGTGTACGGCGGCGCGGCGGGAAGTTGTGCCTGGAAGTATGGGATCGCGGACCGGGCATTCCGGAAGACAAGCAACAGGTGATATTCGAGGAATTCAAACGTCTCGACAGCCATCAGACGCGCGCCGAAAAAGGCCTGGGGCTTGGGCTGGCAATCGCTGATGGCCTGTGTCGCGTACTCGGGCATACCCTGCGCGTGCGCTCGTGGCCGGGGCGCGGCAGTGTGTTCAGCGTTACGGTGCCGTATGCGCGCACACAAACCATACCGGCCACTGCCGCTGTGGAATTGAACGGCAAATTGCAGAACGGCGCACAAGTGCTGTGCATCGACAATGAAGACAGCATTCTGATCGGCATGAACAGCCTGTTAAGCCGCTGGGGCTGCCAGGTCTGGACGGCGCGCAATCGCGAGGAATGCGAGGCGTTGCTCAGTGACGGAGTGCGGCCGCAACTGGCGCTGGTCGACTACCACCTGGATCACGGCGATACCGGCACCGAGTTGATGGCGTGGCTGCGCACGCGTCTCGGCGAGCCGGTGCCGGGCGTGGTGATCAGCGCCGACGGGCGCCCGGAGATGATTGCGCAGGTGCATGCGGCAGGGCTGGATTATCTGGCCAAACCGGTGAAACCGGCGGCGTTGCGGGCGTTGTTGAGTCGGTATCTGCCGCTGTAAACGTATGACTTGGGTGTTGTAGCGATACCGCTGTCGTCCTTGCAAGCAAGCTCGCTCCCACAATGTTCAGATGATTCATGTGGGAGCGAGCCTGCTCGCGAAGCTTTCCAGACTATTCCGGCAACTCAACCAACCCATCTACATCCGTCATCGCCCGCTCCAGCAGATCCGCCGGCAAGCTTTTGCTCGCCCGTGCGCCCAACAGTTTGAGTTGCTCACTGCGGCTGACCAGGTTGCCGCGCCCTTCTGTCAGTTTGTTGCGCGCCGAGCTGTAGGCTTTGTCCAGTTGTTGCAGACGATTGCCAACTTCGTCCAGATCCTGAATGAACAGCACGAACTTGTCGTAAAGCCACCCGGCGCGCTCGGCGATTTCGCGGGCGTTCTGGCTCTGACGCTCTTGCTTCCACAGGCTGTCAATGACGCGCAATGTCGCCAGCAATGTGGTTGGGCTGACGATCACGATGTTGCGGTCGAACGCTTCCTGAAACAGCGATGGCTCGGCCTGCAATGCCGCCGAAAACGCGGCCTCGATCGGCACGAAGAGCAAAACGAAATCGAGGCTGTGCAGGCCCTCCAGGCGCTTGTAATCCTTGCCGGCCAGGCCTTTGACATGGTTGCGCAGGGACAGTACGTGCTGCTTGATCGCGATCTGCCCGAGCGTGTCGTCCTCGGCCGCGACGTATTGCTGATACGCCGTGAGACTGACCTTGGAGTCGACCACCACCTGTTTGTCGCCTGGCAGATAAATGACCACGTCTGGCTGGAAACGCTCACCATCCGGGCCTTTGAGATTGACCTGCGTCTGGTACTCGCGCCCCTTCTCCAGGCCTGCGTGTTCCAGCACGCGTTCGAGAATCAACTCGCCCCAATTGCCTTGGGTTTTCTGGCCTTTAAGGGCACGGGTCAGGTTCGTGGCTTCGTCACTCAAACGCAGATTGAGCGCTTGCAGACGCTCCAGTTCCTTGGCCAGCGAAAAGCGTTCGCGGGCCTCGGCCTGGTAACTTTCTTCCACACGTTTTTCGAAGGATTGAATGCGTTCTTTCAACGGATCGAGCAACTGACCGAGGCGTTGTTGGCTGGTTTCGGCAAAGCGCTGCTCACGCTCGTCGAAGATCTTGCCCGCCAGCTCGGCGAACTGCGCCCGCAACTCATCACGCGAACCCTGCAGATCATCGAGGCGCTGTTGATGGCTCTCCTGCTGCTCGCGCAGTTCGGCGTTCAGCGAAGCCGCCTGCGCGTCGAGACGGCGCAGTTCGGCCTCCTTGTTGGCGCGCTCAAGGTTCCAGGCGTGGGAGGCGTCACGGGCGTCGTCACGTTCTATCTGCAACAGCTCGACTTCGCGGCGCAGGGCTGCCAGTTCTGCTTGCTTGGCGGCGTTGGCCTGGCCGAGGTCGGCGATTTCATCGCGACCGGCATCCAGTTGCGCGTTGAGCCCGTCCTGCGCCAGTTGCGCCATGGCCAACCGCTCTTCCAGCAACGCCACCTGCGCTTGCCCGTTGCTTGCCCGACGTTGCAGTTGCCAGGCCAAAGCCAACAACGGCAGCCCAGCGCCTGCGAGACCGAGCAATACGCTGGTCAAGTCCATAGCCATAGCGACTCCTGCCGATCGGTTAAAGCCTGAAGGGTAACCAAGGTGTCAGAACTTGGACAGCTCAGTCTTCGAGCAGGCCGAGTTCCACTTGGGCACGATGATCGCCAGCGCGAGCAGCCTGACGCAGCAGATCCTGACCGATGCGGCGATCGCGTGCATTACCACACTCGCGGCACATCAACTGGCCGAGGCGGCTTTGCGCGGCAACCACACCTTCGCGCGCCGGTTGCTTGAGCAGGCGACCGGCAAGGTGCTTGGCGTTGTGGCTTTCGCTCAGGCGCGGGCTGTCGAGCAGCCATTCGGCCACGCGCACGGAAAATCGCTTGGGCGGGATAACAGGAGGGGGCTGTGAGGTAACAGGGTCTGATACTGAGCGAAACTTCATAAAGCACTGTGGGACAGATCGGAAGGCGCGCCACTCTACTCTCTTTTTCTTACAGGTAAAGTCGAAATAAAACCCGGCACGCCCGTCCTAGAGCAAGCGCTCGGGACAATCCACAGAAGCTGTGGATAAGTCAGTGGACAACCGTCCTCCAACCCTCGCAAAGCCTTATGGAATGGGGCCCGCAGTCAAACTGACGATTTTTTCACCAACAAAAAAAAGCGATGTTTTTCATTGACTTAAACTTTCGATACAGGCAGCCATCAAGGTCAGGTTTGATATGACAGTGCCGTTACAGCCTGTGCAACTAATGTGCACAAGTACCTGTTACCCGGTTATATCGGTGCGCTTTTTCGGGTCGTTTTGCGCTTCGGACTGGGGATAAGCGGCGTCTCGGTGGGAACCGCGCACGGTTTTGTGGCGACGAGTGGTCAACCTGACGTTTCATTTGTTATCTGATTACCGCCCCCGCGAGGACGATCGCCCCCACAATCGGCTGCGTTTTCTTGTAGAACACAACTTTTTTGCGCAGAGTTTGCTTTACCAATTTCGATCCGTTACTATCCGCGGCGTTAGTACCAAGCTGAAAGTCAATTCCGGTCGAACAATCCCCACGGTGCGCCTTCAAACAAGAAGCCCTCACCGAAAAAAAGCGGATACGACCCCTCGATGGTTTCCAGGTAAATCTTGCGACGACACAGCCTTTGAATGATCAAAGGGTGTTGCGAAGACCGATTACTCTGACCGAACCAACCTGCAAATTGATCAGGATCTTCACCCCGGGCCCAGAACCTTTGCCCTTGATGTGTTGCCTGTCCTCCTAAGTACCTACCTGCCAGCCCAAGCGCGCCAAATTATCAGCGCTTCAAACTGGCTGCTTTGTTCCAGTCGGGTTCTTCGTTCGACCAATGGTGGTCGACGTTACTGGAACGTTTTAACGTTGCACGGTTCTTATCCGTGTCATTTGTAGGAACACCTAATAACTATGTCGACTCAAATCCATACTCAGGACGCCATTCGCGCCCTAACCAACGCTTTTGCTCCAATGAACTGCCTGATCATGGCCGCTCGCAAAGGCTGCTTCAGCTTCACACTGGTCAACGAACACGGGATCGCCCGCCACAGCGAGCGTCTGTATCCCGATCAGTACTCCAGCGCCGAACCGCTGCAGGCTGTCATTGATCGAACGCGTCAGGCACTGGTTGCCTGATAGCCGAAAAGGCTGCAACAAACGAAGCCCCGCTTAAAAAGCGGGGCTTTTTATTGCCTGATGTTTCACTTTTAAGCCTTGGCGCCTAAGCACCATCGGATATAACGGTTATAACGTGCAGCCGGAAATATTTTAAAAACAGTCCTTTACGTCGCGAATATGACACTACACTTCAACTCAAGCGGCGTTGTCCGCTTCCGGCGAGCCTGAACCGATCCATCGCTGCCAAGGCCCCTTTCAGGTGTCGCCGCCCAATAACAAGATCGAGGGCTTTATGGGTATCGCTGCCAGCGAACTGTGCCGCTACGTGATTCGCCCCACCCTGATTTATCTGGGCCGTCACTGCGCCACCGCCGAATCACTGTTGCTGGGCATTGCCGCCAGCCAGTCAGCCCTCGGCTCCGCCCTGCATGACCGCCGTGGACACGGCCTCTACCGCATTGCCGAGCATCGCCATCAAGCACTGTGGGATGACTATCTGGCGCTTGATCCGGAACGTGCCAGCCTCGTTCGCGGACTGGCCAGCCAACACGCATTTCTCAGCGGACCGCACCTGGAATTGACCGTCAATCTGCGTTACGCCACAGCTATCGCCTGGCTGCTGGTCGAAGAACAAAACCCCACCCTCCCCGACCCGAACGACTTGCTCGGTATGGCGCGTATCTGGCGTCAGACCTTCCAGCCTCAAGGTCGTCTGCGCGATTTCACCTGCGCCTGGCAGACTTGTGTTTCACCGCTGAATCAGGTCGCTTGCTGACCGTCCAGTTCCGCAAGATCCTGTAACAGGTCGCGAATTTGGTCGGATTGTCCTACAAAACCGCTCTAAATCAAGGCATTCAGGCTATAGCGCTGGGACGAAAATGTTGGTAATTTTCGCCCCGGTGATCACCAGGAGTTCTAATAATGAAAAAAGTAATGCTCAAAACCACCCTTAGCCTTGCCGTTACCTTGGCATCCACGCAGATTTTCGCCGCTGGCTTTGCCATCAACGAACACAGCATTAGCGGGATGGGGACTGGGTACGCCGGGCGATCTTCTTCTGCCGATGACGCAAGCACTGTTTATGGCAACCCTGCCGGCATGTCGCGCATCAAGCGCGAACAAATCACCGGTGGCGCTGCATTCCTCGACGCATCGACCGATATCAGCAACGCCAGCTCCAGCCCGAATGGCGGGAGCAACAAAGGCGACATGGTGCCCTTCACCGCCGTACCTATGGGCTACTACGTCAAGCCAATCGACGATCACTGGGCATTCGGTTTCGGCGTTTACGTGCCGTTCGGCCTGATCACCGACTACGAAAACAACTTCGCCGGCCGCTACTTTGGCAGCAAGTCTGAAGTGCAAGTCATCACCTTCCAGCCGACCATCAGCTACGCCTTCAACGACAAGGTGTCGATCGGTTTCGGTCCGACCATCAACCGCATCGACGGCAAGCTGGAATCCAACCTGTCAATCACCCCGGCCTTCCCCGATGGCAAGGTCAAGATCAAGGGTGACGACACCGCGCTGGGCTACAACATCGGTGTATTGGTACAAGCGACCGACTCCACCCGCGTGGGTCTGACTTATCACTCGAAAGTCGACTACAAGCTCGAAGGCGACACCAAGGTCAACTACGGCGTACTGGGCCTGGCCGGTCTGAGCTCCAGCCAGAAGTACGACGCGTCGCTGAAGATCACCACACCTGAGTCGGTGGATCTGTCCGTCACTCAAGCGATCAACGATCAGTGGACTGTTTACGCCGGTTCGACTTTTACCCGCTGGAGCCAGCTGGATAAAATCACCGTCGAGAACTCCGGCGTTCAGCCTGCACTGGCCGGTCAGTTCGGCGAAATCAACGAAGACCAGAACTGGCACGACTCCTGGGCGTACGCGATCGGTACTTCGTACCAGTTGAACAAGGAATGGGTGCTGCGCACCGGTCTGACCTTCGACCAGTCGCCGACCAACAACGTCGACCGTTCGCCACGCATCCCGACCGGCGACCGGACCATCTTCAGCGTCGGTGCCGGCTGGAGCCCGACCGAAGACCTGACCATCGACGTCGCCTATTCGTACCTGAAGGAAGAGTCGGTCAACGTTCGTAACGAAAACAATCGTGGCCAGACTTACAACGCCAAGTATGAAAACTCGGCAAACGGCTTCGGCGTCGGCGCTACCTACCGCTTCTGATGCTATCGGGCGGGGCTAACCCCTCGCCCACTGAAAAGCCCCGCTCTCTTTGCAGAAGGCGGGGCTTTTTTATGTCTGGCTCGTTGACCCTGAGCCTTAGGGTTTCAACGGTTTCGAGGCGATAGCTTTTTCGATCGCCGCAATAAACTCCGGATCATCCGGTTTGGTCAGGCTGGAGAAGTTGGCGATCACCTTGCCTTGGCGATCCACTACATATTTGTAGAAATTCCACTTCGGCGCGCTGCTCTGAGCGGCCAACACCTGGAACATATGCGTGGCATCATCGCCGCGGACTTTTTGCGGCTCGGTCATGGCAAACGTCACGCCGTAGTTGGCGTAGCAGACCTTGGCGGTCTCGACGCTGTCCTTGGACTCCTGCTTGAAGTCATTGGAAGGCACGCCGAGCATTTCCAGCCCCTGCGCCTTGTAGCGTTGATTGAGCCCCTCAAGGCCTTCGAATTGCGGCGCAAAACCGCAGAAGCTGGCGGTGTTGATCACCACCAGCGGTTTGTCCGCGTACTGTTTGCACAGATCGATGGATTCCTTGGCACGCAACTTGGGCAGCGAGCCTTGCAACAATTCCGGACAGTCAGCGGCCTGGGCCACGCCAGTCAACGCCATCAGCAACACGGGAACAGCACACCAGCGCATCAGCATGTCGAGCATCCTTGAGCAGTCATCAGCCTTCGAAGTTACTCGCCAAGCTCGTCTCTAGCAAATGCTCATGCCCAATTGCATCAAGGCAAGGCCACCCTGCTGCCAGCCCCACCACACCAGCGCCAACAATGCCGCAGCCAGTGCGGTAATGACGATTCGCGGCCAGAGACGGCTCATGCGACGCTCACACGAGGTTGCAGACGTTCGACCGGACGCTCGCGCACCGGCCAGTTCAACGCCGCCGCCAGCAGACTCAGAAGCACCGCCACTTGCCAGATCAAGTCATAACTCCCGGTACGGTCATACACCACCCCGCCCAGCCAGCCGCCGAGGAACGAGCCGAGCTGATGGAACAGGAACACGATGCCTCCGAGCATGGACAGATTTCGCACGCCGAACAAGGTCGCCACCGTGCCGTTGGTCAATGGCACCGTCGACAGCCAAAGGAAGCCCATGGCCATGCCGAACAGATAAGCCGTCGTGGTCGTCACCGGCAGCCACAGGAACAGCACGATCACCACCGCCCGCATCAGATACAGCGCCGTCAGCAAACGCGGTTTGGACATACGTCCACCCAACCATCCGGCCGTGTACGTGCCGAAGATGTTGAACAACCCGATCAACGCCAGCACCGTAGTGCCGACGGTGGCCGGCAGATGTTGATCGACCAGATACGCCGGCAAATGCACGCCGATAAACACCACCTGAAACCCGCAGACGAAGAAACCGAGCGCCAACAGCCAGAATCCGGAATGCGAACAGGCTTCGCGAAGGGCTTCGGACAGCGTCTGCTCATGGCCCAGTACCGGCAGCGGCTTGTCCTTGAGCATGCTCACCAGCGGCACAATCATCGCCACCAACAGACCCAACACGAGCAATGCGGCCGACCAGCCGAGCCAACCAATCAGTCCGAGCGTGCCCGGCAACATGGCGAACTGCCCGAACGACCCGGCGGCACTGGCGATGCCCATGCCCATGCTGCGTTTCTCCGGCGGCACGGCCCGCCCGACCACGCCGAGGATCACCGAAAACGAAGTGCCGGACAGGCCGATACCTATCAGCAACCCAGCGCTCAATGACAACGTCATCGCCGAGTCGGACAAGCCCATGCACACCAGACCCACGGCATAGAGCACCCCGCCAACCAGCACCACTTTCGCCGCGCCAAAACGGTCGGCCAGCGCGCCGGTGAACGGCTGCGCCAGACCCCAGATCAAATTCTGCAAGGCAATGGCGAAGGCGAATACCTCACGCCCCCAGCCGAACTGCGCGCTCATCGGTGAAAGGAACAGGCCAAAGCCGTGTCGCACGCCCAATGACAACGCCAGGATCAGCGCACTTCCGAGCAACACCCAACCGCACGTACGCCACATCGATGTCATTATTATTCTCCAGTCGCGGGTATATACCCGCTTGAGCCCGAACGAACTGGCATCAAGCCAGTTCGTCGAGCAATTTCAGCAAGGTTTCACGCTTCTCGGCGCCCAGACGATCAATCAATCGCTGTTGCGCCGCTTCCCAGGCCGGCAAGGCTGCTGCCAGACGTTGCGCACCGGTTTCGGTGAGACAGACGATGCGATTGCGCATGTCTTCGCCCTCAGCCAGCGCCACCAGCCCTTCGCCTTCCAGCACCCGCAGATTGCGCCCGAGGGTGCTGCGATCCAGGCCCATGGCTTCGGCGAGTTCGGAAATGCTCGGCTGATCCAGACGCTGCAGATTGCACAGCAAAGAATACTGGGCAACGTTGATCCCGAAGCCGTCGAGAGCGCCGTCGTAATGCCTGCTGACGCCACGAGCGGCGCGACGCAGGTTGGTGCACAAACACTGAGAAGGAAGCATGATGCGTGTATATACCCGCGACTGTGTTAAATCAAGTTATAGATCAAAAGATCGCAGCCTTCGGCAGCTCCTGCATTGGGATGCTTACCCTGTAGGAGCTGCCGAAGGCTGCGATCTTTTGACGTTAAAGCAGCACGATTCCAACCAGCACCGCCATCTCCAGCAATTCCAGCAGCGCCCCGGCCGTATCGCCGGTCGTGCCGCCTAACCGCCGCATCATCACATGCCGCAGCCAGATAAACACGCCGACCGCCACCAGCAGCGCAATAATCGCCTGGGACCCGGCAATCGCCACGCAGGCTAGCGCGCTGCCGCCCAGCACCCACCAACCCGCCTTGCGCGGCAGATGATCGGCCAGTGCCTGCCCCAACCCACCCTTGCGCACGTACGGCGTGGTCAGAAACAATCCCAGCAACGCCGCGCGCCCAAGCAGCGGCGCGATGATCAGCACCAGACCTTGCTGCTGCTCGATCAGCGCCAGCAACGCGGCAAACTTGAGCAGCAACACCAGCACCAGCGTCACCACCGCAATCGGCCCGCTGCGCGGATCTTTCATGATCGTCAGGGTACGTTCGCGATCACCGAAGCCGCCGAGCCAGGCATCGGCGCTGTCCGCCAGGCCATCAAGGTGCAATGCGCCGCTGAGCAATACCCAAATCGTCAACAACAATGACGCATGCAACAGCAGTGGCGCGCCCGCCAAAGCAAGGTTCAGCCCCCAAAGAATCACCCCGAACAGCAATCCCACCAGCGGATAGAACAGCAGCGAACGCCCCAGTTGTCCGGGCTCCGGCATCCCCGGCAGACGAATCGGCAGACTGCTGAGAAATTGCAGAGCGATCCACAGCGGCAACATGTCAGCGACCTTCCTTGAGCGAACCATCAGCTTCAACACTCAGCGAAAACAGCGAACCGTGCGCCACTTCGACGTTGAGCAATTGCTCACGCGGCAATCCCCGTGCCTGCGCCAGCAGCAGGCGCATGACACCGCCATGACTGACCAGCAACACGCGCTCGCCAGCGTACGATGCTTGCAGCCGTGCGACGGCCGTCAATACTCGCGTAGAAAAATCGCTGACCGGCTCACCCTGCGGTGGCGTAAACGCATACGGATCGGCCCAGAACAGCCCTAACGCCTCGGCATCCGTCTCCATCAGCGCCGCCGCGCTCTGCCCCTCCCACGCGCCGAAATGCAGTTCTTGCAGATCCTTTTCCAGATGCACCGGCAGATTCAGCTGCTCACCCAACTCTGCGGCAAACCGCGCACAGCGCTGCAACGGCGAACTGACCAAGCGATCCCACGGCCCCCCTTCGAGCACCGCTTCGCGCATCTGCGCCCAACCCTTTTCAGTGAGCGCATCGTCGAGGCTGCCGCGCAAACCACCGCCGAGTTCGGTTTCACCATGGCGCAGCAGATCAAGTCGCAAGGTCATGCCGGACGATCCGCCACCGCCGCTTCCGCGAACGTTGCCATCTGCCCGTGCAGATCACACGCCAGACGCAACAACGGCACCGCCAACGCCGCACCGCTGCCCTCGCCCAGGCGCAGGCCCAGTTCGAGCAACGGTTCGGCGCTCAGGGTTTCCAGCACATGACGATGGCCCGGCTCTGCCCCGCGATGGCCGAACAGCAGCCACTCGCGACAGGCAGGATTCAAACGCACCGCCACCAGCGCAGCGACTGTGCAGATAAAGCCGTCGACCAATACCGCAACACCTTCCTGCGCACAGGCCAGATACGCGCCGACCAGCGCGGCGATTTCAAAACCGCCCACGTTGAACAGCGTCTGCAATGCATCACCGCGCTGGGCCGCGTGCAGGGCCAGGGCGCGCTCGATCACTTGCGCTTTATGGCTGACGCCTTCGGCGTTCAGGCCAGTACCCGGGCCGGTCAGATGCATCACCGGGCAATCGAGCAAGGCACAGGCCAGGGCACTTGCCGCAGTGGTGTTGCCGATGCCCATTTCCCCGCCGATGAACAGCTGAGTGCCGGCAGCTTTCGCCCGCAGCGCGCTGTCGCGACCTGCCTGCAACGCCAATTCGCCCTGGGCCTGAGTCATCGCTGCGCCCTTGGCGAAATTCGCCGTGCCCGGGCCGATGTTCAAGTGGCGCACGCCCGGCAGGTTCAGCGACGGCGTCACCGTGCCCAGATCCACCACTTCCAGCTGCGCATGGAGTTGACGCGCGAGCACGCTGATCGCCGCGCCACCGCTGACGAAGTTGAGCAACATCTGCCCGGTGACTTCCTGCGGAAATGCCGACACGCCTTCAGCGACCACACCGTGGTCTCCGGCAAAAATCGCAATCCAGACCTGCGCAAGCGTCGGTTTGACCTGCCCTTGCAGGCCGGCCAGTTGCACCGCCACCGACTCAAGACGCCCCAGCGAACCGGCCGGTTTGGTCAGTTGCTGTTGCCGTGCCGCCGCTTGTTCAACGATATGGGCATGCACCGCTTTACACGGATTGAGCCACCAGGCTTGAGTCATAACGCAGGTCCTTTCAGAGTCAGGGGCAGGCCGGCGACGGTCAACACGACACGCTGACAGCGCTCAGCCAGGGCTTGATGCAGCCAACCGGCTTCATCGACGTAGCGGCGAGTCAATTCGCCCAGCGGTACGACACCCATTCCGGTCTCGTTGCTGACAAAAATGATTTCGCCCGGCAGTGACGCCAGGCAGTCCAGCAGGGCTTCGCGTTCGGCGGCGAGGCGCGTGGCGTCTTCGAGCATCAGCAGATTGGTCAGCCACAGCGTCAGGCAGTCGACCAGCAGGCAGCGCTCGGCGCTGGCGTTTTCACGCAGGATGCGGGCGAGTTCCAGCGGTTCTTCGATGAGTGCCCATTCGACAGGACGGCGCGCGCGGTGATGGGCGACACGCTCGCTCATTTCACCGTCCAGCGGCTGGCTGGTGGCGATGTAGGTGACGGCCAACGCGCTGTCAGTCGCGAGTTTTTCGGCGAGGCGACTTTTGCCGGAGCGGGCGCCGCCGAGGATCAGCTGAAGCATGGAGACATCCTGAAAATTATCTGTTGAGACAACCGGCCCCGTCGCTGGCGGCCAGCTAACACAGTGATCGCGTTAGCCGGATCACCTCAGCCCCCTGTGGGAGCTGGCTTGCCAGCGATGGGGCCATGACATTCACCCTGGATCCCACAGAGCTGACGCAACAACCCGGTATCCAGATGCTTCTCCACCAGATCCGCCAAGCGCTCGATATCGCGCTCACGCAACCCGTGGTAATCCACCGTTTGCACATCGCTCAACCCGGCCCAGCGCAGCAACGCCGAACTGGCTGCCGGCGATTCGAACAAGCCATGCAGATAGGTGCCGAACACCTGACCATCAGCACTCTGCGCACCGTCACAACGACCATCATCCAACCGTACCGCCGCGTTCTCCAGCGCCGGCCCGGTGGTGACTCCGGCATGAATTTCGTAGCCGCTGACTTCGGCATCTTCCAGCGCCAGACGACCGCGCACATTGCGCAATTGCTTCTCGGCTTCGAGCTGCGTTTCGAAGGCCAGCAAACCCAAACCGGCACTGGAACCGGGCGCGCCCTCAAGACCCAGCGGATCGTGCACTTGCTCGCCGAGCATTTGCAGACCGCCGCAAATACCCAGCACTTTGCCGCCGTAACGCAAATGGCGACTGATCGCTGTGTCCCAGCCATTGGCTCGCAGATACGCCAGATCACTGCGTACGCTTTTCGAGCCCGGCAGAATGATCAGATCGGCCGGCGGAATCGCCTGTCCCGGGCCGACAAAATGCAGATCGACCTGTGGATGCAAACGCAGCGGATCGAAATCGGTGTGGTTGCTGATGCGCGGCAGCACCGGCACCACGACTTTCAGCACGTGTTCGGCCTTGTCGGTCTGGCGCTGATCGATGCCGTCCTCGGCCTCAAGATGCAGATCCATCACGTACGGCAACACGCCCACCACCGGTTTGCCAGTGCGCTGTTCCAGCCAGTCGAGGCCCGGTTGCAGCAACGCAATGTCGCCGCGAAAACGGTTGATGATGAAGCCTTTGACCCGCGCCTGTTCGCTCGGCGACAGCAGCTCCAGCGTGCCGACCAGATGGGCAAAAACTCCGCCGCGATTGATGTCGGCAATCAGCAGCACCGGGCAATCCACGGCCTCGGCAAAACCCATGTTGGCGATGTCACCGGCGCGCAGGTTGATCTCTGCCGGCGAGCCTGCGCCTTCGACCATCACCAACGGATACGCGGCGCTGAGGCGATCGTGGGAGGCCAGCACGGCTTGCATCGCGATGGCTTTGTAGTCGTGATAGGCGACGGCGTTCATGCTGGTGACGGCGCGGCCATGGATGATCACTTGCGCGCCGGTGTCGCTGTTCGGCTTGAGCAGCACCGGGTTCATGTCGGTGTGCGGTTCAAGATTCGCCGCTTGCGCCTGCACTGCTTGCGCGCGACCGATCTCGCCGCCATCAGCCGTTACCGCGCTGTTGAGCGCCATGTTCTGCGGTTTGAACGGCACCACTGCTACACCCTGACGGGTGGCCCAGCGGCAGAGTGCCGTCACCAGTGTGCTTTTACCGGCGTCGGAAGTGGTGCCCTGCACCATCAGGGTTGTCATTGGGTTTCCTTGGCGAACGCTTGCAGCGCTTGTTCGAGGCGCGCCTCTTCAGCGGCATCGGCAGGCAAGCCGAAACGCAAACTGCTGTTGTGCGTGAAGAGGCGCAGGAGGATGCCGCGTCGGGCCATGAATTCGTGCAGTGCTTGCGCCTGATCGGTGATCAACCATTGGAACAGTGCGCAACCGCCCTGGGGGTTAAAGCCGTATCGCGCCAGCAACGCAGCCAGCCGCTCACTCGCCTCATCGCTGCGTATCCGCTGGCGTGCATGACCTTCGGTGTCTTGCAGACAGGCCTGGGCGAGTACCCGGGTCGGCCCGCTGACCGCCCACGGCCCGACCTGTTCGGCGAGCAGCTTGAGAAATTTGCGCTCGGCCAGCACAAAGCCCAGTCGCACCCCGGCCAGACCAAAGAACTTGCCAAACGAACGCAATACGACCAGGCCCACCAAATGCGTGTGCGCGGCCAGACTCAATTGTGGCGTGTTGTCCATGAACGCTTCATCGACCACCAGCCAGCCACCGCGCTGCGCCAGCCGCGCATGCCAGTCGAGCAAACGCGCTGGGGTCAGGCTCAGGCCCGTGGGATTGTTCGGGTTGACCACCACCAGTACGTCGAGGTTGTCGATAAAGAACTCGACTTCCTGCTCCAGCACTTCGCGCACGATGTAACCGCTGCGGCGCCACGCCTCGGCGTGCTCGGCATAACACGGCGACAACACGCCGACCTTGCCGGCCCGGCGCAAGCGCGGCAGCAACTGAATGGCCATTTGCGAACCGGCCACCGGCAACACCTGCGCCGCACCGTAGTAATCACACGCCGCCTGCTCCAGACCATCGTCGATTTCCGGCAAGCGTGCCCAGGCGCGCAGCGGAATATCCGGGATCGGGAACGGCCATGGCGCCAGACCGCTGGAAAGATCCAGCCAATCAGCCTCGGCGATGCCGTGATCGAGTGCAGCCTTGCGCAATCGGCCACCGTGCTCAAGCATAGAATTCAGCTCCCACGCAAAGAATCAGCAGCCATAACCATACCCCGCGCTGGACCAATTGCCAGCCACGGTCGATGGAATCGGCATCGGCAGGTGTGCCCTCGCCGAGTTGCGGACGTTCATGCAGTTCGCCGTGATAGATCGCCGGGCCGCCCAGTTCCACGCCCAGCGCGCCCGCGCCTGCCGCCATCACCGGGCCGGCGTTGGGGCTGTCCCATTTTGGCGCCTGTGTACGCCAGCACTTCAGGGCCAGTCGGGTTTTACCCAGCAGCGCGTAGGTCAACGCCACGAGGCGCGCGGGAATGTAGTTGAGGACGTCGTCGATTTTTGCCGCACACCAGCCAAATCGCTCGAAACGTTCGTTGCGATAACCCCACATCGCATCAAGCGTATTGCTCAAGCGATAGAGCACCACGCCCGGCGCGCCGGCCACGGCAAACCAGAACAACGCGGCAAACACCGCATCGCTGCCATTCTCCAGCACCGATTCGGTAGCAGCACGGGCAACCGCCGTGCTGTCGAGTTCGCGGGTCTGGCGGCTGACCAGATAGCCGACACGCTTGCGCGCCTCATCCAGATCATCGGCGCGCAACGCCTTGGCCACCGGCTCGACGTGCTCGCCGAGGCTGCGCATGCCGAGGGCGCAATACAGCGCGAGTATCTCGACGATCCAGCCAACATAAGGCGCCCAGGAAAACGCGGTGGCGAGCAACGTCAGCGGTAGCACCGCGATCACCCACGCGGTGACGCCATGACTGCGCCAGCCACGGCCACCGGCGTTGAAACGTTGCTCGATACGTCCGGCAAAGTTGCCGAACGCCACCAGCGGATGCCAGCGTTTCGGTTCACCCAGCAGCGCATCCAGCGCCACGGCGGCGACACTCAACAACGCCACACTCATTGATTCACTCCCCAATAATTTTCATACAGCAACTCATTGAGCGGACGCGCCTGCGCCCACCCCTCAAGCACCAGCATCGGCGCCGGATAGAATTCCTTGACCGGGCCCAGGCACAACACCGCAAGTGGCTTGGCGCCTTCCGGCAGTTTCAACAGATCGGCCAGCGCCTGGGGCTCGAACAGCGAGACCCAGCCCATGCCCAGACCTTCGGCGCGGGACGCCAGCCACAAGTTCTGGATCGCACAGGACAGCGACGCCATGTCCATTTCCGGCAGCGTGCGGCGACCGAAGATGTGTTTTTCGCGATCGTCCATCAACGCGGCGACCAGCACTTCCGCGCAATCATTGATGCCCTCGACCTTGAGTGTCATGAACTCATCGCTGCGCTCGCCGAGGGCAACAGCGGTACGGATGCGTTCTTCTTCCACCAGGTTCTGGATCTGCCCGCGCAAGGCTCGGTCGCTGATGCGAATGAAGCGCCACGGCTGCATCAGGCCGACGCTCGGGGCCTGATGCGCGGCTTCGAGCAAGCGCCGCAACAGTTCCGGCGCGACGCTGCCACCGGCGAAGTGGCGCATGTCACGGCGCTCGGCGATGGCTTTGTAGACCGCTGCGCGTTCGGCTTCGGAGAATGCGTTGTCTGTCATGGCCCCATCGCTGGCAAGCCAGCTCCCACAGGGGATAGCGATTCTTCAGGCATGACACCGCCCACTGTGGGAGCTGGCTTGCCAGCGATGGCGGCCTCAAGTTGAGGCGCAAACAGTGCTGCGATAGCCGCAGGGTTCGATGGAAAGTAGAAGTGCACATAAGAAGCGGTCATTCGCCCATCGCGATAAACCGCCTCCGCCCCACGCCCACCATTCGGGCTCAGCCCACGAGCAATCGGGGTCAATTCAGTCGTCGTCAGGGAGTGATGATAAGTGTGCCCACGCAGCGAGCCCTCCGGCAGATCAACCGCTTGCAGCGCCAATGCCGCCAGACGTTTTTGCATCACCGCATCGCCGCTCAGCAAACCGACCAGTTCGGCGCGGGTGCCTTCGACATCAGTCAGCGAATCGAGCAGATAAAGCATGCCGCCACACTCGGCCAGCAATGGTTTGCCCGCCGCATGGTGCGCGCGGATCGCGTCGAGCATCGCGGTGTTCTGCGACAACGCCACGTGGTGCAATTCCGGGTAGCCGCCCGGCAGATACAGACTGTCCGCCTCGGGCAATTGCGTGTCGCGGATCGGCGAGAAGAAACTCAACTCGGCGCCCATCGCCCGCAGCAAATCGAGGCTGGCGCCGTAGGTGAAGGCAAACGCCTCATCATGGGCAATAGCGATTCGCACACCTTGCAGTAGCGGTTCGGCAGCGATCACTTCCGGCGCCGCGAACTCCACGGCCGGTGGCAGCGCTACCTCGCAACTGCTGGCAAGCGCTTGGGCGGCGGCGTCGAGACGAACATCCAGGTCGTTCAGTTCGCTGGCCTGCACCAGACCCAGATGACGACTCGGCAGCTCGATCCCGGTCTCGCGGGACAGCGCGCCGTACCAACGCAAACCCTCGGTGAGGCTGCCTTCAAGCAGTTGCGCATGACGCAAAGTCCCCACGCGATTGGCCAGCACGCCCGCAAACGGCAAGTCCGGCTGATAACGCGCAAGGCCCAGCGCCAATGCGCCAAACGTCTGCGCCATCGCGGTGCCGTCGATCACGCCGAGCACCGGCACACCGAAATGCCGCGCCAGGTCAGCGCTCGACGGTGTGCCGTCAAACAGTCCCATCACGCCTTCGATCAAAATCAGATCGGCTTCGGCGGCGGCTTCCCACAGCAGGCGACGACTTTCCTGCTCGCCGACCATCCACATATCGAGTTGATAAACCGGCGCACCGCTGGCGCGCTCGAGAATCATCGGGTCGAGGAAGTCCGGGCCGCATTTGAACACGCGCACTTTGCGCCCCTGATTGCGATGCAAACGAGCGAGCGCGGCAGTAACGGTGGTCTTGCCCTGACCGGAGGCCGGCGCGGCGATCAATACCGCCGGGCAGTGACGTGGCGGATTCAAAGTTCGACGCCCTTCTGCGCTTTGATGCCAGCCTGAAAGGCGTGTTTGAGCATGCCCATTTCGGTGACCGTGTCACCCATCTCGATCATTTCCGGCTTCGCCCCGCGACCGGTGACGATCACGTGCTGCATCGGCGGACGCGCCTGCAAATCGCTCAGCACCTGATCGAGATCGAGGTAGCCGTGCTTGAGGGCGATGTTCAATTCATCGAGCACCACCAGACCGATCGACGGATCACGCAGCAACTCGCGCGACACCGCCCACGCAGCTTCGGCGGCAGCGATGTCGCGCTGGCGATCCTGAGTCTCCCAGGTGAAGCCCTCGCCCATCACGTGAAAACGCACCTGCTCTGGAAAGCGGCGGAAGAACAGCTCTTCACCGGTGCTGTTGCGACCCTTGATGAACTGCACCACGCCGCACTGCATGCCGTGGCCCATGGCGCGGGCGAGCATGCCGAACGCCGAGCTGCTTTTGCCTTTGCCGTTACCGGTCAGCACCAGCACCAGGCCGCACTCGTCGGGGGAGTTGGCGATGCGTTCATCGATCACGGCTTTTTTGCGCTGCATACGCGCCAGGTGGCGTTCGTCACGCTCGGGGGAATCAGTCATGGGGGAAGCTCTCCGTTGAGGCTGGATAACGGCGGGCAGGCACAAGAATAGACGGCAAAAAGCCTGGCATCGCCCACCGTGATGCCGCTGGATGGATCAGGCCGGTCTCCGGGCTCATGAGCGGCGTTCGCCTGACTGCGCGCCTTCCCGCTGTTAAGCAGTGGCACAAGACGCAGTTTTCACTCATTTACCGTTGCGGGGGCAGCGCCGGGATCGTGGTTGTTCTTCGCTTGAAAACAACCCTCACCGGCTTCCCTGTTTCACTCTGTCGACGCAGGTCACAGAGCACCTGAAACAAGCCGCGAAGGTTAGAGGGTTGGGGGTGGAGCGTCAATTAAAGAGGGGGGGATCGGGCGAATAACTGCCGCCGATCAATTATCTGACGCCAATCTTGTGCCACGCTGAAACAAATGATATCAAAGAGCCATGCTTTTACCGCAAAAGCACACCACAACAATAAGGATGATTACCATGCAAGGCATGATCATCAGCAATCCGCGCCTGGAGTTCCTGCGCCCGGTACTAGAACGCTGGTTTGACTGTATCGACCGCTACAACGCCGTGCGCGGCGACAGTGACACGCCCTACTGGCACGACGAGAAAGCCAATCTCGGATTGCTCTGTGCGGCTGCATGGATGGCCGAACTGGTGACACTGCGCGACACCGCCACCCGCAAGCAGAACGAGGAAGGCGAGCGCAACGCCCGCGCCGATCTGTTTCTGGCGGGTGCCGAAGACCGCGCATTTATCCAGGCCACGCAACGCTGGCCACGCGTCAACAACCTCAACCTGACTCAACCCCTGCTGGATATCACCCACGACGCCAAACGCCTCAGCTACGCCAGCGACCTCAAGCTCGGCTGCCTGTTTGTCGCCCCGCAAAAAGCCCAGCACAGCGCCAGTCCGGAAGAATTGCAGGACATGGTCGACGACCTGCAAAAGGAACACACCTGCGCCGTTGCCTGGTATTTCCCCTACGCCTATCGCAAATTGCGCAATGAGGCCGGTAACTATCACCCAGGCATTGCCTTGCTGTTCAAAGAAGCCCGCGGCTGAGCAGTTGAACCATCGGGCTTGTGCGATCCTCTATGACTAGGAATGCATTCATAGGGAAGATCAGCAATGCGCAAGCCCCAACTCGTTTTCGTCATCGCCCTCGCCGGAGGGCTCGCCGCCTGTGGTGAATCGTCCAGCCTGCAGGTCATCGACGGCACCGGCCCGTCACCGAAACTGCCCGAACCGAACAAAACCCTGATCCCGACGGTGAATATCGCCCCGGCGGTCGGCTGGCCCGCGGGCGGTAAGCCGAGCGCTGCGGCAGGCACACAAGTCGCCGCGTTTGCCGAAGGCCTCGATCATCCGCGCTGGCTCTACGTGTTGCCCAATGGCGATGTGCTGGTAGCAGAAACCAACGCACCGCCCAAACCTGATGACAGCAAAGGCGTGCGCGGCTGGGTCATGGAAAAAGTCATGGGCAAGGCCGGCGCCGGCGTACCAAGCCCCAATCGCATTACCCTGCTGCGCGATGCCGACCACGATGGCGTGGCCGAAACGCGCACGGTATTCCTGCAAAATCTCAATTCACCGTTCGGCATGACGCTGGTTGGCAACGACCTGTACGTCGCCGACACCGATCGCCTGCTGCGCTTCAACTACGAACCCGGCGCAACCGAAATCAAGACGCAGCCGATCAAGGTTGTCGATCTGCCTGGCGGCACGCTCAACCATCACTGGACCAAGAACGTCATCGCCAGCAAGGACGGCAGCAAACTGTACGTCACAGTCGGCTCGAACAGTAACGTCGGCGAAAACGGTCTGGATAAAGAGGAAGGCCGCGCAGCGATCTGGGAAGTGGACCGCGCAACCGGCAATCACCGCATCTTCGCATCGGGCATCCGCAACCCCAACGGCCTCGCGTGGGAGCCCACCAGTGGCGCGTTGTGGACCGCAGTAAACGAGCGCGACGAAATCGGCAGCGATCTGGTGCCGGACTACATCACCTCGGTCAAGGACGGTGCCTTCTATGGTTGGCCGTTCAGCTATTACGGCCAGCATGTCGATGTGCGCGTCGAGCCGCAGAACCCCGACCTGGTCGCCAAAGCCATTGCGCCAGACTACGCCGTTGGCCCGCACACAGCTTCGCTGGGCCTGACATTCGCCGAGGGCAACAAGCTGCCAGCGCAGTTCAAGGAAGGCGCATTCATCGGCCAGCACGGGTCCTGGAACCGCAAGCCGCACAGTGGTTATAAAGTGATTTTCGTACCGTTCGCGGCGGGCAAGCCAACAGGCCAGCCAGTGGATGTGCTGACCGGTTTTCTCGACAAGGACGAGAACGCACTGGGTCGCCCTGTGGGCGTAGTGATCGACCAGCAAGGTGGCTTGCTGGTGGCTGATGATGTGGGCAACAAAGTGTGGCGGGTGTCGGCCACCAAGTGATTTTAGATGTGCCCTGAAACAACTGTGGGAGCGAGCCTGCTCGCGAAGGCGTGATATCAGTCAACAGTGAGTTGGCTGATACACCGCTTTCGCGAGCAGGCTCGCTCCCACATTGGGTTTGGTGTTGTACTTGTTATGGGTTATGCGCCAGATGTTCCGGCTGCAACACCCGCTTGGCACTCAGATAAGCCTTCTGCCAATACGCCTTCGACAAGCTATCGAGCTTCACCGTGCCGCCGGTTGCGGGCGCATGTACGAAGCGCCCTTCCCCGACATAAATTCCCGCATGACTGACCTGCGAACCGCCATTGGTGGCGAAGAAGATCAGATCGCCTGTCTGCAAACCTTCCTTACCCACATTCGGCGCCTGCATCACGATCAGATCGCGTGTGGTTCTTGGCAGCAAAATACCCGCCGCATCACGGTAAACAAAACCGATCAGCCCACTGCAATCAAATCCCGAGTCCGGCGTATTGCCGCCCCAGCGATAAGGCGTGCCCACCAGACCGAGCGCGCGAAACAGCACGTCTTCAGCAGCGGGCGAGAATGATTGCGAGGGGCCGAATACCACCGGAGCGCGCACCACGGGTGCTGGTGGCGGCGTACGGCTGGCGCAGGCGCTGAGCAGCGCTGCAAAAAAGATCAATGTGAGGCGGGCCGACATGGTCATAAGCAGAACATCCTGATCTGGCTGCGGCTTTTTCTGCCGGAGGGGCAGAAAACAAAACCGCCTGCGTCAGCACGCAGGCGGTTTGCCATCAATATAGATTCAGGATTCTAGCGGCTACGC
This sequence comes from Pseudomonas sp. P42, assembly GCF_017973755.1. Taxonomy (NCBI): domain Bacteria; kingdom Pseudomonadati; phylum Pseudomonadota; class Gammaproteobacteria; order Pseudomonadales; family Pseudomonadaceae; genus Pseudomonas; species Pseudomonas sp. P42. The sequence continues at coordinate 561,063 of NZ_JACOPU010000001.1, read as the reverse complement.
GGCAAACTTCAAGTAAGACTTTAACTTCACCTTGTAAAGTCTAGGTCTACTCCGTTGCCGGGAGCCTGATTGCCGCTGCGAACGCCGCGGCATCGGGGAATTACTTGCGAGCGGTGACGACGGTCGGAGCGTTAGCCAGAGCGCGTTTCGCTTCGATGAAGGTCTTGCTCCAGTAGCTGTCACCCAGGCTGTCGATGCGAACACCGCCACTGCGACGACTGCTGGAGTGAATGAACTGGTTGTCACCAAGGTAGATCCCGGCGTGACTGACACGGCCGCGACGACCATTGGTGGCGAAGAACAGCAGATCGCCCGGCTCAAGGTTTTTGCGCGAAACCAGCGGCGCATCCACATTGATCATTTCGCGAGTCGAGCGTGGCAAGTTCATGCCAGCTTCTTCGCGGAACAGGTAGCCGATGAAACCACTGCAATCGAAACCGGCTTCAGAGGTACCGCCGAAACGGTAACGGGTACCGATCAGGGACATGCCGCGTTCGAGGATACTGTCGGCCAGAACTGGCAGCTGGTAAGGCTTGTTGCCATTGAAATCCGACAGTTCTTTTTCGGTGTCCAGCTCTTCCTGATAAATAACGGAAGACTGGGCGGTGACGGAATTCTTGACCTGCTGAGGCTGCTCTTGAACTGGAGAATGAGCAGCGCAACCGTATAACAGGGTGACGAGTGCGAGAGGCACGAGGGGTGCGAAGCGCTTTAGCATGGGCACGACCGTGGCTGATAGTTGTAAAGAAGGCGAGACTATGCCCGCTATCAACCTCATTTGCAAATTCAATCGATCTTTTTGTGACTTCTCGGTTTCTCGTTTACATCTAAGCGCTTAAGCCCATTTGAACCGATACGCGCCCTGCACACCGTGTAGAAAAGCGGATTTTCTGGCGCCTGAAATACGCCGAAACCCGCTGGAAGCCACAGACTGCAAGGGCCAGCTACCAGCCCAGGGTTTCTTTCAGGAAGGGAATGGTCAGCTTGCGCTGGGCCTGCAAGGAAGCCTGGTCGAGCTGTTCCAGCAGATCAAACAGCGCGCTCATGCTGCGGGTGCCACGGGTCAAGATAAAATGCCCGACTTCATCGGTCAGATGCAGACCACGACGCGATGCGCGCAATTGCAGGGCACGCAATTTGTCTTCATCGGAAAGGGGGCGCATCTGAAAAATCAGCGCCAGCGTCAGGCGTGATTTCAGGTCAGCCAGTTTGACCGGCAGCTCACGTGGTGAGGTGGACGCGGCGATCAGCAGGCGCCGACCGCTGTCACGCAGACGATTGAACAGATGGAACATCGCCTCTTCCCAATCAGCCTTGCCGGCAATCACCTGCAAGTCATCCAGGCAAACCAGTTCGTACTGTTCAAGGTTATCGAGAATTTCGGTGCCGCGATCCATCAACTCGGCCAGCGGCAGATACACCGCCGGTTCACCCATCTGCTCGAAACGCAGGCAAGCAGCCTGCAACAGATGCGTACGCCCTACGCCGTGTTTGCCCCACAGATAGATAAGGCTTTCAGTCCAGCCGGCGTCGGCTTCGCATAAGCGCTCGACATAGCCGAGTGCAGCGGCATTGGCGCCTGGGTAGTAGTTGATGAAGGTGGCGTCGTCACGCAGACGCACACCTAGGGGCAGCTGAATCGGTTTCATGCTGACTGAACAGTTCTCAAGGAACCGTTAGTGGCCTCTGTGTAAAGTTGGCGAAGTTTATACCCGTGAAGCTAACCGCACAATGCGACAGAGTCCAAGCAAAATCAAAGGTTTGCGTTAACGCACTGGTTTTATGACAGTTTCTCTGACGCAGTCGAGCCACTATTCCCCGCAAGACACGGGCCAACCCGGCTATTCGCCGGGTTGGCCATCTGCGCTACAGCTGCGGCTCGTCAGCACCACTATAAATGTCGGAGTCCTTGTACAAGTCGTGCATATGGCGCACTAGCACCATGATCACCGCCGCCACCGGCAGCGCCAGCAACACACCCGTGAAGCCAAACAGCTCGCCGCCGGCCAGGATAGCGAAGATCACCGCCACCGGGTGCAGGCCGATCCGGTCGCCCACCAATAATGGGGTCAACACCATGCCTTCCAGGGCCTGACCGACCATGAACACCGCGACGATCCCGACCATCGGATACAGATCACCACCAAACTGGAACAGCCCGGCAACCAACGCCGCACCGATGCCGATCACAAAGCCCATGTACGGCACGATCGCCGCCAGCCCCGCGATCAATCCGATCAACAGCCCAAGTTCCAGGCCGACGATCATCAGCCCAGCCGCGTAAATCACCCCCAGCGCCACCATCACCATTAACTGGCCGCGCACGAATGCACCGAGCACCTCATGGCATTCACCGGCCAGCGCGACGATGGTTGGTTCACGATCACGCGGCAACAGGCTGCGGATCTTGGCCATCATCACGTCCCAGTCGCGCAGCAAGTAGAAACTCACCACCGGGATCAGCACCAGATTGGCCAGCCAGCCGATCAGCGCCAGACTCGAAGCCGTCGCCTGGCTCAGGACCACGCCGACAATATCGGTGGTCTGACCCATGTGCTCACTGATCGCAGCCTTGACCTTGTCGAATTTCCAGAAGCCGTCCGACAGCCCCAGCTTCGACTGCGCCCACGGCACCGCCGAGTGCTGCAGCCAGTCGAGCATTTGCGGCACCAGCTCGTACAGGCGCAGTAGCTGTTTGGCGAGCATCGGCACCAATACCAGCATCAGCGCGGTGAAGATCAGCGTGAACAACGTGAACACCGCGATAACACCCCAGGTGCGCGACAAACCGAGCTTCTCCAGGCGGTCCACCAGCGGATCGAACAGATACGCCAGCAACAGCGCCACCAGAAACGGCGTGAGGATCGAGTGCAATAACCACACAAACACGCAAAGCAGGACTATCCCACCGAGCCAGAACCAACGCCGCGTATCGGCCATGTACAACTCCTACTGTTTCTATATAAGGAAAGACTTACCAGCGAAACCGCAATGTCGGCGCCGCAGGTGCCGGGGCTGGCGCCGCGACAGGTACCGCCCCCGCAACCACAGGCTGCGGCGCTGCCACCGGAGCCGGAGCTTCGGCTGGCAGTTCCTGCAACCTGGCCAGCGACAACTGCGCACGCATCTGATCGGCACTGCCATTGACCCGATAGACGATACGATCGCCATCTACACTTTGCAGACGCACGCCAAACGGTTCGAGTAACCGCAACAGCGCAGCGTAACGTTCCAGATTCATGCCCTGCACTTCCAGGGTCTGCTGCCCGGTTGCCCCAGGCTTGGCAGCAAAGCGTGGCGCCAGGCGCTGGGCGACGGCACGCATCACTGCATCCGCAATGGCTGCCTGATCCGCACCCTGCACACTGCCCGCTTCTTTTTGATCACCTAGCCACAAATGCCATTTGGCCTGCCACTGACCACCCTCTTCCCGCGCATGCACAGCCAGCAGGGCGTCAGCGTTATAGCGCTCCGACGCATCGCGCAAAGGTGCGGCATCCGTGCCTTCGAGTGCCGGCGCCGTGGCGACCAGTTGTTCACTCAGATCAGCCAGCGGCAAACGCAACGGCAAACCACGATGCTGAGCCGCCGTGCGCAACGGCGCGGCAGCAGCCTGACCATCACCGACCAGACTCGAACCTTCGGCCGAGTCGTTCAGCCACCAGCTCAGTATCGACGGCCGGCTGGCGCCCCACAGGGATAACCCGGCGCGACGCAATGCCTGCTCGGTACTGCTCGGATCGAAATCGACTTTCAGCACCTCCGGCGGCCCGGCATCGAAACCGAACTGACTGATGATCTGCTGCGGATCCTTGCGCACGGCCGCCAAACCCGGATTTTGCGCAGCTTTAGGGTCACCGGTCAGGCGCAATACCAACGTATCCAGCGCGGCCTGAGTAGCGCGTTCACGCTCCTCCGGAGCCTGGCCCTGGACCGGCTCACGCACTTGATAAAGGCCTTTGAGGTTTTCGGCATGACTCGCCAGGCTGACCACAGACAAACAGCCCACAAACAACAATTTACAAAAACGCATGGAGAATTCCCGTCGACAGGAGCGGCTGGAACAGGCCGCGTGAACCGATTTGGCAAGGCTGTGACAGTCTGCCAGCACCAAACATTCACACGGCGGCGGTAAGTTTTTGCACAGTGATAACGATAGACGGTTAATTGCCACACCTTATACAGGCAGCCGTACGCCTCAATTGCAAAAAATTTCGGGTGATATGGCCCTGCCCGTCGGTACGAGGATGGCCGCTGCCCCTCAAGCCTGATAAAATCGCGCGCCTTCGCAGACCGGCAACAGCCGGGCACCTCGAAACTCGCGTGAGGCTATCGCCCCATCGACTTCGGCGCCCCGCTGAACTCGGTCGTTACCCCTGAATCCCCCCTAAAGGCCTGGATCATGAGCAAGCAACCCTCCCTGAGCTACAAGGACGCCGGTGTAGACATCGACGCCGGTGAAGCATTGGTCGAACGCATCAAGAGCGTCGCCAAGCGCACTGCGCGTCCGGAAGTCATGGGCGGCCTGGGCGGTTTCGGCGCCCTCTGCGAAATCCCGGCCGGCTACAAGCAGCCCGTACTGGTTTCCGGCACTGACGGCGTCGGCACCAAGCTGCGTCTGGCCCTGAACCTGAACAAGCACGACACCATCGGTATCGACCTGGTCGCCATGTGCGTCAACGACCTGGTGGTGTGCGGTGCCGAGCCGCTGTTCTTCCTCGACTACTACGCCACCGGCAAACTCAACGTCGAGACCGCCGCCCAGGTTGTGACCGGCATCGGCGCCGGCTGCGAACTGTCCGGTTGCTCGCTGGTTGGCGGCGAAACCGCTGAAATGCCTGGCATGTACGAAGGCGAAGACTACGACCTGGCCGGCTTCTGCGTCGGCGTCGTGGAAAAAGCCGAAATCATCGACGGCTCGAAAGTCGCCACCGGTGACGCGCTGATCGCTCTGCCTTCCTCCGGCCCGCACTCCAACGGCTACTCGCTGATCCGCAAGATCATCGAAGTGTCCGGCTCCGACATCGAAAACATCCAGCTCGACGGCAAACCGCTGACCGACCTGCTGATGGCCCCGACCCGTATCTATGTGAAGCCGCTGCTCAAGCTGATCAAAGACACCGGCGCCGTCAAAGCCATGGCCCACATCACCGGTGGCGGCCTGCTCGACAACATCCCGCGCGTTCTGCCAAAAGGCGCTCAGGCCGTGGTCGACGTCGCCAGCTGGAATCGCCCGGCCGTGTTCGACTGGCTGCAAGAGAAAGGCAACGTTGACGAGACCGAGATGCACCGCGTTCTGAACTGCGGCGTCGGCATGGTCATCTGCGTGGCTCAGGAGCACGTTGAAGTTGCGCTCAACACCTTGCGCGACGCTGGCGAACAGCCTTGGGTCATCGGCCAGATCGCAGTCGCTGCCGAAGGCGCTGCTCAGGTCGAACTGAAGAACCTTAAGGCTCATTAATGTCCGCAACCTGTGATGTCGTGGTGCTGTTGTCCGGCACCGGCAGTAACTTGCAGGCCTTGATCGAAAGCACGCGGACCGGCGAAAGCCCGGTCCGCATCGCTGCGGTGATTTCCAACCGCGCCGACGCTTACGGCCTGCAACGCGCCAGTGACGCGGGTATCGCCACCCGCTCGCTGGATCACAAGGCCTTCGAAGGTCGCGAGGCCTTCGATGCTGCCCTGATCGAACTGATCGACGAATTCAATCCCAAACTCGTGGTACTGGCCGGATTCATGCGCATTCTCAGCGCTGACTTCGTACGCCACTATCAGGGTCGCCTGCTCAACATCCATCCTTCGCTGCTGCCCAAATACAAAGGGTTACACACCCATCAGCGCGCGCTGGAGGCCGGCGACACCGAGCACGGCTGCTCCGTCCACTTCGTCACCGAGGAACTCGATGGCGGACCACTGGTCGTACAGGCAGTAATACCGGTAGAGTTGCACGACACGCCGCAGAGTCTGGCGCAGCGAGTGCATGCTCAGGAACACTTGATCTACCCCATGGCGGTACGCTGGTTTGCCGAAGGCAGACTTGCACTCGGGGGCGAAGGTGCTTCACTGGACGGCCAGTTACTCGCGGCCAGCGGCCATTTGATTCGACACTAGGAGATATTATGCGTCGCGCCCTGCTATTTGCTTGCGCACTGCTCGCCCTGCCTTTCGCGCAGGCGGCAGACCTTCAACCGTTCTCCGCCAGCTACACCGCCGACTGGAAACAGCTGCCGATGAGCGGCACTGCCGAGCGCAGCCTGTCAAAGGATGCCAAAGGCGTCTGGACGCTCAGTTTCAAGGCGTCGATGATGATCGCCAGCCTCACCGAGACCAGCACCCTGACCCTGGACAAGGACACGCTGTTGCCTCAGTCCTACCACTTCGAACGTGGCGGTCTGGGCAAGGCGAAGAAGGCTGATCTGGACTTCGACTGGACCAACAAACTGGTTACCGGCACCGACCGTGGCGATGCGGTGAAAATCCCGCTGAACCGTGGCATGGTCGACAAATCGACTTATCAGCTGGCACTGCAACATGACGTCGCCGCCGGCAAGAAGACCATGAGCTACCAAGTGGTCGATGACGGCGAGATCGATACCTATGACTTCCGCGTGCTTGGCTCGGAAAAAGTCGACACCAAGGCAGGCAAGATCGATGCGATCAAGGTCGAGCGCGTACGCGACCCGACACAAAGCAAGCGCATCACCGTCCTCTGGTTCGCCAAGGATTGGGATTACCTGCTGGTTCGCCTGCAACAAGTTGAAACCGACGGCAAGGAGTACAACATCATGCTCCAGGACGGTACGGTCAACGGCAAGGCTGTGAAAGGCAGCTGACCCGAAGTGATGTGAAAAAGCCCCGCGATTGCGGGGCTTTTTATTGCCTGAATGTTGGCCTGAAGAATGGTGCGAGGCTCGCCCCTCACCCCAGCCCTCTCCCAAGGGAGAGGGTTAGGGCGAGGGCAACCCCGGGCTCACCACACACTCAAACTGAAAACCTGGCCACCATGCTGTTCAAATCCACTGCCAATCGCGACAACTCCTGGCTCGCCGCACTGGTCTGATTCGCACCCGCCGACGTCTGCATCGCCAGATCACGGATATTCATCAAATTGCGATCCACCTCCCGCGCCACTGCCGCTTGCTCTTCCGAAGCACTGGCGATCACCAGATTGCGCTCGTTGATCACGGTGAATGCCGAAGCAATTTCCTCCAGCGCAGTGCCGGCCGACTTGGCCAGGTCCAGCGTCGCACGCGCCCGCACATTGCTCTGCTGCATCGAACCGACCGCTGAATCCGTGCCTTGCTGAATGCCACCGATCATCTGCTCGATTTCCTGAGTCGACTGCTGAGTGCGATGCGCCAGCGCCCGCACCTCATCCGCGACCACTGCAAAACCGCGCCCGGCATCGCCAGCCCGTGCTGCTTCGATCGCCGCGTTCAACGCCAGCAGGTTGGTCTGCTCGGCGATCGAGCGGATCACATCCAGCACTTTGCTGATGCCATGAACCTTCTGCGCCAGATCTTCCATCTGCGTCGCATTGGCCGTCACATCCTCGGCAAGGGATTCGATTGACGACACGGTCTGCTGCACCTGCTGGCGACCATGCTGGGCAATGCGATCGGATTCGCGCGAGGCCTCGGAGGTCGCCACGGCATTGCTGGCCACCTCCTCCACTGCCGCCGTCATCTGATTCACCGCTGTAGCCGCCTGTTCGATTTCCAGACTCTGCTGGTGCAGCCCACGCGTAGCGTCTTCCGTGACGCAACTCAGCTCTTCCGACGCCGAAGCCAACTGACTGGACGACTCGGAAATTTGCCGAATCGTGTCGCGCAGGTTGTGCTGCATGCTTTTGAGCGCTTGCAGCAGCCGCGCCGGCTCGTCCTTGCCGGAAATATTGATGTCACCGGTAAGGTCGCCGCCGGCCACTACTTGCGCCACGCCTAAGGACTGCGCCAATGGCAAGACGATGCTGCGCGTCAGCAACAGCGCCAGGCCGATGGTGATCAGCGCGGTAACGCCGATCATGACCCCAACCCAAACCCGCGACTGAGTGAACACCAGCCGCGCGCCCTCGGTGGCGAGATTGGCATTGTGTTTGTTCAGTTCGACCAATTGACGCAGGACGACGGCGATTTCATCGGCCAACGGGCTCATCTCGCCATTGAGAATGCGCGCCGCCTCCTCCACCCGGTTCTGCGCAGACAACTGCAAGACTTGCGCCTGAAGCTCCAGATATTGATGCTCGGCCACCTTGAAGCGATCGAATAACTGGCGCTCTTCAGGCAGCACGATCAGCACGTCATAACGCTGCTGGGCCTCACCCAGCACCCCGCGCAGCTCATCTAGCTTGGCCACATTCTGCTGCAACGCCTGCGGATCACGATTGAGCAACAGGCGCATGGTCAGCGCGCGCAGGCGCAACATGTCCTGACTCATCTCGCCGACCGCCATCACACTCGGCAGCCAATTGTTGTCGACCTCGTCGGACTGGGCGCGCATGTTCGACATTTGCAGCAGAGCGAACGCCCCGAGGGCGCACACCATCAATGCCATCAAGCCAAAACCGAGGCCGGCACGCGGGGCAATATTGAGACTACGGATACTCATTAATTTGGCTTCCTTCCAAAAGCGCTGCATCAACCTACAGCGGGTTGCTCTAGAAGGTATCGGCCCGGAAGAAATTTGCGTAAGACGAAAACGTGATATCAAAACGCCTTAATACTTCTAACCCTCGGCATTAACGATTCAGCGCGATTTTGTCGGACTTGAGCGCTGTTCGCGGCAATATCGCCAGGAAGTTATCGCGAGCGACCTTTTGTGCAATTTCTTCGGGAAGCGCATCGAGGAAAGGCGCGAAGCTGTGCATTTCCTCACCGAGCTTGTTGAATCGCCCTACGACATCCGAGCCAAGCATGAAGCGCTCCGGATATTTCTTTACCAGCGCCAGCCATTCCGGGCGTGGCTTGCCGTGTTCATCCAGCAGATACGGCGTGAGCATGCTCCACGACAGATCAATGAACAGATTCGGATATGCCTCGAGCATGCGTGCGAGTGTCGGCAGGAGAAAGTCTAGTTGTGTCTGGTGCCGATGGATTTCCGCGCTGGTGCCGGCATGCGCCCAGATGAACCGTGTGTGCGGGTGATTACGCAGCGGCTCTTCGATTTCCTGCAGGTAAAGCGGATTTCTCTCACGTTTGGAAGTGATGTTGGAATGCACCATTACCGGCAGATCGTTTTCTGCCGCCAGATGATAAATCTTGGTCATCGCCTCGTTGTTGGCGCGCGGCGTGTCACCGGACGTCAGCGCCGTCAGGTCGTCATGCCGCGTGAAGACTTCGCCAATGCCTTGCCACAGCCCCGGATAGAGTTCGAGCATGCGCTGAATATGTGCGGCGGAGTTCTTGTCGTTAGGGTTGAAGCCTGACAGAAACGGGTGAAAGTAGGGTCGCTGCTCAGGCGTCAGTTTTTGCACTGCATCAGCGACGATCACGTCGGTGGCGCTGTACCAATAGGCGTCGGCATCATCACCGGCGTAATAGCGCGGGCGTTTCGGTTCATCCTCATGCCACTTCTTCGCCACGGGAATGCCGGAAATCATCACATGCTCAATGGAGTTTTCCTTCATGGCCGTCAGCAATTTCGGCATGCCGGCGGTTTCCTGGAAAAAATCCACGTAATGCAGGTGCGCATCGCTGTAGGTGTATTCGCGGGCGCCGGCGTTACCGGCAAACACCAGCAGGCAGGCAAGACTCAAACGATACAGGGACACAATTAATCTCCGACAAGTAGGCATAGCCTAGACCCCGCCCTGCCCCCAAGGGTTCATCCCGCAGGAAAGTGGAACGCGTGCCGCTGGCAATGCTCTATAACTGCAAGGTCTTTTTGATCGAACGACTTTTCCTACTGCCAGTGAGGTTCACATGACCGTTACCGTCAATACCGTCTCCGCTGAAGGTTTTCGTCACACTGTCCAGATCGATGAACACGAACTGTTTGCCGACGTACCGGCCTCTGCCGGCGGCGAAGGCACGGCGCCAGAGCCGCACGATTACTTCGACGCCGCACTCGGCGCCTGCAAGGCCCTGACCCTGAAGATGTACGCGAAGAAGAAAGACATCCCGCTGACCGGCGTGGGTGTTGAGGTCAAACGCGATAACAGTGAAGAGCAGAAAGGCAAATACGCCCTGCACGTCACCCTCACCCTCAAAGGTGTGCTCACAGACGCCCAGCGCGAGGAACTGCTGCGAGTCGCCGACCGCTGCCCGATCCACAAGCTCATGACCACCAGCGAAGTCAGCATCGAAACCCATGCCCCACAAGGCTTCGACAGCCAATAACCATCCTGATGCCAGCGGCGGGTTATGCTTCTGGCATCACCCGCTCAGCCTGGAATGCACCATGGACACGCAACCCCTGATCATCCGCCCGCGAGCCGAAGACGTCGAAGGCCAGCCGATTCTTCGTCCGTTGCCGTCAGCCAAATGCCGCAGCGTCGGGCCATTCGTGTTTTTTGATCACATGCTCGAAACGGTTTATCCGACGGGCAAAGGCATGAACATCCGACAGCATCCGCACATTGGCCTGTCAACACTGACCTATCTGTTTGAAGGCCAACTCCAGCACAAGGACAGCCTAGGCTCCGATCAGGTAGTCAGCGCTGGCGATGTCAGCTGGATGACCGCCGGCAGCGCGATTGCCCACGTTGAACGCACGCCGGAGCCGCTGTGGGATCAGAGTTTCACGATGCACGGTTTGCAGATCTGGCTGGCCTCGCCCAAGGATCACGAACAAGGCCCGGGGCATTACAGTCATCACCCGGCAGCAACCTTGCCGGTCAGCGATAACCTCGGCGTGCAGATTCGGATGATTGCCGGGTCAGGCTTTTGTCTGGAATCGCCAGTCCCGGTGCTTTCTCCTACGTTGTATGCCGAAGTGAAGATGCAAACGGCGACCACATTGCAGATTCCCTCAGAGCATGAAGAGCGGGCGCTGTATGTATTGAGTGGCGATGCACAACTGAACGGCGAAACGGTCGAACCACACGCACTGGTGGTGTTGCCGGTAGGGGAAGAAATGAGTCTGTTTGCCGAGAGCGAGGTTCACGCGGTGGTATTCGGCGGCGCACCGCTGGATGGCCCGAGGCGGATCAACTGGAATTTTGTTGCGAGCGATCCGGCGGCAATAGATGAGGCTCGGCGCAAATGGGCGGCCGGGGAATGGCCGACGGTGCCGGGGGAAAGCGAGCGGATCGAACTGCCCTGAACTTGTATTGCCTTTGAGTCAGCCATCGCTGGCAAGCCAGCTCCCACAGGTTTTCGCGTCGAACACAGGCTTTGCTAACGGCTCGATAACTGTGGGAGCTGGCTTGCCAGCGATGAGGCACTGTCAGACACCGCCCAAGTCAGTGCCTGACAACTGAATCAACCGCTGAACACTTCATCCAGCAAATCATGCATCGACTTGAACGCCCGTTTGGCCGTCTTCGCGTCGTACATCATCTTGCCCGGCACATTGGCGTGCGGGTCGGTAAACGAGTGCACCGCACCGCCGTAGCTCAGCAATTGCCAATCCACCTTCGCCGCGTTCATCTCGTCTTCGAAGGCAGGCAGTTGCTCCTTCGGCACCAACGGATCGGACGCGCCGTGAAGCACAAGCACCGAGCCTTTGATGTTCTGCGCATCCGCAGGATTCGGTGAATCCAGCGTGCCATGGAACGACACCGCCGCTTTCACGGGCGCGCCAGTGCGCGCCAGATCCAGCGCACAGCAACCGCCAAAGCAGAAACCGAACACCGCCAGCTTCGACGTATCGACTGCCGCTTCGCCCTGAGTCTGCAACTGCTCGAACGCAACCTGCATACGCGTGCGCAGCAGTGCGCGATCATCCTTGAGCGGCATCATCGCCGCACCGGCCTGATCAGCGTTCTGCGGACGCACGGCCTGACCGTAGACATCAGCGATCAACACCACGTAGCCCTCGGCCGCCACCGACCTGGCGATTTCTTCAGCGCCAGCGCTGACGCCCATCCAGTTCGGCGCCATCAACAAACCCGGACGGGCGCCTTTGTGCTCGGCGTCGAATGCAAGCCGACCTTCATAAGGCTGGCCATCAATCTGATAGATCACCGAACGTACTGTGACTTGGCTCATTTCTGACTCCTGATTACTTGAACACCAGAATGAAAAAACCCGCCGAAGCGGGTTTTTTTACAACTTCATCAAACCGACAGTTCGACCAACAGCTTGTTCAGGCGGCGCACATAAGCGGCCGGGTCCTTCAAGCTGTCGCCGGCAGCCAGGGCTGCCTGATCGAAGAGGATGTGCGACAGGTCGCCGAAGCGCTCTTCGCTCTGCTCGCCGTCGAGTTTCTCGATCAGCGGGTGGCTCGGGTTGAATTCGAAGATAGGCTTCGAATCCGGCACTTTCTGGCCGCTGGCTTCGAGGATCTGACGCATTTGCAGACCCAGGTCCTGTTCGCCGATGGCCAGAATGGCCGGCGAATCGGTCAGACGATGGGAAACCCGCACTTCAGCAACGGAATCGCCCAGCGCGGTTTTCAGACGCTCGACCAGACCTTCTTTGGACTTGGCGACTTCTTCTGCAGCTTTCTTGTCCTCTTCCGAGTCCAGGTTGCCCAGATCCAGGTCACCGCGTGCCACGTCAACAAACGACTTGCCGTCGAAGTCGCTGAGGTAGCTCATCAGCCACTCGTCGATACGGTCGGTCAACAGCAGCACTTCGATGCCTTTCTTGCGGAAGACTTCCAGGTGCGGGCTGTTTTTGACCTGCGCGTAGGTTTCGCCGGTGAGGTAGTAGATCTTGTCCTGACCTTCCTTGGCGCGTGCCAGGTAGTCAGCCAGACCGACGATCTGCTCGCCGTCGTCGCCGTTGGTCGACGCGAAACGCAGCAGACCCGCGATTTTTTCCTTGTTGGCGAAGTCTTCTGCCGGGCCTTCTTTCATGACCTGACCGAAGTTCTTCCAGAAGCCCTTGTATTGCTCAGGCTCGTTCTTCGCCAGTTTTTCCAGCATGTCGAGCACACGCTTGGTCAGCGCCGACTTCATCGAATCGATGATCGGGTCTTTCTGCAGAATTTCCCGCGACACGTTCAGCGACAGGTCGTTGGAGTCGACCACGCCTTTGATGAAGCGTAGGTAGAGCGGCAGGAACGACTCGGCCTGATCCATTACGAACACGCGTTGCACGTACAGCTTCAGGCCTTTCGGCGCTTCACGCTGATACAAATCGAACGGTGCGCGGGCCGGCACGTACAACAGCGAGCTGTATTCGAGTTTGCCTTCAACCTTGTTGTGGCTCCAGGCCAGCGGGTTCTCGAAATCGTGGGCGATGTGCTTGTAGAACTCCTGGTATTCCTCGTCCTTCACTTCGGTGCGTGGACGAGTCCACAGGGCACTGGCGCGGTTGACGGTTTCCCACTCGAGCGCTGGCGCCTCTTCGCCTTCGGCAGCCGTGACTTCTTTCGGCAGCTCGATCGGCAAAGCGATATGGTCGGAGTACTTCTTGATGATGTTGCGCAGACGCCAGCCATCGGCGAACTCGTCTTCTGCAGCTTTCAGGTGCAGAACGATGCGAGTGCCGCGCTCAGGCTTTTCGATGGTGGCGACTTCGAACTCGCCCTCGCCTTTCGACGACCAGTGCACGCCTTCGCTGGCCGGAGTGCCGGCGCGACGGCTGTACACGTCAACCTGGTCGGCAACGATGAAGGCCGAGTAGAAGCCAACACCAAACTGGCCGATCAGGTGCGAATCTTTTTTCTGATCGCCCGACAGATTCTTCATGAAATCGGCGGTGCCCGACTTGGCGATGGTCCCCAGGTGGGCGATCACATCGTCACGGTTCATGCCGATACCGTTGTCTTCGAGGGTGACGGTCTTGGCGTCCTTGTCGAAGCTCACACGGATTTTCAGATCTGCGCCACCTTCGAGCAACTCAGGCTTGGCCAGGGCTTCGAAGCGCAGCTTGTCGACAGCGTCAGAGGCGTTCGAGATCAATTCGCGAAGGAAAATTTCCTTGTTGGAATACAGCGAATGGATCATGAGGTGCAGCAGCTGCTTCACCTCGGTCTGGAAGCCCAGGGTTTCCTTTTGAGTTTCCACACTCATGGTCATCAAACTCCAATCAGATGGCATTGGCCGCGACCCGAATGGTCTGCGGCGGGTTGTCATCTGAGTTTGGGGCAGTGTTCAGGATTTCAAGGGCTCATCGATTTTGAAATGCGCCCGCGCCGTGGCAATCGGTTCGCTTTCGGTACTTTGCCACGCCGTGATCGCAACGTTCGCCACCCGCCGCCCCTGCCGGCAGACCTGACACCTGGCCCAGGTGTCGCGAAACTGCCCGGCGCGCAGGTAATCGAGGGAAAAATCGATGATCTTCGGTACACCCGGCGCCCCGGTAAAAATCAATAAATGCAGGGCTGCGGCCAGTTCCATGAACCCGGCAATCACCCCGCCATGAATCGCCGGCAATAAAGGGTTACCAATGTTGTCCTTATTCGCCGGCAGCTTGAACAGCAAGTCATCGCCAACGCGAGAGCACTCGATGCCGATCAGCCCGGCGTACGGAATCAACTTGAGCAGCGGTGCGTAGTCGCCTTGCGCATGGGCCCGCTGCAACTGATCCTTGAGGTCGTCGCTCATTGGCCCTCTCCCCTGATAGCGCCACCAAAACCCTTGGTGCCCCTGATGTTTTTGCCCATGCGCATGAAAGTGCCAACGACGTGGGCAATCGGCTGCTCGGGATCATCCTGGTAGGCGAAGCCGCGAGCGAAGATCACATCGGTCGTCACTCGATAGCACTGGGCGAAGCCGTAAACGTCTTTATGGGGTTCTGCGGCGTGCATGTAGTCGATGCGCAGATCGAGGGTCGGGCAGACTTCGAATTCCGGCAGTACGCACAGGGTCGACATGCCGCACGCGGTGTCCATCAAAGAGGTGATAGCGCCACCGTGTATCACGCCTGTCTGCGGGTTACCGACGATTTTCGTGCTGTATGGCAGGATCACCGTGAGCCCATCGACAGAGGCGCTGTGCACTTGCAACCCAAGGACCTGGCAGTGTCGCAACGCCGAAAGAAATCGCGTGGCACGCTCAAAAACGGGGTTTTCAGCCATATGATAATTACTCTCGTTAGAGCCTTTTGCCAGTAGTGAGAAAAACCGCAAAAGTTCCACTGAAAAAAGATCTTATATATCTGAAACAAATGAGGAACTTAACCCTTGGCGCCGAGTTCTTAAGGCCAGTAGTTATTTTCCATAAGGAGAAACACCCCATGCGTAAGACTTTAGCTATTGCCTTGATGTTGACCGCTTCCCTCGGTCTCGCTGCCTGCGATAAAAAATCCGAGGACAAAGCTCAAGATGCAAACCAACATGCTGAACAAGCTCAGCAAGACATGAACAAAGCTCAGGATAAAGTGAACGACGCTGCGAAAGAAAACGCCGAAGCTGCCAAAGCTCAGGCTGAATCGAACGCCGCTGCACAAGAAGAAGCCGCCAAAAAGCAATAATCCGCTTTCTGGTGTGACAAAAGAAAACCCGCCAAGTGCGGGTTTTCTTTTACCTGCGTTTTATCGGCAATGATTTTTTAGAGCAGGACAGTTTTAAAAGTCGGACTAATCATCAGCAACAACGAACACACCAGGCCGACCAGCCATATCAAGCTGCGCAATGCAGGCTTGTCAGCCAGGTAGAGCCACAAGTAGAGGATCCGCGCGATTACAAAAATGATCGCCAACGTATCGATCAGCCATCCCGCTGTTTGCGTGGTATGCGCCATAAGCCCCCCCACTGCGAACAATATGAATGCCTCGATGCTGTTCTGGTGCGCCGCCAGTGCCCTCGCACCGTAACCCGTGAGCTGTGCCTGCTGTTGGCGAGGCAGGTGGTTGTTGTAACCGCCCTGCTCTTTCATGGCCTTGCTCACCGGCAAGCGCGCGATATAAATCAACAGGGCACTGATAAACACACACCAGAACGGAATACTCATGAAACGACCTCTTTGTTCGCCTCGGGAATGGGCGCCTCTGTAGGGGTATAGACCATGACATCCAGAACGTCGGAATGAAACTCGCGGCGGTACAAGACGACGACCACTCCGGCACTCATCAGCATGAACAACCAAGGGCTGACAAACCACGCCAGCATACTCATGCCGAAGTAGTACGAGCGCAGGCCGAAGTTGAACTGGTTGGCCGCCATCGAAATCACCCGCGCCGCTCGCGAAGCGAAGGCTTTGCGCTCCAGCTCCGAGACTTGTCGCTCACCGATCATCGGGGCCGAGCCCACCAGAATCGCCGCAAAGTTGTACTGGCGCATGCACCAGCTGAACGTGAAGAACGCGTAGACAAATACCATTGCCAGGCACAGCAACTTGATCTCCGACATGCCTTGCGAGGCCTGCTGCACCATCGGAATATCCGCCAGCAATGACACCGCACGGTCGGAAGCGCCCAGCACGGTGAGGATACCTGCAAGGATAATCAGCGTGCTGGAAGCAAAGAACGAGGCGTTACGCTCCAGGTTGCCGATCACGCTGGCGTCCGCGATGCGGTTGTCGCGCAGCAACATGCGGCGCATCCAGTCTTCGCGGTACAGGTGCAGCACGCTGGCCAGACACGCGGTGTCGCGAGCCTTCCAGCCGGCGTAACGGGTATAGCCGCCCCAGCAGATGACAAACCAGAGTGCGGCGAGCAGATGAATCAGATTGGCCTGGATGAACGACATGCGGTTCCTTGTGATGTGTGAACACGATTCCTGTAGGAGTGAGCCTAAGCAACCCTTCGACGCTAGCTCACGGAAAAAGACACTGCCTGATGCCCATAAAAAATGCCCCGTATCGATTGATACGGGGCATTTCTGTTTAAGCGTCACCGGCCCGCTTATGACGGGCCTGGTGAACGTCAGGCGATGGCGCTACGACGTTTGCCCAGGGCGCTATCGATCACCACGGCGAACACCAGCGTGATCACGGACGGGATAAGCCATGCAAGGCCCTGCTCGCTCAGTGGCAGCGTTGCAAGCGGTCCGGGCATCCAACCTGCCAGATCGGCGCCTTTGAGCGCGTCAATGCAGCCGAACAGGAACGACACCAGCATGACCGGACCGACGATGCGCACCTGCTCGTTCCAGAAGCTCGAGCAGAAACTCAGGGCGACCAGAACGATGCACGGTGGGTAAATCGCCGTCAGCACAGGAATCGAGAAGGCAATGAGGTTCGTCAGGCCCAGGTTGGACACCAACAGGGAGAACACAGCGAGAATGATCACCAGCGTCTTGTAGGACAGTGGCAGCACACGGCTAAAATATTCGGCGCAGGCGCAGGTCAGGCCCACCGCCGTCACCAGACACGCCAGCGAGATCAGCACCGCAAGGAAACCGCTGCCCAACGAACCGAAGGTGTGTTGCACATAAGCGTGCAATACCGCCGCACCATTGGTGGCACCGACAGCCACTTCATGGCTACCCGAACCGAGACGGAACAGGCTGACATACACCAGCGCCAGACCGACACCGGCAATCAGCCCGGCGATGATCGCGTAACGGGTGATCAGCGCTGGCGACTCGACGCCACGGGAGCGAATCGCGTTAACGATGACGATACCGAACACCAATGCGCCGAGGGTATCCATGGTCAGGTAACCATTGATGAAACCCTGGGAGAACGGTGCCGCCACGTATTCAGGCGTGCCGTGACCGATATCACCGGCCGGCAAGGCGAAGGCCGCAATGCCCAGCACGGCCAGCGCGATGATCTTCAACGGCGCCAGGAAACGCCCGACGGTATCCAGCAAACGGCCCGGATACAGCGAGATGAAGAACACCAGCAGGAAATAAACCGAGCTGTAGAGGAACAGCGCCAACGGGCTCTCGCCGGTCAACGGCGCCAGGCCCACTTCGAACGACACGGTTGCAGTACGCGGGGTAGCGAACAGCGGGCCGACCGCCAGGTAGCACGCGGCAGCCAGCACACCACCGGCAATTTTGCCGATCGGGCTGCTCAGGGCATCCATCGCTCCACCGACCTTGGCCAGCGCAACCACGGTGATCACCGGCAAACCGACTGCGGTGATCAAAAAGCCCAGCGCCGCCATCCAGACGTGAGGTCCGGCCTGCAAACCGACGATAGGCGGGAAGATGATGTTACCGGCCCCAACGAACAGGGCAAACGTCATAAAACCGAGTGCCAGGATGTCCTGACCTTTCAAAACTTTCATTAAGGAAATACCACACTACTGAATCGGAATTTAGAGGGGGATTGCCCTGTGGGATTAGGGAAATGCTGTCGATCCGTATGGGACTGACCCGTAACGCGCGGTGCATGCCTTGTGGGCGGCAGACGCAAAAATGGCTGCTAGCCTAACGAATTTGCCTGACAAACGCACTGTTAGAGGGCGAACTATCCGATACCCGACGTTTCCGTGTCGCGTTTATGTATGAAAAGCCGCTCCAGGCTACAAGTTTCAAGCGGCAAGCTTTTATCTTGTAGCTAGCAACTTGAAGCTTGCAACCGCTCTAAAACGACAAAGGCCACCCGAAGGTGGCCTTTGTTTGGTAAAGCGTCAGCTAAGCGGGAAGCTTACTTGACAGCCCAACCGGTCAGCTCGGACAAAGCCTTGCCGATGTCTGCCAGCGAACGCACGGTTTTAACGCCTGCGTCTTCCAGAGCAGCAAACTTCTCGTCTGCAGTGCCTTTGCCGCCAGAGATGATTGCGCCAGCATGGCCCATGCGCTTGCCCGGAGGAGCAGTCACACCAGCGATGTAGGAAACAACCGGCTTGGTCACGTGTGCCTTGATGTAGGCAGCCGCTTCTTCTTCAGCCGAACCGCCGATCTCACCGATCATCACGATCGCTTCGGTCTTCGGGTCTTCCTGGAACAGCTTCAGGATGTCGATGAAGTTCGAACCCGGGATCGGGTCACCACCGATGCCGACGCAAGTCGACTGACCGAAACCGGCGTCAGTAGTCTGCTTCACAGCTTCGTAGGTCAGGGTGCCGGAACGCGAAACGATACCGACCTTGCCTGGCAAGTGAATGTGACCTGGCATGATGCCGATCTTGCATTCGCCTGGGGTGATAACGCCTGGGCAGTTAGGGCCGATCAGGACTACGCCCAGCTCGTCGCACTTAACTTTAGCGTCCAGCATGTCCAGGGTAGGAATGCCTTCGGTGATGCAGACGATCAGCTTGATGCCGCCGAAAGCCGCTTCCAGGATCGAGTCCTTGCAGAAAGGAGCTGGAACGTAGATCACGCTGGCGGTGGCGCCAGTTTGAGCAACAGCATCTTTCACGGTGTTGAACACTGGCAGCCCCAGGTGCTCGGTGCCGCCTTTACCAGGAGTAACGCCACCGACCATCTTGGTGCCGTATTCGATGGCTTGCTGGGTGTGGAAACTACCTTGCGAACCGGTAATACCCTGGCAGATAACTTTGGTGTCTTTATTGATCAGGACGCTCATTATTTGCCCTCCGCAGCTTTAACAACTTGTTGAGCAGCGTCGGTCAGGCTGGTAGCAGCGATGATGTTCAAACCGCTTTCTGCCAGTACTTTAGCGCCCAGCTCAGCGTTGTTGCCTTCAAGGCGAACAACAACCGGGATTTTCACGCCGACTTCTTTCACAGCGCCGATGATGCCTTCGGCAATCATGTCGCAGCGAACGATGCCGCCGAAGATGTTGACCAGTACTGCAGCGACGTTGGTGTCGGACAGAATGATCTTGAACGCTTCAGTTACGCGTTCTTTGGTAGCACCACCACCTACGTCGAGGAAGTTGGCTGGCTTGCCGCCATGCAGGTTGACGATGTCCATGGTACCCATGGCCAGGCCAGCACCGTTGACCATGCAGCCGATGTTACCTTCCAGCGCTACGTAGTTCAGTTCGAACTTGGCAGCGTGCGCTTCGCGCGGATCGTCTTGCGACGGATCGTGGAAAGTCTTCAGCTTAGGCTGACGGTACATTGCGTTGGCGTCGATGTTGATCTTGGCGTCGAGGCAGTGAAGATCGCCGTCAGCCTTGATCACCAGCGGGTTCACTTCCAGCAGAGCCAGGTCGTGATCCTTGAACAGTTTGGCCAGACCTACGAAGATCTTGGCGAACTGAGCAACCTGCTTGCCTTCCAGACCCAACTGGAATGCCAGCTCGCGACCCTGGAATGGCTGAGCGCCAACCAGTGGATCGATAGTGGCTTTCAGAATTTTTTCTGGAGTGTCGTGAGCGATTTTCTCGATGTCCACGCCACCTTCGGTGGAAGCCATGAACACGATGCGACGGCTCGAACGGTCAACGACAGCGCCCAGGTACAGCTCTTTAGCGATATCAGTGCACGATTCAACCAGGATCTTGGTGACTGGCTGGCCATTGGCGTCAGTCTGGTAAGTCACCAGACGCTTGCCCAGCCACTGCTGTGCGAAGGCTTTGGCGTCTTCTTTGCTGCGAACCAGCTTAACGCCGCCCGCTTTACCGCGACCACCGGCGTGGACCTGGGCTTTGACAACCCACTCGCTGCCGCCGATTTTGTCGCAAGCTTCTGCTGCTGCTTCTGGGGTGTCTACTGCGTAACCAGTGGAAACTGGCAGGCCGTATTCAGCGAACAGCTGCTTACCCTGATACTCGTGAAGATTCATGCTTTTTACCGTCTTCGTTAGGTACTGCGCATTCGGCGCTGCACTCGTGATGAGTGCCGCGCCACCTTTGACTGCTGCTTGCGTAGCTGAGCTACGCAAGACTGCGTCCAGCGGACATTCCGCGGTGAGTCTTGCTCGCAAGGCTCACGACGGGCCGTTACCGCCGTGGTTTCTTATTGTCTGTTAACGCTTCTTGCGGTTGGCAATGTGGATGGCGCCGCCATTCACAGCCAGAGCAGCTTCGTGCAAGGCTTCAGACAGGGTCGGATGGGAGAAAACCATCATGCCCAGGTCTTCAGCGCTGGTGCCGAATTCCATACCGATCGCGCCCTGCTGAACCAGTTCTGCAGCGCTCGGACCAATTACGTGCACGCCCAATACGCGGTCAGTCTTGGCATCAGCGATGACCTTGACGAAACCACCGGTATCGTTGGCGGCCATGGCACGGCCGGAAGCGGCGAACGGGAAGGTGCCGACGTTAACTTCAACGCCTTCAGCTTTCAAGGCCTGCTCGGTTTTGCCAACCCACGCGATTTCCGGGTGAGTATAAATAACCGAAGGGATCAGGTCATAGTTCATCTGGGCTTTGTGGCCCTTGATGCGCTCGACAACCATGATGCCTTCTTCCGAAGCCTTGTGAGCCAGCATCATGCCGCGAACCACGTCACCGATGGCGAAAACGCCCGGTACGGTGGTAGCGCAGTGATCGTCAACGTGCACGAAACCGCGCTCGTCCAGGGTCACGCCGCTGTCGGCAGCCAGCAGATCAGTGGTCACCGGACGGCGACCAACGGCTACGATCAGCTTGTCGAAAGTGATGGTCTGTTCGCCGTTGGCATCGGTGTAGTTCACAACGACTTCGTCGCCATTCACTTTAGAACCGGTAACGCGAGCGCCCAGCTTGATGTCCAGACCTTGCTTGGTCAGGGTTTTCAGCGCTTCCTTGGAAACAGCGGTGTCCGCTGCCATCAGGAAGGTGTCCAGTGCTTCGAGGACAACCACTTGCGAACCCAGACGCGACCATACCGAACCCAGTTCCAGACCGATTACGCCAGCGCCGATAACGCCCAGACGCTTAGGTACGGCTTGGAATTCCAGTGCGCCAGTCGAATCGACAATGACGTTCTGATCAACCGGAGCCGGTGGGATGTCGATCGGACGCGAACCTGGTGCCAGGATGACGTTTTCAGCGTCGATGATTTCTACCGAGCCGTCTGGCTTGGTGACTTCGACTTTCTTGCCGGCCAGCAGTTTGCCGTGGCCCTGGATCGAAGTAACGCCGTTGGCCTTGAACAGAGTGGCAACGCCGCCGGTCAGGTTCTTGACGATGCCAGCCTTGCGGCCAACCATCGCAGCAACGTCCATTTTGACTTCGCCGGTCGAGATACCGTGAACGTTGAAGCTTTCTTTCGCTTCCTTGTATTTCCAGGAACTGTCGAGCAGCGCCTTGGAAGGAATGCAGCCGACGTTCAGGCAGGTGCCGCCCAGGGCTTGCTTGCCTTCGGCGTCGGTGTACTTCTCGATGCAGGCAGTGGTCAGACCCAGCTGCGCGGCCTTGATGGCAGCCACATAGCCGCCAGGGCCAGCACCGATCACTACTACGTCAAATTTCTGCGACATTCAAAAAATCCTCTTTAGCGAAAAGCTTCAAGCCGCAAGCTTCAAGCTGCAAGCCCACCCGCTCGCCTTGAGCTTGAGGCTTGTAGCTGAAAGCTTGCAGCTGCTTTTTAGATATCCAGCAACAGACGAGCTGGATCTTCCAGCAGGTTCTTGATGGTCACCAGGAAGGTCACAGCTTCTTTGCCATCGATCAGACGGTGATCGTAGGACAGTGCCAGGTACATCATCGGACGGATAACGACCTGACCGTTGATGGCCATCGGACGCTGGATGATGTTGTGCATGCCCAGAATCGCTGCCTGCGGCGGGTTAACGATCGGGGTCGACATCATCGAACCGAAGGTACCACCGTTGGTGATGGTGAAGGTACCACCGGTCATCTCGTCCATCGACAGTTTGCCGTCACGGGCTTTCTTGCCGAAGGTGGCGATGCCGCCTTCGATTTCAGCCAGGCTCATCAGTTCGGCGTTACGCAGAACCGGAACCACCAGACCGCGGTCGCTGGAAACAGCAACACCTACGTCGGCATAGCCGTGGTAAACAATGTCGGCACCATCGATCGAAGCGTTGACAGCCGGGAAGCGTTTCAGCGCTTCGGTAGCAGCCTTCACGAAGAACGACATGAAGCCCAGACGTACGCCGTTGTGCGACTTCTCGAACAGGTCCTTGTACTTCGAACGCAGCGCCATGACTTCAGTCATGTCGACTTCGTTGAAAGTGGTCAGCATCGCCATGTTCGACTGAGCTTCAACCAGACGCTTGGCCACTGTGGCACGAACGCGGGTCATCGGAACGCGCTTCTCGATGCGGTCGCCAGCGGCGAACACAGGAGCAGCAGCCGATGGTGCAGCAGCCTTGGCAGGAGCGGCGGCCGGAGCAGCTTTCTTGGCTTCAACAGCGGCAACCACGTCTTCCTTGGTTACACGGCCATCTTTACCGGTGCCTTTGACGGACGCCAGGTTGATGCCGTTTTCTTCAGCCAGTTTGCGTGCAGCAGGCGCGGCGATAGCATCTTCGTCGGTGCTGGCAGCAGGTGCAGCAGCAGCTTGGGCAGCGGCCGGAGCAGCAGCGGCAGCCGGAGCAGCGGCAGCAGCGCCACCCGCTTCGATGGAGCCCAGGACTTCGTCGGACAGAACAGTGTCGCCTTCGTTCTTGACGATAGCGCCCAGTACGCCGTCGGCAGTCGCCAGAACTTCCAGTACGACTTTGTCAGTTTCGATGTCGACGATCAGGTCGTCACGCTTGACGGCGTCGCCCGGTTGCTTGTGCCAGGTGGCAACGGTGCCATCGGCAACCGATTCCGGGAAAGTGGGGGCTTTGATCTCGATAGCCATTATCTGTAGTTCCTTAAATTCGGTTTCAGGTGCGCGAAGGCGTTAAACGGTAAACGCGGCTTGCAGCAGTTTTTCCTGCTGCTCGGCGTGCATCGATGCGTAACCACAAGCAGGTGCAGCAGAGGCATCACGGCCCGCGTACTCGAGTACGAGAGATTTGTCGTGTTTGCCAACGATGCGGCGCATGTGGTGCTGGCTGCAGTACCAGGCACCCTGGTTCATCGGCTCTTCCTGACACCAAACGATATGTTTGAGGTTGGTGTACGGAGCCAGGACTTCAATCAAGTCGTCCTCAGGGAATGGGTACAGCTGCTCGATACGCACGATGGCGATATCGTCACGGCCTTCGGCACGGCGTTTTTCCAGCAGGTCGTAGTAGACCTTGCCGCTACACAGAACAACGCGCTCGACCTTGTTCGGGTCCAGAACATCGATTTCCGGGATAACGGTCTGGAACGAACCCTCGGCCAGATCTTCCAGGGTCGAGACAGCCAGCTTGTGGCGCAGCAGCGACTTCGGAGTCAGGACGATCAACGGTTTGCGCAGCGGGCGAATCACCTGACGACGCAGCAAGTGGTAGATCTGAGCCGGCGTAGTCGGTACCGCTACCTGAATGTTGTGCTCGGCGCACAATTGCAGGTAACGCTCCAGACGAGCCGAAGAGTGCTCAGGACCCTGACCTTCATAACCGTGCGGCAGCAGCATGGTCAGACCGCACAGACGGCCCCACTTGTGCTCGCCACTGGTGATGAACTGGTCGATAACCACTTGGGCACCGTTGGCGAAGTCGCCGAACTGGGCTTCCCAGATCACCAGCGCATCCGGCGTGGTGGTCGAGTAACCGTATTCGAACGCCAGAACGGCTTCTTCCGACAGGAACGAGTCGTACAGGTCAAAACGTGGCTGACCGTCGTACAAGTGCTGCAGCGGAATGTAAGTGCCCGCATCTTTCTGGTTGTGCAGAACAGCGTGACGGTGCGAGAACGTACCGCGGCCGATGTCCTGACCGGTCATGCGAATCGGATGACCTTCGAACGCCAGGGTTGCGTACGCCATGGTTTCGGCGTAACCCCAGTTGATCGGCAGGCCGCCGGCTTGCATCTTCTGACGGTCTTCGTAGATTTTCGAGACCTGGCGCTGAACCACGAAGCCTTCCGGAATTTCCAGCAGCTTGGCGGACAGTTCCTGCAGGGTCTTGAGGTCGAAGCGAGTGTCGTGACGCGCGGTCCAGGCGTGGCCCAGATACGGACGCCAGTCCACGAACAACTCTTTGTTCGGCTCTTTGACCAGGCTTTTTACTACGTGCAGACCGTTGTCCAGCGCGTTGCGGTATTCGTCGACTTTCGCCTGAACACGCTCAGCGTCGAGCACACCGCTCTGAGTCAGACTGTCAGCGTACAGCTCACGGGTGGTGCGCTGTTTGGTGATCTGCTGATACATCAGAGGCTGGGTGCCGCTCGGTTCGTCAGCTTCGTTGTGGCCGCGACGACGGTAGCAGACCAGGTCGATCACCACGTCACGCTTGAACTGCATGCGGTAGTCGATGGCCAGCTGAGTCACGAACAATACGGCTTCCGGATCATCGCCATTCACATGGAGGATCGGTGCCTGGATCATTTTCGCAACGTCGGTCGCGTACTCGGTGGAACGCGAGTCCAGCGGGTTGCTGATGGTGAAACCAACCTGGTTGTTGATCACGATGTGCACGGTACCGCCGGTCTTGAAACCGCGGGTCTGCGACATCTGGAAGGTTTCCATCACCACGCCCTGGCCGGCAAATGCCGCGTCGCCGTGGATGGAGATTGGCAGAACCTTCTCACCGGTAGGGTCGTTACGACGATCCTGACGGGCACGAACGGAACCCTCGACCACCGGGGAAACGATTTCCAGGTGGGACGGGTTGAACGCCATGGCCAGGTGAACTTCACCACCGGTGGTCATCACGTTGGACGAGAAGCCCTGGTGGTATTTAACGTCACCGGAACCCAGCTCGACCTTCTTCTTGCCTTCGAACTCGTCGAACAGCTCGCGCGGGTTCTTGCCGAAGGTGTTGACCAGCACGTTGAGACGGCCACGGTGGGCCATGCCGATCACGACTTCCTTGGTGCCATACGAACCGGAACGTTGAATCAGCTCGTCGAGCATCGGAATCAGGCTTTCGCCGCCTTCCAGACCGAAACGCTTGGTACCCGGGTATTTGGTGCCCAGGTATTTTTCCAGACCTTCGCCGGCGGTGACGCGCTCGAGCAGGTGGCTCTTGATGTCGGCGGAGTACGTTGGACGGCCGCGCACGCTTTCCAGACGCTGCTGGAACCAGTGACGCTGCTCGGAATCGGTGATGTGCGTGAATTCAGCGCCGATGGTGCGGCAATATGTCTGCTGCAACGCTTCGTGAATTTCGCGTAGGCTCGCTTCCTCTTTGCCGATGAACAGGTCGCCGGCTCGGAAGGTCGTATCAAGATCGGCATTGGTCAAGCCGTAATGATTGATCGACAGGTCTGCAGGTGCAGGACGCTGCCACAGCCCCAGCGGGTCAAGCTGGGCTGCCTGGTGGCCACGCATACGGTAGGCCTGGATCAATCGCAGCACTTCAACTTGCTTCTTCTCGTGCTCACTGCTCACGCTGCCGGCGGAAACCGGTTGAGCGCGGCGCTGGTTCTTTGCCAGCAGCACGAAATGATCGCGAATCGTGGAGTGCGAAACATCAGTGGCAGAGCCGCCGTCGGCAGGCAGCTTCTGAAAGTAGGTGCGCCACTCTTCTGGCACAGCGTTAGGGTCGTGCAGGTAGAGCTCATAAAGCTCTTCCACATAGGCAGCGTTTCCACCTGAAAGGTAGGCGCTGTTCCACATGCGCTGCATCACGCTTTCTTGCATGCTTGGTCACCCTCGGTTAGGGGAACACCATCGATGTCGACACCGAGCAAACTTGCAGAAGTCCGAATGCAGCGACTAAAACAAGCCACTTAGGATCACACTGATAGTCCGGGTACCAGCCCGGATGCCCCTGCTTGTCTCATTTCTTCAAAATAAGAGCCGCAGCTTGTGGCTGCTGCTCTGGTTATAGCCATGACGCGGGTTGAAGCCCGCGCCACAGCCTCTACGGTGCAGCGGTTACAGCAGCTGAATCACACGCCGCTCGAAAGCAGCATGTTACGGATGTGACCGATGGCCTTAGTCGGGTTCAGGCCTTTCGGACATACGTTGACGCAGTTCATGATGCCCCGGCAGCGGAAAACGCTGAACGGGTCATCCAGCGAAGCCAGACGCTCGGACGTCTTGGTGTCGCGGCTGTCTGCCAGGAAGCGATAAGCTTGCAGCAGTGCGGCCGGGCCCAGGAACTTGTCCGGGTTCCACCAGAAGGACGGGCAAGAGGTCGAGCAGCAAGCGCACAGAATGCACTCGTACAGACCGTCGAGCTTTTCACGCTCTTCAGGGGACTGCAGACGCTCGATGGCCGGAGCCGGCGTGTCGTTCTGCAGGAATGGCTTAACCTTCTCGTATTGCTTGTAGAAGATGCTCATATCGACAACCAGGTCACGGATAACCGGCAAACCTGGCAGCGGACGAACGATCAACTTGTTGCCTTTTACGACAGCGGACAGCGGCGTGATGCACGCCAGGCCGTTTTTGCCGTTGATGTTCATGCCGTCGGAACCGCAAACACCTTCACGGCAAGAGCGACGATAGGAGAAACCCTCGTCCTGCTCTTTGATCAGGGCCAGCACGTCCAGCACCATCAGGTCTTTACCACCGGTATCGACCTGGAATTCCTGCATGAACGGCGCGGCGTCCTGATCAGGGTTGTAACGATAAACGCTGACTTGCAACATGGCGGCCACCCTTAATAAGTCCGAATCTTAGGTTCAAAAGTCGGAACAGTTTTCGGCGAGAAATTCACGGCACGCTTGGCAACGCGCTTGTCACCCGGGAAGTACAGGGTGTGGCACAGCCAGTTTTCGTCATCACGATCTTCAAAGTCTTCACGGGCGTGCGCGCCGCGGGACTCTTTACGGACTTCGGCCGCAATGGCAGTAGCCTCAGCGACTTCCAGCAGGTTTTGCAGCTCAAGCGCTTCGATACGTGCAGTGTTGAACGCCTGCGACTTATCGTTGATTTTCACGTTGGCGATACGGGTGCGCAGGTCTGCCAGCTGGGCAATGCCTTTCTGCATGTATTCGCCGGTACGGAATACGCCGAAGTAGTTCTGCATGCAGCTTTGCAGCTCGCGACGCAGCGTAGCGACGTCTTCGCCATCGGTACGGCTGTTCAGTGCATTGAGGCGCGACAGGGCAGCGTCGATATCAGCTTCGGTGGCGTCATCGTATTCGATGCCGTCAGTCAATGCTTTCTCGAGGTGCAGGCCGGCAGCGCGACCGAACACTACCAGGTCGAGCAGCGAGTTGCCGCCCAGACGGTTGGCACCATGAACCGATACGCAAGCCACTTCGCCGACGGCGAACAGACCATGAATGATCTCGTCCACGCCTTCAGCGTTCTGGGTGATCGCCTGGCCATGAATGTTGGTCGGAACACCGCCCATCATATAGTGGCAAGTCGGAACAACCGGAACCGGAGCAACAACCGGGTCAACGTGTGCGAAAGTCTTCGACAGTTCGCAGATGCCTGGCAGACGGCTGTGCAGCACTTCTTCACCCAGGTGATCGAGCTTGAGCAGCACGTGGTCGCCATTCGGACCGCAACCGTTACCCGCGATGATTTCCTTAACCATCGAGCGGGCAACAACGTCACGACCAGCAAGGTCTTTGGCGTTCGGAGCATAACGCTCCATGAAACGCTCGCCGTGCTTGTTGATCAGGTATCCACCTTCACCACGGCAACCTTCGGTAACCAGTACACCGGCGCCGGCGATGCCGGTTGGGTGGAACTGCCACATTTCAATGTCCTGTACCGGCACACCCGCACGCAGAGCCATGCCGACGCCGTCACCGGTGTTGATAAGGGCGTTGGTGGTGGACGCGTAGATACGACCTGCACCGCCGGTTGCCAGAACAGTAGCCTTGGCGCGGATGTAGGTGGTTTCACCGGTTTCGATGCAGATGGCGATCACACCGACGAACTCGCCTTGAGCGTTTTTCACCAGGTCGACAGCGTAGTACTCGTTCAGGAACGTGGTACCGGCTTTCAGGTTGCCCTGATAAAGGGTGTGCAGCAGTGCGTGACCGGTTCGGTCGGAAGCGGCGCAAGTACGGGCAGCCTGCCCGCCTTTACCGTAATCCTTCGACTGACCGCCGAACGGACGCTGGTAGATGCGGCCCTGTTCGGTACGCGAGAACGGCATCCCCATGTGGTCCAGCTCATAAACGGCAGCCGGGCCTTCCTGACACATGTATTCGATAGCGTCCTGGTCACCGATGTAGTCGGAGCCCTTGACGGTATCGTACATGTGCCAGCGCCAGTCATCGTTCGGATCGGCAGAAGCGATCGCGCAGGTGATGCCACCCTGAGCCGATACAGTGTGCGAACGAGTCGGGAAAACCTTGGTGATCACGGCAGTCTTGTGACCACCCTGTGCCAGTTGCAGCGCAGCGCGCATGCCAGCACCGCCGCCACCAATAATGATGGCGTCGAAAGAAATCGTTGGAATGTTAGCCATGAATCAGATACCCCAGAGAATCTGCACACCCCAGACGAAGTAAGCGAACATCGCAACGCCGCATACTGCCTGGAAAAGGAAACGTACTGCGGTCGCGGACTTGCCCAGCGCCATTGGCGTCAGGTAGTCGGTCGCGATGGTCCACATGCCGACCCAGGCGTGAGCGCCAAGGGCAACGAGGGCCAGCAGACTGAATATACGCATCCCGTTGTGGGCGAACAGGCCATGCCACTGGTCGTAACCAATGCCCGGATTCGCTGCAAGGTATCCGATCAGGAAGATGAAATAAGCCGCGAGAACAACCGCAGACACACGTTGCGCCATCCAGTCATAGAGGCCCGAACGCGAAAGGTTCGTAACGCTGGTTACCATATCCAAACTCCTGCCAGAACGATCAGCACCACGGAAATGGCGACGATGATTTTCGAGCCCAGGCGGCCGCCTTCCAGCGTCTCACCGATGCCCATATCCATGATCAAGTGGCGCACACCGGCTACCAGGTGATACAGCAGAGCGGACAGGAGGCCCCATGCTACGAACTTGGCCAGCGGGCTGGTCAAGCATGCCTTCACCTCGGCAAAACCTTCCTCGGAATCCAGGGATTTGCCCAATGCATAAAGCATGAAGCCCAGGCCCAGGAAGAGGATGATGCCGGAAACACGGTGAAGAAACGACGTAACGCCGGTGATGGGGAGTTTGATGGTCCTTAGGTCTAGGTTTACAGGTCGTTGGCTTTTCACGGCTTTTTTTTCACACTGAAGAGCCCCTAACAATCAGGGCAAAGTTGTTGGGGAGTGCACTGGTCAGGTAACCACCACCCAGGGATGCGACCCCCAATAAAGCAGGCCCAAAAGCCCTTGGCGGTCGGTGGCCGAGTATAGACAGTTAGGCTACTAATGACAACGCAATCACCTACCCCAAATAGCGCATTGCACAAGTCGTATAAAAGGCGTAAATGGCAGTCAATTTCGAGGAAAAAGGGCAGTTAAAGCCTTCTGGAGCAAGACTTTAGGCAAATTGACATTCGAATTTATCTCACTATAGTGGTGCGGGCCCTGCGTGGGGGGTCTGTCTGATGGTTCAAGCATAAATAGGAGGCCACATGGCTGACAAAAAAGCGCAGTTGATCATCGAGGGCGCAGCCCCCGTCGAGCTGCCCATTTTAACCGGCACCGTTGGTCCCGATGTTATTGATGTTCGGGGCCTGACGGCCACGGGCCGCTTCACTTTCGACCCGGGTTTCATGTCGACCGCCTCGTGCGAATCGAAGATCACCTATATCGACGGCGACAACGGCATTCTGTTGCACCGCGGCTACCCGATCGAACAGCTGGCTGAAAAGTCGGACTACCTGGAAACCTGCTATCTGCTGCTCAACGGCGAACTGCCGACCGCAGAACAGAAGGCCCAGTTCGTCAGCACCGTGAAAAACCACACCATGGTTCACGAGCAGCTGAAAACCTTCTTCAACGGTTTCCGTCGCGACGCCCACCCGATGGCCGTCATGTGCGGCGTAGTCGGCGCCCTCTCGGCCTTCTACCACGACTCCCTCGACATCAATAACCCGCAGCATCGCGAAATCTCCGCGATCCGTCTGGTTGCGAAGATGCCGACCCTGGCAGCGATGGTTTACAAGTACTCCATGGGTCAACCCATGATGTACCCGCGCAACGACCTGACGTACGCGGAAAACTTCCTGCACATGATGTTCAACACCCCGTGCGAGATCAAACCGATCAGCCCGGTGCTCGCCAAGGCCATGGACAAGATCTTCATCCTCCATGCCGACCACGAGCAGAACGCATCGACTTCCACCGTGCGTCTGGCGGGCTCTTCGGGTGCCAACCCGTTCGCCTGTATCGCCGCCGGTATCGCCGCACTGTGGGGCCCTGCCCACGGCGGTGCGAACGAAGCCGTTCTGACCATGCTTGACGAGATTGGCGATGTGTCCAACATCGACAAGTTCATCGCCAAGGCCAAGGACAAGAACGACCCGTTCAAGCTGATGGGCTTCGGTCACCGCGTTTACAAGAACCGCGATCCTCGCGCGACTGTGATGAAGCAGACCTGCGACGAAGTATTGAAGGAACTGGGCATCAACAACGATCCGCAACTCCAACTGGCCATGCGCCTGGAAGAGATCGCGCTGACCGACCCGTACTTCATCGAACGCTCGCTGTACCCGAACGTCGACTTCTACTCGGGGATCATCCTCAAGGCGATCGGCATTCCAACCAGCATGTTCACTGTGATTTTCGCGCTGGCACGTACTGTTGGCTGGATCTCCCACTGGAAAGAGATGCTCTCGAGCCCGTACAAGATTGGCCGTCCGCGCCAGTTGTACACCGGCTACGAGTCGCGTGACATTACCAAGCTGGAAGACCGCAAATAAGATTTGTCTTGCTATAAAGTCTTAGGGTTGCACCGGAAACGGCCTCTATTCACATAGGGGCCGTTTTTGTTTGTTTGGTCTCAGCGGCCTGTGGGCCGACTGTGTTTTTGGTTGGGGCATATCTGTTACTGCGGGTGTTGCCGCTGGCGGTTTCGCTCTTACAGCAAGTCCCTTTTTCAAACGCCAAAAAGGAACCAAAAGGCTTTGCCCCTGGCGTACGGCACTTCGCTGAGGCTCAGTGTTCCCTCGCTACGGTGTCCATCCGGGGGCATCGCTTCCGATTTGCTTCGCTGCACCTCCTTTCGATGGGTGCGGCTTCGCCGAACGGCGCTGCGCGCCTACCCCCCGGATGAACACCTTCGCTCGGCCTGCCGATGGGGCAAAAAAATCAAAAGCCAAAGCCAAAGCCAAAGCAAGATCAAGAGCCCCCTCATCCTAGCCTTCTCCCGGAGGGAGAGGGAACTGATCGAGGTGTTTGGCAGAGCTATGCCGACCTGGGATACCGAGTCGAACTCAGATTCTGAAAGCCTCACAAATCGGCTCCCTCTCCTCGGGGAGAGGGCTGGGGTGAGGGGCGAACCCAACCCAAAACCTAAGCCGACCGCATCGCTCTCCCACCACTCAACAGGATGAGCGTTAGCTCGGCTGCAGCTTTTGATCTGTAAGGCGACGTCGGAAGGCTTCGTTCCGGGATTGATCCGGGGGTGGGAGCGCAGCGACCGTTTGGCGAAGCCAAACACAGCGAGAGGAGGTGCGGCGAAGCAAACCGTAGGCGCTGCGCCCGGATCGATCCCGGAGCGAAGGAACCCCGAGCCCCAGCGAGCGGGCCGTACGTAGGAGCAAGCGTTTTTGGTTACTTTTGAAGCGCTTGTCAAAAGTGACCCGCCGTAAGGGCGGAACCCTAAGCCGCCGTCACCGCAGCAACGGATATGTACACGATCCACACAAAAACACAGTCTGCCCGATAACCGCCCACAAAAAATGCCCCGATCTCTCAACCGGGGCATTCAGAACAACATTACAAAACCATCAAGCGATCAATGCGAAACCGCGCCACTCGCCCCCAACCCTGTCTGCGAACGCACAAACTGAGGGAAGAACAAAGCACGTTCCCGGTCCGCAGCCGCCGACTTGTCAGTGATCGAGAAGAACCAGATCCCCACAAACGCAATGATCATCGAGAACAGCGCCGGGTACTCATAAGGGAAGATCGCCTTCTCATGATGCAGAATCTGCACCCAGATGGTCGGGCCGAGAATCATCAGGCCAACAGCGCTGACCAGACCCAACCAGCCACCAATCATCGCCCCACGAGTCGTCAGCTTCTTCCAGTACATCGAAAGCAGCAATACCGGGAAGTTACAGCTCGCCGCGATCGAGAACGCCAGGCCAACCATGAACGCAATGTTCTGGCTCTCGAAGAGGATGCCCAGACCAATCGCCAACACCGCCAGGGCGATCGTGGTGATCTTCGAAACGCGAATCTCGTCCTTCTCGTTCGCCTTGCCCTTTTTGATAACGCTGGCGTAGAGGTCGTGAGAAACCGCCGAAGCACCCGCCAGGGTCAAGCCTGCCACTACAGCGAGGATGGTCGCGAAGGCAACCGCCGAGATGAAGCCAAGGAAGATGCTACCGCCGACCGCGTTGGCCAGGTGCACCGCCG
Source organism: Pseudomonas sp. P42 (assembly GCF_017973755.1). NCBI lineage: Bacteria > Pseudomonadati > Pseudomonadota > Gammaproteobacteria > Pseudomonadales > Pseudomonadaceae > Pseudomonas > Pseudomonas sp. P42. Next base: position 527,800 of record NZ_JACOPU010000001.1, on the reverse strand, counting down.
CCATGTTGTTGCCGCCCAACAGCGCGCCAGCAGCATCTTTGAAGGCCGGGTTAGTGCTGACCAGCAGGATCGCGCCGAAGCCGATGATGAACGTCAGGATGTAGAAGTAGCCAATGAACCCGGTTGCGTACAGCACGCTCTTACGGGCTTCTTTTGCATCACTCACGGTGAAGAAGCGCATGAGGATGTGCGGCAGGCCAGCGGTACCGAACATCAACGCCAGACCCAGCGAGAATGCCGAAACCGGATCCTTGACCAGACCGCCCGGGCTCATGATCGCTTCGCCTTTGGCGTGCACCTTGATCGCCTCGGAGAACAGCGTGTTGAAGTCGAAGTTGACGTGCTTCATCACCATCAGCGCCATGAACGATGCACCCGACAGCAGCAACACAGCCTTGATGATCTGCACCCAGGTGGTTGCCAGCATGCCGCCGAACAGCACGTACATGCACATCAGCACACCAACCAGAATCACCGCAACGTGGTAATCCAGACCAAACAGCAACTGGATCAGCTTGCCCGCACCCACCATTTGCGCGATCAGGTAGAACGCCACCACCACCAGCGAACCGCAGGCGGACAGCGAGCGAATCTGGGTTTGCCCGAGGCGGTAGGACGCCACGTCGGCAAAGGTGTATTTACCCAGGTTACGCAGACGCTCGGCGATCAGGAACAGAATGATCGGCCAGCCCACCAGGAAGCCGATCGAGTAGATCAGGCCATCGTAGCCGGAGGTGAACACCAGCGCGGAAATCCCCAGGAAGGACGCCGCCGACATGTAGTCACCGGCAATCGCCAGACCGTTCTGGAAACCGGTGATCTTGCCGCCCGCTGCATAGTAATCGGCCGCGGAGTTGTTTTTCTTCGAGGCCCAGTAGGTGATGTACAAAGTGGCGCCGACAAATGCCACGAACATCAGGATCGCGGGAATGTTCAGCGGCTGCTTGGCCACCGCACCGGTCAAGGCATCAGCCGCCCAGGCACCCGGTGCGAAAGCTGCAACGCTCAATAGAGCCAGTAGACGCCGGATCATTGCTGAGCCTCCTTGAGAATCGCATTGTTCAGGTCGTCGAACTCGCCATTGGCGCGCTTTACGTAGATGCCGGTCAGGATGAAGGCCGAAAGAATCAGCCCGACACCGATAGGAATGCCCCAGGTAATGGAGGACTCAGGACTGATCTTCGCGCCCAGAAGATGCGGCCCGTAAGCAATCAGAAGGATGAAACCGGAGTAAAGCCCAAGCATGATCGCTGAAAGAATCCAGGCGAACTTTTCTCGCTTGCTAACCAGTTCCTTGAATCGGGGACTGTTTTGAATCGAGAGGTAAATGCTGTCGTTCATTGTTTTTATCCTCGCAGCACAGATTATTGTTGGAACGATATCCACTGTATGCGGCTGCGAGCCAGGTTCCAGACGACCTTAGTAGTAGAACGCCATGACAGCTTTGCCATTCTCAAGCACATATAAAAAACTGTGGGAGCTGGCTTGCCAGCGATTGCGTCATGCCAGTCGACTGATTAGCCAACCGACAGACCGCTATCGCGGGCAAGCCCGCTCCCACAGGGTTCGCGGTGAAAAAGCTATGTCAGGTTATTTAGTCCAGTCAGCCACGCGCTCCGGGTGCTTGGCTACCCAGGCTTTAGCAGCGGCGTCAGGTTTTGCACCGTCCTGAATCGCCAGCATCACTTCGCCAATTTCGTCTTTCGAGGCCCACTGGAAGTTTTTCAGGAACTTCGCCACTTCCGGCGCTTTGGCATCAAGCTCTTTGCTGCCGATGCTGTTCACGGTTTCAGCTGCACCGTAAACGCCTTTCGGGTCGTCGAGGAAACGCAGTTTCCATTTGGCGAACATCCAGTGCGGTACCCAACCGGTGACGGCGATGGATTCGTTTTTCTTCTCGGCGCGGGTCAGTTCGGCGATCATGCCGGCGCCGGAACTGGCCTTGAGCGAGTATTTGTCGAGGCCGTAGTCCTTGATCGCCTGATCAGTCTTGAGCATCACACCTGAACCAGCATCGATGCCGACGATGCGATTTTTGAAGGTGTCGTCGGTTTTCAGGTCTTCAATGGATTTGGCTTTGACGTACTCCGGTACGATCAGGCCGATTTTCGCATCCTTGAAGTTCGGGCCGTAGTCGACGACCAGATCCTTGTTCTTCGTCCAGTAATCACCATGGGTTACTGGCAGCCAGGCCGAGAGCATGGCGTCGAGTTTGCCGGTGGCCACACCTTGCCACATGATCCCGGTGGCGACGGCTTGCAGTTTCACGTCGTAGCCGAGTTTCTGCTTGATCACTTCGGCCGCCACGTGGGTGGTCGCGACGCTGTCGGACCAGCCGTCAACGTAACCGATGTTCAGGGTCTGTTTTTCAGCGCTGGCGAAAGTGGAGCTCATCGCAAGCGCCAGAACGGCACCTGCGCTTAAAAGTCGTCGCATCTTCATCGTTACTTCCCCGAAATGCTGCGCCCGACGGATGCCGGGCATCGTCAACGTATTGTTATGGTGCACAGCGCCCCCATCACGCCCGACCGCAAACTCATTCGAACATCAGCGCGATTTATCAATAAGGGTTACTGACGACTTCGATCATCAACCTGACGCCCAAGGCGACCTGCTCTGCCAGCGACCTCAAGGCAACGAGAAACGACATTAGAAGGCCATTAACCACGTCTATATAAATGACGCCAAATAATCCGCCCGAACTTTGCATGTCAAAATCATGCGAGCCTCCTACCGCCGGATAAATGCAGGTAACATGCGTCGCTTTGCAGCCATTCGGCCTGACCATGTCCGCGACGTCCCGCTTTCCTTTTCTCCCTTATCTCTTCGCCTGCCTGCTCGGACTGTTTGCCTTCGGCGGCTTCTGGTATGGCCTTGGAAAACCGGTGATCCTGCCGGATGCCGCGACACCGACGCACAAGCTGCAATGCGCCTCCTACACCCCGTTCGACAAAGACCAGTCGCCATTCGACGTACCGTTCAAGTTGCGCCCGGAGCGCATGGACGCCGACCTCGCCCTGCTCGCCACTCGCTTCGAATGCATCCGCACCTACTCGATGACGGGCCTTGAAGCACTGCCGGATCTGGCGCGTAAACATGGCCTGAAATTGATGATCGGCGCCTGGGTCAACAGCAACCCGGTGGACAGCGAAAAGGAAGTCGACCTGCTGATCGCATCGGCCAACGCCAACCCGGACGTGGTCAGTTCGGTAATCGTCGGCAACGAAGTGTTGCTGCGCAAGGAAGTCACCGGCGGACAGCTGGTGAAGCTGATCAACAAGGTCAAAAGTCAGATCAAACAACCGGTGACGTACGCCGATGTCTGGGAATTCTGGCTCAAGCACCCGGAAGTCGCGCCAGCGGTGGATTTCCTGACCATTCACTTGCTGCCGTACTGGGAAGACGATCCGTCGAATATCGATGCGGCGCTGCAGCATGTGGCGCAGGTGCGCCAGGTATTCGGTAACAAGTTCGCGCCCAAGGACGTGATGATTGGCGAAACCGGCTGGCCGAGTGAAGGTCGCCAGCGCGAGACGGCACTGCCGAGCCGGGTCAACGAAGCAAAGTTCATTCGTGGTTTTGTTGCCATGGCCGAGAAAGAAGGCTGGCATTACAACCTGATCGAAGCTTTCGATCAGCCATGGAAGCGTGCCAGTGAAGGCGCGGTTGGCGGGTATTGGGGGCTGTTCGATGCCGACCGTCAGGACAAAGGCATACTCGCGGGGCCGGTGACGAACGTGCCGCACTGGAAGCAGTGGCTGGCGGTTGGCGGTCTGATTTTCCTTGGCACACTGTTTCTCGGTGGTCGGGTGCGCAATACGCGCTCGGCATTGGTGCTGCCGCTGTTGGGCGCGCTCGCCGCTTGCTCGATCGGGGCCTGGGGTGATCTGGCATTTGTGACCACACGATTTGCCAGCGAATGGCTGTGGGTCGGCTTGCTGACGGCCTTGAATCTGTTGGTGCTGGCGCATGCCGCGCTGACCCTGAGCGCTCGTACGGGCTGGCGTGAAAGCATCTTCAATCTGCTGGAACGGCGTGCGGGATGGCTGGTGGCGGCCGCCGGATTTGCGGCAGCGGTGATGATGCTCGAGATGGTGTTCGATGCACGTTATCGCAGCTTTGCCAGCATGGCATTTGTGCTGCCTGCGTTGGTTTATCTGTGCCGACCGGTGAGCGTGCCGCGTCGGGAGATTGCTCTGCTGACGTTCATCATAGGCGCCGGCATTGCGCCGCAGTTGTATCTGGAAGGCATGCTGAATCAGCAGGCCTGGGGTTGGGCACTGGTCAGCGGGTTGATGGTTGTGGCTTTGTGGCGCTGCCTTCGCGTTCGCACCCGCTGATCTTCAGCGTTTGTGCCGGCCTCTTCGCGAGCAGGCTCGCTCCCACATTAGATCTGGGTGTTCCCCAATACCCTGTGGGAGCGGGCTTGCCCGCGATGACTGACCGTTATGCGCTACGGGACGCCCGGACCAGACGCAGCCCCGCAATCACCCCGGCAAACACCGCCAACGTCGTGTTGTACAACGCCAGTGCCGGCAGCCCGAACACCAGCGCCAACACCGCCAACCACCACCCTGCCCGCTCCGGCAAGACAAAACCGATCAGCGCACAGCTCAGTGCAGCCCAGCCCAATACCTTGAAGTGAATCATCAGCCCAAGATTGGCTCGCAGCTGACATTCCCAACGGCTGGCCTCATCGACGCAAATCCCCACCCATTTGCCATCCTCCATGAAGCCATAACGCGCGCCGTAGCTGGCGGCCAGCCACAATGGCAACAAAACGAGTAAAAGAATCACGGGCAAGCGGCGGGACATGAAGCACTCCAATCTTCGGAAATCGGCGGCCAGCTTAATCCGCCGCCAACCATACGCAAGCAATAACAACTGTTAACTAGTCATCCGATCAGTGCAAAGTGTATCGTCCAGCTACTATTACTCCGAATTCTGCCTGTTTGGTGCCGCGGCATGGCACTTTGGCGCAAGCACGGTGGTCATAGCCTGCGAACTTCATTCGGCACCTTCCTCTTAGGGATCCAGTCATGCTCCATTCCTTGCGCTTCGCCGCGCTGTTTAGCGGCCTTATTTTGAGTGCGTCCGCACTGGCGGTGGATATCGACGCCGCCAGTTATGGCTATCCCCTGACCAACCCGTTCGAGGCGACCATCGCCACGACTCCGCCGGACTTGCGCCCGGAACTGCCGTTGGACGACGACATCAATCAATCGGACCGCAGCGTCACTCTGCGTCCGGAGCGCGAGTTCATCCTGCCGGACAACTTCTGGCCGGTGAAGAAGCTGACCTACCGCATCGCCGAACAGGACAAACCCGCGCCGCTGATCTTCCTGATCGCCGGCACCGGCGCGCGCTTCGACAGCACCCTCAACGAATACCTGAAAAAGCTCTACTACAAGGCCGGCTACCACGTCGTGCAGCTGTCTTCACCGACCAGCTTCGACTTCATCAGCGCTGCGTCCCGCTTCGCTACGCCGGGCATTACAAAAGAAGACGCCGAAGACATGTACCGGGTGATGCAGGCCGTACGAGCGCAAAATCCGGATGTGCCGGTCACCGACTATTACCTCACCGGTTATAGCCTCGGTGCGCTGGATGCCGCATTCGTCGCGCACCTGGACGAGACCCGTCGCAGCTTCAACTTCAAGAAAGTTCTGCTGCTCAATCCGCCCGTCAATCTCTACACCTCTATTACCAACCTCGACAAACTCGTGCAGACCGAGGTTAAAGGCATCAACAACAGCACCACCTTTTATGAACTGGTGCTGGCCAAGCTGACCCGCTACTTCCAGCAGAAAGGCTACATCGATCTCAATGACGCCCTGCTTTACGACTTCCAGCAGTCCAAGCAGCATCTGAGCAACGAGCAGATGGCGATGTTGATCGGCACTTCGTTCCGCTTCTCGGCAGCCGACATTGCCTTTACCTCGGATCTGATCAACCGTCGCGGCCTGATCACCCCGCCGAAATACCCGATCACTGAAGGCACCAGCCTCACGCCGTTCCTCAAGCGTGCGCTGCAATGCGACTTCGATTGCTACCTGACCGAACAGGTCATTCCGATGTGGCGCGCGCGCACCGACGGCGGCAGCCTGCTGCAACTGATCGACCAGGTCAGCCTGTACGCACTCAAGGATTACCTGCACGACAGCCCGAAAATCGCGGTGATGCACAACGCCGACGACGTGATTCTCGGCCCGGGCGACCTCGGCTTCCTGCGCAAGACCTTCGGAGATCGCCTGACCGTTTATCCACTGGGCGGCCATTGCGGCAACATTAACTACCGCGTCAACAGCGACGCAATGCTGGAGTTCTTCCGTGGCTAAATATCTCCTGCTGGTAGCAGCGTTCCTCTGTGCAGGCGTGGCCCAGGCCGACAACAGCAAAGCCAACGCACCGGTGGTGGTCGACAGTGACGGTTTCAAGGAACCGCTGTCCAAACTCAAGTTCAACCCGGGCCTGGACCAGCGTGAATTCGAACGTTCGACGCTCAATGCGCTGGCCGTCTATGACCCGTTGGAGTCGTGGAACCGTCGGGTTTACCACTTTAACTATCGCTTCGACCAATGGGTGTTTCTGCCTGTAGTCGACGGCTATCGTTACGTCACGCCAGGTTTCCTGCGCACCGGCGTAAGCAACTTCTTCAACAACCTTGGCGATGTGCCGAACCTGGTCAACAGCCTGCTGCAGTTCAAAGGCCAGCGCTCGATGGAAACCACCGCGCGCCTGTTGCTCAACACCACGATCGGCATCGCCGGCCTGTGGGACCCGGCAACCGCCATGGGCCTGCCGCGTCAGAACGAAGACTTCGGTCAGACTCTGGGCTTCTACGGCGTACCGGGCGGCGCCTATTTCGTCCTGCCAATTTTCGGCCCATCCAACCTGCGTGACACCGCAGGTCTGGCCGTGGACTACACAACCGAATCGGCGATCAACTTCCTCAACGTCTCGGAAGTCAGCTCCAACCACCCGGAAGTCTGGGCCCTGCGCGCGGTGGACAAGCGCTACCAGACCGGCTTTCGCTACGGTCAGCTGAATTCACCGTTCGAGTACGAGAAAGTGCGCTACGTGTACACCGAGTCGCGCAAGTTGCAGATTGCCGAGTAGATCCGGCAGGTACAAAAAAGGCCATTCGATGCGAGTCGAATGGCCTTTTTCATGACACAACAACGGTAAAACTGTGGGAGCCAGTCTGCCAGCTCCCACAAGGTTATGGGTTCAACCTTTGACAGCTTTCCAGATCTTGCCGACGACCGTTACAACCGCCAGCACCACCGCACCGGCAATAATCCCCGCCACACCATTGAGCAGCACCGGCACCACAAACCCCGCGCTACCCGCCGCTGCGCCGACGCTTTCAATCCAGTGATGAACCACCGGCACGCCGTGGGTCAGGATGCCGCCGCCGACCAGGAACATCGCCGCCGTACCGATCACCGACAGAGCCTTCATCATGTAGGGCGCGGCGACGAGAATGCCGTTGCCGATTTTTTTGGCCATTTGCCCAGGCTTCTGGGTCAGCCACAGACCCAGGTCGTCGAGTTTGACGATGCCGGCCACCAGGCCATACACACCAATGGTCATGACAATAGCGATGCCGGACAGCACGATCACTTGCTGGGTCAGCGTGGCGCCAGCCACGGCACCCAGGGTGATGGCGATGATTTCTGCCGAAAGGATGAAGTCGGTGCGGATCGCGCCTTTGATCTTGTCCTTCTCGAACGCCACCAGATCAGTCGCAGGATCGGCTACGGCCGCGCTCAGTTGCGCGTGACCGGCGTCATCTTCAGCCTTGCTGTGCAGAAATTTGTGCGCGAGCTTTTCGAAGCCTTCGAAGCACAGATACGCACCACCGACCATCAACAGCGGCGTCACCAGCCACGGCACGAACGCACTGATCGCCAGCGCCGACGGCACCAGAATCAGTTTGTTGAGGAACGAGCCCTTGGCCACCGCCCACACCACAGGGATTTCCCGCTCGGCGCGCACGCCGGAGACCTGCTGGGCGTTGAGCGCCAAATCATCGCCAAGCACCCCGGCGGTCTTCTTGGCGGCCATTTTGGTCATCAACGCAACGTCATCCAGTACGGCGGCGATATCGTCGATCAACACCAGCAAACTGCTTCCTGCCATGAATCCTGTTTCCTTCTATGTATGAATGTTGCGAAGCATAACGCGACCGCAGGCCACATGGGGCATTGTTGAGCGCTGCGCGAGGCCGGTGCTACCATGCGCCACCGCCAGAACAGGCAAGGAACCACCGGGTTTATGAGCACAATCCGCGAGCGCAACAAAGAACTGATCCTGCGTGCTGCCAGTGAGGAGTTTGCCGACAAGGGCTTCGCTGCGACAAAAACCAGCGACATCGCCGCCAAGGCAGGATTGCCCAAGCCCAACGTCTACTACTACTTCAAGTCCAAGGAAAACCTCTACCGCGAGGTGTTGGAAAGCATCATTGTGCCGATCTTGCAGGCTTCGACTCCGTTCAACGCGGACGGCGTGCCGAGCGAAGTGCTCAGCGGCTACATCCGCTCGAAGATCCGCATCTCCCGCGACCTGCCCTTCGCGTCCAAGGTATTCGCCAGCGAAATCATGCACGGCGCCCCGCACCTGAGTGCCGACCTGGTCGAGCAACTCAACGGCCAGGCCAAGCACAACATCGACTGCATCCAGACCTGGATCGACCGCGGCCAGATTGCCCCGATCGACCCCAACCACCTGATGTTCAGCATCTGGGCCGCGACCCAGACCTACGCCGACTTCGACTGGCAGATCTCGGCAATCACCGGCAAGGACAAGCTGGATGAAGCGGATTATGAAGCCGCGGCGCAGACGATAATTCGGTTGGTGTTGAAGGGGTGTGAGCCGGATTGAGACCGAGTCGCGGCCATCGCTGGCAAGCCAGCTCCCTCAGGTTTCTGTGCCGAACACAAATTCTGTGAACGACACTGGTCCCTGTGGGAGCTGGCTTGCCAGCGATAGGGGCAACCCGGTGTCAGATCAAATCCAAATGGCATCCCACAGGGGATAGTCGCCGAGCTTCTCAACCAGACCTGCCCGTAGTGGGTTGGCGACGATATACCGCGCCATTTTCACCAAATCATCCTCCTTTCGAAGTGCCCGGTCATGATAGCCCTGCTGCCATAGCTGCCCACTTCTGCCACTACAAAGATTCACCTCCCGAGTAATCAGGGACTTGGTCTCGCGCATCAGCTTGCGCAGTGAGCAGTTCTCCAACTCAACGAGCCAATGAACGTGGTCGGGCATGACTACCCACGCCAGTGATTTTGCCAACCCAAGATCTTGTGCCCGGCGCAATTGGTGAACTACCAATCTACCCAAAGCAAAATCGGCAAAAACCGGCTCGCGACTCAGTGTATTGGTTGTCAGTAGATAGACTCTGTTGGGCTCGGCATAGCGGCCGGCTCGCAGACGATGTGATGCGGGGAAATCAGGCAATCCATTGCCCCTTCATGATGAGTTCATCAGAAGGCTAGACCTCAGTGATCCATCTGGCTGATTTAGTCTTTTTTCTTCATGTGTCCATCAAGCCGCCATCGCTGGCAAGCCAGCTCCCACAGGTTTTTGAGTCGAACGCAGAACGGGTGAACGACACAAAACCTTGTGGGATCTGGCTTGCCAGCGATGACTATCGGTCAGACGCTAAAGATCAAGCAGCCACCCCCCCATCCGCCCTCAGATCCAGCGCCTGCACCGCTTTGATCGCCACCTGCTCATCAATGTCCGACAGGTCGCCGCTAATCCCGATCGCACCCAGCAAATTCCCCGCCTGATCGCGGATCAACACACCGCCCGGTGCCGGTACGACGCTACCCTGCCCCGTGCTGTTGAGTGCCGCGAAGAATGCCGGGCGTTGTTGAGCATCCACTGCCAGCAGGCGTGAGCCCTTGCCCAGCGCAATCGCGCCCCAGGCTTTGCCGATGGCGATCTGCGGGCGCAGCAGGCTGGCGCCGTCTTCGCGTTGCAGGGTGATCAGGTGGCCGCCGGTATCGAGTACCGCGATGGTCAACGGCGCGGCATTGATGCCCCGCCCTGCGCTGATGGCTTCGTTGACCAGGTTGACTGCGACTTTCAAGGTTAAAGCGCTCATGGGGCCGTCCTCATTTTGTTATAGGGAAAGTCGTGGAGCTGCGCTTAAGTGCCGCAGTCCGATGCAACAAATAGAACACAATGAGTTATTTTTTTGTATACAATAATTCTCGAAAAGCGCCACATGCGACGAAAAGCCACAGCAGAACCGGCTTCCGACGAATGAAACAGTCGCTTGAGAAAATGGATTGACCTGCGCCGTCCGCCGTGAATACACTCTGCGCAAAGCCACTTGTATACAATTACAAAACGTAAAGAGGCACAAAACCATGAGCAAAATGAGAGCAATCGAAGCCGCCGTTCTGGTGATGCGCCGTGAAGGGGTTGATACCGCTTTTGGCATTCCGGGCGCTGCAATCAACCCGCTGTACTCCGCCTTGCAGAAAGTCGGTGGCATCGATCACGTCCTTGCTCGCCACGTTGAAGGCGCCTCGCACATGGCCGAGGGCTACACCCGCACCAAGGCCGGCAACATCGGCGTGTGCATCGGGACTTCCGGCCCTGCCGGTACCGACATGGTCACCGGGCTCTACAGCGCCTCGGCCGACTCGATTCCAATCCTGTGCATTACCGGCCAGGCACCCCGCGCCCGTATGCACAAGGAAGACTTCCAGGCTGTCGACATCACCAGCATCGTCAAGCCAGTCACCAAGTGGGCGACCACTGTTCTGGAACCGGGCCAAGTGCCGTACGCGTTCCAGAAAGCGTTCTTTGAAATGCGCTCCGGCCGACCAGGCCCTGTGCTGATCGATCTGCCGTTCGACGTACAAATGGCTGAAATCGAATTCGACATCGACGCTTACCAGCCTCTGCCGCTGGCCAAGCCGACCGCGACCCGCGTTCAGGTCGAGAAGGCTTTGGCCCTGCTCGATCAGGCTGAGCGCCCACTGCTGGTGGCCGGCGGTGGCATCATCAACGCCGATGCCAGCGATCTGCTGGTCGAGTTCGCTGAACTGACCGGTATTCCGGTCATCCCGACTCTGATGGGCTGGGGCACCATCCCGGACGATCACCCGTTGATGGTCGGCATGGTCGGTCTGCAGACTTCGCACCGCTACGGCAACGCGACCATGCTGAAATCCGACGTGGTGTTGGGTATCGGTAACCGTTGGGCCAACCGTCACACCGGTTCGGTTGACGTCTATACCGAAGGTCGCAAGTTCATTCACGTCGACATCGAAGGCACGCAGATCGGCCGCGTATTCACACCGGATCTGGGCATCGTGTCCGACGCCGCTGCCGCGCTGACCGTGTTCATCGAAGTCGCCCGTGAGTGGCAAGCGGCCGGCAAGCTGAAAAATCGCAGTGCCTGGCTGCAGGATTGCCAGCAGCGCAAAGCCAGCCTGCACCGCAAGACCCACTTCGACAACGTGCCGGTCAAACCGCAGCGCGTGTATGAAGAGATGAACCAGGTGTTCGGCAAAGACACCTGCTACGTCAGCACCATTGGTCTGTCGCAGATTGCCGGCGCGCAGTTCCTGCACGTCTACAAGCCGCGTCACTGGATCAACTGCGGTCAGGCTGGCCCGTTGGGCTGGACCATTCCGGCCGCACTGGGCGTGGTCAAGGCCGATCCGAGCCGTAAAGTCGTGGCCCTGTCGGGGGACTATGACTTCCAGTTCATGATCGAAGAACTGGCGGTCGGCGCTCAGTTCAAACTGCCTTACATCCACGTCGTGGTGAACAACTCGTACCTGGGCCTGATTCGTCAGGCACAGCGTGGGTTTGAAATGGACTACTGCGTGCAGCTGTCCTTCGATAACCTCAACGCGCCGGAACTCAACGGTTACGGTGTTGACCACGTCGCAGTTGCCGAAGGCCTGGGCTGTAAGGCACTGCGTGTGTTCGAACCATCGGAAATCGCCCCTGCCTTGCGCAAGGCCGAACAGATGATCGAAGAGTTCAAGGTGCCGGTGATCGTCGAGATCATTCTGGAGCGTGTGACCAACATCTCCATGGGTACCGAGATCAACGCCGTCAACGAATTCGAAGACCTGGCGCTGGTCGGCAACGATGCGCCAACGGCGATTTCGCTGCTTGATTGAACGTAATTAGCTCCCTCTCCCCCCGGGAGAGGGCTGGGGTGAGGGAAAGGTTTTGCGGTGCTCGCAAAATCGGGATCAGACTCAGGATTCCCCCTCACCCTAACCCTCTCCCCCAGGAGAGGGGACTGATTGCGTTCAGTCTGACCCACCGTGTCAAATCCGTTTTTAGGAGACCACCATGCCGCGTTTCGCAGCCAACCTGTCCATGCTGTTCACCGAACAGGATTTCCTTGCCCGTTTCGACGCCGCCGCCAAGGCTGGTTTCAGTGGTGTTGAATACCTGTTCCCGTACGACTTCAGCTCTGCCGAAATCAAGGCCAGGCTCGACGCCAACGGTCTGACCCAAGTGCTGTTCAACCTGCCGGCCGGTGACTGGGCCAAGGGCGAGCGCGGTATCGCGTGCCTGCCGGATCGGGTTGAAGAGTTCCGCGCCGGGGTTGATCTGGCGATTGCTTACGCACAAGTGCTGGGCAACACCCAGATCAACTGCCTGGCCGGTATTCGTCCGCAGGGCGTTGACGATGCCACCGTTGAAAAGACCTTTGTCGCCAACCTCAAGTACGCCGCCGACAAGCTGCAAGCAGCGGGCATCAAACTGGTGATGGAAGCGATCAACACCCGTGACATTCCGGGCTTCTACCTGAACAACACGGCGCAAGCCCTGTCGATTCGCGAGCAGGTCGGCAGCGCCAATCTGTTCCTGCAATACGACATCTATCACATGCAAATCATGGAAGGCGATCTGGCCCGCACCCTGCAATCGCACCTGGGCGAGATCAACCATGTGCAGCTCGCGGACAACCCGGGCCGTAACGAGCCGGGCACCGGTGAAATCAACTACCGCTTCCTGTTCGAACACCTTGATCGCATCGGTTATCAGGGTTGGGTTGGCTGTGAATACAAACCACTGACCACCACTGAGGCGGGTCTGGGCTGGCTGAAAACCCACAACGCAATTTAAGAACACTGCAAAAACCCTGTGGGAGCGAGCCTGCTCGCGAAGAGGCCGGCACATTCACCATCAGTGGCGCCTGGCATATCGCATTCGCGAGCAGGCTCGCTCCCACATAAAAGCAACTCCCCCTATTTGCTTGAGCAAGACAAAAACAAGAGGATTTTCTCATGGCTAAAATCGGATTTATCGGCACCGGCATCATGGGCCACCCAATGGCGGCGAACCTGCAGAAAGCCGGTCACAGCCTGTTCCTGTCGGCGCACCACGACGCCGCGCCTGCCGACCTGGTTGCCGCCGGCGCCGTCGCTTTGGCCAATCCGCGCGAAGTCGCGCAGGAAGCTGAATTCATCATCGTCATGGTCCCGGATACCCCGCAGGTCGATGACGTGCTGTTCCGCGCCGACGGCGTTGCGGCCGGCATCAGCAAAGGCAAAATCGTCATCGACATGAGCTCGATCTCGCCGACCGCCACCAAGGCTTTCGCAGCGAAGATCAACGAGAAAGGCGCGCAATACCTCGACGCGCCAGTGTCCGGCGGTGAAGTCGGCGCCAAAGCCGCGACCCTGAGCATCATGATCGGTGGCGACGCCGACGCCTTCGAACGCGCATTGCCGCTGTTCCAGGCCATGGGCAAGAACATCACCCTGGTCGGTGGCAATGGCGACGGTCAGACCGCCAAGGTCGCCAACCAGATCATCGTTGCCCTGAACATCCAGGCTGTCGCCGAAGCGCTGCTGTTCGCTTCGAAAAACGGTGCGGATCCAGCCAAGGTGCGTGAAGCGCTGATGGGTGGTTTTGCCTCGTCCAAGATTCTCGAAGTACACGGCGAGCGCATGATCAAAGGCACCTTCGATCCAGGCTTCCGCATCAGCCTGCACCAGAAGGACCTGAACCTGGCCCTGCAGGGCGCCAAGGAGCTGAACATCAACCTGCCGAACACCGCCAACACTCAGCAAGTGTTCAGCACCTGCGCGGCGATCGGTGGCAGCAACTGGGACCACTCGGCGCTGATCAAGGGTCTGGAACACATGGCCAACTTCTCGATTCGCGACAAGAAATAATCTGCGCCTATGGCTCGCTCCCTGTGGGAGCGGGCTTGCCCGCGATGGCATCAACTCGGTCTGCCTGAACGACCGCAGCGCCTGAATCGCTGGCAAGCCAGCTCCCACAAGGACCGCGTCGCTACACCGTTGTCGCTTTATCCCAATAACAAGAATTCCGGGAGCCCGCCATGTCGGTCGATCCGCAACAACTGCTGCGCGAGCTGTTTGCCACAGCCATCGACGCGGCCCATCCGCAGCAAGTCCTCGAAGCCCATCTGCCAGCCGATCGTACCGGTCGGGTGATCGTCATCGGCGCCGGCAAAGCCGCCGCCGCCATGGCGCAAGTGGTCGAGCGCTGCTGGCAGGGTGAAGTATCTGGCCTGGTTGTGACCCGTTACGGTCACGGCGCCCCGTGCGAAAAAATCGAAGTGGTCGAAGCCGCGCATCCGGTGCCGGACGCTGCCGGTCTGGCCGTAGCCAAACGCGTGCTGGACCTGGTCAGCAACCTGAGCGAAGACGACCGCGTGATATTCCTGCTGTCCGGTGGCGGCTCTGCCTTGCTCGCCCTGCCAGCCGAAGGCATCACGCTTGCCGACAAGCAGTCGATCAACAAAGCCCTGCTCAAATCCGGCGCGACCATCGGCGAGATGAACTGCGTGCGCAAGCACCTCTCGGCGATCAAGGGAGGCCGACTCGGCAAGGCCTGCTGGCCGGCGACTGTTTATACCTATGCGATTTCCGATGTACCGGGCGACCTCGCCACGGTCATCGCTTCCGGCCCGACCGTGGCCGACCCGAGCACGTCAGCCGAAGCCTTGGCGATCATCAAGCGCTACGGCATCGAGATCCCGGCGTCGGTACGCAACTGGTTGCTAAGCCCCGAGTCGGAAACCGTCAAACCCGGCGACCCGAGCCTGGCTCGCAGTCATTTCCAGTTGATCGCCCGCCCGCAGCAATCGCTGGATGCCGCCGCGGTGAAATGCCGTCAGGCCGGTTTCAGCACGCTGATCCTCGGCGACCTGGAAGGTGAGTCGCGCGAAGTGGCGAAAGTCCACGCCGGCATCGCCCGCCAGATCATCAACCACGGCCAGCCACTGGCTGCGCCGTGCGTGATTCTCTCCGGCGGCGAAACCACCGTGACCGTGCGCGGCAATGGACGTGGCGGCCGCAATGCCGAATTCCTCCTGAGCCTGACCGACAGCCTCAAGGGCCAGCCCGGCGTCTACGCCTTGGCCGGTGACACTGACGGCATCGACGGCTCGGAAGACAACGCCGGCGCCATCATGACCCCGGACAGCTACGTTCGCGCCGCCGCCCTTGGCCTGAGCGCCAGCGACGAACTGGATAACAACAACGGCTACGGCTACTTCCAGGCACTCGACGCGCTGATCGTCACTGAGCCGACCCGCACCAACGTCAACGACTTCCGCGCCATTCTGATCCTTGAGAACTCTAAATCATGACGCCTGATAAAAAGGTCAAAATCCTCGCCACCCTCGGGCCTGCGGTCGATGGCATCGACGCTATCCGCGAACTGGTCGAGGCCGGGGTCAATATCTTCCGCCTCAACTTCAGCCACGGTGATCACGCCGACCACGCCAAGCGCTATCAGTGGATCCGCGAAGTCGAGCGCCAGCTCAACTATCCGCTGGGCATTCTGATGGACCTGCAAGGGCCGAAACTGCGCGTCGGCAAATTCGCTGACGGCAAGGTGCAGTTGCATCGCGGCCAGGCATTCCGCCTCGATCTGGACGCAACACCGGGCGATGAGCGCCGGGTCAACCTGCCCCATCCGGAGATTATCGAAGCGCTGGAAGCGGGCATGGATCTGCTGCTCGACGACGGCAAACTGCGCCTGCGCGTGGTCACCAAATACGCCGACGCGATCGACACCACCGTGCTCAATGGCGGCGAACTGTCGGATCGCAAAGGCGTGAACGTGCCACAAGCGGTGCTCGAACTCAGCCCGCTGACCGCCAAGGATCGCCGTGACCTGAGTTTCGGTCTGGAGCTGGGTGTGGATTGGGTCGCGCTGTCGTTTGTGCAGCGCCCGCAAGACATTCTCGAGGCTCGCACACTGATCGGTGACAAAGCGTTCCTGATGGCAAAAATCGAGAAGCCGTCGGCGGTTGAGCAACTGCGTGAAATCGCCGAACTGAGCGACGCGATCATGGTGGCTCGCGGTGATCTGGGCGTAGAAGTCCCGGCCGAGAGCGTGCCGCAGATCCAGAAAAACATCATCACTACTTGCCGCGAACTCGGCAAACCTGTCGTCGTCGCGACGCAAATGCTCGAGTCGATGCGCTTCTCCCCTGCCCCGACTCGCGCCGAAGTCACCGACGTTGCCAACGCGGTGGCCGAAGGTGCCGATGCGGTCATGCTGTCGGCGGAAACCGCGTCCGGCGAGTATCCGCTGGAAGCTGTGCAGATGATGAGCAAGATCATCCGCCAGGTGGAAAACGGACCGGATTATCAGACGCAACTGGACGTCAGTCGGCCGAAGGCTGAGGCCACCGTGTCCGATGCGATCAGTTGCGCGATCCGGCGCATCAGCAACGTGTTGCCGGTGGCCGTTTTGGTCAACTACAGCGAGTCGGGCGCATCGAGCCTGCGTGCATCGCGGGAACGGCCGAAAGCACCGATCCTCAACCTGACACCGAACCTGCAGACCGCGCGCCGTTTGAGCGTGGCATGGGGCATTCACTCGGTGGTCAACGATCGCCTGCGTCAGGTCGATGAAGTCTGCTCGACCGCGCTGGAAATCGCCCAGGCGCAGGGAATGGCCGAGCGTGGTGACACGCTGCTGATCACTGCCGGCGTGCCGTTTGGGCAGCCAGGGTCGACGAACTCGCTGCGTATCGAAACATTGATTTAAGCCACACCGTTTCAAGCTCAAAAAGCACCTGGGGGGATAGCGGTAATTCCTTCAATCAAAATGCTTGAGCGCTACAACTGGCCTCATCGCCAGCAGGCTGGCTCCCACATGGGTTTTGTGTCGTTCACAAGATCAAGACTGAACAGAGATTCAGTGTGGGAGCCAGCCTGCTGGCGATGCGGGTGACCCGGTTTCCCTGACTTTCAGAACTGCCATGCCTGCCAAACATTTCAATACCCACTGCCCCGACTGGGCCGAGGCTTTGCTCAACGGTTTCAGTCAGATATTCCTCCAGCGCCATCCACTGTGCGGCCTGCTGTGTTTGCTGGCGATCCTGCTGACCGCGCCTGTGTTATTCGCCGGTGCGCTGCTGGGCGCCGTCGCCGGATTGCTCACCGCGCAACGGCGCAACTACGCCAAGGCTGATCGCCAGGCCGGGTTGTTCAGTTACAACGGCGTTCTGCTTGGTTTGTTGCTGAGCCTGTATTTCCCGTGGTCACCGCTGCTGCCGCCGCTGATTCTCGCCGCCGGCGGCTTGAGCGCGATGCTCACGCAACAATGGCTCAAACATGTGTACCGCAACCGATCCATACCGGCCTACACCTCGCCGTTCGTGGCCATGAGTTGGGGGTTACTGCTGTTCGCCGAACCGTCGGCGCCGGTGGCTCACGTCGAGATGAACCTGCTCAATCTGTTCGCAGCCGAGTTCAAAGGGCTCGGACAGGTGATGTTCCTCGGGCATCCATTGGCCGGGGGGTTGATTGCCATCGGTTTGCTGATCGCTGATCGCCGCGCTTTTGCCTGGGCACTGCTGGCTTCTGCAATCGGTCTGGCGTCCAGTTTGCTGCACCACGAAACCAGTTCCGCGCTGCTGGGCCTGGGCAGCTACAACGCCGTGCTCGCCGCCCTCGCCTTCAGTGCTCAACGCGAACAACCATGGTTGCCATTGCTCGGTATCGTCCTGGCATTGCTGATCACCCCGCTGTTCGCCGCCATGGGTCTGGCCACATTGACCGCGCCGTTCATCCTGGCCTGCTGGCTGATCCGCGCCGGTATCCAGATGCTTGGCAAAGCCAACGTCGACAGCACGCCTTGCGCTCAGGGGGAGAATCAACCTAGGCTGCGCTGATCTTTGATTCAGGCATTATTCATGGACAGCAGCAGCAACTGGCGTGAACGGCTTTACGTCATGATTTTCCAGAGCGACACCCTCGCCGGACGGCGCTTCGACGGCATTTTGCTGTTGATCATCCTCGCCAGTCTGGTGATCGTGATGCTCGACAGCATCGACAGCATTCACCAGAACTACGCCAACGTGCTGGCCTACATCGAGTGGGGTTTCACGATCATCTTTCTCGGTGAGTACATCCTGCGTCTTTACTGTTCGCCCAAGCCGCTGCGCTATGCGTTCAGTTTTTACGGGCTGGTGGATTTGCTGGCGATCGTGCCGGGCATTCTCGCGCTGTATTACAGCGATGCGCAGTATCTGCTGATTATTCGCATCATCCGCATGTTGCGGATTTTCCGCGTGCTCAAGCTCAGTCCGTACCTCAAGCAAGCCAATTACCTGATGTCGGCGCTGCGCGGCAGCAAACAGAAAATCGTGGTGTTTTTGGTCAGTGTCTGCACGCTGGTGACGGTGTTCGGTACGTTGATGTACGTGATCGAAGGCCCGGAGCACGGTTTCACCAGCATTCCCAAAGGCATCTATTGGGCTATCGTGACGCTGACCACCGTGGGTTTTGGCGACATCGTGCCGAAAACACCTCTGGGTCAGGTGATTTCGTCGCTGGTGATGATCACCGGTTACTCGATCATCGCCGTGCCTACCGGGATTTTCACCGCCGAACTGGCCAACGCCATGCGCGGTGAACAGCTGCAACATGATTGCCCTGTGTGCAAGAAAAACAGCCACGAACATGGCGCCGCGTTTTGCTCGCGATGTGGCAACGCGCTGTTCAAAAAAAGGGAATAAGCAAAGAGTTTTTTAATCTTTAAACGACTATGTCCGACCCGTTATAGTCAGTGGCAATTAAACATCACTCCCCTGTAGCAGACACAACAAGGAATGCGCAGTGAAAAAACTCTTTGGCGCCTCACTTCTCGCCGCTGGTCTCGCGTTCGGCAGCGTGGCTCAAGCCGCACCGACC
The DNA here is from genome assembly GCF_017973755.1 of Pseudomonas sp. P42. Lineage (NCBI taxonomy): Bacteria > Pseudomonadati > Pseudomonadota > Gammaproteobacteria > Pseudomonadales > Pseudomonadaceae > Pseudomonas > Pseudomonas sp. P42. The sequence goes on along the minus strand of NZ_JACOPU010000001.1, from coordinate 508,610 downwards.
CTGCTCAACGTTTCGTACGACGTGATGCGCGATTTCTACAAGGACTACAACACTGCGTTCCAGAAACACTGGCAAGCCGAGCACAACGAAAACATCACTGTGCAGATGTCCTTCGGCGGTTCGAGCAAACAGGCGCGATCGGTGATCGACGGCCTGCCGGCTGACGTCATCACCATGAACATGGCAACTGACATCAACGCCCTCGCCGACAACGGCCAACTGGTGCCGGAGAACTGGGTCACACGCCTGCCGAACAACAGCGCGCCGTTCACTTCCGCCACCGTGTTCATCGTCCGCAAAGGCAACCCGAAAGCCCTGAAAGACTGGCCGGATCTGCTCAAGGACGGCGTACAAGTGATCGTGCCGAACCCGAAAACGTCGGGCAACGGCCGCTATACCTACCTGTCGGCATGGGGCTATGTGCTGAAGAACGGCGGTGACGAGAACAAGGCCAAGGACTTCGTCGGCAAACTGTTCAAGCAAGCGCCGGTGCTCGATACCGGTGGTCGCGCCGCCACCACCACCTTCATGACCAACCAGATCGGCGACGTGCTGGTGACCTTCGAGAACGAAGCCGAAATGATCGCCCGCGAGTTTGGCCGTGATCAGTTTGAAGTCGTCTACCCAAGTGTCTCCGCTGAGGCCGAGCCACCGGTTTCCGTGGTCGACAAAGTCGTCGACAAGAAAGGCTCGCGTGCGGCGGCTGATGAATATCTGAAGTACCTGTGGTCGCCACAAGGTCAGGAAATTGCTGCCGCCAACTACCTGCGCCCGCGTGATCCGGCGGTGCTGGCGAAGTACACCGATCGTTTCCCGAAAGTCGATTTCCTGTCGGTGGAGAAGACTTTTGGTGACTGGCGCACCGTGCAGAAGACTCACTTCAATGACGGAGGGGTGTTTGATCAGATTTACACGGGGCAGTAAGGCTTAAGTAGCAATGAAAAAGGCGACCTCGGCAGGTCGCCTTTTTTGTGTCCAGCATCCCCTCATCCCAGCCCTCTCCCGAGGGAGAGGGCTGGGATGAGGGGGAGCGTGTGATCATAAGCACGCTATCGAACAGATGTAAGTGAATGTATCATCGGCGCTCACCAGTCGGACGCCAGTCCATCCAGAATGAAACGCTGAAACACCCCAACATTGCGCACCTTGATAACTGATATCAACCAAAGGCGTCTTCTGTCCGCCCGGTTTGTCCCATAGCCTCACCGCATTCCTTTCGCTGGATCGAGAAACCCTATGACCGCCACGACTCACGCAATGACCCGAGGCATGGTGCTGCTGTTCGCTTTTTGCTGCGGCGCCATCGTTGCCAACATCTACTACGCGCAGCCGATCATCGGCCTGATCGCGCCGGACATCGGTCTGACCGACACCATGGCCAGTTTCATCGTCTCGCTGACGCAGATCGGCTACGCGCTGGGCCTGTTCTTTCTGGTGCCGTTGGCGGACCTGCTGGAAAACCGGCGGTTGATGATCATCACCACGATAGTCGCTATCGCCAGCCTGCTGGCTGCGGCGTTCACCGATCAACCCAACCTGTTTCTGCTGATCTCGTTGCTGGTGGGCTTCAGTTCGGTGTCGGTGCAGATCCTGATTCCATTGGCCGCGCATCTGGCGCCTGAGGAGTCTCGCGGTCGCGTTGTCGGCGCAATCATGGGCGGTTTGTTGCTGGGCATCCTGTTGGCGCGGCCGGTATCGAGCGTGGTGGCCGACCACTTGGGCTGGCGCGCGATGTTCATGATCGCGGCGGCGCTGATGGCGGCGATCAGCGTAGTGTTGGCGCTGACAGTCCCCAAGCGTCAACCGGATCACAGCGCGTCCTATGGACAACTGCTCGGCTCGCTGTGGACGCTGCTGCGCCAGCAACCGGTGCTGCGTCAGCGTGCGTTTTATCAGGGCTGCATGTTCGCCGCGTTCAGCCTGTTCTGGACCGCAGTGCCGCTGGAACTGGCGCGCAATCATGGCCTGTCGCAAACCGAGATTGCGATCTTCGCCCTGGTCGGTGCCATCGGTGCCATCGCCGCGCCAATCAGCGGCCGCCTGGCCGACGCCGGCCACACCCGAATCGCGTCCTTGCTGGCCATGCTGTTCGCCAGCCTGAGCTTCCTGCCCGCCTTCATCCACCCGGCCTACAGCGTCATCGGCCTGGCCGTGACCGGCGTCGTCCTCGACTTCTGCGTGCAGATGAACATGGTGCTCGGCCAGCGTGCGGTGTATTCGCTGGACGCGAAAAGCCGTGGTCGTCTGAACGCGCTGTACATGACCAGTATCTTCATCGGCGGCGCTTTCGGCTCGTCGGTGGCCAGCGCGGTGTATGAGCATGGCGGTTGGTTATGGATCGTGATTGTCGGCAGCGTATTTCCGTTGCTGGCGTTGCTGCGATTTTTGAGTGCGTCGCGAAGACGGTCGCTGGCGACAGCGTAAAAATGCAAGAGCAGAGCGGGCATATCCGCCCGCGATGCCATTTAACGCTGAATCAATTTCAAGACTGTCACATAAATTTTCGTTTATTGCGATTTTCGTTTAATTCGAATAACGTTTCTGGCATCTCCATTTAGATTGCTGGAACATCCCTATGTCGATAGTCATTCAACCCGCCATCAACCTCCCCGTTGAACGCGAAGTCAAAGCCGCCGTCGAGGGCAAACGTGCGCTGGCCGCTTACCTTGCAACTCAATTCGAAACCCAGCACATCCAGATTTTCGATGAGCAGAACGAAGCCCACCTTGTCGAATTGCCCACCTCCGCCCTGCGCCTTTTGGTCGACATCCTTGCTGCGCTGGCAGAAGGCAATGCCGTCAAGGTAGTACCGATCCACGCTGAATTGACCACGCAGGAAGCTGCCGACCTGCTTAACGTCTCACGCCCGCACCTGATAAAGCTGTTGGAAAGCGGCGAGTTGTCCTACCACAAAACAGGCAAGCACCGACGTGTGCGTTTTGCCGATTTGATGGACTATAAAACCCGGCGAGACACCGCCAGCGAGCAGGCAATGAAGCTTCTCGCAGAGCAGGCACAGGCACTAAGGACAGGATACGAGTGAGGCACTCCTCTTTCACCGCTGTATACGATGCATGTGTTTTGTACCCGGCTCCGTTGAGAGACTTTCTGATGTGGCTCGTGCTCTCCGGCAGGTTTCGAGCGCGATGGACGAAGGAGATTCACTGCGAATGGAAACGCAATCTATTGAAGAACCGAACTGACCTGACAATGGAGCAACTGGATCGAACATCGGACCTAATGGATCGTGCGATCCCCGAAGCCTGCGTCATTGACTATGAGGATCTCGTCACGGGACTGACATTGCCAGACAGAGATGACCGCCATGTTCTGGCGGCCGCCATACGTTGTGGAGCGGGTGTGATCGTGACCTTTAACCTTAAAGACTTTCCCGATGAGCTCTTGGCTCCTTTTGGCATCGAGGCGCAACATCCAGATGAGTTTGTCGAAAATCTATTTCATCTGGATCCGTCAGCCGTTGTTGCAGCCGCTCAGCGTCAGCGCCAGCAACTGAAAAACCCTGTCATGGATATCGATTCGTTTCTGAATCTTCTGCAACGGCAGGGGCTGTCCCGATCGGTTCAGGAACTTGCAAGCTATCGCGCGATTCTGTGAGCTCCCAACAGACACACAGCAAAACGGCGATCCGAAGATCGCCGTTTTCATTTACTGCCCGAATTTCTTGCCCAACCCCGGAGGCACGCCGTGGATGTTGGTGTCTTCCCATGGGCCGTTGGGGCTGACGGCGCGGCTCCAGCCGTTGTTCCAGCGGTAGTAGGTGCGCTGGCGATAGAACGTATTGGTCTGATCGTCGAGGACGTAGACGCCGAGTTTCTGATCCCAGTGGCTGTTGCCGCCCGGTGGTGGGGCGAAGCTGGACGAGGTGCGCGGGACGGGTTTTGCCGGTTTGGCCGGGATGCTTTTGCCTGGGGTCGGCGAAGTCGACGGGGTCGGGCTTGGCTGTGATGGCGGAATCGGCGGCAGGTTGGTGGTCGGTTCCGGTCGTTGCTGCACCGCACATGCACTCATGCCCAGGGCCAGTGTGAGGACTGTGATTCGGGCGATGGTGTGCATGTCGGTGCTTTCCTCTGGTTCCGGTTATTTATCCGGGCTGTCGATGGTCAGTTTTTGCAGTGCGGTGGTGCTGCTGGGCAAAGGCCCGCTGCGACCGACCCATTCGCCAGCAGTTGGCTGGCCGGCACGGGAGACGCGCGCTACCAGTTGGACTTCAGGGAAGTTCGACAGTTTCAACTGCGGCATCATCGCATCGGCATCGCCTAGCTCAACAGTCACTGGCAGATCAGCCACGGTCAGGCGCTTGGCCGCCAATGGCGCCGGCGGACCGGACGTAGCGCGGGCGAAAATGAACACGCTGTCGCCCGGTTGCACCTTGCCTTTGAGTTCGCTGGCCAGATCGACGCTGACCTTCAACAACGCGGCTTTCGGCGCTGTGGCCTCAGCGACTGTGCCGCCACTGGCCTTGAGACGCTCGGATGCACGCTCGATTCCGCCTTGCAGCGCGGCCCGGGATTTGTCGTCCGGCGGCAGTTGCGCCAGTAAGCGGTTCCAGTAATCGATGGCTTGCTGATAACGCTCGCCTTCAAACGCGGCGATGCCGAGCAGGCCGAGGCTGGTCACTTCTTTCGGATCAGCCTTCAGTGCTTCGTCGGTCAGGGCCTGAATCTTGTCCGACCACTTTTTACCGTCGGCAAAATACTGTGCCTGCGCCCACTGACCAAGCAACTCCGGTTGGCGACCGGCGAGGTTGGCAGCGCGCTCGAACATCTTCGCCGCGTCCGCGGGACGCTCCTGAGCCATGTAGGTACGGCCGAGGAAGTAGAGGCCTTCAGCGGAATCCGGTTGCGCCGCAACGGCGCGCTCCAGACGCTGGGTCATCTCTTCCATCGACTGCGGCGCCTGGGCGAATTCGCGGGTCAGTTCAACCTTGTCGGCGGCGCCAAAGTGCAAGTACAGCGCCAGGCCCAATACCGGCACCAACACGGCAGCCAGCAGCGGCAACGGCTTGCCCAGTCGGGACACCCGCGGCGCAACGACGCCTTCGGTATCGGCGAGCAGTTCACGCGCGGCTTCAGCGCGGCCGCTGTCCATTTGCACGGCATCGAGTACGCCTTCGGCCTGTTGCGTTTGCAACTCGGCAACGCGCTCCTGATAGAGCGCGACGTTCAGGGCAGTTCGATCCTCTTCACGCTGGGCGCGACGTTCACGCAATACCGGGATCAGCAGAAAACTCAGGGCGACCAGTAGCAACAGCCCTGCGGCGAGCCAGAAATCAATCATTCTTGGTTTTATCCAACAGTTGGTCGAGGCGCTGACGTTCTTCGGCAGACAGCGATTGCGGTGTCTCGGCGCGTTGTCCGCGACGGCGGCGGACGATCACGGCGATCACCACAAAACCACCGAGCAGCAGACCGGCCGGGCCAAACCACAGCAGCGCGGTCTTGGCGTTCAGCGCGGGTTTGTAGCGGACGAAATCACCGTAGCGATCGACCATGAAGTCGATGATCTGCTGATTGTCCTTGCCCTCGCCCAGCATGCGGAAAATCTCTTTGCGCAGGTCAGCGGCAATCGGTGCATTGGAGTCAGCGATGTCCTGATTCTGGCACTTGGGGCAACGCAGTTCCTTGGTCAATTCGCGGAAGCGCTCGCGATCACCTTCTTTGGCAAACTCGTAAGTATCGATGGCGGCGTGAGCCACGCCGACCAGACTCAAACCCAGCACCAGGGCAGCCAAAAAGCGCTTCATGGCTTGGCCTCATCGACCAGCGCCTGGTACTTGGCCGCGAGTTTTTCGCGCCAGACCTGCTCGTCGATCACACCGACGTACTTGTCGCGGATGATGCCCTTGGCGTCGATGAAAAAGGTTTCCGGCGCACCATAAACACCGAGGTTCAAGCCCAGCGAGCCATCGTCGTCACGGATATCGAGCTGATAAGGATTGTGGAACTCGGCCAGCCACTTCAAGGCATCGGCGTTGGTGTCCTTGTAGTTGATGCCGTAGATCACCACCCCGCGCTCGGCGAGCTTGTTCAGCACTGGATGCTCGACCCGGCAGGAAATGCACCAGGTGCCCCAGACGTTGACCAGTGCCGGTTTGCCGAGAACATCGGCTTTGGTCAGGGTTTTATCACCCTGCACGTTTGGCAGGGAAAACTCCGGAAATGGCTTGTTGATCATGGCCGACGGCAGTTCCGCCGGATCGAGGTACAAACCGCGATAAAGGAATACCGCCACCAGCAGAAAAATCGCCAGGGGCACCAGCATCAACCAACGTCTCATGCAGCCGCTCCTTCCATGCCCAGCGCTTCACGCACACGGGCTTTAACCTTGACTCGATAGCGTCGATCCATCGCCGCCAGCAACCCGCCGAAACCTGTCAGCAAGCCGCCGAACCAGATCCAGCGCACGAACGGTTTGACGTGTACGCGCACCGCCCAGGCGCCGTTTTCCAGCGGTTCACCCAATGCGACGTAGAGGTCACGGGTGAAACCGGCGTCGATTCCGGCTTCGGTCATCACCGAATTCTGCACCGTATACAGACGCTTCTCAGGGTGCAGCACGCTGATTTCCTTGCCGTCGCGGATCACCCGGATTGTGCCTTTGTCGGACGTGAAGTTCGGCCCTTCGAAGTGCTTGGCGCCTTCGAACACAAACTGATATCCGCCCAGATCCATCGACTCGCCCGGTGCCAGACGCAGGTCTCGCTCGGCACTGTTTTGGCTCGACAACACCACGCCCAACGCGCAAACGGCGATACCGAGGTGAGCGATCTGCATGCCCCAATAGCTGCGAGTCAGCGTTGGCAGGCCTTTGATCAGGCCTTTGTGGCGCGTCTTGTCGAAGATGTCGCGCACACCGGCGAGCAATACCCACGCGGCGAGCAGGAAGGTGGCGATCACCGCCCAGTTGAAATCGCCGTAAGCAATACCGGCGATCACGGCCAAAGCAACGCTGCCGAGCAGCACCGGGGCCAGCATGTTCAACAGCCATTTCACCGGAGTGTCTTTCCAGCGCACGAGCATGCCCACTGCCATCACCATCATCAACAACGCCATCAACGGAATGAACAGCGCGTTGAAGTACGGCGGGCCGACCGACAGTTTGGCGCCGCTCAAGGCATCAAGAATCAGCGGATACAAGGTGCCAAGCAGGATCATTGACGCCGCCACGACCAGTACCAGGTTGTTGCCCAGCAGCAGTGTTTCACGCGACCACAGGTTGAACCCGACCTGGCTTTTTACGACCGGTGCGCGCAACGCGAACAGGGTCAGCGAACCACCGACGACAAACAGCAGGAAGATCAGGATGAACACGCCGCGCTCCGGGTCGGACGCAAATGCATGCACCGAAGTCAGCACACCGGAACGTACCAGGAACGTACCGAGCAGGCTCAGCGAGAAAGCGGCAATCGCCAGCAACACCGTCCAGCTTTTAAACACGCCACGTTTCTCGGTAACCGCCAGCGAGTGAATCAGCGCGGTGCCGACCAGCCATGGCATGAACGAGGCGTTTTCCACCGGGTCCCAGAACCACCAGCCGCCCCAGCCGAGCTCGTAGTAAGCCCACCACGATCCGAGGGTGATACCGATACCGAGAAAGGCCCAGGCAACGATGGTCCAGGGACGCGACCAGCGCGCCCACGCCGCATCAAGACGACCGCCCATCAATGCCGCGATGGCGAACGCGAACGCCACCGAAAACCCGACGTAACCCATGTACAACATCGGCGGATGAACAATCAGGCCGATGTCTTGCAACAAGGGATTCAGGTCGGCGCCATCGCTGGGCATTTGCGGCAGGATGCGTTGAAACGGGTTGGAGGTGAGGATCAGGAACAGCAGAAAACCGATGCTGATCATGCCCATCACCGCCAGCACACGGGCGAGCATCACTTGCGGCAACTGGCGCGAGAACACCGACACGGCGAACGTCCAGCCGCCAAGGATCATTGCCCACAGCAGCAACGAGCCTTCGTGGGCACCCCACACCGCGCTGAATTTGTAATACCACGGCAACGCGCTGTTGGAGTTATTGGCCACATAAGCCACGGAGAAGTCATCGACCATGAACGCGTAGGTCAGGCAGCCGAAGGCGAACAGCAGAAACGCGAACTGCCCCCACGCGGCCGGCTGGGCCAGACTCATCCAGAAACGGTCACCGCGCCAGGCACCGACCAATGGCACCACGGCCTGCACCAGCGCAAAACACAGCGCCAGAATCATCGCCAGATGGCCGAGCTCGGGAATAAAGATTGCGGAAGTCATCAATCAACTCTCCTTCGCTGGGGTCGGGGCGGATTGACCGCTGTCTTTCAACGCTTTGGTCACTTCCGGCGGCATGTACTTCTCGTCATGCTTGGCCAGCACTTCATCAGCGACGACTACACCGTCGGCGTTGATCTTGCCCAGGGCAACAATGCCCTGCCCTTCGCGAAACAGGTCTGGAAGGATGCCGCGATAGGTGATGGTCACGGATTTCTTGAAATCGGTAACGACGAATCTGACGTCCAGCGAGTCCGGGGAGCGTTGCAGGGAACCGGCCTCCACCATGCCGCCAGCGCGAATGCGCGTACCCTGCGGTGCTTCGCCATTGGCGATCTGGGTTGGCGTGTAAAACAGGTTGATGTTTTCCTGCAGCGCGCTCAAGGCCAGGCCGACAGCAGTGCCGACCCCGACCAGAATTGCCAGAATGATGATCAGACGCTTTTTACGCAGCGGATTCACTTGCCGTTCTCCCGGCGCAGACGACGCGCCTCTTGTTGCAGATAGCGCTTGCGGGCGGCAATTGGCGCCGCGACGTTGAGGACCAGTACCGCCAGACAGATGCCGTAGGCCGACCAGACATACAGGCCATGATGGCCCATGGCGAGGAAGTCGCCGAATGAAGCAAAACTCATCGCGCGCCCTCCAGACTGTTCTGCACTTCTTCTTTCACCCAACTGGCGCGGGCTTCGCGCTTGAGCACTTCGAGGCGCATGCGCAGCAACAACACGGCGCCGAAGAAGCAGTAGAAACCCAACACCGTCAGCAGCAGCGGCAGCCACATTTCGACGGGCATTGCCGGTTTTTCGGTGAGGGTGAAAGTCGCGCCCTGGTGCAGGGTGTTCCACCACTCCACCGAGTATTTGATGATCGGGATGTTGATCACGCCGACGATGGCCAACACCGCGCAGGCCTTGGCGGCGCTGTCGCGGTTGCTGATCGCGTTGCCCAGCGCGATCAGGCCGAAATACAGGAACAGCAGAATCAGCATCGAAGTCAGGCGCGCATCCCAGACCCACCATGAGCCCCACGTCGGTTTGCCCCAGATCGCCCCGGTGACCAGCGCCACGGCGGTCATCCACGCGCCGATCGGTGCGGCGCATTGCAGGGCGACGTCGGCCAGTTTCATCTTCCACACCAGACCGACCACACCGCACACCGCCAGCATCACGTAAATCGACTGAGCGAGCATCGCGGCGGGCACGTGAATGTAGATGATGCGAAAGCTGTTGCCTTGCTGATAATCCGGCGGCGCGAAAGCCAGGCCCCAGACAACGCCGACACCAATCAGCAGCAACGCTGCAATGCTCAACCACGGCAAAAACTTGCTGCTGATGCCGTAGAACCACTTGGGCGAGCCGAGCTTGTGAAACCAGGTCCAGTTCATACTGTATCCATCACGGGTGCCGCTCATCGGTGTGAGCTGGCATTTGGGTCATGCCTTTCCTGAAAAAAGCGGTTAATTTTTAACCAGACCTCATTATTATTCGCCGACGCTGATCTTCAGGCCAGCCGCTATTGCAAAGGGTGTCAGGGTTATCGCCAGGGCGGTCAGGCTCCCAAGCCACAGCAGATAACCGGTCGCCGGCATGCCTTGCAAGGCTGCCTGCAAGGCGCCACTGCCGAGGATCAACACCGGGATGTACAACGGCAGAATCAGCAGCGCCAGCAACAGGCCGCCACGCTTCAAACCCACAGTCAGCGCCGCGCCCACCGCGCCGAGCAAGCTCAGCACCGGGGTACCCAGCAGCAATGACAGCAGCAATACCGGCAGACAGGCAGCAGGCAAGCCGAGCATCAACGCCAGCAAGGGTGAGAGCAAAACCAGCGCCAGCCCGGAAAAGAGCCAGTGTGCCAGCACCTTGGCCAAAACCAGAAGTGGCAGCGGGTGCGACGAAAGGACCCACTGCTCCAGAGAGCCGTCTTCGAAATCACTGCGGAAAAGCCCGTCCAGCGAGAGCAGCACGGATAAAAGCGCCGCCACCCAGACTAACCCCGGGGACAGGTTTTGCAACACTTGAGTTTCCGGGCCGACGGCCAGCGGGAACAAGGCGATGACGATGGCAAAGAAAATCAGTGGATTGGCCAGCTCCGCCGGGCGGCGAAACAGCAGTCGGGATTCACGGGCAACCAGCAGGCCGAACACGCTCATACTGCCCAGTTCCCCAAATCAATGTCGCGATAACCCGAAGGCATCCGTGTCAGGGTGTGGTGCGTGGTCAACACCACCAGACCGCCGCGCTCACAGTGTCCGGCCAGATGTTCTTCAAGTTGCGCCACGCCCTGCTTGTCGAGGGCGGTAAACGGCTCATCGAGAATCCACAGCGGCGGGCTATCGAGATACAGACGCGCCAGCGCCACGCGGCGTTGTTGACCGGCAGAAAGACTGTGGCAGGGAACATCTTCGAATCCGCGCAATCCTACCGCTGCCAGTGCTTGCCAGATCGCATCGCGTTCGGCGGGATGATGCAGGGCGCAGAGCCACGACAGGTTCTCTTCCGGGGTCAGTAAGTCCTTGATCCCGGCGGCATGGCCGATCCACAACAGATTGCGCGCCAGTTCACTGCGTTGCTCGGTCAATGGCTGACCATTGAGCAAGACCTGACCTTCGGTCGGCTGCATCAGACCGGCCAGTAAACGCAGCAAACTGGTTTTACCACTGCCGTTGGGGCCGCTGATCTGCACCATATTGCCGCTGACGAGTCGCAATTCGAGATTTTCGAAGAGCAGCCTCAGGTCACGTTCACACGCGAGGGCAACGGTTTGCAGGACAGGACTGGTCAAGGGATCACGGGCCTTATACGGTTCAAGTCGGCTCTGGCGCGGCCGTTAAAGAGATGCAGCATAAATGCAATGACGGCTCGATCTAGAGAGCTGCGTCAAACAATTGCTATGTTTTTTGAACGAAGCGCAAGACGGGCGGCATTATACATGTCGTGCCTTACTCTCAAGAGTGCAATTTCCTCAGGTTGTGTCCGCGTATGACAGGCGAAATGAACATCCTCCCGCTCCCGACGACCACCCCGGCGACCGTTCGCCCGCAGGTCGGCGAGTTGCTCAAGCTGCTGACACCGGTCGAAGGCTTGATCGGGACCGGCCAGAGCGCCAAGGCTGAGGTGTTGTCGCTCAAGCAGGCGGATCAGACGTTTGAACTGCTGCTCAAGGTAACGCTGGACAGCGGTCGCCAAACCACGGTGCAAGCGACCAGCAATCTACCGCTGGCGCAAGGCACCAGTCTGGCGATCACTCAGCCGTCTGCGGGAAACCTGGCGATTACCGTGCAACAGGCCATTGCCAGCAGCGTTGCCGCCCTCACCCGCATCGATACGGCGCAATTGCCGGTGGGCACCCTGCTGCAAGGCAAGGTGCTGACTTCGCAGGTGCTCCCGCAAACGCCGGGGCAAGCGACGGTGTTTCGTTCGATGGTCAGCATGCTCAACACCGCCTTGAGCGGCAGCACATTGACCATCGACAGCCCGCAGCCACTGCGCATCGGCACCCTGCTCTCGGCGTTGGTAGAAGATTCGCAAACGTTGAAATTCCTGCCGCTGAGCAGTCGTCAGGAGCAATTGGCGGTGAGCCAGCAACTGGTCGGCCAGCAAGGTCGTCAGGCTTCATTGACCGGTTTGCTGAACGCGCTGCAAAACCTGCCAGCCAACACCGATCAAACGTCGACAGATTTACGCGCTGCGGTAGATCGCCTGCTCGCCAGCCTGCCGAACGTGCAACAGCTGAGCACCGCCAAAGGCGTCGCACAGGCCTTGGCCAACAGCGGCATGTTTCTCGAAGCCAAACTGCTGACCGGACAAACCCCGACGCTGGCACCGGACATGAAAGCCGATCTGCTCAAACTGGTCGCGCAACTGACACCGGGCCTGCCGAGCAGCACCAGTTTCAACGCCATCATCGCCGCCAACACCCTCGCACAGGCGATGCCGAGTTTCGTACGCAACGCCCTCGGCATGCTGGGCCAGGTCAGCGCCAAACCGCTACCCAGCAGCTTCCCGCTGCCCGACCGTTTGCTGCAAAGCCAGGACGGCGAAGGTGATCTGGAGCATTTGCTGCGCCTCGCTGCTGCTGCCATCTCGCGTTTGCAAAGCCATCAGTTGTCGAGCCTGGAACAGACTGGCGTCACCGATGACGGGCGGCTGCTCAGCACCTGGCAGCTGGAAATCCCCATGCGCAACCTGCAAGACATCGTGCCGTTGCAGGTCAAGTTCCAGCGCGAAGAAGCGCCGGAGAAAGAACCGCAACCGAACGAGCGCCGCGACGAACGCGAGCCGAAACAACAACTGTGGCGCGTCGATCTGGCGTTCGACATGGAGCCGCTCGGGCCGATGCAGATTCAGGCGCAACTGATCGCCGGCAGCCTGTCGGGCCAGTTGTGGGCTGAACGGCCGTACACCGCTGATCTGATCGAAAACAACCTGTTCGCGCTGCGCCAGCGCCTGCTGGATCGTGGGCTCAACGTTGGTGATATCGACTGCCACCACGGCACCCCGCCGCAAGGCAATCAAACCCGTCTCGACCACCGCTGGGTTGATGAAACCGCATGAATGACGCCACCGCTCCACGCCAGGCCATCGCCCTCAAGTACGACGGCAACCACGCCCCGACGCTCACCGCCAAAGGTGATGACGAACTGGCCGAAGAAATCCTGCGGATCGCCCGCGACTGTGAAGTGCCGATCTATGAGAACGCCGAACTGGTGCGACTGTTGGCGCGAATGGAATTGGGCGACAGCATTCCCGAAGAGCTGTACCGCACCATCGCCGAGATCATCGCGTTTGCGTGGAATCTGAAGGGGAAATTCCCCGAGGGACACGACCCGGATGCACCGATGGTCGAGAAGGACATCACCGAGCGCGGCGATGATTATTAAGCCGTAAAAGCAAAGATCGCAGCCTTCGGCAGCTCCTACAGGGAAATGCGAATTCCGATGTAGAAGCTGCCGAAGGCTGCGATCTTTTGATCTTGCTTGCTTCAGTTCTTGTGTAGCTTACGCATCAACTCCGCCTCAGCCTGGGTCAAGCCACAGGACTGAGTCAGCTCATCAACGCTCGCGCCCATCCCCACCAGTTTCGCCGCTTGGGCGAACGACAGGCTGGATGGATCACGCTGTTCCAGCTGAACGATTTTGTCCGGCAACGGACCGACTACCGCCCGCAGCTCGTGCAGGGCTTCGCCCATGCGCACATTACCGTTCTGATAATCGTCAACGCGCTTGGCCAGTTCCTTGATGCGCTGATCACGCAGCGCATCACCCTCGGCCTGTTGCGCAGCGATCACCCGCTGCGCCTTGATGTACGCCAGAAACATTGCCAGCGTGCCTGCCCAGAAGAGGAACAGGACAATGACCGCAACTTCGAGAATCAATCAGATGTTCTCCAGGTCCGACCACTCTTCTTCGCTCATCATCTTGTCCAGCTCGACCAGGATCAGCAACTCGTTGTTCTTGTTGCACACGCCCTGGATGAACTTGGCCGACTCTTCGTTACCGACGTTTGGCGCCGTTTCGATTTCCGACTGACGCAGGTAAACCACTTCGGCCACGCTGTCGACCATGATGCCGACGACTTGCTTGTCGGCTTCGATGATGACGATACGGGTGTTGTCGCTGATCTCGCCGGTGCTCAGGCCGAAGCGCTGACGGGTGTCGATCACGGTGACCACGTTACCGCGCAGGTTGATGATGCCCAGCACGTAGCTTGGCGCACCCGGCACCGGAGCGATCTCGGTGTAGCGCAGCACTTCCTGAACGCGCATCACGTTGATGCCGTAGGTTTCGTTGTCCAGCTTGAAGGTCACCCATTGCAGGATCGGATCTTCAGAACCCTTTGCCGCCGTCGCCTTGTCGTTCATACCCTAGCCCCTCGAAGTACCGCCACTGGCGGTGTATGTTCCGTGCCCCGCCATACGTATGCCGGTGCTTGTCTGTTATGTAAGTGTTAAATCGGTTTGTGGTTCGGCTTACTGCCGGGCATGTGCTTTGCCCCGCCGCTGGCGATCAACTCCGCAAGAGCTGCGACATCGAGCAAGGCGCACATGTGTTCAATCACGGTGCCGGCAAGCCATGGCCGCTGACCCCGGTGACTTCTCCATTTGATTTCATTCGGATCAAGACGCAACGAACGACTGACCTGATGCACCGCCAGGCCCCACTCGTAACCTTGTACCGAAATCACGTACTGCAAGCCCTGACGGAAATCATCGCGATAGCGATCCGGCATGACCCAGCGCGCGGTGTCCAGAACTTTCAGGTTGCCGGCCTGGCTCGGCAGAATCCCGAGGAACCATTCCGGCTGACCAAACAGCGGCGTCAACTCGTGACCGGCCAGCGAGTAGATCGAGCCCAGGCACACCAATGGCACGGCCAGGGTCAACCCGGCGACATCGAACAGCAGGCATTCGAAAGCTTCGGAGGCCCAGGCCGGACGGCCGTCGGTGTCGACCGGCGGCGGTGTGTTGCTTGGCGGCAGATGCACTTCCACCAGCGGCGTGACGAGCGCTTGAACAACCGGTTCGGCCGCTGGCGCTTCTGGCACTGGCTCTGGCTCGATGGGTTCAGGCACAGCTTGCAGCAACTGCGTTTGCAGCAGCGGCGCAAGGGTCGATACCACGCGCACAGGTTCAGCCGTTTCGAGCAACACCACGGGCGCCCTGGCCACCGGGGCGGGCGCAGCGACCGGCGCAACAGCTCTGGCTGCTTTCTCGGCATCGCGCGCCTGCTCTTCAAGCACCGCCGCCTGGAATTCATCCAGCGCTTCGGCGCTTTCAATCACCTCGGGCTGGGAAGCGACCTGCACTGGCAACTCGTCCGGGATCTCCTCCAACAAGCTGTCCAGATAGGACTGCAACGCCATCTGCGGCTTGGAGGTCATCTTCACCGGCCGATTCATACACAACCCCCTGTAGGAGCTGCGGAACGCTGCGATGTTTTGATCTTTTCAGAAGCGCCACAAAACCCGATCAAAAGATCGCAGCCTGCGGCAGCTCCTACACAGGGCAAAATCATCTCAAGCCACCTGCGCAACAAGTTGTTGCGCCAACAGATGCTTGAGCAGCGCGCGGTAAGCCAGCACGCCACGACTCTTGCCGTCGAATTGCGACGGCGTGACACCCGCGCGGCTGGCGTCGCGCAGACGGGTATCGACCGGGATGTAGCCCTGCCAGATATCGTCGGGAAATTTGTCGCGCAGCACGCGCAAGGTGCTCATCGACGCTTGAGTACGGCGGTCGAACAACGTCGGTACGATGCTGAACGGCAGCGCCTGTTTGCGTGAGCGGTTGATCATCGCCAACGTGTTGACCATGCGCTCCAGGCCTTTAACGGCCAGGTGCTCGGTCTGTACCGGGATCACCAACTGCTGGCTCGCCGCGAGGGCGTTGACCATCAGCACGCCGAGCAACGGCGGGCTGTCGATGACCGCGTAATCAAAGTCCTGCCACAACTGCGCCAGACTCTTGGCGATCACCAGCCCCAGGCCACTTTGCCCAGGCGACTGGCGCTCAAGCGTCGCCAGTGCGGTGCTCGAGGGCAGCAGGGAAATGCGTTCGTCACTGGTCGACAGCAGCAACTGCCCGGGCAAGCCTTGCGGCACGCTGCCCTTGTGCAGGAACAGGTCGTAGTTGCTGTGTTCCAGGCTGTCGGGATCGTAGCCGAAATAGCTGGTCATCGAGCCGTGCGGGTCGAGATCGACCACGACCACGCGCTTGCCCGCCTCGGCCAGCAATCCGGCTAAAGCGATGGAAGAGGTGGTTTTACCGACCCCACCCTTTTGATTGGCGACTGCCCAGACTCTCATTCAGTTCGTTCCTCCCGACCGAGATGCTCGGCCGAGACATGGCTCAGCGTATTAATGCGGGTGACGGAGAATTGACGGCACTCTCGCGTCCCGGCGTCTTGACCGGGGTCGGTGCAGTTTGTGTGCCAGCGCGCTTCAGTGCGGCGTCCGGTTGCGCATGAGCGGTTCCGGTACCCGTCAGGCTGCGGCGCACATCCAGATTGCGCGACACCACCAGCACCACGCGACGGTTTTTCGCCCGGCCTTCGGCGGTGGCGTTATTCGCTACTGGCTGGAATTCGCCGTAGCCCACCGAGGCCAGCCGACCGGGATTGACGCCCTGCATCGCCAGCATGCGCACGATGCTCGCCGAGCGCGCCGAGGACAGCTCCCAGTTGGTCGGGTACTGCGCGGTGCGGATCGGCTGGTCGTCGGTAAAACCTTCGACGTGGATCGGGTTGTCGAACGGTTTGAGGATCGCTGCAACCTTGTCGATGATGTTGAAGGCGATGTCGCTCGGCATGGCGTCGCCGCTGCCGAACAACAGGCTGGAGTTGAGTTCGATTTCGACCCACAACTCATTGCCGCGCACAGTCATCTGGTTGGAGCTGATCAGGTCACCGAATGCGGCGCTGATGTCGTCGGCAATGCTTTTCAGCGGATCGCTGGCGCCGGCGATACCGGCGTCAACCTGCTCGGCGTCCTTGACCAGCGGTTTGGCCGGGGTCACGGTCTTCGGTCTCTCGTCGCCAATCTGGATCGGCTTGAGCGCGCGGTCGGAGTCGGTAAAGACCCCGACCAGCGCTTCGGAAATTTCCTTGTACTTGCCTTCGTTGATCGACGAAATCGAGTACATCACCACGAAGAAAGCGAACAGCAGCGTAATGAAGTCGGCGTAGGACACGAGCCAGCGCTCGTGATTAACGTGTTCTTCCTGATGCCTGCGACGAGCCATAGTCCATTACCCCCATCAATCCATGAAGCCCTGAAGCTTCAGCTCGATAGAGCGCGGGTTTTCACCTTCGGCGATCGACAAGATCCCTTCCAACAACATTTCGCGATAACGCGACTGCCGCAACGCGATGGACTTCAGTTTGGCCGCTACCGGCAACAGGATCAGGTTGGCACTGGCCACACCATAGATCGTCGCAACGAACGCCACGGCGATGCCGCTGCCCAGTTGCGTCGGGTCGGCGAGGTTGCCCATCACGTGGATCAGGCCCATCACCGCGCCGATGATGCCGATGGTTGGCGCGTAGCCACCCATGCTTTCAAAGACTTTGGAGGCTTCGATATCGCGCGCTTCCTGGGTGTAAAAATCCACCTCGAGGATGCTGCGGATCGCTTCCGGCTCGGCGCCATCGACCAGCAGTTGCAGGCCTTTGCGCGAGTAGTTGTCAGGTTCGGCGTCAGCCACCCCTTCCAGCCCGAGCAAGCCCTCCTTGCGCGCAGTGAGGCTCCAATTGACCACGCGGTCGATGCCGCCAGCCAGGTCCACGCGTGGCGGAAAGAAGATCCACGCGAGGATCTGCATCGCGCGCTTGAACGCGCTCATCGGCGATTGCAACAGCGCGGCACCGATGGTGCCGCCTATTACGATCAGTGCCGCCGGGCCGTTGGCCAGCGCACCGAGGTGACCACCTTCCAGGTAGTTGCCGCCGATGATGGCGACGAACGCCATGATGATCCCGATAAGGCTTAGAACATCCATCAGATACACGCCTCGACGATGTGCTTGCCGATGTCGTCCAGACCGTACACCGCGTCAGCGAGGTCGGCTTTGACGATGGCCATCGGCATGCCGTAGATCACGCAGCTTGCCTCATCCTGTGCCCACACCGAACTGCCGCCCTGCTTGAGCAGGCGCGCGCCTTCACGGCCGTCGGCGCCCATGCCGGTCAGCACGACCGCCAGAACTTTGTCGCCGTACGACTTGGCTGCAGAACCGAAGGTGATGTCCACGCACGGCTTGTAGTTCAGACGCTCGTCGCCCGGCAGGATTTTCACCGCCCCACGGCCGTCGATCATCATTTGCTTGCCACCCGGTGCCAGCAGCGCCAGGCCCGGACGCAGGATGTCGCCATCCTCGGCTTCCTTGACGCTGATGCGGCAGAGCTTGTCCAGACGCTCGGCAAAGGCTTTGGTGAACGCCGCCGGCATGTGCTGGATCAGCACGATCGGCGCCGGGAAATTCGCCGGCAACTGCGTCAGCACGCGTTGCAGCGCAACCGGGCCACCTGTCGATGTACCGATAGCGACGAGTTTGTAGGCCTTGCGTTTCGGTGCCGGCGACGAAGCACTTGCAGCCGGCGTGCGGGTCGGCGCCGGAGCAGGTGCCGGGCGTGCCGGTGTGCTGCTGGTGTGGCTGCTTTGGCTACTGAAACTCGATGCAGCCGAGGCCGGAGTCGGCGCAGGGGCTGGAGCAGCAACAGGCGCAGGTGCGCTGTAAGCACTGAAACGACGATTACTGCGCGAGATGCTATGCACCTTTTCGCACA
Organism: Pseudomonas sp. P42; assembly: GCF_017973755.1. Taxonomy (NCBI): domain Bacteria; kingdom Pseudomonadati; phylum Pseudomonadota; class Gammaproteobacteria; order Pseudomonadales; family Pseudomonadaceae; genus Pseudomonas; species Pseudomonas sp. P42. The sequence continues at coordinate 490,049 of NZ_JACOPU010000001.1, read as the reverse complement.
GCAGTTGCTTGACCTTCTCGGGATTACGCGAGATGTCTTCGAAATTCTTCGGCAGGAAATCCACCGCGCCGGCGTCCAGCGCATCCAGGGTTACCCGGGCGCCTTCGTGGGTCAGCGAGGAGAACATCAACACCGGGGTCGGGCAGCGCTGCATGATGTGCCGCACTGCCGTGATGCCGTCCATCATTGGCATCTCGTAGTCCATGGTGATCACGTCAGGCTTGAGCGCCATGGCCTGATCGATCGCCTCTTTACCGTTGGTTGCCGTACCGACAACCTGGATGCTCGGATCTGCTGAAAGAATTTCCGAGACGCGGCGGCGGAAAAAACCCGAATCGTCCACCACCAGGACTTTGACTGCCATAAACACTCCATTAGGTGCAGCGGAGCGTCATCGCCCCGCCGCCCCGGATTCAAATACGCCGTGCGGCGTAACGCTTGAGCATGCTCGGAACATCAAGGATCAGCGCGATACGGCCGTCACCAGTGATGGTGGCGCCGGACATGCCCGGAGTGCCCTGAAGCATTTTGCCCAATGGCTTGATGACCACTTCTTCCTGGCCGACCAGTTGATCGACGACGAAGCCGATCCGCTGGGTGCCCACCGAAAGGATCACCACATGGCCTTCGCGCTGCTCTTCGTGAGCGGCGGAGCTGACCAGCCAGCGCTTGAGGTAGAACAATGGCAAGGCCTTGTCCCGCACGATCACCACTTCCTGACCGTCGACGACGTTGGTGGTCGACAGGTCGAGGTGGAAGATTTCGTTGACGTTGACCAGCGGGAACGCGAACGCCTGATTGCCCAACATGACCATCAGCGTCGGCATGATCGCCAAGGTCAACGGCACCTTGATGACGATTTTCGAGCCTTGGCCCTTGGTCGAGTAGATGTTGATCGAACCGTTGAGCTGGGAAATCTTGGTCTTCACCACGTCCATGCCGACACCGCGGCCAGACACGTCGGAGATCTCGGTCTTGGTCGAGAACCCAGGGGCAAAGATCAGGTTGTAGCACTCGGTATCGCTCAGGCGATCGGCTGCGTCCTTGTCCATCACACCGCGTTTTACCGCGATGGCGCGCAGGACGTTCGGGTCCATGCCTTTGCCGTCATCGGAAATCGACAGCAGGATGTGATCGCCTTCCTGTTCGGCGGCCAACACCACTTTGCCGCCACGGGCCTTGCCCGAAGCTTCGCGTTCTTCCGGCGACTCAATGCCGTGGTCGACCGCGTTGCGCACCAAGTGGACCAGCGGATCGGCCAAGGCCTCGACAAGGTTTTTGTCGAGGTCGGTTTCTTCGCCGACCAGTTCCAGATTGATTTCTTTCTTGAGCTGACGAGCCAGATCGCGAACCAGACGCGGGAAGCGCCCGAAGACCTTCTTGATCGGTTGCATCCGCGTTTTCATCACCGCGGTCTGCAAGTCAGCCGTGACCACGTCGAGGTTCGACACAGCCTTTTGCATGGCTTCGTCGCCGCTGTTCAGACCCAGGCGCACCAGACGGTTACGCACCAGCACCAGCTCGCCGACCATGTTCATGATTTCGTCGAGACGCGCGGTGTCGACCCGTACGGTGGTTTCGGCTTCGCTGGCCGGTTTTTCCGGCGGTGGCGCCGCTGGCGCACGGGCCGGAGCCGGTGCAGCAGCGGCGGCAGGTTTTGGCGATTCGGCTTTCGGCGCAGGCTTGGGCGCTGCGGCCGGGGCCTTGGCGGCAGGTTTTGCGACGGCGGCAGTGCTGCCGGCAGACGCGGTCCCTACTTCAGTGAACTTGCCTTTGCCGTGCAGTTCGTCGAGCAGCGATTCGAATTCGTGATCGCTGATCAAATCGCTGCCGGCCGCAGCCGCTGCCGGAGCAGCAGGCGCAGGCACCGCGGCAATCGCCGATTCCAGCGCATCAACGGCAAAGTTGCCCTTGCCGTGCAACTGATCGAGCAGCGCTTCGAATTCGTCGTCGGTGATGTCCGAGCTGTCGCCCTTGGCCGGTGCCGCAGGAGCCGCCGCCGCAGGGGCCACAGCATCAACCGCGAACTGGCCTTTGCCGTGCAGTTGATCGAGCAACGACTCGAACTCGGCATCGGTAATTTCATCGCTGGCCGCTTCAGTTGCAGCAGGCGCAGCGGCAGCCGCCGGGGCTTCGGCCTGAGCCTTGACGGCGTTCAGCGAGTCCAGCAACTGTTCAAATTCGTTATCGGTGATGTCGCCCGAATCGCTTTCGGCAACCGGTGCCTCGACGACTTCTTCAACCGCTTCGGCTTCAGCCGATTGCGGTTCGGCCAGACGCGCCAGGGCGGCCAGCAGCTCAGGCGTAGCCGCCGTAATCGGGCTGCGCTCGCGCACTTCGGTGAACATGCCGTTCACCGCATCCAGCGCTTCAAGCACAACGTCCATCAGTTCTGAATCAACGCGACGCTCACCCTTTCGCAGGATGTCGAACACGTTTTCGGCGATGTGACAGCACTCAACCAGCTCATTGAGCTGAAGGAAGCCGGCGCCCCCTTTTACAGTGTGGAAACCGCGAAAAATTGCGTTGAGCAGATCAGCATCATCCGGCCGGCTTTCCAGCTCGACCAATTGTTCTGACAGCTGCTCAAGAATCTCGCCGGCCTCAACCAGGAAATCCTGAAGGATCTCTTCATCGGCGCCGAAGCTCATTAAGGGGGTGCTCCTACAGGTCTAAAAACCTAAAACTCAAAATCCAAGGCTGGATAGCAAATCGTCCACATCGTCCTGACCGGACACAACGTCTTCTCGTTTATCGGCATGAATCTGCGGACCTTCACCCTGCGAGAGATGTTTTTGTGGATCTTTTTCAGCGAGCATCGCCGCACGGTCATGTTCGATGCCCGCAAAGCGGTCCACCTGACTGGCCATGAGCACGAGTTTGAGCAAATTGCTTTCGACTTCGGTGACCAGTTGGGTCACACGCTTGATCACCTGACCGGTGAGGTCCTGGTAATCCTGAGCCAGCAGGATGTCGTTCAGATTGCTCGACACCGCACGGTTGCCCGTGCTGCTGCGTGACAGAAAACCGTCGACCCGGCGCGCCAGTTCGCGGAACTCTTCGGCCCCGACCTCACGACGCATGAAGCGACCCCAATCGGTACTCAAGGCCTGAGCTTCATCAGCCAGACCATTGACCACCGGCGTGGCGCTTTCCACCAGATCCATGGTGCGGTTGGCCGCGGCTTCCGTCAGCTTGACCACATAGCCCAGGCGTTCGGTGGCGTCGGTAATTTGCGACACTTCCTCGGCCTGCGGCATGTTCGGATCAATCTGGAAATTGACGATCGCACTGTGCAGTTCACGTGTGAGCTTGCCAACTTCCTGGTACAGGCCACGGTCACGGGTCTGATTGAGCTCATGGATCAATTGCACAGCGTCACCGAACCTGCCCTTTTCAAGGCTTTCGACCAGTTCGACCGCATGTTTTTTCAGGGTCGATTCAAAATCGCCCTGTGAAGATTCTTTGTGGTCCATAGCTCCCCCGTGGCGCAGTTTCTCAACCGATGCGTTCGAAAATCTTCTCGATTTTGTCTTTCAACGCCTGGGCCGTGAAGGGTTTCACCACATAGCCGTTTACACCGGCCTGGGCTGCTTCAATGATCTGCTCGCGCTTGGCTTCAGCGGTCACCATCAGCACTGGCAGGTGCTTGAGTTTTTCATCGGCGCGCACGTGACGCAGCAGGTCGATACCGGTCATGCCCGGCATGTTCCAGTCCGTTACCAGAAAGTCGATGCTGCCGCTGTTGAGAACCGGAATGGCGGTAATGCCATCGTCAGCCTCGACGGTGTTGGTGAACCCCAGATCGCGCAGCAGGTTCTTGATGATCCGCCGCATCGTTGAGAAGTCATCAACGATGAGGATTTTCATGTTCTTGTCCAATTCGACCTCCAAGCAGTCTTAAACGCGCCCAGCACCTGGACGCGCCATTTCATTCAATCCGGCGTAACACTCAAAGACTGTCTGGAGCACAACAGAGCAAGACCGGTGCCGTTCATCACCGCACCAGCCTCGTTCGCAGTGTCCCCACACTGCCTTCAGCGCGCTCGCCACTCCCCCAAACGCCCCCGCAAACGGGCCGCGCACTGGCTGTGTAACTGGCTGACCCGCGACTCACTGACGCCAAGGACTTCACCGATCTCCTTGAGGTTCAGCTCTTCGTCGTAGTACAGCGCCAACACCAGTCGCTCACGCTCCGGCAAATTGGCAATCGCGTCCGCCAGCGCTGCCTGGAAGCGTTCATCTTCCAGATCGCGTGACGGCTCAAGATGAGCACTCGCGCCATCCTCGTGCAGCCCTTCGTGTTCGCCGTCCTGCAACAGATCGTCGAAACTGAACAAGCGGCTGCCCAGGGTGTCATTCAAAATCCCGTAATAATCGTCGAGACTCAATTGGAGTTCGGCCGCAACTTCGTGATCTTTAGCATCACGGCCGGTTTTAGCTTCAATCGAGCGAATTGCGTCGCTGACCATACGGGTATTGCGGTGAACCGAGCGTGGCGCCCAGTCTCCTTTGCGCACTTCGTCGAGCATCGCGCCGCGGATTCGAATGCCCGCATACGTTTCGAAACTGGCGCCTTTGCTGGCGTCATATTTGGTCGAGACTTCGAGCAGGCCGATCATCCCGGCCTGGATCAGATCCTCGACCTGCACACTCGCCGGCAACCGTGCCAGCAAGTGGTAGGCAATGCGTTTGACCAGTGGCGCATAACGCTCGATCAACTCGTACTGCGCATCACGTGCCGACTTTTTGTAGTAGTTCATACCGCTTGCGGTCATATGACAGGCCCTGCCGTTTGCTGCACGAGGCGCTCGACGAAGAATTCAAGGTGGCCGCGCGGGTTGGCAGGCAGCGGCCAGGTATCGACCTTCTGTGCGATTGCCTTGAACGCCAGTGCGCACTTGGAACGCGGGAAGGCTTCATAGACCGCACGTTGCTTCTGCACGGCCTTGCGCACGCTTTCGTCGTAAGGCACAGCGCCGACGTATTGTAGGGCCACGTCAAGAAAGCGATCAGTGACCTTGGTCAACTTGGCGAACAGGTTGCGCCCTTCCTGCGGGCTCTGCGCCATGTTGGCCAGGACGCGGAAGCGGTTCATGCCGTAATCGCGGTTGAGCAACTTGATCAGCGCGTAAGCGTCGGTAATCGAAGTCGGCTCGTCGCAGACCACCAGCAACACTTCTTGCGCGGCGCGTACGAAACTGACTACCGAGTCACCAATGCCCGCAGCGGTGTCGATCACCAGTACGTCGAGATTGTCGCCGATGTCGCTGAACGCCTGAATCAGACCGGCATGCTGAGCCGGGCTCAGATGCACCATGCTCTGAGTGCCCGATGCAGCCGGCACGATGCGAATTCCGCCCGGGCCTTGCAACAGCACGTCGCGCAATTCACAGCGGCCTTCGATCACGTCGGCCAAGGTGCGTTTGGGCGTCAAACCCAACAGAACGTCGACGTTCGCCAGCCCCAGATCGGCGTCCAGCAGCATGACCCGACGGCCAAGCTCTGCCAGCGCCAGAGACAAGTTCACTGACACATTAGTCTTGCCGACGCCACCTTTGCCGCCAGTCACCGCGATAACCTGTACGGGATGCATGCTGCCCATGTTATTTCTTTACCTTGTCTTGCATAGACGGAGGCCACATTACTGGCTGCGCGTTCACAAACGGAACAATGCATGGCAGACCATCGATGTAGGTACAAAAACTGTTCATGATTACCTCAGCCTACCTGCTTGGTCGGGCTGTGATAGATATCAGCGAACATGTCAGCCATGGCTTCTTCGCTGGGTTCTTCCTGCATTTGCACGCTGACGGCGCGGCTGACCAGTTGATGACGGCGCGGCAGATGCAAATCATCCGGAATCCGTGGGCCATCGGTCAGATACGCGACCGGCAATTCATGACTGATCGCCAGGCTCAACACTTCGCCGAGGCTGGCCGTTTCATCCAGTTTAGTCAGGATGCACCCGGCGAGCCCGCAACGCTTGTAACTGTGATAAGCGGCGGTTAGAACCTGTTTTTGGCTGGTGGTTGCCAGCACGAGATAATTTTTTGAACGGATGCCACGCCCGGCCAGACTTTCGAGCTGCATACGCAGTGCCGGATCGCTGGCCTGCAGGCCGGCGGTATCGATCAGCACCACGCGTTTGCGCAGCAGCGGGTCCAGGGCCTGCACCAGCGACTGACCCGGATCGACGTGCGTTACCGGCACGTTGAGAATCCGGCCCAGGGTCTTCAGTTGTTCCTGAGCGCCGATGCGGAAGCTGTCCATGCTCACCAGCGCGACATTCTGCGCGCCGTACTTGAGCACGTAGCGGGCAGCAAGCTTGGCAAGCGTGGTGGTCTTGCCCATGCCGGCAGGGCCGACCATGGCAATCACACCGCCCTCTTCCAGCGGCTCGACTTCCGGTACGGCAATCATCCGCGCCAGGTGCGCCAGCAGCATGCGCCAGGCCTGACGAGGCTCTTCGATATCGGTGATCATCGCCAGCAGGTCGCGCGACAACGGGCCGGACAGGCCGATCCGTTGCAGACGGCGATACAGGTTGGCTTGCGCCGGGCGGCTGCCTTGCAGCTGGTTCCAGGCGAGGGTGCCGAGCTGAACTTCCATCAGCTCGCGCAGGCTGTTCAATTCAAAACGCATCGAATCCAGTGCACGCGGATCAATCCCGCCTGACGATTGCGCAGGTGCCGGGGCCGGACGCGCCGGGGCCGCGTAAGTCGGCTCGCTCAACGGTTCGGCAGCGGTCAGCGGCAGGCCGGCCGTCATTGGCAAACCGGCGAACAGCTGCCGATTGGTGTCGCCGTCGGCTTCGCCCCGCAGGCTCAATTCGGCCTGGGCGGTGACGATGCGCGACTGGGTCTTGCGCAGCTCGTCTTCGAGTTCCATGTTCGGAACCCGTGGCGCGAGCGCCGACAACTTGTAATCCAGCGCCGCCGTCAGTTCGACGCCGCCGGCAATGCGGCGGTTGCCAATGATGGCGGCATCAGCGCCCAGCTCATCACGAACCAGCTTCATGGCCTGACGCATATCGGCGGCGAAAAAACGCTTAACTTGCATAAACCACTACCTCAGCCGTTGGGCCCTACTGTCGCAACGATCGTCACTTGCTTGTTGTCCGGTATTTCCTGGTAGGCCAGCACGTGCAATCCAGGGACTGCCAGGCGGCCAAAGCGCGAGAGCATCGCGCGGATCGGGCCGGCTACCAATAGGATGACCGGCTGACCTTGCATTTCCTGCCGCTGCGCCGCTTCGATCAGCGAACGCTGCAGCTTCTCGGCCATGCTTGGCTCCAGCAGAACGCCCTCTTCCGAGCCTTGTCCTGCCTTCTGCAGACTATTGAGCAATATCTGTTCCAACCTTGGCTCCAGAGTGATAACAGGTAGCTCAGACTCCGTGCCTACAATGCTTTGGACGATTGCGCGAGATACGCCGACCCGCACAGCAGCCACCAACGCGGCGGTATCTTGACTCTTCGCGGCGTTGTTGGCGATGGCTTCGGCAATGCTGCGGATATCGCGTACCGGGACATGCTCGGCCAGCAACGCTTGCAGCACCTTGAGCAACTGCGACAACGAAACCACGCCCGGCACCAACTCTTCCGCCAGTTTTGGCGAGCTTTTGGCCAGCAATTGCATGAGTTGCTGCACTTCCTCGTGGCCAATCAGCTCGCTGGAGTGCTTGTACAGAATCTGGTTCAAGTGCGTCGCGACCACGGTGCTCGCATCCACAACGGTATAACCCAGCGATTGTGCCTGCGCGCGCTGGCTGATTTCGATCCACACCGCTTCCAGACCGAAAGCCGGATCTTTGGCGTTGATACCGTTGAGCGCGCCGTAGACCTGACCGGGGTTGATCGCCAGTTCGCGATCAGGGTAAATCTCGGCCTCGGCCAGGATCACTCCCATCAAGGTCAGACGATACGCGCTCGGGGCCAGATCGAGGTTGTCACGAATGTGCACAGTGGGCATCAGGAAGCCCAGATCCTGCGACAGCTTCTTGCGCACGCCCTTGATCCGCGCCAGCAATTGCCCGCCCTGATTGCGATCAACCAGCGGGATCAGGCGATAGCCGACTTCCAGGCCGATCATGTCGATCGGGGTCACGTCGTCCCAGCCAAGCTCTTTGGTTTCCATGGCGCGGGCCGGTGATGGCAGCAATTCCTGCTGACGCTTGACCTCTTCCAGCGCGACGACTTTGGCCACGTTCTGTTTTTTCCAGAACAGGTACGCGGCGCCGCCAGCCAGTGCGGCCATGCTCAGGAACGAGAAGTGCGGCATGCCCGGCACCAGGCCCATGACCGCCATCAACCCGGCAGCCACTGCCAGCGCTTTCGGCGAGGCGAACATTTGGCGGTTGATCTGCTTGCCCATGTCTTCCGAACCGGAAGCACGGGTCACCATGATCGCCGCCGCTGTTGATAACAACAGTGATGGCAATTGCGCCACCAAACCGTCACCGATGGTCAGCAAGGCATAAACCCGGCCAGCGTCACCGAAGCTCATGTTGTGCTGGAAGATACCGACGGCCATACCGCCGATGAGGTTGATAAACAGAATCAGCAGGCCGGCGATGGCGTCACCACGGACGAATTTGCTCGCACCGTCCATGGAACCGTAGAACTCGGCCTCTTGCGCGACTTCCTGACGGCGCGACTTGGCCTGGTTCTGGTCGATCAGACCGGCGTTGAGGTCGGCGTCGATTGCCATTTGTTTGCCGGGCATCGCATCGAGGGTGAAACGTGCGCTCACCTCGGAAATCCGCCCGGCACCCTTGGTCACCACGACAAAGTTGATGATCATCAAAATCGCGAAAACCACGATACCGACCACGTAGTTACCGCCGATCACCACCTCACCGAAGGCCTGGATCACCTTACCGGCGGCGGCGTGGCCGTCCTGACCGTGGAGCATCACCACCCGCGTCGATGCCACGTTCAACGCCAGGCGCATCAGCGTCGCCACCAGCAGGATGGTCGGGAACACCGCAAAATCCAGTGGCCGCAGGGCGTAAACGCACACCAGCAGCACGACGATGGACAAGGCAATGTTGAAGGTGAAAAACACGTCGAGCAGGAACGGCGGAATCGGCAACATCATCATTGCCAACATGACCAGCAGCAACAACGGCACGCCCAGATTGCCTCGACTGAGGTCGGCAACGTTTGAGCGAGCACTGTTGAGTAACTGAGAGCGATCCACCGGTTTTCCCCGTTCCTTTAAAGCAAACTTTTGACGCCCAGAACGGACGTACGGCGGCTATTGCAAGAAACCTTCCAACTTTTGCCAATGATCGAACAGGGAGGTTTTGACCGTGAGTTTTTTACTGACCGGGACTACCCATTCGCGAGCAGGCTCACTCCCACAGGAAACTGCATTCCAATTATGAGAATGAAATGAAAACCAGATGTGGGCGTGGAATGCATTCCAACCGTGGGAACGAGCCTGCTCGCGAAGGGGCCATAAAATCCGGCGCGATTCTTTGATTTAAACGAAGGTGTTTAAAAGACACTTGCAGACACGGGTTCCAGGCTACGAATCCTTGCGCCTTTGCCTACAGCTACGCCAGAATCCGCCGGCTTGTGCGCCTTGGGGGTGGACTCTATTGTTGAGCCGTCGCTGATTTCTCAGTGATCGGGTTTAGCAGCCTGGGTTTTCTCTAGACGCACAAGTCCGTTGCCGTTATGGCGGCTTTGCGTGGGGCACTTCGGTGCGCCGGGTTCTAGAGTCCTGGTCTGCTAACCCGCGTATAGCCGCCACCCCTTTCGTTAGCAGCGAACAGTGGCAGCTTCATTACTCTAGAGGCTTCACCATGATCAAACCAACACCCAACCCACCCGAAACCGACCCCACCTCTCCCTACGAATCCCTCGATTCAAAAAAACTCAACGACGCCGCCGACCGCGCCCTCGATCACTACCTCTGCCCACCCGGCTCCACGCCACCGCCCCGCCAAACCCGCCGGATGTACGCCGTTACCGCCGATTTCAAAAACGAGGAACTGCTGGTCGATGCCTGCGAAACACTCGCTTCGGCCAAAACCATCGCCCAAGACTTCGCCCGCCTCTTGCCAGCGTCACAGCGCAGGACGCTGCTGGGGATTGCGCAACTGATCATGCTTGGGGAGCTGGCGGTGAATCGCGTGCTGGATAATCCGCAATTGCCGGGCTGAGCCCTGAACACGGGGTTTAATTACACAGATATTTCCCTGTAGGAGCTGCCTTCAGGCATAAAAAAACCGCCGTTCCTTTCAATCGGGACGGCGGTTTTTTTGTTTCATCACAGTAATGTCAGGAATCGCGCCGCAGATCTGGCGGAATCGGCAAATCATCCTTGAGCGGATCCGGACGCTTACCCTTGCCCGCCTGGTATTGGCGGATCTGATAGACGTAGGCCAATACCTGGGCAACGGCCAGGTAAAGTCCACCAGGGATTTCCTGATCGAGTTCGGTCGAGTAGTAGATCGAACGCGCCAACCCCGGCGATTCGAGGAGCATGACGTTATTGGCCACGGCAATTTCGCGGATCTTCAGTGCCAGGAAATCACTGCCCTTGGCCAGCAGTATCGGCGCCCCGCCCTTTTCCGAATCGTATTTCAGCGCCACGGCGTAGTGGGTCGGGTTGGTGATGACCACGTCAGCGTCGGGAATGGCAGCCATCATGCGTCGCTGGGACATTTCGCGCTGGGTCTGGCGGATGCGCTGTTTGACCTCCGGGCGACCTTCCTGATCCTTGTGCTCGTCGCGCACTTCCTGCTTGGTCATCTTGAGCTTTTTCATGCTCTCCCAGATCTGCACCGGGACATCGACCGCCGCGATGATGATCAGGCCACAGGCCAGCCACAGCGTGCTCCAGCCGACCAGCACCACACTGTGAATGATCGCCAGCTCGAGTGGCTCATGGGCAATACGCAGCAAGTCATCGACGTCCGCAGCCAACACCATCAAGGCCACGGACAAGGTGATCAAAAACTTGGCCAGCGCCTTGAGCAGTTCGATGATGGCCTTCATCGAGAACATCCGCTTCAGGCCGGCTCCCGGGTTCATCCGGCTGAACTTGGGCGCCATGGAGCCTGCTGCGAACAGCCAGCCACCGAGGGAAATCGGCCCGATCAGCGCGGCCAGCAGCAGCGTGATCATGATCGGCTGAATCGCCACCAAAGCGAGTTTCCCTGACTGCAAGAGAAACGCGCCCATGGAGCCCTGGTCCATGATCACTTCGCGCGACAGCGTGAAGTTCAGGCGCATCAGGTCCATCAGGTCTTCGGCAAGCATGCCGCCGAACACCAGCAGCGCGCCGGAACCGGCCATCATTACAGCAAGGGTGTTGAGTTCTTTGGAGCGGGCAATCTCGCCCTTCTCACGGGAGTCCTTTTTACGTTTCTCCGTGGGGTCTTCTGTTTTGTCCTGACCGCTTTCGCTCTCTGCCATGACTCAGCGCGCCCGTGCGAGTTCGCGTAGCAACTGCAAGGCCTCGGTGGCCAGCGGCTGATACTGATTGAGAATATCCGCCAGACCGACCCAGACGATGAACAGCCCGAGCACCAGGGTCAGCGGAAAACCGATGGAGAAAATGTTCAGTTGCGGCGCGGCGCGGGTCATTACGCCGAAAGCGATGTTGACCACCAGCAACGCGGTCACTGCCGGCAGCACCAACAGCAACGCCGCCCCCAGGACCCAGCCGAGTTTGCCGGCCAGCTCCCAATAATGCGCGGTCATCAACCCGCTACCCACCGGCAACGTAGTGAAGCTCTCGGTGAGGACTTCAAATACCACCAGATGGCCATTCATCGATAGGAACAACAACGTCACGAGCATGGTGAAGAACTGCCCGATCACCGCCACCGAAACGCCGTTGGCCGGGTCGACCATCGAGGCGAAGCCCATGCCCATCTGGATCGCGACAATCTGCCCGGCCACGGCAAATGCCTGGAAAAACAGCTGCAGGGAAAAGCCAAGCACGGCGCCGATCAGAATCTGCTCGGCAATCAGCAGCAAGCCACTGAGATCGAGCGGACTCACCGCCGGCATCGGCGGCAGGCCCGGGACAATCACCACGGTGATTGCGACGGCGAAATACAGGCGCACGCGCCGCGGGATGAGGGTCGTGCCGAATACCGGCATGACCATCAGCATCGAGGCCACGCGAAACAGCGGCAACATGAACGTCGCCACCCAGGAACTGATCTGGGTGTCGGTCAGCTGAAGCAGCGACTGCATGGCTTAGCCGATGACCATCGGGATGTTTTTGTACAGCTCGATGATGTATTCCATGAAGGTCTGCACGATCCACGGACCACCGACGATCAGGGTCACCAGCATCACCAGCAGACGCGGCAGAAAGCTCAAGGTCTGTTCGTTGATCTGCGTGGCCGCCTGAAACATCGCCACCAGCAAGCCCACCAACAGGCTCGGCACCACCAGAATCGCGACCATCAGTGTGGTCAGCCACAGCGCCTCACGAAAGATATCGACCGCGACTTCCGGCGTCATGGCGAGACACCTCCGAAACTGCTGGCCAAGGTGCCGATAATCAGCGCCCAGCCATCCACCAGCACGAACAGCATGATCTTGAACGGCAGCGAGATGATCAGCGGCGAGAGCATCATCATACCCATCGCCATCAGCACACTGGCCACGACGAGGTCGATGATCAGGAACGGAATGAAGATCATGAAGCCGATCTGGAACGCCGTTTTCAGCTCGGACGTGACGAACGCCGGCACCAGAATTGTCAGTGGTGCCTGATCCGGGGTGGCGATGTCGGTGCGCTTGGACAGGCGCATGAACAACTCAAGATCACTGGTGCGCGTCTGGGCGAGCATGAAGTCCTTGATCGGCACCTGGGCTTTTTCCACCGCTTGCTGGGCGGTAAGTGTCTCCGCCAGATACGGTTGCAGCGCATCTTTGTTCACCCGGTCGAACACCGGCGCCATGATGAACATCGTCAGAAACAGCGCCATGCCGGTGAGGATCTGGTTCGACGGCGTCTGCTGCAAGCCCAGGGCCTGACGCAGGATAGAGAAGACGATGATGATCCGCGTGAAACTGGTCATCAGGATGACCGCCGCCGGGATAAAACTCAGCGCGGTCATGATCAGCAGGATCTGCAGACTGACCGAATACTCCTGCGCGCCGTCGGCGTTGGTGCCCAGCGTGATCGCCGGGATCGACAACGGATCGGCGGCGAACGCCAGCGGCGCGGCCAGCATCAGGGCCAGCGTCAAGACGATGCGTAGCGCACCCATTACTTCTTATCCTTCTGATCCTTGCCGAGAATCCTCAGCAGATGCTGGGCAAATTCCGGCGTCGCTTTCTCGCTGGTGCTCGGCACCTCGACCGGTTCCTTGAGCACGTGCAGCGCGGTAATGGTGCCGGGGCTCAAGCCGAGCAGAATCTGCTCATTGCCGACCTGCACCAGCATCAGACGGTCACGCGGGCCGAGCGCGCGCGAGCCAATCAGCTCGATCACCTGCCCTTTGCCCGCAGGCCCCGCCTGCTGCACCCGACGCAACAGCCAGGCGAGGAAGAAGATCAACCCCAGCACCAGCAGCAGGCCGAACACCAGCTGCGTCAATTGCCCAGCCACGCCACTGTTGACCATCGGTGCGGTAGCAGCGGCAGGCGCGGCGTGGCCAGCCACCGGTTCGGCGGCCAACACGCTCAGGGGCAAGGCCAGCAGAGCCCAGAGAAACCTTTTCACTCAGCGCAGCTTCTTGATGCGTTCACTTGGGCTGATCACGTCGGTCAGGCGGATGCCGAACTTCTCGTTGACCACCACTACTTCGCCGTGAGCGATCAGCGTGCCGTTGACCAGCACGTCCAGCGGCTCACCGGCCAGGCGATCAAGCTCGATCACCGAACCCTGGTTGAGTTGCAGCAGGTTGCGGATGTTGATGTCGGTGCTGCCGACTTCCATCGAGATGGACACCGGGATGTCGAGGATCACGTCCAGGTTCGGGCCGTCCAGTGTCACTGGATCGTTGTTCTTCGGCACGCTGCCGAACTCTTCCATCGGCAGACGCGAGCCGCTGGATGCGTCGGCCGCCAGCAGTGCGTCGATTTCGGATTGACCATCACCGGTCTCTTCCAGGGCAGCAGCCCATTCGTCAGCCAGTGCCTGATCGTCCTGGGCGTTAATATCGTCGTTCATCATTTGTCCTCGGCGGGCAAAAATTCAGCTAAATGTGGGGGTAAAAGCGCTGCTTCAGCGACGCTCGATCGGCTCGATCACCTGCAACGCGAGGTTGCCTTTGTGCGAGCCCATCTTGACCTTGAAGGCCGGCACGCCGTTGGCGCGCATGATCATTTCGTCCGGCATCTCGACCGGGATCACATCCCCCGGCTGCATGTGCAGGATGTCGCGCAACTTCAACTGGCGGCGGGCCACGGTGGCACCGATCGGCACGTCGACATCGAGCACGTCCTGGCGCAGGGCGTTGACCCAGCGCTCGTCCTGATCGTCGAGGTCCGACTGGAAACCGGCGTCGAGCATTTCCCGCACCGGCTCGATCATCGAGTACGGCATGGTCACGTGCAGGTCGCCGCCACCGCCATCGAGTTCGATGTGGAAGGTGGAGACCACAATCGCTTCGCTCGGGCCGACGATGTTGGCCATGGCCGGGTTCACCTCCGAGTTGATGTACTCGAAATTGACTTCCATGATCGCTTGCCAGGCTTCTTTCAGATCGACGAAGGCCTGCTCCAGCACCATGCGCACCACGCGCAGTTCGGTCGGGGTGAATTCACGCCCTTCGATCTTGGCGTGACGGCCGTCGCCGCCGAAGAAGTTGTCCACCAGTTTGAACACCAGTTTGGCGTCGAGGATGAACAGCGCGGTGCCGCGCAGGGGTTTGATCTTGACCAGGTTGAGACTGGTCGGCACATACAACGAGTGCACGTATTCGCCGAACTTCATCACCTGTACGCCACCGACGGCAACGTCCGCCGAGCGGCGCAGCATGTTGAACATGCTGATGCGGGTGTAGCGGGCAAAACGCTCGTTGATCATTTCCAGAGTCGGCATGCGTCCACGGACGATGCGATCCTGGCTGGTCAGGTCGTAGCTTTTGACACTGCCGGGTTCGGCAGCGTTATCGGTCTGTACCAGACCATCGTCGACGCCATGCAACAGCGCATCGATTTCATCCTGGGACAGCAGATCCTGCACGGCCATGTCGTGTTCCTACTGCAGTACGAAATTAGTGAAAAGCAACTGTTCGATCACCACTTTGCCCAGCTCTTTCTGCGCCACTTCCTGGACGCTGGCGGTGGCCTTCTGGCGCAACATTTCCTGGCCGACCGGGGTCGCCAAGGTGGCGAAGTCCTGACCGGAGAAGAGCATTACCAGATTGTTGCGGATCACCGGCATGTGCACTTTCAGCGCTTCCAGGTCGGCCTGGTTACGCGCCAGCATGGTGATGCTCACTTGCATGTAGCGCTGACGGCCGTTCTGGTTGTAGTTGGCGACAAAGGCGGGGGCCATCGGCTCGAAAATCGCCGGCTGCTTGCCGACCGGCGCTGCTTGGGCGGCATCGGCAGGCTTGCTCTGAGCGCTGTGCATGAAGAACCAGGTCGCCCCCACGGACGCACCAATGGCCAACAACAACGCCAGCACGATCACGATGATCAGCTTGAGTTTGCCTTTGGTTGCGGGGTCTTTTACTGCTGCTGTTTCGCTCTTCGCCATGCCAATAATCCGTCACTATTCGGGTTTTCACAGTCGCACGGCAAGGCAAGAGCAAGTGTTATGCCAGAAGTGTTGGAGGGGAGGACGGACACCATAAAACAACTGTGGGAGCGAGCCTGCTCGCGAAAGCGATGTAACAGTCGACATAAAAGTTGAATGTTAAACCGCATTCGCGAGCAGGCTCGCTCCCACAAGGGCGATCAGTGCTTTATCAGGCGTAATAATCGACTGCGCTGGTACCGATCACGCTGGTGGTTTGAACGGCTGCCTCAGCAACAGCGGCAGCCGCCAGTTCGTCATCTGCCGAATCCAGTCGACCACCGCCAGCGCTGGTGCGCCCGCTCTGACCTTGTTGCGCCTGTTCCTGACCTTGCTGACCCTGCCAGCCACGGCTCTGGTCGGACACATTGACGTCGACCTGGCCCATGCCCTGCTGGTTGAACATCTCACGCAGGCGATGCATCTGCCCATCGAGCGCTTCACGCACACTCGGGTGCGCACTCATGAACGTCACTTGGGTTTGCTGGTCCGGGACCATGTTTACGCGGATATCCAGACGACCCAATTCGGCCGGCTGCAACTGAATGTCCGCCGCCTTGAGATTGACGCTCGACAGATACATGACGCGGTTGACCACTTCTTCGGTCCAGCCGCTCTGATGCATGGCAATCGGCTGATTGACCGGCACTGCGTTCGCGGTCTTCGGTGTAGCGGCCTGGGTCAGCGCTGCCAGACGGTTAGCGAAGTCATCGACGCGGGTATCGCTGGTAGCGGACTTGAGGTCTTTGAGGCCGTCATCGAGCAGACCGCTGAAGGCTTTGTCACCGCCCTGCTGACTGGTGCTGTCCTTGTCGGTCTGCACGTCGAGCATGCTTGCCATGCCCGCGGCAAAAGTCTGCGCCGAGGTCAATTCACCGTCGGTCTGCGCTGGCGCAGCTTTGGGCTGCGCCTGACTAGCGGCGGAAATATGACCACCCTGCTCCATCGCCATACGCACGGCAGGCAGTGAATCAAGCGGATCGGCCGAAGGGTCGAAATCGCTGTCGGCGCTGGCCGCCGGGTCTTTGACCATACTCGCCAGCACGGCAACTTCCGGAGTTTCGTCCTGGGCCGGTGCGGCCGCTGGAGCCGCTACGACGGGCGCCGTCACGGCCGGCTGCACGATGGCAGCCAACGCCGGATCCAGGGCCGGGTCAACCACTGCGGCGTCACCGACAGTGGCGTCGGCTACCGGCGTCTGCGCGCCATCGTCGCTGGCAGCCTTGTCGTCGCTCGATGCCGCTGTATCAGCAGGCAACGCCTTGCCGCTATCGGCAACCACCGGCTTGGGAGCGGCAGACTGATCAGTGCCGACGTCCTTTTTGCCACCGGTATCGGCAACCTTGTGGCGCCCCGATTTCACCGAATTATCAGCAGAGACCGCAGGCTTGTTCGAGCCCTGATCGGCGAATACTTTGGCGAAGCTTGAAGCCTTTTCCCCAGCGTCTGCGGCCATTGCCGACGATTTGGCAGACGCGGCCTGAGCCTTGGCCTGGGCGGCGTTCTGAAGAAGAATGTTGGGGGTCGCAGGCATGAAACGGTCTCCGCTGCACTGGATCGTAGGTACAGTTATGGAGTTATTAGCAAGCGCCGGGCCATATTTGCCCCACACTTGAGAAAAGTGCCGAACGGAAGAATCAGTGGAGGTGGATGTGCTGTCGTTCGTTTTCGTAAACAGGGCGCACATTGGCAAATTCGCCGCTGATTTCAGCCACCAGTTTGACGTTTTCTGCCGGGCTCTTGTTTTTTGCGTCCGATTCAAGCTCCTGGCACAGCGCTGCCAGTCGAACAGCCCCCATATTGCTGGCGCTGCCCTTGAAGCTGTGCGCAACCTCCGAAAGAACCCTGGCATCAGCGGTCTTTTGCAGCTCATGCAAACGGCTTTCGGAATCGCTCAGGAAGGTATCCAGCAGGTCCGGATAACTGTCTTCCATCACTTCGCGCAAGGTATCGAGTACCTCGCGATCAACTTGTTTATCTGCCACTTGTTCACTCCTTGATCAAGAATTGCGCGGATTATGCCTCAACCTCCCAGAAAAACTCCACGTGGGCACTACGACCTTCGTCCGACCAACGGGCGTTGCGCCCCAATTGCCGGACCAAGCTGACACCACGCCCCGACAAACGGACACCGTCCAGCGGTCGTTCCATCACCCGTGCCACATCAAATCCCTTGCCGCTGTCATCGACACGAATGACCAGACAGCCGCCCGCGCCTTGCGGCCTGACCTGCAAATGCACACGCACATAGCCGTCCTGCAAGACCTCCAGACGCGCGTTGCGCTGTTCATAATAGCGGGCGAACCCTGCGGCATCGCGCTTGAGGCTGGAATCGAGCCCCAGCACCCCGTGCTCCAACGCATTGGAATACAACTCCGCGAGCACACTGTACAGCGCGCCGCTTTGCGTGCGCAGGCCGTGCACTTCCAACAGCAATTGCAGCAGGTAGGGCAAAGGGTTGTAACGCCTGAGCGTAGCGCCACGGAATTCGAAGCTCACCGACCAGTCCAGCGGGCTCAATTGGCCGCTGTCGGAATACATGGGCGCCGGCGGCTGAACCTGCTCAGGCTCCAGCAGACTGACCTCGACCATGCTGACATCGTCGCGAGCCTCGCCGCGAAAATCCTGCAGCGCCCGCTCGATATCCTCGAACAGCCGGTCCGGCTCACGGTTGGCGGCAAATACTTGCTGTAAACGCTCGACACCGAACAATTGATCGTTGGCATCGCTGGTGTCGATCACCCCGTCAGACAACAGAAAGACCCGATCACCAACGGCCATCGGGTGCACCTGCGTACCGTCATCAAATGCTTGCGGGCTGAGCACACCCAGTGGCAAATGCCTTGCCGTCAACGGTATGCGTTCACCGCTGGCGATCCGGTGCAGATAACCGTCCGGCATGCCGCCGTTCCACACCTCAACCGAGCACCGCTGAAAGCTCAGGGACAGCAGCGTCGCGCAGCAAAACATGTCTACCGGCAGAATGCGTTTGAGCTTGGCATTCATCTCGCGCAGGGTTTCGGACAAGCCGTAACCCTTGGCTGTCATGCCGTAAAACACCTCCGCCAACGGCATGGCCCCCACCGCAGCCGGCAAGCCGTGCCCGGTGAAATCGCCGAGCAGCACGTGCATGTCGCCCGCCGGTGTGTACGCCGCCAGCAACAAATCACCATTGAACAGCGCGTAGGGGGATTGCAGATAACGGATGTTCGGCGCACCCAAGCAACCGGAATGCGCGACTTTATCGAATACCGCTTTGGCAACACGTTGCTCATTAAGCAGGTAGTCGTGATGTTTGGCGATCAGGTCGCGCTGTTGCAACACCGTGGCCTGCAAGCGGCGCAAGCGGTCCATCGCCTTGATTTTGGCGGCAAGGATCACCTGGTTGTAGGGCTTCGCCAGAAAGTCGTCGCCGCCAGCCTCCAGACAACGGGCCAGCGCTTCACTTTCAGTCAGCGACGTAAGGAAGATGATCGGCACCAGCGTTTCCCCGGCCAGCGCCTTGATCTGCCGCGCAGCCTCGAAGCCGTCCATCACCGGCATCATCGCGTCCATCAGCACCAGACTCGGTTGCTGCTGGCGAAATATATCGACGGCTTCGGCCCCGTTGGCCGCCGTCAGTACCTCATGACCTTGGCGGCGGACGATAGTCGACAGCAGCAACCGGTCAGCGGCGCTGTCTTCGGCGATCAGGATTATCAGCGGCTCTTGCGCCTGCATGGCCGTCAACTGATATCAAAGAGCTTGTCGAAGTTGGAGATGGCGAGGATTTTGCGCACGTCGGAGTTAGAGTTGACGACGCGGATCTGCGAGTCGTCTCCGCCAGCGTGATCACGCAAAAGCAGCAGCATCCCAAGCGCGGAACTGTCCAGGTAAGTGGCGTCTTTCAGGTCGACCACGATGGACTCGGGCTTTTGATTGAGTCGCTCGTAGGACTCGCGAAACTCCTGATGACGACCGAAATCGAACCGCCCTTTGACTGAAATCGTCAGTTTGTGACCATCGGGAGAGACTTCTGTAACGACTGACATTGACTGGCTTCCTTGTCATTAACAAACGTCTACAAGGTTTAGCACTTGGTAGACGCAGGGGCAAGGTGCAACGCAGGATCAAATGTGGGAGCGAGCCTGCTCGCGAAGGCGTCGTGTCAGTCGACATTTCAGCCAACTGGCCGATTGCATTCGCGAGCAGGCTCGCTCCCACAGGGGATATCGCAGTGGTTTAAAACGGATCATGCCGTGGCAAACGCTGGGACAACTCATCCAGCAACTTCTGCTCGCGCTTGTCTTCCAGGCGTTGCGCCTCTTCGCGATACCGCTGGACCAGTTTGCGCAGGCCTTCGACCTTGGCGAACGCTTTCTGCCATTCGTCACGCGCCTTGTCGAGATTGTTCTGGTGCCAGACCAGGCTCTGGCGCTGCTGATCAACAGCCGTATCGAGTTGCGCGAGAAACCCCTGAAAGCCGAGCAACCATTGCCCGCTCACGCCAGTGCTGCCGCGCACGATCCACTGCTCGGAGTAATCCAGACGAAAGGCGTTCAGGTCGGCAAGTTTGCTTTCAGCGACCTTGACCTGACCCTGAAAGTACCCAAGGCGCTGCACGGCGGTTTTCTCGGCCTTCTCGGCCATGTCCACCACCGGCGCCAGGCGCGCGGCTCGGCTGACGGCCATAAACGGTTACCCGCCCGCCGCAGGGGCGAACAGGGTTTCGAGATACGCCTGGCTTTCGCCCATGTTGATTTTGTCGTTCAGCCCCTGACGCTGATACCTGACCAACTGCGCTTGCAGGGAAATCGCCAGGTCGGTCTCGCGGTCGCCACCGGCGACATAGGCACCGACGCTGATCAAGTCGCGACTCTGCTGATAACGCGACCACAGCTGCTTGAAATATTGCGCGCGCTGCATGTGCTCGGCCGAGACCACCGCCGGCATTACCCGGCTGATCGACGCTTCGATATCGATGGCCGGGTAGTGACCTTCCTCGGCCAGACGCCGCGACAGCACGATGTGACCGTCGAGCACGCCCCGCGCCGAGTCGGCAATCGGGTCCTGCTGGTCATCGCCTTCTGATAACACGGTGTAAAACGCGGTAATCGAACCCCCGCCCTTCTCGGCATTACCGGCGCGCTCCACCAGTTTCGGCAGTTTGGCGAATACCGACGGCGGATAACCCTTGGTCGCTGGCGGTTCGCCGATGGCCAAGGCGATTTCCCGCTGGGCCTGGGCGAAACGGGTCAGCGAATCCATCAGCAACAGGACGTTCTTGCCCTTGTCGCGAAAATACTCGGCGATACGTGTGCAGTACATCGCCGCGCGCAAACGCATCAATGGTGCGTCGTCCGCAGGCGACGCGACCACCACCGAGCGCTGGAGGCCTTCTTCACCAAGGCTGTGCTCGATGAATTCTTTCACTTCCCGACCCCGCTCACCGATCAGGCCGACGACGATAATGTCGGCCTCGGTGAAGCGAGTCATCATGCCCAGCAGCACCGATTTACCGACACCGGTACCGGCGAACAGACCCAGACGCTGGCCACGACCGACCGTCAGCAAACCGTTGATGCAACGGATGCCGACGTCCAGCGGTTCGCTGATCGGGTCACGGTTGAGCGGGTTGATCGTCGGGCCGTCCATCGGCACCCAGTCTTCGGCTTTCATGCCGCCCTTGCCATCCAGCGCACGACCGGCGCCATCGAGCACACGACCGAGCATGCTCATGCCCATCGGCAGGCGACCGGTATCGGCCAAAGGCACCACGCGGGCGCCCGGGGCAATACCGGCGACGCTGCCAACCGGCATCAGAAAGACTTTGCTGCCGGAGAAGCCCATGACTTCGGCTTCCACCTGCGAAGGATGGTAGCTGTCGTCGTTGATCACCAGGCAGCGCGTGCCCATGGCGGCGCGCAGGCCCTCGGCTTCCAGCGTGAGGCCGACCATGCGCAGCAGGCGACCTTCAAGAATTGGCGCCCCGGCAATTTCAGTAGCCTCGGTGTAAGTGCTCAGGCGCTTGGCGAAGCTGGTGCGTTCAAGGCGCATCGTCGGCGTCCGCGAGCGGCTCGTCAGTCACGGCAGCCGGTTTGACGTCTTCGGCAATGTCCAGACTCAAGTCCGCCGCCGCCGGGTGCAGGGACTGTTCGTGCAACTGATTGAACAGTTTGTCCATGACCTGCGTCACACGCGATTCAATGCTTGCATCGATGCGGCTGTGCGCCGTCTCAACCCGGCAACCGCCCGGCATCAGCGCTTCATCCTCGACAATGCGCCAGGTTTCTTCGTGACGTTCGCGCAGGGCTTTGGCCTGTTCGAAGTCCTGCGGATTGACGAACAGGCGGACATTGTCGACACCCAGCGGCAACAGCTTGAGGGCGTCGCGCATGACGTGTTCGATCTGGCTCGAATCGATGGACAGTTCGCGCTTGATCACCTGCTTGGTGATGTGCTGAACGAGATCAACCAACGATTTTTCGATCTGTGTGTCTTGCTCGGCGATGGGCTCAAACAGGTTCGCCATCAATTGCTCAAGGCTGGCCAGTTTCGCCGCCAAGGCGACTTCAGCCTCTTGGCGCACCTTCAAAGTGGTGCTGTGAAAACCTTCTTTTTCGCCGGTCGCGAAGCCTTCGTTATAAGCCTCCTGACGGATGCTTTCGAGTTCTTCCAGGGTCAGTGGCTGGACTTCTTCCAGCGGCACTTCTTCCATTTCCGGCGGTTCGGGCTCTGGCTCAGGCTCGGGTTCCGGTTTTGGCGGATCGAAGCTGGGCATCGCCCAGGACTCGAAACCGCGGACATCGCGGGCACGGATCAGATCCGTCACATCGTCGTCGTGCTTGTCCATGGGCTTAGATCATTTCCTCGCCGCCCTTGCCACCGAGCACGATTTCTCCGGCTTCGGCCATACGGCGGGCGATGGTGAGGATTTCCTTCTGCGCGGTTTCGACGTCGCTGACGCGCACCGGGCCTTTGGCCTCGAGGTCGTCGCGCAACAGTT
Organism: Pseudomonas sp. P42; assembly: GCF_017973755.1. Lineage (NCBI taxonomy): Bacteria > Pseudomonadati > Pseudomonadota > Gammaproteobacteria > Pseudomonadales > Pseudomonadaceae > Pseudomonas > Pseudomonas sp. P42. The sequence continues at coordinate 467,336 of NZ_JACOPU010000001.1, read as the reverse complement.
CGGCGGCACGTTTGGACATGTTCTTGAAGATCTTCTCCTTGACGCCTTCGTCCGAACCCTTGAGGGCCAGGACCAGCACGTCGGAGGACACTTCGCGCAGCAGCGCCTGGATCCCGCGGTCGTCGACATCGGCGAGGTTGTTGAACACGAACATGAGGTCTTCGATCTGACCGGACAGGTCTTCGTCGACTTCGCGGATCGAGTCCATGAGCTGGCCTTCGATCGAGCTGTCGAGGAAGTTCATGATGTCGGCCGCACGCTTGATGCCGCCCAGGGTGGTGCGCGAGGCATTCGAGTTGCCGGAGAACTGCTTCTCGAGAATCTGGTTGAGTTCTTTCAATGCCGCCGGTTGCACGGTGTTCAACGAGGAGACGCGCAGGATGATGTCCAGACGCACCTTGTGGTCGAAGTTGCCGAGCACTTCACCCGCCTGATCGGGGTCGAGGTAGGCGACCACGATCGCTTGAATCTGCGGGTGTTCGTAACGGATCACGTCGGCAACGGCGCGCGGCTCCATCCATTTCAGGCTGTCGAGACCGCTGGTGTTGCCACCGAGCAGGATGCGGTCGATCAGGCCGTTGGCCTTGTCTTCGCCCAATGCCTGGGTGAGCATTTTGCGCACGTAGTCGTCGGAACCGACGCCCAGGCTGGTCTGGTCGCCGACGATGTCGACGAACTCGCTCATGACCTGTTCGACCTGCTCACGATGGACGTTGCCCATTTGGGCCATGGCCACACCTACACGCTGAACCTCTTTGGGGCCCATGTGGCGCAGCACTTGCGCAGCATCGGTCGAACCCAGTGACAGCAGCAGAATCGCAGCTTTGTCGACCTTGGTCAGCTTGACGGTTGCGGCTCGGTTATCACTCATCTGCGTTAATCCACTCTTTCACGACCTGAGCCACACGACCCGGATCTTCGGCCACCAGGCTCTTGATTGCATTCAGTTGCGCGTCATAACCCTCGCTCGGGCTCGGCAACAGAATGCTCTGCGGACCACCGAGGCTCACGCGGTCGTTGGACAGTTCGCCATCCAGGCCGCCCATGCCTCCGAGTTCCACGTCGCTGCCCAAACCGGCCAGCTCCTTGCCTTTGCCGCCGCCGGTAATGTTGTTGAGTACCGGACGCAGCACACCAAACACCAGCACCAGGATGAACAATACACCCAGCACTTGTTTGACGATGTCCCAGAACCAAGGCTGGGAGTAGAACGGAATTTCGGCAAACACTTCACCGCGCTCGGCGGAGAACGGCATGTTGATCACGCTGACGCTGTCGCCACGGCTGGCATCGAAGCCGACCGCGTCCTGCACCAGACGCGTAAAGCGGCCCAGTTCGTCGGCGGTCCACGGCGCGCGGGTGGTTTCACCGTTGGCCGCGTTGACCTTGACCTGATCGTCGACCACTACCGACACCGACAGGCGATTCAGGCGACCCTGCTGCTGCTTGGTGTGGCTGATGGAACGATCGAGCTCGAAGTTCTTGGTGGATTGTTGACGCTTGTCTGCAGGGTACGGCGCGAGCATCGGCTGCCCGGTGGCCGGGTCCATGATCTGCTGGCCGTTGGCGTCAACCAGCGGCTGACCTGGCTGCACCATGGCGGCCGGAGCGGCTGCACCCGCGGTGGTTTGCGGCGCCGAAGCCGGCGACGGCGGCTGGTTGCTCAAGGCACCCGGCACACCTTGCGGGCCATTGCTGGCGGTGCGTTGCTCGCTGACCGACTGCTCGCTGCGCAACGCCGGTTGATCCGGGTTGAACTGTTCGGCAGTCGACTCGACGGCGTTGAAATCGATATCGGCCGAAACCTCAGCCTTGTAGCGATCGTTGCCCAGCACCGGTTGCAGAATGTTGTGGACGCGCTGGGTCAGCATGCTTTCCATGCGGCGGCTGTAATCGAACTGCTTGCCGGCCATGGTCATTTCGGAGTTTTCCGCCTGATCAGAGAGCAGGTTGCCCTTCTGGTCGACGACGGTGATCTGCGATTTGCTCAACTCTGGTACGGAAGTCGCCACCAGATTGATGATCGCTACCACCTGACCCGGCTCCAGCGAACGACCGGAATACAGCTCGACCAGAACAGAAGCACTTGGCTTGCGCTCATCGCGAACGAATACCGAGCTCTTCGGAATCGCCAGGTGCACGCGGGCACCCTTGACGTTGTTCAGGCTGGAAATGGTTCGCGCCAGTTCACCTTCGAGGCCGCGACGGTAACGGGTCGCCTCCATGAATTGGCTGGTACCCAGACCCTGTTCCTTGTCGAGGATTTCATAACCGATGTTGCCGTCGCTGGGAGTGACACCAGCGGCTGCGAGCTTGAGCCGCGCACGGGACAAGTCATCGGCCTTGACCAGCAAGGCACCGGAGTTAGGTTCGACGTTGTAAGGGATGTCGGCGGCGGCCAGTGTTTCCATGACCTGCTTGGCGTCCAGGCCGGCAAGGCTGCCATACAACGGACGGTAATCCGGCTGCTGCGACCACAGCACCACAGCAAAGCCAATCGCCACGCTCGCAGCCAGGCCGACCAACAGGCCCACCTGACGCAGCACGGTCATCTCGGAGAGGTTTTCCAGGAAGGACAGGCCGAACAACGGCGGTTTGCCGTCTATCGGGGTGGCCTTGGCCGGAACGTTATCGGCGACTGCTTCTGCCATGACTCAATCTCGTCCTTATACCGGCATCTGCATGATGTCTTGATAAGCCTGAACCAGTTTGTTGCGCACCTGGGTCAGAGCCTGGAACGACACGCTGGCTTTTTGCGAAGCGATCATCACGTCCGTCAGATCGACGCCGCTCTTGCCCACTTCAAAGGCGTTGGCCAACTGAGTCGACGCCTGCTGGGTATTGCTGACTTTGTTGATCGCCTGACCGAGCATGTCGGAAAAGCTGCTGCCCGCCAATTCAGGGACAGCGGCAGTCGATTTCGGCGCAGACATGGCGTCTATTTTCATAGCCTTCATGTCCATCATCAATCGATTGAATTCAATACCTTGGCTCATGGTCTACTCTCTTGGGCGGCCCGCAATTTTTTGACACTCACTCGGCGGGTACACAGGTATTAGCAACAAGGGTGCCAGCTCATGGCCGGCCCTTTCAGAAAAGCGTTTTCAAACATTGCGCCAGCGATCAAGTGGCGAATAGATAACCTTCGACGTCCATCCCGGCATCGCGCATTTGCGCCAGCTTGTAGCGTAGGGTGCGCGGACTGATGCCGAGTTTTTCCGCGGCCTCCTTGCGTCGGCCGCGCTCGCTGCGCAAGGTGTCGATGATCATCTGAAACTCCCGGCGGCGCAGGTCATCGCCCAAGGCACCGGCCGAATCAGCATCGATTTCGACCTCACGAATGACCGCAGGCGTCGGCACTGACACAGGTAACGCAGCAAACATCACCGGCCCGGCCAGGCAGAAATCCTGCGGCTGAATCACGCCGCCCTGCTGCAAGATCAACGCACGCTGAATCGCGTTATCCAGCTCACGCACATTGCCCGGCCACGGGTACGCGGTCAGGCACGCTTGCGCCTCTAGCGAAAGTTTCGCCGCTGCATGCTTCATTTTATTGACGTGTTTGGTCAGCAACCGCTCAGCCAGCGGCAAGATATCGGCAGTGCGCTCGCGAAGTGGACGCCACGCCAGGGGGAAAACCGACAGACGGTAGAAAAGATCTTCACGGAAGCGCCCTGCCGCCACTTCTGCGGCCAGATCACGGTTGGTCGTGGCGACCACACGGATATCAAGGGTAATGGGCTTGCGCCCGCCGACCCGTTCGACTTCACGCTCTTGCAGCACTCGCAGCAGCTTGGCTTGCAGGCCGAGAGGCATTTCGGAAATTTCGTCGAGCAGAATGGTGCCACCATCCGCCTGCTCAAACTTGCCCGGCTGCGCAGCGATGGCGCCGGTGAACGAGCCTTTTTCGTGACCGAACAGTGTGGCTTCGAGCATGTTGTCGGGGATCGCGGCGCAATTGATTGCGATGAACGGTTGAGTGGCACGATGGGATTGCTGGTGAATGTAGCGCGCCAGCACTTCCTTGCCGGTACCGGACTCACCGGAGATCAGCACCGTGGAATCACTGCGGGCCACTCGCGCCGACAGCTCCAGAAGCTGGGCACTGGCCGGCTCAACCGCAATCGGGCCTTCGACGTCAGTTGCACCGATGCTGCCTAGCGCATGTCGCGACACCAGATCGAGCAAGGCCTTGGGCTCGAACGGCTTGACCAGATAATCCGCAGCACCCTGGCGCATCGCATCGACGGCACGCTCGACGGCGCCGTGGGCAGTCATCAGCAACACCGGCAATTGCGGCTGACGCACTCGCAGCAACGAGAGCAATTGATGACCATCCATACCGGGCATGTTCACGTCACTGATCACCAGGCTGAACGCTTCGCGCGCCACCGCCGTCAACGCTTCTTCAGCGCTGCCGACCGCGTGGTAATCATGGCCGGCCAACAGCAACGTATCAGCCAGCGCTTCGCGCAACGAACGGTCATCCTCGACCAGTAAAACCTTGATGCCCATGTCTTTTACTCAGCTCCGTGGACAGCGCAAAACAGCGGCAGGATCACCTGCGCGCACGTGCCGCGCCCGACTCGCGAGCGCAGCTGCAATTCTCCCTGATGTGCTCGCGCCACCGCTTTGACCACGGTCAGGCCCAGGCCAGTGCCGGTGACCTTCGTGGTAAAAAATGGCTCGCCGAGTCGCGCCAGCACCGCAGGCTCGATCCCGCTACCGGAATCGCTGATGCACAGACGCAGTGTGTTGTCGCGGGTGTAGCAATGCACTTTCAGGCGCACCTCGCCGGCGCTGGCCTGAATCGCGTTTTCGATCAGATTCAAAAGCGCGCCGACCAATGTGTCACGGTTGCACAGCAGCTCCCCGGCATGGCTGTCGCACTGCCAGCGAATCGGCAGATCCTGTACGTGGGTCAGGGCCGCAGCTTGCAGCGCCTGCATCAAGGCATTGGGTGTGAGGCGATCCGTCAACGGCAATTCGCCGCGAGCGAACACCAGCATGTCGCGCACCTGATGCTCCAGCTCGTGCAGGCGCTCTTTAAGACGCCCGGCGAAACGTTGCTGAGTGGCAACCGGCAACTCCTGCTCAGTCAAATGACTGGCGTAGAGCAAAGCGGCGGACAATGGCGTGCGGATCTGATGAGCCAGCGAGGCCACCATTCGCCCCAGCGAGGACAGACGTTCGTGGCGCGCCAGTTGATCTTGCAGATGACGGGTTTCTGTCAGGTCGTTGAGCAACACCAATTGCCCAGGCTCGGCATCCAGCGAACGCGTGGCAATCGACAGGCGTCGACCGTTTTTCAAGGAGATTTCGTGACCGTCGTCTTCACGCGGGGCGAAGCAGCGAGCGATGACATGGCGCCACAACTCGCCCTCCAGCGGCAGACCGAGCAAGTCGATGGCGGCAGGATTGGCTTCGCGCACGATGCCGTGACCATCAATTACGATGACGCCACCGGGTAACAGATCAAGGAGATTTTGCAGACGGTTGGCCAGACGTTCTTTTTCCGCCAGCTCCTGCATGCGCTGGGCACTGACCACGGCCAGTTCACCCTTAAGCTCGGTGACCCGCGCTTCAAGCATGCTGTAGGAGTCGGTCAGTTGGCTCGACATCTGACTGAACAGCTCGAAAGCCTGCTCAAGACCCTGGCGGCTTGCCTGCTCTACGGACGAAGGTTGCCCCTCGGGATTGGAGGCAGAGATCTGGGCGGCTTGGGGCATTGTGCTCTCTCGCTTGGCTGACCGTCAGTTAAACGGAACGTTGCGAGGGATGTAGCAATACCCGTGCCTAAAAAAAACTGCTTATAAATGAAGCAGTTGAAAAACAGGCGTCAATCCTCCGCCTGTTCGTCACCGTCGCGCCGGCTCATGCCGTACTTGCGCATCTTCTCCACGAGCGTGGTACGCCGAATGCGCAAGCGCTCTGCCGCGCGCGCCACAATACCATTGGCATCGTCCAGCGCCTGCTGAATCAGGCCCTGTTCCAGACCACCGAGGTAGTCCTTCAGGTCCAGGCCTTCCGGCGGCAACATGGCGTTGGCGGTGAAGTCCGGCGTATGACCGTTGATTGCCACGCGCTCTTCAAGATCGCTGCGCAGGCTGTCGACCAATTGCTCGTCTTCGTCGTCGACGTAGCGGAATTTCTTCGGCAACTCGACCACGCCGATCACCCCGTACGGATGCATGATCGCCATGCGCTCCACCAGGTTGGCCAGTTCGCGGACGTTGCCCGGCCAGCCGTGACGGCACAGCGACATGATTGCCGCCGAGTTGAAACGGATCGAACCGCGCTTTTCGTGTTCCATGCGCGAGATCAGTTCGTTCATCAGCAGCGGGATGTCTTCGACACGCTCGCGCAGCGGCGCCATCTCGATCGGGAACACGTTCAAGCGGTAGTAGAGATCTTCGCGGAATGTGCCGATCTCGATCATGCTTTCGAGATTCTTGTGGGTCGCGGCAATGATGCGCACGTCGACACTCTGGGTCTTGTTGCTACCCACGCGCTCGAAGGTGCGCTCTTGCAGCACGCGCAGCAGTTTGACCTGCATCGGCAGCGGCATGTCGCCAATTTCGTCGAGGAACAGCGTACCGCCGTTGGCCAGCTCAAAACGGCCGGCTCGGCTGGTGATGGCGCCAGTGAAGGCGCCCTTCTCGTGGCCGAACAGTTCGCTTTCCAGCAACTCGGCCGGGATCGCCCCGCAGTTGACGGGTACGAATGGCCCGTCGCGGCGCTTGGAGTGGTAATGCAGGTTGCGCGCGACCACTTCCTTGCCGGTGCCCGACTCGCCGAGGATCAGCACGCTGGCATCGGTGTCGGCCACTTGCTGCATCATCTGACGCACGTGCTGAATTGCCCGGCTGGTGCCGACGAGGCTGCGAAACAGATTGGGTTCGCGATGACGGCCACGCTCGCGGGCCTGGTCGTACATCTCGCGATAGACCTGGGCACGGTGCAGAGAGTCGAGCAATTTGCTGTAGCTGGGCGGCATTTCGAGGGTCGAAAGTACTCGGCGACGCTGGTCTTCAGGCAAGTCGATGGAAGAATTATCGCCCATTAACAAAACCGGAAGGAACTCATCCCAGGTTGAGAGTGTCTTTAGCAAGCCCAAAAGCGCGCCAGGAGCATTTACAGTCCCGATCAGTACGCAAATGACCTCACGACTAGACGACAAAGAGCCGACTGCCTGCTGCCAGTCATGGCTGCCGCAGGGTAAATTTTCTTCGCCGAGAAAATTTAGAATCACCGCCAGGTCGCGGCGGCGAACGCTATCGTCATCGATCAGCAGAATTTTGGTTTCACGCCACATGCAATAGCAACTTCCCTAGTCAACTCAATGCCCGAAAAATGGGGCAAGCGACACGCTTGCAGGACACCATGTGCCTGTAGACGCCTGAAATCTGAAAACAGCCACTAGTTAAGTCAAAAAACCGTGCACAGTCAAATTTATGGCGCACATGCCTGGATTAACTGGAGGTTAATTAGCCAAACAGATGGTAAACCTTTGCCGCCTTCTGCGCTTGGGTGATCTGCGACATCTCGTTGGCTATCGCCTGCCGCTCCCCCATGGCCACCTCAAGAAGCTCCTTGTAGACATGGAGCAACTCCTCAAGGTTATCGCGCAACGCGACCTCGTCCATCGAAGCCTCACTCAAGACGTCTTCCATGCAGGAACGGCAAGCCAGATCCAACTCGCCAATGGCTTCCCAATTGCGCTCGGCCAAGGCACTGACCAATGCTTCACGGGTATCGGCAATTCGCTGCAATACAAGACTCATGGTGATCTCCTTAGAACTGGGGGCCTGATGGAGCGATGCCGTCCCAGCCTTCTTTTACGGTGCGCAGCAGGCCGGCAACTTCGTCGAGAATCTGCGGATCACTCTTGACGTTGGCTTCGGCAAGTCGCTTCATCATGTAGATGTAAAGCTGGTTGAGCTCACCCACCGAATCGGCACTATTTTCCAGATCCAGGCCTTCACACAAGCCGCCGATAATGCCAACGGCCTTGCTGATGGCCGTGCATTTGGCAGAAATGTCCTTGCGCTCGATGGCGCCTTTGGCCTGAGCGATGCGCTCCAGGCCGCCTTCCATCAGCATTTGCACCAGACGGTGCGGACTCGCTTCGGACGTCTGCGCATGCGCGCCGACTTTCTGATATTGCCGAAGGGCTAACATTGGGTTCATGTTCTACCTCATTGCCACAATGACTCGTATAACCAGTGTATCGCCAACGAGTCACAGAACTTTAGATCAATAAGACAAAAACCCGGCACACGCCGATAAAGCGTAGCCGGGTTTTTGTCGTGCTTGCCTGTTACTTCGCGGATTGCTGAGCGTTCAGCGTACTAAAGAATGACGTGATGTTGCTGGCTGTGGCCTTCATCTGCCCTACCAGCAAGTCCATGGCATTGTACTTGGCAGTCAACACCTTGGTCAGGTTGGCGACACGCAAGTCCAGCGCCAGTTGCTGGTTGGTCAGGTTGCGTGTGTTCTTGGTGAGAATCGCCATGCGCTGATCAAGCAAACCGGTGCCGAGCTTATCGTCCGCTGGCGGCTTGAGGTACGGGTCCACCGCTTTGCTCATACGCGCCAACAGACCATTGGTGTCGTCGGTGCCGGAGAACAATTGTTGAACCTCGCCAGTCATGCCTGGCTGGGCCATGGTTTTGGTGAACGCGCTGGTATCAAACGTCAGGTTACCGGTGTTGCGGTCGGTCATCACACCCAGCTGGGACAGCACGGCCAGCGGACCACCAGCACCCGGCGCCGTCAACTCGGCACGAACGCTGGCAATCAGCGAACGCGGCATCGCATCGCCAGTGAAAGCCGCTTGTACGGTCAGCTTGCCATCTTCGTCCGGCGTCGCCTTGGACAAGGTGTCGATGGTAGTTTTCAACGTGTTGTAAGCGTCGACAAACGACTGAATCGAGGCCTGCAGACCCTTGGTGTTGGCATCCACGCCGATAACAGTCGGGGTGCCCGCCGCTGGCGCGCCAGCGCTGACCGTTGTCAGATTCAGCGTCAGACCACTGATTGCACCGGTCACCGTATTGCTCTTGCTGCTGACCTGAAGACCGTCGATGGTCAGCTTGGCATCTTGTGCAACGCCGTTGACGGCGCCCGCAGCACCTGCCGCAGGACTAGTCCCCAGCGGCTTGGTGCCATCAATTTCCAGACCGGCAATACCGCTGACGGTGAGGTCGGAACCTTCGCCGGTCTTGTTCGAACTGATCACCAGACGCGAAGCACCGGTGCTGTCGGTCACAATGTTGGCGGAGATGCCGTTGGCGCCCTGAGCCTTGTTGATGGCGTCACGGGTGGTCTGCAAGGTGGCATTGGCCGGGATGTCCACATTGTAATCAGTGCCATTTTGACTGATTTTCAGGGTACCAGTCGGAATGGCACTGGCGGCGCCGCCGGCAAAAGAGGCACTGGCGACTTTCGAGCCGGTGGCCAGCTGATTCACGACAACACTGTAATTACCCGAAACCGCGGTGCTATCGGCGGTGGCGTTCAAAACGGCGGTATTGGCCGAAGTCGCGGTGAAGCCGGCAAATGCAGGATTGGTCTTGCTGCCCAGATTGGTCATTGCCGTCTGGAACGCGGTCAGCGCGCTCTTCAACGAACCGATACCGGAAATCTTCAGCGTGTTGGCTTTGGTCGCGGTATCGATTTGCGTCTGCTTTGGTGCCTTGTCGGCGTTGACCAGCGCAGTAACGATCGCCCCGATGTCCAGGCCGGAACCCAGTCCGGAACCCGGTAGAATTGGACTTGCCATGTGCATCTCCCTTCAGATTGTTGCCATTCTTTTGACCGTTACACGCATCTTGAGAACGTACAAACATTATTCATGCCAGCTATCAGGCCTTGGCGTCGAACAACACATGACTTGCGTTGGCGAGGCTGTCTGCCAGCTTGAGGGCTTCTGCGGAGGGAATCTGTCGAACGATTTCACCCGTCTCGCTTGCGATCACCTTGACGATGACCTTCCCGGAATGCTCATCGATGGAGAACTCCAGATTGCGCTTGATCGATTGAACAAACTTCTCGATCTCCTGCACTGCCAGTTTCAACTTGGCATCGTCCGTATCCTGACTCTTGGCAGCGACCGGAGCTTCAGCCTTGGTAACTTCAGGCCTCTCTGACGGTTTGTCAGCAACCGGCGTTACTGGCTTGGGAGCCGGATAAGACAGGTTAAGCTTCACGCTCATGTCCATGCTCATCACCTCCTGACGTAAAAAGGCGAGAGAGCACGACTAGCGCACTCCCCCGCCCAAACTTGTTCCGATATTACTGAAGCAGTTTCAGTACAGCGGAAGGCAGTTGGTTGGCTTGAGCCAGAACGGAGGTCGAAGCCTGCTGCAGAGTTTGCTGCTTGGTCAGGTTAGCAGTTTCTGCGGCGAAGTCGGTGTCTTGTACACGACCCTGTGCAGCAGTGGTGTTCTCAACGATGTTCTGCAGGTTGGAGATGGTGCTGGTCAGACGGTTTTGCGAAGCACCCAGGCTGGCACGGGTATCACCGATCGCAGCGATAGCAGCGTCGATTGCAGTGATAGCGGCGTCGATATTGGTACCGGCGGTAGCAGCGTCAGTACCGGTCAGAGCCAGAGTACCTTTGTCTACGGACAGGCTCACGGCGTCGAACTTGGAGCTCAGTACCAGGTCGATGTGGTTGGCAGTACCAGTGTTTGCGCCAACTTGCAGAGTCACAGTACCAGCCGAACCGTCCAGCAGGTTTTTGCCGTTCAGGTTGGTGGAAGCAGCGATACGGCTGATTTCGTCGGACATATCGGCGAATTCAAGGTTGGTTGCTTTCTGGTCAGCAGTGCCGTTGGTGCCGGTACGTGCTTTAACAGCCAGTTCACGCATACGCTGCAGGATGTCGGTAGTAGCTTGCAGAGCGCCTTCAGCGGTCTGAGCAACGGAGATACCGTCGTTGGCGTTCTGGATAGCCTGGTTGCCACCGCGGATTTGCGATTGCATACGGGTGGAGATCTGCAGGCCAGCGGCGTCGTCTTTAGCGCTGTTGATTTTCAGGCCGGAAGACAGGCGCTGCATCGAAGTCGACAGAGCGTCGGAAGCTTTGTTCAGGTTTTTCTGAACGTTCAACGATGTGGTGTTGGTGTTTACTGTTAAAGCCATGACGAATTCCTCGTTGGTTGGGTACTGCGGCTTCCGGCCCTGGCAACCGCCGGGTATGGCCTAGAGAACCTTCGTAATAGTTATCGTCGGGAATGCAGGTTGCTTGAGGGCTTTTTAAAAAATATTTGCCATCACCCTGCCACCCCAGAGAAAACAAAGGCTTAGCCGCCCCTCACTTTCGAAAAAATGACGCCATAAAACCGACCACTGCGCAAACCTGCGGGCCAGCGCGGTTGCCCGCCCTCAGGCTGGCATGGCCGTCAGCAGTTCGATCAGTTCGTACTCCATGGAGTCCGCCAGCCCCAACCAGTCCTGGCGCTCCTGACAATCGAGCATTTGCGTCAGCACCTGCGCCCACATCTGCTGGACATCCGCAGGCGCGGACTGCAGTAACTGCTGCGCACCCTCGAAGACCTCGACCATGCTTAGCGCCGCCTCGACGTCACGTCCCAGTCGAAACAGACTTGCGCACTCGCGGCACTCGTTGATGCATTGCGCCATTGCCGTCATTGCACAAACTCCTGATTGAATTGTGTGCCGGCGATCAGCGCGCCCGCTCTGCTGCTATTGAAAAACTCAACCTGGGGATGGGCGGCGATGTAGCGTTCCAGAACACATAAATAGCCACGGAAGTTCAGTTGTGTGCTGACGCGCTGACCATGCCCGTCACGCACCCAATGCCGCGCCTGATTCACACTCGGCCCAAGTTCACCGTCATTCCAGCCAGCATGGGTCTTGTTCATCGGGAAGGCGAAGTCGGCGCCAAACAGAGTGATGCGCGTCGCGCCCATTTTCACGGCAAGGTCCACCGCCGGATGAATCACACTGCCGCCGACATGCAGTTCGCCTCGCGGATATTCCTCGCGCAATGCGGCATAAACCGGGCTGGCGGAATAGCCGCCGTAGCGCTTGCCCTTCCAGGCGCGCAAAACCTCGGGGTCGCTCATCGGCAAATAGACCAGAGGAATGCCTTCGGACTGTTCAAATGGCAGATGACGGAAGCTGATGAGCTGATCGATGCTCACCACCAGATCCGGCACCACACCGTGCTCACGCAGCGGTCGATAAGCGGTGTCGACACAGATGAACAGCGGACGCTGCGCCTGAGCCCGCACTTTCGCCAGCCGTTCAAAATGCCCCTCCAGCGTCGGCCCCGTGGCGATCACGTAGACGTCCCGGTCGACGCAAGTGCCGAACAGTTGCGCCACATCGTCATCGCCCAGCAGCATTGGCAAGCAATCCTGCAAGCGTTGCTGAATGACCGGCGACCGCGGATCGAATTCACGATTGTTGAAGCTCAGGTGCACTTCACTGACCAGTCGATCACGGATCTTTGCGTTGAAGTCATCAGCCAGCAGCATCTCGGCCGGCAGGGCAAAAAACGGCGTGCAGATATCAGACAGATCACCGGCGTAAAACAGTTCCACGCGCGGATCGTCCAGCCACTGGCGCTGATCAAGCAACTGCACGACCAGCGCAAACAGAGCGCCATTGAGAATATGCACATACAACCGCTCAAGCCCGGCGCGCTCCAGCAACACCGCAGGCAAATCGCCTAGGCCGGTGCCGTAGACATGCAATTGCGCTTTATCCGCCAAGCTGACTGCCTGAACACGAGCTTCGTGAGTACGGTCATGGCGACTGGTGAGTTGAACGCCATTGACGCTCAGAGTCGAACCCAGCCCCTGCACCAACTCAGCCTGAACCGCCGCACTGTCTTCGGCCATCAAGCGCTCGAACAGCGCCGGCCAGCGGCGCTGAAGGACTTCGGCGTTGGCCTGGAAAAACTCGCTCATGGCGCCTCGCGCTCCGTTTCAGGCAAAAAAATAGCGTTCAAGGTTAACCTTGAACGCTATTTTTGTATCCGCCGTTTTTAATCAGGCTCAGGGGCGGAAGATGATCGCCGAGCCCCACGACAGACCGACACCGAAACCACTGAGCGCGACGCGCTGCCAGGCGGAATCGATTACGTGCTTTTCCAGTAGCAGCGGAATACTCGACGACACGGTGTTGCCGGTCTCGACCATGTCCTTGATGAACTTCTCAGGCTCACCTTCAAAGCGTCGCGCCACGGCATCGACAATCGCCGCACTGCCCTGGTGAATGCAGAAGGCGTCGATGTCATCAGCGTTGAGGCCGGAATCATCGAGCAACTCGTGCAAGTGCGCCGGGACTTTGAGCAGCGCAAAGTTGAACACCTGACGACCGTTCATGAAGAACACACCATCGGTGACTTTCAGGTGTGGCGCGCCGGAACCGTCAGTGCCGAACTTGGCCTTGCCCAGCGCCCAGGTCGGATTTTCACCCATCCAGGTCGCGGTGGCCGCATCACCGAACAGCATGGTGGTGTTGCGGTCTTCCGGGTCAACGATTTTTGAATACGGATCGGCGGTGATCAGCAGGCCGTTCTTCAGGCCGGCGGCCTCCATGAAGCCCTTGATCGCGTAGATGCCGTAGACATAACCGGAGCAGCCCAACGAAATATCGAACGCGGCGACATTGGTCGGCAGACCGAGTTTGTCCTGCACGATCGCAGCAGTGTGCGGCAAGCCTTCTTCATCACCGTTCTGGGTGACAACGATCAAGGCATCGATCGATTCACGCTTCAGTCCAGGGTTGCTGGCAAACAGCGCATTGGCTGCTTCCACGCACAGATCGGAGGTTTCTTGATCAGCGTCTTTGCGCGGCAGGAATGCCGAGCCAATCTTGCCAAGGATGAACTCTTCATCCTTCTCGAATTTTGCACCTTGTGCGTAATTGTCCACGCCGGCTACAGGAACGTAGCTCGCAATGCTTTTTATGCCAATCATTACGGCTTCCCAATAAAAAACAGCCCAAGACCACCGCTCGCAAGGATTTGAGGGGCGCCGACAAACAGAAAATGGTTGCCACGACGGGCAACCAAGGGGAGCGCAAAGGGCTATCACTGGAACCAAAAAAGGGCCAGGCGCCATCTCCCCGATCAATACAATACAGTGAAGATGCGCGTTATGACTCGCAGGTCACGCTATTTTGCCGAATCCATTACAGATTGGGTTATTCGACCAATGACCAATCCAGCGGCGTACCGCGCTTGATCGACGCGCGAGCGCAGCGCCCGAGCACGGCATCGGTGTGCTTAGGCGGCAGGCCGAGGCCGGGGCGAATGGCGCGCAAATTGTCCTGCGTAAAGGGGTCACCGGCGGCCATGTCGGCGGTCACGTACAGCGAGCGGCGATACACCACCGACTTGAGTTCGGCTTCGGTTGCGCCGTATTGCACCTTGCCGAGCGCTTGCCATGCGCGTTCGGTTTCCACCACCAGGCTGGCCATCTCGGCCGGCTCCAGCGAGAAACTGGCATCCACCCCGCCCGCCGAACGGTCGAGGGTGAAGTGCTTTTCCACCACCGTCGCGCCGAGCGCCACGGCCGCCACCGAGACGCCAACGCCCATCGAGTGATCGGACAGCCCCACTTCACAACCGAACAAATCACGCAGGTGCGGGATCGTCCGCACATTGCTGTTTGCCGGAGTCGCCGGATAAGTGCTGGTGCATTTGAGCAACACCAGATCCTTGCACCCGGCTGCACGGGCGGCGCGCACGGTTTCATCAAGTTCGGCGATGCTGGCCATGCCGGTGGAGATGATCAGCGGCTTGCCGGTGGCGGCGACACGGCGAATCAACGGCAGGTCGGTGTTTTCAAAACTGGCGATCTTGTACGCCGGCACGTCGAGGCTTTCGAGAAAATCCACAGCCGTGTCGTCGAACGGCGTCGAGAACGCGAGCATCCCCAGCTCCTTGGCGCGAGCGAAGATCGGCGCATGCCATTCCCACGGTGTGTGAGCCTGCTCGTACAAGTCATACAAAGAAGTGCCGGCCCACAGGCTGCCCGGGTCTTTGATGAAGAACTCGCCTTCCGCCAGATCCAGCGTCATGGTCTGGGCGGTGTAGGTTTGCAGTTTCAACGCGTGCGCGCCGGCCTTGGCGGCGGCTTCGACAATTTGCAGGGCCACGTCCAGCGACTGGTTATGATTGCCGCTCATCTCGGCAATGATGAACGGCGGCGCATCGGCACCGATCAGACGGTCGCCAATCTTGAAACTACTCATGAACGGTGTTCCCTTTATTCAAACTGGAGTTCGGCCCGTCGGGCAGCAATTGCGCATCGTCCAGTGTGGCGTCACTTGACTTGAGCACACCATCGGCCAATGCCGCGGCGACTCGCAATGCACCGCGCCCATCGACCATTTGCCGAGAACGTTCGGCCAGGCTCTGGCGCAGATAAAAATTAGCGGCGACAAAACCAATCGCGTCACGCAACTGCGCAACGCTGACCTGCTCGCGCGCACCCATGAATACATGTGCGCCCGCTGCCGCCATGACTTCACCGTTGACCTGCTGGTTATTCGACACCGCTATACAGATCGTCGGCAAACCCAACGCCGCACGCTCCCAACTGGTGCCGCCACCGGCGCCGATAAACAGATCGGCCTCGGTCATGGGTTGATGGAAATCGCTGACAAAACTGTGCAGACGCCAGTTTGGCCGCGTTTGCGCCAGTGCCTGCATCTGCGCCCATGCCGGGTTGTCGACACCGGCGACGAAGTCCACTTCAAGTTCAGTAAAATCGGCCAACGCCAACATCGCGTGATGGGTCTGCATCGCCGCGTCGAAACCGCCGAAGTTCACCAGCACTCGCCGGGCTTCGGGTTTGATTTCGATCGCCGGGCAATCGAACTCTTCACGCAACATGGCATAACGCGGGCCGAGCAGTGTGCGGCAGCCCTCGGGCAACAGCGGCGTGTAGTTATCGCTGAGGCCGGACAGATTCTGATTGAGCAGCAAATCAACGCTGTAGCGCCGAGTGGCGAGATCGTCGACGGCAGCAATACGCGGCGCCCAACGCCGTGCGGCGGTCTGCCAGTGATGATCGAGGCCGTAATGATCGACGATTATCCAGTCGAATTCGGCGTGATCTTCCAGCAGCAAATCCAACGCATCAATGTCGGCCTGCCACGGCAGCATCGACTCGATGGCCTGCTGCGGGTCTTCATCGGGATAAAATTCAGGCAGTGCGAACGTCTCGAAACCTTCGGCGCTCAGAGCATCGAGTCGATGCCCCGGCAACTGCCGACAGCCAAACGCGACATGACTGCCCTGCTTGCGCAGCACCCGCGCCAGCGTCAGGCAGCGGGCGATATGGCCGCTGCCGATGGTGGGTGAGGCGTCGGCGCGAATCAGGATTCTCATTGCAACTCTCCGCCGGCCTTGAGCGCGGCGTAAAGGTATTCGGCACGTTTCCAGTCTTCAGGCGTATCGATGTCCTGCACCAGATGCCGGGGCAAAATCACCGGCAGGCTGACGGGCGAATAGACCACCTCGCCGCGCAGCCACGCATCCGTGCGGCCCCAATAAAACTGCCCGGCATCCTGAAACGCTTCGGGCAGATCCTGCGAACGGGTGTTGCGAAACTCGGGATACAACGCCGTCAACGCGCCCTGCCCGTCCAGCGTCAGCGCACGCTGCACCGGGAACCCGAAGTTGCACACGGAGAAGGCGAAGGATTTATCCGGCTGTTGCGCCAGCAACTCAAAGCCCTGACGCAGATAACGCGCCTGCAACAAGGGCGCCGTGGCGTACACGCAGCAGGCGTAATCAAAGGCCGGCAGTTGCTGCAAGGCATGCACGATCACCGCTGCGGTGCCGGTAAAATCATCCGCCAGATCGGCCGGGCGCAAAAACGGCACATCAGCCCCGTGCACCCGCGCGACCTCGGCGATTTCTTCGTCATCGGTACTGACGACGACTTGATCGAACAAGCCCGAATCCAGCGCCGTACGAATCGAACGGACAATCATCGGCACGCCGTCGAACGGCGCAAGATTCTTGCGCGGGATGCGTTTGCTGCCCCCGCGCGCCGGGATGATTGCAATGTTGCTCACGTTGCCCTACTCCTCAATCAGCAGCCGGCGCAATTGCTCGACCACGTAATCCTGCTGCTCCTCGGTCAGCAGCGGAAACATCGGCAGGCTGATCGCCTCGGCGTAATAGCGTTCGGCTTCGGGAAAGTCGCCCTCGGCAAAACCCAGTGCCTGATAGTAAGGCTGCAGATGCACCGGAATGTAGTGCAGATTCACGCCGATGCCGGCCGCGCGCAAGCCCTCGAACACCTGGCGGTGACTGAGGTTGATGCGCTCGGTCTGCAAGCGCACCACATACAAATGCCAGGCTGATTCCGCGTCCGGTTGAGCGCTGGGTAACGTCAGCGGCAAGTACGTCAGCAACTGCTCGTAGCGCGCTGCCAACTCACGACGCCGAGCGATGAAGTCATCCAGCTTGGCCAGTTGCGACAAGCCCAGCGCGGCTTGCAGATCGGTGATCCGGTAATTGAAGCCCAGCTCGATCTGCTGGTAGTACCAAGGGCCGTGGCTGGGCTCGGTCATCTGCTGCGAATCGCGGGTCATGCCATGGCTGCGCAGGCGTTGCAGGCGCTCGGCCAGGGCCGGGCGATTGGTCAGGACCATGCCGCCCTCGGCACTGGTGATGATCTTCACCGGATGGAAACTGAACACGGTCATTGCCGCAAACTCACCGCAACCCACCGGACGCCCGGCGTAAGAAGCGCCGACCGCGTGGGAGGCATCTTCGATCACGGTGAAGTTGTAGCGCTCGGCCAGCTCGCCAATCTTGCGCATGTCGCAGCTCTGCCCGGAAAACGCCACCGCCACCAAGACTTTTGGCAGTTTGCCGTCCTGTTCAGCCTGATCCAGTTTCGCCGCCAACGCGTAAGCATCGAGGTTCCAGGTCAGCGGATCGATGTCGACAAAATCCACGTCGGCGCCGCAGTAACGCCCGCAATTGGCCGATGCCAGGAATGTATTCGGCGTGGTCCACAGGCGGTCGCCCGGGCCAAGCCCCGCCGCCAGACACGCAATGTGCAGCGCCGCCGTGGCGTTGCACACCGCCACGGCGAAATCAGCCTGGCAACGCTCGGCCACAGCCTGCTCGAAGCGCTCGATGGTCGGCCCTTGGGTCAACCAGTCCGACTGCAACACCTCAACGACGGCATCGATGTCCGACTGATCGAGACTCTGCCGGCCGTAAGGGATCATACCGAGAGCTTCGCGTGCAGCGCCGCGATCTGTCCGACCGAGAGGTAGTGCGGATTGGTGTCGGAGCGATACTCAAAATCTTCACTCACCGCACGCCCATGCTCGCCAAGTTTGTCGACGGCAAAATCGACATCGACGCTGGTAAAGCGAATCGACGGCTGGATGGTGTAGTGATCCTCGAACTCAATAGTCATCCGCGCATCGTCCAGCGGCACCATCAACTCATGGAGTTTTTCCCCGGGACGAATGCCGACGTTTTTGTGCGGCAGATGTTCAGCCATGCCACGGGCCAGATCGACGATGCGAATCGACGGAATCTTCGGCACGAACACTTCGCCACCGTGCATCCGCGCGAAGCTGTCGAGCACGAACTGCACACCGTGGTCGAGGGTGATCCAGAACCGTGTCATGCGCTCGTCGGTAATCGGCAGCTCTTGCGCGCCATCGGCGATCAGCTTGCTGAAAAACGGCACCACCGAGCCCCGTGAACCGGCCACGTTGCCGTAGCGCACCACGGCAAACCGGGTTTCCTGCTCGCCGGCAATGTTGTTGGCGGCGACGAACAATTTGTCCGAGAGCAACTTGGTCGCGCCGTACAGATTGATCGGGCTGGCAGCCTTGTCGGTGGACAGCGCCACAACCTTTTTCACACCGTTGTCGATCGCCGCGGCGATGATGTTTTCCGCGCCGTTGACGTTGGTGCGGATGCATTCGGTCGGGTTGTACTCAGCCGCCGGCACCTGCTTCAACGCGGCGGCATGCACCACGTAATCGATGCCGCGCATGGCCTGACGCAGGCGGTCAGCGTCACGCACGTCACCGATGAAGTAACGCATGCACGGCGCGTTGAACGTCTGCTGCATTTCGTATTGCTTGAGCTCATCACGGGAGAACACCACCACGCGCTTGGGCTGGTACTGCTCCAGCAAGCGGCGGATGAAGTTGCGCCCGAACGAGCCCGTGCCGCCGGAGATGAAGATCGATTTACCGTTGAACATGTGTAATTCCTGTTCCCTGTCCGACGGACTCAAGCCAGCAACTGCGACCAATTGATCGAAGTGTTTTCAGCCAGGGTAAAGCCTTTGCCGGTCAGGGCCAGGTTGGCGTTGTAAGCCGGGTCCTGGGCAAAAGCGCTGCTCCATTTCTCGCGCAATGCGGCCAGCGCCTCAGGGGCTTGCGGCAATTCACCGGTGTGCAACACCTGGACCAGCGGCGTCCACACGGTGAGGTAACCAGCCTGCCCGGCCTTGAGGCACAGATCAACATCGCTGAAGCCATCAGCGAAGGTCACTTCATCCAGACCACCGAGCGCGTTGAACAACTCTTTGCGCACCATCAGGCACACCTTCGACACGGCCGAATAGTTCTGCTCGACCGACAGGCGCTGCATGTAACCCGCAGCACTGTGTTTCTCGCCAATGAACGCCGAACCGACGCCACCGTTCAGACCGAGAATCAAACCCGCCTGGGAGATTTTCCCGTCACGGCTGACCAGTTTGGCACCCACGATCCCGACTTCCGGACGCTGGGCATGGTTGAGCAACGAGTCGAGCCAGTTCGGGTTGACGACTTCTGCGTCAGCGGCCAGCAGCACCAGGTATTCACCCTGCGCCTGCTCGCTGGCAGCGTTATACAGCGCCACTTCGCCGAGTGTTTGATCGGCGCGCAAGACATTCACTTTCGGATGGCGCAATGCACCCAGCCAGTCATTGACCGCTGCCGACTGATTAGCGTTTGCCGCCACCAGTACTTCATAACGGTTGTAGCGGGTTCTGAGCAGCAGGCCTTCCAGGCAGCGGCGCATCACTGGCAAGTCATCAATGACCGGCAGAATAATCGACACCATCGGCTGTTCAGTGTGGCGGTAATCAACCTGCCAGGTGCCCGGCGCCGCCGAAGTCACTTTGGCCTGGTAGCCACGATTGCCCAGATGGCGCAACAACGCCTGACGCTCGTGGGCGTTTTCTTCCAGCGCTGCTGCTTGTGTGATCAACAACGGCTCGTCGAGATGCGCCAGACCGTCGAGGCCGCCCTGCTCAATGATGCGCAGCAGCAGGTCGAACTCCATCGCTTTGCTGAAGTCGGCCTGATAACCGCCGACCTCCAGCAGCACGTCGCGGCGCACAAGCCAATGGCGTGCCATCAGCGACGGGATGCTCTGCAGCAAATCAAGATTGAAGCCAGGGCGGAACACGTCCACCAGCGCACCTTCTTCAGTGCGCTGGATTTCATCAGTGGCCACCGCGCGAAGCCCCGTGGCCGACATCAGTTCCAGGCCGGCGCGCAGCAGGCCGCTCGGCGTGAATTCATCACCCACGTTCGCCAGCAGCAACCAGTCGCATGGAGATTGCGCGGCGCTCAGGTTCAGTTTGTCGACGAGGCTGCCCGGCGTGACCCGGACAAAGTGCAAGGTGTTCTGAGCGGTGGTCGCGCTCTGCGGCTCGCCCGTGGTGAAGACGACGATTTTGAAAGCCTTGCTGTGACCTTCGACGAGGCTGTCGAGTGTCACTTGCAGCTTCTCGACGTTGTTGTCCAGATCCAGCAGGAAGATGCCGAATTGTGGACCGCCATTGTTCGCCGCCAGATGCCTGGCAATCAACGCAGCCTGTTCGGCGTCCGGCTTGCGAGCCGCCAGCCAGTCGAGCAAACGGCCCGAGCGCATCTTGCTGAAGACCGGGTAATGATCGGTGTCCGCCACTGCCGCCAGACGAGCATCCCACTCAGCTATCTTCTGCGCTTGCTCTTCTTCGCCCAGGGTTTGCAGTTGCGCCGTCAGACGCTTGAGCACAGCGCGGTTGAACGCGTTGCTGTCATGGGCCTGCCACAACCGGTCGACGACACTTTGCGCCGTATCGTTATTGCGTGCCTGCAGCAGGTATTCCTGCCGGGTCCACACACCCTCGAGTTTTTCCAGTTGAATGCGACCGGCCGGCATCGCGTGCAGCAAAAACTCGAACTGGGTCAGCAAGTCAAAAAAGCGCTCGTTGTAGAAAGGCATCTCGACGTATTGGCGTGGCCCGAATTTGCGCTCTGGTGTCTTGGTAAGGTTGCTCCAGGTGGACTCGAAAATCAGCTCGGTCGTCAACGCCCGTCCGGAGACCAGGCTGTCCGTCATGGCCGCGAAGCTTTCCAGGGCCAACGCCTTGCGCTGCGCCTGGTCGAGATCGGTGATACCGGTCGGCAAGGAGGCGAGGAATTCGGCAAAGGCTTCGCGCTCGGTCACCGACTTGGTATCGGTGTACGACAGCGCGTGGTAGACCTCGGTGTTGTGGTCGGAGAAACCGATGTTGATCTCGCGCACGACATAAGGAATCGGCAGAATGCGCGCCTTGGCGTTCGCCAGCAGGTAGTAGGTGTGGCCGATTTCCTGCCATTCGAAACTGGTGCCCGGCGGCAATGCCGCGTACCAGTCCTTGATGATCGAGGTGCGGCACACGCCATAGAACGGCGGCACGTACTGGTGCATGAAATCGAGAACGCGATCCTCGGCACGCTCCGACGCGTAGTCTTCGCAGATTTTCTTGTCGCGTCGGTAGTAGCTGACGCTGCCGGCCAGCGCCAGGTACATCAGGCAGTAGCCGTGGCACAGCCCGTAGTCGCGGTTGGCCTCCAGGAAGTTGACCGACTCGGCCAGCGATTCATGCAGGATGAAATCGTCGTCAGCCGCGAACACCATATACGGCGTCGTCAGTTGCTCGACGCCGTAGGTCAGTTTGGCCTGCATCCCCCAGTAGGCGAATTGCGGCAGGTGCTGATAATCGACCGCGGAAAAATCACCTTCCGGGCGCTCGGAAGAAGAATCCAGTACCAAAACCTTGCAAGGCAGGCCGCTGTAGTACTGCAGCGCTCGACGCAAAAAAGCCGGGCGGTTGTGGGTGATCAGTACCACCGTCAGCAACTCGCTCAATGGCTGCTTGTTTTCAGAACCGTACTTGCCTTGCATAACTTCTCCCCACTACCGGCGAAACCGCCCGAAAAACACTTTAATGATGGAACGGATCAACGAACCCGACGCAGATAACCGTCCGAGGCGACCGTGATCAGCAGCTTGTCTTGCATCTGCTGGTCAATCTCGAAATCCTGATTCTCTTTGAGGTAGGCCCAAACCGCGGTTTTCGGGTTGTCACCCGGACCCCACGGGCGATCCGGGAAGGCATCGGCCGGCATGTCTTCAACCACGGTGTCCATGACCACGCAGTAGCTGTCCACCGAGACGAGTGGTGCATAAAGACGCAGCTCTTCGAGGACATGGTCGTGGGTGTGGTTGGAGTCGAGCACCACGATCACTTTCTTGCCGGCCGCAGCCTGACGAACCTGCTCGACCACTGCCGGATCGAGGCTCGAGCCTTCGATCATGCTGATGCGCTTGATCATCTGATGGCTTTCGATGGCCTCACGGTTGTGCGCACGGATGTCGCGATCGATGCCCAGCACTTCGCCGTGGCCCTGCAATTCGAGCAGCGAGGCGTAGTAAATGATCGAACCGCCGTGGGCGATACCGCACTCGATCACCAGGTCTGGCTTGATCCGCCAGATCAGTTCCTGCATTGCCATCATGTCTTGCGGCAATTGAATGATCGGACGACCCATCCACGAAAAGTGATAGGTGTATTTGTGTTTGGCCGACTGGTTGTAGAACTCCTGGGCCAACGCCTTCAGGTCCTTGTCCTGGCCCTGGGCAATCACTTCGGCCTGGCACTCCGCCTCGAAGGCTTTGATTACGTTATCGCTCATTGTCCGGTCTCACTGAAAAGTCATTTGATAGTCACGCTGCCAAAGGCATTCGCTTCGAGGCACATCAGTTGCTCTGCTGCACCTCAAGCAGATCTTGCAAACGGTCGACCACCGCCCAGAACGCCATGGGTTCGTGTGTCGGGTAGGGGTAATGCCCCAGGTTCAAATCAATCGAAGCGCCGCGTTCGCGCAGGCGTTGCTCGACGAGGGTTCTTACTGAAATCGGCTGGCCACTGGCGCAATTGATCACGCCGCTGAAGTCGCGTTGATGCAGAATCGCGGCGAGGTAACCGGCAGCGGTCTCGATTGGCAGAAAGTCGCGCAACTGCTCGCCGGCCGACATGTTGAACGACGCCTCACCGGCATCGACTGCACGGTCTAGCGCCGCGAGCAAACTGTTGGGGTTCTGCCCTTCGCCGTGCAGGTAAAACAGCCGCGCCCATTGCAGGGTGAACGGATGCTCTTGCTGCAAGTTCTGCAAAAACAGGTGCAAGGTGTGCTTGGCCAGACCGTACGGATTGCTCGGACTTGGCTCGGTGTTTTCGCTGAGCGGGCCGCTTTGCATGCCGTACTCGAAGCAGGTGCCGGTGACCAGAACCTGCTTCACCCCCGCCTCGACCGCACGCTTGATGAAGCGGTAATCGGCCATCAGGTTGTGCTCGAAATGGAACAGCGCCCGATAGTTCGGCAAACCCGGCCAGGCCAGATGAACCAGCGCATCAACGCCTTCGGTCAACGCGGCGATATCGAGATCGTCGGCGTGAATATCCGCCGCGACGAACTCGACATCGTTGATCCACGGCATGCCCCGCGCGGTTTCTGCGTTGCGTGCCACTGCACGAACAACACAGCCGCGCGCCAGCAATGCCGCGACCAGATGCCGACCGACGAAGCCCGTGGCTCCGGTTACTAGGACCTTCACAGCACTTTCAACTCAGGCACCGCCATCACGAAGCGGCCGTCCCACTGACGCACCTGCGCCAGTTGCTGACTGACTTCGTGCAGCAGGTTCCACGGCAGCACCAGCACGTAGTCGGGTTTTTCGATATCGATCTGTGCCGGCGCAACAATCGGGATGCGACTGCCCGGCAGAAACTTGCCCTGCTTGTGCGGGTTGGCATCGGCCACCCAGGCGAGCAGGTCCGGTTTGACCCCGGCGTAGTTGAGCAAGGTGTTGCCCTTCGCCGCCGCGCCGTAACCCACCACACGTTTACCATCAGCCTTGGCCTGCAGCAAAAAGCGCAGCAGTTCATGCTTGATTCGTTCGGCGGCAGGCGCAAGGGTCGCGTAGTACTCGGGGGTTTTCACCCCTGCATCAAGTTCAGCCTGCAACTGTTGTTGCACCGCTGGTTGCACCGGGCGACGCTCGCCGTCCTTGCGCTGCACGAATACCCGCAGCGATCCGCCGTGAGTGCTCAACTGGCTGACGTCGAAGACTTCCAGGCCGTTGCGTTCGCACAGGGTTTGCACAGCCGTCAGCGACAGATACGAATAGTGCTCGTGATAAAGCGTGTCGAACTGCGCGCCGGCCATCAGCGTCAACAGTTGCGGGAATTCGAAAGTCGCCACACCGGTCGGTTTCAGCAGTGCCGCGAAACCACCGAGGAAATCGTTGATGTCCGGTACATGCGCGAGCACGTTGTTGGCGGCCATCAGGTCGGCGCCCCAGCCTTCGCTTTTCAACTGCGCGGCGGTGTCGCGACCAAAGAACAGCTCACGAATGTCCAGCCCCTTTTCCCGCGCCGCTTGCGCGGTGCTGCGAGTCGGCTCGACGCCCAGACACGGAATACCGCGACCGGCGACGTATTGCAGCAGGTAACCGTCGTTGGCAGCGACTTCGACCACGCGGCTGTCAGCGGTCAGGCCGAAGCGTTCGACCATCTCGGCCACATAGCGCTCGGCATGGGCCAGCCAGGTGCTGGAGAACGAACTGAAGTAGGCGTATTCGGCATCGAACAGGCTGTCGGCGGAGGTGTAATCCTCGGTCTGTACCAGCCAGCATTGCTGGCACACGGCGACCTTCAGCGGCACCCATTGCTCGGACTGTTCCAGCCGATCGGCATGCACGTAGGCGTTGGACGGTGGCGAGGTGCCGAGGTCGATCAGCGGCAGGCTCAGCGGTGCGGCGCACCCACGGCAATTCATAGACGCACTCCAGCGAAGTGTTGATCGAGCGCGGGATGGCTGGAATCACGCGCTGACAAATTATTGACAGGCAACGGCCAGGCAATGGCCAGCCGTGGATCATTCACCGACAGACCGCCCTCATGCGCAGGGGCGTAATCGGCGCTGTGCAGGTAAAGCAATTCGGCGTCTTCGGTCAGCGTCTGGAAACCGTGGGCGAACCCGGCCGGAATCAACAGACTGCGACCGTCGCCGGCCTTCAGATGCTCGGCGTGCCAATGCAAAAAGGTTTCCGAGTCCGGACGCAAATCGACCGCCACATCCCACACTTCACCGCGCAGGCAGGTGATCAGTTTGGCTTCCGGCGCATTCGCGTTCTGATAATGCAGACCGCGCACGCTGCCCTTCTCGCGGGTGCAGGAATGGTTGATCTGACGTATATGAAACTCACTGCCAAACGCACTCAGACTGCCTTCGCAGAACAACCGGGCGAAGTGCCCGCGCTGATCTTCGAAGCGTTTGTGCTGGACGCTGAACAGCCCGGCCAGCGGCAATGCCTGCAAGGAAAACTCGCTCACAACGCGCCTCGGTACAGGTTCAGTTGGCCGAGGGTGACGGCGCGCATGTCGTCGCCGTTCTGCCACGCCAAATGCCAGTCGAGGGTCTGGGTCAGGCATTGCTGCAAGGTCCAGCGCGGTTGCCAACCGAGCAGTTGGCGTGCGCGGCTGCTGTCCAGACGCAGCAGACCGGCCTCGTGCAGTTCGCTCGGCTCGATGCGCAGACCGCGCGCTTGCGGCCAGCGGCTGGCGAGCAATTCGACCACTTCGCCGACGCTGCACATGTCCGCCTCGCCGGGGCCGAAGTTCCAGGCACCGGCGTACTCCGGGCCTTGCTCGTAGAGGCCGGCAGCCAGTTGCAGATAACCGGCCAATGGCTCCAGCGCGTGTTGCCATGGGCGCACTGCGTGCGGGTAACGCAGGGTCACCGGCTCGTCTGCCGTCCAGGCTTTCAGCACATCGGGAATCAGCCGCTCAGGGGCAAAATCACCGCCGCCCAACACGTTGCCGGCACGCGCCGTGGCCAAGGCCAGACCGTGCTCGGCGTACTTGTCCGCCGGGAAGAAAGACGCCGCGTAAGACTGCGCCAACAGTTCGCAACAGGCCTTGCTGCTGCTGTAAGGATCATGACCACCGAGGGCTTCGTCTTCGCGGTACGGCCACAGCCATTCCTTGTTGGCGTAAACCTTGTCGGTGGTCACCAGCACACAGGCACGTACGCAGCCGACCTGACGAATCGCTTCGAGCAGGTTGAGCGTGCCCATGACGTTGCTGGAATAAGTACCGAGCGGATCGCGATAGCCTTCGCGCACCAGTGGCTGGGCGGCCAGGTGCAGGACGATCTCCGGCTCGGTGTCGGCAATGATTTCGAGCAAGGCACCAAGGTCACGCAGATCACCGCGCTGATCATCAATGCCTTCGTGCACCCGCGCGAGTTCGAACAGGCTCGGCTCGGTCGACGGATCCAGTGAAAAACCGCTGACTTGCGCGCCGAGGCTTTGCAGCCACAGGGTCAGCCAACTGCCCTTGAAACCGGTGTGGCCGGTAACCAGCACACGCTTGCCGCGCCAGAAATCCGCACTCAGGCCCATTGCTTCCATGGGGCCTCCCCGCTCTGCCACAGTGCTTCGAGATGGTTCTTGTCGCGCAGGGTGTCCATGGGTTGCCAGAAGCCATCGTGCTCGAAGGCCTTGAGCTGTTCGTCCTGGGCCAGGCGGGCCAATGGCTCCGCTTCCCAAGTGGTGTCATCACCCGCGATGTACGGCAACACTTTTGGCGACAGTACGAAGAAACCGCCGTTGATCCAGCCACCGTCTCCACGAGGTTTTTCGGTGAAGCCAAGGACCTGATCGCCTTGGCGTTCGAGGGCACCGTAGCGACCCGGCGGCTGCACCGCAGTGACGGTCGCCAAGCGACCGTGAGCCTTGTGGTAATCGACCAGTTGGCGAATGTTCAAATCGGAAACGCCATCGCCGTAGGTGAAGCAGAACGCTTCTTCATCCTGCAGGTAACGGCCAGCGCGCAGCAGACGGCCACCGGTCATGGTTTCTTCGCCGGTGTCGATGAGCGTGACGCTCCAGGGCTCGCTGTAATTCTGGTGCACGTCCATGCGGTTTTCGCGCATGTTGAAGGTGACGTCGGAGGTGTGCAGGAAGTAGTTGGCGAAGAAGTCCTTGATCGCGTAGCCCTTGTAGCCGAGGCAGATCACGAAGTCGTGAATTCCGTGGGCGGAATACTGCTTCATGATGTGCCAGAGAATTGGCTTGCCGCCGATCTCGATCATCGGTTTGGGCTTGAGGTGCGACTCTTCACTGATGCGGGTGCCGAGGCCACCCGCCAAAATAACTGCCTTCATCGTCTCCCCTCTTGTTCTTCACCGGGCTGCGCACAGCTTTCTTGAGCGTTGCGGCCTACTGGCTAACCTTTTTGCCGGTTCGGGCGCAGGTGGGATGCCCGCGAGCGCTCGTTTTATGGCGATTTGAGGGGGACTTGCAGGAAACGCGCCATCTAGGGAAGGTGGGTGCCAGCTGGGTGCAGTCGTAAAAAAGGCGAATCCAAAATCGGGTTCGCCTTTAGCAAAGTTGCTCACCATCAATCCCGTTGCAGGATCGACAGTGCTGGATTGAGTTGTCAGCCAGACATGGCGAACGCATCGCTACTGGCGGGCATCAATCCGCCAGCCATCCGCTTTCCCAATAACGCAAGTTATCGCCACGCAAGATGTAGTCGCGCAGCACGACTTCGCGCAAATCGTCACCCATGCGATAGCTGGCGTCCGGGTCAGCCAGATGCATGCGGATTGCCTGCAGCCATTCGTCCGTGGTGTTGGTCTTGATCCGTGTGCACGGCAGATAGCCTTGGTAGGCCTCGGTGTTGGTGCAAATCACCGGATAACCGCAGGCGCCGTACTCCAGCAGACGCAGGTTGCTCTTGCAGTCGTTGAAGATGTGGAATTCCAGCGGCGCCAAGGCCAGATCGAGATTGAGGCTGGCCAGTTTCGCCGGATACGCGTCGAGGGCAATCACCCCGTGAAACTCATGCATGTACGGGAGCAGGTCGTCCGGGCACATGCCAAAAAATACCCAGTCGACTTCATCCGCCAGTTCGCGCACGACATCAGCGATCACCGCCAGGTCACCATGGTGACTGGTACCGCCGCCCCAGCCGACGCGGGGCTTTTTCGAGGTCCGGCGCTGGCTGCGCAGGTTGCTCCAGAATTCTTTGGCCAGCATGTTGGGCACTACACGAATGTCGTGATGCATATCCGACAATGCGTTGGCCAACGGCTGAGTCGAGACGACGACGCGATCGCACATGCCGATCGCACGGCGAACCAGACGCTCCATCTGATGCTTGTCCGGCATGTTGCGGATATGCGCATTGCGATGGGGAACATCGATGACGTAGTCATCCAGCTCATAGATTCGCCGCGCATTGAAGTAGTCACGCAGCACTGGCATCTCGTTGATTGGCGCTTCGGAATAACGCCCCTGCAGAACAATCACATCAGGTGACAGGCGCTCGATCTCAACAATTGGCGGCAGGTTCACGCTATAGCGAATCTGCCCCTGCACCCTGCCTGCCGCTTCGAGTTCGATCAGCGGTTGGGTCACACGATAGTGCCCGACGGCGGAGGCATTGATCGGCAGCCCGAGAATTTTCGGCAAGGAGCTATTGCTGAAAGGACTCCAACCACTGCGCAGGCCCGGCTCGAGGGTGAAACTCGAACGGGTGGCCCCATTCAACGACAGGTTGGGATTGTAGGCCGGGTCACGAGCAACCACCGGAAGCCAGCGCTTGTAGAAGGTTTTTTCCTGCTCGCTGTGTGAGATGGCGGCTTCATCAATGACCGACTCGACGGGTTGCGCGCCGAGCGCCAGCACCGCGTAAGGGGTCCAGACCACCAGATAACCTTGCCGGGCGACGCGCAGGGCCAGGTCCACTTCGTGCAGCGTGCGCGGCAGGCTCTGCTCATCCAGACCGTCAACCGCATCGAACACCGACTTGCGTACCATCAGGCAATCAGCCCCGACGGCACTCAGGTCCTGGACCGCCTGCAACCGGAACATGTACCCGGCGGACTGCATCGCCTGACCATAGAACGGCACACCGGCCGGCCCCTGCAAGCCCAGTACCAGCCCGGCATGCAAGACATAGCCATCGGGATTGAACAGCTTGGCACCGACGATGCCCACTTCCGGACGCTGGGCGTGGTTGAGCAACTCGTCAAGCCAGTCACCCTGAGTGATCACCGCAAAGGGGTTGAGTAGCAGCACGTACTCGCCCCGCGCCTGGGCAACGGCAAAATTGCGCAAGGCTGCGACGTTGCCTTGCTGCGGGTAAGTCAGCACCCGCACTCGCTCGCTGCCCAGTTGCGCCATACCGGCCAGCCAGGCTTGGGCCTCGGCTGTCTCGCTGCCGTTGTCGACCAGCAACAGCTCGTACTCGCTGTACGAAGTTTTTTCCAGCAGGCTCTCGACACAGCGCTGCAGCGCCGAAATCTTGTCGCGGGTAGAAATGATGATCGAGACCAACGGCCGGCTCACGTGCCGGTAATCGACTCGATTGAGCAGCTCGACGCTGCCGCGACGTATGTCGTGGGCGATCCCCAGACGATCAAGATGGGTCGCCAGCAATCGCGCGTTGTTCTCGGTCACTTCAGGCAGCGATAGCCACTTGGCCAAATCGAATGTCGACTCGATGGCAATCTCGGCCAGATGCCCGACCACCTGAGTGCCCTGATCTTCAACCATTCGCCACAACAGGTCGTGAGGCGCCAACTCAGTGAACGTCGAATCGAACCCGCCGAGCGCCACAAAGGCATTACGCTGGAACGCCAGGGCACGGCCGACATAAGGAAAGGTGCGCATCAGGTCGAGGTTGAAGTCGGGCTTGAATGCCGGTTCCACCGACTCACCCGCCCGCAAACTGCCTTCATCACTGTATAGACACTGCAAATCACTGTTGAAGGCGATTCGCTCGGCCATCATCAGCAAGGCAGGAGGCACCAGACGATCACCGGCACGCAGCAGATAAAACCAGTCGGCTCCCTGCAACTGTGGCAGCAATTCATTGATCTGTTGCAGGCGATCGTCCTGCAGCGGCAAATGGAACACACGTCCGTCCAGTACCGGCTCAGCGCAACTGGAAGACAACACCAGTGTCAGCTCGGGCGCATAGACCTGCGCGGCGAGACTCTCCAGCGTACGTTCCAGCGCTGCAGAACTGCCCTGATCATCAACCACGATGGGCACGATTCGCGGCGTGGACGGCCAGCCTGCCAGCGTGTCCGGCAACAGTCTGCGCTGAACGCCAGTGAGCGTGCGGCACTCCAGCCATTGCGTATAGAGCTCGGAAAAACTCAGGCTGCTACTGCCAACCGCCCATATCTGAGCGCTCTGTTTGGTACCGAGCGTGCGGCTCAGCGGCAGTTCTTCCCAGACCCGTGGCGAATCGTCTGCCTTGGGTATCGGCACATAACGCACCCAACCCTTGGCAGGCGCAGATTCTCCGCTGCGCGCCTTAAGCATTTGCATCAGCCATTGCCGCTCGATTTCGAGCGCGTCTTTCATGGCTTGCTGGCCGCTCAGACGATCGGGATACAGGCGTTCGACACTCAAAACATGGTTGGACATGACCACGTTGCCACGCCGCATCAGACACACAAACAGCGCAAAATCGAGGCTCGCCACAAAGCAGTGCTCCGGCTGCGTCAGCGCCGGCAACAACTCCAAAACATCGGTGCGACGAAACATGGCACTGCTGAAACCACCCAGGATGTTCGACGGGAACGCCTCGAAGATTGCCAGCAAGTCTTCACCCTTGAACAAACCACTGATCGGTGACAGCGGCGTATTTTCCAGACGTGAAGGCAGCACCATGTCGTCGGCGTCCCAGAGCAGACGCTGGGCCAGCACCAGATTGACCTCGTCACGTTCGGCCAGCACGCGAGCCTGATACTCGATACAACTGGCAAACAGATGATCGTCGTCACACAAAAACTTGATGAACTCGCCCTGAGCCTGATCCAGGCAGGCTTTCAGGTTGCCGATCATTCCCAGCGTGTGCGGATTACGCACGTAACGCACGGTGACGCCGGACTGCTCGACAACCGACGTAACGATGTCTTCGATCTCACTGCCGCGACTGTCATCGCACACAATGATCTCAAGATTGCCATAGCCCTGACTGACGGCACTGCGCAACGCCCGCTCGAAAAAACGCGAATTGAAGGCAGGAATAACAAGGCTGACAAGGGGAAGTGAATTCACGGCGGACTCGCAAGCGGCGGGACCCCGCCCGGAACAGCGAGCCCTCTGAAACCGCGAAAAAAGACATTGGAAACTAAAGAGCCGAGCTAGCGGGCGCTTGCGCGCCCGTTACCGTCAGATCTTGTTGAACAAACCCAACTGACTGATCTTGCTGAACGCCAGTTGCGCGGCCTGCAACATGGTCTGTTGCAAGGTCAGGCGGGTCATGACTTCAGCCGGGTCCGAATCACGGATCGAGCCTTGGGTCGTGGTGTTAGCCGTGCTCAGGCTGTCGTTGGTGACGGATTGCATATCCAGCGACTGGCCACGGGCACCGATGGAGGTGACAGCGGTGCCGATCTGATTGGTGGCGGCGTCGATGTTGCCGATACCGGCTTCCATGGCGCCCTGCAGTTTCTGCTTGGCCACCGGGTCGCCATCGATCGGCGTGTTCAGCGCGGTAATCATCTGCCCCAGAGTGTCGAGCACGTTCTGAGTTTGGTGATTGTTTGGCTGAATCGAGAATTGATCGCCGGCTGCCGGGGCGCTACCTAGAGCGAACGTCACACCGGCTGCCGTCGCGTTGCTACCGGCCACAGTGCCCGAAGACACAGGCTTGCTGTCAGCAGTCACCGGCGCCGCGTACAGGTCGAACGCAGTGGCGCTGGTGAATTTGAGGATCGCCCCGCCCTGCGGAAATGCCGCGGTGTAGGCCGCCTGGTCGGTGATGCTGGAACCGGTGATCACCGCCGTCGAAGGGTTTCCCGGGCTACGCGACGTGGTGAACGTGTCCGGTGTCACCGCCAGTTGAAAACTGTGCCCGGCAATGACCGCATCCGGGTTGGTGTCACCGGCCTTCAGGTTGATGTTCAGCTTCATGTCGACACCGCGGAAGCTGAAGCTCTGGTTGCTGCCGCTGGTGTTGCTGATCACGCCGTTCTTGCTGGCGTCAGCAGTCACGTCGTTACCCAGGGCGTCGGTAATCTTCATCTGCGTGCTGCTGACGAATTCGACGGTGTACGGCTGACCGCTGGCGAACTTCGAGTTATAGGTGGCAGCGGTGCCAACGGTACCGTTGGACAACACGACGCGACCATCATCCACCGCGGGGGCAGTCAGGCTGGTGTTGGTGCGACCGGTGTTGATGGTCTGCTGGAATGCATCCCAACCGGTGGTATTGGTGCCGACCGTCAGGCCATCGCCGATGCCCAGATTGATGGTGGTCTGGTCACCGTTGTAGCTGTAGGTGCCGTCGGTGTTTTGCGAATACGGCGCGGTGTCGGTTTTCGAACCGGAGAACAGGTAGTTGCCGTCGGCATCCTTGGAGTTCATCAGGCCCAATACCTGTTTCTGGATCTCGCCCAGTTCCGACGCGTAAGCCTGGCGATCCTTGTCGGTGATCGTGCCGTTGTTGGCGGCCAGGGACAGTTCCTTGGCGCGGCTCAACGCCGTGGTGATGGCATCCAGCGTGGATTCCTGCACGGTCAACGCACTCTTGGTGCTGCTGATATTGGTGGTGTACTGCTCCAGCATCGCGGCCTGCTGACCCAGTTGCAGCAGGCGACCGGCACCGACCGGATCATCAGCGGCGGTGTTGATGCGTTGCAGGCTGCTCGCCTCGCTGGCGCTGGCCAGCGCCTTGTTGAAGTTACGCTGATAGTCCGCAGCTTGCGTTCCGTAATACTGGGCGGTGGAAATGCGCATGAATTACGACTCCTTAAAGGCTGTTGATCAGCGTGGCGAAAGTTTCCTGCGCAGCTTTGATGATCTGCGAAGACGCTGTGTAGTACTGCTGGTATTTGACCAGGTTGCCGGTTTCTTCATCCAGGTTGACCCCGGACAGCGAATCACGCGCACCGGCAGCCTGCGTCAGGATCGCCGTAGTGGCTTCCACGTCTGACTTGCCTTGTGCGGTCTTGGTACCGACGTTGGTCACGAGTTTGTTGTAGGCGTCGGTCAGGCTGATGCCCTTGCTCGCCGAACCGGTGTCGACGGTCTGTTTGGTTTGCAGGCCAACCAGCGCCTGGGCATTGCGGTTATCCGAAGAGGCCGCGCCGGTCATGTTCATGGTGAAGGTTTCGCCAGCCTTCGGCGTGCCGCCGACGGTGGTCTGCACGGTGAACGTCTTCTGCACGTTAGGCGTGACCGAGGTATCCATGATCTTGGCGCCGTTGGCATCGACCATGCCCACTTTCAGGTCGAGGGTGTTCGCCTGCCCCGGAACGATCGTACCGGAGCTGATGAGCCCGCCCTTGGCGTCGACCATGGTGTACGGCTGGCTGCCGCCGCTCGCCTCGCCGAACACCAGTTTGACCGGCGTCGAATATTTCAGCGCAGTCTGCATTTCGGCCTGAGCGGCCGGGTTGTAGATGTTGATCTTGTCGGTGAGCGTCGGCTGGGTGTAGGTGCCGGAATTATTGGCGCTAGCGACACCGGTCAACGGGCCCGCTGCAGCAATTTTCTTCGGATCGGTCAGTACGGTCTGGATGCTCGCTGCCGCATTGCGCGTCGGCGTCACTTTGAAGCTGTCGCCCGCGCTCAACGCGCCGCCCTTGAGGGCCAGACTGAAGCCGTCGATCACCGGCGGTGGCGTCGTGTTGGTGCTGAACGTCCCCATGTCGGTGCCGTCGGAGCGTTTGACGCTGTAATCGGTGGCGCTGGTGAACGTCACCTGGTAATCGCTGGTGGTCAGCTTGCCGGTGTCCTTGATGGTGACATCAAGGTTGCCCGAGCCTGCGCTGTTGCCCGACTGCGCAATACTGCGCTGACTGATCAGCGCGGCACTGTTGATATTGTTGAAAATCGCCGCGCCGAAGTCACCGTTCTTGTCGATGCCCTGGGCTTGCTGGCTGTTGATCTGATCGGCGATGACCAGCGCTACACGCCCCAGCTCGTTGAGCGACGGGTCGAGCACTTCTTTGCGATAAGTCAGCAAGCCACCGATTTCGCCACCGTTGATCACCGAAGTGATGTCGATGGTGCTCGAACCGCGATCCATCTGGATGCCCATGCGCGTCGGGTCATCCTTGCTCGGCACGGTGCTGAGGGAGTTGGTGGTGTTGCCGATGACCAGCGGCTGGCCGCTGCCGACATACACATCGAAACTGGTGCCACGCTCGACTACTTGCGCGCCGGTCAGTTCGGACAACTGACGCACGGCCTCATTACGGCTGTCGAGCAAATCGTTCGGCGCACCGCCGCTGGTGGAGATCTCACCGATCTTCTGGTTGAGCGCGGCGATCGAGTTGGCCAGTTTGTTCACCTGGGCGGTCATGTCGCTCAGGCTGCCGTTGATCGTGGTGTTCTGGTCGTTCAATTGCTTGGCGATGGAGTTGAAGCGACCGGTCAGCGCCTGTGCGCCAGTCAGCACCGATTGACGGGAAGTGTCATCGGTGGCCGAAGTCGATACGCCCTGCATCGAGGTG
The DNA here is from genome assembly GCF_017973755.1 of Pseudomonas sp. P42. Taxonomy (NCBI): domain Bacteria; kingdom Pseudomonadati; phylum Pseudomonadota; class Gammaproteobacteria; order Pseudomonadales; family Pseudomonadaceae; genus Pseudomonas; species Pseudomonas sp. P42. The sequence continues at coordinate 432,506 of NZ_JACOPU010000001.1, read as the reverse complement.
AAGAATTTCTGCAACACACCGGTCAGGCCGGTGTTGACGTCGGACAGCGTGCCGTCCAGCGGTTTGGCTTGCGCCAGAAACGACGCCGATTCGCTGTTGAGCGAAGTCGCGGTGTGCAACTGGGTTTCCAGGTACGAGTTGTAGACCCGGCGCACGTCGGCCAGGGTGGTGCCTGTGCCGATGAAAACGCTGCCGTACTGCTGCGAGGATTTGGTGCCCTGCACGGTTTGCTGGCGCGAATAACCGGCGGTGTCGACGTTGGCAATGTTGTTGCCTGTCGTAGCCAAAGAGGACTGGCTAGCCGACAGCCCCGACATCCCGATATTGAGCAAACTCATGGTTCAGACCTTATACCTTGTGCCTTATAAAGGCGTGGTGGAAACGCCCGCCGCAGCGTAGTTTTCAAAACTGTTCATCTGCTTGGCTATCTGCGAAATCTTGCTCGCGTAGTTCGGGTCGGTTGCGTAACCGGCCTTCTGCAACTCGCGTACAAACTGTTCTGGGTTATCGGCCGACTTCAGCACTTCTTGATAGCGATTATTGGACTGCAGCAAAGTCACCAGATCGTGGAAGCTGTCCTTGTACGAGGCATAGGAACGGAACTCGGCCGTCTCCTTGACCATCGCGCCATTGCGGAACTCGCTGGTGATTGCCCGGGCCGAATCGCCCTGCCAGTTGCTGCTCGCCTTGATGCCGAACAGGTTGTGGCTGCTGCTGCCATCCTGCGCGCGCATGACCGATTTGCCCCAACCGGTTTCCAGCGCGGCTTGCGCCACCAGGTAACGCGGATCGACGCCGATACGGTCGGCGGCTTCCTTGGCCATCGGCAGCATGGTGTTGACGAATTCGTCGGCAGAGCTGAAGGCTTTTTTCGCCGGTGCCAGCGGAATCTGCGCCACCGCACGACCGTAAACCTGCATCTGGCCGCCTGAGGCTTTCTCGGCCTCCGCACGCGCCAGCCAGTCGCCGTTGTACAGCGGGCCTGTGCCAGTGATGGCAGCAGTCGTGGCGCGTTGCGGCAATTGAGTTGTCGCGGCAGGCGTTGCCGACGGCACCAGCCCTGCGAGCAAACGATCAGCCAGTTTCGGCGGCAAGGCCAGACGGCGCTGGTTGATCAGCGCCATGTCATTGCTGTGCGCGAGCTGGGTGTTCGGCGCATGCACCGCACGCGAGGCCCACAGCGGGCGCTCGCCATTGAGGCGTGACAACGGGCCAGTGCCGACGGTGCCGGCCGCAATCGGCGTGGCGACATTAGCGGCAGCGGCTTTCGCGGCTTCCTGCTTGGCAGCGGAGGCAGCTTCAGCTTCGCCCGGCGCCATCGGTTTGTTCTTCGACATCTGGCGCATCAGCACGTCGGCCAGGCCAATACCACCGCCCTCGCGGGACATGGAAACGGCCAGTTGCTGGTCGTACATTTCCTGATACTGCTTGGCCGCCGGCGTGTTCAGCGGATTGTCTTCGCCCAACGCATTTGTGGCAGAGCGCATCGACTTGAGCATTTCACCGAGGAACAGCGATTCGAACTCCTGCGCAACTTTGCGCATGTTCGCATCGCTGTCCTTGTCACCGACCTTGAGCTGATTCAGACGATTGAGATCGGAGTAGGAACCCGAATCGCTGCTGCCGACCAGACCGCTTTTGCGCATATCCATAGTGGCCGTCCTCAGATCACGATCAGGTCGGCTTGCAACGCACCGGCCTGTTTCAATGCTTCAAGAATCGCCATCAGGTCGCCCGGTGCCGCGCCGACCTGGTTCACCGCACGAACGATCTCGTCGAGGGTGGTGCCCGGGCCGAACTTGAACATCGGTTTGGCTTCCTGTTCGGCATTCACTCGCGAACGCGGCACAACAGCGGTCTGGCCGTTGGACAACGGACCTGGCTGGCTGACGATCGGGTCTTCGGTGATGGTCACGGTCAGGCTGCCGTGAGTCACGGCGGCTGGCGAAACCTTCACGTTCTGGCCGATGACGATGGTGCCGGTGCGCGAGTTGATGATGACTTTGGCGACGGCCTGACCCGGATCGACTTCGAGGTTTTCCAGGATCGACAGATAGTCGACACGCTGGCTCGGATCGAGCGGCGCGGTCACGCGAATCGAACCGCCGTCGATGGCTTGTGCGACGCCAGGGCCGAGCATGTCGTTGATCTTGTCGACGATGCGTTTGGCGGTGGTGAAGTCGGAGCGATTGAGGTTCAGCGTCAGGCTGTTGCCCTGGTTGAAACCGCTCGGCACCGAACGCTCAACCGACGCACCGCCAGGGATGCGACCGGCCGACGGAACGTTGACGGTAATCTTCGAACCGTCACGACCTTCAGCGTCGAAACCACCGACAACAAGGTTGCCCTGAGCAATGGCGTAGACGTTGCCGTCAATACCCTTGAGCGGGGTCAGCAACAGTGTGCCGCCGCGCAGGCTCTTGGAGTTACCGATCGACGAAACGGTGATGTCGACCTGCTGACCCGGCTTGGCGAACGCTGGCAGATCGGCACTGATCGACACCGCCGCGACGTTCTTCAACTGCACGTTGCCCGATCCCGGCGGCACCTTGATGCCGAACTGCGAGAGCATGTTGTTGAAGGTCTGCAGGGTGAACGGCGTCTGCGTCGTCTGGTCACCGGTGCCGTTAAGCCCGACCACCAGGCCATAGCCGATCAACTGGTTGGAACGCACGCCGGAAATACTGGCGATGTCTTTCAACCGTTCGGCGTGTGCAGTGAAGGCCACCGACAACATAACGGCAGCCAGCATGAGGCTCTTGAAATTCAACGTAGCCACCTAGAAAGGGAACAGCGGGCTGAGGAAGAAGCGGTCGAACCAGCCTGGCTGACTCGTGTCGGCAAACGCGCCGGTACCCGAATAGGTGATGCGAGCATCGGCGACGCGAGTCGACGACACGGTGTTGTCGGTGGCGATGTCATCGGCGCGGACCATGCCGGCGATGCGCACCAGCTCGTCGCCGGTGTTCAGCGTCAGCCACTTCTCGCCACGCACGGCGATGATGCCGTTAGGCAAAACATCGGCGACGGTTACGGTGATCGAACCGGTCAGGCTGTTGCTCTGTCCCGACTTGGCGTCACCCTTGGTCGAGCGGTCGGCGCTGTAGCCCGCGTTCAGGCTCAGGTCGCCGCCACCAATCGGGTTGTTGGTGGTCAGGCTGGAACCGAACAACGAGGTCAGGCCGATCGAGTTGTCGCTGTTCTTGTCCATCTGCGAGTTGGCATTCTTGCTCGCTTGGGTGCGCTCGTTCAGGGTGATGGTGATGATGTCACCAACCCGGAATGCCTTGCGGTCGCTGTACAGGTTCTGCTCGAAACCGGCCTGATAGATCGAGCCATTGTTGGCAGCCGCCGGCAACGGCGTGCGCGGCAACACCGGAGCGTAGTAAGGGTCATTGGGCTTGGGCGTCGGAGCGACGCAGCCCGCGAGCGAGACGACCCCACTCAATGCCAGAACAGATACAAAGCGATTCATGACCCTACCTCACGGTGTTGCAGGCGACCTCATGGCCGCCTCATAGACTTGATTACAGATTCTGCGTTACGAACGAGAGCATCTGGTCGGCGGTGGAGATCACCTTGGAGTTCATCTCGTAAGCGCGCTGAGTGGTGATCATGTTGACCATCTCTTCAACGGTGCTGACGTTGGACGTTTCCAGCGTGTTCTGCAGCGTGGTGCCGAACCCGGCCAGGCCCGGAGTACCGACCTGCGGCGCGCCGGAAGCGGCGGTTTCCAGGAACAGGTTGTTGCCCACGGCTTGCAGACCGGCCGGGTTGATGAAGTCAGCGGTCTGCAGGTTGCCGATCACTTGCGAAGCGGCGTTGCCCGGCAGCGTGACGGAAACGGTGCCGTCATTGCCGACGGTGAAGGTTTGCGCGTCGTTCGGGATAACGATCGCAGGCTCCAGAGCGAAACCACTGGCGTTGACGATCTGGCCATTGGAGTCGAGGTGGAACGTACCGTCACGGGTGTAGGACGTGGTGCCGTCCGGCTGCAGGATCTGGAAGAAACCGCGACCGTTGATGGCCATGTCCAGCGGTTGCTCGGTGGTCTGCAGGCTGCCGGCGGTGAAGTTTTTCTGGGTGCCGACGATGCGCACACCGGTACCCACTTGCAGACCCGACGGCAGTTCGCTGTCCTGAGTCGACTGGGCGCCTGGCTGGCGTTTGATCTGGTACAGCAAGTCCTGGAACTCGGCGCGGTCACGTTTGAAACCCGTGGTCGAGACGTTCGCCAGGTTGTTGGAAATGGTGGTCAGGTTAGTGTCCTGAGCGGACAGACCCGTTTTGGCAACCCATAGAGCCGGAAGCATTCGATTCTCCTCGTGCGCCTGTTTTACGGCGCGACGTTCTGATAATTAGCTGATCTGCAAGACCCGAGCCATGGCCTGGTCGTCGTCTTTGGCGGTGTTCATCATCTTGATGTGCAACTCGAACTGCTTGGCCAGGGCCAGCACCGAGGTCATCTCTTCGACGGCATTGACGTTGCTCGACTCAAGGAAACCCGACACCAGTTTGACGTTGGCATCAGCCTGCGCCGGCTGGCCGTCCTTGGTGTAGATCGAGCCGTCGAGGCCTTTATTCATGTTCTTGATGTCAGGGTTGACCAGTTTGATCCGGTCGACTTCGGCCATCACACGCGGGCCTTCGCCCATCGCACGAATACTGATGGTGCCGTCTTCACCGACTTCGATCTGCTGCTCGGGCGGCACGGCGATCGGACCGCCATTGCCCATCACCGGCATGCCGTTGCCGGCGCGCAATACACCGAGGGCATCGACGTTGAGGCTGCCGGTGCGCACGTAACTTTCGCCGCCGCTCGGGTTCTGCACGGCGATCCAGCCGTTGCCGGTCACGGCGACGTCCAGGTCACGTCCGGTCTGCACCAGCGAGCCCGGAGTGAAATCGGTGGCGGGCCGCTCGCTCATGGCAAACGCACGCGCCGGAAAGCTGTCACCGAACACCGGCATCGAACGCGCCTGCTCCAGGTCGCGCTGAAAACCGTTGGTGGAAATGTTCGCCAGGTTGTTGGCATGAGCCCTTTGCGCCAGCGCGTTTTGGCTCGCGCCGGTCATTGCTACATAAAGGTACTTGTCCACGCTCTTTCCTCTGCATGCCGGACGTTTGCCGCCCACTGCTGTACTGCTGAGCCATAAGCAATTTGCAGACCAACTTTTTTCTGGCAGCGCGAAGCCCGGCAAACAAAGGACTTGAGGGGGATTGCGGGGAAAGGGGAAATGTATCGAAGTCGAAAAACCGGCGGTGTTGTGCCGGTAGGTGGCAAAGGCTGACACCGACGTTGTCTGCAATGCCGCCTTCGCGAGCAGGCTCCCTCCCACAGGGGAATGCATTGCAACTGTGGGAGCGAGCCTGCTCGCGAAGCGGCCATCAAAGCCAATGGCGTTTTTGACTATGACTCGGACTTGCCAACCTCATACTCTCGCAATTTATTGGCAATGGTCGTGTGCGAAACGCCCAGTCGCTTGCCCAACTGCCGACTGCTCGGGTGCTCCGAATACAATCGCTCCAACACGGCTTTCTCGAAGCGCCCGACGATCTCGTCCAGCCCGCCCTCCAGCGAAAAATCGCCAAGCGGCTGACGCACGCCGTAATCCGGCAGACGAATATGTTCGGCTTTGACCATACCGCCGTCACACAGCGAAACGGCCTGGAACAGCACGTTTTCCAACTGCCGCACGTTGCCCGGCCAGTGGTAATGGCTGAGCCGATCCATCGCCGCCGGCGCCAGTTTCGGCAGCGAACAGCCAATCTGCCGACTGGCCTGATCGAGGAAGTGCTCCACCAGCGGCGTCAAACCGTCGAGGCATTCGCGCAGCGGTGGAATGTGCAGCGACAGCACGTTCAAGCGGTGATACAGATCCTGGCGAAATTCGCCCCGCGCGCACAATTCGGACAGGTCCACCTGCGTCGCGCAAATCACCCGTACATCCAGATAAACCTCTTCATCACTGCCAACGCGACGGAAGCAGCCGTCCTGCAGAAAGCGCAGCAGTTTGACCTGCAAGCGCGGGCTCATCTCACCCACGCCATCGAGAAACAGCGTCCCCCCTGCCGTCAATTCCAGCAGACCAAGCTTGCCTTCGGCCCGCGCACCTTCGAAAGCACCGGGGCCATAACCGAACAGTTCGGTCTCGGCCATCGACTCCGGCAGACCCGCGCAGTTGAGCGCCATCAGTGGCGACTGCCCGCGCGGACTGGCAAGGTGACAGGCGCGCGCCAGCAACTCCTTGCCCGTGCCGGTTTCGCCTTCTATCAATAGAGGTGCATCGAGTGGCGCCATCCGCCGTGCTTCACGCACCACTGCGGCCATGACTTTGGAGCTCTGAAAAATGCTGTCGAACCCGCGCAGTTCCTGCTTGCGCACGTTGTAGATGCGCTCGCCGACGCGGTCGGCGCGGTGCAGGGTCAACACCGCACCGGCCATGGCTTCGCTGTCGTCGTGTTCCGATTGCAGCGGGGCGATATCGGCCAGAAACACGTCGCCTTTGACCTTGACCCGCATGCCGTTGATTCGCGATTTATTCGCCCGCACCAGTTCCGGCAAATCGAAATCTTCGGCATAGCGCGACAGTGGAATCCCCGGTACTTCATCGACCCGCACGCCGAGCAACTGTGCCGCCGCGCGGTTGGCGGCGACGATCGAGCCGCCCATGTCGATCGACAGCACCGGAAACTCCAGCGCACCGAGCAATGCGTTCAATTCCATGTGCCGGCGCTCGCTCGGCATCAACCCTACCCGCTTGACGCCGAACACGCCGGCAATCGCTTCGAATTTCGGCCGCAGCGCCTGGAACTGGATATTGATCAGGTTCGGGCAATGCAGATAGATCGCGTTGCCATGCTCACCGCCGACCTCGCCGCGCGCGACGTTGATCCCGTACGCCACCAGCAAGTTGAGGATGTCGCGCAGGATGCCGATGCGGTTCTGGCAGTGGACTTTGATACGCATATAAATGACCCGACAGACCAGTAAAAGGGTTGAACACAGACCCTGTAGAAGTGAGCCTGCTCGCGACGGCGGCGTCATATTCAGCATTGATGTGTCAGACAAACCGTATTCGCGAGCAGGCTCGCTCCCACAGGGGATACTTTCTGCCGAGGCACGCAGATAGTTGTCAAGATTATGTGACAGCTACCGACCTTTTCAAACCCGTGAATCACTGTAAACGCGAGATATTCGTGAAAGCGTAACGATTACTTTACGAATTAAATAGAAATTTCCTACGCGCAGGTGATTCAACCTGCTGCACATCAACGCGCTCTCAGGTAAATCTGAGTCCATCGCTGGACATAACAAGAACGAATTCCCCTAGCAGGAGAGCAGTATGAAGCAGACGCAATACGTGGCCCGCGAGCCCGATGCGCAAGGTTTTATCGACTACCCCGCCGAAGAACACGCGGTGTGGAACACGCTGATCACTCGCCAACTGAAAGTGCTTGAGGGTCGTGCGTGCCAGGAGTACCTGGACGGTATCGAAAAACTCGGTCTGCCCCACGACCGCATTCCGCAACTGGGCGAGATCAACAAAGTGCTCGGCGAGACCACCGGCTGGCAGGTCGCCCGTGTCCCGGCGCTGATCCCCTTCCAGACCTTCTTCGAATTGCTCGCCAGCAAACAATTTCCGGTGGCCACGTTCATTCGCACCCGCGAAGAGCTGGACTACCTGCAAGAGCCGGATATTTTCCACGAGATTTTTGGTCACTGCCCGCTGCTGACCAACCCGTGGTTCGCCGAATTCACTCACACCTACGGCAAACTCGGCCTGCAAGCCACCAAGGAAGAGCGCGTTTATCTCGCCCGCCTGTACTGGATGACCATCGAGTTCGGCCTGGTCGACACCCCGCAAGGCAAACGCATCTACGGCGGTGGCATCCTGTCTTCGCCCAAAGAAACTGTTTATTCGTTGTCGGACGAGCCCGAGCATCAGGCATTCGATCCGCTGGAAGCGATGCGCACGCCGTATCGCATCGACATCCTGCAACCGCTGTACTTTGTCCTGCCGAACCTCAAGCGCCTGTTCGATGTGGCCCATGAAGACATCATGGCCATGGTCAGACAAGGTATGCAGCTAGGTCTGCACGCGCCGAAATTTCCGCCAAAACCAAAAGCGGCGTGACCCGCCACTTTTGCTGACAAGTGAGTCTGTCAGTTGCCGCCACTTTGCTTTAGCGTGGCGGCATTGACGGCCAATATAAAAAAACACCTCCAGATTTCAGGAAGCCCACCATGTCTACTTTGAACCAAGCCCACTGCGAAGCCTGCCGCGCCGATGCGCCACAAGTCAGCGACGAAGAACTGCCGATCCTGATCAAGCAGATCCCTGACTGGAACATCGAAGTTCGCGATGGCGTGATGCAGCTGGAAAAACTGTTCCTGTTCAAAAACTTCAAGCACGCGCTGGCCTTCACCAACGCCGTCGGCGAGATTTCCGAGGCCGAAGGTCACCACCCGGGCCTGCTGACCGAGTGGGGCAAAGTCACCGTGACCTGGTGGAGCCACTCGATCAAAGGCCTGCACCGCAACGACTTCATCATGGCAGCGCGCACGGATGAAGTAGCCAAGACCGCTGAAGGACGCAAGTAATGCACTTTGACGCCATCGGCCGGGTACCCGGCGACCCTATCCTCGGTTTGATGGAGGCGTATGCGCAGGACCCTAACCCGCGCAAATTCGACCTGGGCGTTGGCGTCTACAAGGACGCCCAGGGCCTGACGCCGATCCCTGAAGCGGTGAAAATCGCCGAGGCGCGGCTGGTCGAAAGCCAGGACACCAAGACCTACATCGGTGGCCACGGCAATCCGTTGTTCGGCAAGGTCATCAACGAGCTGGTGCTTGGCACCGGTTCGAAACTGCTCGCCGAGCAGCGTGCAGGCGCCACTCAGACGCCGGGCGGCACCGGTGCCCTGCGTCTGGCTGCCGACTTCATCGCCCAATGCCTGCCGGACAAAGGTGTATGGCTGAGCAATCCGACCTGGCCGATCCACGAAACCATTTTTGCGGCGGCCGGTGTCAAGGCCAGTCACTACCCTTATGTGGGCAGCGACAACCGTCTCGACGTCGAAGCGATGCTCGCGGTGCTCAATGAAGTGCCGAAGGGCGACGTGGTGTTGCTGCATGCGTGCTGCCACAACCCGACCGGTTTTGACCTCAGCCATGACGACTGGCAGCGTGTGCTGGACGTCGTGCGCAGCCGTGATTTGCTGCCGCTGATCGACTTCGCCTATCAGGGCTTTGGCGATGGCCTGGAGCAGGATGCGTGGTCAACCCGGTTATTCGCCGCTGAACTGCCTGAGCTGTTGATCACCAGTTCCTGCTCGAAAAACTTCGGCCTGTATCGCGACCGTACCGGTGCGCTGATCGTCTGCGCGAAAAGCGCCGACAAGCTCATCGATATCCGCAGCCAACTGGCCAACATCGCCCGCAATCTGTGGTCGACGCCGCCGGATCACGGTGCAGCTGTGGTCGCGACGATCCTCGCTGATCCAGAGCTCAAAGCCCGTTGGGCCGACGAAGTGGAAGCCATGCGCTTGCGTATTGCCCAATTGCGCAGCGGCCTGGTCGAAGCGCTGGAGCCGCACGGTTTGCGCGAGCGTTTTGCGCACATTGGCGTGCAGCGCGGGATGTTCTCCTACACCGGCCTGTCACCGGAACAAGTGAAACAACTGCGCGAGCATCACAGTGTGTACATGGTGAGTTCGGGTCGGGCCAACGTTGCCGGCATCGATGCGACACGCCTGGCGCTGCTGGCCGACGCAATCGCCGACGCCTGCAAGTAAGACCGCAATACCCTGTAGGAGCTGCCGCAGGCTGCGATCTTTTGATCTTGCTTTAAAAAAGATCAAAAGATCGCAGCCTGCGGCAGCTCCTGCATTTGTTTTCGCAGCAATCTTTTGCTTCCCGCCCTCACCTGCGGCCATTTGTCGCAATAAATTGAATTAAAAGTCTGATTGTCATTTTTCCTGCTGTATCCTGCGCAGGCTTTCTGAAAGCGCGGATCTACCAGATCTATCAACAGACTTAGCGAGGAGCGCAACCATGCACGAGATTCCTAATCTCCCCTTCCCAAGCCTGCACGAGCCTGAGCAGACGACCATGCAACAAGCCGGCGCCGCACAGGCCGAGCCTGAAGAAGCTGCTGAGAGCCGTCCGGCCGACAGCGAAGAGTAAGCAACACCCGCCGTACAGACCGTGTGGAAAGCGCTAAGATGCGCTTTCCACACTGCCTGAACCGAGCCCGCCATGACCGACGAATTCTCCGAAAGCCAAGCTGCCGTCCTGATCGGCGCCACCGAGAAAATGATCGAGATCTGGAGCCGCCTCTCTCCCGAGAAACAAGCCGCCCTGCTCGCCCGTTTCGGCAGCGAAGAAAATGCCCTCGCTGCACTGGTCACCACGCAACTGGTTGCCCCCGCCAAACCCTGAAGTCGCCGCAAGGCAAATAGTTTTACTTTTCCCGCCCCAGATTATTTCTCACCGGTATCATGAGCAGCCTATCTATTGTGCTGCTCCCGTGGATCTTTACCCATGTCGTCCTCTATGTCCGAGCCCCAGCGCCCTATGAAGGTTACGCTGCAGGTTGTTTCCATCGTCCTCTTCACCTTTATCGGTTATCTGAACATCGGCATTCCGCTCGCGGTGCTGCCGGGCTATGTCCACAGTGATCTGGGTTTTGGCGCGGTCGTCGCCGGGCTGGTGATCAGTGTGCAATACCTTGCCACCCTGCTCAGCCGCCCGTACGCCGGCAAGATCATCGACAACAAGGGCAGCAAGCTGGCCGTCATGTATGGCCTGGCCGGTTGTGGCCTTAGCGGCGTGTTCATGCTGATTTCCGCGTGGACGCCGAACCTGCCGATGCTTAGCCTGATCAGCCTGCTGATCGGCCGTCTGGTATTGGGCAGCGCGGAAAGCCTGGTCGGCTCCGGCTCGATTGGCTGGGGCATCGGCCGCGTCGGCGCAGCGAACACCGCCAAAGTCATCTCGTGGAATGGCATCGCCAGTTACGGCGCACTGGCGATCGGCGCGCCGTTCGGGGTGTGGCTGGTCAGTCGATTGGGCTTGTGGAGCATGGGCGTAAGCATCATCTTGCTGGCCGCGCTGGGCCTGCTGCTGGCGTGGCCGAAAACCGCCGCCCCGGTGGTCGCCGGTGAGCGCTTGCCGTTCATGCATGTGCTTGGGCGGGTTTTCCCGCACGGCTGCGGACTGGCGCTGGGCTCGATTGGTTTCGGCACCATCGCCACCTTCATCACCCTGTATTACGCCACGCAGCATTGGGACAACGCGGTGTTGTGCCTGAGCCTGTTCGGCGCCAGTTTCATCGGCGCGCGGCTCTTGTTCGGCAACCTGATCAACCGCCTCGGCGGCTTTCGCGTGGCGATTGTCTGTTTGTCGGTAGAGACACTGGGGCTGTTGCTGCTGTGGCTGGCGCCGGATGCGCATTGGGCCTTGGCGGGCGCGGCACTGAGCGGTTTCGGCTTCTCGCTGGTGTTCCCGGCGCTGGGCGTAGAGGCAGTGAATCTGGTGCCTGCGTCCAGCCGGGGCGCGGCAGTCGGCGCCTACTCGCTGTTCATCGACCTGTCACTGGGGATCACCGGGCCGTTGGCCGGGGCCATTGCTGCCGGATTCGGTTTCGCCTCGATCTTCCTGTTCGCCGCCCTCGCCGCGCTGAGTGGCCTGGCGCTGAGCGTGTACCTGTACAAGCACACGGCGAAATACCGCGAAGACTAGAAATCCACCTTGCCGCGCCCGGCCTTGATGCTGCCGCGCTTGGTTTTCGATTCGAGCCGACGCTTCTTTGAACCGAGGGTCGGCTTGGTCGGGCGACGTTTCTTCTCGACTTTGGTGGCGCTGACGATCAACTCCACCAGACGTTCCAGCGCATCGGCCCGGTTGGCCTCCTGCGTGCGGTATTGCTGGGCCTTGATGATCAACACGCCGTCGCTGGTGATGCGACTGTCGCGCAGCGCCAGCAACCGTTCCTTGTAGAACGCGGGCAAGGACGAGGCCGCAATGTCGAAGCGCAGGTGCATGGCACTGGAGACCTTGTTGACGTTCTGCCCACCCGCACCCTGGGCGCGAATGGCCGTCAATTCGATCTCGGCATCCGGCAGATGCACATTGTTGGAAATCACCAGCATGGAAAAGCGTCCGTATTCAGTAAGCGCAGGATACCGCGAAAATCCTCTCGAACCTGACGAAGATCCACTGTGGGAGCGAGCCTGCTCGCGAATACGCAGTGTCAGTCGAAAATCATTCAGCTGACACACCGCCTTCGCAAGCAGGCTCGCTCCCACAGGGAATTTGCAAAAGGCTCAGAAACAACAAACCCGGCACATTGGCCGGGTTTGTTGTTTGTGCAGCTTGCTTACTTGGCGGCAGAACTCGCCGCGTGCAGCGCCTGCTGCGCGCCACGCTTGTTCTTGATCACGTAGCAGACCCACATGAACACGACCCACACCGGAATCGCATACACCGAGATCTGAATGCCCGGGATCAACAGCATCACGCCGAGAATGAACGCGACGAACGCCAGGCAAACGTAGTTGCCGTACGGATACCACAAAGCCTTGAACAACGGCGTCTGCTTGGTTTTGTTCATGTGCTGGCGGAACTTGAAGTGCGAGAAGCTGATCATTGCCCAGTTGATCACCAGAGTCGCCACAACCAGCGACATCAGCAGTTCCAGCGCATGCTGCGGGATCAGGTAATTGAGCAGCACCGCCACCAGCGTTACCGCCGCGGAGGCCAGAATCGAACGCACCGGCACGCCACGCTTGTCGATTTTCGCCAGCGCTTTCGGCGCATCACCCTGCTCGGCCATGCCCAGGAGCATGCGGCTGTTGCAGTAGGTGCCGCTGTTGTATACCGACAGCGCAGCGGTCAGCACCACGAAGTTGAGGATGTGCGCGGCGGTGTTACTGCCGAGCATCGAGAACACCTGCACGAACGGACTGCCGCTGTAGGAATCGCCAGACGCGTTGAGGGTTGCCAGCAGGCTGTCCCATGGGGTCAGCGACAGCAGGATCACCAGGGCGCCGATGTAGAAAATCAGGATCCGGTAGATCACCTGATTGATCGCTTTCGGGATCACGGTTTTCGGCTTGTCGGCTTCGGCTGCGGTGAAACCGAGCATTTCCAGGCCGCCGAACGAGAACATGATGATCGCCATGGCCATCACCAGACCGCTGACGCCGTTGGGGAAGAAACCACCGTGGGACCACAGGTTGCTGACCGAGGCTTGCGGGCCACCGTTGCCGCTGACCAGCAGGTAGCTGCCGAGGGCAATCATGCCGACAATCGCCACGACCTTGATGATCGCGAACCAGAATTCGGCTTCACCAAAGACTTTGACGTTGGCCAGGTTGATCAGGTTGATCAGCACGAAGAACCCGGCAGCGGACACCCAGGTCGGGATCTCCGGTGCCCAGTAGTGGATGTACTTGCCGACCGCGGTCAGCTCCGACATGCCCACCAGAATGTACAGAATCCAGCAGTTCCAGCCCGACAGGAAACCGGCAAAGCCGCCCCAGTACTTGTGCGCGAAATGGCTGAAGGAACCGGCCACCGGCTCTTCGACGATCATCTCGCCCAACTGCCGCATGATCATGAAGGCGATGAAGCCGCAGATGGCGTAGCCGAGGATCATCGACGGGCCGGCGGATTTCAGGACCCCGGCCGAGCCGAGGAACAATCCTGTACCGATCGCGCCACCGAGGGCGATCAGTTGAATGTGTCGATTTTTCAGGCCGCGTTTCAGCTCGCCTGATTGCGAGGGTTGTCCACTCATGAAAAAGGTCTCACGCAAGGTTTGATGATGTTCAGTAGACGTTGCTGCAAGGTTGCGATTTCAAGCAGCCCCGATCAAACCCCAGCGCAGGCACCAGGAGTTCAGCGTTTTTACAACGGTCATGCGTCACCTGTTTGTTTTTATCTGTGACGAAATCGAACCCGACACGCTTGTGGCGCGGCGGAGTGAACAAGGCGTATAGCCTTGAGATTCATGCGATTACGCAGAGGGTCACAGTTAAAACGCGGCGCATTGTACACCGCTAACCCCCTGCCGCCAGACCCCGCTGGATCAGCGTATCGGTTGCCGGGATTGCGTGTGTCCGCCTCGATACGCTCGAGCGGCTGCAAAAATTGAGTCAAGCCTTTGCGGGCCATCGACGGGAACGGTAGGAAAACCGTCCCACGGTGAGAAGTGGAAATCAGTCACGGCGTTCATTGCGCCTCCTTCTTGTTATGCACCTGCACGGCAGGCATGAGGCGCATCTCACCCTTCAAACGCCTCTGAAACAAGCGCGCCAGAGCCTTGCGCAGCTCCCAGCCGATGGGGCTTCGGCAGGTTTTCCTTACAGCGTTGACATCAGGCTCCTTTCACTGGGGTTTACCGCAGATTTCGTAAACATTTATTTACAGACCGTAACGAAGAGTTTCCATTTCAGAAATTTCTGTCAGACGTCTGCAAATTGACGGTAGCTAGCTTGCTAACGATCCGAACGCTTAGTTTTTTGTTTTTAAATAAGAAAACCGCCGCCAAAAAACAGAATAAAAAATCCATTTAAAAATTAAATGAATGATTTTTTGCATTATAAAAATCCCTGAACTAGGTTCTTCACGTCTCGCCGGCCAACTCGACCGGCCAGTCACAACCGTGAAAGTCATCTAGGAGATCGACCATGCAAGCATTGGAAAAAGACTTGGATAGCGAACTGCAACTGGACGAATGGTTTGAAGCACCGACCCACGAGGCCGCCGTAGAAATGATGCAAGCCGACGCGGTCGTTCCGTTCGGCACGGCGATGTGGCCTCTGTAAAGACATCACCGGGCAGGCACGATCCGGCCGGTCGTGCCTGCCGCTTTCTTCACGGTCAGTCAGGGAGGACTCATGGATAAGCCCCGCGCGATCTCGCATTTCCTTTACTACCTCGAACATCATCCAGCCCTCGCCGGCCTCGACTCGGCGCAGGTCTTGCTCGGCCACACCGCCGATTACGAAGCCCTGACCGGCGCGATCGCCGAACAGGCCAGCAATCATCCGCGTTTCAACTTCAGCGCCCGGCGCCTGGACCTGGAAAGCACCGCAGCGCTGACCTCGGCGATAACCGACAGCGATCTGTACATTTTCTTCTACGACTCTTCCACCCTGCCTAACCCGCGCCCCGACGGCCCGGAGTTTGTCCGCGCGCTTCAAGCGGTGATGGCGCAAAACTGGAAGAAGTCGCTGCTGTTCAAGGATTACGGCGATTATTTTTACGACACGTTCAGCGTCACGCCGCAGCGGATTGCCGGACTGAACAGCCACCTGATTCAGCGCATGTCCCAGGCCACCACCCTGAGTTTCAAGGATGACCTCGGCTCATGGTTTGAAGCGCCGCTGAGCAGCATCAAGAAGTGGACCGACATCAACGGTGTCGGCAACTTCGACCTGGCCCCCGGTGAAATCGCCACCCACAGCGAAGAAATCAACGGCCACGTGAAGTTCAAGGGCACCTTCCTCAGCACCATTCCGTTTGCGCGCAAGTACGGCGTGCTGGAGTCGCCGCTGGAGTTGTGGATCGAAAACTCGACCATCAGCCGCATCGCCACGGATGTGCCGGGCCTGGAGCATGACTTCAACAAATACCTGGATGCGAATCCGTCGAACCGGCGGATCGAGGAACTGGGGATTGGCACCAACGAAGGCGTGAAAGACCTGTATGCGCGCAACGCCGGGTTCGAAGAACGCCATTGTGGCTTGCATCTGGGGCTGGGTGGCGGGGCCAAAGGCAGCCATCACCTGGATCTGATCTTCTCTGGAGGGGTGTTGGCGCTGGATGACAAGCCGGTGTTTGATGGGCGGTTTGTGTTCTGATTCTGGAAATCATGGGGCTGCATTGGCCTCATCGCTGGCAAGCCAGCTCCCACAGGGATCTGCGGTGTTCACAGGATTTATGCAACGCAACAAAAACCTGTGGGAGCTGGCTTGCCAGCGATGAGTCCCTCAAAAGCACTACCCCACTTTCGCCAGACGAAAAAAAACGCCAACCCTGCGGTTGGCGTTTCTGCTTTAGCTTGAAGCTTGCCGCTAGAAGCTCACAGCTGCCTTATTCCGGTTTCTTGCGACCGAAACCCGGACGCTGGCCGGAACCGGCCGGTGCGCCGCGACGCTTGCCCGATGGCTTGTCGTCGGCCAGTTTGATCCCCGGACGCTTTGGTGCAGGTTTGGCCGGGCGCTTGTTGGTGGTGTCCGCTGGACGATCCGCCACTGGCGTGCCACGACCGGCAGGTGCACCCCGCTCGCCACGCTCGGTGCGACCGTTGGCCGGACGCGGAGCGCGCTCGCCGTCACGGGCAACCGGCTTGCGCCCCGGACGCTCGCCTTCGATGTGCGGCTCGCGCGATGGACGCGGGCCGGTCGGAGCACCAGCGGCTGGACGCAGCGTACGCACGCGCTCGGTCTTGCCCATCGGGCGCGACGATTTGCGCTGCAGACGCTCAAGCTTGTCTTTGCTCTTGGCGTTCAGTTGCGGCATCGCCACCGGCGTCAGACCCACTTCAGCACTCAGAATGTCGACTTCGTACTGGCTCATTTCGCGCCAGCGGCCCATCGGCAGATCGGAGTTGAGGAACACCGGGCCGAAACGCACGCGCTTCAGACGGCTGACCACCAGGCCCTGGGATTCCCACAGACGACGAACCTCACGGTTACGACCTTCCATCACCACGCAGTGATACCAGTGGTTGAAGCCTTCGCCGCCCGGCGCCTGCTTGATGTCGGTGAACCTGGCAGGACCGTCTTCCAGCACCACGCCCGCTTTCAGGCGCTCGATCATTTCGTCATCGACTTCACCGCGTACACGCACGGCGTACTCGCGGTCCATCTCGTACGACGGGTGCATCAGACGGTTGGCCAGCTCACCATCAGTGGTGAACATCAACAGACCGGTGGTGTTGATGTCGAGACGACCGATGTTGATCCAGCGCCCTTCTTTCGGACGCGGCAGCTTGTCGAACACGGTCGGACGGCCTTCCGGGTCGTCACGGGTGCAGATCTCGCCATCGGGTTTGTTGTACATGATCACGCGGCGCACCGATTCGGCAGCCTCTTCACGCTTGATCACTTTGCCATCAATGGTGATGGCGTCGAGAATGTCGACGCGCAGACCGAGGGTGGCGTCTTTGCCATTGACCTTGATCCGGCCCTGGGTGATCCAGGCTTCCACGTCACGGCGCGAGCCGACGCCGATACGGGCGAGGACTTTCTGCAGTTTTTCGCCTGCTGGGCCGATTTCCTGGTCGTCTTTCTGATTGATGTCACTCATCTGGGCACCTCCCGGTGTGGTCTGTTCAGCCGTCCTGAGCGGGGCGTCTGAAGCATTGGAATCTGGGTTCTTCACCGAAGGGATCGGCGAAGGGTCGCGAATCATACGCGGATGTGCGGCATCGCGCATCAGAGACTAGTCGATCAGGCCAAGGTTATTTCTTTTTCCGCCGACCGGCGCCACCGAGTTTGATCAGGCGCAACGCGGCTTCGGCCAGTACAGTGCGCTTGTCGTCCTTGTCGAGTTTCTTCCAGGCCTTGATTTCGCGCTTGCTGCGCCCGCAACCGAGGCAGATGTCGTCGGTGAATTTGCAGAGGCTGATGCAGGGATCTTTTGTAGAACTCATCAGATACTCCAGATGTGCAGCGCTCCATGTGGGAGCGAGCCTGCTCGCGAAAGGGTCCTGTCAGTTGACATCATCGTTGCCTGATACACCGCATTCGCGAGCAGGCTCGCTCCCACAGGGGGCAACAGTGTTCTTGAGGAAGGATCAGTCCTCGAACTCGCGGCGTTCGGCTTCGATGGCTTCGGCCAGGGCGCGGGCTTCGGCTTCTTCTTCGCTCAACTCCGGTTCGGGGTCTGGCGCGGGTGGCTCCAGAGCCGCCACGGCAGCGAGCAGTTTTTCCCGAGCTTCGGCTACGCCCAGAATGTCCTCTTCAGGTTCGGCTTGCGGCTCTTCTTCGAGTTCAACTTCGTTCACCGGCTCGACAGTTTCGGTCTCGGTCGACGGTGCTTCGGAATCGGAATCGGCATCGGCGCCATCGCGCAACAGATCGTCGAAGTCGGTCTTGATCCCCTCCTCCATGCTGTCCAGCTCCAGCAACAGCGTATGGAAACTGGTTTCTTCTTTCTCTTCCTCCGGCTCGGCGCTGGCGTCGGCCAGTTCCTGCAAGCCTTGCGGCACCGGGGCATCGTCGAAATCGAGTATCGGGTCGGCTTCCATCTCGCGCAGTTCGGCCAGCGGTGGCAGGTCTTCCAGATTCTTCAGGTTGAAGTGATCGAGAAACCCCTTGGTGGTGGCGAACATTGCTGGCTTGCCGGGCACGTCGCGGTAGCCGACGACGCGGATCCACTCGCGTTCGAGCAGGGTTTTGACGATGTTGCTGTTGACCGCTACGCCCCGTACGTCTTCGATCTCGCCACGGGTGATCGGCTGGCGATAGGCGATCAGCGCGATGGTTTCCAGCAAGGCCCGGGAATAACGCTGCGGCCGCTCTTCCCACAGGCGCCCGACCCACGGCGAAAACTTCTCGCGGATCTGCAAGCGATAGCCGGACGAGACCTCTTTGAGTTCGAACGCCCGGCCCTCGCAGGACTTGCCCAGCAGGGTCAGGGCTTTCTTGAAGACTGCCGGTTCAGGCCGTTCGCCTTCTTCGAACAGTTCAAAAAGGCGCTCAAGGGATTGCGGCTTTCCCGAGGCCAACAGAAAGGCTTCAAGCAGGGGCGCCAGCTCGCGGGGTTCAGTCAGGTTCATGTTTCGACTCGTTATTCGGCTCGGGCTCGCACGTGGATCGCGGCGAACGGATCATTCTGCACCAGCTCGACCAAGGATTCCTTGACCAGTTCAAGGATCGCCATAAAGGTCACCACTACACCCAGGCGACCTTCTTCGGCGGTGAACAGCTCGACGAACGGCACAAAACCGCCGCCCTTGAGCCGCTCCAGCACATCGCTCATGCGTTCGCGGGTGGACAGCGCTTCGCGGCTGACCTGATGGCTTTCAAACATGTCGCCACGGCGCAGCACTTCGGCCATGCACATCAAAATCTCTTCCAGCGCCACGTCGGGCAACAGCTTGCGCGCCCGGGCTTCGGGGGCGTCGAGCTTGGGCACGACCACATCACGGCCAACCCGGCTCAAGCCGTCGATGCCTTCGGCAGCAGCCTTGAAACGCTCGTACTCCTGCAGGCGACGGATCAGTTCGGCGCGCGGGTCGTCCTCTTCCGCCTCGACGGTTTCGGCCCGTGGCAGAAGCATGCGCGATTTGATCTCGGCGAGCATCGCGGCCATCACCAGATACTCGGCGGCCAGTTCCAGACGCACCGACTGCATCAACTCGACGTAGCCCATGTACTGGCGAGTGATTTCCGCCACCGGGATGTCGAGGATGTTGATGTTCTGTTTGCGGATCAGGTAAAGCAGCAGGTCGAGCGGACCTTCAAAGGCCTCAAGAAAGACTTCCAGCGCATCCGGCGGAATGTACAGGTCCAGCGGCATTTCCATGACCGCCTGGCCATAGACCATGGCGAACGGCAGCTCCTGCTGGGCGCCGGCCTGAGGATCGGCAACGGTTTCCACTGCGGACATTCAGGCCTCGACCATGAACGGGGTCGGATCGCCGCAACCGACGCGGACTACTTCAGGATCGTCACCCGTCAGGTCAATCACGGTGGAAGCCTTGATGCCGCCGAAACCGCCGTCGATGATCAGGTCCACTTGATGCTCAAGCAATTGACGCATTTCGTATGGATCCGTCATTGGATCTTCATCACCGGGCATGATCAGCGTCACGCTCATCAGCGGCTCGCCAAGTTCGGCCAGCAGCGCCAGCGCAATCGGATGGCTGGGAACGCGCAAACCGATGGTGCGCTTCTTGGGGTGCAGCAACAGGCGCGGCACTTCACGGGTGGCGTTGAGAATGAAGGTGTACGGTCCCGGCAAATGCGCCTTGAGAATACGGAAGGTGCCGGTGTCGATCTTGGCGTAGTTGCCCAGTTGCGACAGGTCGCTGCAGATCAAGGCGAAATTGTGCTTTTCGTCGAGCTGACGCAGGCGTCGAACGCGCTCGATGGCGGTCTTGTCGCCGATTTGGCAACCGATGGCGTAGGAAGAGTCGGTGGGATAAATCACGACCCCGCCTTTGCGGATGATCTCGACCGCCTGTTTGATCAGGCGCGCTTGCGGGTTTTCCGGATGTATCTGGAAAAATTGACTCACGTTCTCTACCTGTTCAGACGGCGGCAATAACTGTGTCATGTTTGAACCGACACCACAGGGGTGGAAGGTCCTCGGGAACCGGCCGGTACTGGCCGATCTCGGACCAACCTCCAGGGCCATGAAAATCACTGCCGGCGCTGACCAGCAGACCGAACTCACGGGCAAGGATTGCCAGGCTGCCCACCTGTTCCGCGGGCTGATGGCCATTGACCACTTCGATCGCGTGCCCGCCCGCTTGAATATAGTCGGCAATCAGCTTTCGGCGTTTGCTGCGGGTGAAATCGTAGTGCCACGGATGCGCCAGGCTGACCCAGGCACCCGCAGCGCGCAGCGTGCCAACGGTGTCTTCGAGCGTCGGCCAGTGTTGCTTGACGTCGCCCAACTTGCCGGCACCGAGCCACTTGCGGAAGGCTTCGGCGCGATCCTTTACAAAACCTTCACGGACCATCCAGTCGGCGAAATGCGGACGGGCCGGGGCGTTGCCGCTGTCGCCCAGCTCCCGCTGGATCTGCCTCGCACCATCCAGGGCACCGGGCATGCCCTTGAGGGCAAGCTTGCGGCTTATTTCTTCCGACCGCAGCCAACGCCCATCGTGCAATCTGGCGATCGCCTCGACCAACGGTGCAGCATTGACGTCGAAACCGTAACCCAACACATGAATGGTTGCCCCGCCCCAGGTGCAGGACAACTCGACGCCGTTGACCAGCTGCATCCCCAGTTCGGTCGCGGCCGTGCGCGCTTCGGCGAGGCCTTCAAGGGTATCGTGGTCGGTCAGGGCCAGGACTCGCACGCCGTTCTCGAACGCACGCGCAACCAGAACCGCAGGCGCCAGGGCGCCATCGGAGGCCGTGCTATGGCAGTGCAAATCAACATTCACGGAGAGTTGTAACCTCAAATCAGCGAGCGCTATCGCGCGCCCATATGTTTGTTATTATGCCGCCACATCCAGCTTCTGGCTCTCACTGTGAAACAATTCATCGATTTCATCCCGCTTTTGCTGTTCTTCATCGTTTACAAACTTGATCCACGGGTCGTCGACATCGCTGGCCATGAAGTGACTGTAGGCGGTATTTACAGCGCCACCGCGATGCTGATCATCAGCTCCCTGGTGGTGTACGGCGCGCTTTTCATCCAACAGCGCAAGCTGGAAAAGAGCCAATGGCTGACCCTGATCGCCTGCCTCGTGTTCGGCAGCCTGACACTGGCGTTCCACAGCGAGACCTTCCTGAAATGGAAAGCCCCGGTGGTCAACTGGCTGTTCGCCGTCGCCTTCATTGGCAGCCACTTCATCGGTGACCGCCTGCTGATCAAACGCATCATGGGCCACGCGCTGACCCTGCCGGATCCGGTGTGGACCCGTCTGAACATCGCCTGGATCGCCTTTTTCCTGTTCTGCGGGGCCGCCAACCTGTTCGTCGCCTTCACCTTCCAGAGCATCTGGGTGGACTTCAAGGTGTTCGGCAGCCTGGGCATGACCGTGCTGTTCCTGGTCGCGCAGGGCGTTTACCTGTCCCGTCACCTGCATGACGCCGATGCCACAACACCAAAAACCGAGGACTGACATGCTCTACGCAATCATTGCCACCGACGTCGCCAATTCACTGGAAGCTCGCCTGGCTGCGCGCCCTGCGCATCTGGAACGCCTGCAAGCGCTCAAGGGCGAAGGTCGTATCGTATTGGCCGGCCCGCACCCGGCCGTCGACAGCAATGATCCGGGCGCAGCGGGTTTCACCGGCAGCCTGATTGTTGCCGAGTTCGACTCCCTGAGCGCCGCGCAAGCCTGGGCAGATGCCGATCCATACATCGCGGCAGGCGTTTATGCCAACGTGATCGTGAAGCCGTTCAAGCAAGTCCTGCCTTAAAAAGTCCGGTAATGAGGAGATTCATCTCCTCATTACCCGCGACACATCTGTATCACTGAACCTTGTCTGTTCATCACACTCTCAATCGCTCATTATTCTCGTTTGCCTGCCGACAACCTGCCCAATATCCATTTGGAAACAGGTGTCGCGATGCGCAAGGGTCCGTTGTGTCTGATGTTGGTCACGTTATCGATCATGGCACCCACCCATGGTGATGAAACCACCGAAGGCGGCAGCTCCACGCCATTGTCATTAAGCGCCGGCAGCCAGATCACCGAGTTGCAGCAGCGCCTCAAAGCGAGCGAGCAGCAGCGGGAAGAATTGAGCAAACAACTGCAAAATGCCGACAACCAACGTGAAAGCGCTCAGCTCGCCCGGTTGCGCCAAGAGAACCAGCGACTCAAGCTGCAACTCAAGGAAGCCCAGGCCAGCCCGCTGCCGCGCTTGTTGACCGATCAGCAGCAGTGGTTCGTCACGGGTGCCGGAGTAGCGCTATTGGCGCTGCTCTGCGGTATCTTTGCCAGTGGGGCAAGCCGAAAACGTCGGCAATGGTTAAATTGAGTGAGTCATGAGCGAGCTGTTAATTATTGATGATGACCAGGAGCTGTGTGAGCTTCTGAGCAGTTGGCTAAGCCAGGAAGGCTTCCAGGTACGTGCCTGCCACGATGGCCAGAGCGCCCGCAAGGCCTTGGCCGAAACCGCCCCGGCGGCGGTGGTGCTGGACGTGATGCTGCCCGATGGCAGCGGTCTGGAACTGCTCAAGCAATTGCGCAACGATCACGCCGATCTGCCGGTGTTGATGCTCTCGGCCCGTGGCGAACCACTGGACCGGATCCTCGGTCTGGAACTGGGCGCTGACGACTACCTGGCCAAACCGTGTGATCCACGCGAGTTGACCGCACGCCTGCGCGCCGTGCTGCGCCGCAGCCACCCGGCGGCCGTGTCGACGCAGCTTGAGCTGGGCGACCTGAGTTTCAGCCCGGTGCGCGGTGTGGTCAGCATCGACGAGAGAGAACTGACCCTCACCGTTTCCGAAAGCCGTCTGCTCGAAGCCCTGCTCAAGCAGCCCGGCGAGCCGCTGGACAAACAGGAACTGGCGCAACTGGCCCTCGGCCGCAAGCTGACCCTGTACGACCGCAGCCTCGACATGCACGTGAGCAACCTGCGCAAAAAAATCGGCCCGCATCCCGACGGTCGCCCGCGCATCGTTGCCTTGCGCAGCCGCGGTTACTTCTACTGCCTCTGACCTGATCCCCCTCCAATGGGACCGCCCCCCCTGTAGCAGCCTTCGGCAGCTCCTGCAGGGGTCTGTGTGTAAGGCTTAAGACAAATCGTCTTTACCCAAGCTTTACCTAGCGCTGACCGCCGCTGACCTTGATCTGCGTAATCTGAACTCATCCGGAACGTACCGGGAACGAGACAAGGAGATACACCATGCGCAAGACTCTTATCGCTCTGATGTTCGCTGCCGCTCTGCCAACCGTCGCCATGGCCATGCCGCAAGACGGCGGTCCGATGGGTGGCCCGCTCGACGGCCCACGCCACGGCGGTCAGATGCACGGCATGCACGGCAAAGGCCCGTACAGCCAACTCGACCTGTCCCGCGAACAACGCGAGCAGATCCGCAAGATCATGGGCGAGCAGATGCACGAGCGTAAGCAAGTGGTCGACAAGTACCTGGAAAAACTCTCGCCGGCTGACCAGAAAGCCATGAAGGATGAGGTGGCAGCCAACCACAAGAAAGCCGAGGCCGATGTTCGCGCCGTGCTGAAACCGGATCAACAGAAGAAATTCGACGAGATCCAGAAGAAAAAGGCCGAGCGTCGCGCCGAATGGGCTGAGTTCAAGGCGTGGAAAGCGCAACAGCCGCAAAAAGCGCAATAATGTTTTAACCACAGGCCCGACGGCTAACACCGTCGGGCCTGTTCACATCCGCCCTCTGTAGGAGCTGCGGCACGCTGCGATCTTTTGATTCTGCTTTTGAAAAACAAGATCAGAAGATCGCAGCGTGCCGCAGCTCCTGCAGGGGTTACGCGTTTGATTGAGGATTTTCTGTGCGGTCATTGTTCTGGCGTATTCTCGCAAGCTTCTGGCTGGCCATCGCTCTGGTTGCAGGGCTGTCCATTCTGTTGGGGCACATGCTCAATCAGGACGCGTGGATCCTCAGTCGCCATCCGGGCCTCAACACCCTCGCGGCTGAGTGGACGCAGAGCTACGAAGCACAAGGCGAAGAAGCCGCTCAGCAGATCCTCCAACAACGCAAACGCCAGTACCACATCGATGTTCAAGTGCTGAACGAAAGCGGTGACCCGGTCGTGCGCGGCACCTTCCCCCGTCGTGCCGCTGCCTTCGAAGCCCGCCAGAACAACGATGACCGACGCCTGCCGTGGCGGCGCCTGACCGATGAGTTCACCAGTGAAAAAACCGGTGACACCTACTTGTTCATCTACCGCATCCCACACCCCGAACTCGACTCCTGGCACCGCGAAAGCCTGCTCTGGCCATTGAGTGCGCTGGGCATTGCGCTGGTGGTACTGACTCTGTTCAGCTTGCTGGTGACCTTCTCCATCACCCGTCCGCTTAGCCGTTTGCGCGGCGCGGTACATGACCTGGGGCAAGCGACTTATCAGCAGAACAGCCTGGCCAAACTGGCCAACCGCCGCGATGAGTTCGGCGTCCTCGCCAACGACTTCAACCGCATGGGTGCGCGCCTGCAAAGCCTGATCGGCAGCCAGCGTCAGTTGTTGCGCGACGTATCCCATGAACTGCGTTCACCGCTGGCGCGGCTGCGAATTGCCCTGGCGCTGGCAGAGCGCGCCAACCCTGAAGAACGCGAAAAACTCTGGCCCCGACTGACCCGCGAATGCGATCGCCTGGAAGCGCTGATCAGTGAAATTCTGGTGCTGGCGCGGGTCGATGCCGACAACGCCAGCGCTGAAGACGTGGATTTGAATACGCTGCTGAGCGCCCTGCAAAAGGATGCGCAGTTGGCGTCGCCGGAACAGAACGTGAGTCTGGACGCCGAGCAACAGCTGAATCTGAAGGGCTGGCCGACCATGATCGAGCGCGCCGTGGACAATCTGCTACGCAATGCGCAGCGCTTCAATCCCCAAGGTCAGGCGATTGAAATGCAGGCCTCGCGGCAGGGTGAGCGGATAGTCATCAGTGTTCGCGATCATGGCCCGGGAGTTCAGGCCGAACACCTGAGTCAGTTGGGCGAGCCGTTTTATCGGGCGCCGGGGCAGACAGCGGCGGGTCATGGTCTGGGCCTGGCGATTGCACGGCGTGCGGCGGAACGGCATGGCGGGAGTCTGGTGCTGGCGAATCATCCTGACGGCGGGTTTGTTGCCAGTCTGGAATTGCCGCTGGTGCCGGGGGCTGTCGTCCAGCCCTGACAGCGACCCTCATCGGAACGCCGCCCGCCCAGCCCTCTCCCTTCGGGAGAGGGTTAGGGTGAGGGGCTTTTGATCTTCAGGCCTTACCAGGCCAAGCGCTGACAAACTCCGCCAGATCGACCTTCTCCGCCACCCGCGGCTCTTTCTGCGGCGTGCCGAGGTACAGGAACGCAATCACCTCCTCGCCCTCCACCAGTCCCAAGCCTTTCGCGACATGCTGCGAATAAGCCAGATCCCCGGTACGCCAAACCGCACCAATCCCCTGCGCATACGCCGCCAGCAAAATCCCGTGGGCGGCACACCCGGCGGCCAGCAACTGCTCGGCCTTCGGGTACTTGACGTGTTCCTGCAGTTTCGCGATCACCACAACTACCAGCGGCGCACGCAGCGGGCCGTTGCGCGCCTTGTCGATCATGGCTTCAGTGATTTCGCCTTCCTGCTTCTGCGCAGCTTCAGCCAACAGTTCGCCCATCTGCTCGCGCGCAGCGCCTTCGACGGTCAAAAAACGATACGGCTGCAAGTGCCCGTGATCCGGCGCGCGCAACGCGGCGGCAAACAGGGCTTCGCGCTGCTGCGCGGTAGGGGCCGGTTCGACCAGTCGTGGAACGGAAACACGGTTGAGCAAAGCGTCGAGAGCCTGCATCGGCCACCTCCTGAAAAAAATATGCGGCTATTCTAGCGGTATCTGCCAAAAGGATGCCGGTTTACATGCCCTGCCTCACGGGTAGAATGGCGCCCTTCTCCTATCAGCCCGAGCAGACTTCATGGCGTTGCCGACCTTACGGATCATTGGTTTCATCATCGGCATCTTCCTGATCACTCTGGCAATTGCCATGGTCGTGCCGATGGCCACCCTGGTGATTTTCGACCGCACCGGCGATCTGCCGTCGTTCCTCTGGGCGAGCATGATCACCTTCGTTGCCGGCCTCGCACTGGTGATTCCGGGCCGCCCGGAACACATTCACCTGCGCCCGCGTGACATGTACCTGCTGACCGTCAGCAGTTGGCTGGTGGTGTGTATTTTCGCCGCGCTGCCGTTCCTGCTGACTCAGCACATCAGCTACACCGACTCGTTTTTTGAGAGCATGTCAGGCATTACCGCGACCGGCGCGACCGTGCTTAACGGCCTCGACAGCATGTCCCCCGGGATTTTGATGTGGCGTTCACTGCTGCACTGGATTGGCGGCATCGGCTTTATCGGCATGGCGGTCGCGATTCTGCCGCTGCTGCGAATTGGTGGCATGCGCCTGTTCCAGACCGAATCGTCGGATCGCTCGGAAAAGGTCATGCCCCGTTCACACATGGTGGCGCGGCTGATCGTGGGGGCGTATGTCGGCATCACCATCCTCGGCAGTCTGGCGTTCTGGTGGGCAGGGATGAGCCTGTTCGACGCGATCAATCATGCGATGTCGGCTATTTCCACGGGTGGATTCTCGACCTCCGACCAATCCCTGGCCAAGTGGACGCAACCGGCGGTGCACTGGGTGGCGATCGTCATCATGATTCTCGGCAGCCTGCCGTTCACCCTGTACGTGGCGACGATGCGCGGCAATCGCCGAGCGTTGATCAAGGATCAGCAGGTGCAGGGCATGCTGGCGATGTTGCTGGTGACCTGGCTGGTGCTCGGCACCTGGTACTGGTGGACGACCCAACTGCATTGGCTGGATGCGCTGCGCCATGTGGCGCTGAACGTGACTTCAGTGCTGACTACCACCGGTTTTGCCCTCGGCGACTACAGCCTGTGGGGCAACTTCTCGTTGATGTTGTTCTTCTATCTGGGCTTTGTCGGCGGCTGCTCCGGGTCGACGGCAGGCGGGATCAAGATCTTCCGCTTCCAGGTCGCCTACATCCTGCTCAAGGCCAACCTTAATCAGCTGATTCACCCCCGTGCGGTGATCAAGCAGAAGTACAACGGTCACCGGCTCGACGAAGAGATCGTGCGCTCGATTCTGACGTTTTCGTTTTTCTTCGCCATCACCATCTGCGTGATCGCCCTGCTCCTGTCGCTGCTGGGCGTGGACTGGATGACCGCGCTGACCGGCGCCGCCAGCACCGTGTCCGGCGTCGGCCCGGGCCTTGGCGAGACCATTGGCCCAGCAGGCAACTTCGCCACGCTGCCGGATGCCGCGAAGTGGATCCTGTCGTTCGGCATGCTGCTCGGCCGACTGGAAATCATTACGGTGTTTGTACTGTGTATACCGGCCTTTTGGCGTCACTGACGGCGTTGAGCGCCTTGGCCAACCGCGCCCGGTAATCACCGGGCGTACTGTCGAACCAGCGGCGGAAGGCACGAAAAAAGTTGCTCGGATCGGCAAAGCCCAACAGATAGGCGATTTCCAGCAGGGTCATGCTCGGCTGCGCCAGGTACTGTTCGGCCAGTTCGCGGCGAGTGTCATCGAGCAACTGCTGAAAACTCGTGCCCTCCTCCTGCAGCCTGCGTTGCAACGTACGTTGCGAGAGGTGCAGAGTCTGCGCCACCGCATCGCGCTTGGGCTCGCCCTGAGGCAATAACCGGCAAAGCACCTGCCGCGCCTTGTGAGTCACACGGCTTTCGGAAAACCGCGCCAGGTATTCTCCCGCAAAGCGATCGTGCAACAGCGCCATGGCCTCGTTAGCGGTGGGCAGCGGCGCCTCCATGTCAGCGCGTTTGAAGATCAGCGCATCGTAAGGCGCGCTGAACACCAGCGGCGCATGGAAAGCGTGTTTGTAGGGTTGCAGATCAGCCGGCTCATCGCCCTGCAGCAACACTTTGACCGGATGCAGCGTGCGCCCGCTCAGCCAGCCGCACAGGGCGAGCGCACAGGCCAGCGACGCTTCGGCGCTTTGCCGGGTGGGCGGCAAGTGATCGCCGTGCACCGTCAGAATCAGCGCGTAACCTTCATCCAGCAGACGAAAACTCAGGTCGGCGCTTTCGGCGATGATTCGTTGATAGCGCACCAGCCGTTGAAAGCCTTCGACCAGGGTATTACTGGACATCAGCGCGTAACCGGCGACATGAAACGAGGCCGGGCGCACCACTTTGCCCATGTTCAGACCGATGGCCGGATTGCCGGACACCTCCACCGCCCGTTGCCAGAGCCGGGTCATGGAGTCTTGCGGGAAACGCGCATCCGGATCATCCAGAGCCGAGTAATCCAGCCCCAGTTGCTTGAACAGAACCCGGCAATCCAGGCCGTCCATCTCCAATGCTTTGACAATCCCCATCGCCCAGCTTGCAGAAGTCGTTCGTTCGCTCATGGCGTTTTTCTTTTGCATGGCGGGTCGCCTGTTGCGGCCCGATTTGCGAAGGATACTAAAGTGGCGCCAATTGTCACTGGCCCACCCCCATGATCACTCTAGACTCAAATAGGCTACCCGCAGCACAACTCGTCGCCAGAACAATAACCACAGAGATCGCAGTCGTGGAAAACATCAAGCATTTCAAAAGCTTCGCTGAGTTCTATCCGTATTACCTCAGCGAGCACAACAACAGCACCTGCCGTCGCCTGCATTTCATTGGCACGACGTTGGTTATTTTCATTCTCGCGCTGACCATCGCCAAAGGCGCCTGGCTCCTGTTATTGGCCCTGCCGCTGGCGGGCTACAGCTTCGCGTGGGCGGGACATTTCTTCTTTGAAAAGAACCGGCCGGCGACGTTCCAGCATCCGCTCTACAGCCTGCTCGGCGACTTCGTCATGTACCGCGACATGATTCTGGGTCGCGTGGCGTTCTGAAAACAAGCAACAACGAGGATTGCCGATGACCGTCAGTGCCCGCTTCACCCATATGCAGGATGGCACCCAGGAAGACTGGGCGATCATCGCCGCAGACTTCAGCGCCTATGCCAAGCAGTTGCCATCACGCATCACCACCCACCTGAAATTGCTCGAAGGCGATTTCGGCGGTTTCCCGGTGGATCGCCTGACCCACTCGCTGCAAACCGCCACCCGCGCCTTTCGCGATGGCCGTGACGAGGAATATGTGGTGTGCGCCCTGCTGCACGACATTGGCGATACGCTGGGCTCATACAACCATCCGGACATTGCGGCGGCGATTCTCAAGCCGTTCGTCAGTGCCGAAAACCTGTGGATGGTCGAGAAACACGGGGTGTTTCAGGGTTACTACTTCTTTCATCATCTGGGAATGGATCGGCATCTGCGCGAGCAGTTCAAAGAGCACCCGCAGTTTCAGGCAACTGCCGAGTTTTGCGCCAGATACGATGCAGCGGCGTTTGATCCGGAGTACGACACGCTGCCGTTGAGCTTCTTTGAGCCGATGATGGAGCGCTTGTTTGCCCAGCCGAAGAATTCGATCTACAAGGCGGCGATGGAAGAACACAGCCCGGCCTAAGATCAAAAGATCGCAGCCTTCGGCAGCTCCTACATTGGAATGTGTACCCCTGTAGGAGCTGCCGAAGGCTGCGATCTTTTGCTTTTCAGACGGGTTCAGCAACTTTGGCAGCTTTCAACTCCGCCTCCCGCGCCTGCGCATCCGCCAGTCGATACAACTCGATCGTGCCGTCCCAATGCTCGATCAGCGCGGTGCACGACTCTACCCAATCGCCGCAGTTAAGGTAATCCACGTCGCCAACCTTGCGGATTTCGGCGTGGTGAATGTGCCCGCAAACCACACCGTGCAATTCGCGCTTCACACATTCATGGGCGATGGCTTCTTCGAAGTCACTGATGAAGCTGACCGCCGTCTTCACCTTGTGCTTGAGGTACGCCGACAACGACCAGTAACCGTAGCCATATCGCGCGCGCCAGTGGTTGAGCCAGCGGTTGAGCGTCAGGGTAAATTCGTAGGCCGAGTCGCCGAGAAAGGCCAGCCAGCGGTGATAGCGGGTGATCACATCAAACTGGTCACCGTGTATCACCAGTAAATGGCGACCGTCAGCCGTGACGTGCACGGCCTCGTCGACCAACTGGATATTGCCCAGAATCAGCTTCGAGTAACGCCGCAGGAATTCATCGTGGTTGCCGGTGACGTAGATCACTTCGGTGCCGCGCTTGCTCATGGTCAGCAAGCGGCGGATCACGTTGGTGTGAGCCTGCGGCCAATACATGCCGCCGCGCAGTTTCCAGCCGTCGATAATGTCACCGACCAGGTAAATCCTGTCGGTGTGGTAGCCCTTGAGAAATTGCGACAAATGCTCGGCCTGGCAATCCCGCGTGCCCAGGTGCACGTCGGAAATCCACAAGGTTCGCACCCGTTGTTTGCGGCTGGGTTTGGCGAGCTCGGCGCTGGTCATGGGCAACCCTCTGGATGTTTTCGCCAGCTTGCGCGCGCCCGGTTAATCGTCCATGACAGCCGCGAGTCAGTCCTGTGACAACGCACTCGTGAGGTGCCGGTGTAGACTGTCGGTCACTTCGGAGACGACCTGCCATGCGACCGATCCTCACCCTGCGTCATTACTCTCACGACCTGATCGTCCACAGCCACGACCACGCACAACTGGTGTTCGGCTTGTGCGGCGCGCTGGACTTCGAGGTCGAGGGCTGTGGCAGTCAGGTGCGTCAGCAGAGTTTCGTGGTCATTCCAGCCGACGCCCACCACGCCTGCGGCAGTCCGCAAGGCAGTCGTTGTCTGGTCATGGACATCCCTGACGAGCAATGGCTGCTCGATTCACTGGGCGAGCACGCCGAAGCCAGCCGCCGCCTACTCGACAAGACCGCCCGGTTGTCGCTGGATTCAGGACAAAGCCAGTTGGTCAGTTGGCTGGCGAACAGCCCGGTTGGCGATCCGCTGATTGCGCAGCAAGGCGCGATTTTGCTGCTGGCCAGTCTGAATCATGCGCAACCTGTCGAACTCACCGCCCGGCGCTTGCCTTACGCGGCGCTGGATGCGCACATCGAGCAGCATGCTGCTTATCCGTTGCAAGTCGCTGATCTGGCGCGGATCGCAGGATTATCCAGTGCACGTCTGCACGCGCGCTTCATGGCTGAATGCGGGCAGACGCCGATGGACTACATTCGCAGTCGGCGCCTGCACAAGGCTGTGACCCTGCTGCGTGAGACTGTGCTGCCGATTGGCGAAATCGCCAGTCGGGTCGGCTACAGCTCGCAAAGTGCATTTGCGGCAGCGGTGCTGCGCGAGTTTGGCGCCTCGCCGGGCCAATTGCGGCGCGAGGCTGGCGACAAAGGACAATAGTTTGCCGACAGATTTATGGGCTGCGACACGTTTCAATAGGTCTGTGAATCTGCGTTTGAATTAAGGACTGCAATGACTCCGCGTACCGCCCTCGGCGCCCTGCATATTGGCGCTCTGATGTTTGGCCTGACCGGCGTGTTCGGCAAACTCGCCGCCGCGTCCCCTGCCGTGATTGTCTTTGGACGTGCCGCTTTCGCCGTCATCGCGCTGGCATTTTTTGCCCGATTCGCCAGCCAGCACGGTTGGCAAAAACTCCAGGCCGTGGATTGGCGACGTCTGCTGCTCAGCGGTGTATTGCTGGCCGGGCACTGGGTGAGTTTTTTCATTTCGGTGAAGGTCGCGGGTGTAGCCATCGCGACGCTTGGCTTTGCCAGTTTCCCGGCGTTCACGGTGATTCTCGAAGGGCTGATCTTTCGCGAGCGCATCCGTGCCAATGAAATTCTGCTGGTGGTGCTGGTGAGCGTCGGTCTGGTGCTGGTGACCCCGGCGTTCGATCTTGGCAGCGGTGCAACCATAGGTTTGCTTTGGTCGGTGTTGTCCGGGCTGCTGTTTTCCCTGTTGTCGCTGACCAATCGCGCCAGCTCCGGGCGAATCCCGGCAGTGCAGGCAGCGCTCTGTCAAAACGTCGTGGTGGCTTTGTGTCTGCTGCCAGTGGCGGCGCCACAACTGAGCGAAGTGCGCGCGCTGGACTGGTTGTGGATCGCCCTGCTCGGCGTGTTCTGCACCGGCGTCGCCCACAGTCTGTTCGTTGCCAGTCTGGCAGTGATCAAGGCGCGCACCGCTGCTGTGGTGTTCGCCATGGAACCGGTCTACGGCATCACAATTGCCTGGTTGCTGTTCGATGAAAATCCGACGTTACGCATGCTGCTCGGCGGTGCGCTGATCATCGTCGCCATCGTGGTGTCGGCGCGAATGTCAGGCAATGCCGACAAAAAAACCGTCGCCGCCGAAGCCGCGTCTCACTGAGTGCGATCGTTGTGGCCGAGGTCGCGGTCAGGATCGATCTGGTCGCGCACCCGCTGCTTCAACACCTTCGCCTCCGGGAAACCGCCATCAGCCTTGCGCTCCCAGATCTGCACGCCATCACAAGTGATGTGAAACACCCCGCCCGTGCCCGGCACCAGTGACACTTTGCCGAGGTCGTCTCCGAAGGTGCTGAGCAGTTCCTGCGCCAGCCACGCCGCGCGCAGCAGCCACTGGCATTGGGTGCAATAGGTGATGACAACTTCTGCTTTTGCGACAGTCATGTTCAATGAAACTCCGGAGACAGAGGGCGCCGCTATAATACCCGGCTTTATCGTTTGCCCCGAGACTCACAATGCGCCGTCTGCTGTTCTGCCTGCTGCTTGGTTTTCTTCCTTTTTTCGTGCTTGCCAGCGAAGCGCCGCGACCGAAAGTCGGCCTTGTGCTGTCCGGTGGGGCCGCTCGTGGTCTGGCGCACATCGGCGTACTCAAGGCGCTGGAAGAGCAAGGCGTCAAGATCGATGCGATTGCCGGCACCAGCATGGGTGCGGTGGTTGGCGGCTTGTATGCCTCGGGCTACAAGATCGACGAACTGGAAAAGCTCGCCCTGGAAATCGACTGGCAGCAGGCGCTGTCCGACGCGCCGCCTCGGGAAGACGTGCCGTTCCGGCGCAAACAGGATGACCGCGACTTTCTGGTGAAACAAAAACTCAGCTTTCGCGACGACGGCAGTCTCGGCCTGCCACTGGGCGTGATTCAGGGGCAGAATCTGGCGCTGTTGCTCGAAAGCTTGTTGGCGCACACCAGCGACACCCGGGATTTCGACAAGTTACCGATCCCCTTCCGCGCCGTGGCCACCGACATCGCCAATGGCGAAAAAGTGGTATTCCGCAAGGGCCACCTGCCCCAGGTGATTCGCGCCAGCATGTCGATTCCGGCGGTGTTCGCACCGGTCGAACTCGACGGCCGCCTGTTGGTGGACGGCGGTATGACCGACAACATTCCGCTGGATGTCGCGCGGCAAATGGGCGTCGACATCGCCATCGTGGTCGACATCGGTACGCCGCTGCGCGGTCGCAAGCAACTGAACACTGTGGTCGATGTGCTCAACCAGTCGATCACCCTGATGACCCGGCGCAACTCTGAAGAACAACTGGCCGCGCTGAAAGCCACTGACGTGTTGATCC
The DNA here is from genome assembly GCF_017973755.1 of Pseudomonas sp. P42. Classification (NCBI taxonomy): domain Bacteria; kingdom Pseudomonadati; phylum Pseudomonadota; class Gammaproteobacteria; order Pseudomonadales; family Pseudomonadaceae; genus Pseudomonas; species Pseudomonas sp. P42. Next base: position 398,710 of record NZ_JACOPU010000001.1, on the reverse strand, counting down.
AACCGTCGCTGGCAAGCTTCGGCGTGACTGATTTCGGCCGCGCCCAGGAAATGATCGATGCGGGTTATCGCGCAACCCGAATCCTTGACGCGCGCCTCGCCAGTCTCAAACCTGCCGAGTCCCAGGACGCCGAACTCAACGCCGCCCGAGCACCGGGTCAACGTACGCCGATCATCACCGCGATCAAGGTCGAAAACGATTCGAAGGTCGACGACGACGTGATCCGCTACTACATTCGCCAACACATCGGCGAACCGCTGGATCTGGGTCGATTGCATTCGGACATGGGCACCTTGTACGGCCTCGACTACTTCGAACAGGTGCAGTACCGCGTGGCGCACAAGGGGCAGGACCATACCCTGGTAATCAGTGCCCGCGGCAAACGCAGTGGCACCGATTACCTGAGGGTCGGCCTGAACCTGTCAGACGACATGCGCGGCAGCAGTGCTTTCAACCTCGGCGCCAGTTACCGCAAAAACGGCATCAATCGTCTCGGCGCGGAATGGCTGACGCGTGTGCAGATTGGCGACAAACAGGAGCTGTACAGCGAGTTCTATCAGCCGCTGGACGTTGGCTCGCGTTACTTCATCGCGCCGTCGGTGGTGTTCGAGGCGCAAAACGTCGATGCGGTGCTCGACAATGATCCGGTCGCCCAGTACCGCGTCGAGCGTTACGGCATGGCCTTGAATGTCGGCCGGCAAATCGGCAACAACGGCGAAGTGCGCTTCGGCGTCGGTGAGGCCTGGGGCAAGGCCGATGTGCGCATTGGCGATCAGGACCTGCCCAGCGAGAATTTCAATGAAGGCTTCTATTCGCTGAAGTATTCCTACGACTCACTGGACAACGTCTACTACCCCCACGAGGGCAAGGACGTCAGCCTGACAATCCTGCAATTCGAACCGAGCCTGGGCTCGGATACGCGTTATCGACAGTGGGAGTTCAAATTCGACAAAGCCATGAGCCGCGGACCGGACACATTGATTCTGGGCGGGCGCTATGGCCGTACCCTCGACGACACCAATGTGGTGACGTCCAGCTTCCTGCTCGGTGGCGCGCGCCAGCTGTCGGGCTTTCGCGAGGATGCGATTTCCGGGCAGAACGTCAGTCTGATGCGGGCGGTGTATTACCGCCGTCTGACACCGCGCTCGTATCTGCCGCTGGACTTCCCGCTGTACGCCGGCGGATCGCTGGAGCGTGGGCGAGCGTGGAACAACGACAACGAGTTCGACAGTGGTTACATCAATGCGGCGAGTGTGTTTATTGGCTTCGATACGCCGCTGGGGCCGTTGAATTTCAGTTATGGGCTCAATGATGCGAACGAGCAGGCGGTGTATTTGAACCTGGGGCAGACGTTCTGATCAAGGTTCAGGAATGAGGGTGCCTGGCCGGCCGCCATCGCGGGCAAGCCCGCTCCCACAGGTTGAGCGTCGTTCACCGCATTTTTGTTCGGCATCGATACTTGTGGGAGCGGGCTTGCCCGCGATGGCGTCATCAAGATCGCCGCAACAGTGACTGAAGCTCTCGGATCAGCGGATCCCGGCCAAAAGGGTTCTGGCGGTTTGCTTCAAAGGCTCGTCCCCGTCCTTGAGCAACTCATTGAGCAGCGCAATCGCGCTGTCGATGTCACCGTCATCGATGCAGGTCTGCGCCTGTTCGAGCTTCCCCGCCCCCGCCTCGTCTGGCGCTGCCATCTGTAAATCCAACGGCTCCAGCGCCAACGACGGCAGCGGATCGGAAAATGCTTCAAGGAAGTCATCGTCCAGCGGCTGTGCCTCAGGCTCAGGAATCCATTCAAGCTCCGCGTCTTCACTGGCCGCGGTCTCTGGCAGGTCAAAGTCCTGCGGCAACACTTTCAGGCTGGAAGCGAAGCTGGAGTCGTCTGTGGCTGACTGAGCCAGTGCCGGGCGGCTTTCCTCCAGATCCCAATTGGAGTTCACCGACAACTCATCCAGATTCAACTCGAAATTGTCCTCGGGCAACGCAGGCCCGGCGACTACGACCGGAGCAATGCCAATGGCCGATGGCGTGACTGCCGCCAACGGCGCAGTGCCCAACAGCTTCGGATGCCGAGCGCGGATATCCTGCAAGGCTTGTGCAGCAACGCCCTGCTCACGCAAATGACTTTCCTGCTGTTCGAACGCTGCGCTATCGCCCTGACGCCCTAGCACTTCGAGTAGCTGCAAACCAAGATCGGTACGCTCGGGCTCTTTGTGCAGCGCGTCGCGCAACAGTCCGGCGGCTTCGCCGAGGCGCCCATAGGCCAGGTAAATCCCCACGGCTTCCAGCACATCACCCGCCGTCGGCTCTTCACGAGGATCGGCCGAGGCGTGCCCCATGACCGGTTCAGTCACCCCCTGTGAGGAACCGGCGTCATCCCCATCGGGCTCGTTGCTCAACGGTAATGACGGCAAAGGTGCATCTCCCTGCTGCTGTTGCTGGCGTCGACGGAGCACGAGCAACCCGGCCAATGCCACCAGCAACAGCAAGCCACCGAGTAATGGCCAATTCAAACCGTCCTCTGCGGGCTCGATTGGCGCAGCGGCAGCTGTCGGTGTTGGCGCAGGTGTCACTACTGGCGCTGGCGGTGCCTTTTGCTGCTCGATCAAGCGCGCTTGCAGGTCACTGACCTGTTTCCTGCCGTCGGCAATCTGCACATCTTGCGCCTGCAGTTTGACGTTCAGCTCATCAAGGGACTTTTGCAACTGCTGGTTCTGCAACACGCTGGCTGCCAGTTGTTCGGCCAGTGCATCGTTGGCCGGAGCGGTTGTAGATGAAGGCGCGGCCGGCATGGCGCGTTTGCCCTGGGCCGCCTGTGGTGGCGCGCTCACGGGCTCGACAGTGGGAAATGCTGAGGATTGCGCGCGAGGGTCCGGCTCATCGGTAGCCGGCACGATACCCGGGGAACCCGGCGGATCGATCAGTACCGTGTATTCGCGCAGCAAGCGGCCATTGGGCTGATTGAGCTGCACCAGGAAATTCAGAAAGGGTTCGTTGACCGGTTTGCTGGAGGTCACGCGAATCATCTGGCGATTGCCATGCAGGATCGGCGTGAACTTGAGGTCGTTGAGGAAAAACACCCGCTCGACCCCGGCACGGCCAAATTCTTCTGCCGTGGCCAGGCTCACTGACAGGTCGTTCTGCGTCAGTGTCCCGACATCGATCAGCGCTATATCGGCCTTGAGCGGTTGATTGAGGGCTGAGTGAACCGTGATCTCGCCAAGCCCCAAAGCCATCGACAAGGTCGAATAGCCGAATGCGCCAGCGACCAATAATCCCTTGGCGTAAACGCGCAGTACCGTGTGCCAACTTGCGAGCATGAGCATCCCTTAAATAAGCAAAACCGACTTCTTATGCGTTCGCACATCCGGTACGAACACGATATTGCCTAGTAGTTCTTATAGTCTGCTCAGTGCGATCTCTCAAAAAACGGGTGCGCGGTTATGCCTCAAGATTTTTCCAGATTGGCCAGAATGTGACCGTGAACACGCATGCACACCTTTAAATCCGCCTCGTCGACACCCTCGAACAATTCGTGGCGCAGTTGGGTAGCAATGGTTTCGATTTGTTCGATCAACGGCAGGGCCGGTGCACACAGGACAATTTTTTTCGCCCGGCGGTCTTCAACCACCGACTGTCGTTGCACCAGCCCTTGGCTTTCCAGACTATCGAGCAAGCGCGCGAGGGTGGGGCCTTCAACGCCAACGCTTTGTGCCAGCTCTCGCTGTGTCGGCGCTTCCTCGAAACGCGCCAGATGCAGCAGCACCAGCCAGCGCGCCTGGGACAGGCCAAGGCCGGCCAGACGCCGGTCCAGCTCGGCACGCCAGCCGCGGGACATCTGGGCCAGTTGCATGCCAAAGCGGTGTTGATCGGTTAACGGCATAAAACACTCATGGTTAGACGGATGTAATAGAGAAAAACTAATTATTAGTCAGCTAAGCATGAGCTGCAGCTATAGGCAAGTGTCGGTCTGTACTGAATCGTTACATCTTGAAAAGCCCCTCTCTCAAAGGGAGAGGGGCTTGATTGGGGGATGCTGCACAAATCCACCGACCTGACAGGGCTTTACCGAATCCTTGATCGACCTGGTCTGTCAGGTCGATGTAATCCGCAAAACACCTCGGTCGGCTCCCTCTCCTTCCGGGAGAGGGCTGGGCGGGCGGCGTTCCGATGAGGGTTGGACCGAATTACATTTCAAACTCGGATTGCAGCGCAGCCCGCACACAATAAAGGACGCCTTCAGGAACACGACCGGCGAACAGTTCGGCGATTTCGGCGACCGGCGGTAATTCACCCTCGCCATCAAGGAACGCGTCCTGCACCTCGCCCATCAGCTCTCCAGGCAAGTCCAGAGCCTGTTCCAGTGAGAGTTGTTGCTTGCCGATCGCCTCGGCGAGCATGGTGTAGACGTTCTTTTCCGAGCACTGCAACTGCCCGGCAATCTGCATCGGGGTCATGCCGGCGCGGGCCAGGGTGATGAGCTCGTGACGCACATCGGCCACCACCTTCGGCGCCTCGACCTCGCCGCCGAGCACTTCGAGGAAAGCATCGCCGTAGCGCTCCAGCTTGCGCGCACCGACGCCGCTGACCCTGGCCATTTCCGCCAACGAAGTTGGCTGGCTGCGAAGCATTTCCAGAAGTGTTGAATCCGGGAAGATGACATACGGCGGCACGCCGTGTTCTTCGGCCAGTTTGCGTCGCAACGCACGCAGGGCTTCCCACTGCTCGCGCTCTTCGCCGCGCACCAATTGGCTGGCCTGGCTCTTGCTGCCGCTCTTGGCGGTGACTTGTGGTTTGAGATCGCGGCGCAGTTCCAGTGTCACTTCGCCCTTGAGCAGTGGCCGGCAGGTATCGTTTAAACGCAAGCCGCCATAACCTTCGTGGTCGACATCGGCCAGTCCACGCGCAACCAATTGACGGAACAGCGAGCGCCACTCACTTTCGCTCAGTGCCTTGCCAACGCCGAACACCGACAGATGCTGATGACCGAAACTGCGAACCTTTTCGTTGTCCTTGCCCAGCAGCACATCAACCAGATGGCCGACGCCGTAACGCTGACCGGTGCGAAAGATCGCCGACAACCCCTGACGTGCAGGCTCGGTGGCATCCCAGGTCTGCACGCCGTCGACGCAGTTGTCGCAATGGCCGCAAGGTTCGGCCATCTGCTCATCGAAATACGCCAGCAGCGTCTGACGACGGCAACGAGTCTCTTCGCAGAGCGACAGCATCGCGTCGAGCTTGTGTTGCTCCAGACGCTTGTGACGCTCGTCGCCTTCAGAGTTTTGCAGCATCTGCTTGAGCATCACCACGTCTTGCAGACCGTAGGCCATCCACGCATCCGCCGGCAGACCGTCACGACCACCGCGTCCGGTTTCCTGGTAATACGCTTCGAGGGATTTCGGCAGATCGAGGTGGGCAACAAAACGCACGTTGGGCTTGTCGATGCCCATGCCGAACGCCACCGTAGCGACCATGATCAGGCCTTCCTCGTTGAGGAAACGCTTTTGGTTGAAGGCGCGTAGCTCGTTGGGCAGACCGGCATGATACGGCAGCGCCGGGAAGCCTTGATCGCTAAGGAATGTCGCGACTTCTTCAACCTTTTTGCGCGACAGGCAATAGACAATGCCGGCATCGCTGCGCCGCTCGGCAAGAAACGCCAGCAACTGCTTGCGCGGCTGCTCCTTGGGCACGATGCGGTAGAAAATGTTCGGTCGGTCGAAGCTCGACAGGAAGCGCTCGGCGTTCTGCAGATGCAGGCGTTCGACGATTTCTTCGCGGGTACGTTTGTCGGCGGTGGCCGTCAGCGCGATGCGCGGCACAGTCGGGAACAACTCGGCCAGTTGCCCGAGTTGCAGATACTCGCGACGGAAGTCATGGCCCCACTGCGACACACAGTGCGCTTCGTCGATGGCGAACAGCGCAATGTCGAGACTTTGCAGGAAGGACAACATGCGTGGCTGCACCAGACGCTCGGGCGCCAGATAGAGCATCTTCACTTCACCGCGCTTGATCCGCGTTGCCAGATCACGCTGCTGTTCGGCACTCAACGTGGAGTTCAGCGCGGCGGCCGCCACGCCCAGCTCTTCGAGGGTGGCAACCTGGTCATCCATCAAGGCGATCAACGGCGATACCACCACTGCCAGGCCATCGCGTAACAGCGCCGGGACCTGGAAGCACAGGGACTTGCCGCCACCGGTAGGCATCAATACCAGCGCGTCACCGCCACTGGCCACGCGCTCAATGATTGCACCCTGGCGGCCACGGAAACTGTCGTAGCCGAAGATGTCCTTGAGGACGCGTTGTGCCTGTTCGAGCATAAAAACTCCAAAAATCTACCGATACATCCCTGCTCAGGCTGGTTCAGAGCAGCCAGGGCCGTTTAAACAAAACGTAAGAACGCATTGCACGACAACCGCAATGCGGGCAGGGATCGCAAAACGCGGCAGTATACCCGAGGCCTCCCCTGCGCAGGGTGCCGCTGATAAGACACTGATAACCCTGCCACACATAAATTCCTTGTGGGAGCGAGCCTGCTCGCGAATACGGTGGGTCATTCGACATAAAGGTGCCTGATACGCCGCTTTCGCGAGCAGGCTCGCTCCCACAGGATTTATATGCAGCCCGGCAATTGCGGCAAATCTGCCATGCGGCTGGCTTGAGCGCGCAAGAAGGCCTAGAATTCCCGCATTATTGATTCCCCAAGGTAGCAACGTAATGTCCTTCGCTGAGCAACTGACCCGCCTGCAAGTCTTCCTCGACGCCGACGAGCTGCACGACGAGGCGCTGGATTACGTGGCCGCCCACGGTTACCTGACCGCGCTGTCGATCTGCTCCGAAGAAGTGTCGGAGCGTGAATGGATCGACGCCCTGTTCGCCGAAGAGCCGCATTACAGCGACGAAGCACAGCGTGCCGAGATCGAAGCCACCCTGATCGGCCTCAAGGCGCACATCGCCCGTCAACTGGCGTCCGATGAAGAATTCGAACTGCCGTGCGAGCTGGATCTGGGCGAAGACCCCGACGATTCGGAATTGCGCGGCTGGTGCATTGGTTTCATGGAAGGCGTGTTCCTGCGTGAAGCCGCCTGGTTCGAAACCGCCGAAGAAGAAGTCAGCGAAATGCTCCTGCCGATCATGGTCGGTTCGGGTCTGTTCGACGAACAACCCGAGTTCGAAGACATCGCTCAAGACGCCAATCTGATGGACGACATGATTGTGCAGATCCCGGAAGCCCTGACCGCGCTGTACCTGCTGTGCCAGGCGCCAGACGAAAAACCGGCGATCCTCAAGCCACGTCACCACTAAGATCCAGCCTATGGACAACCCCATAGGCAACCGCCCCCTGATGTTGCGCTACTTCCTGCTGGCTATCGGCTGGCTCAGCGTGGCATTGGGGGTGATCGGTATCTTCCTGCCCGTCCTGCCCACCACCCCTTTCCTTCTGCTCGCCGCCGCCTGCTTCGCGCGCAGTTCTCCGCGTTTCTATCAATGGCTGGTCGAGCATCCACGGCTCGGGCCATGGATTCGCGATTATCTCGATGGCAACGGTATTCCACTCAAGGGCAAGGTCTACGCGATCGGGCTGATGTGGGCGAGCATTCTGCTTTCCTGCTATCTGGTGCCGCTGGTGTGGGCGCGGGGGTTCATGTTGACGAGTGCAGTGCTGGTGACGGTTTATATCCTTCGGCAGAAGACCCTGCGCAAATCCTGAAACACTAAAAGATCGCAGCCTGCGGCAACTCCTACATGAAGATCGTCTGTAGGAGCTGCCGCAGGCTGCGATCTTTTGACTTTAAACACCCACGTTTAAACCAGACCTGCAAACACTCTCCGAAGCTATACGACCTTGCGTAATTGCCTACAGCTACGCCAGAATCCGCCGGCTTGTGCGCCTTGGGGACGGGTTCTATTGTGGGGCGGTCGCTGACGAATCAGCGATCGGGTCTCGCAGCCCGCTGATCTCTAGACGCACAACACCCGTCCTTGTTATGGCGGCTGTACGTGGGAGACCTTCGGGTCTGCCGGTTCTAGAGTCCCGGTCTGCGACCCGCGTATAGCTGCCACCTCCTTTTCGTATCGCAGCGAAATGTGGCGGCTCCGTCGACTCTAGGAGCTTCACCATGATCAAACCAACGCCCAACCCGCCCGAAACCGATCCCACCTCGCCTTACGAATCCATCGATTCGAGAAGGCTGAGCGAAGCCGCCGACCGCGCCCTCGATCACTACCTCTGCCCGCCCGGCTCCACGCCACCGCCCCGAAAAACCCGCCGGATGTACGCCGTGACCGCAGACTTCAAAAATGAAGAACTGCTGGCCGATGCCAGCGAAACACTCGCCTCAGCCAGAACCATCGCCCATGACTTCGCCCACCTCATACCCGCGTCGCAGCGCAGGACGCTGTTGGGGATCGCGCAACTGATCATGCTCGGGGAGCTGGCGGTGAATCGGGTGATCGATAATCTGGAGTTGCCGGGTTGATGCAGGCGTGATCAACCGCTGAGTTATTCGGCGTCAGATCTGGCGCTTTCGCGAGCAGGCTCGCTCCCACAGTTGATCGCGTTCCAATGTGGGAGCGAGCCTGCTCGCGAAGGCGACCTCACAGCCAACAAATATCTGCCGGCATGAAAAAACCCGTCGCCCCGATGATCGGGACGACGGGTTTTGTCGTTTCTGCCTCAGATCAAACCGTATCCACCTTCAACGAATGATCATTCAACATCCCGCTGATGATCGTCGCTGTGTCGTGCCCGCTGGCAATCATTCCACCGGCGCCAGGCGTGACGCCGTAGTGGCTGGCGAGATTGACGCCGGCCAGATCGATCGTCTGGTTCGGCGTGGCGCCGGCCATGGCGCTGACGTCGATGCTGGTCATGACCGACGCGCCGCTGCCGCTGACGGTGAAGTGCAGGTAGTCGTCGAGGGACGACGTAGTGCCGTTTTCGCCTTGCAGCAGTTGCGACAGATCAAGCTTGTCGGTGCCGGGGGTGAAGTCGGTGATCAGGTCGTGGCCGCTGTTGCCTTTGAGCCACTGGAAGGTGTCGGCCCCTGCCCCGCCGGTCAGGGTGTTGTTGCCCATGCCGCCGATCAGCAAATCATCGCCGCCGCCACCGTTGAGGGTGTCGTTGCCCAGACCCCCGTTGATCACGTTGTTATTGTTGTCGCCGGTCAGGCTGTCGTTGAAGTTCGAGCCAACGAGGTTTTCGATGCCGGTCAGGGTGTCCGTCCCGGCGCCGAGGGTGTTTTGCGCAACGAGCAGGCCGAGATTGACGGTGACGGCAGCAGTCGCATGGGCGTAGCTGGCGGTGTCGGTACCGCTGCCGCCATCGAGCAGGTCATTGCCCGCGCCGCTGTAGAGCAAGTCGTTACCCGCGCCGCCGTGCAGCTCGTTGTTGCCTGAGCCTGCGGTCAGTACGTCGTTGCCGTCGCCGGCATTGATGATGTTGTTGCCGGTGCCCGCCACCAGCACGTCATCGCCTGCTGTACCGGTGAGGGTGTGGCCGTCCTGATAGCTGATGCTCACGTTGGCGGTGTCGCTGCCGCCATGATTGTCGTTGGCGGTGTAAGTGCCGTGGTAGTCCGGGGCGATGTCCTGGGCACCGGCGTAGTTGAGCTTCATGGTCAACTGGTAGTTTTCCGCTCCGTTGACGTTGCCACCCGAGGGATTGGTCAGGTTGGTGATGTGAATCTGGTAGACCGCGTTCGACGTCGCAGTGAGGGTTTGCCCATCCGCCAGCGCGATCCAGCCGCCGCCGTTGATCGAATACTCCATGCTGACGTTACCGGCCGCCAGGTTGTGGTCGAGGTTGAGGGTTTCACCCTGACGCAGGTTGACGGTAATGCGGTCTTCATCGTTGGCATTGCTGTTGGTCACAGCGCCCAGGTAGCCGCTGACCACCAGCACGGCGGTCATGGTTGCAGCGTTCGCCGAGAACGCACTACGGACGTTGGCCAGATTCTGGTTGGCCGCCGTATTGACGTTGGTGCCCGTGAAATTGATCGCGCCGGTGCCGGTGAAGTCCGCCGCTTTCGACACCCAACCGGTGTTAAAACTGGTCGGCGTGGCGTTGAGGGTATCGCCGTTAGGGTCGGTGTCGTTGGCCAGCAACAGCTCACCCGGCACCACAATGTTGCCCGACAGCACGTTGGTGATGACGTGGTCGTCCATCGCCACCGGAGGCGCGTTGGGGATCACTTTCACGGTCAGCGTCGAACTGGCCAGATCGCCATCGTTGTCGCTGACGGTGAAGCCGATATTTTCGGTGAGCACCACGGCGGTGGTTTTCTGCGAGGTGTAGGTGTATTCGCCCGTGTCGAGGTTGATCAGCAGCGTGCCGCTGTTGTTGGTCGCGATGCTCAACGTGTTGTTCGCGGTGTTGAAGGTGCCGTGATTGACACCACCGCTCGCGATCAGCGACCCCTGGCCACTGAGGGCTTTCGGGTCGTAGGTGTAAGTGGTGCCGTCGATCACGATGGACTTGATGAAACCGCCATCGGCGCCAAACGTGCCGCCCTCGCCCAGCAGCGAGCCGGTGACCGGCGCGCCCTGCACGGTGCCCGACAGCACCGAGTTGAGCTGGTTGAGGTCAGTGACCACCACCGCGTTGGTGTTGGTGTGATTGATGCCGTCGTAAGCCAGCGGATCGAGGTTGGCGTTGCTCACGCCACTGCCGAGGCCGATCGCGTAGTTCTTGATGTTGTTGGCATCAAGGAAAGCTTTGAGTGCGGTCTCGTCAGCCGTGCCGATCTCCTGCCCGGTGGTGGGTTTGCCATCGGAGAAGAAGTAACCGACGTTCTGCGCCCCGGTGAGTTTGCCCGAGGTGTTGAACGCGGTCTGCATCACCGCAACGGCAGCGTCGTAGTTGGTGCCGCCGCCGGCGGTCAGGCCCGCGAGAATCGTCTTCGCTGTCGCGACGTCCACCCACACGGCAGTTCTGTCGGTGGCGTTGCTGCTGAAGGTCACCAGTTGGACTTTGACGTCGCCCAGATCGTCGTACTTGTCGAGCAAGGCACTGATCGCCTGCTTGGCAAGCGCCAGGCGCGACAGGCCCGGAACGCCCGAGGCATCGGCCATGCTGCCGGAGATGTCGAGAACGATCAGCAGGTTGGAATCGATCTCCACTGCTGTCACCGAGCGATCCGAGGCCACGGCTTTTGGCACGTCATCAACGATATTGACGACGAGGGTGCTGGTGGTGGTGTTGCCCAGCGCATCGGTGGCTTTGTAGGTGAAACTTTCGCTCAGGGTGTTCGGCCCGTCGTTGGCGTTCGGCGAGGTTTTTGGTGCCGAAGTCAGCGTGTAGGTGTAGGTGCCGTCGGCGTTGAGCTGGATCTGCCCGTAAGTGCCGGTGGCGCTGCCAACCAGGGTGTAAGTGAGCGCACCGCTGCCGCCGGTCACCGCACCGACCAGCGTGCCGCTGGCGGTTTCGCCGGTATTGCCAGGCTCGCTGCCGGTGACCGTGCCGGGTGCCAGATCCTGGCCATCTTTGCTCAAGTCCAAGGCCTTTTCGTAAACGGTCACGTCCTGATCGACCGAGGCGATGAGTTTGCTGTCGGCGACGTTGATGGTGATGGTCGTGGTGCTTTCGTCACCGTCACTGTCGCGGATGCTGTAGGTGAAGGTGTCGGTGGCGCCCGGTGGGCTCACCGAGTTCGGGTTGCTGTGGTAAACGGCATTGCCCGCCGCATCGAGGGTCAGGTAACCGTAGGCGCCGTTGATGTTGCTGTTGAGCCCGCCGACGGCCGAGGTGGCGGTGTTGCTGCCGGCGCGCACGCCGATCACCGTAACCGCGCCATCGGCACCGTTGACGTCGTTGCCCAGTACGCTGACGTTGATCGTACCTCCCTCCGCCACCGAGCCGGTGTCGGGTTTGGCGGTCGGCAGATCATCGACGATGTTGACGTTGATCTGACCGCTGGCGGTACTGCCATCGGTGTCGGTCGCCACCACGTTGAAATTCTCGGTGATGCTGTTGGCACCGTTGGCGCTCGGGTGGGTTTCGTTATCGACCAGGGTGTAGCTGTAGCTGACCACGCCAGTGGCCGGGTTGTAACCAGTGATGGTGAACGTGCTGCCCAGCGGCGAGACGGTTGATTGCGGGAAACCGGCGGCCACGCCATTGGTGACCACGGCGATGCCACCGACAGTGAGGGTTTGCAGTCCATCAAGCGCGGTGACGGTGAAAGTACCGCTCTGGGTCAGCGCCGGGGTGTTGGGGCTGGTGCCGTCACTGAGGTTCTTCTCGTAGACGGTGAGTTCGCCGCCATTGACGTCGAGGCCGTTGAGCACCACCGGATCGTCGTTGTTGTGGACGTTCAGCACCAGGTTGGCGGTGCTGGTATCGCCGTCAGCATCGGTCAGGGTGTAGGTGAACGTCTCGGTGCCGTTGCCGCCACCTTGCAGGTTTTTGAAGTCGGCGTCAGTGGCGTCGAGTGTGTAGGTGTAAGTGCCGTTGGCGTTGAGCACCAGCGTGCCGTACGTCCCGGTGAAAGTGCCGGGGGTAATCGGCCCGGTCGCCACCACGTCTGCGCCTTGCACATCGTTGGTCAGCACGTTTCCGCTCAGGGTCAGTTGGGTTTCCGAGGCCGTGTTGGCATTGCTGTCGTTCATCGCTTTCGGCACGTCATCGACAATGCTGACGACGATGGTGCTGGTGACGATGTTGCCCAGCGAATCGGTGGCCTGATAGGTGAAGGTTTCGGTCAGGGTATTGGCGCCGTCATCGGCATTCGGAGTGGTGGTCGCTGGCGATGTCAGGGTGTAGGTGTACGTGCCGTTGGGGTTGAGGACGATCTGCCCGTAGTTGCCGGTGGCGCTGCCAATCAGCGCATAGCTGATCGCGCCGACGGCACCGTTGACCGAGCCGACCAAAGTGCCGGACGCGGTTTCGCTGGTGCTGGTCGGGTCGCTGCCGGTGACCGTGCCGGGCGCTAGATCGGCGCCGTCCCTGGTCAGATCAAGCGCTTTCTCGTAGACGGTGACATCTGTGTCGCTGACTGCATACAGTTTGCTGTTGGAGACATCGATGGTGATGGTGGTGGTGCTTTCATCGCCGTCGGAATCGCGCACGGTGTAGGTGAACACATCCACTGCACCTGGGCCATTCACCGTGTTGGGATTGCTGTGGTAAACCGCATTGCCGTTGGCATCGAGGGTCAGGTAGCCGTAGGTACCGTTGATCTGCGAGTTCAAGCCACCGATGGCCGAAGTCGAGGTATCGGCACCGACGCGCACGCCGACCACCGCGCCCGTCACGGCCGGGCCATCGGCACCGCCGATGTCGTTAAGCAGCACGTTGCCGCTGACGGTCCCGCCCTCAGCCACTGACGCTGCATCGGAATAAGCGCTTGGCAGGTCATCGACGATATTGACGTTGATCTGCCCGCTGGCGGTGCTGCCATCGGTGTCCGTGGCGACGACGTTGAAGTTCTCGGTGATGCTGTTCGCGCCATTGGCGTTCGGGTGGGTTTCGTTATCCACCAGGGTGTAGCTGTAGCTGACCACGCCAGTCGCTGCATTGAATCCGGTGATGGTCAGCGTGCTGCCCAGCGGGGTGGTGACCGATTGCGGAAAGCCTGCGGCCACGCCGTTGGTGACGACGGCAATGCCGCCAACGCTGAGGGTTTGCAGACCGTCGAGGGCCGTCACGGTGAACGTGCCGCTCTGGGTCAGGGCCGGGGTGTTGGGGCTGGTGCCGTCACTGAGATTCTTCTCGTAGACGGTGAGTTCGCCACCGTTTACGTCGAGGCCGTTGATGATCACCGGATCGTCGTTGTTATGGATCTGCAACACGAGGTTCGCGGTGCTGGTGTCGCCGTCGGCATCGGTGATGGTGTAGGCGAAGGTCTCCGTGCCGTTGCCGCCCCCGGTCAGGGCTTTGAAATCGGCATCGCTGGTGTTCAGCGTGTAGGTGTAAGTGCCGTTGGCGTTGAGCACCAGCGTGCCGTAGGTACCGGTGAACGTACCGGCAGTGATCGGGCCGGTGACGACGCGATCGGCGCCTTGCACGTCGTTGGTCAGGACGTTGCCGGTCAGCGTGAGTTGCGCTTCGGAGGCGGTGGTTGCATTGCTGTCGTCCACGGCGTTTGGCAGGTCGTCGACGATATTCACATCAAGGGTCGCGTTGGCGGTGGTGCCATTGTCATCGACCACCGTGACGGCGAACTGCTCAGGCAGATTGTTGGCGCCGTTGGCGGTTGCGTGCGCTTCATTGTCGACCAGGGTGTAGCTGTAACTGACCACGCCCGTCGCTGCGTTGAAACCGGTGATGGTCAGCGTGCTGCCCAGCGGCGTGGTGACAGATTGTGGGAACCCAGCGGCGACGCCATTGGTGACCACGGCGATGCCACCGATCGTCAGCGTGGTAACGCCGTCCAGTGCAGTGATGGTGAAGGTGCCGTTTTGCGTTAGCGCGGATGAGTCCGGCGCGCTGCCGTCGCTGAGGTTTTTCTCGTAAACGGTGAGCTCGCCACCGTTCACATCCAGACCGTTGATGATCACCGGATCGTCGTTGTTTTGGATCTGCAATACGAGGTTCGCGGTGCTGGTGTCGCCGTCGGCATCGGTGATGGTGTAGGCGAAGGTTTCCGTGCCGTTACCGCCGCCGGTCAGGGATTTGAAGTCAGCATCGCTGGTGTTCAGCGTGTAGGTGTAAGTGCCGTTGGCGTTGAGCACCAGCGTGCCGTAAGTACCGGTGAACGTACCGGCGGTGATCGGGCCGGTGGCGACGCGGTCGGCGCCTTGCACGTCGTTGGTCAGGACGTTGCCGGTCAGCGTGAGTTGCGCTTCCGAGGCGGTGGTTGCGTTGCTGTTGTCAACCGCGTTTGGCAGGTCGTCGACGATGTTTACGTCAAGAGTCGCATTGGCGGTGGTGCCGTTGTCATCGACCACGGTGACGGCGAACTGCTCAGGCAAATTGTTGGCGCCGTTGGCGGTTGCGTGCGCTTCGTTGTCGACCAGGGTGTAGCTGTAACTGACCACGCCAGTCGCTGCGTTGAACCCGGTGATGGTCAGCGTGCTGCCCAACGGCGTGGTGACCGATTGCGGGAACCCGGCGGCGACGCCATTGGTGACCACGGCGATGCCACCGATCGTCAGCGTGGTAACGCCGTCCAGTGCAGTGATGGTGAAGGTGCCGTTTTGCGTTAGCGCGGATGAGTCCGGCGCGCTGCCGTCGCTGAGGTTTTTCTCGAAGACGGTAAGTTCGCCACCCTCTACGTTCAAGCCGTTGATGATCACCGGATCGTCGTTGTTTTGGATCTGCAACACGAGGTTCGCGGTGCTGGTGTCGCCGTCGGCATCGGTGATGGTGTAGGCGAAGGTTTCCGTGCCGTTACCGCCGCCGGTCAGGGCTTTGAAATCGGCATCGCTGGTGTTCAGCGTGTAGGTGTAAGTGCCATTGGCGTTAAGCACCAGCGTGCCGTAGGTACCGGTGAACGTACCGGCAGTGATCGGACCGGTGACGACGCGGTCGGCGCCCTGCACGTCGTTGGTCAGGACGTTGCCGGTCAGCGTGAGTTGAGCTTCCGAGGCGGTGGTTGCGTTGCTGTCGTCCACGGCGTTTGGCAGGTCGTCGACGATGTTCACATCGAGGGTCGCGTTGGCGGTGGTGCCATTGTCATCGACCACGGTGACGGCGAACTGCTCAGGCAAATTGTTGGCGCCGTTGGCGGTTGCGTGCGCTTCGTTGTCGACCAGGGTGTAGCTGTAACTGACCACGCCAGTCGCTGCGTTGAACCCGGTGATGGTCAGCGTGCTGCCCAGCGGCGTGGTGACAGATTGCGGGAACCCGGCGGCGACGCCATTGGTGACCACGGCAATGCCACCGATCGTCAGCGTGGTGACGCCGTCCAGTGCGGTGATGGTGAAGGTACCGTTTTGGGTCAGCGCCGCGGAGTCAGGCGCGCTGCCGTCACTGAGATTCTGCTCGTAAACGGTGAGCTCGCCACCGTTTACGTCGAGGCCGTTGATGATCACCGGATCGTCGTTGTTTTGGATCTGCAACACGAGGTTCGCAGTGCTGGTGTCGCCGTCGGCATCGGTGATGGTGTAGGCAAAGGTTTCCGTGCCGTTGCCGCCCCCGGTCAGGGCTTTGAAGTCGGCATCGCTGGTGTTCAGCGTGTAGGTGTAAGTGCCGTTGGCGTTGAGCACCAGCGTGCCGTAGGTACCGGTGAACGTACCGGCAGTAATCGGGCCGGTGACGACGCGATCGGCGCCTTGCACGTCGTTGGTCAGGACGTTGCCGGTCAGCGTGAGTTGCGCTTCGGAGGCGGTGGTTGCATTGCTGTCGTCCACGGCGTTTGGCAGGTCGTCGACGATATTCACATCAAGGGTCGCGTTGGCGGTGGTGCCATTGTCATCGACCACCGTGACGGCGAACTGCTCAGGCAAATTGTTGGCGCCGTTGGCGGTTGCGTGCGCTTCGTTGTCGACCAGGGTGTAGCTGTAACTGACCACGCCCGTCGCTGCGTTGAACCCGGTGATGGTCAGCGTGCTGCCCAGCGGCGTGGTGACCGATTGCGGGAACCCGGCGGCGACGCCATTGGTGACCACGGCGATGCCACCGATCGTCAGCGTGGTAACGCCGTCCAGTGCGGTGATGGTGAAGGTGCCGTTTTGCGTTAGCGCGGATGAGTCCGGCGCGCTGCCGTCGCTGAGGTTTTTCTCGAAGACGGTAAGTTCGCCACCCTCTACGTTCAAGCCGTTGATGATCACCGGATCGTCGTTGTTCTGGATCTGCAACACGAGGTTCGCAGTGCTGGTGTCGCCGTCGGCATCGGTGATGGTGTAGGCGAAGGTTTCCGTACCGTTGCCGCCGCCGGTCAGGGCTTTGAAGTCAGCATCGCTGGTGTTCAGCGTGTAGGTGTAAGTGCCGTTGGCGTTGAGCACCAGCGTGCCGTACGTCCCGGTGAAAGTACCGGCGGTGATCGGGCCGGTGGCGACGCGGTCGGCGCCTTGCACGTCGTTGGTCAGGACGTTGCCGGTCAGCGTCAACGAGGTTTCTGAAGCGATGCCATTGCCGTCATCGACCGCGACCGGCACGTCGTCGGTGATGTTGACGTCGAGCGTTCCCGTGGCAATGTCGCCATTGCTGTCGCTGGCAATCACCGTGAACTGTTCACTGAGATTGTTGGCGCCGTCACCGGCCGCATGGGTTTCATTGCCATTGAGCGTGTAGCTGTAGCTGACCACGCCAGTTGCCGGGTTGTAACCGGTGATGGTCAGCGTGTTGCCCAACTGCGTGGTGATCGACTGCGGAAAGCCGACCGTCACGCCAGCATTGATCAGGCTGATGCCGCCAATGCTCAGACTGGTCAGACCGTCCGGTGCCGATACGGTGAAGCTGCCGCTTTGCGTCAGAGCCCCGCTATTGGCGGCAGAGGCGTCGGGCAGATTGGCTTCGTTTACGTTCAGTTCGCCACCGTCTACCGCAAGCCCGCCGAGCGTGACCGGATTGTTCACCGGTGGCGGCGGAACAACAGGCACGACGATATCGCCGCCGTCACCATTGTCGATGACCGCTTCGCGGCGTTCTTCGGGAAACTCGGGAATACCGTTAAAGCCGGCAGTGGGGAAACCGATAACCGGATCGACCCGCCCGCCGACTTCCTCCAGCAACACAAAGCTATGGCCGCCGCCCACCGCGCCCGGCGCACCCGTTGGGGCATTCGGGCCTGCAGCGGTGGCTTCAGCGGTTTTACTCGGGTCTTCACCGGCGGCGATGGCTTTCTGGATCTGTTCGACATCGGTCAGTTGTGCGTCGCTCGGGGTCAGCGCTTCAGCGGCGTTCACCTGTGCTGCCTGGCCGGCCAGCAATTGGTCGGTCATGGTCACGTTGCTACCGCGGCCCAAGGTCAGTTCCTGGCCATTTTGCAGATGAACGGCAACCGCGCCCTCGGCCCCGGTGATCAGTTGATCGCCTGCAAACAGCCGATCCCCCTCAACCAGGACGCGACGGGTGCCGTCGATACCTTGAGCGAAAACCTGACCAATAACCTTGGTGACTGTGCCGATGAGCGTTGCCATGTGAAATCCTCCGCTGCTGACCACCGTCAGCACTGGTTCGCGAAGTAGCCCATGGCTCAATCGGGTTGTCGGGGCGACGCTCGCACCCTCGACAGTTCGTTTCACAGGCCTTGCCCGAGCGAGAAATTTGAGTGCTTTCAAGCACCTCCAAACCCTGATCGAGGCAACCAACCTGCTAACGCTACGTAACGGTGGTGAAGCACTCGAGTGACAGAAATCTGTCGCTCATCAACCGTTACGCGTCCCTCCCCTTCAGCAGTACTTCGCCGTATGTCGCAAAGTGAATGGAACTTTCCTCAAGCCTTTTTGCGCTCCCTAAAGCGCACAAAACAAAGGCTTTCGTGGTGAACAATGTGCTGCATTTTACAAACCGCATAAGTTTTTTTCGGAATAAGCCTTATGAAAATTTTTTCTTAGCTACGCTTCAGGATGTTCTTAGCTCTGTTGTTACAAGAGTGAAACGCTCAGACCTCATAATATCGTCAAATATTTGGCGACAGTAACACACCATCAGGACTCAGGGAGATGCACCCCATGCGCGTTCTAACCCCCCTCTGCAGCGCGGTTTTGCTGGCCATGGCCTGCACTTCTCAAGCCCAGGCAATGAACCTCACGGAGGCGATTCAAAGCACTATCGCCACCCACCCGGAACTTGCGTCGCGCGTGGACGCGCGCCTGTCGGCTGATGAACAAGTCAAAGTCGCCAAGGGTGGTTTCTATCCATCCGTCGATTTGAACGCGGCCTACGGTCGCGGTTACAGCGACAACACCAACACCCGGGCCTTCGGCAATCACAACACCGAAATCCTTACCTACACCCAGTCCGAGCTGCGCATGCGGCAGATGATCTTCGATGGTTTCAACACGGCCAACGAAGTCGAGCGCACCAAAGGTGTGTCCAACTCGCGCGCCTACTACGCGCAAGGCACCGCGCAAGACCTGGCCCTGCGCACCATCGAGGTCTACCTCGAAGTGCTCAAGCGCCGCGAACTGGTGACCCTGGCGACGAACAACCTGCAGGCGCACTTGCGCGTCAACGATCAGATTGGCCTGCGTACCGAGCGCGGCGTCGGCAGCGCCGCCGACTCCGACCAGTCGGTAGCCCGTAAAGCCTTGGCACAGAACAACCTCGACACCGCCGAAGTTGATCTGGCCGATGCCGAAGCCAATTTCTACAGCGTCGTCGGGCGCATGCCCGATGAACTGGAAACCCCGGCCTCGACTCGCGGCGAACTGCCCACCCAACTGCGCGAAGCCCAGCAGAGCATGGTCGACAACAACCCGTACCTGAAATCGGCGCAGGCTGACGTGCAGTCGGCCGAGAGCCAGTACGAAGTCGCCAAGTCACCGTTCTACCCACGCTTCGATGCTGAGGCCGCCGTTGGTGCGAACAACAACGTGCAGGGTGACGAAGGCCACGACAACGAATGGCGCGTGGGCATTGTGATGAACTACAACCTGTTCCGCGGTGGCAGCGACAAGGCCCGACTGGCCGCGAACGCGCACGACATCAACCAGGCGATGGACATCCGCAACAATGCTCTGCGCCAGCTCAACGAGAACATTCGTCTGGCCTGGAACGCCATGGAAAATGCCAAGAAACAAACCCCGACCGCCCGTGAATACGCTGAAACCACCAAGCGTGTGCGCGCCGCGTACCAGGATCAGTTCGGCCTTGGCCAACGCACCCTGCTCGACTTGCTCGACAGTGAAAACGAGCTCTACAACGCCAACCGTCGCTACACCGAAATCCGCTACACCGAGGAGTATTCGATGTATCGCGTGCTGGCCAATATGGGCCTGTTGCTGAGTAAACAACGGGTGGTGCTGCCAGCGGATGCGATTGCTTCTGCCGAAGTCAAAAACGAAGCACGCCTGCCAGAGCTGAAGTAAGTCCCATGTAGGAGCTGCCGAAGGCACGGGCCGCGATCGGACGATCTTTTGATGTTGTTTTTCAAGATCAATAGGCCGCAGCCTTCGGCAACTCCTTCAGGGGAGATTTTGGGGATACTCGAGCCAGTTCAACAGGGGCGATCAATATGACTAGCATGGCCGGCGGCGGCAACGCCGGGGTCGATCCGCGGCTGAGCTTCGATGATCCGTTACTCGACGGTCTGTTGATCCTCTGCAAACTCCATGGCGCGACTGTCAGTCGCGCCAGCCTGAGTGCCGGACTGCCCCTGAACAAACAACGCCTGAGCCTGGATCTGCTGCCGCGCGCAGCCGCCCGGGCCGGGTTACAGGCGCGGCTGTTACGCCGCGAGCTGAAAGACATTTCCCCGCTGAATCTGCCGATTCTGCTACTGCTCAACGACGGTCGCACCGCCGTGCTGCGGCGCTTTGGCGATGACGGCAAGGCGCTGATCCTGCCCAGCGAAGCCGATGGCGGCGAGCAGTGGGTCAGCCGCGAAGAACTCAGCGAACACTACAGCGGCCAGGCCTTGTTCGCGCGGCCACGGCATGAACTCGAAGACTTGCGCTCGCCGCTGGTGCCACGGGTGCATGCATGGTTTCGCGACACCCTGAAGCTGTCTAAATGGCTGTACAGCGATGCGCTTCTTGCCAGTTTCCTGATCAACCTGCTGGGCCTGATGGTGCCGCTGTTTGTCATGCAAACCTACGACCGCGTGGTGCCCAATCAGGCCACGTCAACCCTGTGGGTGTTATCGATCGGCCTGTTGATCGGCACCGGTTTCGAACTGGTGCTGCGAGTGGTGCGTGCACACCTGCTGGACAGCGCTGGCAAGAAAACCGATGTAATCCTTTCTGCGACTTTATTTGAACGCATCACCGGTATGTCGATGAAGGCACGGCCAGCAACCATCGGCGGTTTTGCCCAGAGCATTCACGACTTTCAGGGCCTGCGCGAATTCCTCACCGCGGTTACCCTGACCAGCCTGATCGACCTGCCCTTCGTGGTGCTGATGCTGGTGGTGATTGGCCTGCTCGGCGGCTGGCTGGTGGTGATTCCACTGCTGGCGTTTCCGCTGACGATCATCTTCGCGATGATCATTCAGGTGCGCCTGCGTGACACGGTGCAGAAGAGTTTGAGCCTCGGAGCCGAACGCCAGGCCTTGCTGATCGAGACCCTCGGTGGCCTGGAAACTCTCAAGGCCTGCAGCGCCGAAAGCGAACGCCAGCACAAATGGGAAAGCACCCACGGCGCCCTCACCCGCCTCGACAGCCATGCGCGCAATCTCTCGGCGCTGGCCACCAACGGCACGTTGTTTATCCAGCAGTTCGCGGGGATGGCGACGATTGTTGCAGGGGTCTACAGCATCATCGCCGGCAACCTGAGCGTCGGCGCACTGGTGGCGACATACATGCTCGGGAGCCGCGTGCTCGCACCGCTGGGGCAGATTGCCGGGCTGATTACCCGCTATCAGCAAGCGCAACTGACCATGAAAAGCACCGATGCGCTGATGTCGTTACCGCAAGAGCGCGACGGCAAACAGCGGCCTCTGGAGCGCACACAATTGCAAGGCGCGCTGGACGTCAGCGGCGTGACTTTCCATTACAACGGCCAGAATGCCCCGGCGCTGAGCAACGTCAGTTTCAGCCTCAAACCCGGTGAGCGGGTCGGCATCATCGGCCGCAGTGGTTCCGGCAAAAGTACCCTTGCGCGGCTGCTGATGGGCTTTTACGAACCCGAAGAAGGCCAGTTGCTGCTCGACGGCCTCGACCTGCGGCAACTGGATGTCGCTGACCTGCGCCAGCAGATCGGTTACGTCGCCCATGATTTGCCGCTGCTGGCCGGCAGCCTGCGCGACAACCTGACCCTTGGTGCGCGCTACATCAGCGATTCACGCATGCTCGAAGTCGCCGAGCTGACAGGCGTCACCGAACTCGCCCGCCAACACCCGCAAGGCTTCGACCGGCCGGTGGGCGAACGCGGGCAACTGCTCTCCGGTGGGCAGCGCCAAGCGGTACTGCTGGCTCGGGCATTGCTGCTCGACCCGCCGATCATGTTGCTTGACGAACCCACCAGCGCCATGGACAACAGCAGCGAAGACCAACTGCGCCAGAAGCTGCATGGCTGGGTGCAAGGCAAAACACTGCTGCTGGTCACCCACCGCACCTCGATGCTGAGCCTGGTGGATCGGTTGCTGGTACTGGATAACGGCCGGGTCGTCGCTGACGGCCCGAAAGAAGCGGTCATCGAAGCACTGCGCAAGGGCCGCGTCGGCTCGGCGGCGGTCTAGGAGTTGCCTCATGTCTGCTTCCACAGATAGCAAATCGCGCGGCTACTTCGACAGCTTCGGCAAAAGCGCCGAGGTCGAGTTCATGCCGGAAACTGCCGGGGCTTCATTGCAGGATTCGCCGCGCTGGTCGCGGATCACCGTGTGGCTCGCGGCGGCACTGTTGATCAGCGCAGTGGTCTGGGCCAAGTTCGCAGTGCTCGAAGAAGTGACCATGGGCGAAGGCAAGGCGATTCCGTCGAGCAAGGTTCAGGTGATCCAGAACCTTGAGGGCGGGATCGTCACCGAGCTTTTCGTCCGTGAAGGGCAAATGGTCAACAAGGGCGACACCCTGCTGCGTCTGGATGACACACGATTTTTGTCGAACAAGGGTGAAAGCGAGGCGGATCGTTATGCGTTGACCGCCCAGGTCGAACGGCTGTCGGCAGAGGCCGAGGGGCGACCGTTCCAACTCTCCGCCGAGGTGATCGCCAAGGCCCCGCAAGTCGCTGAAGACGAACGCTCGCTGCACGAACAACGCCTGCGGCGGCTGGCCAGTGAGCAACGCACCCTCAGCGAACAACTGCGGCAGAAGACTCAGGAACTGGCGGAATTTCGCTCCAAGCAAGGCCAGTTCAGTTCAAGCCTCGCCTTGCTGCAACAAGAGATGAACATGTCCGAGCCGCTGGTCAAAACCGGCGCGGTATCGCCCGTGGAGATCCTGCGACTCAAACGCAATGCCGTGGAAATCCGCGGTTCGCTGAACGCGACCACCTTGGCGATTCCCCGCGCCGAATCGGCGATTGCCGAAATCCGCAGCAAGATCGACGAGTCGGAGCAAACCTTTCGTTCGGATGCCGCCAAAGAGCTGAATGAGAAACGCACCGACCTGTCGAAAATCACCGCATCGAGCATCGCCATCGACGATCGTGTGACGCGCACCACGGTGACCTCGCCGGTGCGTGGGGTGATCAAGCAGATGAAGGTCAACACCATCGGCGGCGTGGTCCAGCCAGGCAGCGACATGGTGGAAATCGTGCCGCTGGAAGACAACCTGCTGATCGAAGCCAAAGTACGCCCGCAAGACGTCGCGTTCCTGCATCCGGGCCAGAAAGCCATGGTCAAGTTCAGTGCTTACGACTACACGATTTACGGTGGCCTGAGCGCCAAGCTTGAGCTGATCGGCGCCGACACGATTACTGACGACAAGGGCAACAGCTTCTACCTGATTCAGGTACGCACCGACAAAAACCACCTTGGCGGGGATGTGAAACCGCTGCTGATCATTCCGGGGATGGTGGCGACAGTGGACATCATCACCGGGGAGAAAAGTGTGTTGGATTACCTGCTTAAACCGGTGCTGAAGGCGCGGACCGAGGCGATGCGCGAAAGATAAGATCAAAAGATCGCAGCCTTCGGCAGCTCCTACAAAAGCAGTGGCGCTCGCAAAACCCATGCAGGAGCTGCCGCAGGCTGCGATCTTTTGGTCTGGATTTTGTGGTGAATGATCTGGCCTTATCGCTGGCAAGCCAGCTCCCACAGTGCCCGTGTCGAACACAAAACCTGTGAACATCACCAAAACCTGTGGGAGCTGGCTTGCCAGCGATGAGGCCAGCAAAAGCACCGATCATTTTTCAGCGTGATTACGCTGAAACGTCTCCTGCCCCATCGCTGCAATCTGCCCTTCGATCAACGCTTCAAACGGTTTGAGCAACGGTTCGAAAGACGCTGGCGCTTCCAGCGTCTGCAATGCCTGCACAATCGCCTCGATGGTCGACAACGCCCCAGGCCCCGGTGCCTTGCGCAACCGATACCGCGACACCCCGCCTTCCGCCAGAGTCACCCGTGGCAACGCCATCAGCAACGGATTGAGATGCAGCATCTTGCGCGCCTTGCGCCAGGTGCCGTCGGGCACGACCAGCAACAGCGGTTCATCAGACGCGCCATAAACCTGCATAGGCTGCGCATCGTCAGCGGGGAACAACAACCGCGCCTGATAGCCCGGCCGGTTCAGTAGTGTCGGCAAATCCTTAAATACCTCACCGACAATCAGCTCGGCGTTGGTCAGCCCCAGCGCGGCCAGGCGCGCAGTATTCAACGCATGATTGACCTCGCTCGGGTGCTGCAACAGCAACACCCGGGTGCGGCTGTCGAGGCTCGGGATCAACGGGCAAAGGCAATGGGTTTGTGGGCGCAGGCAGCGCGGGCATTGGACTCTGGACATCATTTTTACGCCTGGTTGAGCTGGGCTTTAAGCAAATCGCGGAAAGTCTGGATCAGCGGTTCGCGGCTGCGGCCACGGCGCATGATCATCGAAAACGGCGCCTGGTAGCCGAAAGTCGCTGGCAGCAACACGCGCAAATCGCCCTTGTCGGCCCAGGCCTGGGCGTAGTGCTCCGGCAGATAACCGATGTAGGCGCCGGACAGCACCAGAATCAACTGCGCCTCCATACTTTCTACCGTCGCCGCGCTGTGTTTGAAACCGTGGCGGGCCAGCTCTGCCTGGCTCCAGTAGCCACGACCGACCATGCGTTGCTGGGTGATGACTTGCTCGGGAATCCGTCGCTCGTTAAACAACGGGTGACGGCTGCTGCAATACAGCCAGTGCTGTTCGCGGTACAGGGGCATGTAAATCAGACCGCTCATGCGCGTGGAAAACGCACCAATGGCCAGGTCGAGGCGGTTGTCCTGCACGCCGAGTTGCAGTTCGTAGGGGCTCATTACCGACAGGTGCAAATGCACGGCCGGGTGTTCCTGACTGTAGGCGCCGATGGCTTCGGCGAACGGCAACGCCTTGTCGCTCACGGTGGAGTCGATCACCCCGAGGTTGAGCGTGCCGCGCAATTCGCCCTTGAGCGCGGCGGCATATTGCTCAAACCCTTCGAGCTCGGCGAGCAGACGCAGGGTTTCCTGATGGAACAGTTCCCCTTTGCTGGTGAGGCTGAAACCACCGCGGCCGCGATGGCACAACACCAGACCGAGCGCGGCTTCGAGCTGGCTCATGTAGGTGCTGATCGCCGAGGTCGACAGGTTGAGTTCTTGCTGGGCGTTGGCGAAACCCTGATGGCGCACGACGCTGACGAAGATGCGTAACAGTTTCAGGTCGGGTAAAGCGTTGGCCATGTCTACTCCGGGCGTAAGAGATGTGTCGCCTGTTGAATTTCCCCTCACCCCAGCCCTCTCCCCAGGGAGAGGGAGCCGACCGCGGCGTCCTCGGGATGTGCATCGACCTGAAAAATCGCGTCCAACTCAGGATTTGAAAGCCATGGAAATCAGCTCCCTCTCCCTCCGGGAGAGGGTTGGGGTGAGGGCCGCGATTTCCAGCCGCTCTCAAAACCCAGGGCCACCAAATTCTAATCCCACCTCGCCCATTAGTTTAGAAAAATCTGAACTAAGTATTTGCCCGTAGCGATTCTTCCCCCTCACTACATTTCGCAGAATCGGCACCACAGCGGTGTCCGATCCTTTGCTGAACGGCGCGCCAACATAAATAAAACAAAGACGATGAGGCCCTACCCGTGGACAAGATTCTTCACCAACCACTGGGCGGCAACGAAATGCCGCGCTTCGGCGGCATCGCCACCATGCTCCGACTCCCCCACTTGCCAACCGCTGCCGGCCTGGACGCTGCCTTTGTAGGCGTGCCGCTGGACATCGGTACTTCGCTGCGCCCTGGCACTCGCTTCGGGCCGCGTGACATCCGCGCCGAATCGGTGATGATCCGCCCGTACAACATGGCCACCGGTGCTGCGCCGTTCGATTCGCTGTCGGTCGCCGACATCGGTGACGTCGCGATCAACACCTTCAACCTGCTCGATGCCGTGCGCATCATCGAAGAAGCCTACGACAACATCCTCGAACACAACGTGATTCCGATGACTCTGGGTGGCGACCACACCATCACCCTGCCGATCCTGCGTGCGATTCACAAAAAGCACGGCAAGGTGGGTCTGGTACACATCGACGCTCACGCTGACGTCAACGACCACATGTTCGGCGAGAAAATCGCCCACGGCACGACCTTCCGACGCGCCGTCGAAGAAGGCCTGCTGGATTGTGACCGCGTGGTGCAGATTGGTTTGCGCGCCCAGGGTTACACCGCGGATGACTTCAACTGGAGCCGTAATCAGGGTTTCCGCGTGGTGCAGGCCGAAGAGTGCTGGCACAAGTCGCTGGCGCCGCTGATGGCCGAAGTCCGCGAGAAAGTCGGCGGTGGCCCGGTGTACCTGAGCTTCGACATCGACGGCATCGATCCGGCCTGGGCGCCTGGCACGGGCACCCCGGAAATCGGTGGCCTGACGACCATTCAGGCCATTGAGATCATTCGCGGCTGCCAAGGCCTCGACCTGATCGGTTGCGATCTGGTAGAAGTCTCGCCCGCTTACGACACCACCGGCAACACCTCGCTGCTGGCCGCCAACCTGCTGTACGAAATGCTCTGCGTACTGCCTGGCGTGGTTCATCGCTGAGGGTCGGGTC
Organism: Pseudomonas sp. P42; assembly: GCF_017973755.1. Taxonomy (NCBI): domain Bacteria; kingdom Pseudomonadati; phylum Pseudomonadota; class Gammaproteobacteria; order Pseudomonadales; family Pseudomonadaceae; genus Pseudomonas; species Pseudomonas sp. P42. Next base: position 372,035 of record NZ_JACOPU010000001.1, on the reverse strand, counting down.
ATGAACGATCATGATCAGGTTTTGCATGCGGCGGCCGAGCTGGTTTCAGCCTTCGCACGCAATGATCGCGAAGCCTACTTCGGCGCGTTCAGCGCCGACGCCAGCTTCGTGTTTTACACCCTCGAACAGCCACTGCTGTCGCGCGATGCCTATCAGGCGTTGTGGGACAGCTGGCGCACCGAGGATGGCTTCGAGGTGCTTTCCTGCACCTCGAGCAACGCCTTCGTCAGCCTGCAGGGTGACGTGGCGATTTTCATCCATGACGTGGCCACCGATCTGCGCATGCAAGGGGAGCAACACTTCAGCCAGGAGCGCGAGACGATTGTTTTCAAGAAACAAACGTCGAGCCTAGAACAACAAGGCCATTGGCTGGCCTGCCACGAACATTTGTCCGCAATGCCGGAAGGGCTGCCACCCCCTTAGCCAATGGTGACGCTCACGCACGATGAGCGCGCCTGATGATCGGAGCAGATCATGAATAACAACAACAATGAAAAACGCCTTAGCAGCATCGAAACAAACGGGGTCGAACAGATCCCGGATCATGAGCGTGACGCCCGGCCCAGCGACCTGTTTCGCTTGATCTTCGGCGGCGCCAATACCTTTGCCACGGCTGTGCTCGGCAGTTTCCCGGTGCTGTTCGGTCTGTCTTTTCAGGCTGGCGTCTGGGCGATTGTGCTGGGTGTGGTGGTCGGTGCACTGATCCTCGCGCCGATGGGCCTGTTCGGCCCGCTCAACGGCACCAATAACGCCGTGTCTTCCGGTGCGCACTTCGGCGTGCATGGGCGGATCGTTGGTTCCTTCCTGTCGTTGTTGACCGCTATCGCGTTCTTTTCGCTCTCGGTGTGGAGTTCGGGCGATGCATTGGTTGGCGGCGCCAAACGCCTGCTCGACCTGCCGGAAACCGACCTCACGCTCGGCCTCGCCTACGGGCTGTTCGCGCTGCTGGTGCTGACGGTTTGCATCTACGGCTTTCGCTTCATGTTGTGGGTCAACCGCATTGCGGTGTGGGCCGCGAGCCTGTTGTTCCTGCTCGGCATCTTCGCCTTTGCCCCCGCCTTCGACAGCCAGTACGCCGGCAGCGTGGCCATGGGTCAGGCCGGGTTCTGGGCGGCGTTCATCGGTGCGGCACTGGTGGCCATGAGCAACCCGATTTCCTTCGGTGCATTCCTCGGCGACTGGTCTCGCTACATTCCTCGCGAAACGCCGAAGGGTCGCATCATGCTGGCGGTGGTCGCCGCGCAACTGGCGACGCTCATCCCGTTCCTGTTCGGCCTGGCCACCGCAACCATCGTGGCGATCAAGGCGCCGGACTACATCGCGGCAAACAACTATGTAGGCGGTCTGCTGGCGGTGTCGCCGAGCTGGTTCTTCCTGCCGGTGTGCCTGATTGCTGTGATCGGCGGCATGTCCACCGGCACCACGTCGCTGTATGGCACCGGTCTGGACATGTCGAGCGTGTTCCCGCGGGTGCTCTCGCGGGTCAAGGCGACGTTACTGATCGGCGTGCTGTCGATTGCGTTCATCTTCATCGGACGCTTTGCGGCGAACCTGGTGCAGAGCGTGTCGACCTTCGCCGTGCTGATCATCACCTGCACCACGCCATGGATGGTGATCATGATCATCGGCCTGGTGGTGCGTCGCGGCTTCTACTGCCCGGATGACCTGCAAGTATTCACGCGCGGCGAGCAAGGCGGACGCTACTGGTTCACCCACGGCTGGAACTGGCGGGGCCTGGGCGCGTGGATTCCGAGCGCGGCCGTTGGTCTGTTCTTCGTCAATTTGCCGGGGCAGTTCGTCGGCCCACTGGGTGAGTTGGCGGGCGGCATCGACATCAGTTTGCCGGTGACCCTGGGGCTGGCCTCGGTGGTGTATCTGACGCTGCTGCGCCTGTTTCCGGAACCGGCGGCGGTTTACGGCCCGAAGGATGAACGCAGCCAATTTATGCCCCCCTCAGCGAAGCCCGAACTGGCCTGACACTTTTCCTCTGTGGGAGCGAGCCTGCTCGCGAAGACTTCGGCACATCCAGCATGGATGTCACTGACAGATCGCCTTCGCGAGCAGGCTCGCTCCCACAAAGGGCAGCTCCATCGAACCAATTTTGTTTCACCATAAAAAAGACAATCGGAGACACGCCATCATGGCTTTGGATTTATTCGTCGTCCTCATCTACGCCGCCGGCATGCTTTTGCTCGGCTATTTCGGTATGCGCAAGGCCAAGACCAACGAGGACTTTCTCGTTGCCGGTCGTAACCTGGGCCCGAGCCTGTACATGGGCACCATGGCCGCGACGGTGCTGGGTGGCGCGTCCACCGTTGGCACCGTGCGTCTGGGCTACGTGCACGGGATTTCCGGTTTCTGGCTTTGCGCGGCACTGGGTTGCGGCATCATTGCGCTGAACCTGTTCCTGGCCAAGCCGCTGCTGAAACTGAAGATCTACACCGTTACCCAGGTCCTGGAAAAACGCTACAACCCGATGGCCCGCTCGGCGAGCGCGGTGATCATGCTGGCCTATGCACTGATGATCGGCGTGACCTCGATCCTGGCGATCGGCACCGTGCTGCAAGTGCTGTTCGACCTGCCCTTCTGGGTCTCGGTGTTGCTCGGCGGTGGTGTAGTGGTGGTCTACTCGGCGATCGGCGGGATGTGGTCGCTGACCCTGACCGACATCGTCCAGTTCATCATCAAGACCGTGGGCCTGATGTTCATCCTGTTGCCGATCTGCCTGTACCGCGTCGGCGGTTGGGATGAGCTGGTGCTGAAACTGCCCGCCACCGCGTTCAACTTCACCAGCATCGGCTGGGACACGATCATCACCTACTTCATGATCTACTTCTTCGGCATACTGATCGGTCAGGACATCTGGCAACGGGTGTTCACCGTCAAGACTGCCAAAGTCGCCCAATACGCAGGCAGCATCGCGGGCGTCTACTGCGTCGTCTACGGTCTGGCCTGCGCCCTGATCGGCATGGCCGCTCATGTGCTGATCCCGGATCTGGACAACGTCAACAACGCGTTCGCCGCGATCGTCAAACTGTCGCTGCCGGACGGCATCCGAGGCCTTGTGATCGCTGCCGCACTGGCCGCCATGATGTCCACCGCCAGCGCCGGCCTCCTCGCCGCCGCCACCACGCTGACCGAAGACCTGCTGCCGAAACTGCGTGGCGGCAAGCCATCGAGCCTGCGCATCAACCGCCTGTTCACCCTGCTGACCGGTGTTGTCGTACTGGGCATCGCGCTGGTGGTAAACGACGTGATCAGCGCCCTGACCCTGGCGTACAACCTGTTGGTGGGCGGCATGCTGGTTCCGCTGATCGGTGCGATCTTCTGGAAACGCGCGACCACCTCCGGCGCCATCGCCAGCATGGGCCTGGGCTTTGCCACCGCGCTGCTGTTCATGTTCAAGGACGGTCTGGACGCCAACACCCCGATTTACTACAGCCTGGCTGTGGGTCTGGTGAGTTTTGTGGTGGTCAGCCTGCTGTCGCCGCGCCCTTCGACGGTGGCCAGCGCGATCTGAGTTCGATGTAACGACTGATGCTTTCTTCGACGGGTGTGGCGTCGGTTGCCACACCCGTTTTTTTCGTCTGGAGGAAAGTGCTGGTGAAGATTCGCTGCAGAGAGCTCAGCCACGCTCGATGATGGACGAATGGCTGCGGCAACAACCTTGATGCCTGCTGTAATCAGTCAAACAACAACGAAATATCTGCCATGAGAAGAGCTGCCGTACGTGCTGCCGTGCATCGATATATCCGCCGCCTGCTGGAGAACCGCGAATTCAACGACAACACCAGCCTGGCGCAGTTGGGATTAGAGAAAGCTGATATCGAGGACCTGATCTTTCATCTGGAAGATGAATTCGGCTTGACGGCTTTCACCGCCGAAGAAGATCACCTGCTCAAAACTGCGAAGACCGCAAATGACTTGAGCCGGTTTTTGCTGATGATCGGGCGGCATTGAAAACAAAAAATCGCAGCCTTCGGCAGCTCCTACACTTTTCTCTGTAGGAGCTGCCGAAGGCTGCGATCTCTTGATCTTGAGTCTATTGACCCTTCACATCAGGGACATTACCGCCGACGAGGTTGGCGCCGACGCTGTTCGTCGTCAGTGCGGATCGGTACCGGTTGCAGAGGCGGTTCGATCAAACCGAGGGCAACACCCAAATCATGCAGCCAGTTCTGAATTTTCTCTTTCATCGTCATGCCCCCTTCAGGGTAGTGCTGAGCGACCGGAATTCTGAGGCCGCTTCGCACTGATAATAGTCCGAAGTCCTACGCAATGCTCGGCCAAATCCGCAATGATCTGTTACTGAATTGAACAGAGTGCGCCATCGTTGGTTCAAGCCGTTTCCAGGGATTCAACCAAAGGTGCGGGATAGACAGCTTGCTGCACTTCTATCCACGCATTGAGATTGGCGCCGACCATGCCCCGACGCCACATGAGCCATGTTGTCGCACCCGCGAACGGCTCGGCCAACGGATGCACCGCGACGCTGTCGCGCCCCGGCAGGCTGGCCAGCATCGACTCCGACATCAGCGCCACCCCGCTGCCGGCAATCACGCAGGCGAGCATGCCTTGATAGGACTCGATCTCCATCGCCCGGCCCATTGCCGCGTGGGCATGAGCGAACCATGCCTCCAGTCGCATGCGATAGGAACAGCCGCGACGAAAGGTGAACACCGAGCGCCCTTCGACATCACTGGCACTGTGCACGGGCGGGTGATCGATCTCGGTGATCAGCACCAACCTTTCCTCGCACAGCGCCACGCCGTCGAGCCCGGCCAGTTGCAGCGGCCCGTCTACCAACGCCGCGTCGAGGCGCCCGGTGAGCAAACCTTCCAGTAACTCACCGCTCGGCGCCGACTGCACTTGCAGGTTCACCGCCGGATATTGCTTGTGATAGCGCGCCAGCAATGCCGGCAGATGGATGGCTGCGGTGCTGTACATCGTGCCCAGCACAAAATCCCCCGCCGGTTGCCCGCCCATCACCGCCGCGCTGGCCTGATCGCGCAGAGCGAACAGTTTGCCGGTGTAGTCCAGCAAGACTTTTCCCGCAGGTGATAGCTGCAAACGCTGACGCTCACGGACGAACAATTCGACGCCCATTTGCTCTTCAAGCTGCTTGAGCCGCGTCGAAAGGTTCGACGGGACTCGGTGCAGCCGTTCGGCGGCGCGGGTGATCGAACCTTCCTCGGCGACTGCCTGAAAAATCCGCAGTTGGCTGAACTCCACAACCTTTCTCCATAACAGAACAAGTTACTCACTATTATTCAATTTTAAAGAAAGTCAATCAGTCCTAGCCTGACGGTCATTGATCTTGCCAACGGAATCCAGACCATGTCACCGCTGATTCGCTTATCCGCCTGCTTCGTCGCCCTGATGATGGCCATGGGCATCGGGCGCTTCGCCCTCACCCCGCAAATGCCGCACCTGCTCAGCGAGGGGCAGTTTGACCTGACTGCCGCCGGTCTGATTGCCGCAGCCAATTACCTCGGCTACTTGCTCGGGGCGGTGGACGCGATGTTTGCCCATCGTGCGCAACAGGTGCAGCGGCGCCTGCACGGCGGCTTGTGGCTTTGTGTGCTGCTGACACTGGCGTCGTTCTGGGCGAATGGCTTCTGGGCACATCTGCTGCTGCGCTTCGGAACCGGTGTGGCGAGTGCCTGGGTGCTGGTGATGATTACCGCGCTGAGTCAGCCACTGGCGGTGGCAGCGGGTCGCCCACGGCTGGGAGCGCTGGTCTTTGCCGGGCCGGGTCTGGGGATTTTTCTGACAGGGTTGCTGGCACTGGTCTCACATCTGTTGAACCAGACGTCCGCGACGTTGTGGCTGATTTATGCCGCGGCCGCGCTGGTGATGATGTTGGGGGTCTGGCGACTCCTGCCACAACCGGTCGCCGCGAAGGCAACTGATGCAGCGGCCGTGAGTCCGGCGAATCGTGGGATTGGTCGTCTGGCGTTGATTTACGCGCTGTATGGCGTCGGCTACATCATTCCGGCCACGTTTCTGTCGCAAATGGCCAACGCGCAGTTTCACGGGCAATGGCAGGCCGATCTGTTCTGGCCGTGTTTCGGCCTCGGCGCCGCCATCGGCGTTTTACTGGTGAGCCTGCGTCGTCACGAACCGCACACCACGCGTCACTGGTTGATGGCGACGTTGTGGCTGCAAGCCGCCGGGGTGTTCGCCTGCTTGCTGGGCAGCGGCTGGGGGTTGGCGCTGGGCGTTATCTGCTGCGGGACGCCGTTCCTGGCCTGCATGCAACTGGTCATGCAACGCTCGCGGGAACTGGCGCCGCACGCCACCCAGCGTAATGCCGGCATGCTCACCGCCTGCTTCGCCGTTGGCCAGCTCAGCGGCCCATTACTGGCCGCGCTGAGCAGCCATTTCAGCGGTGGCTTGCAGCCAGCGTTGGTGATCGCCGGCAGTGGTTTGCTGATTGCCGGCGGTCTGGCGATGCTATCGACGGCTACTGGCCCAGCGCTTTGCGCAAACGCCGACGCAGCCACTGCTCGGCACTGACAAAAGTGATGCCGAGCAACACCAGCACCGCGCCGATGACGAAGTTCAGGCTCAGTTGTTCACCGAGCAGCAACACGCCGAAGGTGACGCCGAACAGCGGCGTCATGAACGAGAACACCGCGAGGTTGGCCGCCAGATAACGCCGCAGCAACCAGAACCACACCAGGTAGCTGAAGAACGACACCACCAGCCCTTGAAACAGCACGCTGGCCACCGCCACTGCGGTCAGGTTGACATGGCCGATCTGGCCGCTGAACAGTGCGATCAACAGCAGGCCGACGAAGCCGACGATCAACTGATAGAACAGGGTCAACGTCACCGGGGCTTCCGACAAGCGCGAGGCGCGCACCACCACCGTGGTCGCGCCCCAACAGGCACCGGCCAATACACCAAAGGCATCGCCCAATAACATGCGCCGATCGAGGTTGTCCCACGAAACACCACCGGCAAACGCAATCGCGATACCGATGAAGGCGAGCAAAATCCCCAGCCACTGCAACGGTCGCAAACGCTCACTGGCCAGTAGAAAATGCACGCCCAGCGCGGTGAAAATCGGCGCGGTGTAGAGGAACACCGACATGTGCGCTGCCGTGGTCAGTTGCAAGCCTTCGGAGATAAAGAAGAACTCCAGCCCGAACAGCGCACCGGCCAGCAAGCCGCCGCGCCAGGTGCTCCCGACCTGATCCCAACCGCCCTTCCAGCAGATCAGCAATCCGACCAGCAGCGCAGAAATCCCCGAGCGCCCCGCCGCTTGCATCACCGGTGCGATGTCAGGTGCAGCCCACTTGATCATCACCTGCTGCACGCCCCAGATCAGGCACAGACCGATCATCACCTGCAGCGCAAAACGGTCGGCATTGCGCCGCTCGACAATCACCGCAACACCTCGAACACAAACAACATGGCAGCCATCCATTGGTCAAAACAAAACCCCGGATCAATGTCCGGGGCGAAGAGTCGTGGCGTCGATTATTAACCAGTGCAACAGAAAAAGCCGTCTGGAAAAGACATTTAATTCCCTTGCTGCGTCAGTGGTGAATGGCTGTCGACTGCGACGCCAATCGCTGGTAAGCCAGCTCCCACAAGTTCGTGGCGCCTACCCTGTCTCGTGCTCGACACAAAACCCTGTGGGAGCTGGCTTGCCAGCGATGAGGTCAGATCAATCAACGCTGTTCAGGAGTATGACTTCACCCGCCGGGTCGCCAATAGGAAACCAACAGTACAAGCCACAGCAGTGGCAAACGTCCCCCACGCCCAATCAAGCAAAGTCACTTGCACCGACCATCCGCGCAATGTCGCCCAATTGGTCAGGTCATACGTGCCATACGCCACCAGTCCCAACAGTGCGCCCATCGTCGCTGCCTTTTGCCATCTCAGTGCCGGCAACACCACAAAAACCACGCAACCGAAAACATACAGGCAATAAAAAACCGCTGCCGGTAAGAGCAGCGGTTTTTCGAGCATCAACGGACCGAGCAGTTCGCGATAGCTCGGCGCCATCAGCAGGCCAAGCCATATCCCGTCGAGCAACAGAAACGTCACCAGCGTTGCAGAATAAGCAATCAGCGCTTTCTTCATCATACGACCCTCAATGTAGGCGTTGCCGCGCGCTTGGATCTTTTGACCTTCGTTCCAAAAAACAAGATCAACAGATCGCAGCCTTCAGCGGCTCCTACATGGGGCTGGTGCGCGATCAGCTTAGTTCAATGCGATCCGCATGAATGACGATCTTGCCTTCCTTGTACAGCGAACCGATCGCCTTCTTGAAGTTGCCCTTGCTGACACCGAACAGACTGCTGATCAATGCCGGATCGCTCTTGTCGCTGACCGGCAGGGTGCCGTCATTTTCGCGCAACTTGGTCAGAATCTTCGAGTTCAGGCTGCTCGCCGCTTCCTGACCAACCGGTTGCAGGCTCAGGCTGATCTTGCCGTCGGCGCGCACTTCCTTGATGAAGCCTTTTTCGCTCATGCCGGCGCGCATGAACTTGAAGATTTCGTTCTTGTGAATCAAACCCCAGTGCTTGTTGTTGATGATCGCCTTGAAGCCCATATCGGTAGCTTCGGCAACCAGCAGATCAACTTCCTGACCCGGGCTGTAGGTGGCCGGGGTTTTGTCGAGGTAACGATCCAGTCGCGCAGTGGCGGTGATGCGACGGGTGTGTTTGTCGAGGTAGACATGCACCACGCAATATTCGCCGGCAGTCATCTGACGCTTCTCTTCGGAATACGGCAGCAACAGATCCTTCGGCAAGCCCCAATCGAGGAACACACCGATGCTGTTGACTTCAACAACTTTCAAACTGGCGAATTCACCGACCTGAACTTTCGGTTTTTCAGTGGTAGCGAGAAGTTTGTCTTCGCTATCCAGATAAACAAATACGTTGAGCCAGTCTTCATCTTCGCTGGGAATATCTTTAGGGATATAACGGTTGGGCAAAAGAATTTCGCCGTCGGCACCGCCGTCCAGATATAAACCGAAGTTAGTGTGTTTAACCACTTGCAAACTGTTGTAGCGCCCGACTAAAGCCATTTCCAAAACCCTCATTGCGTGGGCGGCATTCTACCCGTTTTTACCGTGAACGTTCGCCGGCAAAACGGCGAGACCGGGAAAATCTGCGCAACGCCTTGATTCTCCTTGGTCGGGCACGCACGCGGTGCCACTCGTCAGACTGATTCGGTGCCCAGCGCAAGACCGCCACAGCACCGCAATGCACAGATGTTCTTAACTAAAACAGCAGGTTAGCGAAGTATTTCGGATATTTAACCGAGAATAATCCACCGTGAAGGTTGGTTATTCCGGGGGATATTTACCGAGCTATTGTCAAGTTATTCCTGTACGATGCCTGGCCGAGTTACTCTTCTACAGGTTAATGGCCGCCATGCGTGTAAAAGCATCCACCAGCAAAGCAAAGCCAGCCCCAGCCGTTGAAACAAGCGAATCGATCAACGATCAGATTGCTTTGTTCCTCAAGTCCGGCGGCGAGATCCAGCAAATTGCCAAAGGCGTCAGCGGCCAGACGTTCGGTCCGTCCAAGCAGATCAGCCTGGGCAAGAAGTAATCCCCGGTAATACACCCGTCCCTAGGCGCTTTGAGCTTCGAAGCGTCTGGACTGGCACCGCAAAATCCCCCTCCGCTTTAAAAAACACTTATCCATTCTTTGAAAATCGACGAACGGCCATCAATGCCGAGCATTCGCCGGTATCCTTGCACGCGTCTAGATCAAGCGTTTCAGCAGGCTAGCTGCCCTGCGCTCGCTGTACATGGAGTGACGCATGCGCACATCATCTTGTTTCTTACTCGCTGGCCTGCTGGCTTGTTCGACTGCGCACGCGCAGATTTTCCAGCGTGAACTCGGTGATTTCGACCTCAAACTGGGCACCACGCCCACGCGCAGCATGGCGCAAGGACTGGTCAAACCGGCGTCCACCGGCTCGTTTCATGGCGGACTCGACCTCAGCCACGACAGTGGCCTCTATATCGGCCAGTACGCACCGAGCATGGGCATCACGCCGGGCAAGAACCTCGAGATCGATTCCTACGTCGGCTTTAAACAACCTTTCGACGAAACCCTCGGCTACGAAGTGGGGATGATCCACTACAGCTATCCCAAAGTGGACACCCTCGACAGCCAGGAATTGTTCGGTGGTCTGACCCTGCTCGGCAGCCGATTCGGCATTGCCTTGAGCAACGATCCGGATAAACAGAACAACACGCTGTTTGCCGATCTGCGCGGCAATCAACCCTTCGGCATTGGTGTCAGCATGAAATACACCACCCACCAACTGAATTCGCCGGTCGCGGTGGACGGTGGTTACGTCAGCAGTTTTACCGATTGGTCGGTGAAATTGTCCCGGCCCTTCATGGGCGTCGACCTCGACCTGATCTACAGCAACTCCAGCCTCAGCGGCAGCGATTGCTCGGCCTATTCCGGGCACAACAGCGAATGCGATGGCCTCGTCACACTCAAGGCTGCACGCGCGTTCTATTGATTGGCTGAACTGCCGGGCTCATTCTGCGTTCACATGAGAATCAGACCCTACGGCTGGCCATCGCAAGGATTCGCCTATGTCTCGCTGGTTCAAACACATCGCTGCCTTGTTGATTTGCACCCTCGCCCTTGGCGCCTGTAGCCGCGTCGGCCTGGCGTATCGCAATCTCGACGTGATTATCCCGTGGACGCTCGGCGACTACCTGGACATGAACGGCGAGCAAAAGGGCTGGTTCAACGAGCGCCTCCAGGAACACCTGAGCTGGCACTGCACCACGCAATTGCCGGGGTATCTCGACTGGCTGGATCGTTTGCAAACGATGGTCGAAACCAATCAGGTCACTGACGAAGCGCTTCAGGCGCGCACCGTGGAAGCCAAAAACGCCATTGCCGAAACTGCGCGGGAGATCACCCCGTCAGCCATCGAACTTCTGCAAGGCCTGGACGATAAGCAGGTGGCGGAGATGAACGACGCGTTCGCCAAGGATCTGCGCAAACGCCAGCAGAATTACGTCAAACCGCCATTGGCCGAGCAGATCAAGGAACGTGGCGAGCGTATGGAGAAGCGTCTGAACGACTGGCTCGGACCACTAAGCCCGACACAAAAAGAGCGGGTATTGGCTTGGACTAACGCCTTGGGCGATCAGAACACCCAATGGATTGCCAACCGTGAGCATTGGCAGAAGCAGTTCAGCGCTGCGGTCGCACAGCGCAAAAGTCTCGAATTCCCACAACGTATCGAGACCCTGCTGATCAACCGCGAAAGTTTGTGGACGGCGGATTACCGCAAAGCCTACGCCAACACCGAGGCACAAGGACGAGCGCTGGCGGTCGACCTGATGGCCGAAAGTACGCCGCAGCAGCGTAAACGGTTGCTGAAGAAAATCGAGGGTGTGCGTAAAGATTTCAATGATCTGAAGTGCTTGAAGGCTGCACGAAATAATTAAGATCAATGTAAAACCAATGTGGGAGCGAGCCTGCTCGCGAAAGCGCTGTATCAAACACTTTGAGGGTGACTGACACTACGCATTCGCGAGCAGGCTCGCTCCCACAGGGATATGTGTGAAGTCAGGCTATCTGCGCTTTGGACGCCACTTCATCAAACGTCCCCTCTGCCAGTGCATCTTCCTGTTCATCCAGCACCTGACGCGGATGGTCATTCCCGGGAATGCTGCTGTCGATCAGGCTTAACAGGCTCGATCCCCGCGGAGTCAGACTGAAGTTATTGCCGGTGCTGCCTTCATCTTCGCCACGTGGCTCAATGTAACCGCGCAATAGCAGCAACCGCTCATATTCACAGGCCAGCGTTTTCAAGAGATCCAGATTCTCGATCGGCTCACCGGCGCTGGCTTTCGCTGCCGCGTAATCCTCCGCGTACGCCCGAGGGGCGAAACTATGGCCAGCGCTGTTCTGCACTTCATGCAGCAATCGCTCAATCAAATCCCAGTTATAAGTCGTCATCCTGATTCAACCTCCGGTGCGCGTGATTTAGGGCGCGTTCATAGGTTGTGACCCGGACGTGCCGCAGCCGTTCAGCCGCATTTTGCACGGCGACCGACCGGCGGTCTGTCGAATTCCCGGCGGGTTAAACGACTAGTCTGAAACAGACGGTTTCAACCCCGCAGGAGAAATCATCATGAACGTTGAGAATCATCCGGTGGTATCGCGCGAAGAATGGCTCGCCGCCCGTAAGCAGCACCTGGCTCATGAAAAAGCGTTCACCAAGGAACGCGACCGCCTCAGCGCTGAACGCCGGGCATTACCTTGGGTGAGAATTGACAAGGATTACCGCTTCCAGGGCCCCAACGGCGAACTGAAACTCGCCGACCTTTTCGGCACAAACAGCCAATTAGTGGTGTACCACTTCATGTTCGCCAAAGACTGGGAGGAAGGTTGTCAGGGTTGCTCGTTTTTGAGCGACCACATCGATGGTGCCAATCAGCATCTGGCCCATCACGACATTGCCGTGGTGGCTGTTTCCCATGCACCGTTCAACGAGTTTCAAGCCTTTAAACGGCGGATGGGCTGGAGGTTCGAATGGGTGTCGTCAGAAGGTTGCGACTTCAACTATGACTTCGGCGTTTGCGCGCGAGCTGAAGATGTCGCGGCTGGAAAGGCTACTTACAACTACGAAAAAACCGACAGTGCTGAGGAGGAAATGCCGGGGCTGAGTGTGTTTTATCGCAATGACAAAGGTGAGATTTTTCACACCTACTCAACGTATGCCCGAGGTCTGGACATGCTGGTTGGCGCTTACAACTACCTCGACCTCACGCCCAAGGGCAGGAATGAGGACGAGATCATGGAATGGGTGCGCCATCATGATCGGTATGAAGGGGTAAACCGATCCAGTTGCTGCCACGCCAGTTAGTCTTTGATGCCGTGTCATCGCGATCGTGAGAAGCCTCGCTCCCATAAAGTCTGCGGAGGATTGATGGGAGCGAGACTGAACTTTTAACAGGCCAAAGCCCTCAACCGTTTAACCCGCCTTAACCGGAACTGAGGCCTGCTCCCATGAAAACCCTGATCAAGCTCACCCTCGCTGCCACCCTCGCCTGCGCCCTGCCCGTCTGGGCCTGCACGCCCGAAGAAGCCACGGCCAAACGTGAACAACTGGCCAAGGAAGTCACCCGGCTCACCGAACAGAATCCAGCCAAGGCCAAAGAGATCAATGCTGAATTGCAGAAGATGGACCTGGGCACGGCCAGTGCGGATTTGCCGGACAAGTGCCAGTTGATTGATCAGCGGTTGAAAGAGCTGAATTCGGCTGAGAAGAAAGCAGACAGCTAAAAGTCAAAAGATCGTCCGAACGCGGCCCGAGCCCTCGGCAGCTCCTACATGGGATTGATGGTCCACCTGTAGGAGCAGCCGAGGGCTCGGGCCGCGTTCGGACGATCTTTTGACCTCAAAAATGCATTAATGCATTTATTTTATTGCACAAATGCATACTCAGGCTAAGGTTACCTCCAGCAAGGAGATCGGAACGCGCCATCCAACATGGCAACCCTTACGCACCGATTGCTCAGCAACACCGCAACACACTCACAAGCTGGACGCTTGTTTTCACTCATGGAGGATTGAAAAATGTTAACCAATGAAGCGACCCGTTTTACCGCCGAGACCCTGCCAAGGTGTCTTATCGGCCACCTGATCGACCCGAAACTGGTCGACGTCGAAGCATCGGCGCAGCCCCGCGCACTCGCCGCAGGCAGCCTCAATTTCACGATGCAGAAGCAAACCCAGACCAACTGGTGCTGGGCGGCCGTTTCCGCTTCAGTCGGCAACTATTACGGCACCGGGTCGTGGACTCAGTGCGGTGTGGCCAGTTCGGAGCTGAACCGCAACTGCTGCAATCAGCCGGGGCCGTGCAACGTCTATGGCTACCTCGACACCGCCCTGCGCACCACGCGCAGTTATAACGGCATGAATCAGGGTTCGCTGCAGATGTCGGCCATTCAGAACCAGATCAACATGGGCCGCCCGGTCGGCCTGCGCTGTGCCTGGTACGGCGGTGGTGCCCACTTCCTGACGATCTACGGCACCAATGGCAACTACGTACTGGTCGCAGACTCGATCTACGGCTATTCGACCCGCGCGCTGAACACATTCCCCCGTTCATACAACGGCGGCGGCAACTGGACCAACACTTACTTCACCGTAAAAAACTAGGAGGGCGAGATCATGCAACTGACTTATCCAAAGGCGCCTTCCAACGGCGTACAGACCTTGCGTCCGGCTCTGCAAGCCGCCCTGCAAACCCGAGGCTTTGGCGCTAACCGCCAATTCGCTAACGCCTCACCTGCGAAGATCAGCCTCAGTGAGGCCTGGCGCGGTTACTCGCTGAGTCTGGAGGATTTGAGCAACGACAAAGGCCTGCAAGACGCTCGGATGGGCGACTGGCATTACCTGGTCTTCGCCGATGGCGTAACGATTGCCGATGCGCAACTGGCCGAAGTACGCGGCCACGTCGAGTTTGCCTCGTTGAACCACGGGACACTCGCCGCCGCTGCCATCGGTGCGCTGAAACTGGCGGAGCAGTCGCCGCCATTGCAGGGCAAAACCGTGGAACCGCGACTGCTGTTCGTCTCGGCACTGCACGTTGTGGCGATCTGGCTGCACGCGGACGGTGAAGATCTGCTGATTCCGATTGAGCCGACGCCCAAGGAACTGGCGACAACCGGGTTGTACAGCGAGGCCGCGCTGCTCGCGTTGCTGAAACCGGCCGCTGACAAGGCAAAGCAACGTTTTGATGCCGACACCAGCGGTCTGCTCGGGAGCTGACAAATCCCGGCCATAAAAAAACCCGGACACTGTCCGGGTTTTTTATGCGCCTGAAACGACTTACTCAGCCGCTGGCTCTGCCGGTTTGCGGCGCTTGAGCGGCGCCATGCCGTCGCTGCTCACCAGAGCATCTGGCTTGGGACGGTTGACGCTCTTGCGCTTGGTCGGCGTCTTGGCGGCAGTTTTCTTCTTGTCGCCCTTGCCGTCGGTTTTTTTCTTCTTCACGCCAACGGCTTTGCCCGAGGCCTTGACCTTCTTCGGTCCGCCGTAGGTGCCTTTGACTTCCTTGATGGTGCGGCGCTCGAAGCTCTGCTTCAGATAGCGCTCGATGCTCGACATCAGGTTCCAGTCGCCGTGGCAGATCAGCGAGATCGCCAGACCGTCGTTACCGGCACGGCCGGTACGACCGATACGGTGCACGTATTCGTCGCCGCTGCGTGGCATGTCGAAGTTGATCACCATGTCCAGGCCATCAACGTCCAGACCACGGGCCGCAACGTCGGTAGCCACCAGAATCTTCACACCGCCCTGCTTCAGACGGTCGATCGCCAGTTTGCGATCCTTCTGGTCTTTCTCGCCGTGCAGCACGAACGCTTTGTATTCCTGAGCCACGAGACGGCCGTAAATGCGGTCGGCCATGGCGCGGGTGTTGGTGAATACGATGGCTTTCTGATAGGTCTCGTTGGCCAACAGCCAGTTCACAATCTGTTCTTTGTGCTGGTTGTGGTCAGCTGTGATCACCTGCTGACGGGTGGTCGAATTCAGCTGGCTGACCGCGTTGAGCTGCAAGTGCTCAGGGTTGTTCAGCACCTTGGCGATCATCTCGCGCAGGCCCGAACCACCGGTGGTGGCGGAGAACAGCATGGTTTGCTGACGGTTCGGGCATTCGTCGACCAGACGTTGCACGTCTTCGGAGAAACCCATGTCGAGCATACGGTCGGCTTCGTCGAGCACCAGCACTTCGACTTCCTTGAGGTCGAGGTTGCCGGCGTTCAGTTGCTCGATCATCCGGCCCGGGGTGCCGATCAGGATGTCCGGCACCTTGCGCAGCATGGCGGCCTGGACCTTGAAGTCTTCACCACCGGTGATCAGGCCGGACTTGATGAACGTGAACTGCGCAAAGCGTTCAACTTCCTTCAAGGTCTGCTGGGCCAGTTCGCGGGTCGGCAGCAGGATCAGGGTCTTGATGCTGACGCGAACCTTGGCCGGGCCGATCAGGCGATTGAGGATCGGCAGGACAAAAGCGGCCGTCTTGCCGCTACCGGTTTGCGCAGTCACCCGCAAATCACGCCCTTGGAGCGCCAGCGGAATGGCCGCGGCTTGCACAGGCGTTGGCTCGACAAATTTCAGCTCGGCCACAGCTTTTAGCAGGCGTTCGTGCAGGGCGAATTGGGAAAACACGGGTGCTACCTCGAAGATATGCAAAAAAACAGCTGCATAGGTTACCGGTTTCGAGCGCTCAGGCCGAGTTTCTTTATACAAACGGCGTGAATCAGTGGCTTTTTTGTTGCTCGATTTGTCTCTTACGGTAATACACAGCGGCTTAAATGCTCTAATCGCCCATCGCGTCTTACAGAAGAATCGTTTCTCTCATGGATTTCAAACAGCTCTGGCTCAACGCCCAGGACCTCTGGGGCACCCTCGAACAGCATCCGATCTTGCAGGCAGGTCTGGCCTTGACGGTTTTACTGGTGATCGCGCTAGTGCTCGGACGAGTGGCGCGTTATCTGATCCTGCACGCCAGCCGTATGCTCGGTCGCCAACCGGCCCTGCACTGGATCAACGACTTTCGCCACAACAAGGTGTTTCAGCGACTGGCGCAGATGACGCCATCGCTGGTCATTCAGTTCGGCCTGCATCTGGTGCCCGAGCTGAGCAAAACCGCGATGACTTTTCTCGGCAACGTGGCGCTGTCGTTCACCATTCTGTTCCTGCTGCTGTCGATCAGCGCCCTGCTCAATGCCCTGCTCGATATCTACGCGCGCACCGAACACGCCCGTACGCGCTCGATCAAAGGCTACGTGCAACTGGCAAAAATGGTCCTGTACGTGTTTGGCGCGATCATCATCGTCGCCACGCTGATCGATCGTTCGCCACTGTTACTGCTGTCGGGTTTGGGTGCGATGTCGGCGGTGATCCTGTTGGTCTACAAGGACACGCTGCTATCGTTTGTCGCCAGCGTGCAATTGACCAGCAACGACATGCTGCGGGTCGGCGACTGGATCGAGATGCCCCAGGTCGGCGCCGACGGTGACGTGGTCGATATCACCCTGCACACGGTCAAGGTGCAGAACTTCGACAAAACCATCGTCTCGATCCCGACCTGGCGTCTGATGTCCGAGTCGTTCAAAAACTGGCGCGGCATGCAGCAGTCCGGTGGCCGGCGGATCAAGCGCAGCCTGTTCATCGATGCCAGCGGCGTGCGCTTCATTCGCGATGACGAGGAAGCGAAGCTGTCCCAGGTGCACCTGCTGACCGACTACATGGGCCGCAAGAAAGCCGAACTCAAGGCGTGGAACGAGGCGCAGGGCAATGTCGCGGCCATGTCGGCGAATCGCCGGCGCATGACCAACATCGGTACCTTTCGCGCTTATGCGCTGGCTTATCTGAAGAGCCACCCGGAAATTCAACCGAACATGACCTGCATGGTCCGCCAGATGCAGACCACGGCGCAGGGCATTCCGCTGGAGATCTACTGCTTCACCCGCACGACGGTGTGGGCGGACTACGAGCGGATTCAGGGGGATATTTTCGATTACCTGCTGGCCGTGCTGCCGGAGTTTGGACTGAGCTTGTATCAGCAGCCGAGCGGCGGGGATTTGCGCTCGGGGTTGTTGCCGGCGGTGTTGGGCGCGGCCAGCATCCCAGAGCCTGAAAAACATATTATGTAGCGCCACTGAAACCTGTGGGAGAGGGCTTGCCCGCGATGAGGGAGTGTCAGCAATGAATTCATCGACTGGTACTGCGCTATCGCGGGCAAGCCCGCTCCCACAGGGATATTTTTCAGTCAGGTATCATGCGGTGGCTGGGGTTTTACGGATGCCCAGCCGGCTGATCCACACCGCCGCCAGAATCACACTCCCGCCAAGGAACAACCTTCCCAGTTCCTCATGCTGATTCCAGATCAGCAGATTCAGCAGCAACCCCACCGGCACATGCAGGTTGTTCATCACGGCCAATGTGCCGCCATTGACCATGCACGCTCCCTTGTTCCACCAGTACAAGCCGAGTGCGGTCGAGACCAGACCAAGGAACACCAGCACACCCCATTGCAGCGGCGCCTCCGGCAGGAAGTTCGATTTGCCGAATAACAGAAACGCCGGCAACACCACCGCCAGTGCGCCAAGGTAGAAGAAGCCAAAGCGCCGGTAATGCGGCAGATCGCTCGGGTGTTTGGCCACCAGATGCTTGTACAACACTTGCCCGGCGGCATAGGTGAAGTTGGCCAGTTGCAGCAGCAGGAAGCCCATGAAGAAGTCCGGGTTGATCCGGTCAAAACGAATCACCGCTGCGCCGCCCACCGCCACCAGTGCTGCGATCAGCGCCCACGGGTTGAAGCGCCGGTTCAAGGCATCTTCGATCAGGGTCACGTGCAGCGGCGTGAGGATGGTGAACAGCAGCACTTCCGGCACCGTCAACACGCGAAAGCTCAGGTACAGGCAGACGTAGGTCACGCCGAACTGCAACGCGCCGATCAGCAGCATGCCACGCATGAACGCTGGCTCCACCGAACGCCAGCGTGTCAGCGGGATGAACACCAGCCCGGCCAGCACCACACGCACCAGCACCGCGAAGTAGCTGTCGACATGCCCTGCCAGGTATTCGCCGATCAGACTGAAGGAAAACGCCTGGATCAGCGTGACAAAAAGTAGATAGCCCATGGTCGCCCCTGTTTTGAATGGCGGCGACGATAGCGGTTTTTTGGTTTCACTGCGAATCGACTGGATACGCACAAATCCCCTGTAGGAGCTGTGTCCGCCTTCAAATCCCGGGCAAAAAAAAGCCCGATCTCGCTAATGCGTTCAATCGGGCTACAGCACTCAGGAGCAACAAGTGCAAAGGGAGGTTCGATGCGCGTAAAGCCTTGAAGGGGTTGCGCCAGAGCACTAGAACATCCAGTGATTATCTGGCGATTAACATATCAAGCGACCTGAGAAAGCCTGGCGTTGGCCTGGTTCAGGCCCTTCTCCTGGAAGTCGCCCCCCAGGTTCATGCCTTCAGCATGGATGAAGGTCACGTCGTGAATGCCGATGAAACCCATCACCTGACGCAGGTACGGTTCCTGATGGTCGGCCGGGCCGCCAGCGTAAATGCCGCCGCGAGCCGTCAGCACGTAGGCACGCTTGCCGCTGAGCAGACCTTGCGGGCCGGTTTCGGTGTACTTGAACGTCACGCCGGCACGCAGCACATGGTCAAGCCAGGCCTTGAGGGTGCTGGGGATCGCGAAGTTGTACATCGGCGCGGCCATCACCAGCACATCAGCGGCGAGCAGCTCATCGGTCAATTCATTGGAGCGGTCCAGCGAGGACTGCTCGCTGTCATTGCGCTGTTCGGCGGGCTTCATCCAGCCGCCCAGCAGGTTGATATCGAGGTGCGGAACCGGGTTGACGGCAACGTCACGGACGGTGATCTGATCGGCCGGGTGCGCCGCTTTCCACTGACGGATAAAGGTCTGGGTCAGCTGACGGGAAACCGAGTCTTGCTGGCGGGCGCTGCTTTCGATGATCAGAACGCGGGACATATTGTGTAGCCTCCATCCGAGAATGTTGTAGGTCGATGGAGTGAAGGTTAAGCAGTATCGTATCGATGAAAAAGCGCAAATAATTGCTGCAAAGCATCGAATAATTCGTTTAGATGCATTCAGCCCTGTGAGAGCGAGCCTGCTCGCGAATACGCAATATCAGTCGACACATACGTTGACTGATCCAGCGCATTCGCGAGCAGCCTCGCTCCCACAAGGGACTGGTACTACTTCGGCGTGCAGGTCAGCTTGATGCGCAGCTTGATGATCTCGCGGGTGAACTTGGCCGTGGCGTTCTTGTGTTTGCCGGCGGGCACATCGATGGTACGGGTGCGTGGCGCTTCCGGACCATTATTGAACACCGCTTTGCAGGTCGCATCGACATCGCCGTAGTTGGCCACCCGAATCGAGCCAATGTCGTTATCGGTGTCGAAGGTCTCGTAGTCGATCTTCATGTCGTTGAGGTCTTTCTGCACGTCGATCGGATACGCAAACGCCGTCAGCGGCAGCAGCGCCAGCAGCACACAACAGAATTTTTTCATTCGGCAGTCTCCATGAGGGACAGCCAGCTTAGGACAAGAGGAGCTATTGATGAAAGCGCCCCGCGTGACCCTTGATCAATGGCGAACATTGCAGGCCGTGGTCGACCACGGCGGATTCGCCCAGGCCGCCGAGGCTCTGCACCGTTCGCAATCGTCGGTGAGCTACACCGTCGCCCGCATGCAGGACCAACTCGGTGTGCCGTTGCTGCGCATCGACGGGCGTAAAGCAGTGCTCACCGAGGCCGGCGGCGTACTGCTGCGCCGCTCGCGACAACTGGTGAAACAGGCCAGCCAACTGGAAGACCTCGCCCACCATATGGAGCAAGGTTGGGAAGCCGAAGTACGTTTGGTCGTCGATGCGGCTTACCCCAGCGCTCGCCTCGTCCGCGCACTGACGGCGTTCATGCCGCAAAGCCGTGGCTGCCGGGTGCGCCTGCGCGAAGAAGTGCTGTCGGGCGTGGAGGAAGTCTTGCTTGAAGGCGTGGCTGACCTGGCCATCACCGGGTTCAGCATTCCCGGTTACCTCGGCGCAGAATTGAGCGATGTCGAGTTCGTTGCCGTCGCCCACCCGGAACATCCCTTGCATCGTTTGAACCGCGAACTGAGCTTCCAGGACCTGGAAACCCAGATGCAAGTGGTTATCCGTGACTCCGGCCGCCAACAACCACGGGATGTCGGCTGGCTCGGCGCCGAGCAGCGCTGGACCGTCGGCAGTCTCGCCACCGCCGCAACCTTCGTCAGCAGCGGCCTGGGATTTGCCTGGTTGCCAAGGCACATGATCGAACGGGAATTGAAAGAAGGCTCGCTCAAGCTGCTACCGTTGGATCAGGGTGGCAGCCGCAACCCGAGTTTCTATCTGTACTCGAACAAGGACAAACCGCTGGGCCCGGCGACGCAAATCCTCATCGAACTGCTGCGCACCTTCGACACGTTGCCGCTGGATGCACCGTTCGCCGCCCCTGAACAAGCCTGACACGGAGTTCACCGATGGCGTATTTCGAACACGACGGTTGCAACCTGCATTACGAGGAATATGGCCACGGCACACCGCTGCTGCTGGTCCACGGGCTCGGCTCGAGCACGCTGGACTGGGAAATGCAGATTCCCGCGCTGGCCGCGCACTACCGGGTGATCGTCCCGGACATCCGCGGCCACGGACGCTCGGACAAACCCCGCGAGCGCTACAGCATCGCCGGGTTCAGCGCCGATCTGGTCGCACTGATCGAGCACTTGAACCTCGGCCCGGTGCACTACATTGGCCTGTCCATGGGCGGCATGATCGGTTTCCAGTTGGGTGTCGATCAGCCGCAACTGCTCAAGAGCCTGACCATCGTCAACAGCGCGCCCGAGGTCAAACTGCGTTCGCGCGATGACTATTGGCAGTGGTTCAAACGCTGGAGCCTGATGCGCGTGCTCAGCCTGGCAACCATCGGCAAGGCATTGGGCAGCAAACTTTTTCCCAAGCCGGAACAGGCCGCTCTGCGGCAGAAAATGGCCGAACGCTGGGCAAAAAACGACAAACGTGCTTATCTCGCCAGCTTCGATGCGATTGTTGGCTGGGGCGTTCAGGAACGACTTTCCCGAGTGACCTGTCCAACGCTCATCGTCAGCGCCGACCGTGACTACACACCCGTCACGCTGAAAGAAACCTATGTAAAACTGCTGCCCGATGCGCGGCTGGTGGTGATCGCCGATTCGCGCCACGCCACCCCGCTCGATCAACCCGAACGCTTCAATCAAACGCTGCTGGAGTTTCTCGCCGCAGCCGATATTCCTCCTCAGGATCACTGACCCATGCTGAAAAAAATCGCTCTCGCCGCCGGTACCGTGCTGTTTGCCGCCAACCTGATGGCTGCCACTCCGGCCAAAGCGCCGCACGTGCTGCTGGACACCACCAACGGCCAGATTGAAATCGAACTGGACCCGGTCAAGGCGCCGATCAGTACCAAGAACTTCCTTGAGTACGTCGACAGCGGCTTCTACACCAACACGATTTTTCACCGTGTGATCCCGGGCTTCATGGCTCAGGGCGGTGGTTTCACCCAGCAAATGCAGCAGAAAGACACCAAGGCACCGATCAAGAACGAAGCCAGCAACGGCCTGCACAACGTTCGCGGCACCTTGTCTATGGCGCGCACCTCCAACCCGGATTCGGCCACCAGCCAATTCTTCATCAACGTGGCTGACAACGCTTTCCTCGACCCGGGCCGTGATGCCGGTTACGCGGTATTCGCCAAAGTGGTCAAGGGCATGGACGTGGTCGACATCATCGTCAACTCGCAAACCACCACCAAAGGCGGCATGCAAAACGTGCCTGTCGACCCTGTGATCATCAAGTCGGCCAAACGCATCGACTAAGTTTCGCGGGGCATTTCGAGCGGCGGCGGTCTCGGGCCACGCCGCTCACACTGATAAAAGGAGAGCCCGTATCCGGGCGGTTATCTGATGCTCTATCGCCGTTTCGAACAACTGATCGACATATTCCGCGACGCCCCGACGGCGGCCCCTCCAGATCGTGTCTGGCCCTTCTATACCTATTACCTGAAGCAGGTCTGGCCGAGTTTCGCCGCCCTGCTGGTCGTTGGCCTGTTCGCCGCGCTGATCGAAGTGGCGCTGTTCAGTTACCTGAGCCGCATCATCGACCTGGCCCAAGGCACACCCAACCCGAATTTCTTCAGCGACCACGCCCTCGAACTGACGTGGATGGTGGTGGTTGCGCTGGTCCTGCGGCCGATTTTCTTTGGTCTGCACGATCTGCTGGTGCACCAGACCCTGAGCCCCGGCATGACCAGCATGATCCGCTGGCAGAACCACAGTTATGTGCTCAAGCAGAGCCTGAACTTCTTTCAGAACGACTTCGCCGGGCGCATCGCCCAGCGCATCATGCAGACCGGCAACTCGCTGCGTGATTCAGCGGTGCAAGCCGTCGATGCGTTGTGGCATGTGGTGATCTATGCGATCAGCGCACTGGTGCTGTTCGCCGAGGCTGACTGGCGCCTGATGATCCCGCTGCTGGTGTGGATCGCCGCTTACATCGGCGCGCTCTACTACTTCGTGCCCCGGGTGAAAGAGCGATCGGTCGAAGCCTCCGACGCGCGATCGAAACTGATGGGGCGGATCGTCGACGGCTACACCAACATCGCCACACTGAAGCTATTTGCCCACACCAACTTCGAACAGCATTACGCCAAGGAAGCCATCGAAGAACAAACCGTCAAGGCGCAAATGGCCGGTCGTGTGGTCACCAGCATGGACGTGGCGATTACTACCATGAACGGCTTGCTGATCGTTGGCACCACCGCCCTGGCCCTGTGGTTGTGGACGCAATCGTTAATCACCGTCGGTGCCATTGCCTTGGCGACTGGCCTGGTGATCCGCATCGTCAACATGTCCGGCTGGATCATGTGGGTGGTCACCGGCATCTTCGAAAACATCGGCATGGTTCAGGACGGTTTGCGCACTATCTCGCAACCGGTCAGCGTGACCGATCAGGAGCAGGCCAAACCGCTGGCGGTGGCCAATGGCGAAGTGCGTTTCGAGCATGTGGATTTTCACTACGGCAAGAAGCGCGGGATCATCGGCGACCTCAACCTGACCATCAAACCGGGTGAAAAAATCGGTCTGATCGGCCCGTCCGGTGCAGGCAAATCGACTCTGGTCAACCTGCTGCTGCGCCTCTACGACGTTGAGGGTGGGCGCATCCTGATCGACGGCCAGAACATCGCCGAAGTCGGCCAGGAAAGCCTGCGCGCACGTATCGGCATGATTACCCAGGACACCTCGCTGCTGCACCGTTCGATCCGCGACAACTTGTTGTACGGCAAACCTGATGCAACCGACGCCGAACTCTGGGACGCAGTGCACAAGGCCCGCGCCGACGAGTTCATTCCGTTGTTGTCCGACGCTGAAGGCCGCACCGGGTTTGACGCCCATGTCGGCGAGCGCGGCGTGAAGCTGTCGGGTGGCCAGCGACAGCGCATCGCGATTGCCCGAGTGCTGCTCAAGGACGCGCCGATCCTGATCATGGACGAAGCGACCTCGGCACTCGACTCGGAAGTTGAAGCGGCAATTCAGGAAAGCCTGGAAACCCTGATGCAGGGCAAAACCGTGATCGCGATTGCCCACCGCCTCTCGACCATCGCCCGGATGGATCGCTTGGTGGTGCTGGAAAACGGCAAGATCGCCGAGAGCGGCACCCACGCTGAACTGCTGGCTCACCGTGGTTTGTATGCCCGGTTGTGGGCGCATCAGACCGGGGGGTTTGTCGGGATCGATTGACAGACCCGATCACCACCAAACCTTGCAGGAGTGAGCCTGCAATCACCCGCAGACAAAACCGTCACAACCCGCCAATCACGGGGGCTGGCGGTTTTTTTTCGCCTGCTGGAAATCCGCGGAAAGCGTGCTGTACTCAGCGAAGGTTCCAGCAGGGAACCTGTCGTAAGTCCGCAAGGACGCGCAACTCGATGCAGTCTCGATAGCAAGCCTATCAAGGACTCTTCTCATGTCTTTGTTCAAACGTTCAGTTACGGAGTTGCTGGGTACGTTCTGGCTGGTGTTGGGCGGTTGTGGCAGTGCGGTGATCGCTGCCTCTTCACCTTTGGGAATCGGGGTGCTGGGGGTGGCCCTGGCGTTTGGTCTGACGGTGCTGACCATGGCCTTTGCCATCGGCCACATCAGCGGTTGTCATCTCAACCCGGCCGTGTCGGTAGGCCTGTTTGTCGGCGGTCGTTTTCCCGCCCGGGAACTGCCGGCCTACATCATCGCCCAAGTGCTGGGCGGGATTCTGGCGGCAGCGCTGCTTTACTACATCGCTAGCGGCAGGGAGGGTTTCGACATTGCCGCCGGTTTGGCCTCCAACGGTTATGGCGAGCATTCGCCCGGCAAGTATTCGATGGCTGCCGGATTTGTCACCGAGCTGGTGATGACCGCGATGTTTGTGATCATCATTCTGGGCGCCACCGACAAACGCGCTCCGCCAGGGCTGGCACCGATTGCCATCGGCCTCGCGCTGACGTTGATCCACCTGATCTCGATTCCAGTGACCAATACCTCGGTCAACCCGGCCCGCAGCACCGGGCCGGCGCTGATGGTCGGCGGCTGGGCGATCGCGCAGTTGTGGATGTTCTGGGTCGCGCCGTTGATTGGCGCGGTGGTCGGTGGCGGGATCTATCGCTGGTTGGGCAAAGAGGAAACCTGAGAGATGCCTGAGCTCCCTTTGTAGGAGCTGCCGAAGGCTGCGATCTTTTGATCTTGATGTTCAAAAAACCAGATCAAAAGATCGCAGCCTTCGGCAGTTCCTACAGGGGATCTAGGTTTGACGGTAGGGCAAGGCTGTTTTTGCTTCCTCGGCATAGGCCAGAACGCCAGCGCGTTCCTGTTTCAGAAAATCCTTCACCGCTGCTTTCAATCCGGGATGGCGCAGGTAATGCCATGAATGGGTGATCACCGGTTCAAAGCCACGAATCAGTTTGTGCTCGCCCTGAGCACCGGCATCGAAACGCTGATAACCCTGGGCAATCGCGTAGTCCATGCCCTGATAAAAACAGGTTTCGAAGTGCAGCCGATCAAACTCGGCCAAACAGCCCCAATAACGTCCGTAAAAACTGTCGCCCCCCACCAGACTGAACGCCATGGCCACCGGCCGTGAGCCCTGTTTGGCCAATACCACGCGAATCGCTTCGGGCATGCGCTCGGCCAATAGACTGAAAAACTCCCGGGTCAGATACGGCGTTTGCCGACGCACCGCGTAGGTATTGGCGTAGCAGGCGTAGACGAAATCCCACTGCGCCTCGTCCAGCGCTCCTCCTTCCAGCCATTCAAACTCAAAGCCCTGCCCCGCCACTTGCTCGCGTTCCTTGCGCATCTGTTTGCGCTTGCGCGAAGCGAGCACGTCGAGGAAATCCTGAAAGTCGCGATAGCCGCGATTCTGCCAGTGATACTGACAGCCAATGCGCTGCAACCAGCCCGGCTGTTCGGCCATGGCCGCGTCGGTGAACGTATCGGTGAAATTGATGTGGGCACTGGAAAGCGCTTCTATTTCCAGATAACCGGGCAGGCTCTTGAGCAGCTCGAAACCGTCCTCGACCCTGGCGGCCAGCAGCCTCGGCCCACTGACGGGACTGAACGGGACCGCCGTCAAAAGCTTGGGGTAGTAATCGATTCCGGCGCGGGCACAGGCATCGGCCCAGCCATGATCGAACACGTACTCGCCGTAGGAATGCCACTTGCGATAACTGGGCAACGCCGCGATCAGCCGATCGTCTTCAATATGCAGCAAATGCTCCGGCTGCCAACCGGAGTGGGGGCCGACGCTGCCGCTGTCTTCCAATGCACTGAGAAACGCATGGCGCAGAAACGGCTGATTGTCCGGCACCAGTGCATCCCAGGCATGTGAGGAAATTTCTGACAGGTTTTGCAGACGTTGCAACGGCATCAACAAGCTCTCCACAACAGGACTCCAGCGCCCGGCGAGTATCGCCGATTGCGCCGCAATGCACACCCGCAATCGGCCGACAGCGCTCTAGATCAATAGTTCACGATCGACGCACACCGTCATCATCTTGCCATCACTGTGCCACTGCACTGTCATAAACCATCGCGATACTGGCGCCTGTTTTTAGAGCGCCGGGTTCTAACCCGGACACTGTTTTCCGACCTCGATTGTCGGTTGTGCCCAGGATGGTTAAGCCATCCCTCTCATCTTCGGAGATTGCTATGCGTCTTGCTTACACGAAAACTGCGGCGGCCCTGTGCGGTGGCTTGTTGCTGGCCATGAGCGTTCCGGCCAGTGCTGCAGTCGACGCCAAACTGCTCGACATGCTCAAGGCTAACGGTTCGATTTCCCAGGCGCAGTACATTGAACTGCAAACTGAACTGGCCAAGGATCAGAAGGCTCAGCAAATCGCGCAGCAGGCGCAGCAAGAGACCAACGAACAAGTCGCGGCTGTCGCGAAAAAGACCAATGAACAAAGCGCTTTCGACCAGAAACTGGCGTGGGCGGCGAAGACTCAGTTCAAGGGCGACGTGCGCATCCGTCAGGAAACCATCAAGATCGATGGCGAACCGAACAACGGCGGTCGCGACAAGGATCGTCAGCGCATCCGTGCCCGCCTGGGTGCCTACACCGAGATCAACCCGCAAGTAGACACCGGCATCCGCATCGCCACCGGCGGCGGCGACGATGCCCGTTCGACTAACCAGGATCAGGACAACTACTTCGACAAGAAGCAGATCTGGCTGGATCTGGGCTACATCGACTACCACCCTGACCAGATCAAGAACCTGCACGTGATCGGCGGCAAGATGCTGCAACCGTGGGTGAGCATGGGCGACGTGATCTGGGATAGCGACATCAACCCTGAAGGTCTGGCCGTTACTTACAAATACCCGCTGGGCAGCAGCGCCGAACTGTTCGGCAGCCTGGGTAACTACAACCTCAAAGACAACGTCGATGGTGACGGCGTGCAGTTTCGTCACGACCTGCGCCTGACCGCCGGCCAACTGGGTAGCCGATTCAATATCACCGACAACCTGAAACTGACCTTGGGCGGCAGTGTCTACGCTTACCAGAACGACGAAGACAGCCGTTGCACCGGCACTTCCACGCCGTGCGCGCTGGCGGTCAACGGCAACTCGGCAAACAACGAGTTCCGCCTGTACGAAGGTTTCAGCCAGGTCGACATCGGCGGTCTGCCAATGCCTCTGTCGTTCTACGGTCAATACGTGAAGAACAACGATGCCGTGACCGATCAGGACACTGCCTGGCTGCTCGGCGCCAAGTCGAAGGTCTTTGGTTTCAACCTCGACTACAACTATCGTGACGTGCAGCGCAACGCTGTGGTCGGCGCGTTCACCGACTCCGACTTTGCCAACGGCACCACAGGTTCGCGTGGTCACAAGTTCAAGGTCGGTTACGACATCGACAAGAACTTCGCTGTCGGCGCGACGTACTTCCTGACCAAGGCAGACTTCGCCAGCCGTACCCAGCGTGATGCAGATACCAACACCCTGCAGCTGGATGCGGAAGCCAAGTTCTAAACAGCAGCAATCAATAGCCTGACGTGGGCGGGACGATCCCCATCATCCGTTCGTTTCACCCACGCGGGGCTATTTCAGAATGCGCAAAAACCCCTGTAGGAGCTGCTGCACGCTGCGATCTTTTGATCTTGTTTTTAAGATCAAAAGATCGCAGCCTGCGGCAGCTCCTACAGAGGCTTGTCTTCCCGTCGTTGCGTCGCCAGGCGCTCAGCCAGTGCATCGACACCCTCTTCAGGTTGTTCCGGCATGGCCTTCAGCGTCGCCTGCATCAACCGCATCTGGCGTATGAAACGCCGGCAGTTGCGGCAGAACATCAGGTGATGACGCACCATCAGCTTCTCGCCAAAACTCAGCTGACCATCGAGATAATCGCTGGATCGTGCCACTTGCTCCTTGCATGTCAACATTCTCCTGTCTCCTCAAAATGTTCCACGGTCGCGAAGACCTTTAACCGTGCCCGATGCAGCAGCACCCGAACATTGGAGAGCGAGATGTCCAGAAGATTACAGATCTCTTCGAGCTCCACGCCCTGGCGCTCACGCAACAGCAAAACGCTGCTTTGCAGTTCCGACAGGCTCAGCAACGTGTGCTCCAGGCACTCGCGCAGTTCGCCTTCGGTCAACAACGCCTCGGGAGTGTCCTGGTGCCAGGCGAAAGGCGCGACCAGCCAATGGCCGTCGCCAGACGAAAAACGGTCGTCGTCGATAGTGCCGTGGGGCGACGGCAAGTCGTCGAGCAGCACCTCGCGGCGATTTTGCTTGTAGCGACTCTTGGCCGAATTGGCAGTGATGGTCAGCAGCCAGGTCTTGAGACTGGAGCGCCCTTCGAAGCTGCCAATATGACGCACCACCGACAGCCAGGCGTCCTGCACCACTTCCTCGACATGACGCTGGCCGACGATCGCATATGCAACGGCACGCATGGCGCTCTGATAAGTCGTGACCAGCTCCTTGAAAGCCTTCTGCTCGCCTGCCAGCAAACGCTCAAGCAATTGGGTGTCGTCCGTAACGGCCATTGACGCCTCGCTTCAGTTGATAGGACGCAAAAGATCGCAGCCCGCAGCAGCACTTACAACAACGGGTTTGAAACCGTCAGTGTAGGAGCTGTCTCAGGCTGCGATCTTTTCAGGGCAAACTCAGCGCTTGCGCAGAATCACGCTACCGATCGAGTAACCCGCACCGAACGAACTCAGCACTGCCAGCGAACCGGCGGCCAGGTCATCCTGGTACTTGTGGAAAGCAATGACCGACCCCGCCGAACTGGTGTTGGCGTAGGTGTCGAGGATTACCGGCGCCTCTTCTTCCGTCGCTTCGCGGCCCAGCAGTTTGCGCACGATCAGGTGGTTCATGCTCAGGTTGGCCTGATGCAGCCAGAAGCGCTTAACGTCGCCGACGTTGAGCTGGTTCTCTTGCAGATGCTCGCCGATCAGTTCGGCAACCATCGGGCAAACGTCCTTGAACACCTTGCGGCCTTCCTGCACGAACAGCTTGTCGCGAGCACCGACGCCCTCTTCCGCCGCGCGATTGAGGAAACCGAAGTTGTTGCGGATGTTGTTGGAGAACTTGGTCAGCAGTTTGGTGCTGACCACGTCGAACTGGTGCCGGGAGGTGGCCAGGTCGGCGCGTTCGATGATCACCGCAGTGGCTGCATCGCCGAAGATGAAGTGGCTGTCGCGGTCACGGAAGTTCAGGTGCCCGGTGCAGACTTCCGGGTTGACCATCAGGATCGCCCGGGCCTGGCCCAGTTGCACGCTGTTGGTCGCTGCCTGAATGCCGAAGGTCGCCGAGGAACAGGCCACGTTCATGTCGAAACCGAAACCTTGAATGCCCAGCGCTTCCTGGACTTCGATGGCGATGGCCGGGTAGGCGCGTTGCAGGTTGGAGCAGGCAACGATGACACCGTCGATGTCGGCAGCGGTTTTGCCGGCGCGTTGCAAGGCTTGCTCGGCAGCACCGATGGCCATCTGGCAGAGTACCGACCATTCGTCGTTGGACCGCTCCGGCAGGCGCGGGGCCATGCGTTGCGGATCAAGAATGCCGTCCTTGTCCATGACAAAACGGCTTTTGATGCCCGAGGCTTTCTCGATGAACGGTGCGCTGGATTCAGTCAGTGCCTGGACTTCGCCGCTGGCGATGGCCTCGGCGTTGTCCGCGTTGAACTGTGCGACGTAGGTATTGAAAGACTGCACCAGCTCTTCGTTGGAGATGCTGTTGGCCGGGGTATACAGGCCGGTGCCGCTGATGACGACGTTATGCATGGTCGTTTCTCTAATCTGTTCAGGCAGAAAGTGCTGGAACCGTCGTACCAACACACAAAGGGTCTATTCCCATCCGGGGGACGCAAACCTGGCATCGCTTTATTCCGCTCCGGGACACGGCCGAAGGCTCTGGGTCGCGAACGCGGCGTTTATGGTCGCGAAGTTTGCCATAAACCCAAGGTTTTGGCCCCTTTCTCACGCACAACCCAAATCCCGACGTGGGAGCGAGCCTGCTCGCGAAGGCGGTGTGTCAGTCACCGCCATGGTGTCTGATGCAGCGCTTTCGCGAGCAGGCTCGCTCCCACAGGGGGGTTGCGTAGGGAGCAAGATCAGGGTTCTACCTGAGTCCACTGCTTGTTCAGGCGTTTGTCGGAGATCGGCACTTTCGTCCCCAGTTGCTGGGCGAACAGCGAAACCCGATATTCCTCCAGCCACCAACGGTACAACTCAAGCTGCGGATCGCGTTTGCCTTCCTGGGCGTGTTTGGCGGCGCGAGTCTGGTATTGCGCCCAGAGGCCAGCGAGTTCACCGCTCCAGACCCGATCCTTCTGCACCTGCGCGCCGAGTTTCTCGAAACGCTGCTCGACCGCTTTCAGGTAACGCGGCAACTCCTTGAGCCACTGCATCGGCGTTTCACGGACAAAGCCCGGATAGACCAGATTACTGATCTGCTGCTTGATGTCATTGAGCGCCACGGCTTGGGCGAGGTCGATCTTGCCCTTGAAGCGCTTTTGCAGACCGTGCCAGATCTTCAGGATCTCCAGCGTCAGCCGCGCCACACGCTCGGCATGTTCCGTCCAGCTGCTGCGCTTGCGCTCGGCCAATGCCGCCAGCCCTGCGCCGTCACGGGGCAACGGGTCTTCGCCCTCCAGAATGCAGCTGTCGAGGCTGGCCAGCAAAATGTCTTCGACCAAGGCATCGACCCGCCCGAGATCGCGGTAGAGCAAACCCAGTTCGGTCTGCCCCGGCAACTTGCCACGCAGGAATTTGGCCGGCTCGGCCAATTGCTGCATCAACAAACGCTGCAACGCACGACGATGCTGAAACTCGGCTTCGGCCGGCGTCGAGAATCGTCCTTCCTTGACCGTACCGCCCTCTTCCACCAGCGCCGGATACACCGTCATCGACAACCCGGCGATCTTCTGCTGAGTTTTTTCTGCCACCGGGGCAAAGACTTTCGCCTCCACCGGTTGCTGACTTTTAGCGCTCTGCGGCACGGCCAGTGCGGCCTGACTGGCTTCGGCAAAACGCGCGGTCAGCTCGGCCAGATCTCGTCCTTCGCCAAGAAACTTGCCTTGGCCGTCGACGATTTCCAGGTTCATCCGCAGATGCCCTTCGACCCCTTGCTCAGCCTCTGCCCACGCCTCATCACTGACCCGTGCGCCGGTCATGCGCAACAGCTCACGGCCCAGAGCTTGCGGCAGCGAAGCTTCGGCGAAGGTCATGCGTTGCAACGCAGCCTTGATAAAGTCCGGCACCGGCACGAAATTTTTGCGCAGCGCTTTCGGCAAGTTACGCACGAGGGCGATGCACTTGGCCTCGATCAACCCCGGCACCAGCCATTCCAGACGCTCCGGCGGCAACATCGGCAACAGCGGCGCCGGCACACGCAAAGTCACGCCGTCACGCGGGTGATTGGGTTCAAAATGATACGTCAGGGCCAGTTCCAGATCACCGATGTGCAGGGTGTCCGGGTAGTCCCGTGCGGTGACTTCACTGGCCTCGCGAGCCAGTACATCTTCTTCACGCATGATCAACAGCCGCGGATCTTTCTGGCTGTTGATGCGATACCAACTGTCGAAGGTCGCCGTCTGGTGAATCTCTGCCGGCAAGCGTGCATCGTAGAAGGCGTACAGGGTTTCTTCGTCGGCGAGAATGTCGCGACGACGAGCCTTGGCTTCGAGTTCGTCGAGCTGTTCCAGTAGCTTCTGGTTAGCGGACAGACACTTGGCTCTGGATTGAATCTCGCCGCGCACCAGACCTTCACGGATAAACAATTCACGCGAGACCACCGGATCGACCGGACCGTAGTGCACCGGCCGGCGGCCAACCACGATCAGGCCGAACAGGGTGATCTGCTCGAACGCCACGACCTGGCCGCGCTTCTTCTCCCAGTGCGGCTCGAAGTGGTTTTTCTTGATCAGATGCCCGGCCAGCGGCTCGATCCAGTCGGCGTCGATCTTGGCGACCATGCGTGCGTAAAGCTTGGTGGTCTCCACCAGTTCGGCGGTCATCAGCCATTGCGGGCGCTTCTTGCCGATGCCTGACGACGGATGAATCCAGAAGCGTCGCTGACGCGCGCCGAGGTAATCGCCGTCCTCGGTTTTCTGGCCGATCTGGCTGAGCAGCCCTACCAGCACCGCTTTGTGCAGTTTCTGATAATCCGCCGGCTCTTTGTTCAGGCTCAGCTGCATGTCGCGGCAGATCAGGCTCAACTGACGATGGGAGTCGCGCCACTCACGCAAACGCAAGTAATTGAGGAAGTTCTTCCGACACCAATTGCGCAGCGGACTGGCCGTGAGCGCCTGGCGCTGCTCTTCAAAACCACGCCACAGATTGACCAGCCCGGCGAAGTCCGAGTCGATGTCCTTCCATTGCGCGTGGGCCTGATCGGCGGCTTGCTGACGCTCCGGCGGACGCTCGCGCGGGTCCTGAATCGACATGGCACTGGCGACGATCAGCACTTCCTGCAGACTGCCGAGCTTGGCCGCTTCGAGCAACATACGCCCCATGCGCGGGTCCACCGGCAGGCGCGCCAATTGGCGGCCGAGCGGGGTCAACTGGCTGTTGCGATCGACCGCCGAGAGTTCTTGCAGCAGATTGAATCCGTCACTGATCGCCTTGCCGTCCGGCGGCTCGATGAACGGGAACGCGGTGATTTCGCCGAGGCGCAGATGGAGCATCTGCAAAATCACCGCGGCGAGGTTGGTGCGCAGAATTTCCGGATCGGTAAATTCCGGGCGACCGATGAAGTCTTCTTCGCTGTAGAGGCGAATGCAGATACCCGGCTCGACCCGGCCGCAGCGACCTTTACGCTGGTTGGCACTGGCCTGGGAAATCGCTTCGATCGGCAGGCGCTGGACCTTGGCGCGATAGCTGTAGCGGCTGATGCGCGCGGTACCGCTGTCGATCACGTAACGGATGCCCGGCACGGTCAGCGAGGTTTCGGCAACGTTGGTCGCCAGCACCACACGACGGCCCGGGTGCGACTGGAAAATCCGCTGCTGCTCGGCCGGTGACAGACGCGCATACAGCGGCAGAATTTCGGTGTGCTTGATCTGCGCCTTGCGCAGCATATCGGCGGCGTCGCGAATCTCCCGTTCGCCGGGCAGGAACACCAAAACATCACCGGGGCTGCGGCGTTCGCTGCGCTCATAAGCGGCGATTTCGTCGAGGGTGGCGAGGATCGCCTGATCCACGGTCAGGTCATCTTCGACACGGTTGCCCTCTTCGTCCTGCTCCAGGGTCAGCGGGCGATACCAGGTGTCTACCGGGAAGGTTCGGCCGGAGACTTCAACAATCGGTGCATCGTCGAAATGCTTGGAGAAACGTTCCAGATCGATGGTTGCCGAGGTGATGATGACTTTCAGATCCGGGCGACGCGGCAGCAGGGTTTTCAGGTAACCGAGCAGAAAATCGATGTTGAGGCTGCGTTCGTGGGCTTCGTCGACGATGATCGTGTCGTAGCGTTCGAGGTAGCGGTCGTTCTGGGTTTCCGCCAGCAGGATGCCGTCGGTCATCAGCTTGATCAGGGTGTTGGAGTCGCTCTGATCTTCAAAACGCACCTGATAGCCGACCAGCGAACCGAGCGGCGTCCCGAGTTCTTCGGCGACGCGGCTGGCGACGCTGCGCGCAGCGATCCGGCGCGGCTGGGTGTGGCCGATCAGACCGTGTTGACCACGACCGATTTCCAGGCAGATTTTCGGCAACTGGGTGGTTTTACCCGAGCCGGTTTCGCCCGCGATGATCAGGACCTGATGCTGCTCCAGCGCCTTCTTGATTTCGTCACGCTTGGCCGCAATCGGCAGGCTGTCGTCGTAACGAATGACCGGCAGGCTGGCCTTTCGCGCCAGCACCTGATCACAAGACGCCTGCATGCGCGTCACCCATTGGGCCAGCTTGGCCTCATCGGGATTCTTGCGCAGCTCAAGCAACTGCCGCCGCAGCCGGTGGCGGTCGGCGAGCATGGCGTGATCGAGGTTTTTCAACAGTTTGTCGATGGAGGGCGATTCGTCGGTCATCGGGTACGCAATTCGGTCGTGTAGTGGCGCAAGGACGCGATTGTCGCAGATTTACCCTCGATTGACCTGCTTCCCCTGTAGGAGCTGCCGCAGGCTGCGATCTTTTGACTTAGTTTTATAAAGGCAAGATCAAAAGATCGCAGCCTGCGTCAGCTCTTACAGGGGGGGGGAGTTATTCGTTATCGAGGCCTTTACGCCGATACGGAAACACATCAATCACTTTGCCGGCGCGAATCGCTTCCTGCAGGCTTTTCCAGTAATCGGCGTTATACAACTCGCCATGCAACTGATCGAACAACTTGCGTTGCCCCGAATCAGCAAACAGAAACGGCGGAAACTCCTCGGGAAACACATCCAGCGGCCCGATCGAATACCACGGCTCCGACGCCATTTCATCCTCGGGTGTGCGCGGTTGCGGGATGTGGCGGAAGTTGGCTTCGGTCAGGAAACAGATCTCGTCATAGTCATAAAACACCACTCGCCCGTGACGGGTGACGCCGAAGTTCTTCAACAACATGTCGCCGGGAAAGATGTTCGCCGCCGCCAGTTGCTTGATCGCGAGCCCGTAATCTTCCAGCGCTTCATGCACCTGCGCATCGTTGGCGTTTTCCAGATAAAGGTTGAGCGGGGTCATCCGCCGTTCCGTCCAGCAGTGGCGGATCAGCACCGTGTCGCCTTCGACCGACACCGTGGACGGCGCGACCTCCAATAATTCCTCGAGGCACGCTGGCTCGAATTTGCTCAGCGGAAAACGGAAATCGGCAAATTCCTGGGTATCGGCCATGCGGCCTACCCGGTCGACGCTTTTCACCAGTCGATACTTCTCGATGACCGTGGCACGGTCGACGTTTTTCGACGGTGAAAACCGGTCCTTGATGATCTTGAACACGGTGTTGAAGCCCGGCAGGGTAAACACGCTCATGACCATGCCACGCACGCCCGGCGCCATGATGAACTGGTCATCGGTGTTGGCCAGGTGATTGATCAGCGCCCGATAGAACTCGGACTTGCCGTGCTTGTAAAAGCCAATCGAGGTATACAACTCGGCGATGTGTTTGCCCGGCAAAATCCGCCGCAGAAAACCGATGAACTCAGCCGGCACCGGCACATCGACCATGAAATACGAACGGGTGAAAGAGAAGATGATCGACACATCGGCTTCGTCGGTGATCAGCGCATCGATCTGAATCCCGCGCCCTTCGCGGTGCAGCAGCGGAATCACCAGGGGCCATTGCTCATCGCGGGTGTAAATGCGCCCGACCAGATACGCGCCCTTGTTGCGGTACAACACCGAGGAAAACAGCTCAACGCTCAGTTCCGGGTCTTTGCACACCCAGTCCGGGAGATTTTCACGCAACTGCGCTTCGAGGCGGCGCAGGTCGCCGGGCAAATCGGCGTAATCCTCGCTGAAACGGTAGTCGGCAAAAATGCTCGCGAGCATCCCCGACAATTGCCCTTGCGGCTTGTACGTGCGGGTTTGCGCAGCCCGCGCTCGGCGCAGGCTCGGGCGGGTGGTGTGAATGAACATGCAGCCGTCGCTGATCAGATCATGGCTGAACAGCCCGCAGAAAATCGAGTTGTACCAGGTCTCCGACAGTTCATCGTCGAAGCGCAGGTCGATGACGCTGATGTAGGCGCTTTTCACCAGCGGCCAGCAACTGACATTCATCAGCGCTTCGTCGTCGAAGTATTCGCGCAGTCGGGCGATGGTTTCGCCGACTTTTTCCTCATACAGGTTGATTCGCGCCGCCGACGCGGTTTGCGTCTCCTGCCAGCGCGCCTGCTCGAATCGCTCCCGGGCGCCATCGGTGATGCGGCGGAAATGCTCGCGGTAATCATCAAAGCCATCGAGGATCATGCGGGCGATGTCGGTGGCGGGCCATTGCTGCGGCATAGATGAAACCTCTGCGTGCATTCGTGATGCCTGAGCTTAGCCACGGAACCGGCATGAGGAGAAGTGCAATTTCTGCCAAAACCGAAGCGCAGACGTACGGCGTGGCATTTTTTGCCAGGCATTCCTGCCGGGGACATTTAAATGCCCGATTAGCGGTTGCCATCGTCAGGAGGCTCGGCAACACTCTCGTCCCGATCAAGCAAGGAGCCCGCCGTGAGCCCTGTCGATATTTTCCGTATGTTGTCGCTGGCTGCCATCTGGGGTGCGAGTTTTCTGTTCATGCGCATTATTGCGCCAGTGATCGGCACCATTCCGACGGCGTTTTTTCGGGTATCGATCGCTGCCGTCGGTCTGCTGGTGATCCTCGGACTGATGCGCATCAGCTGGGATTTCAAGGGCAAGCTGAAAACCCTGATGCTGCTCGGCGTGATCAACTCGGGGATACCGGCGACGCTGTATTCGGTCGCGGCTCAAGTGCTGCCGGCCGGTTACTCGGCGATCTTCAACGCCACCACGCCATTGATGGGTGTGTTGATCGGAGGGTTGTTCTTCAGCGAGAAACTCACCTCGGCCAAACTGGCGGGTGTGTTCCTTGGATTGTTCGGTGTGGGCGTGCTGACGCGCGCCGGTCCCGTGGCCTTCGATATGCAATTGCTGCTGGGCGCCCTCGCCTGCCTGCTCGCGACCACTTGTTACGGTTTTGCCGGATTCCTTGCACGTCGCTGGCTGGATCAGGCCGGCGGGTTGGACAGTCGTCTGTCAGCCGTGGGTAGCATGCTCGGCGCGACACTGTTCCTGCTGCCGCTGTTCGGTTACAGCGTGGTAACTCAACCGCCGGCGAGCTGGGGCGGCTGGAATGTGTGGCTGTCGCTGCTCGGTTTGGGCTTGGGCTGCACAGCGTTCGCCTACATTATTTACTTCCGCCTGCTCAGCTCCATTGGCCCGGTCAAATCGATGACCGTGACCTTCATGATTCCGCCGTTCGGGGTGTTGTGGGGGGCGCTGTTGCTGGATGAGCCGTTGTCGATGGCTCACGTCTACGGCGGGGTGTTGATTGCGTTGGCGTTGTGGCTGGTGTTGAAGCCGACGGTGGTGAAAAAACTGTAGGTGCCATCGCTGGCTGCGAACTTTTGACTTTAAAGATCAGGATCAAAAGATCGCAGCCTGCGGCAGCGCCTACAGGGGTCGCGTCATTGGGTTTTGCGGAACACGAAAGCCAATCCGACAATGATCAACAGCATCCCCAGCACGCTCAATGCCGCCAGGCGATTATCGAAAATCAGGTAGTCCATCACCGCCGTCACTGCTGGCACCAGATAGAACAGACTGGTGACATTCACCAGATTCCCCCTGGCGATCAGGCGATACAGCAGTAGCGTCGCCAGTACCGACACCACCAGTCCCATCCACAACACCGGCACGATGAAACCCGCGCTGTGTTCGAAATGAAACGGCTGGAACGGTACAAAGATCCCGCACAACAACAGCCCGGCCAGGTACTGCACCGGCAGCGTGCCGAGGGGATTTTCGGTGATGCGCTTCTGCATGATCGACCCCAGCGTCATGCTCCCCAACGCCAGCAGACCAAACAGCATCCCCGCCCACGACATGCCGGCCAGACCGATGCCCTGGTAAACCACCATGATCAGGCCCGCCAAGCCAAGCGCCAGCCCGAACAGCCGGCTCGCCGAGCGCTGCCGCTCCATTAATACCACCGTCAGAATCGGCTGCACGCCCATGATGGTCGCCATTACACCCGGGGTGATTTGGGTGTTAAGGGCCAGCAGATAGAAAATCTGATAAGCCCCCAACAACACCACGCCCGTGGCGATCGCAAACAGCATCGACCTGCCGCCCTTGGGCAGTTTCAGTTTCAGCAATGGAATCAGCAGCACCAACCCGCACAGGGCGATGGCAAAGCGAATGAACAGGAAGGCAAAGGGTGACGCGTGGGCCAGCCCCCATTTGGAGAAGATCGCCCCGCTGCTCCACAGCAGAACGAACAGGCACGTGGACAGCGCCGCAAGCGCGGACTTTTTCGAAAGGACAAACATGAATACCACCTGTAGTCAGGCAAATAGCCAAATCAGCCGAAGCTGAAATTCAGTAGGTTTTTGCAGGCGGGCGCAGGGGTCAGCAACAAATGCCGATCAGCCCGAAACACCAACGCCCGGCGGTGGCGGCGCAACTGCGCGCACCGGCGTGCTACTGACAGGTGGAGGGTAATGACTGATCTGCTTTGGCTCCTGATTCCCGCACGGCACGACGCCAGCGTTGACCGCTGAATCGACTACCGCGTTGATGAGGGATGCAGGCATTTGGGCTGATCTTCTTGGGATAGAGGTATGAGTCGTATGGCTCACGAGGGCTGACTATAACCAGCGCAGGACATGGATTGCAATGATTTGGCCAAAGC
This sequence comes from Pseudomonas sp. P42, assembly GCF_017973755.1. Lineage (NCBI taxonomy): Bacteria > Pseudomonadati > Pseudomonadota > Gammaproteobacteria > Pseudomonadales > Pseudomonadaceae > Pseudomonas > Pseudomonas sp. P42. The sequence goes on along the minus strand of NZ_JACOPU010000001.1, from coordinate 333,115 downwards.
GCCAGCAGCGACAGACGGGGGTCAGGAGAATCGGCTTTCGAGGCCGGCTAAGCCCATCGACGCAAGCCATCGTTCAGCGCAGGAGGCAAAATGAGCAAATCGACGAAGAAGCCTTCACGCGGAAAAATCGCTACCAAAGGCAGAAAGCCCGGGGAAGGTGAAGTAGCACTGACCACCAGCCCTCCAACTACTTGTAACAGGCACTGAAACCGAAGAACCAACCTTACTCGCCGCTGGCCGCCTGTAAATTTTTCACAGGCATAAAAAACCGCTCACAAGGAGCGGTTTTTTTATTTCTGTAGTCCAGCCTCAACCAAACAACCAGTACCCCAACAACGTCAGCACAACCACCGCCAGCACCGGACGCATCACCCGGTAAGCCTTAGGATTACGGCGTTTCCACTGTTTGACCACGCCGCTGAACCGGTCACTGAAGTTCTTGCTCCAGGCATAGGCCTGGTTGATCCCGCCGACGCGTTCATCGTCAAGGTTCTGCGGTGCGGTGGCGCGGCCGAGCCAGCCGCTTATGAAGCGGTTGATGCGGGTCATCAGGCGGTTGCTCAGTGGACGTTCGACGTCGCAGAACAGGATGACGCGGGTCTTGTCGGTTTCGTTCTTGACCCAGTGCACATAGGTCTCATCGAACATCACGTCTTCACCGTCGCGCCACGCGTAGACCTGGCCGTCGACGAAGATCCGGCAATCATCGGAATTGGGCGTCGACAAGCCCAAGTGATAACGCAAGGAGCCAGCAAACGGATCGCGGTGCGGATTGAGGTGACTGCCGCCGGGCAGCAACGCAAACATCGCACCTTTGACGTTGGGAATGCCACTGACCAACGCCACGGTTTTCGGGCACAGGGTCTCGGCCGATGGCAGCGGTTTGTCGTACCACTTGAGGTAGAAACGCTTCCAGCCCTTCTTGAAAAACGAGCCAAACCCGGCATCGTTGTTCTTTTCGGCCGCGCGGATATACCCCTCATCGAACAGGTGCATGGCTTCGTCGCGGATGGTTTCCCAGTTGTCGCGCAGTACATCCAGTTCCGGAAACTTGCTGCGATCCAGATACGGCTTGGAGGGTACGCCGGAGAACAGGTACATCAAGGCGTTGTAAGGCGCGAACAGTGCCGAGTGGTTGACGAACTGGCGCAGCACCGGCAGGCGCGCCTTACCGCGCAGATGCACATAGAGGATGCTGCCGACAAACAGCAGCAGCACCGACACCTTGGCGGCTAACGAATAGGTCATCAACGACTCCTTGAATAAAAACAACGCTGCACAATGCCCTTTACCCGGCATGGCAGCCGGCCATGATAAACACTACCGGCCTGAGGCAAAACCCGTTCAACCTAAAATTCAGTGTTAAGGATTGCGTAACAAAGCATTTATTAACATAAGGGTCCTGAACCTTGGCTGATCCAAATCACCCTTGCGCGATCAAGGTCACAAACAGGATCAAAAGATCGCCCGTCACCGGGCGATCTTTTACTTGCCTGGTTACTGCTGATTCTCCTGTTCGGTGAACAGATCGCTGAACAGCATGCTCGACAGATAACGCTCACCCGAGTCCGGCAGGATCACAACGATCGTCTTGCCCTGCATTTCCGGCGTCTCCGCCAAGCGAACCGCCACGGCCATCGCTGCGCCGCAAGAGATGCCGCACAAGATGCCTTCTTCCTGCATCAAACGCAGCGCCATGGCCTTCGACTCTTCGTCGGTCACCAACTCGACGCGGTCAACCATCGACAAATCCAGGTTCTTCGGCACAAAACCGGCACCAATGCCCTGAATCTTGTGCGGGCTCGGCTTGATCTCTTCACCGGCCAGCGCCTGGGTAATCACCGGCGAGGCCACAGGTTCCACCGCCACCGAAGTGATCGGTTTGCCCTGGGTATTCTTGATATACCGCGAAACGCCGGTAATGGTTCCGCCGGTACCTACGCCAGCCACCAGCACGTCAACGGCGCCATCGGTGTCGTTCCAGATTTCCGGGCCGGTGGTTTTTTCATGGATGGCCGGGTTGGCCGGATTATCGAACTGCGCCGGCATGAAGTATTTGTCGGCATCGCTGGCAACAATCTCCGACGCCTTTTCGATCGCGCCTTTCATGCCTTTGGCCGGTTCGGTCAACACCAGTTCGGCGCCCAGCGCCTTCAGAACCTTGCGCCGCTCGATACTCATTGACGCCGGCATGGTCAGCATCAACTTGTAACCACGGGCGGCAGCCACGAAGGCCAGGCCAATGCCGGTGTTGCCCGACGTCGGTTCGACGATGGTCATGCCCGGCTTGAGTTTGCCGCTGCTTTCGGCGTCCCAGATCATGTTGGCGCCGATCCGGCACTTGACCGAATAACCGGGGTTGCGCCCCTCGATCTTGGCCAGGATGGTCACACCGCGTGGCGCGATGCGGTTGATCTGCACCAACGGCGTATTGCCAATGGAATGGGCATTGTCAGCAAAGATACGGCTCATGGCTGGGTCCTTATGCAGCATTGAATTTAGCGCTCCAAGGTATGCCTGTTGCCCATCACAGTCCAGTCGGGTCGAACGTCTGTCGACGTCCGCAGTCAATCGCTTTATATCGTTCGGGAATCGTCACCATGAAGCGTCGTTACAGCTGGCCGTTATGGGCCTTCGCCACCGTCATTGTGTTACTGGTCGCCTTGCACATCGCCCTGCCCTACCTGGTGCGCGACTATCTGAATGACAAACTGGCGGACATGGGTGATTACCGTGGCCAGGTGACCGATGTTGACCTGGCGCTGTGGCGCGGCGCTTACAAAATCAACGGCCTGAAAATCGTCAAAGTCGACGGCAAGGTACCCGTGCCGTTCGTCAATGCGCCCGTGATTGATCTGGCGGTGAGCTGGCACTCGTTGTGGTACGACCATGCGGTGGTGGGCGAAGTGCAATTCTTCGATCCCGAGATCAACTTTGTCGACGGCGGCGCCAACAAGCAGAACTCCCAGACCGGTCAAGGTACTGACTGGCGCGAGCAACTGGGCAAACTCCTGCCGATTACCCTTAACGAAGTGCGCATCAGCGACGGGAAAATCACGTTCCGCAACTTCAACTCCAAACCGCCCGTGAACATGAATGCAACCAACGTCGATGCCAGCATCTACAACCTGACCAACGTGGTCGACACCGAAGGCAAACGAGATGCGCGTTTCGAGGGCAAAGCCTTGTTGCTCGGCCATGCTCCTCTGGAAACCACGGCGACCTTCGATCCGCTGAGCAACTTCGAAGACTTCGAGTTTCGACTTCGCGCAAAAGACATCGAGCTCAAGCGCATGAATGATTTCGCTTCCGCCTATGGCAAGTTCGATTTCAACGCCGGCCATGGCGACGTGGTGATTGAAGCAAAAGCCGAAAAAGCCAAAGTCACCGGTTACATCAAACCTCTGCTGCGCGACGTCGATGTGTTCGACTGGCAACAAGACGTCGAGAACAAGAACAAAGGTCTGTTTCGCTCGGTCTGGGAAGCACTGGTCGGCGGTACGGAAACCGTGTTGAAGAACCAGGTCAAAAACCAGTTCGCCACTCGCGTAGAACTGAGTGGCAATGTTCATCAGCAAAATATCAACGCGTTCGAAGCGTTTTTGCAGATTTTGCGCAACGGATTTGTCCAGGCGTTCAATGCGCGCTATGAGCGGCCGAAGCCGGATGAGGGTTAGGGCTTACTGTTGACGATATATCGGCCGGATTTCTCCGCCGCAAGCGTTGACCCTCGCTGCAATGAATCCCAACCGAGACAGGCAAGCGCCAGAGCGCGTGGCACAGCTTCCCGTCCATTGCTGTAGCGACTGATGCTGCGGGCGCTGACACCCAGCGCCTCGGCAGCCTGATTCAACGATAATCCGGTACGCGCACGCCAGCTGATGAAAATTCGAGTGTTATCGTCAGCAGCATTTTGCGCCAGGGCGTCCAGATACAACGTATCTGCGCCGATCTGGATATCCGGCTCCAGCCACTCAACGCACCAACCGTCATCGGCCAGCATGGCGGTCGAAAACACTTCTAAAACAAGCAAGGGCTGCAGGCCCGGAAAAGTATGCAAATCATTGCTCAGATCAAGCATCAGTTGTTGACCATCTATAAAGGTCAGCGCCAAGTGGTAAGCGGGCAGTGCCTGCACCACTGACAATCGAGGCCGCTTCATGGGTAACATCGTTTCCAGTCCTCCAGCAATTGCACCTGATGGATCAAGACCCACGCTTGTGCTTCTTTGATGATCAGCGGCGGCGCCTTGCCCATCATGACCTCGACGGTTTCCAGGCTAAGCATCACATCCACTCCGCCACCGGTCAGGTGGACATGGGGCGGAGGGTGATCCTTCTCGCGCAGCTGAATTCTGTATTTATCGCGAAATCTGTATTTGGTAGACATGCCGCCAAGCCTATCGCCAAATCGGCGATACCCGAATACTGGCCTTCGGCCGAGACTGAGTCAACATGTGACGCCCCATTCAGAGACTGAATAAGCCGTCTGCGTTCACAGTCGACCGGGCTGCGCGTTATAGTCGGGCATCCGATTATTTCGCCCCCGCCCTGCCCGTTCAGGTCGGCGTTACCGTTCGAGGATTAGCAGATGAAGTTCGAAGGCACCCAGGCCTACGTTGCCACCGATGACCTGAAGCTGGCAGTCAACGCCGCCATCACCCTGGAGCGGCCGCTGTTGGTCAAGGGCGAGCCCGGTACCGGCAAGACCATGCTCGCCGAGCAACTGGCCGAATCGTTCAACGCCAAGTTGATCACCTGGCACATCAAGTCCACCACCAAGGCCCACCAGGGTCTGTACGAGTACGATGCGGTCAGCCGTCTGCGCGACTCGCAGCTGGGCACGGAAAAAGTCCACGATGTGCGCAACTACTTGAAGAAAGGCAAGCTTTGGGAAGCCTTCGAATCCGAAGAGCGGGTGATTCTGCTGATCGACGAAATCGACAAGGCCGACATCGAGTTCCCGAACGACCTGCTGCAAGAACTAGACAAGATGGAGTTCTACGTTTACGAGATCGACGAGACGATCAAGGCCAAGAAGCGCCCGATCATCATCATTACCTCCAACAACGAGAAAGAGTTGCCGGACGCCTTCCTGCGTCGCTGCTTCTTCCACTACATCGCCTTTCCCGACCGCACCACCCTGCAGAAAATCGTCGATGTGCATTACCCGGACATCAAGAAGGACCTGGTCAGCGAAGCGCTGGACGTGTTCTTCGACGTGCGCAAGGTGCCGGGCCTGAAGAAGAAGCCATCGACTTCGGAACTGGTCGACTGGCTGAAGCTGCTGATGGCCGACAACATCGGCGAAGCAGTGCTGCGTGAACGCGATCCGACCAAAGCCATCCCGCCGCTGGCAGGCGCGCTGGTCAAGAACGAACAGGACGTGCAACTGCTTGAGCGCCTGGCGTTCATGAGCCGTCGCGGCACCCGCTAAGAGGCTGATGCCATGTTGCTCAACCTGTTCAACGAAATGCGTGCAGCCAAAGTGCCGGTATCGGTGCGCGAGCTGCTCGACCTGATCAACGCGCTGAAACAGCGCGTCACGTTCGCCGACATGGACGAGTTTTACTACTTGTCGCGGGCGATTCTGGTGAAGGACGAACGGCATTTCGACAAGTTCGACCGTGCGTTCGGCGCTTACTTCAATGGCCTGGAAAAGCTCGACGATCACCTGCAGGCGCTGATTCCCGAAGACTGGCTGCGCAAGGAGTTCGAGCGTTCGCTGAGCGACGAGGAACGTGCGCAAATCCAGTCCCTGGGTGGCCTGGACAAGTTGATCGAAGAATTCAAAAAGCGCCTGGAAGAACAGAAGGAACGTCACGCCGGCGGCAATAAATGGATCGGCACTGGCGGCACCAGTCCGTTCGGCTCCGGCGGGTTCAACCCGGAAGGCATTCGGGTCGGCGATGCCGGCAAGCGCCAAGGCAAAGCGGTGAAAGTCTGGGATCAACGCGAATACAAAAACCTCGACGACTCGGTGGAGCTGGGCACGCGCAACATCAAGGTTGCCCTGCGTCGCCTGCGTAAATTCGCCCGCCAGGGCGCCGCGGAAGAGTTGGATATCGACGGCACCATCGACCACACAGCCAAGGATGCCGGTCTGCTGAACATCCAGATGCGTCCGGAACGCCGCAACACGGTAAAGCTGTTGCTGCTGTTCGACATCGGCGGCTCGATGGATGCGCATGTGAAGATCTGCGAGGAACTGTTCTCGGCCTGCAAGACCGAGTTCAAGCATCTGGAGTATTTCTACTTCCACAACTTCGTGTACGAGTCGGTGTGGAAAAACAACATGCGCCGTACTTCCGAGCGCACTTCAACCCAAGACCTGCTGCACAAGTACGGAGCCGACTACAAAGTGATCTTCATCGGTGACGCCGCCATGGCGCCTTATGAAATCACGCAGGCCGGCGGCAGCGTCGAGCACTGGAACGAAGAGCCCGGATATGTGTGGATGCAGCGGTTTATGGCGAAGTACAAGAAGCTCATCTGGATCAACCCGTATCCGAAAGATACGTGGGGGTATACCTCGTCGACCAATATCGTCAGGGATCTGATCGAGGACCAGATGTATCCGCTGACCCTTCGCGGTCTGGAAGAAGGGATGCGGTTTCTTTCCAAATAATCTGTGTTGTCAGTGGTGGCCCCTTCGCGAGCAGGCTCGCTCCCACAGTGATTAGAGGTGCACATAAAGTTTGTGTACTACCCAGAACACTGTGGGAGCGAGCCTGCTCGCGAAGCTTTTAGCTATCCAGAAAGCGCTGCAAATACTCGACATGTTCGCGGTGCGCAACTTCCTGCACCACCGGCCTCAACCGCACCTGCGCCCCAGGCAGGCGCTGCGCCAATCTCGCCACCGCCAACGGCGTCAACGCCCCCAGGCGCGGATAGCCACCAATGGTCTGCCGATCATTGAGCAACACAATCGGCTGCCCGTCCGGCGGCACCTGCACCGCGCCTAGCGGAATGCCCTCGGAAATCATCGGCAACCCTTGATATTGCAACGCCTTGCCTAACAGGCGAATACCCATGCGATCGGCGCGACTGTCGAGCGTCCAGGCGCTATTGAACACGTCAAACAGACTCTGCCCGCTGAACTGACCGATTTGCGCACCGAGCACCAGATCCAGCGGCTCATTCGAGCGCAGGTCCGGTTGCTGCTGATGCGTTACTTCGCGCAGTTGAGCGGCTTCGCCGTGATAGCTCAGCGTCGAGCCCTTGGCCAAGGGCAAGCCCATGCCATCAAGCCCGCCAAGCTCTTCGCGCACCACCGTTGCACTGCTGCCCAATACCTTTGGCGCGTCGAAGCCACCGGGCGCCGCCAGATAAGCCCGGGCGCCGAGCAATGGCTGGGTAAACTGCAATGTCTGCCCTTTGCTCAATTTGAAACTGCGCCATGGCGCCAACGCCTGGCCGTCGATCAGCGCACCAAGATCAGCCCCGGCCAGCGCCAGCATGCAGTCCTCTTCGGCCACCACCGCAAACCCGCCCAAGGTGATTTCGATGACCGGCACATCCAGTCCATTACCCAGCAACCAGTTGGCCCAACCCATCGAACACCAATCCGCCGCGCCGCCCTGAGTCACGCCCAGATGTCGCACACCAAAGCGCCCGGCGTCCTGCAACAGGCACAGCGGTGTGCTGGTTTCAATCATCAGTCGGCTCATGTCAGCGCCTCCAGCGGCGTGTCATCACCGCCCAGGTTGATGAACTCGGCATGACTGACCGCTTCGAACCGCACCGTGTCACCGGGCTGCATCAGGCTGTAGCCGTCACGATTGCGATCAAATAGCTTCGTCGGGGTGCGACCGATCAGGTTCCAGCCACCGGGCGATACGACGGGATAAGCGGCAGTTTGCCGCTCGGCAATACCGACGCTGCCAGCGGCAACTTTCTTGCGCGGGGTATTCAGACGCGGCGCTGCCAGAACTTCTTCGACCAGCCCCATGAAAGCAAAACCCGGCGCAAAACCGAGGGCGAACACCTGATATTCCCTGGCACTGTGGCGACGAATCACCTCCTCCACGGCCAGACCGCTGCGCTCGGCGAGCAAGCTCAGCTCGGGGCCGACACTCAGGTCGTACCAGACCGGCAACACGTGGCACTGGCCGACGGTTCGCGCATCTGGCGACAGATTGATCAATGCCTCAGCGATCAATTCTCGCGCCTGCTTCGGACTCAATGACGTCAAATCGTAATGCACCATCAATGTGGTGTAGGACGGCACCAGGTCAATCAGCTGCGCGCCGAACACCTCACGCAACCGCACGCTGGCCGCGAGCATCCACGGCATGTTGGCTTCGGCGATTTCATCGAACAGGCGCAGCATCAGGCAATCCAGCGCCACCACTTCAATCCGTGGATTCATGGCGCGCTCTGCTGATTCAGAGCCTCACGGATGCGCTGCACGGCAGCCACCGAACTGGCGTTGTCGCCGTGCACGCACAGGGTGTTGACCTGCAAATGCAATGCACTGCCATCGCTGGCAGTGAGCGCGTCACCACGAGCGATGATCAAGGCTTGCTCGATGATTTTTTGCGGGTCGTGATGCACAGCGCCCGGCTGATGCCGCGAGACCAGTCGGCCGGCGCTGTCGTAGGCGCGGTCGGCGAAGGCTTCGAACCACAGGGTCACGCCGTACTCGTCACCGAGCTGCTGCGCCGCCGCATTGTCGCGGGTTGCCATGAGCATTAGCGGCAACGCGCGGTCGTAGACGGCAACGGCCTGAATCACTGCGCGCAACTGCGCAGGGTTGGCCATCATGTCGTTGTACATCGCGCCATGGGGTTTGACGTAACTGACCCGCGCGCCCTGGGCTCGGCAGATGCCGTCGAGGGCGCCAATCTGGTAATGCAGGATGTCTTGCAACTCTTGCGCGGAATAGGCCATGGAGCGGCGACCGAATCCGACCAGATCCTGATACGCAGGGTGCGCGCCAATCTGCACGCCGTGGCTGAGCGCACGGCTGACTGTTTTACGCATGATGCTCGGATCGCCGGCATGGAAACCGCAGGCCACGTTGGCGCAATCGATGAAGGGCATCACCTCGTCATCCAGACCCATGGTCCAGCTGCCGAAGCTCTCGCCAATGTCGCAGTTCAATAACAGGCGGCTCACGGTAAACACTCCTGTAGCGTCTTGTCTTTCTATCCGTAGGACAAAGCCCGTTGGGCAATGCCCCGCAGGTTATCAGTTACTGCGCATCCAGTTGCTTGCCGCGAGTCTCCGGCAGGCTCAACGCCGCGAGAATCACCACGCCGTACGACACCGCGGCAAAGGCACCAATGCCCACGCTCAATGGCACTTTCTGGCTGAGCAGACCGATAAACAGCGGAAACAGCGCCGCCAGTGCCCGGCCGATGTTGTAGCAGAAACCTTGGCCTGAACCACGAATTCGCGTGGGGAACAGCTCAGTGAGAAACGCGCCCATGCCGCTGAAAATCCCCGAAGCAAAGAACCCCAGAGGAAAGCCCAGCCACAGCATCACACCGTTGCTCACTGGCAATTGCGTGTACAGCAGAACGATGGTGAACGAACCGACGGCGAAGAGAATGAAGTTCTTCTTGCGACCCAACAGGTCGGTCAGATAGGCGCTGATCACATAGCCGACATACGAGCCGACGATGACCATTGCCAGATAACCGCCCGTGCCGAGCACACTCAAGCCACGCTCGTTTTTCAGGAAGGTCGGCAGCCAGGAGGTGATCGCGTAGTAGCCGCCCAGCGCACCGGTGGTCAGCAACGACGCACGGATTGTGGTGAAGAGCATGCCGGGAGCGAATATCTCGTAGAACTTCGCCTGATTTTCCGGAGTTTGCGCAGCCTTGGCCTCGCGATAAATCTCCGGGTCTTTGACCAGGCGCCGCACGAAAATCACGAAAATCGCCGGGACAATGCCGAGGATGAACAGCGCCCGCCAGGCGTCTTCCGGTGGCAATACCGAAAACAGCAGCGCATACAGTATCGCGGTCAGGCCCCAGCCCAGCGCCCAACCGGATTGCACCATGCCGACGGCTTTGCCGCGATCTTTGGCGCGGATCACCTCGCCGATCAGCACTGCGCCTGCGGTCCATTCACCGCCGAAACCGAAGCCCATCAGGGTGCGAGCGATCAGCAGTTGTTCGTAGTTTTGCGCGAAGCCGCACAGGAAGGTGAAGAAGGCAAACCACAGCACGGTCAATTGCAGCGTACGCACGCGACCGATGCGGTCGGAGAGAATGCCGGCGACCCAACCACCAATGGCCGAGGCGATCAAGGTGCTGGTGTGAATCAGTCCCGCTTCGCCGGTCGTGATGCCCCACATCGCGATCAGGGTCGGTACGACGAAACTGAGCATCTGTGTGTCCATGCCGTCCAGACCGTAGCCGATCTTGCAGCTCCAGAACGTGCGGCGCTCCTGTTGGTTGATGTTGCGATACCAGTCGAACGGCCCCGGACGCGCCGATGGCTTGGGTAGATCGATAGTGTCGGGAGCACTCATGGCAAATCTCCGCAGGTTTTTTATTGGTCTTGTTCGCAGCCCCGACGACGCCTATCGTGGGAACCGGATGCGCCGATTTTTCGTCCCGTAGCCCTGCTGCGTCCAACGAATAAAAACCCGCCTTAGGCATAAGAAAAATTTGTCACCCGAGCCTTGCCCATGAACCTGAAGTTTCTCGAGACCTTTGTCTGGGTCGCCCGGCTGAAGAGTTTTCGTCTGACCGCCGACAAGCTGTTCACCACCCAGGCGTCGATTTCCAGCCGCATCGCGGTGCTTGAAGGCGAACTCGGTGTGAAGCTGTTTTTGCGTGATTCGCGTGGCGTGAGCCTGACGCCCGAAGGCTTGAAAGTGCTGGACTATGCCGAGCAGATGCTCGACACCATGCAGGCATTGAAGCAATCGATCGAGACCCGTTCGAGCAAAGTCGGCCGTGTGCGTATCGGTGTCATGGACACGGTGATTCACACCTGGCTGAGCCCGTTGGTGGCGCAGATGACCGAGCTGTATCCACGAGTTGAAATCGAGCTGGTGGCGGATACGTCGCTCAATCTCTGCGATCAGCTGCAAAAAGGCTTTCTCGATCTCATCCTGCAAACCGACCTGGTGCGCCATGAAAGCGTGCGCAGCCTGGAACTGGCCAGCCATCCGCTGGGCTGGATCGTCGCCAGCAATTCGATCTACAACCGCGAGTACGCCGATCTCGCCGAACTGGCACAGGAGCGGATCATCACCTACTCGAAAAACTCGCGACCGCATCAAGACATTCTGGCGCTGATGCAGGCCAGCGGCGTGTTGGCGCCGCGCTTGAACTGTGTGAATTCGGTGTCGGCGATTACCCGGTTACTGCGTGACGGGTTTGGCATTGGTGCGCTGCCACCGGTGCTGGTAGCCGAGGAACTGGCGCGCGGCGAATTGACTTTGCTCGGCATCGATAAAACACCGCCGGCGTTGCAGGTGGTGGTGTCGTGGCGGGTGGGGGTCGAGTGGGTCGAGGAGATCGTGACGTTGTGTCAGCAGGTGTTGGCGGGGTATGCGCGCAAGGTGGGCACGGGTTACATCAAGCTGAATATTTAGAAGCAAAAGATCGCAGCCTTCGGCAGCTCCTACAGGGAAATGCACATCCCCATGTAGGAGCTGTCGCAGACTGCGATCTTTTGATCCAGTGCCTTAGAGGCCGCGCACGTCGCGGTCTTCGATCGGCCGGCTCTGGCGCAGGCGCCTGCCGCCCAGCACGACCCAGTCGATCAGCCGGAACAGGCATTCGATGCCGAACGACAGCAACAACGCCCCGCTCATGCCCCAGATCATGGCTTCAGGCGTCAGCAGAATCTGGTAGCTGTAGCCATTCCAGGTTTCCTTGCGAATATCCGGATCGGCGGCCAGCACCACTTGCAGGAAGCGGATGTACCAAGGGCCCTGCATCGCCTGGAATTGCTTATCCAGTGCAATCTGACGGTTGAGCATGGTGCTCAGGCTGTCGGCGTCGCTGCGAAACACAGGGTCTTCACTGGCGCGGTAATGCGCGACCAGCGCCTGAATGTCGCCCTTGAAGAACTGCTCGGCAGTGCCCTGAAACCCGCGCAGACCGGTCTGCGCCTCGATCAGATGCGCCTCGACCCGCTTCGCGTAATCGTTGATGAATCCTGGCACCTGGACACCGATCAACAGGCCCGCCGCAAACAACACCAGCCGTAGATAACTGAGCAACATGGGATGCAAATCCTTATTCGGTCTTGCCCTGGCTTACGCATTCGCCGCGTCGCCACAGGCTCCATTGGCCCGGTTCGTAGCGGGTCCAGGTTTCGTTTTCGGTCAACGGTTCGGTCGCAATGACCGTCACCACATCGTTTGGCGTGGTTTCGGCCTGAAAATCGACGATCACGTCGACATCCTTGAGCCGCGCCGGGCCGAACGGTGCGCGCCGGGTGATCTGTGCCAGTTTGGTCGTGCAATAGCAGAACAGCCAGTCGCCGTCGCTGAGCATGCAGTTGAACACGCCTTTGCTGCGGTATTCGGCGCACGCGGCGACCAGATCCGGCAGCAGCACTTCTATATCGACCGGTTCGGGAAATGCTGCACGCACACGGTTGAGCAAATCGCAGAACGCCGCTTCGCTGTCGGTATCGCCGACCGGGCGGTAGAAACTTTTGATCGGGGTGAAGTCGGCGAGTTGGCCGTTGTGCGCGAAGCACCAGTTACGCCCCCACAGTTCGCGGACGAACGGGTGGGTGTTGGACAGGCAGACCTTGCCGACATTGGCCTGACGGATGTGGCCAATGACCACTTCACTCTTGATCGGATAGCGCTGGACCAGGTTGGCGACTTCCGACTCGCAACTCGCCGCCGGATCCTGGAACAGCCGCAGGCCACGGCCTTCATAGAACGCAATGCCCCACCCGTCGCGGTGCGGGCCGGTGCGACCGCCGCGCTGCATCAGCCCGGTGAAGCTGAAGACGATATCGGTCGGCACGTTGGCACTCATGCCCAGTAATTCACACATGTGCGGACTCTCGGGATTACAGACGCGGCTCGACCCGCATGCGCTGCGGATTGTTCGGTACCGGCGGGCGACCGTAGCGGTCGTCTCCGGCGGCGCCGAAGGGTTGATCATCGTCACGATCGTCGGCGCGGGCGGCGGCTTTGGCAGCTTCAGCCTGTTCGCGGCGAGCTCTGGACGCCTGCTCGATCGGCAAGCGGATCAGCACGTAAATCAGGTAGATGCCGAAGGCGATCATGCCGTACATGAACAGATCGGAGACCGCCCGCCAGGCGTTGTTGCCCACCTTGAACGCCAGATCCAGCGCAGTGATGGCGATGGCCGGAGCGACCATTTCCTTCACCGGATCAACGATAGTCGGGCTGAACAGCAACACTGCCATCAGTACACGAAGTGGCTCGCGCAACCAGCGCCACATCCAGCGGGTCAGGCGCATCCATACCAACAGGCAGCCTACAGCGGCAAAGCCGTAGAGGCCCCAGGCGATCAGATAGTCGTTCTCGGTCATGGTGTCCATGGCAAGGCAGGCAAAGAGGCGCTTATAGTAACGACTTTTCGCCCGCCAGGCTTGTCACAATAGACACACAACCTGTGAGAGCGAGCCTGCTCGCGAATGCGGACGGTCAGTTGAAACATCATTATCTGACCCACCGCTTTCGCGAGCAGGCTCGCTCCCACAGAGGCTGCGGTGATTTCCAGAGCGGCGAAACCCCTGATTCCGTACATTGTCCGAGAGCCTTCCATGCCCCAATCCGCCAACGTCATCAGTGCCCCGATTGCCCGCAAGGCGGCCGGTGCCGACCCGTATGCCTGGCTGCAGGAACGCGACACCGACGCGGTGCTCGATTACCTCAAGGCTGAAAACGCCTACCAGGAAGCGCAAACCGCCGACCAGGCCGAGCTGCGCGAAACCCTGTTCGAAGAGATCAAGGGCCGCATCCTGGAAACCGATTTGTCCCTGCCCTCGCCGTGGGGTCCGTACCTTTATTACACGCGCACCACGGCGGGCGATGAATACGCTCGGCATTACCGCTGCCCGCGCCCGGCGGACGACAGCCTGACCCTCGACGAAAGCCGCGAACAGCTGCTGCTCGACCCGAACGTGCTGGCCAATGGCGGTTTCTTTTCGCTGGGTGCTTTCAGCATCAGCCCTGATCACCAGCGTCTGGCCTACAGCGTCGATGCCTCGGGCGATGAAATTTACACCCTGTTCGTCAAGGAACTGTCCAACGACAAGGTCAGCGAACTGGAATTCGAAGACTGCGATGGCAGCATGACGTGGGCAAACGATAGCCTGACGCTGTTTTTCGGCGCCCTCGACGACACTCATCGCCCTTACAAACTGTTCCGTTATCGCCTGGACGGCACCGCGGCCGAAGAAGTGTTCCACGAACCAGACGGGCGCTTCTTCCTGCACTGCTACCGATCAAGCTCCGAGCAGCAATTGCTGCTGTCGCTGGGCAGCAAGACCACCAGCGAAGTCTGGGCGCTGGACGCCAATCAGCCGCATCTGCCGTTCACTTGCCTGGCGCCTCGGGTCGAAGACCATGAATACGATGTCGATCACGGCATGCTCGATGGCGCGTGGACGTGGTTCATCCGCACCAACCGCGACGGCATCAACTTCGCCCTGTATCAAGCGCCGGATACAGGTGTCGCACCGAGCGAGGCCGACTGGCAGAACCTGATCGCGCACAGCGATACGGTGATGCTCGACGGCGTGACCCTCAACACCGAAGCGATGACCCTGAGCCTGCGCGAAGGTGGCCTGCCGATCATTGAAGTTCACCCACATGGCCTGACGCCTTATCGCGTGCAATTGCCGGACGCGGCCTACAGCCTCTACGTGCAAAACAGTCTGGAATTTGAAAGCGATCGCATTCGTCTGCGCTACGAGGCCTTGAATCGCCCCGCTCAGGTACGCCAACTGATTCTGGCGACGGGCGAACAAACCGTCCTCAAGGAAACCCCGGTGCTCGGCCCGTTCGACGCCGACGCCTACGTCAGCCAGCGCCTGTGGGCGACCGCTCCGGACGGTACGCAAGTGCCGATCAGTCTGGTGATGAAGCGTGAAATGGTCGGCAAACCGGTGCCGCTCTACCTCTACGGGTACGGCGCTTACGGTTCGAGCCTCGACCCGTGGTTCTCCCATGCCCGTTTGAGCCTGCTCGATCGCGGCATGGCCTTCGCCATCGCCCACGTGCGCGGCGGCGGTGAGCTGGGCGAAGCCTGGTATCGCGCCGGCAAGCAGGAGCACAAGCACAACACCTTTAGCGACTTCATCGCCTGCGCCGAGTTTTTGATTCTCAACGGCATCACCACTGCGCCACAACTGGCGATCAGCGGTGGCAGCGCCGGCGGTTTGCTGATTGGCGCGGTGCTTAATCAGCGGCCGGATCTGTTTGGTGTGGCGATTGCCGAAGTGCCGTTCGTCGACGTACTCAACACCATGCTCGACCCGGAGCTGCCGCTGACTGTCACCGAATACGACGAGTGGGGCAATCCCGAAGACCCGGACGTCTATGAGCGGATCAAGGCCTATGCGCCGTACGAAAACGTCAGCGCGCAGGACTATCCCGCGACGCTGGTCATCGCCGGCTACAACGACAGCCGTGTGCAGTACTGGGAAGCGGCCAAGTGGGTGGCGAAACTGCGCGCGAACAAGACTGACGACAACGTACTGTTGCTCAAGACCGAATTGGGCGCCGGGCATGGCGGAATGAGCGGGCGATATCAGGGATTACGTGACGTAGCGCTCGAATATGCATTTGTTTCCAAGGTTCTGGGGCTTGCCTGAGGAACTCCGTCGGTCACTTGGGTCTTAATTGCAGACCCAAGAGGCCGATACCCCACAAATCCAATGTAGGGTTCATATAGCGCCTGAAAACCGAGAAAACAAAAAGACAGCAATGACATGTCAGAACCAACCTTACTGAACAATGAAATCCGCGACTGGCTGATGGATTGCGGCCTGTTCGATCAATTAGCGCCGGCGGATTTTGCCGCAGCCTCCGGCTACTTCAGCATCAGCACCGTGGCTGAGGGCGAGGCGATTTTCCGCGAAGGCGATGCCGGCAGCTTCATGTGCATTCTTCACACCGGCCAGGTCGCCGTGCAGAAAACCGGGCCCGACGGCCAGGTCATTACCATGGCCACGCTGCGCAGCGGTCGGGCATTCGGAGAAATGGCCGTGCTCGATGGCGAGCGACGCTCGGCGACGTGCATCGCGGCGAGCAAGTGTCAGTTGCTGAACCTGGGCAAGGATTCGCTGGAAAAAATGCTCAACGACGCACCGAAGATCGCCGCCAAGATCATCCGCGCCCTCGCCGTCTCGCTGTCCAAACGCCTGCGCATGGCTGACGGCCAACTGGCGGCGCAGCAGATTTAACCGCCCGGGGTTTTCGCCTTGGTGCCGGTCGGCTCGATGCCCGGTACCGGTTGATCCTTGCTTGGCGGGCTGGGCATTTCGATCGGCACCAGCGGTGGGCTGCCACTGCCGGCGCCCGATTTGGGAATGTTGATCGGTGTGATCTGTGGGTATGGCGTCGGCGTTGCGGTCCCGGGCGAGCCGGGTTGCGGCGCCGGGCTGACCGGAATGGCCTGCTGTGCCTGCGCTGTAGTAATCGCGAGCGCGGCCAGGGCAATGACCGTTAGAATGGTGCGCTTCATCAAGGGCTCCGTTTGGCCTTAGTCTGCGCTCAGGCTACTCCCAACGGGCCTGCTTGCCTTCCCCCTTGTAGAGATTTCCATGAAACGTTTTGTTCTGCTCGACACCACCCCGATCCCTGAAAGCGGCGGTGCCCTGTGCCTGTTCGAGTATGGCGAGGATTTTGTCATCAAGATCCAGGGCGGCGACGGCGGGCAGTTGATGAACACGCGCATGCACGGCTCTGAAGATGCCTTGGCCGAGATCCCTTGCCGCAAGGTCGCCGGACGTCCGGATTCGCGGGTGCTGATCGGTGGCCTGGGCATGGGTTTCACCCTCGCCTCTGCGCTCAAGCATCTGGGCAAAACCGCCGAAGTGGTGGTCGCTGAACTGGTCCCGGGCGTGGTCGAGTGGAACCGTGGCCCGCTTGGCGAAAAGTCCGGCCGCCCGCTGCTCGATCCGCGCACGGTGATCCGCCAGGAAGACGTTGCCAATGTGCTGCAAAGCGAGCCGAACGGTTTCGACGCGATCATGCTCGACGTCGACAACGGCCCTGAAGGCCTGACCCAGAAGGCCAATAGCTGGTTGTACTCCGCCGCCGGGCTGAACGCCTGCGCCAAGGCCTTGCGCCCCAAAGGCGTACTCGCCGTGTGGTCGGCCAGCGCCGATCGGCAGTTTTCCGACAAATTGAAGAAGGCCGGTTTCAAGGCCGAAGAAGTGCAGGTCTTCGCCCACGGCAACAAAGGCACGCGCCACACCATCTGGATTGCCGAGAAGCTCAAGGGCTGAGCTAAACTGCGAACATAACCGTCTTTAGTCTTCTGCAAAGGTGAACCCATGAGTTCGTCCACCCCCACCAACACGTCGAAGCTCGATCGCATCCTCGCCGACAATCAGCGCGACAAGGAAATGGGCTACCGCGACAAGGCCCTGAAGATGTACCCGCACGTGTGTGGCCGCTGCACCCGTGAGTTTTCCGGCAAGCGCCTGAGCGAACTGACCGTGCACCACCGTGACCACAACCACGACAACAACCCGCAGGACGGTTCGAACTGGGAGTTGCTGTGCCTGTACTGCCATGACAACGAGCACTCGCGTTATACCGACCAGCAATACTTCAGCGAAGGCTCGCTGAGCACGCCGAAGATTGCCAAGGCGACGCACAATCCGTTTGCTGCATTGGCCGGGCTGATGAAGAAAGAAGACTGATCTTCATGCCCACACTGGCCCCATCGCTAGCTTGCCAGCGATAAGGCCGGATCAGACACGGCAGATATCGAAGCTGCCCGCCCTCCCCCAATCCCCGTATAATCGCGCTCTTTTTCCCGAAGGCTCCCCGCTCGTGGCAGACAAACGTTACAGCTGCATTGGTTTGTACAACCCAAAATCACCGGAGAACGTCGGTTCGGTGATGCGCGCCGCAGGCTGTTACGGCGTGGCGTCGGTGTTCTATACCGGCAAACGTTATGAACGCGCCGCCGATTTCGTCACCGACACCAAGCGCGTGCATTACGACATCCCGCTGATCGGTATCGATGATCTGAAAAAGATCCTCCCGCTCAACTGCGTGCCGGTCGCTGTGGAACTCGTGGAAGGCGCCCGCCCGCTGCCGGAATACACCCACCCGGACCGCGCGCTGTACATCTTCGGCCCGGAAGACGGCTCGCTTGATAAAGAGATCCGCGACTGGTGCGAAGACGTCGTATACATCCCGACCACCGGCTGCATGAACCTCGCCGCGACGGTCAACGTTGTGCTCTACGACCGCATGGCCAAGGGCCTGAACACCCGCTCCGGGCCAAAATTCCGCTGAAGCGTCGCACATCCGATGGAACAAGCTGGCCGCTCTGGCAGTCAGCTTGTTTATCCATTATTCATTGCCTGGAGAAAGATCATGACCGAGCTCAAACGCGTCGAGCGTATCGAATCCACCCCGTTTCAGTCCCCGTCCGACCAGAATGTTCAGGGTTGGGAGCGCATTGGCTCACTGGCCGGCGGCGTAGTGATGGTCGGCAAGGGCCTGCGCCGTGGCGGTGTGTTCGGGTTGATTCAGGTGGCGATTGGCGGTGTGGCCATGGCCCGTGGCATTACCGGGCACAGTTCGGTGAAAAGCCTGTTCGAGAGAAGCCGTCAGGACATGAACAACGTGCGAGCCAAGATCGAGCGCGCCGGTGAAGAACTGAGCAAGCTGAAGGCCAATGCCGAGGCCGCGACCAGCACCGCGACCATTACTGGCAATGATTCGGTGAAATCGCCGAAAGCCGGGGTTTGATCCAGAGTCGTTGATGAGGCTCCCGGCCTCATCGCTGGCAAGCCAGCTCCCACAGGGTTTTGGAGTGTTCACAGGATCTGTGGCATTCAGATAAACCTGTGGGAGCTGGCTTGCCAGCGATGGCGGTATGACTGGAGCAACGCGTTATTGAAAACCCTTGCCCGTTAACCCGCGCGGAAAATCAGATGATCTTCCCAGTCATCCTCTGCCACGCTGCCTTCGGCGAGCATGCGCCCGGACTGGGAAATCCTTTCGTGGTGCACCGCATCTCGGTCGCCGCACACCAGGTGATGCCACAACGGCAGATCCTTGCCTTCGCTCACTAGTCGATAACCACAAGTCGGCGGCAGCCATTTGAACTCTTCAGCCTGGCCGGGAGTGAGCTGGATGCAGTCCGGCACAAACTTGATGCGGTTCGGGTAGTCGCTGCACTGGCAGGTTTTCAAGTCCAGCAGTTTGCAGGCGATACGCGTGTAGTAAACGCTGTTGTCTTCCTCATCCTCGAGTTTTTGCAGGCAGCACAGGCCACAGCCGTCGCACAGCGATTCCCATTCCTCCAGATCCAGTTGATCGAGGGTTTTGCGTATCCAGAACGGTTCGACTTTGGCGGCCATGGCTCAAGCATCAACATCAGGTTGTGAAAAGGCCGCCAGTCTAGTGCCGAAGGCCCTGCGGGCCAAGCGCTGGCGACTGCCGGTTGCCCCGCACTTGTCAGTTTCTGTGGCAACGCGATCAATAACCGCGATTGAAATCCACTTCCCCGCGCAATGCTTCACCCGCCTGATACGCCTTCAAGTTGTCGACGAACAACTGCACCATCAACGCCGGTGACGTCGGTGCCGAGCTGTGACCGGTGAGCAGCAAGCCCCACGCCGTCCAGAAAGGGTGACGTTGCGGCAGTGGCTCCTGACGGCAGACGTCGATCACCGCGCCCGCCAGATGACCTTCCTTGAGGGCCTCTACCAGATCCGCATCGACCACTGCCACGCCCCGCCCGACGTTCATGAACAACCCGGTCGGCTTGAATTGCTTGAACAGCGCCGCGTCGTAGATATCGTGGGTGTGTTCGGTATTGGGCAGCAGGTTGACCACATAATCCACTTCGCCCACCAGTCGCGGCAGATCCGCCATTGAGCCGACCTCGACAAACGGCGCCTGCTCGCGGGCACTGCTGGCGATGCCGTACAGCTCAACGCCGAACGGCAGCAGAAACTGCGCCACGCTCTGGCCGATGTCGCCGGTGCCGACGATCAGCACCTTGCGCCCGACCAGACTCTGACCGGTGCGGTTGTCCCATTTACGCTCGACCTGGCTGACCAGCCGTGCCAGCACTTCACGTTCGTGGCCGAGCATATAGGTCAGCACGTATTCAGCCATCACCTGACCAAAAATCCCCACCGCGCGGGTCAAGCGATAATCCCGGCAGAGGCCGTCGGCGAGCAGCGGTGTGATGCCAGCCCAGGTCGATTGCAGCCATTGCGGTTGATGCCCTTGGCGCAACAAGGTCGCGAGCAGATCCGGCTGTCCCAGCCACACCGGGCAGTCGGCAGCCAGTTGAGCCAGTTCAGCCGAGTCGCCACTGGTCAGCACTTCGAGCTCCGGCGCCGCCTGTTGCAGCAGCCGGGCGTATATCGCGTGGTCGTGTTCAGCAATCAGAACGCGCATCTTCAAACCTTTCGCAAATCGTGCAGATGGCCACAACATTCATCGCGGCCATCGCGTTAAAAACAGTTCCAGGGTTAACGAGGCCCAGAACAGGGCCTCGCCGATCACATTGGGTCGTTGCGGCGCAACAACTCTTCGGGCAAGTGCTCGATGTACTCGTCCTCGGCCGGTGGCATTTGCAGGTGATAGCCCTGCTTGTCGAGGTTTTCCAGCACCACGACGATATCTTCGCTGGCCAGTTTGCGCTCCGGCGACAGCACCAGATTGAACGAGTGTTTCGGCTTGCCGAACGCCAGCATCAGGGCTTCCGGAACACGCTCAAGCTCATCGCTCTTGAGCACATAGAGGTACATGCCGCTGCGTTTCGAGCTTTGGTAAATGGAGCAAATACGTTTCAAGGCTGTTCTCCGGCGGTGGCCAGGCTGTCGAGCAGCTTCTGACCCATGAGTTCGCGGCGCCAGCCACGCAGCGACTCAGGCAATTGGTAAGGACCCTCGGGGTAGCCGCTTTTGACCAGGGCTTCGAGGGTTTTCTTGCGCAGCATCAGTTCCGGGGCGATGTCCAGGCGCTCGGCCTCTGCTTGCCCCAGGGCGCGCAGTTGCTTGATCAGCGCAGCCGCTTCGATCGGCAATGGCTCCGGCACAGCGGGCGGCCATTGATCAGGGCCCACACTGCCAGAGCGCTTGATCAGATCAAGCAGAAATTCGCCGTCCTGACGCACGGTACGCGGGTGCATGTCTTCGATCTTGCCCAACGCACTGAGCGAGTCCGGTTGCGTGCGGGCCAGCGGCCACAGCGAATGCTCGCGGACAATACGGTTGCGCGGCAGGTCGCGGGCCCGGGCCTCGCGTTCGCGCCAGGCGCACAGTTCGCGCAGCACGGCCAACTGCGCACGGGACAGTTTCCACGCCAGTTTGGCGTCGCGATAAACCTCGTACGGATCGGTTTCGCGACGCAGGTTGGCGACCAGCTCAGCGCCATCCTCCAGCACCCAGGCGAACTTGTCGTCAGACAGTTTCGGGCGCAACTGTACGAAAACCTCCGCCAGATGCACGGCATCTTCGGCGGCGTAGCTGATTTGCGTGTCGGACAACGGACGCTGCAACCAGTCGGAGCGGGTTTCGCCCTTCGGCAGTTCGATACCGAGCACTGATTGCACCAGCCGCGAATAACCCATCGAGAACCCGAGGTTCAGATAAGCGGCGGCCAATTGCGTGTCGAACATTGGCGCTGGCAGGCTGCCAGTCAGGCGCAACAGGACTTCGAGGTCTTCACTACAGGCGTGCAGGACTTTTAGCACCGCCGGGTTTTCCAGCAGTGCGGCCAGTGGTTGCCAGGTATTGATGCTCAGCGGGTCAATCAGGTAGGCGCGTTTGCCGTCGCCAACCTGTAACAGGCCGGCAATCGGGTAGAAGGTGTCGACCCGCATGAATTCGGTGTCGATGGCCACGAAAGGCAGCTGCTGCCACTCGGCGCAAAATTGCGCGAGGCTTTCGTTGTCGCGAATCCAGTGAATATCGATGGCCACACGGCTCTCCCTTGAAGAATGGCGCGCAGTATATATCGCCACTGGCGGTTTCCGCGCCTCAACTGGACAAGAGCTTGATGAAATCTCCCGCCTGAAGGAAGAATAGTCTTACAAGGTGAGTCTGCTGGCTCACTCTTTGGCCAACACCCCGTCGATCACCGCGCCACGGCAGCCCGCGAACATGTCCAGATCCTGCTGATACACCGAGCTGTGCACTTCCAGCAGGCCCAGCATCGAATGAAACAGATTGTCCTGGCTCAATGGCTTGTCGCGAGTCATTTGCAGGCAATGCGTGTCGACCGAGTAGGACTTCTGATAGCTGTCGGAGAACCACGCCAGCATGGCAACATGTTTCTGCTGCTCCGGCGCCAGCATGTAAGGCGTGCCGTGAAGGAACAGGTTGTACTCGCCCAGCGACTCACCGTGATCAGACAGATACAGCATGGCGGTATCGACCTTGTCCTGATTGCTGCGCAACACATCGATCAGACTCGACAGCACATGGTCGGTGTACACCAGCGTGTTGTCGTAACCGTTAACGATACTTTCGCGGCTGCAGTTGTTCAGCGCATTACTTTCACAGACCGGGGTGAAGTGCTCGTACTCCTTCGGATAACGCTTGAAGTACTCCGGGCCGTGACTGCCCATCTGGTGCAATACCAGCACGGTGTCCTTGTCCAGATGATCGATAAAACCCTGCAGGCCTTGCAGGAGAATTTCGTCGCGACATTCGCTGTTGGCGCACAACGTCGGGTCTTTCAAGTTGCTGACGTCTTGCACAGTGACGCGATTACAGGTGTCTTTGCAGCCGGACTGGTTATCGCGCCAGATCACGTCGATCCCCGCGCGCTTGAGCACATCCAGCAAACCCTCTTCATTCTTCGCCTTACTGGCGTCGTAGTTCTTGCGGCCCATGTTGGAGAACATGCACGGCACTGAGACCGCCGTTTCCGTGCCGCAGGAATGCACATCGGTAAACGCAATCAACCCTGCTTCCTTGTCGAGTGTTGGCGTGGTGTCGCGGTCATACCCCAAAATGCCAAAGTTCTCCGCCCGCGCACTTTCACCCACCACCAATACGGTCAAGGATTTGCGCGGATGATTCTGCAAGGCAACATCGCGCTGAGCATCCTCGCCGATCTTGACGAATGGCTGCTGCGCAGAAGCGATTTGTTCACGCAGATAGGCGGCCGATGCACCAATGTAGTTGCTCGGCACCAACATCAGGCGCAATTCGTGGTGATTGCGAAACAAGGATGACAAACCCTGGTAGTTGGCCAGCGCCACCCCACCGATGACCGCCACTGAGGCAAAGCTTACAATGACCTTGCTGAACAACTCGCGGTGCCAACGGCGGTAGTCGACTGGAACTTTCCACAGTATCCAGGACGGCACCACACCTAAAAATACTATATAAGCGAGCAACTTTAGAGAGAGCAGATCACGAACTTCGGTGACATTGGTTTCAGCGAAGTTACGCAACATTCCCGCATCGATCAATACACCGTATTGGCTCATGAAATAAGCCACGCTGGCGCTGATCAGGAACAGCAATATCAGTACCGGTTTCAAGACTCGGCGAAACGCCAGGAAGGTCAGCACAATGTTGAAGGCCGCGAAGATCATCGCCCCGAAAGCGACACGCAGGGCTATGCCCTTGGCATCCGCCGAGGTAATCGCGAACAGGTGCTGCCAAAGCACAAAGTTGAATCCAGCTAAAAAAAACGCACTGGCACACAACGTCACCCATTCCGGGCGCACGGCTTTTAACTTCAACATGATTAAGAATATTCCTGAAGAGAAGTGCCATCGCCAATTGTGAAAAGTTCATTGACTCAGACAGCACAAACTTTAAGCAGGCAACCATCAATTTTTTGTGAAAAATAAGATAACGATTAGTTGGTTGATGGCTAAAAGCTAAAACTTGCGAAGTATTTGAGAATGGTTCAGGTCTGGTTCAGCGAATCGCAGGATTCTCCTGCAGGGGGGCGCGAGGTTATTTGATTTTTAGGTGGGGTCGTGGATTTTCTGATTTGCCCCTGTCAGGTGAGTACGCGCCTAATCGTCAGCCTTCGGTTTTAAGGTCTGAACATGGAAAACGTCCGCATCACCGCCCGCCCCGCAACCTGGCTGATGCTCGGCATCGTCTTGGTCGGCCTTAACCTGCGCCCATCGATGGCAGCAGTTGGGCCGTTGTTATCGGCGATACGTGGCGAAATTGCGTTGAGTTTCAGCGTCGCCTCGCTGCTGACGATGCTCCCTGTCATGGCGATGGGATTGGCGATGTTTTTCGCAATGGGCATCAGCCAGCGCCTCGGCGAGCAACGCACGGTACTGATGTCGCTGGCCATCATTGGTCTGGCGACCGTGGCACGCCTGTTTGTTGATTCGGCCGCCGAGCTGATTGTCAGTGCAGTGCTCGCCGGGTTCGGGATCGCCCTGATTCAGGCCTTGATGCCGGCGTTCATCAAGTCGCGTTTTCCCGACAACGTGGCGCTGTGCATGGGCCTGTATGTAACCTCGATCATGGGCGGCGCGGCCATCGCCGCCTCGTTTGCACCACGGGTCATGTCACGCACTGGCAGTTGGCGCGTCGGTCTGGCGATATGGGCAGGGCTGGCGCTGCTGGCATTGTTGTTCTGGTGGGCACAGCGGGCGAATACGCCTCAGGACTCGGCGCCAGCGGTAAGAAAACAATCCTTCTTCACACATTCCCGCGCCTGGTTACTCGCAATCTTCTTCGGAATGGGGACAGCGTCCTACACGTGCGTTCTCGCCTGGCTCGCGCCGTACTACGTTGAAAAAGGCTGGAGCGAACAAAACGCCGGGCTGTTGTTAGGTTTTCTGACCGCCATGGAGGTGATTTCCGGCCTGGTAGTGCCCGCCATCGCCAATCGCAGCCGTGATCGTCGTGTGGTGCTGATGGCGCTTCTCGGGCTGATCATTGGCGGTTTCTGTGGACTGATCCTCAGCCCGCAATACCTCAGCCTGTTATGGCCGTGCCTGCTGGGTCTGGGGATTGGCGGCTTGTTCCCGATGAGCCTGATCGTTTCACTCGATCACCTCGACAACCCGCAGCGCGCCGGAGGTCTGACCGCCTTCGTACAGGGAATCGGCTATCTGATTGCCGGGCTCTCGCCACTGATGGCGGGGATGATCCGCGATCATCTGGGCAGCTTCGAATGGGCGTGGTGGTCACTGACCGCAGTGATGGTGGCCATGCTTCTCATGGTGTGGCGTTTCGATCCCCGGCATTACGCACGCCAGTTCCAATGATCGGGCTAGAGGCCTCTGGCCATGTTTCAGCGGTTTGATTGATGAAGTCGTCTTACTAAAACTTTCTGTCCCACAACTGTCCGTGAAATGTCCTACAAGGCTTTGTCCTGGAACCATCGTTCCGTTAGGATCGTTCGCACACGTTTGCGCGTATTCAGCGCAAGGAGCACAGCGAGACAGTACGGATGCTGAACAGTAACTTGCTTCGAAAACTCGACATGCAGGATCTCATGGTGTTTGTCGCCGTGTATGAGCAAAGCAGCGTCACCGATGTTTCGGAAACGCTGTTTGTCAGTCAGTCCACCGTCAGTTATTGCCTGAAAAAACTGCGCACCAGTTTCGAAGACGAACTATTCATCAACACTCGCACGGGCATGCGCCCCACCTACAAGGCCTGCAGCATGTACGGCCATGTGCAGAAGATTCTTGAAAGTATCAACCTTTGCCACGCCGGCGCCCCGGTGTTCAACCCGACCCAGCAAGCGGTCACGTTCAACATCTGCGCACCGGAATATTTCGAGCAACTGATTCTGCCGCGCCTGTTGAAACGTTTCGACTTCGATGACTTGCCGGTGATGGTCAACGTGCACAAGTTCGAAACTGACGTCCCGGCCGACGAATTGCGCGACGGCAGCCTCGATCTGGTGATCAGTTTCGGCCCCAATTTTCACCGCCACCACACTGACCTGAAATCGCGAATGCTGCTGGAGGATGACCTGGTCTGCGTCTTCGACAAACGCGCCACGCCACTGGAGCCGCGCCTGAGCCTGCAAGCGTTCACCGAGCGGCGGCATGTGTTCCCGACACCCTGGACGTCCACCACCAATATGGTCGACGGTTGGCTGGCACGGCAGGCACAGAAACGCCAGATCGTCGCGCGCTCGAACAGTTACAGCGCCGCACTGAAGATGATCACCGGCACGGATTTCATCCTCACCCTGCCCCGGCGCATCCAGCGTTTACTCACCAACGATGCGGTGTTTAATCACTGTGAGGCGCCCAATGGCCTGCCGGGATTCACCCTCGATATGCAATGGAGCCAGAACGCCGATCAGGACAGCGCCAACGTGTGGCTGCGCGAGCAAGTGATCAAGGTGTGCAGCGAGCTGGAAGCAGGCTAAATGGCGGCTTTACTGTAGGACTCGCGGTCGATATCTAACAGTTCCACACACAACTGCACCTCGACGCCGGCCGGCCATTCGCAAAGCTCCTGCAACACCGCCAGCAGACTTTGCGACAGCTGCTTCTTGGTCTCCGCCGAACGACCACTGAGCAGCGCCAGCTTCACATGCACAAACGCCCGCTCGCCCATGGCCGTGCCGACCTTGAAGGTTTCCACCTTCACCGCACGGCTCTTGATATCGAACTCGGCGGCGAACTGACCGGAACCCACCAACGTGTTGTTTAGCCGGATCAACGCGAGGTCGGCGTTCAACTGCGGCAGGTTGGCGGTGTATTCCATGTGCAGGTGTGGCATGGGGATGCTCCAGTCAGCGGGTTGGGGGGGCATACATATAACACAGCCAGTCGCAGCGCCCTTGTTGGGGTCACGCCGGGATCAGAGGTCTTTCGCTCATGAAAGCTTCAAGCCGCGAGCGCAACCAGCGCTCGGCCGGGTCGCTGTCGACGTGGCTGAGCCAGACCATCGAAAGGTCCAGCGTCGGCGTCTTGAACGGGAACGGTTCCTTGAACAGCAATCCGGAAGTGGCCATGGCTGCGGCGGTGTAGTCCGGCAGGCTGGCGATCAGGTCGGTGCCGGCCAACAGCGCCGGCAACGCGCTGTATTGCGGCACCGACAGCACCACCTGACGGGTACGACCGAGTTCCGCCAGCCACTCATCGGCGAAGCCGCTAACGTTGGCCGTGTGGGACACCAGCACGTGCGGACGCGCGCAGTATTCATCGAGGGTCAGCGGTGTATCAGAGGCGTCGGCACGCAGGATGCTCGGCTGAATGTGCCGCAGCAGTTTGCGCTTGGCATTGGCCGGCAGGCCACGGGTCTGGCTGATGCCGACGGTGATATCGCCGGCGGCCAGCAAGTCGGGAATCCGCCAGTAGTCGACGTGTTGCACAACGAACACGACGCTCGGTGCCTCCTGACGCAGCGCGCGCAACAGCGGCGGCAGCAGGCCGAACTCAACGTCATCGGACAGGCCGATGCGGAAGGTCATGGTGCTCACCGCCGGATCAAAATCGCGGGTCAGGCTCAGCGCCACCGACAGCGAATCCAGCGCAGGCTTGAGGTGGCGAAAGATATCTTCGGCGCGGGCCGTCGGCTCCATACGGTGGCCGACGCGAATAAACAACGGATCGTTGAGCATCGTGCGCAATCGGTTGAGCGCCGAGCTGATGGTCGGCTGGCCGAGAAACAGCTTTTCCGCCGCGCGGGTGACGTTGCGTTCGAGCATCAAGGTCTCGAACACCACCATCAGGTTGATGTCAGCCTTGCGTAGTTCATTGCGGTTCATCCATAGCCCCCTGCTCCCCGAAATACCGGCAGTGTAGAAAGGCCTTGGGCCTGGCGTCCATCAACCTTTGTGCCGCGATGTAGCGGTTCAATGAGATATCGATGACTACGCTCCAGTCCGCACTATTCAGAAACATTCGAGAATGATTGGAAACAAATGTCCGATGGCCAAAAAACCCGCCTGCGTTAGGCTTGGGTCGATGCGCCAAACAGGCTGTCGCACGAACACATCGCATGGAGCGAACTGAATGTATTTCGAGATTTACAGACAATCCAGAGGCACCCCAAGCACCGGCAAAGGCCAATGGCGCTGGAGGTTACGCGCAGGCAATCACGAGACTATCGCCAGTGGCGAGTCGTATGTGAACAAGGCGGATTGTTTACACGTGATCGCGTTGATCAAGGGTGTACAGGGGGAGACGCCGATCAAGGAGATCTGAACAAGCCAGTCGATTCAGCAGGGTGGCTGAAGGTGCCGAGCTGAATGGTTGCGCAAAAAAAGACCCGCCAGGTTTTATCCTGCGGGTCTCAATTCGCGGTGGATCATTGCTCACTTCAGGTAGAGGTCAAGAATCGATAAAAGCCTGCCTTGAACCTTCTATAAAAGGTCTACCCCCCATTTGACTAAGGTTGAGCCTCTTGAGAAGTCTTACTGTCCAGGAAGCGCTTTACGAGATTATCGTACTCCGCATCGGTGATATTCCTCACCCGTTGATAGGCACGTATTTCAACATTATCGCCCATCGGGAATACCGTGGGGGTTCGGTCCACAGCTGAGCCTATTCCGGTCCCGTTGATCATGTCTTGCTGAATGATCTCCAGCGTGAATTGCTGGCCAGGTCGCAGGTGCGATAGGAAAGGCACCCCTACCAAAAAGATCTCACAATCCCTGACAGGTGGCTTGGGTGGCCCGTCAACCGTATCTACCTGGCCCAACGATACTAAACGTTGATCATAAGCATGCTTGGAAGCACCGGGCATTATTTGCCAAAGCTCTGTGAAAATGCCCTGATTGATTGCCCCATCTGATGCGATCACACAGAATTTTTTCTGCACATTGTCTGGCGAAACAAGCCAGTGGGACAGCGCTATATAGCCATCCTTATACACTTGCTGCTGGGGCAACCAGTCATTAAAACTTGCAAAGAACGAATTATGGTACTTATCGCTCACGCCCCGAGTTGCCAGCCCTCCACCCAACACTAATATCAGGGTCAGACCAACCGACGCCATGAATCCAAAACGACGCGCCAGAATCATGGAAAGCCCCGCCAGGAACACACCGAACATCGGCATGAGCAACAGGAAATGATGTCGCGACGGGCTTTGAACATAGTAAAAAAGCAGCCACGCCATACATGTCGAGAAGGTCAGCAAAAAGAGCAATCGTTTTGCTTTGCCCACGAAGTACAAAAGCACTCCACCCACAATGCATAACAATGGAACGGCGAAGCCAAACAGGACTTTGAACACCTCGATATCACGGCTTAATGGAAACCGATAGGACGCATACAAATTTGAATAGTCGTGCTGTCCAAAATCCCGCGACCACGCGAATAATATCCAACTCAGAAATGGCAGAACTGCAAAAGCTATCAGGATCGCTGACGAGACCGCCCGAAAAATAATATCGCGCGCGAATTTCGCACGAACAATGTCTACCAGGACAATGATCAGAACAGCAACGGCCATTCCAACGACTGCAAATATATACCAGCGTCGGAATATAAACATCAAACTAAACAAGGTGCCCAGAGTGATACTGGAACGGACTATTGTTGATGATATCTGCCACGGCTTCTCCCGCGGCCCTTCCTCCTGAATAGCTTTAACCAAGGTAAAAGCACTTAGCAAGGCACCAGCATACAGGGCGACACCGCCAATATCCGGCATCAGTAGAAGTGTTGTGCCAAAGTAATTGGACAAACCAAAGAAAACAGGAAAGCTCGCGAGAATCCACCAGTTCTTATCGGCTGCTTTATAAGCGAGGGAGCCGCCATTGACTAGACACTTGGCGATATAAGCGAGCATGATATAGGCGGGAACCGCATACAGCATGGTTATCGAAAGCGTATAGTTGACTCGCGTCGGACTGCCTGTGATCAAGCTCAGGAGAGCAGGGCCGACTGCAGGAAGATTGGAATACTCACCAGCGTAAGCAGTCAAAAACGTGCTTATCGCTTGCATAACCAAACCGGCTTTTAGCAGTTCGTACAGAACCTCGGTTTTCTCCCAGTAGTTCCGGGAATCCCAATAATAAACGGAAACGGATCTACTTTCACACCAATATGCCACCAGCACCAGACACGCAAAGAACAGCAGAAAATTAAAACAGGTGAAAAATGATATTTTTTTTCCGCGAGATTTGAACCCATCGAAAAACTTGCCAAAATTCATTACGAGGGACAAAGCTACAACGAAGAAACCTATGCAGACGAGAATGACGACTCCAAGAAACTCAAAGTAATCATACCCACTGGAGATTTTGAACACGACAACAGTCGAATCGAAGTATGGTGTACTTCCAGGAGGTCCCGTGCCCACAGTAACCTGAACAGACGCAATCCCCGCGTCCATACTTACTGATTTTTCAACCCATTTGTTGTTCAAGAAATCCTTTTGAGGGATCGTCAGGGTATTCGAAAAGCCGAGGTTACCATTCTTATCAAACGCCTTGAGATCGACCGAGATACCATCGCTCTGGGTTGGTTTGCCATCGGATTGATACAGGGCATACGAAGGCTTGGTGAACAAGAGCTTGATCTCTTTGGGCTGGGACAAGAAAGTCGCCGCCAAAGCATTTCGAACTACAGCATCACTGTACGCGGGGTGCAAATTATAGCCATTAGCCAGACGCCCCCACGCGTCTACGACCTCCGGCTTTACATTCTCGATCTGCTTGCCATCCGAATAGCTGACGTTGGCAGATTCTATGCTTTGAGATTTGGGCTCGAAGGCACTCAGTAAAAACAGTCCGAACAGGAGAGTGGCGCCAGACAGCCAATATTTGGCTTTGCCCAATTGCCGTAGGGCCTGGGACGCATACCATCCGGCAAAGGCGAATACAAAAACTACGACGCAGACAAAAAGCGCTCGCGCAGTAAAGGGAAGAGCACCCATTGAGCGATAAAAAACCAGGGCCACTCCACCTAAAACACACACCCCGAATAATAAGTACAAAAAAGATAACTTCTTGTTAAACATTCCTACTCCGTCACTGTGAATCGTTATAAAAGTCTGTTAACCCTGCACCTCCGACGAGCAAACTTACTACTCACCATCCTTCTTCGCCTGGAGACCTGGAGAAAATACGTATAAACGAGTCAGACAATACATGGAACCTGTATAGCATACCGCTGCGGCAATTTGGGCCAACACAGCGTGAACACCGAACCTGTCCAGCAGAAGATGGAGCACTAGAAAATTCAACAGAAATGCAATAAAAAATGCAATCAGGTAACGCATACTTTCGGCAACGAAACTACCATTGCTACGGAATACGATTTTTTTGGACAAAATGAAGCCACACACAAAACCTACAGCATAACCCACTATATTAGCGATAAAGGGTGAAAAACCCGCCCACATCATCGCGAACATGATTGAAAAACCGACCAGCGTATTAAACGCACCACTTCCAGCATAGCGTTTTAAATAAACTGATTCAGCGCGCCATTTAGACATACAAATAAACCCCCATTACAACACACCTATATCAAGCCCACCAACTGTCGCCCTCTACGCAAGCCGATCCCTTCTATTGCAAACACGCACAGTCAGATCTAAAAAAGATCTGACATGAACAGTGATTGCAATCCGAATCTACGACCTCTGAGAGCGTTCAGTTTCGCTTACAACCACCCTTGTTTTTTTATCCCAAGTGGTACCACCGATAATAAACTGCTGCCTGCCATTCAGCTTCAGGTAAGTTCGACCGAGGTACTCACCCACCATGCCAATACATAAAGTTTGAATACCACCAATAAACAGCACCACCGCAATCAGTGAAGCCCATCCTGGGGGGAACTCTGGATGCAACAACTTCGCTACCACTACAAAAACCACCATCACCATACTGAGCGCGGCCAAAGCAAAACCCATGTAGGTGGCGAATCTCAAAGGAAGTATCGAGAAGCTTGTCGCCATCTTGAGCCACAAGGACAGCAACCTGCGAAAATTATAGTTGCTTTCACCTTCGTGTCGGGCCTGGTGTTCAATATCAATGGCTGTAATAGATTGGGTTGCGTCAAGGATCAAACCGTCTATATAGGTATACGGACCATCGTATTTTGTTATTTCGTCAACTATCTCACGACGCATCGCCTTGAAGGAAGAAAGATACAATCCGCGCGGCTTACCCAACAGCAGTGTGGCGACGAAATCGTTGAAGCGACTACCCGCTTGCTTCCACCACGCATGCTTTCTGTTCATATACCGCGTGTAACAAACATCATATCCATCATCAACCGCACGCATCACCTGACTCAGGGCGCTTGGTGGGTGCTGAAGATCATCATCCATGATTGCAACTATGCGGCCACGAACGTTATTAAGTCCCGCCATAATCGCATTGTGCTGCCCAGTGTTTCGACGAAGATTAATTCCTCGTATAAATTCGTGGGTTTCAGCCAGAGACTGTATGACATGCCAGCTGTTATCGGGACTTGCATCGTTGACAAGGATAAGCTCAAACTTGTTTGAAAGACCTTCTCTGTCCATGGACTCCTGGATCTGCTGTACCAGCACCGGCAAAATACTAGCGCTTCGATAAACCGGTACAACGATTGACAGATCTAGAGTTGCATCACTTAAACTCATAGGGTTCAGCATTCCAATTTTGCCAGAAATCATTAATCAATTTACCGCGTAAATACGCAGAAACCATTCATATTTTTAGTACATTAATTTAACAACCACATAACAATTTACTTATCCAACAGCGTAATCTCGATATTGGTTCTACACATAACTCGAGATAAGCTATTTAAATATTTCTGCACAATTCTACTCACAAAAGGTGCTTGTTAGGAAGCGATTCCCTGATCGACGCATCCGTTTGGACCCGACAAAGGCATGATTCCAACCTTCAAACCTGTTGCGCTTCGCGACTGCTCACTCATCTCAAATGCACGGCATCGTTCCACGATGTAGCGGCTCGACGACGAGGCATGCAGCACTCACCCCCCCGGGCGCGACGCTGAGGGCGTGCCACAGCGGGAATCTGCAGCCTTGGGCACCACACGTGCTCAACCGACATTTTAAGCGAGCAAAAAAAACCCCGTAGCTTTTCAGCTACGGGGCTTTTTCTATGTATGGCGGAGAGATAGGGATTCGAACCCTAGGTACCGGTGAAGGTACAACGGATTTCGAATCCGTCCCATTCGGCCACTCTGGCATCTCTCCAACGGCGCGCATCATAACAACACTTTTACCGAAAGCAAACCCTCTTTCGAAAAAATCTGCGTGCTATCAGATGCTTGCGTCGATTAAAGCGGTACGCCCAGACGATTGGCGACTTCTTCGTAGGCTTCGATAACGCCACCGAGGCCCTGACGGAAGCGGTCTTTGTCCATCTTCTTCTTGGTGTCCTTGTCCCACAGACGGCAGCCGTCCGGGCTGAACTCGTCGCCCAGAACGATGGAGCCGTCGCTGAATACGCCGAATTCAAGCTTGAAGTCGACCAGCAGCAGGCCGGCGTCGTCGAACAGTTTGCTCAGGACTTCGTTGACCTTGAGCGAAAGTTCTTTCATGCGGACCAGTTGCTCGGCGGTGCCCCAGCCGAATGCCACAACGTGGGATTCGTTGATGAACGGGTCGCCCTTGGCGTCGTCCTTCAGGAACAGTTCGAAGGTGTACGGATTGAGCTTGATGCCCTCTTCCACACCCAAGCGCTTGACCAGGCTGCCTGCGGCGTAGTTACGCACGACGCACTCGACCGGGATCATGTCCAGCTTCTTCACCAGGCACTCGTTGTCGCCCAGCAGTTTGTCGAATTGGGTCGGAATGCCGGCCGCTTCGAGCTTCTGCATGATGAAGGCGTTGAACTTGTTGTTCACCATGCCTTTGCGGTCGAGCTGTTCGATGCGCTTGCCGTCGAACGCCGAAGTGTCGTTGCGAAACAGCAGGATCAAGCGGTCAGCGTCGTCGGTCTTGTAAACCGATTTGGCTTTGCCGCGGTAGAGTTCTTCACGTTTTTCCATGATGGGCTCCGCTTGCTAAGTAGGTGGGCTAGGCGATGTGGCGCCAGTCGAGCCCTGAATCTTGATCGGCCAGTTGCAGCCAGTCCGGGTCGCACCCAAGGGTGTCGACAAAACATTGTCGGGCCAGCTGCGGCAAGTTGTTCTTGCTGCTCAGATGAGCCAGGACCAGATGTTGCAGCCCCTGCCAGCCCAGCTCGGACACCAGGAATGCCGCCTGATGGTTGTTCAAATGTCCCAGCTCGCCGCCCACCCGCTGCTTGAGAAAGTACGGATAGTGACCACGGGCCAGCATGTCACGGCAATGGTTGGATTCGATCATCAACGCATCGAGATCCCGATAACCCTCCAGCACCCGCTCGCAGTAGGAACCCAGGTCGGTCAGCAGGCCGAAACGCCGCTGCTCGATGTCACTGAATACATACTGGGTCGGTTCCTGCGCATCGTGGGCCACGGCAATGACCCCGATGTTCAGTGCACCGATCTGCAGTTGCTCGCCGCCGGCCAGAAAGCCTGCGGGCTCAATCGGTTTGCGCATCCCGCGCAGTGTGCCGCGACTGAGGTAGACCGGCAGATTGTAGCGCCGAGACAGTAAACCCACGCCATGCACGTGGTCGGCATGTTCGTGGGTTACGAGTATCGCGCTCAGTTGCGCCGGGTTTACACCCAGGCGCAACAGGCGCTTTTCGGTTTCCCGCAGGGAAAAACCACAATCCACCAGTACATACGTATCAGCACTGGCGATCAGCGTGCCGTTCCCTTGGCTACCGCTGCCGAGAACGGCAAAACGCATGTGATCAGCCCAGGTTGTCCTGAATTACGCTCAACACTTTGCGCGCCACGTCAGCCGGCGCAACGGTGTTGATGTTTTTCTCGACGGTCACCTGAATGTTCTCGCCAACCTTGCTCAGGCGAACCTGATAACGCTCGGCACGGGCTTCAACTTCTTCCTTGCTCGGCGCGCTACCGAACAGGCCGCTGAAGAAACCAGGCTTGTCGTCTTTCTTCTCGGCTTTTTCGGCCAGGTTGATGTAGTACAGGCCCAGACTGCGGTTGATGTCTTCAACGCGCCATTCACCTTGTTCCAGTGCACGGCCAACGCTCGACCAGGCACGATCAAGGTCGGTACCGACGTTCAACACCGGGTTACCGCTGCCGTCTTCGTTGAGACTGACGCGGCTCGGGGTATCGAAATCACGCGACGCCAACATCGACACCGAACCGCCCTTCTCAGAGATACGGCTCATGCTCGCGAGCATGTCGTCGACCAGAGCGGCGTCCAGACCCGTGTTGACCGAACGGTTGGTGAAGGCCACATCGGCGCTGCTGCCGGCAGGACGCTCGGCGCTGACGACGTAGATTTCACTGGTGTTGCGCTGCACGCCTGGCTCGATCCGCACACGAACGCGGGTTTCGCTGTCGGTGTTGACGCCGGCTGCGCTCAGGCGCTTGGCCATTGCTGCCGACAGCTCGTCG
Organism: Pseudomonas sp. P42; assembly: GCF_017973755.1. Taxonomy (NCBI): domain Bacteria; kingdom Pseudomonadati; phylum Pseudomonadota; class Gammaproteobacteria; order Pseudomonadales; family Pseudomonadaceae; genus Pseudomonas; species Pseudomonas sp. P42. Next base: position 297,609 of record NZ_JACOPU010000001.1, on the reverse strand, counting down.
GAATGCTGCCAGGTGGTGGTGAATTCGCCGGTTTGCGGACGCTGTTCATCCAGACGGAAACCGTTGTCCTGGAAGAACTGCACAGCCACTGGCCAGACTTCGGCAGGTGGATGCTGGGCCACGACCCAACGGGTATCGCCACTCTTCTGCAGCGAGTAGTCGCTGGCATCGACAACGGCTGACAACGGCTGAGGACGTGGAACCACGTACTCGCCCTTGGCGGTGTCGTCAGCGACGTTGCGCGGGATCGGCAGTAGCGGATCCAGACGCTTGGAAGTGCTGACGTCCGCAGGCAGTTGCATCGGTGCAGTCTGTTGCGCTTGCAGGTAATCGCTACCACGGTCGCGGAAATAACCTTCCGGCCCCCAGACCCATCCGCAGCCGCTGGTGCTGGAGATAATCAAGGCAAGTGCGGAAAGTCCGGCCATTCGCTTCATGCGTTGTACTTCCTCAATTAAACCAGGACGCTGCACTGGCGCAGGGCCGAGCGAAGCGTTTCATGACAAGGAGTGCTCAGCCAGGTGAGTGGCAGGCGGATGCCTTCGTGCATCAGGCCCATTTCAACCAAAGCCCACTTCACCGGAATCGGGTTGGCTTCGATGAACAGGTCTTTGTGCAGCGGCATCAGTTTTTCGTTGATGGCCCGTGCGGTCTCGGCGTCGCCCTTGAGCGCGGCCTCGCACAGATCAGCCATTTCGCGCGGAGCGACGTTGGCAGTAACCGAGATATTGCCCTTGCCGCCCAGCAGGATCAGCTCGACGGCGGTCGGATCATCGCCGGACAGCACGATGAAATCCTTGCTCACGCCATCGATGATCGCTTTTGCACGAACCAGGTCGCCGGTGGCTTCCTTGATGCCGATGATGTTCGGCACTGTGGAGAGGCGAATCACGGTCTCGGCCTGCATGTCGCAAGACGTGCGGCCAGGAACGTTGTAGAGAATCTGTGGGATGTCGACCGATTCAGCGATGTGTTTGAAATGCTGATACAAGCCTTCCTGAGTCGGCTTGTTGTAGTACGGAACGACCAGCAGGCAGGCATCGGCGCCGGCTTCCTTGGCGTTGCGGGTCAGCTCGACGGCTTCGCGAGTCGAGTTGGCGCCGGTGCCGGCGATGACCGGAATACGGCCTGCAACCTGTTTGACCACGGCTTTGATGACGGCGATGTGTTCTTCTACATCAAGGGTTGCCGACTCGCCGGTAGTACCGACCGCGACAATGGCATGGGTGCCGTTCTTGAGGTGGAAGTCCACGAGTTTGCTGAGGCTGTCCCAGTCAAGACGCCCTTGTGCATCCATGGGAGTGACCAGTGCCACCATACTGCCCGCAATCATGAAACCGCTCCTGCCGGAAAAAGAGAGCGGTAATGGTACTGGCGCCAAGATGCTTGCACAAGCAAAGTACTGCGCTGCCGCCATTCCCCTTGGCGTCGCTTTTCGCTACCCTTCAGGCTTTGATCGGTACTGATCAGCTTGTACGCCGGGTTTCAGCCTCCCTTTTCGGCCTCCCAGGCCCCGTTCCAGCGTCGCATCGACGCGCTCCCGTTGAGTGGAGCGAGCCGCGAGCGCTTGCCGGGGCTTTCTGAACGGACAGCCTTAATGGGCACACGGGCACTCTGCGGCGATCAACGCCCGTAAACCTACCGACCGCTCATCGCTTTAGGAATGCTGCATGTCCACCCCCACAGTTCGCGAACAATTCCTTGTCATCAGTGCCCTCGGCGCCAACCCCATGGAGCTGACTAACGTCCTGTGCCGCGCCAGCCATGAAAATCGCTGCGCCGTGGTTACTTCCCGCCTGACCCGCCATGGCGAGTGCAGCGCGCTGATTCTCGAAATCTCTGGCAGCTGGGACGCCCTCGCACGCCTGGAAGGCAGCCTGTCAGGTCTCGCCAAGAAGCACGCGTTCACCGTCAACGTGGTGCGCAGCGCACCATTGGAGAACCGTCCGCAGGCGCTGCCATACGTGGCTTACGTCAGCTCCGCGTATCGTCCGGACATCATCAATGAGCTGTGCCAGTTCTTCATGGATCACAATGTCGAACTGGAAAACCTGACGTGCGACACGTATCAGGCACCACAGACCGGTGGCACCATGCTCAACGCCACATTCACCGTGACCCTGCCGGCCGGCACCCAGATCAGTTGGCTGCGTGATCAGTTCCTGGATTTCTCAGACGCCATGAACCTCGATGCCCTGATCGAACCCTGGCGCCCACAAAACCCAATGTAAGGAAACTTTCATGGCCGTTGTCATCGACCAACCGGTTGCGGATTTCGAAGCACCTGCCACCAGCGGGCAAACCGTCAGCCTGTCTGCCCTGAAGGGCAAGCAAGTGGTGATCTACTTCTATCCGAAGGACAGCACCCCGGGCTGCACCACCGAGGGTCAGGGCTTTCGTGATCAGTACGCGGCGTTCAAGGCCGCCAACACGGAAATCTTCGGTATCTCCCGCGACAGCCTGAAGTCTCACGAAAACTTCAAGGGCAAGCAGGAGTTTCCGTTCGAGCTGATCAGCGACAAGGACGAGGCTGTCTGCCAGTTGTTCGACGTGATCAAGCTCAAGAAGCTTTACGGCAAGGAATACCTGGGTGTTGATCGCAGCACGTTCCTGATTGATAAGGACGGCGTGCTGCGCCAGGAATGGCGTGGCGTGAAGGTGCCGGGCCATGTCGATGCGGTTTTGGCTGCTGCTCAAGCGCTGAATAAAGCCTGAGGATCAAGAGATCGCAGCCTGCGGCAACTCCTTCATGTTCGATGTTCGATCGCATATTGTGCGGTGACACCGAAAACTGTGGAGCTGCCGCAGGCTGCGATCTTTTGTTTTAAAGCAACGGCGCCACCACGGGTTCCTTACGCGGCCAGGCATCGAGCACTGCCTTGAACAGCGTCGCCAGAGGAATCGCAAAGAACACACCCCAAAACCCCCACAACCCGCCGAACAGCAGCACCGCGCAAATAATTGCCACCGGGTGCAGGTTGACCGCTTCGGAAAACAGCAACGGCACCAGTACGTTGCCATCCAGTGTCTGGATGATTCCGTAGACCGCCATCAGATAAATGAATTGATCGCTCCAGCCCCACTGGAACAGCGCAATCAGCAGCACTGGCACGGTCACCACTACCGCGCCGACATACGGCACCACCACCGATAAACCGACCAGCAACGCCAGCAGCGCGGCATAGTTGAGCCCGAGTGCGACGAAAGCGATGTAAGTCACACCGCCGCAAATCACGATCTCGATGCCTTTGCCACGAATGTAATTGGCGATCTGCCGGTTCATTTCCTGCGCCACTCGCGTGATCAGCGCCCGCTCACGCGGTAGATAGCCGCGCACCCACTCGCCGATCATTGCCCGATCCTTGAGGAAAAAGAACACCAGGATCGGCACCAGCACCAGATAGATCATGATGTTCACCAGCAGCGGCAGACTCGACAGCGAAAACGTCAACGCCCACTGGCCGAACTTGCCGATCTCGCCGCGCGCCGCCTCGATCGCCTGCAACACTTGCTCATCGGAGACCAGATGCGGATAGCGCTCCGGCAGCAACAACAGCAAAGATTGCCACTTGGCGAGCATGCCCGGCAGCTCATTGAACAGCGTAATCAACTGGTGCCAGAGCAGCGGCAGCACCACGACAATGAACAGCATCAGCGCTCCCATGAACAGCGCAAACACCAACCCCACCGCGACAGCGCCTGGTACGCGCAGACGCTCCAGCGTCACCACCAGGCCCTGCATCAGGTATGCCAGCACCATCCCGGCCAGTACCGGCGCCAGCATGCCGCCGAGGGTGAGCACCGCGGTAAACGCCAGCACCAGCAGCACGGCGAGCACCACGGCTTCTTCATCGGAGAAGTAGCGCTGAATCCAGTCGCGTAACACTTTGAACATCAATAATCCTTAGGTTTTGGCGCTGTCGGTTTCAGGCTTTTTTCAACCAGTAACGGTAGACGCCCGCTTCGTCTTCTTCGCGCAGCAGCGTATGACCGGCCAACCTGGCAAAGGTGCGGAAGTCGCGCTGGGAGCCCGCATCGGTAGCGATCACCTTGAGCACCGCGCCGCTTGCAAGCTTGTTGAGTTCCATTTTTGCCTTGAGCAACGGTAATGGACAATTCAGGCCGCTGGCGTCCAGCTCTGCGTCATGGGCTAAAGCGTCAGTCATTGCGTCACTCCGGATCAGGTCAGTCGAGCAGCCTAGAATATCTGGTCGCAAGCCCGGTGTCCGGCTACAGTAAGGTCTTTGTCTTCTAAGGCTTTGTGCATGACTTTTCTGCGCCCTACCCTGCTGACGCTCGCTTGCCTGCTCGCCTCACCAGGCTTTGCCGACGATCTGCCGTCACTCGGCGACGCCAGTTCTGCCATTGTCTCGCCACAACAGGAATACCAGCTCGGTCGCGCCTGGCTGGCCATGTTGCGTAGCCAGGTTTCACAGCTCAATGATCCGCAACTCAAAGACTATGTCGAATCCAGCGTTTACAAGCTGGTGGAGACCAGCCAGGTCAGCGACCGACGCCTGGAGTTCATCCTGATCAACAGCCCTCAGCTCAACGCCTTCGCGGCGCCGGGCGGCGTGGTCGGGGTCAACGGTGGTTTGTTCCTCAACGCACAGACCGAGGGCGAATACGCTTCGGTGCTGGCTCACGAATTGGCTCACTTGTCGCAGCGCCACTTTGCGCGCGGCGTCGAAGCTTCCCAGCGCATGCAAGTGCCGATGATGGCGGCGCTGCTGGCCGGCATCGTGATTGCAGCGGCCGGTGGCGGTGACGCCGGGATCGCGACCATTGCCGGTACTCAGGCAGCGGCGCTTCAGGAGCAACGGCGTTTCTCCCGCCAGAACGAGCAAGAGGCCGACCGTATCGGCATCCTCAATCTGGAAAAAGCTGGATACGACCCACGCTCGATGCCAACCATGTTCGAGCGCTTGATGCGTCAATACCGCTTCGACGCCAAACCACCGGAATTCCTGCTGACTCACCCGGTGACAGAATCACGGATTGCCGACACCCGCAACCGCGCCGAACAGGCCAGGCCCGGTGGCATCGAAGATACCAAGCGTTATCAGCTGATCCGCGCCCGCGTGCAGTTGATCTACGAAGAAACACCAGGACTGGGCGCCAAGCGTTTCCGTGCGCAACTGGACGAGAACCCTCAAAACGACGTTGCCCGCTATGGTCTGGCCATCGCGCAGATCAAGGGCGGTCAGTTGAACGAGGCTCGGGAGAACCTCAAACAGTTACTGGCCAAAGCGCCGAACGAGATCATCTACAACCTCGCTCAGGTCGATCTGGACATCACCAACAATCGCCTGCCCGATGCCCAGTCGCGGGTTGATCGAATGCTCACGCAATACCCCGGTAACTATCCACTGAATCAGGTTCGAGTCGATCTTCTGCTCAAGCAGAACCGCGCGGCGGATGCCGAAAAAGCGCTGGAGGGATTGCTCAAGACTCGCCCGGATGATCCGGATGTCTGGTATCAGGTTGCCGAAACCCGTGGCTTGTCTGGCAACATCATTGGCCTGCACCAGGCGCGTGCCGAATACTTTGCCTTGGTCGGCGATTACCGTCAGGCGATCCAGCAACTGGATTTCGCCAAGCGCAAGGCTGGCGGCAACTTCCCGCTGTCCTCGCGGATCGATGCCCGCCAGCGCGAGCTGATGGAGCAGGAGCGCATGGTCAAGGACATGATGGGCTGACGCTTCTTCGCGATTGAAATGCTTCAGGCATAAAAAAACCGCCTCTTTCGAGGCGGTTTTTATTTACCGCTCAATCCGGATTATTCAGCCAGCTTGAAGGTGATGAAGCTCGCACGGCCTTGACGCAGAACGCGCATCGACACCGAACGGTTCTTCGGCAGCGCTTTGGCGATCTCGGCGAACTCCTTGCTGGAGCCGATGGCTTGGTTGTTCAGGTGAGTGATGACATCACCCGGTTGCAGACCGATCAGGGCGGCAGGACCGTCCTGCACTTCCTTGATCACCACACCACCTTTGAGGTCGTAGGTTTTCTTCTGTTCAGCCGTCAGCTCGGCCACGGCAACACCGAGGCGGTTGCTGCTGGTTTCAGCGCCGGACTTCGGCAACGCATCCAGCTCTTTTTCTTCATCCGGGATAGCGCCAACCGTCAGCTCGACGTTTTTGCGCTTACCTTCACGGATCACTTCCAGATTGGCTTTCGCGCCAGATTTCAGTGCACCAACCAGATGCGGCAAATCGGCAGACATGACGATCGGTTGACCGTTCATGCTCAGGATCACGTCGCCCACTTGCAGACCGCCCTTGGCAGCCGGACCATCATCCTGAATCTGTGCGACCAGTGCACCGGCCGGTTTATCCAGCCCGAACGATTCGGCCAGATCCTTGTTCACTTCCTGGATGACTACGCCCAGCCAGCCGCGGCTGACCTTGCCACCGCTCTTCAATTGATTGGAAACGTCCATCGCCACATCAATAGGGATCGCGAACGACACGCCCATGAAGCCGCCGGAACGGGTGTAGATCTGCGAGTTGATCCCGACCACTTCACCGTTCAGGTTGAACAGCGGGCCGCCGGAGTTGCCCGGGTTGATCGGCACGTCGGTCTGGATGAACGGCACGTAGTTTTCGTTCGGCAGGCTGCGACCAACGGCGCTGACGATGCCTTGGGTAACGGTGTGGTCAAAGCCGAATGGCGAACCGATTGCCACTACCCACTGGCCAGCTTTCAAATCCTGGGATTTGCCGAGTTTGAGTACCGGCAGATCCTTCCCTTCGATTTTCAGCAGGGCCACGTCGGAACGCGGATCGGTGCCGACCAATTTGGCTTTCATTTCGCTGCGATCAGCCAGACGGACGAGAATCTCGTCTGCATCGGCAATCACGTGGTTATTCGTCAGGATGTAGCCATCCGGGGAAATGATAAAACCTGAACCCAGCGACTGTGCTTCACGCTGACGATCGCCACGCGGCGAACGCTGCTGTGGTGGCATGCCGCGTTCGAAGAACTCGCGCAGCATTGGCGGCAAGCCTTCAAGGTCAGGCATCTGCTGGTTGACTTTGCGATCCGGCAGTTTCTGCGTGGTACTGATGTTCACCACCGCCGGCGAAGCCTGTTCGACCAGTTGGGTGAAATCAGGCAGATCGGCCGCTTGCGCAGCAGGGATCGCCTGACCGAGCAACAGCACGGTGGCAAAAATGGATAGATAAGACTTCAAGCTAGGTATCGACATACAGCTCCCGTTACGACGAGCAGGGTTAAGCGATATGGAGCAAGGAACACCGGAAACCACCGTCCGGCATTTTTGTTCCGGGAACAACAAACAAGGCCAGAGCCGTGAGGCTCTGACCTATAAAAAACTTTTGGAATATTTGCAAATGAAAATGCTCAGCAAACATTTCCAGCTCTCGACGCCGAAGTGGAAATGAATGTAATCAGCTCACTGTTTGCTGGTTGCAGAGACATCTTGATTACGCATCGACAGCGCGATTCGTTCGGCGGTGCCAATCGGAATCTCGCCGACAACCGTCACCATTATTTCGCCTTCGGGTGTCGTCAGGCGTCGGGATACCGCGACAGTCGGGCCTAACTGGGTCCGGGTGTCGGTAACGGTGGCGCCATTCAAAGGCTCGAGGAAAACCGAAAAACGCGCCAGGCCATCGTCATACATCAGGCTGTTAACCTGAACCTTGGTTTTGGGGTCTTTGTGCGACGTGCTGCTGGTCAGTTCGAACCCGGGCGGTAGCCAGTCCGAATGCCACATCTGAGCAGTCTTGACGGCAGACGCCTTGTCACTGTCGAGGGTAATAACCTTGCAGTCGGCATCTGCCAGCAAGTCTTTATCCGTCGGGACATTGTCAGTATCGAGGCTGGTGAACTGGAAACGTTCGAGCAATTGCCCCTTGTCGTTCAACAGCAACGATTTCAACGGCAAACCGGTTTGCTTGTCCAGGTGCAACTCAAAGCCGTAACGGTGCTGGTCACGAGGCGTCAGCGATACGATCACTGCGTCTCGACCAGCCACACGCGACTTGCCAACAACGGCAAGTTCATACCAGTTTTTCAGCTTTTTGGGATCGAGAGGACGAGCGGCAGCGTTCGGAGAATCTCCCAGTCCTGCAATCAGGGTGCCGCTGACGCATTGAGTATGTCCATCAATGCGCACGACTTCCTGTGCTGAACCGTCGAGCTGAAGCAAACGCTCGCGAACCTGACCATTCTGGACACGATGCCAGATGTTATGGGTAGAAAAACTACCGTTACGCTCGTAAACGAAAGTACCGTGAAAGCTTTGCTGCTGCTCGGCCTGGCCCAGACGGATCAACCAGTCCTGAGCCTCATCAGCGTGGGCTGGAACAACGAACCAGCCACTGAGCAGAAGCGAAAGTAGAGGTATGGCGCGCATGATCCTCCTTATTGGTTTTCCAGGCTTGCGGCACGTGCATAAGGCAACGCGCTTTCAGTACCTTTGAGCGCAGCTTGCTGAGCATGCTGGCGCAGGTAGCTTGGCAGACGCTGATCATGCCAACCCGGTTGACCTTGCAATACACCGTTGGCCATAGGGCCGGTAGCTTCGGAGCTCTCGCTGTAGCCTGCCAGAACAGCCGGGCCTTTGACCTGTGGAGTGGCCAGAGTTGGCTGGTTGGATTGCTGGGCCAGTTCAACACCGGCAATTTCGTCCTGGTTGTACAGGCGAACACCAGCCAGAACGGCAACAGTTACCGAGGCTGCAACAGCCAGACGGCCGAGGTTGCGCCATGGGCTGCGAGATACTTTGGCCGGAGCCGTTTCGTCTTCCAGCGCAGCAGACACTGCCGCAGCGATATCCAGACGTGGCAGCAGCAGATCCTTGTGCATGGCTGCCCGAGCGATCTGGTAACGAGCCCAGGTTTCACGGGTTTCAACGTCGTCCAGCGCATTGATCACTCGACGCAATTCCAGTTCGTCCGCTTCGTTATCCATCACTGCGGACAGCGATTCCTGCAGGGCTTCACGACTCATGGCGTTCCTCTCTTGGCTGTCGCCGCTGTCTCAGTTTTCCTGCAACAACGGCTGCAGGGCTTTATCGATGGCTTCCCGAGCGCGGAAAATCCGGGAGCGCACGGTACCCACCGGACACTGCATGACGCTCGCAATGTCCTCGTAACTCAGACCATCGAATTCACGTAAAGTTAAAGCCGTACGCAAATCCTCTGGTAGTTGCTGAATGGTTCGATGGACGGTGCCTTCGATCTCATCCCGCAACAGTGCTCGTTCTGGTGATTCGAGATCCTTGAGGCCATGATCGCCGTCGTAGAACTCTGCATCTTCAGAACTTACATCGCTATCCGGCGGCCGACGGCCGCGTGAAACGAGGTAATTCTTTGCCGTGTTGATGGCAATACGGTACAGCCACGTATAAAACGCACTGTCACCGCGAAAGTTTCCAAGTGCTCGATACGCCTTGATAAAGGCTTCCTGAGCTACGTCCTGGGCTTCATGGGTGTCGTGCACAAAACGCACGATCAACCCGAGAATTTTGTGCTGATATTTCAGCACCAGCAGATCGAAAGCTCGCTTGTCGCCACGTTGAACGCGCTCGACCAGCTGCTGATCCTCTTCCTGGGTTAGCATGAACACTCCTCGATAGGCCCGGAGGAGACTTGCATAACTAAACGACCAGACTTGCAAACATAGACTCGGGCTTTTCGCAAAAGTTCTCCCCCTCCAAGCAAGTTTCCTGCGGGCTCTGATTTGGCACGCACGAAAAACGCAGCGCGGGATAAACCGGCTGCGCGAATAATCTTGTCATCGATTTCGCCGGTAGAAACCCAGATCGCAGATTCCTCACTGAACCCGACACTGTCCCTTTTTCTGGCACGGTCTATTGATCTTGGGCCTTTGGCAAAAGTTCCAATTATTTATAGCCGCACCTGCCCGACATTGGGCAACACTGGACGGAAAAAGGCTGTTTCAGCGCCGATACAGTCGCCTTCCCCCGAAACCGAGGAAAAATTCTTCCGACGAAGTACCCGGCTTTTTCCGTCACAGTAGTTTCACAATGCCATCTGGGCACGGCTATTGTGCCGACCTGCCCCTCTATATACTAGTGGGCTGTGTGGCTGTCTTGACTCGCCGATCCAGGTGTCATGCGCCAACCCCGACCCGGGTCGCTTTGAGCGGAATGCTGAAATGAGCCAACAGTTCCAACATGATGTTCTGGTCATTGGCAGCGGTGCTGCCGGTCTGAGTCTTGCGCTGACCCTGCCAGGTCATTTGCGCATTGCCGTATTGAGCAAGGGCGATCTCGCCAACGGCTCGACGTTCTGGGCCCAGGGCGGAGTCGCTGCCGTGCTGGACGACACCGACACTGTCGAATCCCACGTCGATGACACCCTGAATGCGGGCGGCGGCCTGTGCCATGAGGATGCCGTACGCTTCACAGTCGAGCACAGCCGCGAAGCCATCCAGTGGCTGATCGACCAAGGCGTGCCGTTCACTCGCGACGAACAGTCCGGCACTGAAGACGGCGGTTTCGAATTCCATCTGACCCGCGAGGGCGGCCACAGTCACCGGCGCATCATCCATGCCGCTGATGCGACCGGCGCTGCGATCTTCAAAACCTTGCTGGCCCAGGCCAAAGAGCGCTCGAACATCGAACTGCTGGAGCAACGGGTGGCGGTCGATCTGATTACCGAACGACGTTTGGGCATGGAAGGCGATCGCTGCCTCGGTGCCTATGTGCTCAACCGCGCGACCGGCGAAGTCGACACCTACGGCGCGCGCTTCGTGATTCTGGCCTCTGGTGGCGCGGCCAAGGTTTACCTCTATACCAGCAATCCCGACGGCGCCTGCGGTGATGGCATTGCCATGGCCTGGCGCTCGGGCTGCCGAGTGGCGAACCTGGAATTCAACCAGTTTCACCCCACCTGTCTGTACCACCCGCAGGCCAAGAGCTTCCTGATCACTGAAGCCCTGCGTGGTGAAGGCGCGCATTTGAAGCTGCCGAACGGCGAACGCTTCATGTATCGCTTCGACAAACGCGCCGAACTGGCGCCGCGCGACATCGTCGCCCGGGCCATTGACCATGAAATGAAGCGTCTGGGTGTCGACTGCGTCTATCTCGACATCAGCCACAAACCCGAAGCGTTCATCAAGACTCACTTCCCGACTGTTTATGAGCGCTGCCTGGGCTTTGGCATCGACATCACCAAACAACCGATTCCGGTCGTTCCCGCCGCGCACTACACCTGCGGCGGCGTAATGGTCGATCAGCATGGCCGCACCGATGTGCCGGGCTTGTACGCCATCGGCGAAACCAGCTTCACTGGCCTGCACGGTGCCAACCGCATGGCCAGCAACTCGTTGCTGGAGTGTTTCGTCTACGCCCGCTCGGCGGCGGCAGATATTCTGGCGCAACTGGATGAAGTCACAGCGCCAAGCACCCTGCCCGTCTGGGACGCCAGCCAGGTGACCGACTCTGATGAAGACGTAATCATCGCGCACAACTGGGATGAACTGCGGCGATTCATGTGGGACTACGTTGGCATCGTGCGAACCAACAAGCGCCTGCAACGGGCTCAACATCGCGTGCGTCTGCTGCTGGACGAGATCGACGAGTTTTACAGCAACTATAAAGTCAGCCGCGATTTGATCGAGCTGCGCAATCTCGCGCAAGTGGCGGAGCTGATGATCAGCTCCGCCATGGAACGCAAGGAAAGTCGCGGCCTGCATTACACCCTCGACTACCCTGACCTGCTGCCCGAAGCGCTCGACACTATTCTGGTGCCGCCCACCTACGTCGGCTGAACTTGAGCCGCACTCGCAGGCGTCGATGCAAATCCGTCGCCTGCGAGTCACGTGGCACGCAGATCGATCTGACGCGCCACTCACCGCGCAAACGAAAACGCAGCACCACGATCAGCGGCAGTGCAAGGCTGTCCGGTCGCAACTGCACCGCTTGCCAGCCATCCGCCTGATTCCACAATTGCCAGCCGTCGCCGTCTCGACGCAAACCGCGCATTGCCTTGGGATGACTGAGCAGAATCTGCCGCGGCAACACCCAAAACCCGTGAAGCAGGCAAACGAAAGCCCCGAGCAAGCTCGCCCATAAGGGAATGGAAAGCACAAACAAGGCACCCAGAGCGAATGCCTGGGCCAACAGATACGCCGCCAGCAACTGCCGTGAGGCATGCCAGCGGCATTCGAACGTATTACTTGGGCTGAACACGATCCAGGATCATGCGAACCATGCGTTGCAGCTCTGGATCTTCGGACTCGTTGCGCTCCATGAACCAGCCGAACATGTCCTGATCCTCGCAAGTCAGCAGACGGACATACAGATCGCGATCGACTTGATTCAGGGTTGCGTAAACCTCCTGCACAAATGGCACCAGCAACACGTCAAGCTCAAGCATGCCGCGACGGCTGTGCCAAAAGAGGCGATTCAGTTCAACTTGTTCGACCATGGGGCCCTCCTCAAATTTGGCGGCAAGTATACAGCCCATATGCCGTTCGCACAGTCGGCTTTGGTCGGGCACCACCGATCCTTTATCAACTACCCATTTCAACAACGCGCCCTTATGATGTGCCCCAGTCTATTTACCCTGCGAAGACCCATGGCCGATTCTGCTTTTTTCTGCACCCTGTCTCATGAAGGCGTTCTCGCGGTCCGCGGCGCGGATGCCGGAAAATTCCTGCAAGGCCAGTTGACCTGCAATATCAATTACCTGAGCGAAACAGCGTCCAGCCTGGGCGCTCGCTGCACGCAAAAAGGCCGGATGCAATCGAGTTTCCGCATTCTGCTCGAAGGCGACGGTGTGCTGCTGGCGATGGCCAGCGAATTGCTCGAGCCGCAACTGGCGGACCTGAAAAAGTACGCGGTGTTCTCCAAGTCGAAACTGACCGACGAAAGCGCCGCTTGGGTGCGTTTCGGGCTGAGGTCGGGCGATGCAGCGCTGAGCAGTCTCGGCCTGGATCTGCCCATTGAGACAGACAGCGTGGTACGCAACGACGGCCTGATTGCAATTCGCGTCTCGCCGGATCGTGCCGAACTGTGGGTACCCGCCGATCAAGCACAAACCATCAAACAAACGCTGTCGATAACCCTGCCTGAAGGTGAACTGAACCAGTGGCTGCTCGGCCAGATCCGCGCCGGTATCGGTCAGGTCATGCCCACCACCCGCGAACTGTTCATCCCGCAGATGCTCAACCTGCAGGCCGTCGGCGGCGTGAGTTTCAAGAAGGGTTGCTACACCGGCCAGGAAATCGTCGCGCGCATGCAGTACCTGGGCAAACTCAAGCGCCGTCTGTATCGCTTGAGCCTCGACGCCACACAATTGCCGGAACCCGGCACGCCATTGTTCGCGCCGAGCCACAACAGCTCAATCGGCGAAGTCGTACTGGCTGCTGGCGCCGGGCAAAACATTGAACTCCTGGCAGTGTTGCAGGCCGAAGCTGCAGAAGCGGGTGATCTGCATCTGGGCACCCTTGAAGGGCCTGCGCTGCATCTGCTCGATTTGCCCTACGAACTGGATCGCGACCGCGAAATCCAGCGCTGATCGCAGCATTTGTTGCAACACCCTAGAGAGCCTAAATGAACGAACTGGCGGATAAGATCCAACAGGATTTGGTTGAGGCCATCGATAAAGATGAGCTGGTTCTGCCAACATTGCCGGAAGTAGCCTTGCAAATTCGCAAGGCTGCTGAAGATCCGGAAATCAGCGTCAGCGAGCTGAGCAAAGTCATCGGCCGTGACACGGCGCTTTCGGCGCGCCTGATCAAAGTGGTCAACAGCCCGCTGCTGCGCGCGGCGCAGGAAGTCACCGACCTGCATACCGCCATCACCCGCCTGGGCATCAACTACAGCAGTAACCTGGCGATCGGCCTGGTGATGGAGCAGATTTTCCACGCCAGTTCCGAAGTGGTGGAACAGAAAATGCGCGAAGTCTGGCGCAAGAGCCTGGAAATCGCCGGGGTCAGTTATGCGTTGTGTCGTCGTTACACCCAACTCAAGCCGGATCAGGCGGCGCTGGGTGGGCTGGTGCATCAGATCGGCGTGCTGCCGATTTTGACCTACGCCGAAGACCACTATGAACTGCTCTCGGATTCGGTCAGCCTCAACCATGTAATCGATCACCTTCATCCGTTGCTCGGCGACAAGCTCTTGCGCGTCTGGGATTTTCCGGAGCGACTGGTGGAGCTGCCCGGGCTGTATCAGGATCTCAAACGCGACTCGGCGCAGATCGATTACGTCGATCTGGTGCAGGTGGCGAGCCTCTATTGCCACAAGGGCACTGATCATCCGTTTGCGCGGATTGATCCGCTGAGTGTTCCGGCGTTCAGGAAGCTTGGGATTGATCCTGAGAACAAGGCGCTGTGCGCGGATCTGGAAGAATCGCGCTCGATGTTTTACTGATCGAGAACCGCGGCGCACCCTTCGCGAGCACCTCGCTCCCACATTGGAATGCATTCCCCCTGTGGGAGCGAGCCTGCTCGCGAAGAGGCCGGCAAGAACACCGCAGAATCACCCGGCAATAAAACTCACCCGCACCTTCAGCCCCGCCTGTTCACCATCATGCAGCGTGATCTGCGCCAGATGTGCCCGGCAGATCTCGCCGACAATCGCCAGACCCAACCCCGATCCCGCCACCTGCTGATTACGCCGGTAGAAGCGCTCGAACACTCGATCGCGCTCTTGCAGCGGAATCCCCGGCCCGTCGTCTTCAACCTCAAGCACTGCCGGGGTCAGCACGCGCAAGATCACGTTGCCGCCCGGCGGCGTATGCGCCAAGGCGTTATCCACCAGATTGCTCAACAACTCATTCAGCAGCGTCGGTTCGCCGCGTAGCCACACCGGTTCATCGGCCTCCAGCGCCAGCGCCACCCCGCGTTTGTGCGCCAGTGGCGCCATGGCCATGCCCAACTCGCGGGCCAACTGGCTCAGATCGAGCAGCTGCGCACCGCCCTCGGCAATCGCTCGGGCGCCATTTTCGACGCGCGCCAGCGACAGCAATTGATTGGCCAGATGGGTCAGGCGATCAGTGCCTTGGGCCGAAGATTCCAGCGTCGTCCGCCAGACCTGCGGGTCATTTGAACGCAGCCCCAATTCCAGCCGCGCCTTCAACGCCGCCAGTGGTGTGCGCAACTCATGCGCCGCATCGGCGATGAATTGCGCCTGACGCTCGAACTGACCCCGCAGGCGCTCGGTGAAATGGTTGAGCCCGCGCACCAGCGGCCAAAGCTCATGTTGCACTTCCACCAGTGGCAATGGCCGCAAGTCATCGGGTTGGCGCTCCTCGACTGCCGTGCGCAAGCGCTCCAGCGGACGCAGTGCGGCGCTGACGGCAAACCAGACCAACAGCAAGGCACCGATCGCCAACATGCCCAATCGCAACAACGTATCGGCCGCCAGACTGCGCGCCATGCTGACGCGGGCTTCGTCGGTTTCGGCCACGCGGATTTCCGCCATGCCATTCATGTTCGGCTCGCTCACCGCTTTGAGCAGACTGACCACACGCACGTTCTGCCCTTTGTAGGTGGCATTGTAGAAACGCGCCAGCGCCGGATAGCTGTCAGTTCTTGGTGTACCGGGCGGTGGCCCGGGGAGGTTTTCGTAGCCGGAAATCAGCTTTTGATGGATGTCGTTGACCTGGTAGTAAATCCGTCCGGCGCTGTCGTAAGCGAAGGTATCGAGGGCCACATAAGGCACGTCGGCACTGAGGCTGCCATCACGTTGCGACAGGCCGGCAGCAATGGTTCGCGCCGACGCCAGCAACGTGCGGTCGTACGCCGTGTCGGCCGCCTCGCGTCCATTCCAGTAAGCACTCAAGCCGCTGGCGAGCATCAACACCACCAGCAACAACGCCAGGTTCCACAGCAACCGCCAGCGCAGGCTGCTGGGCTTATGCATCGCGGCTTTCCAGCAGATAGCCGAGGCCGCGGAAGGTCACGATCGCGACCGGTTGACCGTCGAGTTTCTTGCGCAAGCGGTGCACGTAGATTTCGATGGCATCGGGGCTGGCCTCTTCATCAAGACCAAACACTTGCGCGGCCAGTTGTTCTTTGCTCATGACTCGCCCCGGCCGGGCGATCAACGCTTCGAGTACGGCTTGTTCGCGGGACGTCAACGTGAGCAGTTCCTCACCGAGGGAGAAGCGTCGGGTGTCCAGATCATAGGCCAGCACCCCGCAGCGCTGCTGGCGTTCACCGCCCAACACACTGCGTCGCAACAGCGCTTTGACCCGGGCTTCCAGTTCGGTCAGTTCGAACGGCTTGGCGAGGTAGTCGTCGGCGCCAAGATTGAGGCCATACACCCGATCTTTCACATCGCTGCGCGCCGTCAGCATCAGCACCGGCAGATTTTTCCCGCGAGCCCGCAGCCGCGCCAACACTTCAAATCCGTCCATGCGCGGCAGGCCGACATCGAGGATCGCCACGGCGTATTCCTCACTGCCCAGTGCCAGATCGGCAGCCACGCCATCGTGCAACACATCCACGGTCAGACCGGTGCTCTTGAGCGCCTGGGCGACGCTTTCGGCCAGTTGCAGATGGTCTTCGACGAGCAGAACACGCATGGATTTTTACCTCGTTCAGGGATGGCCGACGCCACTCTTTGCCGCGGAGTTTACAGCCGCAACCGCCACTGTGAAGCCCGAAAACATTGAAAGTCAGCTGAAAGGTTAGCGAAAGGTTAGGCCGTTAGAGTCAGTTTACGGACAGTTTCGACTGCCGTCGCTGCTGCCACACAGCGCTACGAAAAACGCCACGAAGCGTTTTCGAACAATAAGAACAATAATCGGAGTACACCCGCATGCCGTCCATGCAGTCCCAGGTCCTTGTGCCTGTTTGCCGTTCCCGTATCAGCCAGACCGCCCTCGCCAGTGCAGCCGCCCTCGCGGGTTTTTCGCCGTTGAGTTTTGCCGACTTCATTGAAGACAGCAGCGCCACCTTCGAAACCCGCAACATGTATTTCAACCGCGACTTTCGCGATGGCACCAGCGCCCAGCAATCCAAACGCGATGAATGGGCTCAGGGCTTCATGCTCAATCTGCAATCGGGCTTTACCGACGGCACCGTGGGGGTCGGTGTCGATGCGTTGGGCATGCTTGGTGTGAAACTTGATTCGAGCCCGGACCGCACCGGCACCGGCCTGTTGCCGACCCACGACGACGGGCGCGCAGCGAACGAATACTCGAAAGTCGGCCTGACCGGCAAAGTGAAAATCTCTGCCACGGAACTGAAAATCGGCAGCCTGATTCCCGAACTGCCGATCCTCAAGCCCAACGACGGACGCATCCTGCCGCAGACGTTTGAAGGTGGCTTGCTGACCTCCAAAGAAATCAGGAATCTGACCTTCACCGGCGGCCGTCTGGAGAAAGCCAAGGACCGCGACAGCACCGATTTCGAGGACATCGCCCTCAACAACAAGAACAGCCGCTTCGCCGGCACCGCTGCCGGCAAGCACTTTGACTTTGGCGGCGTTGATTACAAGTTCACCGACAAGATCACCGGCAGTTACCACTTCGCGCAACTCGACGAAGTCTACAACCAGCATTTCTTCGGCCTCGTTGCCTCGCGCCCGATGGGCCCCGGCACATTTGCCACCGACCTGCGTTTTGCCGTCAGTGACGATCAAGGTGCGGCCCGTGGCGGCGAGATCGACAACCGCTCGCTCAACGGCTTGGTCAGCTACGCCCTGAGCGGTCACAAGTTCAGCGCCGGTTATCAGCACATGTCCGGCGACAGCGCCTTCCCCTATGTCGATGGCAGCGACCCGTACCTGGTCAACTTCGTGCAGATCAACGACTTCGCCGGCGCCGAAGAACGCTCGTGGCAAGCGCGCTACGACTTCGACTTCGGCAAACTTGGCATTCCCGGCCTGAGCTTCATGAGCCGTTACCTGAGCGGTGACAACATCAAGCTCAAAAGCGGTGAAGAAGGCAAAGAGTGGGAGCGCAATACCGAGATCAAATATGTAGTACAAAGCGGCGCCTTGAAGGACGTCGCTGTGCGCCTGCGCAATGCCACTTACCGCTCCAATTACTCCGCTCGCGATGCAGACGAAGTGCGTCTGCTGGTGAGCTATAGCGTTGCCCTTTGGTAATTGATTGAAACGCCGGGGGTGCTGTGATCGGAAGATCAAAAGATCGTCCGATCGCGGCCCGAGCCTGCGGCAGCTCCTACATAAAGCCTTACAACAAGAACCGTGGAGAATCGAATGAACCTGTCACTGCGTAAAGTTGCACTCGCCGCCAGTTGCGTGTTGTTCGCTGGCCAACTCATGGCCGAACCGAAGCGCCCGGAATGTATCGCTCCGGCGTCGCCCGGCGGTGGTTTCGACCTGACCTGCAAACTGGTGCAGAGCGCGCTGGTCAACGAAAAACTGCTGTCCAAACCGATGCGCGTCACCTACATGCCCGGCGGTGTTGGCGCGGTGGCGTACAACGCAGTGGTTGCGCAGCGGCCAGCCGATGCCGGCACGCTGGTGGCGTGGTCGAGCGGTTCGCTGCTGAACCTGGCGCAAGGCAAGTTCGGGCGCTTCGATGAGAGCAACGTGCGCTGGCTCGCGGCAGTCGGCACCAGCTACGGTGCCATCGCGGTGAAAAGCGATTCGCCCTACAAGACCCTCGACGATCTCGTTCAGGCATTGAAGAAAGATCCCGGCTCCGTGGTCATCGGTTCCGGCGGCACCGTCGGCAGCCAGGACTGGATGCAAACCGCACTGATCGCCAAGGCTGCCGGGATCAACCCGCGCGAACTGCGTTACGTCGCCCTCGAAGGTGGCGGCGAGATCGCCACCGCGCTGCTCGGCGGCCACATCCAGGTTGGCAGCACCGACATCTCCGACTCCATGCCGCACATCCAGAGCGGTGACATGCGCCTGCTCGCAGTCTTCTCCGACAAGCGTCTCGACGAACCGGAAATGAAAGACATCCCGACCGCTCGCGAGCAAGGCTACGACATCGTCTGGCCAGTGGTTCGCGGTTTCTACCTGGGGCCAAAAGTCAGCGATGAAGACTACGCCTGGTGGAAGGATTCGTTCGACAAACTGCTGGCCTCCGACGACTTCGCCAAGCTGCGCGATCAGCGTGAACTGTTCCCGTTCGCCATGACCGGCCCGGAACTGGACACCTACGTGAAGAAGCAGGTTGCGGACTACAAAGTGCTGGCCAAAGAGTTCGGCCTGATTCAGTGATCGCCTCTGTCTAGCGGCCGCAGCCCCCGTTCGCGGGGCCGCGGCACAGGAGTTTCCCATGCTCTTACAACGCATTTTCGCTTCGGTGCTATTGCTGGCCTGTGTCGGCCTGGCACTGATGGCGTGGCCGTACCAAGCGGCTTTTTCCTACGAACCGGTGGGCCCGCGCGCCTTCCCTCTGCTGATGCTCGGCCTGATGGGCGCAGCGCTGCTGTACATGGTGTTCCGCCCGACGCCGATCGAACACACTGAAGACGAGCCGCCACTGGATCGCCAGACCCTGACCAAGATCAGCATCTGCGTCGTGCTGTTGCTGGTGTTCGCCGGCCTCTTCGAACCGCTGGGCTTCATTCTCAGCAGCATGCTGATCGGCATTCCGATGGCGCGCCTGTATGGCGGTCGCTGGATGCCAAGCGTCGTGGTGACCACCCTGATGGCCATCGGTCTCTACCTGCTGTTCGACCGTGTGATGGACGTTCCGCTGCCCCTCGGCCTGCTCGACGTTCTGGAGAACTGATATGGATACTCTTGGCTATTTGGGCCAGGGCTTCGGCGTCGCGCTGAGCCCCTACAACCTGGTGACCGCGCTGTGCGGCACGCTGATCGGCACCGTTGTCGGCCTGTTGCCGGGCCTGGGCCCGATCAACGGCGTGGCGCTGCTGATCCCGATCGCATTCGCCCTCGGCCTGCCGCCGGAGTCGGCATTGATTCTGCTGGCGGCGGTGTATCTGGGCTGCGAATACGGCGGCCGGATCAGCTCGATACTGCTGAACATTCCGGGTGAAGCTTCCACCGTGATGACCACCCTCGACGGCTACCCGATGGCCCGCAAAGGCATGGCCGGTGTGGCGCTGTCGTTGTCGGCGTGGAGTTCGTTCATCGGCGCCTTCATCGCCACCTGCGGCATGGTGATGTTCGCCCCGCTGCTGGCGAAATGGGCGATTGCCTTCGGCCCGGCGGAATACTTCGTGCTGATGGTGTTCGCGATTGTCTGTCTCGGCGGCATGGCCGGTGATCGACCACTGAAGACCTTTATTGCGGCGTTGATCGGTTTGTTCCTGTCGACGGTCGGCATCGACGCCAACAGCGGCGTGTACCGTTTCACCGGCGATAACATTCACCTGACCGACGGCATTCAATTCGTCGTGCTGGTGCTGGGCCTGTTCTCGATCAGCGAAATTCTGTTGCTGCTGGAGAAAACCCATCGCGGCCAGGAAGCGGTGAAAGCCACCGGTCGAATGATGTTCAACTTCAAGGAAGCGGCGTCGGTGTTCACCGTGAACATCCGTTGCGGCCTGCTCGGTTTCATCATGGGCGTGTTGCCGGGTGCCGGTGCGACGCTGGCCAGTGCCGTGGCCTACATGACCGAAAAACGCATCGCCGGTACCAGCGGCAAGTTCGGTGAAGGCGATGCCCGTGGCCTGGCCGCCCCGGAAACCGCCATTGGTGCTTCGGCTTGCGGCGCACTGGTGCCGATGTTGACGCTCGGCGTTCCGGGTTCGGGTACCACGGCGGTGATGATCGGCGCGCTGTCGCTGTACAACATCACTCCGGGGCCGCTGTTGTTCCAGCAACAACCGGACATCGTCTGGGGCCTGATCGCCTCGTTGTTCATCGCCAACATCATGCTGGTGATCCTCAACATTCCGATGATCCGCATCTTCACCCGCATCCTCGCCGTGCCGAACTGGGCACTGGTGCCGGTCATCGCGATCATCACCGGCATCGGCGTCTACGCGGTACACGCGACCACCTTCGATCTGTTCCTGATGGTCGGCATCGGTATCTTCGGTTACATCCTGCGCAAGCTCGACTTCCCGTTGTCGCCGGTTCTGCTGGGTTTCATCCTCGGTGGTCTGATGGAGCAGAACCTGCGTCGCGCGCTGTCGATCTCCAACGGCGCACTGGAAATCCTCTGGTCGAGCCCGATCACCTTCGGGGTCTGGGTACTGACCGCGATCATGTTGCTCGTGCCGCTGCTGCGCATCTGGCGCAAACGTTCGGTCGCTCGGCGCGCTATCGCCGATGTTTGATCGGCTGTCGCTAAAGTCCTGGTGGGGAACCCCGCTGGTCGGTCTGCTTGGCGGTTACCTCGCCAGCCAGATCGGCTGGCCGCTGCCGTGGATGGTCGGCTCGTTGCTGGCGATCATCCTCGTGCGCTGCCTGACTCCGTGGCAACTGACGGAAATCCCTGGCGGGCGCAAATGCGGCCAGTGGATCGTCGGGATCGGCATTGGCCTGCACTTCACCCCGGTGGTGATGGAGCAGGTGCTGAGTCATTTCGGTTTGATCTTCTTCGGTGCGCTGGTCACCAGCTTATCGGCGGTGGTTGGCGTGTGGTTGATGCGCCGCACCGGTGAGGACCGCGCCACGGCGTTTTTCTCCAGCATGCCCGGTGGCTCCGGGGAGATGGTCAACCTCGGCGCACGCAACGGCGCAATGCTCAGCCATGTTGCGGCGGGGCAAAGCTTGCGGGTATTGGTGGTGGTGCTGTGTGTGCCGGCGGCGTTCAAGTACTTGCTTGGCGAAGGCACGCCAATTTCTCATGCCGGCAGCGTCGATTGGCGCTGGCTGGCGATTCTGTTTCCGGCGGGCGCCCTGCTCGCCTGGATCTGGCAGCGTCTGCGCCAACCCAATCCATGGCTGTTCGGGCCGTTGCTGGTGAGTGCGGCGGTGAGCATCGGCTGGGATCTGCACATCGGCTTGCCCGATGGCGGCAGTCAGATTGGCCAATGGTTGATCGGCAGCGGATTGGGTTGTCACTTCAACCGGCAGTTTTTCAGGCGTGCGCCGTCATTCATGGGCCGCACGTTGATCGGTACGGCACTGACCATGTTGATCGCAACCCTGGCGGCGTTGGGACTGAGCGCTTTAACGCATCTGGATCTGCGTTCGCTGACGCTGGGCATGATGCCCGGTGGTATCGCCGAGATGAGCCTGACGGCGGAAACCCTGCAACTGTCGGTGCCGCTGGTAACGGCGATGCAGGTGATGCGGCTGTTGTTTGTGCTGTTTCTGGCGGAGCCGTTGTTCAAGTACTGGAATCGTAATCCCGAGTAACACCGCGTTGACTTCATCGCTGGCAAGCCAGCTCCCACAGATTATGTGCACACCGCAAAACCCTGTGGGAGCTGGCTTGCCAGCGATGGGGCCCTTCAGGCCAACATCAAACGGGCGGCAACCGCCACTCAATCGGCGTCTCGCCATTCTGCTCAAGAAACTTGTTGGTCCGGCCGAAGTGCCCGCATCCCAGAAAGCCACGATAAGCCGACAGCGGCGACGGATGCACCGAGGTCAGCACCAGGTGCTTGGTCGCATCGATCAGCTTCTGCTTGCTCTGCGCATGAGCGCCCCACAGCATGAACACCAGATGCGGTTGCCGCTCGCTGACCAGTTCGATGATCCGGTCAGTGAAAAACTGCCAGCCCTTGTCCTTGTGCGCATTGGCGTTGGCGCGCTCCACGGTCATGGTGGTGTTGAGCATCAACACGCCCTGATCCGCCCAGCTCTGCAAGTAACCGTGGCTGGGGATGTCGATGTTCAGATCGCGCTTCAACTCTTTATAGATGTTGACCAGCGACGGCGGCGCTGGCACGCCCGGTTGCACCGAGAAACACAAACCGTGGGCCTGGCCCGGGCCGTGGTAGGGGTCCTGGCCGAGGATCACCACCTTCACTTTATCCAGCGGTGTGGAGTTCAGCGCATTGAAAATCAGCGGGCGTGGCGGATAGATTTCCTTGCCGGCCGCCTGCTCCTGCTGCAGAAAGTTGCGCAACTCTGCCATGTAAGGCTGGTCGAATTCAGCACGAAGTGCCTCCTTCCAGCTCGGTTCGAGTTTGATACGGTCGTCAGCAGTCATGGTCATACCCGGCAAAAACAATGGGGCGAACCCTAGGAAAGCCGGCCACGCTTGTCAATTGATCTGACGCAGATCCGGCACTTTCCCACGCAGCGATCATACTGATCGTTCAAATTTCCGATCGAGGTCACGATGAATCTGCACTTCGAAGAACTCTGCGGCACCGCCGGCGCCCGCATCGGTATCGCCAGCCTTGATGCTGAAAAATCGCTCAACGCGCTGTCGCTGCCGATGATCAATGCGCTGGGCGACAAACTGAACGCCTGGGCCAAAGACCCGCAAATTGTCTGCGTGCTGTTGCGCGGCAACGGCGCCAAAGCCTTCTGCGCTGGCGGTGAAGTGCGCAGCCTGGTGGAAGCCTGTCGCGCGCATCCCGGCGAAGTCCCACCGCTGGCAGCACAGTTTTTTGCGGCCGAATACCGATTGGATTACAGCCTGCACACCTATCCGAAACCACTGATCTGCTGGGGCCACGGTTATGTGCTGGGCGGCGGTATGGGTTTGTTGCAAGGCGCCAGTACGCGGATCGTCACGCCGAGCAGCCGTCTGGCGATGCCGGAAATCAGCATTGGGCTGTACCCGGATGTCGGCGCCAGTTGGTTTCTGGCACGGTTGCCGGGCAAGCTCGGTCTGTTCCTCGGATTGACCGGCGCGCACATGAACGGCCGTGACGCGATCGATTTCGATCTGGCCGACCGCTTTCTGCTCGACGAGCAACAACCGGAGCTGATTGAAGGCCTGCTGCAACTCAACTGGCAGGAACAGACCGCCATGCAACTCAACAGCCTGCTCAAGGCCTTGCAGCAGGAAGCTGCGGCGCAAATGCCCGAGGCACAGTGGCTGCCGCGTCGTCAGCAGATCGACGAACTGCTCGACGTCAGCGACGTGACCTGCGCCTGGAAAGCCATCAGTCTGCAGCGCGACAGCAGCGATCCGCTCATCGCCCGGGCAGCAAAAACGCTTAGCGAAGGCTCGCCGCTGACCGCCCATCTGGTCTGGGAACAGATTATCCGCGCACGGCACCTGTCGCTGGCTGAAGTCTTTCAGATGGAATACACCCTGAGCCTCAATTGCTGCCGGCATCCGGAGTTCAGCGAAGGGGTTCGGGCGCGGTTGATCGATAAGGATCAGAAACCGCACTGGCATTGGCCGGACATCAGCAGCGTGCCGGATGCGGTAGTTGAGGCGCACTTTCACAAGGTGTGGGAGGGGCGGCATCCGTTGGCGGATTTGACGGCTTACTGACTAAATCGCAGGCACAAAAAAGCGGCGCATCATGCGCCGCTTTTGTTGGCGGGTCAGTTACCAGCGATTGCCACGTCCGTTGTGGTCGCGCCGACCGCTGTGGCGGTCGTAATTGCCGCGACCGCGGTGGTCGTTGTCCCAACCGCCGCGACGGTGGCCGTCCCAGCGACCCCGATCATTACCGTGCCAGCGACGGCTCTCGTAGTACCGCGGGGCCGGTTGATAATAACGCGGCGCCGACTGGTAATAACGTGGTTGCTGATAGTAACGCGGCGCTGGCTGGTAGTAGCGCGGGGCCGAGTAATACGTGCCGCCAGTGTTGTAGTAAGCCGGTGCGGGTGATGTGTAGACCTCAGACCTGTAATAAGTGTCCGCGTACGAATACGGGGCACAACCGGTGACGGAAAACATCAACGCAGCAAGCAGAAGAATTCGTCGATACATGGCGGCCTCCTGGACCGCGGGTAGCCACACCAGCGACGCTGGCAGGCGTCAGTCTTTTATTCGGTGACTGACGAAAGATCAGACATCGATTTCCGAATCTGGTGCGACTCCGCAACAAGTTGAAACAAGTGATTATTAAACGCCACTATCCCCTTCAGAAGTGAATTTCCTCGCGACAGCGATTCAACGGCCAAATCGCCATTGACTGGCCTGCTGCATTCGCGAGTAAGCTCGCTCCCAAAAGGCCCTGCGCAATTTGCACGACTACAGGAACGAACATTCGCGCCGCCCATGGAGCAGTTATTTCCGCACAGTGCCATTAGAATGCTAGCCATCGGGCCACTGCCAACGGAACTGCCATGCCGCTTCGTTCTCCGCTGTACTCCCAACGTTCGTTGGTACTGACGCTGATCGCCCTGCTCGGCGCTGGCTTCCTCGCCACCTCGCTGCTGAGCTACTACGCCTCGCGCGCCTCGATCCGCGACAACATCGTCAACACCGAATTGCCGCTGACTTCCGATACCGTCTATTCGGAAATCCAGAAAGACCTTGTCAGACCTATCCTGATTTCCTCGATGATGTCCCGCGACACCTTCATGCGTGATTGGGTGGTGAACGGTGAGCAAAACCCCGAGCAGATGACCCGTTATCTCAATGAGGTCATGACCCACTACGGCGCCTACACCGCGTTTTTCGTCTCCAATACCACCCTCACTTACTACCACGCCAAAGGTGTGCTCAAGCAGGTCAGCGTCGATGAGCCGCGCGACGCCTGGTACTTTCGCGTGAGGGACATGGAAGATCCGTACGAGATCAATGTCGACCCGGATCTGGCCAACAAGGACAACCTGACGTTCTTCATCAATTACAAGGTCTACGACTACCACAACCGCTTCATTGGCGCGGCCGGCGTCGGTCTGACCGTGGACGCGGTGATCAAACTGATCGACAAGTATCAACAGCGCTATCAACGCAGCGTGTATTTCGTCGACACCTTCGGCCGACTGGTACTGACCGGTGCCGAAGGCGGGCCTGAAGGCGCGCATATCGGGCAAAGCCTCGCTGAAGTCGACAGCATGAAAAGCCTGGTCAGCCTGTTACCCAAACCCCACAGCGGCAGCTACGAGTATTCGACCCATGGCCAGGGGCACTTCCTCAACGTGCGGTTTATTCCGGAACTCAACTGGTACCTGTTTGTTGATAAACGCGAGGATGGCGCGCTGATTGAAATCCGCCAGTCGCTCTATCTCAATCTGCTGATCTGTCTGCTGGTTACGTTGATCGTGTTGGCGCTGCTCAATCGCGTGATCAAACGGTTTCAATCGAAGATCCAGGCCCAAGCCACCCTCGACAGCCTTACCGAATTGCCGAACCGCCGCGGTTTCGACCTGCTTGCCGCTCAGGCATTGCACGAAGCGCAGCGTGAAACCAAACCGCTGACGGCGCTGCTACTGGATCTCGATCACTTCAAGGTGTTGAACGACACTTATGGTCACATGGCCGGCGATCAAGTGTTGATCGGGTTTGCGCGGGATCTGCAAAGTTGCCTGCGCCATGCCGACATCGTTTGCCGCTGGGGCGGCGAGGAGTTCATCGTTTTGCTCAAGGACACCGACGGCGACACCGGCCAGAAAATTGCCGAGAAGATTCGCCAGCACATCGAACAACAGGAATATGCCTACAACGGCCATACCCTAAATCTGACGGTGAGCATCGGCGCCACCACCCTGCAGCGCGATGACACCTTGCACAGTCTGCTGTCGCGGGCCGATCATGCGATGTACCGGGCCAAACAAACCGGCCGCAATCGCACCTGCGTGGAAACGCCTCACTCGACCTATGCCTGAATCTGACGTTAAACCCGACCTCTGCCCGGCCTGCGGCGCCCGCAACGATTGCAGCCTGGCTGACCCGCGCACCGCCGACCGCGCCTGCTGGTGCTACGGCGTGAGCATTGATCCGGCGGTGCTCCAAGCCTTGCCGCCAGCACTGCGCGACAAATCCTGCCTGTGCCCGCGATGCGCGCAGGTCGAGGCGCAACTGCAAGCGGCCGGTCAGCCGATCCCGTAAGATGCGTGCCCCTTGATCCGTTGAAACCTGAACATGCGCGTCGACCGCTTCCTCAGCAATCTGCCCCGCTACAACCGTCAGCAGGTTCGCCTGTTGCTGGTGGAAAAGCGCGTGCGCGTTGACGGAAAAGTCGTCAGTGACCCGCACAGTGAAGTTCTTGAATTCAGCCGTATCGAAGTCGATGACGAAGTGTTGCAACTCGGCAAACCGGCGCGCTACTTCATGCTGCACAAGCCACCGGGCTGCGTCAGCGCCACTCGCGATCCGCAACATCCGACCGTGCTCGACCTGATCAACGAACCGGACAAGGATGAGCTGCACATCGCCGGGCGCCTGGACTTCAACACCACCGGGCTGATGCTGATCACCAACGACGGCGCCTGGTCGCGGCGCCTGACCCAGCCGCAAACCAAATTGCCAAAGGTCTATTACGTCGAGACCGAGCAGGAAATCGGCGCGCAATATGCGAGCACGTTTGCCGAAGGCATCTACTTCGCCTTCGAAGACCTGACCACGCAACCTGCGCAGCTGGAGCTACTCGGATCACGCTCGGCACGCCTGAGCATCGTCGAGGGCCGCTACCATCAGGTGAAGCGCATGTTTGGCTTTTTCAACAACAAAGTGCTGCGTCTGCACCGCGAATCCATGGGCCCGCTGCGGCTCGATGACGCGCTAAAACCGGGCGAGTATCGCGCTTTGCGCACCGAAGAGATTCATTTGTTCTAAGCACCCGACCGCTCAGCAGAAGTTGTCGAACAATTTACCTGCGGCACTTGCGCGATCCTGCTCCCCCTGCTTGAATCAGGACGTCGGCCGAAATGTGACCGACGAGTCACACCATACCTCTAAGAAACTTTTTGCCGGTCGTCAGCCCTCAGGGGTTGCGCCTCAGCCGGCAGACTGCCCGCCAATAACAATACCCGTCGACCGCAGTCATGGATCGACATGGGCCAAGCAAATTCCAGGCGTATGCCTACCTGTCACAAAGCTCGTGCAATGTCTATTTGCGCGCATACCCGCTTGCTTGCCAGGAGTCTTATGACATGAGGCCAGAAATCGCTGTGCTGGATTTACAGGGTCAGTATCGGGTTTACACGGAGTTCTATCGCGCAGACGCCGCAGAAAAAACCATCATTCTGGTCAACGGCTCGATGGCCACGACTGCGTCGTTTGCACAAACCGTGAAAAATCTGCACCCGCAATTCAACGTGGTCTGCTACGACCAGCCCTACGCGGGCCGGTCAAAAGCCCACAACCGTCACGAGAAACATCTGACAAAGGACGTTGAAGGGCAAATTCTGCTGGAACTGATTGACCACTTCGCCGCCGAACACGTGCTGTCGTTCTCGTGGGGCGGCGCCGCGACACTGGTTGCCCTTGCAAACCAGCCACGGCGCATCGAAAAAGCGGTGATCAGCTCGTTTTCGCCGGTGATCAACGCGCACATGCTTGATTACCTCGAGCGCGGCGTCGATTACCTCGGCCAGCGTGACGGTGATCGGGTCGGGCATCTGGTCAACAGCACTATCGGCAAACACCTGCCGTCATTGTTCAAACGCTTCAATTATCGCCACGTCAGCAGCCTGGCCGAGCACGAATACGGGCAGATGCACTTTCACATCAGCGACGTGCTGCACAGCGATCGTCAGTGCTATTTAAACGCGGCGAAGAAGATCAGCGTGCCGGTACTGTTTCTCAACGGTGAATGGGACGAATACACCGCCGCCGAAGATGCGCGTCTGTTCGGCAACCACGTGGCACAGAGCACCTTCACCACTGTGCAAGCCACCGGGCACTTTCTCGACATGGAGCACAAGGCTGCGTGCCGGGATAGCCAGAACGCCTTGCTGGGCTTTTTGAAACCGGCACCGCAGGCGAGCCGAACGCGTTACTCGTTTGTTCAGGATCAACATGCACTGGCCATTTGAAAGAGCGTCATCGCGAGCGAGCCTGCCGGGCTAACCGTTTTGTTTACCAGCCCCGCAGTGCTCGCTCGCGATTGACCGATTCAGCGCTGTAATGCCTTGCGCAAAAAAAGAAAAACTTCAAATTCCCCGCCGAGTCTGGTACAAAGTCAGCCGCTCTGAGCGGGTATAGTTTAATGGTAGAACAGTAGCTTCCCAAGCTTCCGACGAGGGTTCGATTCCCTCTACCCGCTCCACTAAAATTTTGTCTCACGTTGTTTTTTGACGGGAGATGCAGAACAGAAAAAACCGGCCTTGATGGCCGGTTTTTTTGTGCCCAAAAAAAGGTTATATCTGACATTTGAAACAACGCAAAAGCCTGCAACACACTCTCCATGCCTTCGTCGCCTCCCTATCTAGACTGCTTCAAACAACTGAGCGGATTAGCAACGGATGACCGCTCGGTGATTACATTGTTGCCCCTAGATCATCGGTAGGTATAGTACCCACCAAGCACACCACAAGAGGTGTTGTGAATAGCCGTTTTTTAATCGGTCAGCTCGTCGCAGACGGTTGGTATTTAGTGAGGATCAGAGGCAGTCACCACCACTTCAAGCATCCGACCAAGCCTGGACTGGTCACGGTGCCACATCCGACGAAAGATCTGCTGAAGAGAACGGCCATCAGTATTTTGAAGCAGGCGCTGCTTTGACTGGCTCAGTCAGCAACCATGGAGATCAACGAATATGCTCTATCCGATTGCGATTTCAATAGGTGATGAAGAACACGCCTGGGGCGTAGAGGTACCGGATATTCCCGGCTGTTTTTCGGCTGGCGACGATCTGGATGATGCCGTCGCCATGGCTCGCGAAGCCATCGAGGGGCATTTCGAGATTCTGGCCGAGGACGGCGCGCCGATTCCGGCTGCCAGTAAATTGGGCCTGCATGTGGCCAATCCGAAATACGCCGGATGTGCGTGGGCAGTGGTGGATATTGATGTCGTGAAGTATTTGGGAAAAGCCCAGAAACTGAACATCACGCTGCCTGGGCATTTGCTCAACCGTATTGATGAGTATGTCCTGCATCACCCGGAGGAGAAGAGTCGTTCAGGGTTTCTGGCTTCGGCTGCCTTGAAGGTGTTGCAGCAGGGCTGAGACGGTGATCGAGGCCGCCACCGGCGGCGTCGTGAATTTACAATGAAATCGTGCGCCAACATTACAGTTCTCCAACACTCAATCGGTTCTCACCTTGCGCCCGCGCCGCTAGCATTTACCCATCGACCACCACCCTCCCCCTGCGCGGCCATCGACGAATACGCGTCATCACTTTCGAGGGAACCCCATCGCGGCCACTTTGCCGCTGACGACCGAACTCAAAAGAGCACTCCCAATGACTCAAAACATCTACGACGATCCCGAATTCTTTCAGGGCTACAGCCAGATGAACCGCTCCATCGGCGGCCTCGATGCCGCGCCGGAATGGCCTGCGCTCAAGGCCTCGCTCCCCTCCATGCACGGTTTGCACGTGGTGGATCTGGGTTGCGGTTACGGCTGGTTCAGCCGCTGGGCCAGTGAGCACGGCGCGGCCAACGTGCTGGGGCTGGACGTCTCGGAGAAGATGCTGGAACGCGCACGCGAAACCACTTCGGCGACGAACATCCGTTACGAGCGCGCCGACCTGGAACAACTCGACTTGCCCGCGTGCAGTTTCGACCTGGCCTACAGCTCGCTGGCGTTGCATTACATCAAGGATCTGCCAGGACTGTTTGCTCACCTCTACGCAGCGCTGAAGCCGGGTTCGCATTTTGTGTTTTCCATCGAACACCCGATCTTCATGGCCCCGCGCAATCCCGGCTGGCTGATCGACAGCGAAGGTCGCAAGCGCTGGCCGCTGAACAGTTATCAGTTGGAAGGGGAACGGATGACCAATTGGCTGGCCGACGGGGTGATCAAGCAGCACCGCACGATGGGGACATTAATCAATTCGCTGATCGCCGCAGGTTTCACCATTCGTCATGTCAACGAGTGGGGGCCAAGCGATGAAGAAGTGGCGGCGCAACCGGCGCTGGCTGAAGAGCGGGAGCGGCCGATGATGATGCTGGTGGCGGTACAGCGCTAATTCTGGAGGGACAATTTAAATGTGGCGAGGGACTTTGCTCCCTCGCCACAGGTTTTGAACGCGCCTTCAGCGCGTCGCCACAATAAACAACCGCGGAAACGGCAACAGCACCGAGCCATCCGCCAACGCCGGATAAGCCTTCTCAACCTCAGCCAGATACCGCTCCAGATACTGTGCCCGCTCGCTTTCAGTCAGCGGACTCAGAAACGGAATCAGCCCACTGCCCTTGAACCACTCGACCACCCCGGCAGCGCCATCCGACAGCTGATGATGATACGTGGTGCGCCACACATCGACCCGCGCGCAGTGCGGTCGCAGCATCGAGAAGTACTCGCTGGCGCTCGCCATGTCCGTACGCTGCCCGGCAGCGTCAGCGAGTTTGCTTGCCCACGGGCCATTCGCCGCGACTTCACGCATCAAGCGGTGGGAGGGTTCATTGAGATTGTCCGGCATCTGAATTGCCAGACTGCCACCCTCCGCGAGCTTGCTCGCCAGCGCCGGCAGCAACGCCGCGTGATCGGGTACCCATTGCAATACCGCATTGGCAAAGATCACATCGAAAGGGCCTTCATCGGCCCATCGATCAATCTCGGCGACATCGAACTGCAACTGCGGCAAGCGCTTGCGTGCGGCCGCGATCATGTCTGCCGAGCTGTCCAGCCCACTGACTGTCGCCCCAGAAAAACGCTGCACCAGCAACTCCGTCGAGTTACCCGGACCGCAACCGATATCGACCACCGATCGCGCTTCAGCCGTGGGAATCGCCGCCAGCAGATCACGGGCCGGGCGGGTGCGTTCATCTTCGAAAGCGACGTACTGTTTGGCGGACCAACTCATTGCGTTCTCCTGTCATGGCGAAAAGCGAGTGCTGCCACGATACCGTTACTGGCTAAAACTCGCTCCCCTACCAACGTCGCGCAGGTTTCCTGGATTTGTAAGTAGAATTTTCACCAAGCCGTCAGTGTCTGAATTTCAGGCACCACACAACAAGGAACACGGCTATGAAATTCGCGAAGATTTCCCAGAAGCTCGCCCTGTGGGCCGGCAGTCCCAAGACGTTTATGGGGGCGTTGATCCTGATAGGTCTGTGGGGGATGAGCGGGCCGATTTTCAGCTACAACGACACTTGGCAACTGATCATCAATACCTCGACGACGATCATCACATTCCTGATGGTGTTCCTGATTCAGAACACGCAGAACCGCGACACCGACATCCTGCATCTGAAGATCGATGAATTGCTGCGGGTGACCAAAGAGGCGCAGAACGCAATGTTGGGGCTCGAGGCGCTGGATCTGAAACAACTGGAAGCCTTGCGCAGGCACTACCGGACGTTGGGCGAAGGTGAGGTTTTCAATCTCGAGGGGCTGGGCGAGCAGAGCAAGCCGAAGCAGGATTTGAACGAGTGCTGATTTAAAAGCAAAAGATCGCAGCCTGCGACAGCGCCTACACAAAGCACTGCCGAAGGCTGCGATCTTTTGATCTTTAACTCAAATCAGCGGCTGGCTTGCAGCGACCGAGCCATTTGCAGATGGTTTTGCAGTTTGGGCAAGGTCTCATCGGCGAAGGCTTTGATCTCCGGCACGGTGGTGGTTTGCGCCTCCTGCTGAATCTGCTGGATCGCCTCTTCAGTGGCTTTGACCTGACTGGCGGCGTACGCCTGATCAAAGGTTGCGCCGTCTTTCACTTCAGGAATCAGTTCCTTGGCCTTGTCGGCCATTTCTTCACGCGGCGCGACGGGCAGGTCGAGTTTTTTCGCAATCTTCGCCAAATGTTGATTGGCCGTGGTGCGGTCGTTGATGACGACGATGGTGAAATCCTTGACCTCTTTGGATTCGGTCTTCTGATGCGCCAAACGGCTGGCTTCGATGTCGGCCATGCCTTTGGCCGAAGCATCGTTGATGAATTCGGCAGGCGACTGGGCAAAAGCACTGCTGGCGAACAATCCCAACAGCGTGACAAAACTTAAACGACGTACCTGGGTGGCCATCCGGCTCATGGTCGCGCCCTCCTTCTTGCTGAATTCAAGCGGGAGCTTGCGCCCCCGCCTCTCAATCAAAACTACCTTCACCGACTACTTCGATTTCTGAGCAGGCTTGCGGCCCGTTTCTGTTTTCGCAGGCTCTTTATCGACCGTCGTCGTGGTGGTTTTCCCACCTTTGCGACCGGCTTCAGAAGCCTTCGTTCGATCGTTGGCGAAGTTTCCCGAGTTCGAGTTTCTTGAATTAGGCATGATTCTCTACCTCTTGGTATTGATCGTGGCGAGCAGGTGCCCGCCTAGATTGAGAATTTTCTCACCGGCAAAGGTTTAGAAAAATTGCCATCGCTGCGACGAACGGCGAAACCGCGGTGCGCAGATCAAGCCTTGTTCGGCATCAATCCCGGCAACGCATGCAGTAGCGCATTGATGGCGAAACCGATGAACATCACGCCGCACAACCGAGTGATGAGCAATTCGTGACGCTGGTACACCGTGCGCACTCGCTGCGCGCCCACCACACCAATCAGAATCGCGTAGGCGAGCAGCCCACCAAGGAAACTCAGGGCGATCAGCGCTGGCAACATCGACCAGTTGAGCAGCTCGGCGCGGCTCGACAGCAGCGCGGTAAACGTCGCCACCGCCACCGGATAGGCTTTGGGATTGGTCAGGCCGAACAAAATGCCGTGCCAGAAGGGATTGCGCGCCGCGCCCTGCGGTTGATCGTCACTGCGCCGTTGCGCACGCACTGCACGCCAACCGAGCCAGAACAGGTACAAGCCACTCAGTACGCCAAGCACATCAAACGCGGTGCTGCCGATTTCCCGTGCACCGACAATCGCGATCAGTGCGGTGCTGCACCACACCACATCGCCCAGCAAATGCCCGCAGAGAAACCCCGCACCAGCACGCCGCCCATGCGCCGCGCCGATGCCGAACACCGCCAGTACGCCCGGCCCGGGCGTGATGCCGTAAATGAAACCCGAGGCCAGCACGGCCATTAGCAACGATGGAGTCATGGGTTACCTGCAAACGCGAGAATACGTGGCGGCCAGTCTATATCAGCGAAAACGGTCTGTTCACGGGGCGTCGTAAAAACGCATGCCGGCATACGGTTTTTGCCGACACGCCGCCAGCCGCGAAGCGAGATCGCCGACGTGAACTTCGAGCTGATGGCCGTCAGGATCGAGAAAGTAGAAAGAAGCACCTTCGCTGCGGTTATCCCGCCATTGCTGAACATCTGCCGCTTTTAGTCTCTGTACCAAAACCGGGAAATACGCCGCGCTGAGGCTGAAGGCGTAGTGGGTGTAATCGCCGCACGCCTGGTCACTGCGTGTCGAATCAAGCGAAAGGCACAACCACAGCCCCGGCAGCGACAGATAGGCGCCGTTGTCCCACGTCGCTTCGACGCGCAACTGCAGCACATCGCGGTAAAACGCCAGGCTGCGACTCAGGTCGCTGACGGCAAGGGTCAGGTGGTTGAGGCCGGTGAGCATCGGTTCAGTAACCTCTGAGATCTTCAGGGACGCCATATTGTTGGCCGTCGTAGGTCAACGTGATCCGGGTTTTCTTCAGGTGAGTGGTTTTGGAAACGCACTCGTTGCCGGACTTGGAGTCGTTCATTTTGCTGGCGCTGGTGGTGATGATCAAATCGGCGAAACCATGGTGACTCGATGGACCGATCTCGACACTCCTGCGGACCTCATTGGTATAGCCCTCGCAATCGCTCATGAATTCACCATTGTTTTTGTAGACCACCAAGCCTTCCAGAACCG
Organism: Pseudomonas sp. P42; assembly: GCF_017973755.1. Lineage (NCBI taxonomy): Bacteria > Pseudomonadati > Pseudomonadota > Gammaproteobacteria > Pseudomonadales > Pseudomonadaceae > Pseudomonas > Pseudomonas sp. P42. The sequence goes on along the minus strand of NZ_JACOPU010000001.1, from coordinate 263,063 downwards.
GGCGCAGGTTGTTGCCTTCGCGGACGTACAACGCCAGATCGGTTTTTTCGTAGGGAATGGCATGGGAGCTGTGCACGAACTTCGAGCGCAGACCAAACGCGCGAACATTCGGCGCCAGTCGGTAGCGACCAGTGTCAATGCGCAGGTCATCGAAGCGCACGGCATCGGAGTTGTAAGCGCCGGGTTTGCGGTAAGTGGCGATGGGATTTGCATTGCTGGCGTTGACGATCGACAGGTCCAGATCGAACACCCCGGCATCTTCGTCGCCGGGGTCGGCCAGGTACGTGGATTTGACCGCAATCGCCTGCGACGGGAAGGCTGGCCAGACGATGCAGCGTGACAGTGATTGGCCGTCGAAGGCCTTGGTGGTGCAGGCGGCCTGGGCTTGGGCGGTGATAGCCAGAATACCGAGGGCGATAAGGAGTCTGGTAGGGGTGAGCATGGTTCTTCCTTGATAAGAGTCGTGTGTCAGCAGGTGAATCAGAGCCCCTTGAGACCTGGTGGCAGGACGTAATTCTTTCCGTCGTAATGCAATGTTGTCAAAACCGGTTGGCGTACAGTCGTCTTGTCTTCACACGCGTCGCCTTCAACCACACTTGTCGTGGCTTTTTCCTGGGTTCTGACGATTAAATCTGCGTAGCCATAGGAGCTCGTTTTAGCGATATCGACGGTTCTTGAAATTTCAAAACGCTGTCCAGCGCAGTTGTCATCCCACTCGCCGCCATACTCATAAACCACCAACTGACGCAGGACAGGACGCAACGTCTCGCCCTCCTTCACGTAGAGCGACAGTTGATGTTCCTCCACGGGATTGAGACGAGAGCCGTTAGCGAGTGTTGCGCGGACACCAAAGGCTCGAAGTTCGGGAGCGAGTTTGTAGCGTGCCGTGTCGAGCGTCAGATCCTTCAAGTGGACGCCATCCATTACGAAAGCGGCGGCCTGGTGATAAGTCGCAATCGGAGTCGGTTGGCCATCCTGCAACACGGAAACGTCCAGATCGTGGGTACCGAGCGCTTCGGTGGTGCCCGTTTCAAACCGCGCCGAGGCGCTGATGGTCAGCCCCGGGTAGGCCGGCCAAACCTTGCAGGCAGAGACATCCTCCCCCGCAACCGCTGGCGGCGTGCAAGCGGCAAACACCTGCCCCGCCATCAACCACCCGCTCAACACCACACACCCGATCAATCCAGACTTCACTGTCACTTCCCGCTCCTTGCTAACGTTTCAGCCGCGCACTATCCCCTGCTCAATCCTGCGATTCAACCAATTCAACGCCTGATCCCCGCCCCGGCGCTTATGCCACGCCAGCACAAACGTGAACGGCGGAATCTCGAACGGTGGCGGCACGACGACAAGTTCGCGCGGGTCAATATCCCGCAATCCCCGCGACGACACCGTAAGAATCAGATCCGTACCGCTGATGAACTGTGGCGCGACGTTCCAGTGCGGCAGGCTGATGGCGACGCGGCGGCGCTCACGCAGTGACGTTAAAGCGCGTTCAATTTCCAGCGTGCCGCTGCCCCGCATTTCCAGCAACACATGCGGGCGGGACAGGTAGGTCGGCAGATCCAGAACGCCGTCGGCAGGCAAACTGGCGCGATCCAGCAGGCACACGTAGCGCTCTTCAAACAGCAGCGTGCTGCGCAATTCGTTGGGCATTTCCGGGAACACGCCGGCGGCCACGTCGATATCGCCGTTGAGCACCCCTTCCAGCATGCCTTCGCGACTGGCGTGGCTGATTTGCAAGTCGATGCCCGGCGCTTCGCGGCGCAAGGTACGGATCAGCGTGGGCAGGATGATCGCCGCGCCGTAGTCGGACATCGCCACGCGAAAGGTGCGGCGCGCACTCGCCGGATCGAAGGTGTTGGGGGCCAGCAGCGACTGCACCTGGGCCAGCGCTTCGGCCAACGGCGCGACCAACTCGAGCGCCCGCGCGGTGGGCACAAGGCCAGAGCCTGCGCGCACCAGCAATGGGTCACCAAGCAAGTCACGCAATCGCGCCAGCGCATGGCTGACCGCCGGTTGGCTGAGGTGCAGGCGCTCGGCGGCGCGGGTGACGTGTTGCTCGCTGAGCAAGGCGTCGAGGATCACCAGCAGATTGAGGTCGATACGGCGCAGATCATTCATCTGGTGCATGTACTTGATGACAAAAGGGAATTTAAATCTGCGCGACGAATAGCCTAGAGTCCAGCAAAACCTGTTGGAGGATGATCATGAGTACGTTGCAATGGGCCGGTCTGCTCGCCTTGGCCGCTTTCGCCGGCGCCGTGGTGCCGTTTCAAAGTGCGATCAACAGCAATCTGGCGCGAGGGCTGGGGCATCCGTTGTGGGCGACATTGGCGTCACTGCTGGTGAGTGTGCTGGTGTTGTTGCCGGTGATTCTGGCGTTGCGCCTGCCGTTGCCGTCAGTGGCGTTCATCAGCAAGGCGCCGTTGTGGATATGGGCCGGTGGCGCGTTCGGCGTGTGCTTTGTGGCGCTGGCGGTGATGCTTTTGCCCAAACTCGGCGCGTCGGGATTTGTCGCGCTGGCGTTGGCCGGACAGGTCATTGCCTCGATGGTGCTGGATCACTTCGGGCTGTTTGGCTTGATGGAAAAGCAGCTGACATTGCCGCGAGTATTTGGCGCGTTGTTGCTGATTGCGGGGGTGGTGTTGATTCAGTTTGGTGGGGTTTTCGAGAGGAATGTGGCGGTTGTTGGGTAACCTGAGAACCCAATAGATTTGCAGTGCCTGCTCGCGAAGGGGCCGGTTTGACTGGGTCGAAATTATCAGGAAAGCACTGACCTCAAAACGCGCTGCGGAAAATCTCCTCGATCTGCCGCTGATCCGCCGCGCGTGGATTGGTCAGCCCGCAAGCGTCTTTCAGGGCGTTGGTGGCGAGTACCGGAATGTCCGAGAGTTTCGCGCCCAGCTCCCGCAAGCCGCCCGGAATTTCCACGTCTCTGGCCAGGCAACGGATCGCCCTGATCGCCGCCTGAGCGCCCTCTTCCGGGCTCAAACCGTGAACATCGGCACCCATGGCGTGGGCGACATCGGTGAGCCGGTCGGCACACACCAGCGCATTGAACGTCTGCACATGCGGCAGCAGCACAGCGTTGCAGACACCATGAGGCAAGTCGTAGTAACCGCCCAACTGGTGCGCCATCGCGTGCACGTAGCCCAGCGAGGCATTGTTGAACGCCATGCCGGCGAGGAACTGCGCGTAGGCCATGTTCTCCCGTGCGGCGAGATCGCTGCCGTCGCGCACGGCCAGGCGCAGGTTGTTGCTGATCAGGGTCATGGCCTTCAGCGCGCAGGTATCAGTGATCGGGTTGGCGGCGGTCGAGACGTAGGCTTCGATCGCGTGGGTCAGGGCATCCATGCCGGTGGCGGCGGTCAGGCTTTTCGGCATCGCGACCATCAGCGCCGGATCGTTGACCGACAGCAGCGGCGTGACATTACGGTCGACGATGGCCATTTTCACGTGACGCGATTCGTCGGTGATGATGCAGAACCGGGTCATCTCGCTGGCAGTGCCGGCGGTGGTGTTGATGGCGATCAGCGGCAGTTGCGGCTTGCTCGATTGATCAACGCCTTCGTAATCGCGAATCTGCCCGCCATTGGTCGCACACAGCGCGATGCCCTTGGCGCAGTCGTGAGGCGACCCACCGCCCAGCGACACCACGAAATCACAATGACTTTCCTTGAGCAGGCCCAAACCGCACTCGACATTGGCGATGCTCGGGTTCGGTTTGGCGCCGTCGAAAATCACTGAGTCGATGTCCTGCATCGCCAGTTTCTCCGCCACCATGCTCGCCACGCCGGCCTTGGCCAGGCCCACGTCGGTGACGATCAGCGCCTTGCGAAAACCGTAGTTGCGGATCGCGACCATGGCTTCGTCGAGGCATCCATTGCCCATGATGTTGACCGCCGGAATGAAGAAGGTGCTGCTCATCGTGTTTCTCCTGACTGGGGCCGAATCGACAGCTGCGATCCGACGGATACACACAGGATCGACCGATCGGTCACGGCGTATGTTGATCTGGCTCAATGTCCGCTCGTGATAAAGTCGCCGTCCATCAGCCCCTATGTTTTGAGATGTGCCAAGTAATGAGCGATTTTCTGGATGTCGACGCCACCCTCGAAGACTGGAACACCCTGCGCGCCGCAACCGACTTCAACGGTTTGCTGGTGGGCAACGGCGCCAGCCGGGCCGTTTGGGACGACTTCGGTTACGACTCGCTGTTCGAAAATGCCCGCACCGTTGAAGAAAAGCCACTGAGCGCGTCGGAGCTGGCGGTGTTCGACGCGATGCAGACGCACAGCTTCGAGCAGGTCCTCAGCGCCCTCAAAACCACCAGCCGGGTGAACAAGGCGCTGGCCGTCAGCTCGGCCGCACCGCGCAACCGCTACTACGCGATCAAGGAAGCGTTGATCAACACCGTGCACGCCATTCACATTCCGTGGCGGCTGGTTCAGACCTCAACGCTCACCACGCTGAATGAAGAACTGGCGCGCTATCGCACGGTGTTCACCACCAATTACGACTTGCTCAACTACTGGGCGATCCAGCATCGCAGCGAGGCCATCGACGATCTGTTCAAGGGTGCCAACGCCAGTTTCGATATCAGCGAAACCGCTACGTCCAAACCGCGTTTGCTGTACCTGCACGGCGGCCTGCACCTGGTACGCAATCAGGATGGCACCGCGCGCAAACTGACCTCGACCGAGGGCACGCTGCTCGGCAGTTTTGCGATCAACAACACCATCAAAACGCTGGATGACGTGCCGCTTTTCGTGACCGAAGGACCGAGCGCCGACAAGCTCAAGACCATTCGCAGCTCGGATTACCTGTCGTTCTGTTACGAGCAGTTATTGGGCCACAGCGACAGCCTGTGCATCTTCGGCCATGCCTTGGGCGAGCAGGACAACCACATCGTCCGGGCCCTGCGCCTGGCAAAACCGAAGGTTGTGGCGATCTCCATTTATCCGCGCAGCGCGGCGTTCGTTCAGCATCAGAAGCGCCACTACGCGAAGGTGTTTGAGGGGACGGGCGCGCAGTTGCGCTTTTTTGATGCGAAGACGCATGCATTGGGCAGTCCAAAGCTGTCGGTGCCCGTCGAGGTTTGATGTAGCCAGGACTGACGCCTTCGCGAGCAGGCTCGCGCCCACAGGGATTATGGTGGGATCAGATCGTGTGGTGTGACCCATGACACTGTGGGAGCTGACTTGCCAGCTCCCACAGGTATTTGTATTGGGTTGGAAAAGTGGAATCAGAGGACCGGCAGGGTCTTGTCCTTGATGGTCTTCGTCGGGCCATTGGCCTTGACGCTGGCAATGCCTTTGTCACACGCCGCATCCGAGGAGTAGGCCTCGCTGCTGCCGATGACCTGATGATTGGCCGCTTTTAGATTGAAATACGGATGACCATCCTTGGTGGACTTTTTCTCATAGCGCTCATCCAGCGGACTGTTGGTCTGCACTGACGCAATGCCGCCATCGGCTGCTGCGCGGGTGGTGTAGAGCTCGCTGGTGAGAATGGTTTCGGCGTTGGCAGCCTTGAGTACAAACCTGAACTGGCCGCTGCTGCTTTTACTCACTTCGTACCATCCGGACATGCTCGTGTCTCCTTGGCGGTTGAGAGGTTTCGCGCTTCAGAGTAAAGACCAACCTCAGGCTTCTGTCGCCTGCACTGAAGCCATCGCTGGCAAGCCAGCTCCCACAGGTTCTGTGTGCTGTACAAAGATTCTGAGTACGACCTGGACTCTGTGGGAGCTGGCTTGCCAGCGATGGCAGCGACTCGGCATGAGTTATTTCACCACCGCCCGCACCACCGACAATGGCGGCGAATCCACCCGCCGCTGACTCAGATACCGCGTGCAACTCACCCGCAAGAACGAAGCAAAATTGACCACCTCACCGCGGTAATCCATCACCTCTTCATACAGCTTGGCGATCAGTTGATTGGTGATCATGCCGTCGATCTCGGCGATTTCGCCGAGGATGTCCCAGAACTGATTCTCCAGGCGCAACGTCGTCACCACCCCGCAGATACGCAGCGAGCGAGAGCGCGATTCATAGAGGATCGGGTCGGCCTTGACGTAGAGCTCGCACATGGACGAAACCTCGTTACAGGGTGATTTGGGTGCCCAGCAAACCGAGGAAACCGGCCAGCCAGTTCGGATGCGCCGGCCACGCCGGAGCAGTCGCCAGATTGCCTTGAACGTGGCCGTCCGTCACCGGAATGTCGATGTACGTGCCGCCCGCCAGTCGCACTTCAGGCGCGCAGGCCGGATAGGCGCTGCACTCGCGGCCGTCAAGAATGCCCGCCGCTGCCAGCAGCTGCGCGCCATGGCACACCGCTGCAATCGGTTTGCCGGACTTGTCGAAGGCACGCACCAGATCCAGGACTTTTTCGTTCAGACGCAGGTATTCCGGAGCACGACCGCCAGGGATCACCAGCGCGTCGTAATCGGCCTCACTGGCACTGGCGAAATCGAAATTCAGGGCGAACAGGTGACCGGGTTTTTCGCTGTAGGTCTGGTCACCTTCGAAGTCATGGATCGCGGTGCGCACGGTCTGGCCTGCGGCTTTGTCCGGGCAGACCGCGTGGACGGTGTGCCCGACCATTTGCAGGGCCTGGAACGGCACCATCACTTCGTAGTCTTCGACGTAATCGCCGACCAGCATCAGGATTTTTTTCGCGGCCATGGTGAGGACTCCTCTGGGAAATGCTTGGGAGTACTCAGGTTAGACCTTATCCGAAGGCTGAGGTAACAACCGGCTACTACCTGCAAGACCGCGTAATCATTCTTCGCGAGCAGGCTCGCTCCCACAGAATCAGAGAAAGCCGTCAGCCTTCAGGAGCGTTTCCAGGCAGTGCTCGCTGATGTGGTAGAACGCCTTCAACTCCTGGATTTTCACCAGCAGTTGAGCCGGGTCCACCGGCACGGCGCGTTTCACTGCCAGAATCATCTTGTTCTTGTTGGTGTGATCCAGCGAGATGAACTCGAACACTTTGGTCTCGTAACCACAGGCTTCAAGGAACAGTGCGCGCAGGCTGTCAGTGACCATTTCCGCCTGCTGACCGAGGTGCAAACCGTATTGCAGCATCGGCTTGAGCAGCGCCGGGCTCTGGATCTGCAGGCGGATCTGTTTGTGGCAGCACGGCGAGCACATGATGATCGACGCGCCCGAACGGATGCCGGTGTGGATCGCGTAGTCGGTGGCGATATCGCAGGCATGCAGGGCGATCATCACGTCCAGTTCGCTCGGTGCAACGCTGCGCACGTCACCGCATTTGAACACCAGGCCCGGATGATCCAGTTTGGCCGCGGCGGCATTGCACAGGCTGACCATTTCTTCACGCAACTCGACGCCCGTGACTTCGCCCTCGGCTTTCAAGGTATTGCACAGGTAGTCGTGGATGGCGAACGTCAGGTAGCCCTTGCCCGAACCGAAATCCGCGACCCGCACCGGTTTGTCCAGCGCCAGCGGTGACGATGTCAGGGCATGGCTGAAGACTTCGATGAACTTGTTGATCTGCTTCCACTTGCGCGACATCGCCGGGATCAGCTCGTGCTGGGCGTTGGTCACGCCCAGGTCCCTGAGAAACGGCCGGTTCAGGTCCAGAAAACGGTTTTTCTCGCGGTTGTGATCGGCCGACGGTGCCTCGCGCAATTGCTGAGGCTGGCTCTTGAACAGCGAAGTTTTGCCCTTCTTGCTGTATTCGAGCTGAGCTTCGTCAGTCAGCGCCAGCAAGTGCGCATTTTTGAACGAGGCCGGCAGCAGCGCGGCAATGCTCGCAACGCCTTCGCTCAATGGCAGGTTCTTGGTGATGTCGCGGGTTTTGTAGCGATACACGAACGACAGGCAGGGCTGAGCCTTGACGGTCACCGGTTTGATGATGACGCGCTGCAAGTCCGCTTCTTCACCGACGTATTTGGCCAGCACCAGTTTGATGAAACCGTTCTGCTCGAGGCTGGTTTGCAGCAACTCGATGAACTGGGAGTGGTGGTCCGGCGCGGGTTTGGCTGATGGCGCGGAGGGGGCGGTAACGGACATGGACAAGCGGCCTCGGGCGGGGCGAATCGGGAATGGCGGGTATTTTAGGGGGGATGGGGGTTGGGGACACGCTCTTATTTACCGAACGGTTTTTAAAGCGGCCCTCACCCTAGCCCTCTCCCAGAGGTAGAGGGGACTGACCGAGGTGTTATCTCAAACTACGCCGACCTGAATTATCGAGCCGAACTCAGGTTTAAAACCAACAAATATCGGCTCCCTTTCCCCCTCTCCCATTGGGAGAGGGCTGGGGTGAGGGGCTGGATTTCAAGGCACACAAACCTTTTCAGGCCAACACTACCAACCGATTCGGCAACTCATTCCTCACCTGCGTCACCGGCACATGCACCTTGAGCAATTCCCCACACGCCTCGATGCAAGTGACAAACCCCTCAAGCGTGCGCCCCTGCCGTACCTGCTCGGTAAACGCGGCGACAATCACATCCCAGCTTTCATTGCCCAACCGCTTCGAGATCCCCTCATCCACCAGAATCTCCACATAGCGCTCGGCCTCGCAGACGAAAATCAGCATGCCGGTGCTGCCCACGGTGTGATGCAGGTTCTGTTCGAGAAACTGTCGCCGCGCAAGGTTCGATGCACGCCAGTGTCGTACACGGCGTGGCACCAGATGTGTGGTGATCTTCGGCAGGCGAAACAGCAGGCACAGCACAATGAACAGGCCCCACTGCACCAGCAACAGGCTGCGCAGGGTCAGCCAGCCGGTCAGATAATGCACGACGCCCGGCACCACCAGCGCCAGCAGGCTGGCCCACAGCAGCGGGATGTATGCGTAGTCATCGGCGCGAGCCGCCAGCACTGTCACCAGTTCGGCATCGGTGTCGCGCTCGACCCGTGCGATCGCCTCGGCGACTTTGCGTTGTTCGTGTTCAGTCAGTAATGCCATGTCAAAAAGTGCCTGCTCATTATTCTTTTAATGTCACCAGCCGCCGGACGAACCACCGCCGCCGAAACTGCCCCCGCCGCCGCTGAAACCCCCACCGCCACCGCCGCCACCAAATCCGCCGCCACCGCCAAAACCTCCGCCGCCACCGGAGCCGCCACGGCCGGTCGGCAGGATACCGAGCATCTGGCAGACAAACACCGTCAGGATGAACAACATCACCAGAAAAACGAACAACGTCGGATGGCGCGAGATGAAATCGCTCTGCGGGTCCCCGCTGGACTCATACACCGTCGACGGTTCGTCCAGCGGATTGCCGCCCAGCACAACCAGCATCGCCGCCACGCCGTCGCTGATGCCTTTGCTGAAATTGCCGGTCTTGAACGCGGGCGTGATGACTTGATGGATGATCACCGAGGTTTGCGCATCGGTCAGCCGGTCTTCCAGGCCATAACCGACTTCGATGCGCAATTTGCGCTCGTCACGGGCAACGATCAGCAGCGCGCCGTTATTCTTGTCCTTTTGCCCTATGGCCCAATGGCGGCCGAGCTGGACGCCATAATCCTCGATGGTGGTGCCTTGCAGATCGGGCAGCGTGACCACGACCAATTGCTCTCCGCTGGCCTGTTCGTGGGCCTGCAACTGTTGGCTCAATTGCGCGCGCACCGATGGCTCGATCATCTGCGCCTCGTCCACCACGCGCCCGCTCAGCGCCGGGAACGTCAACTCGGCCCGGGCGCTGACGGCGAACATCCACAGCATCAGCACCAGGCCTATTTTCAACACACGCATGGGCAACCTCGAATCAGAACTTCACTTGCGGGGCCTTTTCCGCACCAGGCGTAGTGGCTTCGAAGGTTTCGCGCATCGGCAGGTCGCTGTACATCACGCTGTGCCAGAGGCGACCGGGAAAGGTGCGGATCTCGGTGTTGTACTTCTGCACCGCCAGAATGAAATCGCGTCGTGCCACGGCGATGCGGTTTTCCGTGCCTTCGAGCTGCGATTGCAGGGCGAGGAAGTTCTGATTGGCCTTCAGATCCGGATAACGCTCGGACACCACCATCAAACGGCTCAATGCGCCGCTCAATTGATCCTGCGCCTGCTGGTACTGCTTGAGCTTCTCGGGATTGTCGAGAGTACTGGCATCAACCTGAATCGACGTGGCTTTCGCCCGGGCTTCGATCACTGCGGTCAGGGTTTCCTTTTCGTGGGCGGCATAGCCCTTCACCGTTTCCACCAGATTGGGGATCAGGTCAGCGCGGCGCTGATACTGGTTCTGCACCTGCCCCCACGCGGCCTTGGCCTGTTCGTCGAGGGTCGGGATGTTATTGATGCCACACGCGGTCAGCAAAGTCGCCAGCATCAACAATGTGGCGACCTGCAAACGCGAGCGATAGGTTGGACTTACATTCATTGCAGTGATGCTCCCTGACACATTTCATTAAAAAACCGAGCGCGAAACCTTCTCAGCCGGTGGTTGGGGCATAATCGGCCGCGCCACTGGATTGCGACCGGTCAATGGGCTAAAAAGTGCCTGCGCGGTCGAGCTGCCTGCGGTCAACGGTGTTTTTTTGCCTTGGCGTTTTTGCGCCCGCACCCGAACAACAATAGTCGCTCCCTAAATTTTGGCTGGCCGGCATTGCATTGCCGTTTGTGCCCTTGAGAAAAATATTCATGAAGAAGCTGTGTTTGCTGGGCCTGTTCATCAGTCTGGCCAGTCATCAAGTATTGGCCGCTGAGACCTCGGTTCCTCTGGAAAACAAGGACGCCTTCATCAGCAACCTGATGAAGCAAATGACCCTCGACGAAAAGATCGGCCAGTTGCGCCTGATCAGCATCGGCCCGGAAATGCCCCGCGAGCTGATCCGCAAGGAGATCGCCACCGGCAACATCGGCGGCACGTTCAATTCGATCACCCGCGCGGAAAACCGTCCGATGCAGGACGCTGCCATGCGCAGTCGCCTGAAGATTCCGATGTTTTTCGCGTACGACGTGATCCACGGTCACCGTACGATTTTCCCGATTCCGCTGGCCCTCGCCTCGAGCTGGGACATGGACGCCATCGGTCGCTCAGGGCGCGTTGCCGCCAAAGAGGCCGCCGCTGACAGCCTCGACATCACTTTCGCGCCGATGGTCGACATCTCCCGCGACCCGCGCTGGGGCCGGAGTTCCGAAGGTTTCGGTGAAGACACCTACCTCACTTCGCGCATCGCCCGAGTCATGGTCAAGGCCTATCAGGGCGATGCCCCGAACACGGCCGACAGCATCATGGCCAGCGTCAAGCACTTTGCCTTGTACGGCGCGGTCGAGGGCGGTCGCGACTACAACACCGTCGACATGAGCCCGGTGAAGATGTACCAGGATTACCTGCCGCCGTACCGCGCCGCGATCGATGCCGGCGCCGGTGGTGTGATGGTGGCGCTGAACTCGATCAACGGCATTCCGGCCACCGCTGACACATGGTTGATGAACGATCTGTTGCGCAAGGATTGGGGCTTCAAGGGCCTGGCGGTCAGTGACCATGGCGCGATCTTTGAACTGATCAAGCACGGTGTGGCTCGCGACGGTCGTGAAGCGGCGAAACTGGCGATCAAGGCCGGCATCGACATGAGCATGAACGACACCCTGTACGGCAAAGAGCTGCCAGGGCTGCTCAAATCCGGCGAGATCGAACAGAAACACATCGACAACGCTGTGCGTGAAGTCCTTGCGGCCAAGTACGACATGGGCCTGTTCAAGGACCCGTACCTGCGCATCGGCAAGGCTAAAGATGATCCGGCCGACACCTACGCCGAAAGCCGCCTGCACCGCGCCGACGCCCGTGACGTCGCGCGTCGCAGCCTGGTGCTGCTGAAGAACCAGAACGAAACCCTGCCACTGAAGAAGACTGCAAAAATCGCGCTGGTCGGCCCGCTGGCCAAGGCGCCGATCGACATGATGGGCAGTTGGGCCGCCGCCGGTCGTCCGGCGCAATCGGTGACCCTGTTCGACGGCATGAACGCCCTTATCGGCGACAAATCGAACCTGATCTACGCCCGTGGCGCGAACATCACCAGCGACAAGAAGGTGCTCGATTACCTGAACTTCCTCAACTTCGATGCGCCGGAAGTGGTTGATGATCCGCGCCCGGCCAATGTGCTGATCGATGAAGCGGTGAAAGCCGCCAAGGATGCCGACGTGATCGTCGCAGCCGTAGGCGAGTCCCGTGGCATGTCCCACGAGTCTTCCAGCCGCACCGACCTGAACATCCCGGAAACACAGCGCGAGCTGATCCGCGCGCTGAAAGCCACCGGCAAGCCGTTGGTGCTGGTCTTGATGAACGGCCGCCCACTGACTATTCTCGAAGAGAACCAGTCGGCCGATGCGATTCTGGAAACCTGGTTCAGCGGCACCGAGGGCGGCAACGCCATCGCTGACGTGCTGTTCGGCGACTACAACCCGTCGGGCAAACTGCCGGTGACCTTCCCACGCTCCGTTGGGCAGATTCCGACCTACTACAACCACCTGAGCATTGGCCGGCCGTTCACACCGGGCAAACCGGGCAACTACACCTCGCAGTATTTCGATGACACGACGGGCCCGCTGTTCCCGTTCGGTTACGGCCTGAGCTATACCGATTTCAGCCTGAGCGACATGGCGCTGTCCTCGACCACCCTGAACGCCAGCGGCAAGCTCGACGCCAGTGTGATGGTGAAGAACACCGGCAAGCGTGACGGCGAAACCGTGGTGCAGCTGTACATTCAGGACGTTACCGGTTCGATGATTCGCCCGGTGAAAGAACTGAAGAACTTCCAGAAAATCATGCTCAAGGCTGGCGAACAGAAAGTCGTGCACTTCACCATCACCGAGGAGGAGCTGAAGTTCTACAACGCCCAACTCAAGTACGCGGCCGAGCCCGGCAAGTTCAACGTGCAGATCGGTCTGGACTCTCAGAATGTGACGCAGCAGAGTTTTGAGTTGCTGTAACTGCAAGCACACCGCAAACCCTGTGGGAGCGAGCCTGCTCGCGAAAGCGGTCATTCAGATAAACAATTACTGACTGACACACCGCCTTCGCGAGCAGGCTCGCTCCCACATTGGATTTAGGGTGTATTCAAAATCGGTTTTACCCGCGGCGGTCGAGGATGTTAACCACCAACCGATCCACCCACCCCCACATTCTCTGTTTCACCCGCCGCCACAACGGCCGCCTCTGCCACTCCTCCAGGCTCACCCGCTGACTCAAGCCGAAATCCTTCTCGAAACTCGCCACCACCGCTGCCGTCAACGACGGATCGAGCGCCTCAAGATTCGCCTCCAGATTGAAGCGTAAATTCCAGTGATCGAAGTTGCACGAACCGATGCTCACCCAATCATCCACCAGCACCATTTTCAGGTGCAGGAAGCACGGCTGGTATTCGTAAATCTGCACGCCGGCCTTGAGCAGTCGCGGGTAGTAGCGATGCCCGGCGTAGCGCACGGACGGGTGATCGGTGCGCGGCCCGGTCAACAGCAGGCGCACGTCGACACCTCGGGCAGCGGCCTTGCGCAGCGATCGGCGGATTTTCCACGTCGGCAGGAAGTACGGCGTGGCCATCCAGATACGTTTTTGCCCGCTGTTCAGCGCGCGAAACAGTGATTGCAGAATGTCGCGGTGCTGGCGGGCGTCGGCGTAAGCCACGCGGCCCATGCCCTCGCCCATGTCCGGCACCTTGGGCAAACGCGGCAAGCCGACATGCGCGGATGGCTTCCAGGCACGGCGATGGCGGTTGGCGATCCACTGGCGGTCGAACAATAGCTGCCAGTCGAGCACCAGCGGGCCGCTGATTTCCACCATCACTTCGTGCCACTCGCTGGTGTCGTGCCCCGGGGTCCAGAACTCATCGGTGACACCCGTGCCGCCGACCACCGCCAGCCGCTGATCAACCAGCAGCAGTTTGCGGTGGTCACGATAGAAATTACCGACCCAGCGCCGCCAGTGCAGGCGATTGTAAAAGCGCAGCTCAACCCCGGCGTGCGTCAAGCGTTTACGCAGGTTCAGGGTAAACGCGAGGCTGCCGTAGTCGTCGAACAGGCAGCGCACGCGCACACCCCGCTCGGCGGCCAGCACCAGCGCTTGCACGATGGTTTCGGCACAGGCGCCAGCCTCGACGAGGTACAGCTCAAGCTCGATCTGCTCCTGGGCGCCGGCAATCTGCTCAAGCATGCGCGGGAAGAATTGCGGGCCGTCGATCAACAGCTCGAAACGGTTGCCGTCACGCCAAGGGAAGATCGCGCCGCGCATGTCAGCGCGCCGTGAAAATCAGTACCGCACCCACCGGCACCGACAAACTGATGGCCGACAAATCGGCCAGTTTGCGCAGGCTTTCCAGCCCTGGGGCAAGATCGAAATCCTCGGCGTTGATCACCACTGGCTCCAGTGTCACCACCTGGAAGCGTCGATCATCAAGACGCGTTGCCAGCAGCTCGGCCGGGTACTCGTGTTGCTTGCCATGCAGAGTGACGGTCAGCGGCAGACGCAGTTCCAGTTGCGCACCGGGGGCCAGATCGTTGATCGGGCGCAGGTCGATCTGGGTGGTGATGGTCGCGTCAGGGAATTGCTCGATCTGGAACAGCTCCTTGCGCATGCGCTCGTCACGCAGCGGGATGCCGCTGTTGATCGAATCCATCTCGACCTCGACCTCGGCGCGACCGTTCGGATCGACCTTGCCATGCAGCACCAGAAAGCGCTGCACTTCGGAGATATGGGCGTTTTTCGTGCTGACAAACGAAAGCCGTGACGACTCGCCGTCCAGGTACCAATTGGCCTGCGCCGGCAACGCAGCGGCAGCCAGCAGCAGGCAGGACAGGGTTTTGTAGAGGGAGCGGTTGAACATTGAGAACTCGTGGGGGCGATAAACCTGAGCCGAACATTAACTGGCTGGGGCGTTATTGCAAATCGAAGATCAAAAGATCGCAGCCTGCGGCAGCTCCTACAGGGTTTTCCGTTTGCAGGGCAATGGTGTGTTTCAGGGATTGAGGCGGCAGCCCTGGCGCTCACTCAACCATTGCGCGCTGTTGCTGCGGCCCATGCCGCTGACGGTGATGGTTTTGCTATCGACGTCATCGCTGAAGCCGCTGGTTGGCAGCCACTGCTTCACATAGCCGCGGCAATATTCGGCGTCGTTGTTCATGACGTAGCGGCACGAACAGTATTCCTTCGCTGTGTAGGCGCTGATGATGTCCGGGAAGGCCCAGAGGTTTTCGCGCGCATAGCCGATCCAGCCGAGCAGCACGACGAGCAATACCAGCAGCAAGAACCGCTTCACGGCCGCACCGCCGCAAGCACACGCTTGAGCAGTTCGTTGTGGCGGTAACTGCCATCGCGGTCATCGGCGTAGCGCACGATCACCAGTTTTTCGCTGGGGATGACGTACAGCGCCTGGCCCCAATGCCCCAGCGCGGCGAAGGTATCGGGCGGTGCGTCGGACCACGGCGATGGCTCGCCATCCGCCGGGCGGTTGAGCCACCAGTGGCCGCCGGGCACAGCTTCATCCTGATCGGCCTTGTAGCCGGCGAAGGGTTGCAGGTTGAAGGTGAGCCATTCCTTGGGCAGCAATTGCAGATCATTCCAGCGTCCGCCGCGGACCATCAACACACCGACACGCGCCAGATCCCGAGCGGTCAGGTAGGCATAGGACGATGCGACAAACGTACCGTTGGCATCGGTTTCCCACACCGCGCTGCGAATGCCCAAAGGCTCGAACAAAGCAGTCCATGGATAATCCGGATATCGCTGTGGGCCGACGATGGATTTCAACGCGGCCGCCAGCAGATTGCTGTCGCCACTGGAGTAACGGAATGCCTGCCCCGGTACGGCGTAGCTGTGGTGATCGGCGGTGAATCGCGCCATGTCCTGGTGACCACGGGTGTAGAGCATCGCCACCACCGAGGATTTCAGCGGGGCGTATTCATAGTCTTCCTGCCAGTCGATGCCCGAGGCCCAATGCAGCAGATCGGCAATAGTGATCGCCGGATGTTTTTCCAGCGCCGGGTAGAACTTCACGGCTGGATCATCGAGCTTGAACAGGCCTTCACCGTAGGCAACGCCAAGCACCGCAGCCATCAGACTTTTGCTGATCGACCAGGTCAGGTGTGGGGTTTGCGCGTTAGTCGGGCCGGCGTAGCGTTCGTAGATGATCTGGCCATCGCGGATGACCAACAGGGCATCGGTGCGGATGCCTTGGCGAGTGGTGTCGTCGCGGGGTGGGAAGGCGTAGGCCTGAAGATCCTCAACCGCTGTGATCTGCGGACCAACCGGCCATTGTTCGCCGGGCCATGATTCGGCCTGAACGGTGAAGCTGATCAGCAGCAGAAACAGCGACAGGCCTTTGAACATGGTGAGGGCTCTTGGGGAGAACCTGCTGAGCGTAGTCGGGGCTCATGACAAATTGGCGATCCTGGCTGTTCATCAGGCCGTCATCGCTGGCAAGCCAGCTCCGACAGGGTGAATGGTGTACAGACAATCTGTGGCAATCACACAATTCTGTGGGAGCGGGCTTGCCAGCGATGGGGCCCGTCAGATCACCGCCAAAGCCTTGACCAGGCGCTTGGCTCGGGCACCGGAGGCCAACTGCATCACCGCCTGATCACGCTGCCACATCTGCGCCCATTCCGGATCACCTTCGCTTAACGCTTGGTCAAGCTCGGTCTTGAGCGCATCAAACTGCGCAAACAACCCACCGAGCAACACATGCCCCGCCGGATTGTTCGGCGGCTGTCGACTCATCTCCGCACACCCGGCCAGCAGCGCCAGCAAGCGCAGTTGCAGCGTCTGTGGCCAGTCGCTGTCCTGCCCGACACCGTAAAACCAGGCGGTCATCGCGCTCAGCACGTAGACATCTTCCAGCGTGCGAAACGGTTTGACGTAAGCATCCCAGCCATCCCCCGCGAGCAACTCGCACAGAGCACCATCGAGATGCAGCCGGCCATGGCTGATGTCGGGCATCAACGGCAGAGCCGGCAGTTTTTCCACCGTCACACCGGGCTCACCGGGATACACCACTGCCAGACTCAGGCGCGGCGTTGCGCCGGCCTCTTCACTGCGTGCGGCGATCAGCAGCCAGTCCGCCGCATCGCCGGCGGTAACGAAATCCTTGGCGCCACTCAAGCGCAAATCCGTCAGCCGCGTTTGCATGTCGGCCGGACGCAGGCTGCGCTGTTCGGTCGCACACAACGCGCCGAGGCTCAGCGGTGCGCTCGGCCACAACATGCGCAATGCCGCTTGATAACCGACCAGAAACGCCAGCCCTGGCGTCGCCATCCGCCGCCCGCCCGCCACCGCCAATTCGAACGGCGTGACGTTGCCCAACTGCTGCAACAACGTCGCAAAACCCTCGGCCAGGTCAGCAACGGCGGGCAATCGTTCACGGCTTTGCAACAGATCTGGCCAGGGCATAAGAGGCTCCTTGTGGGCTGTCATATAAGCATCACCAAAGGTTCATGGCGATGACACCGGGGCTACATAGCCTGACTTTGCACAACACGGCTGCATAAAGAAAGTCGATCGGCTGCAACCCATGACGGGTTCAAGGCCCGTACGGAGATTCAAATGACTCAGATCGCCCGCATCAGCGACACCGGCAATGAACGCCGTCTGCAAGCCGAACGCCTGATCGGCGCCGAGGCCTTGCAGCAAGCCCAGGCCCTGCGATTCAGCGTCTTCAGCGGCGAGTTCAACGCCAAACTGAAAGGCGCGGAACTGGGTCTGGACATGGATGATTATGATGTTCACTGCAGCCACATCGGCGTGCGTGACCTGAACACTGGTAGCCTGGTGGCGACCACGCGATTGCTCGATCACACCGCCGCCAGCAGCCTTGGCAAGTTCTACAGCGAAGAAGAATTCAGCCTGCATGGCCTCGCCCATCTGCAAGGCCCGATCCTGGAAATCGGCCGCACCTGCGTCGACCCGGCCTACCGCAACGGCGGGACGATTGCAGTGCTGTGGGGTGAATTGGCCGAAGTGTTGAACGAGGGCGGCTACAGCTATTTGATGGGGTGCGCGAGCATCCCGATGCAGGACGGTGGCGTACAGGCTCACGCGATCATGCAGCGTCTGCGCGAACGTTATCTGTGCACCGAAAACTTGCGTGCCGAGCCGAAAAAACCGCTGCCAACCCTCGACATTCCGTCGAACGTGATCGCCGAAATGCCGCCGCTGCTCAAGGCTTATATGCGCCTGGGCGCGAAGATCTGCGGCGAGCCGTGCTGGGACGAAGACTTCCAGGTCGCCGACGTGTTCATCCTGCTCAAGCGCGACGAACTCTGCCCGCGCTACGCCAAGCACTTCAAGGCGGCCGTGTGATGAGCCGGTTGCGGGTTTACGCGCGGATCGCGCGAGTGCTGCTGGTGGTATCGCTGGGATTGACCATGGCCAGTCTGTTCGGCGTGTTCGAGAGGATTGGCCTGGCGCACTCGATGGAACGTCGCCAGCGCTGGTCGCGCTTTTTCATGGCGCGTCTGAGCAATGCCCTGCCCTTTCGCATGACCGTCCACGGTGAACTGCCAAAGCAGCCGATGTTGTGGGTCAGCAATCATGTGTCGTGGACCGATATTCCGCTGCTGGGCATGCTCACACCGCTATCGTTTCTGTCCAAGGCCGAAGTGCGCACCTGGCCGGTCGCGGGTTGGCTCGCAGCCAAGGCTGGCAGCCTGTTTATCCGTCGTGGCTCGGGCGACAGCCAGTTGATCCGCAAACAGATGACCCGGCACCTGCAAACCGATCATTCACTGCTGATGTTCCCGGAAGGCACGACCACCGATGGCCGTTCACTGCGCACCTTTCACGGTCGCTTGCTGTCGGCGGCGATTGATTCAGAGGTGATGCTGCAACCGGTGGCGATCCGTTATCTGCGTGACGGCGAAGTCGATACGTTGGCACCGTTCATTGGTGACGATGATCTGCTGTCGCACCTGATGCGTCTGTTCAGCAATGATTGCGGCGATGTCGAAGTGCACCTGCTCAAGCCGATCGCCTGCGAGGGGCGGGAACGTGCGGCGCTGGCGTTTGAAGCGCAGCAGGCGGTGCAGAAGGTGTTGTTTGGATCGATTCCGGAAACCCGACAATCCCCAATGCGCCCGGCAATCGCCGCCTGAAATACAAATCCAGAAATCACCCTCGCCCCTGTGGGAGCTGGCTTGCCAGCGATAGCGATAGACCA
Organism: Pseudomonas sp. P42; assembly: GCF_017973755.1. NCBI lineage: Bacteria > Pseudomonadati > Pseudomonadota > Gammaproteobacteria > Pseudomonadales > Pseudomonadaceae > Pseudomonas > Pseudomonas sp. P42. Next base: position 243,945 of record NZ_JACOPU010000001.1, on the reverse strand, counting down.
GCCGACACGAATGTTGAATGTGCTGACGCCATCGCTGGCAAGCCAGCTCCCACAGGGATTCAGGGGGTTGCTGGAGACTGGGCGAAGTCCTGGAGTTGCGGGTAGAAAAGTCGGAAGTCTTCACTCAGCGGCTCATACAACCGCCGCAATTCCTGCATCGCCCGCGCCAGTTCCTCTGGCCGGCTCAATCGCCGGGAGATCCCGCGCAGCACCTGATCAAGCACTTCAAACTCCTGATACGAGCCCAACCAGTCATTGGCGACCATGTGCGGCGCAATCTTCGCCAGGCGCTCGGGCAATTGCGGTTCACGGGACAACACTCGATAAACGTCAGCGGTGAACTGCGCCAGCGGTTGATCCGCATACAACCGCCAGTCCCGCGCCAGACAGTGGTCGAAAAAGACATCAAGGACGATCCCGGCATAACGCCGACGGGTATCGGAAAACCGCCCCAGCGCGACGTCCACCAGCGGGTGGCGATCTGTGAACACGTCAATCCGTCGATGCAGTTGAATCCCCGCCTCGACCTCCGGGGCAAACTGCCCTTGCAGCCGGCCTTTGACGAAATCGCCATACAGACTGCCGAGTAATTGGTCGGGGCGCTGGCCACCGAGATGCAAATGTGCGAGATAGTTCATGGGCGCAGCTTAGCACCGCGCCCTCGTTCCAATACACCCTGCGTATCGTTATAACCCGATATACCGATTTGTGCGGTCGTCAGATCAAAATCATATTGGTATATCGCGAAGTAGCGATTTAAAGTTCGCCTCATCGCGATATAGCGTTTTACACACCGAGCACCCTGCCATGAACCTTGACCTCGACGAAATAATAAAAGCCCTGGCACACCCAGTACGGCGAGACATCCTCAACTGGCTGAAAGACCCGAAAGGCGAATTCCCTGAACAGTTGCACAACCACGAGTACGGCATTTGCGCCGGGCAGATCGATCAACGCTGCGGTCTGTCGCAATCAACCGTGTCCGCCCATTTGGCGACCCTGCAACGCGCCGGACTGATCAGCAGCCAGAAGGCCGGTCAATGGCACTTTTTCAAACGTAACGAGGACGTGATTCAGGCGTTCCTCAGCACACTCAGTAAAGAGCTCTGACCCTTAACGTCAGCCAGCCCACAAGGAAACAACGATGCCCCTCTCGCTACTCATACTCGCCTTGAGCGCCTTCGCCATCGGCACCACCGAATTCGTCATCATGGGCCTGCTGCCCGATGTGGCGGCCGACCTCGGTGTGTCGATTCCCGGCGCCGGCTGGCTGGTGACCGGCTACGCCCTGGGCGTGGCCATCGGTGCGCCGTTCATGGCACTGGCCACCGCCAAATTGCCGCGCAAGGCTGCACTCGTCGCGCTGATGGGCGTCTTCATTGTCGGCAACCTGCTCTGTGCGATGGCCAGCGACTACAACGTGCTGATGTTCGCCCGTGTCGTCACCGCGCTGTGCCACGGTGCGTTCTTCGGTATCGGTTCGGTGGTGGCGGCAGGTCTGGTGGCGCCGAACAAACGCGCTTCGGCAGTCGCCCTGATGTTTACCGGTTTGACCCTGGCCAACGTCCTCGGCGTGCCGCTGGGCACCGCATTGGGTCAGGAGGCCGGCTGGCGTTCGACCTTCTGGGCAGTGACCGTGATCGGTGTGATCGCGCTGATCGGCCTGATCCGCTTCCTGCCGGCCAAACGTGACGAAGAAAAGCTCGATATGCGCGCCGAACTCGCCGCCCTCAAAGGCGCCGGTATCTGGCTGTCGCTGAGCATGACCGCTCTGTTCGCTGCCTCGATGTTCACCCTCTTCACCTACGTCGCCCCGCTGCTCGGCGATGTCACTGGCGTCTCGCCAAAAGGCGTGACCTGGACGCTGCTGTTGATCGGTCTCGGTCTTACCGTCGGCAACATCATCGGCGGCAAGCTCGCAGACAAACGCCTCGCTGCCACCCTGATTGGCGTGTTCGTGGCGATGGCGGTGATTTCCACGGTGTTGAGCTGGACCAGCGTCGCGCTGATCCCGACTGAAATCACCTTGTTCCTCTGGGCCACTGCTTCATTCGCAGCCGTACCGGCACTGCAAATCAACGTAGTGACCTTCGGCAAAGCTGCACCGAACCTGGTCTCGACCCTGAACATCGGCGCGTTCAACGTCGGTAACGCCCTCGGCGCCTGGGTCGGCGGCAGTGTCATCGCCCACGGCTTCGGCCTGACCAGCGTGCCTTTGGCCGCCGCTGCCCTGGCAGTGCTTGCCCTGCTGGTGACCTTGATTACTTTCCGTCAGAACGGCAATGCCGAACTGGCCCCTGCGACTCACTGATTAACCACTTAAACCAAGAGGGTTGTATTTCATGGCAACTATTTTCGATCCGATCAAACTGGGCGACATCGAGCTGGCCAACCGCATCATCATGGCCCCGCTGACCCGCTGCCGCGCTGACGAAGGCCGTGTGCCAAACGCGCTGATGGCCGAGTACTACGTACAACGCGCCTCCGCCGGCCTGATTCTCAGCGAAGCCACTTCGGTGACCCCGATGGGCGTCGGCTATCCGGACACCCCGGGCATCTGGTCGAACGATCAGGTGCGTGGCTGGACCAACGTGACCAAAGCCATTCACGCCGCCGGCGGCAAGATCTTCCTGCAACTGTGGCACGTGGGCCGGATCTCTCACCCTTCGTATTTGAACGGTGAAGCGCCAGTCGCACCGAGCGCTATCCAGCCCAAAGGTCACGTCAGCCTGGTGCGTCCAATGGCCGACTACCCAACCCCGCGCGCACTGGAAACCGCTGAAATCGCCGAGATCGTCGACGCTTACCGCACCGGTGCCGAGAACGCCAAGGCGGCCGGTTTTGATGGCGTGGAAATCCACGGCGCCAACGGTTACCTGCTCGACCAGTTCCTGCAAAGCAGCACCAACCAGCGCACCGACAACTACGGCGGCTCCCTGGAAAACCGTGCCCGCTTGCTGCTGGAAGTGACTGACGCGGCCATCGAAGTCTGGGGCGCCGGTCGTGTCGGCGTGCACCTGGCACCACGTGCTGATTCCCACGACATGGGCGACGACAATCTGGCTGAAACCTTCACCTACGTGGCACGTGAGCTGGGCAAGCGTGGCATCGCCTTCATCTGCTCCCGCGAGAAAGAAGGCGCCGACAGCCTCGGCCCGCAACTCAAGGAAGCCTTCGGCGGCCCGTACATCGCCAACGAACGCTTCACCAAGGACAGCGCCAACGCATGGCTGGCCAGCGGCAAGGCTGACGCCGTGGCGTTCGGTGTACCGTTCATTGCCAACCCGGATCTGCCAGCGCGCTTGAAAGCCGATGCGCCGCTGAACGAGCCACACCCGGAAACGTTCTACGCTAAAGGCCCGGTTGGCTACATCGACTATCCAACGCTGTAAGCCTTGACGCAGAAACGCAAAAGCCCCCGACCAGTAAAAGTCGGGGGCTTTTTTGTGTCCACCTGGAGATTGATTGCGCGGCGTGATACCTGGCCCCTGACCCCAGCCCTCTCCCGAGGGAGAGGGTTAGGGCCAGCGCCTCACACTCGTTCACACGCTCGACACAAAAACCCTACAAAATCCGTCATTCACTCCCTGTAAACTGCGCGCCACAAATCTGTATAAAAGCAGGCCAACTGACATAAGCTGTGCCAATTACAGATTGTTCATTTGCGCAGGCTGGGGCTCAGCCGCAGCATGTCCATCCCTGTGTCGACCCAACGCTCGGCTTCGGCGTGCAACTCGAAGCTGTCCGGAGCCAATAGCCACCCATAGAGGAGGCCATCGATATAGGCATGAATGCTGATGGCCGCACGGACAGTGTCGAGATCTTCCGGCAACTGGCCGCGATTCACCGCATTACGCAGGGTCAACCCGATACGCAGATTGCAATCGAGACTGGCCGTCCGGCGCTGCTGGCGCAGATCGCACATTTCATCGGTGAACTCGCACTTATGAAACAGAATTTCGTTGATGCGACGGGTCTGCGGATCCAGCGCAACTTGATGAAACAAATGAATCAACAATTTGCGCATGCAGCCCAACGGGTCGAGTTCATCTTCGCTTTCACTGGCTTTGGCCAATTCATCCAGCGGCTCATGCAAGCTGTCGAGCATGGCCTGCACCAGATCGGCCTTGTTGCTGAAATGCCAGTAAATGGCGCCGCGCGTGACGCCGGCCATTGTCGCGATATCCGCCAAAGTCGTGCGGGCCACGCCCCGTTCATAGAACGCTTTCTCTGCCGCTTCGAGAATCTGGCTTCGCGTTTCCTGAGCTTCTTCTTTGGTACGACGGACCATGGCAGTAAAACCTCAAACAGGATATTTCAGGGATGGATTGAACATCCGCTGAACAAAGAGGGGGTCGATCTCTCTTGAATCGGCTCCCCAGCCTACAATTTCAAACCTTGCAACGACTTTTGTAACAGGGTGGGTACGTGGCCAAGGTGTTTACAAACAACCATGAACGTAAGTATATTACTTAGCAAGCTACTTATCCACCCGATAGTATTTTTTTACCCTTCCACACTTCTTGTGCGTTTTTTGCGCGCCTGACCCGAGGATCTTCATGCAATTCAAGCCAGCTGTTACCGCTCTGGTCACTGCCGTCGCCCTGGCATCGCTGCTCAGCGGATGTAAAAAGGAAGAAGCGGCACCGGCCGCTCCGCCTCCTCAGGTCGGCGTCGTCACCCTGCAACCACAAGCGTTTACCCTCACCTCCGAGCTGCCGGGCCGCACCAGTGCGTTCCGCATCGCTGAAGTGCGACCACAGGTCAACGGCATCATTCTCAAGCGTCTGTTCAAGGAAGGCGGCGATGTCAAAGCCGGCCAGCAGCTGTATCAGATCGACCCGTCGGTTTATGAAGCGACCCTGAAAAGCGCCGAAGCCAACCTGCGTTCGACCAAGTCGATCTCCGACCGCTATAAGCAATTGGTCGATGAGCAAGCCGTGAGCCGTCAGGAATACGACACTGCCGTGGCCAACCGCATGGAATCGGAAGCGTCCTTGCAGACCGCACAGATCAACGTGCGCTACACCAAGGTCTACGCGCCGATTTCCGGTCGCATCGGTCGCTCTTCGGTCACCGAAGGTGCGCTGGTCAACAACGGCCAGACCGACGCGATGGCTGTGATCCAGCAGCTCGATCCGATCTACGTCGACGTTACTCAATCCTCGGTTGAAATGCTGGAACTGCGTCGCGAGCTGGAAAGTGGTCGCCTGCAAAAGGCCGGCGACAATGCCGCCGCAGTCAAGCTGACCCTCGAGGACGGCAGCCAATACAAGCTCGACGGCAAGCTGGAATTTTCCGAAGTCTCGGTTGACCAGACCACCGGTTCCGTGACCCTGCGTGCCGTGTTCCCGAACCCTGATCACACCTTGCTGCCAGGCATGTTCGTCCACGCCCAGTTGCAGGCCGGCGTGAACAGCGCCGCGATCCTCGCGCCACAGCAAGGCGTGACCCGCGACCTCAAAGGCACCCCGACCGCACTGGTTGTCGGCCCGGACAACAAGGTTGAACTGCGTCAGCTCAAGGCCAGCCGCACCGTAGGCAGCCAGTGGCTGATCGAAGATGGCCTGAAAGCGGGCGATCGTCTGATCACCGAAGGTCTGCAATACGTCAAACCTGGTGTCGAAGTAAAAGCCAGTGAAGCGACCAACGTCGGAGTAAAGAACCCGGCCCCCGCACAGGCAGCTGATAAAGCCGCCGGCGGCAAAGGGGAGTAACCCATGTCAAAATTCTTCATCGACCGTCCGATTTTCGCCTGGGTAATTGCCCTGGTGATCATGTTGGTCGGGGCACTTTCGATCCTGAAGTTGCCGATCAACCAGTACCCGAGCATTGCGCCACCGGCCATTGCGATCTCCGTGACCTACCCGGGCGCCTCGGCGCAAACCGTGCAGGACACCGTGGTCCAGGTGATCGAACAACAGCTCAACGGTATCGACAACTTGCGTTATGTGTCCTCGGAAAGTAACTCCGACGGCAGCATGACCATCACTGCGACCTTCGAGCAAGGCACCAACTCCGACACCGCGCAGGTACAGGTTCAGAACAAGCTGAACCTGGCCACCCCGCTGTTGCCGCAGGAAGTGCAGCAACAAGGTATCCGCGTAACCAAGGCAGTGAAGAACTTCCTGCTGGTGATCGGCGTGGTCTCGCGTGACGGCAGCATGAGCAAGGACGACCTGTCCAACTACATCGTGTCGAACATGCAGGACCCGATCTCCCGTACGGCGGGTGTCGGCGACTTCCAGGTCTTCGGTGCCCAGTACGCAATGCGCATCTGGCTCGATCCGGCCAAGTTGAACAACTTCAACCTGACCCCGGTCGACGTCAAAACCGCGATTGCGGCGCAGAACGTTCAGGTGTCGTCCGGTCAGCTCGGCGGTTTGCCGGCCGTACAGGGCCAGCAGCTTAACGCGACCATCATCGGCAAGACCCGTCTGCAGACCGCCGAGCAGTTCAAAGAGATTCTGCTCAAGGTCAACAAGGACGGCTCGCAGGTCCGCCTCAAAGACGTCGCCAGTGTGGGCCTGGGTGGTGAGAACTATGCGATCAGCGCCCAGTTCAACGGCAGTCCGGCATCCGGCCTGGCGGTAAAACTGGCCAACGGTGCCAACGCCCTCGACACGGCCAAGGCCTTGCGCACCACCATCGACGGACTGAAACCATTCTTCCCGCAAGGCATGGAAGTGGTATTCCCGTACGACACCACTCCGGTAGTGACTGAATCGATCAAGGGTGTGGTTCACACGCTGATCGAAGCAGTGGTGCTGGTGTTCCTGGTGATGTTCCTGTTCCTGCAGAACTTCCGCGCCACGGTCATTACGACCATGACGGTGCCGGTGGTACTGCTCGGTACATTCGGCATCCTCGCCGCCGCCGGTTTCAGCATCAACACCCTGACCATGTTCGGTATGGTGCTGGCCATCGGCTTGCTGGTGGACGACGCCATCGTTGTGGTGGAAAACGTCGAGCGGGTGATGAGCGAGGAAGGCTTGTCGCCCAAGGAAGCGACCAAAAAGTCCATGGGCCAGATCCAGGGCGCACTGGTCGGTATCGCGCTCGTACTGTCGGCGGTACTGCTGCCGATGGCGTTCTTCAGCGGTTCCACGGGTGTGATCTACAAGCAGTTCTCGATCACAATCGTTTCGGCCATGGCCCTTTCGGTACTGGTTGCCCTGATCTTCACCCCGGCGCTCTGCGCGACCATGCTCAAGCCGATTCCGAAAGGCGAGCACGGTACGCCGAAGAAAGGTTTCTTTGGCTGGTTCAACCGCAACTTCGACCGCGGCGTGCGGAGCTACGAACGCGGTGTCGGCAACATGCTGACCCGCAAGGCGCCGTACTTGCTGGCTTACCTGCTGATCGTCGTCGGCATGATCTGGCTATTCACTCGCATTCCAACCGCGTTCCTGCCGGAAGAAGACCAAGGCGTTCTGTTCGCCCAGGTGCAGACGCCGGCGGGCTCCAGTGCAGAGCGCACTCAGGTGGTCGTGGATGAAATGCGTGAATACCTGCTGCGTCCGAACAAGGATGGCGGTGAGGCTGACGCGGTGGCTTCGGTGTTCACCGTAACCGGCTTCAACTTCGCCGGTCGTGGCCAGAGCTCGGGTATGGCGTTCATCATGCTCAAGCCGTGGGGCGAACGAGACGCTGATAACAGCGTGTTCAAACTGGCCGCCCGTGCTCAACAGCACTTCTTCAGTTTCCGCGACGCGATGGTGTTTGCCTTCGCACCACCCGCAGTACTGGAGTTGGGTAACGCCACGGGTTTCGACGTGTTCCTGCAAGACCGGGCCGGTATCGGTCACGAAAAACTGATGGCAGCACGCAACCAGTTCCTTGGCATGGCGGCGCAGAGCAAAGTCCTGACCCAGGTGCGTCCGAATGGCTTGAACGACGAGCCGCAGTTCCAGCTGGAAATCGATGACGAGAAGGCCAGCGCCCTGGGCGTTACCATCAACGACATCAACAACACCTTGTCGATTGCGTTGGGTAGTAGCTACGTCAACGACTTCATCGACCGTGGTCGAGTGAAGAAAGTGTACATACAAGGCCAGCCGGACTCGCGCATGAGCCCGGAAGACTTGAAGAAGTGGTATGTGCGCAACGCCTCCGGCACCATGGTTCCGTTCTCCGCATTCGCCAAAGGCGAGTGGATCTACGGCTCGCCTAAGCTGGCACGCTATAACGGTGTGGAAGCGGTAGAAGTGCTGGGTGCTCCGGCGCCGGGTTACTCCACCGGTGAGGCCATGGCGGAAGTCGAAGCGATTGCCAAGAAACTTCCTTCAGGTGTCGGTATCTCCTGGACCGGTCTGTCCTATGAAGAACGTCTGTCCGGTTCGCAAGCACCAGCGTTGTACGCCTTGTCGCTGCTGATGGTGTTCCTGTGCCTGGCGGCGCTGTATGAAAGCTGGTCGATTCCGATCGCGGTCATGCTCGTGGTTCCACTGGGGATCATCGGTGCGTTGATGGCCACCAGCCTGCGCGGTCTGTCCAACGACGTGTACTTCCAGGTGGGCTTGTTGACAACCATTGGTCTGGCGGCGAAAAACGCCATTCTGATTGTCGAGTTCGCCAAGGAACTGCATGAGCAAGGGCGCAGTTTGCGCGAAGCGGCGATTGAAGCCTGCCGCATGCGTCTGCGACCGATCATCATGACTTCGCTGGCCTTCGTGCTCGGTGTTGTACCGTTGGCAATCTCGACCGGTGCCGGTTCGGGCAGCCAGCATGCAATCGGTACTGGCGTGATTGGCGGTATGCTGACGGCCACGATCCTGGCGATCTTCTGGGTTCCACTGTTCTTCGTCACCGTGTCTTCCATTGGTCAGCGTAAAAATGCCGACAAGGATGACGCCATAGAAACTCCTAAAGAGGCTGGCCAATGAGCAAGTCGCTACTCTCCCTCGCAGTCGCCGCCTTCGTGCTGAGCGGTTGCTCGCTGATACCTGACTATCAGCAGCCTGAGGCCCCGGTCGCAGGCCAATACCCGCAGGGGCCGGCGTACTCGCCGGCCCAGGCACCGGCGCAAGCCGCTGCCGAGCAGGGCTGGAAGCAGTTTTTCCATGACCCGGCCCTGCAACAGCTGATCCAGGTTTCGCTGGAAAACAACCGCGACCTGCGTGTCGCGGCACTGAACATCGACGCTTATGCGGCTCAATACCGCATTCAACGTGCCGACCTGTTCCCGGCGGTTTCGGCCAATGGCAGCGGCAGCCGTCAGCGTCTGCCGGCGCGCGCGTCGCAGACCGGCGAGTCGATGATCAGCAGTTCGTACTCCGCCACCGTCGGCATCAGCGCCTACGAACTCGACCTGTTCGGTCGGGTGCGCAGCCTGAGCGAACAAGCGTTGCAACAATACTTCGCCACTGAAGAAGCGCGTCGCAGCACCCAGATCAGTCTGGTCGCCAGCGTCGCCAACGCCTATCTGACCTGGCAGGCCGACAAGGAACTGCTCAAGCTGACTCAGGACACCCTCGGTGCCTTCGAAGAAAGCTACAAGCTGACCAGTCGCAGCAATGAAGTCGGTGTGGCTTCGGCGCTGGATCTGGCGCAGTCGCGCACCTCGGTGGAAAACGCCCGGGCGCAACTGGCGCGTTACACCCGCCAGGTCGCTCAGGACGAAAACAGCCTGACCCTGCTGCTTGGCACCGGTATCCCGGCCAATCTGCAAACGGCCAAACCGCTGGCCGATGACCTGCTCAGCGACGTACCGCCGGGCCTGCCATCGGACCTGCTGCAACGTCGTCCGGACATCCTTCAGGCCGAGTACAACCTGAAGGCCGCCAACGCCAACATCGGCGCCGCCCGCGCAGCGTTCTTCCCGAGCATCAGCCTGACCGCCAACGCGGGCACCCTGAGCCCGGACCTGTCCGGTCTGTTCAAGGGTGGTTCGGGGACGTGGCTGTTCCAGCCGCAGATCAACCTGCCGATCTTCAACGCCGGCAGCCTGCGCGCCAGCCTCGACTACGCCAAGATCCAGAAAGACATTGGCGTGGCGAACTACGAGAAGTCCATTCAAACGGCCTTCCAGGAAGTCGCCGATGGCCTGGCCGCACGCCAGACCTACACCGAGCAATTGCAGGCGCAGCGTGATTTCGTACAGGCCAACCAGGATTACTACCGCCTGGCCGAGCGTCGTTACCGCATCGGTGTCGACAGCAACCTGACCTTCCTCGATGCCCAGCGTCAGCTGTTCAGCGCCCAACAAGCGCTGATCACCGACCGCCTCGCGCAGCTGACCAGTGCGGTCAACCTGTACAAGGCATTGGGTGGTGGCTGGAATGCGCAGACGGCGCAAAACGAACCACAGAAAGAAGAAGCACCGAAGATGAAGTTGTTCTGATCATCTGCTGAACACAAAGAGCCCACCTTATTGGTGGGCTTTTTGTTGCCTGCCAGAAAGTTGTGTTGTCTGGGCGGTTGCTATCGCTGGCAAGCCAGCGATAAGGCCATCACCTGCATCGCAAAACCCGGCTCAATCTTGCGTTCGATAATCGCCCAAAAACCGCTTTCCCCAATTGAAACACCGCCTCCGCGCCCCGCACCATTCATCCCACAAAACCAATAACATCAGGTTCGACACCATGCCCCCGCGCCCTGCCCTGTCCGGCTGATCACTGCCGCTTATTCCGAAATCTGCAAGCCAATGCCCGCCGCGAAAAGCGCCGGCACCGGACTCCGTTCGCCCCAAAAAAATAACAAGAGAAACTGCAATGACCCACCCAACTGCGCCGTACGCATTCCCCGGCCTGATCGCCCTGGCACTGGCTTGCGCGGCTTTGCCCGTTGCGGCTGAAGAAGCCGGTTTTGTCGAAGGGGCCAAGGTCAATCTGAACCTGCGCAACTTCTACATCAACCGCAACTTCACCAACCCGACCAAGGCTCAGGGCAGGGCTGAAGAGTGGACGCAAAGCTTCATCCTCGACGCCAGATCCGGCTTCACCCAAGGCACCGTCGGCTTCGGCATGGACGTGCTCGGGCTGTATTCGCTGAAGCTCGATGGCGGCAAAGGCACTGGCGGCACGCAACTGTTGCCGCTGGATCATGACGGTCGCCCGGCGGACAACTTCGGCCGCACCAACGTCGCGTTCAAGGCGAAGCTGTCGCAGACCGAAGTGAAGGTCGGCGAATGGATGCCGGTACTGCCGATCCTGCGTTCGGACGACGGTCGCTCGCTGCCGCAAACCTTCCGCGGCGGCCAGATCACGTCGAAAGAAATCGACGGCCTGACCCTGTACGGCGGCCAGTTCCGCGCCAACAGCCCGCGCGACGACAGCAGCATGAGCGACATGTCGATGACCGGCAAAGCGGCGTTCACCTCTGATCGCTTCAACTTCCAGGGTGGTGAATACGCTTTCAACGAAAAACGCACGCAGATCGGTCTGTGGAATGCCGAGCTCAAGGACATCTACAGCCAGCAATACATCAATCTGATCCACAGCCAGCCACTGGGCGAATGGACCCTGGGCGCCAACCTCGGTTTTTTCTACGGCAAAGACGACGGCAGCGCGCGCGCCGGGGATCTCGACAACAAGACCTGGTCCGCATTGTTCTCGGCAAAATATGGCGGCAGCACCTTCTATGTCGGCCTGCAAAAACTCACCGGCGACAGCGCGTGGATGCGCGTCAACGGCACCAGCGGCGGCACCCTGGCCAACGACAGCTACAACGCCAGCTACGACAATGCGCAGGAACGTTCCTGGCAGGTCCGCCACGACTACAACTTCGTCGCCCTCGGCGTCCCCGGCCTGACGCTGATGAACCGCTACATCAGCGGCGATAACGTACACACCGGGACCATCACCGACGGCAAGGAGTGGGGCCGCGAATCGGAACTGGGCTACACCGTGCAGAGCGGCACGCTCAAGGACCTGAACGTCAGATGGCGCAATTCGACCATGCGCCGGGATTTCAGCAATAACGAGTTTGATGAGAACCGGTTGATCGTCAGCTATCCGATCAGTTTGCTCTAACCTCGCCTCGTCAGGAGCGGCGGCATGCTGCGATCTTTTGATCCTGAAAAACAAGATCAAAAGATCGCAGCGTGCCGCAGCGCCTACAAAAAAAACCGCATCAGGACGCCACCCGTCAGGTCGGGTGGAGCTTTCTTTGCTGGCGAGTAGAGTTGAAAAACCTGAAGGACTCAGGCGTACAACCCTACCCACTTCCGTTATCTGTTGTAGTTGGTCCCCAAGACTTGAGCCAAGTTGTCACGCAAGACACTGCTGATCACCGGAGGACCACCTCATGATCGCTCGACTCAAAACGGCACCCGACTGGGATGCCAAGGCTTACCAGCAGTTTTCCCGTCTCAGGCAACGCCCGGCCAACGAATTGCTCGACCGTGTCGACCTGCAAACCCCACAGCGTATTTACGACCTTGGTTGCGGCACGGGCATTGCCACTCGGTTGTTGGCCGAGCGCTGGCCAAACGCACAACTGCAGGGAATCGACAGCTCGCAGCAAATGCTTGAACAAGCCAGCTGCCTGCCGATCAACGCATCGTGGCAACACTGCGACGTGCTCGACTGGCGACCCGAACAACCTGCTGACCTGCTCTTCGCAGCGGCGGTTCTGCATTTCATCAACGGTCATGAAACCTTACTGCCGAACCTGCTGGGTCTGCTCAATGATGGAGGGTGCCTGGCGGCGCACATGCCGGACTGGCGCGATGCATTGTGGTATCGACTGATGCTCGACACCCTCGCCGATGCCGGCCCCGGCAACACGCCACTGGGCACACCGCAACTGCGTCAGCGCATGGCCGCGCGGCCCTTGCTGTCACTTGAGGATTACTACCGTTTGCTCGCACCGCTGACCGCGTCGCTGGACATCTGGGAGACCGAGCAATTACAGGTGGTTGACGGCAAGTCGCCGGTGTATGACTGGATAAAAGTTTCGGCGCTAAGGCCGGTGATGCAGGCGCTGACGTCGCAGGAACAGGCGCGCTTCATTTATCACTTTCTGATGCGGGTGCATGCGCATTATCCGCAGGAGGAAAACGGGCACACGCTGTTTCCGTTCAAGCGAATATTCATTGTGGCCACAGTCTGAAGATCAAAAGATCGCAGCCTTCGGCAGCTCCTACAATATGCAATGCAATCCCCTGTAGGAGCCGCCGAAGGCTGCGATCTTTTCAAACCAGACAATCACTCCCGGGATTCAACGCCCAGCTCATCCCAGACCGACTCAGCCAGATGAAAAGTCGCGTTCGCCGCTGGAATCCCGCAGTAGATCGCGCTCTGCATGATCACTTCCTTGATCTCGCCACGACTCACGCCGTTATTGGCCGCCGCGCGCAGGTGCAGTTTCAGTTCGCCCTCGCGGTTCATGCCGATCAGCATGGCGATGGTGATCAGGCTGCGGGTATGCCGAGGCAAACCTGGGCGGGTCCAGATGTCGCCCCAGGCGTGGCGGGTGATCATCTCCTGAAATTCCGAGTTGAACTCGGTCAGTGTGGTCAGGCTGCGATCGACATGCGCGTCGCCCAACACTGCGCGGCGGACCTGCATGCCTTCGTCGTAACGTTGTTTCTCGTCCACAAAAACTTCCTCACTGAGCCTGTAAAAACGTCAAAACGCGATCGCTGAAAGCGATACCTGCCTGCACGTTTGAAAGATGCGCCGCGTAGAACTCGGCGTACTCGGCACCGCGCACATGCTCCTGAATGAAGTGGCCACCGGACGGCGGCGTTACCGCATCTTCGGTACCGGCGATCACCAGTAGCGGCAGGTTGATCGACGCCAGTTGATCGCGGAAATCGGCATCACGCACCGCCGCGCAATTGGCCGCATAACCTTCTGGCGAAGTCGCCGCGAGCATGTCGGTAATCTGCTTGGCCGCCGCCGGATGGGCTTGGGAAAAGTTAGGGGTAAACCAGCGGGCAATCGACGCATCGCGCAGCGCAACCATTGCTGGAGCACCGTCACGCAGGACGGTTTCAATGCGCGGGTTCCACACTGACGGATCGCCGATTTTCGCTGCCGTGTTGCACACGATCAGTTTGTGCAGCCGATGCCCGGCATTGATCCCCAACCACTGACCGATCAACCCGCCCATCGATAACCCGCAGAAATGCGCGCGCTCGATGTGCAGCGCATCCAGCAGCCCGAGCACGTCGTGGCCCAGTTGCTCGATGCTGTACGGCCCCGGCGTCACCAACGACTTGCCGTGCCCGCGGGTGTCGAAACGCAGCACGCGAAAGTGCTCGGTGAATGCCGGCATCTGCACGTCCCACATGTGCAGGTCGGTGCCCAGAGAGTTGGACAGCACCAGCACCGGCGCATCGACCGGGCCTTGAATTTGATAGTGCAGTTCGCCATCGGCGAGTTGAACGAAAGCCACAGCCCTCTCCTTCAGACAGTCAAAGCGTTGTGTTCGGCCACCGCTCGCTCGACCCAGACCTGCGCCTGACCGAGGTAATGGGCGGGGTTCAAGAGATTATCCAGTTCAGCGCTGCTCAATTGCGCAGTGACCTGCGGTTCGTCACCGAGCACGGCGCGCAACTGGCGCTGTTCGGCCACGGCACGTTTGCAGCATTGTTCGAGCAAGTGATGCGCCGTGTCGCGGCCAACCCGTTGTGCGAGCACGATGCTCACCGCTTCGGCCAGCACCAGCCCTTGGGTCAGATCGAGGTTGCGCGCCATGCGTGCGGCGTCTACCTCCAGGCCATCAGCCAACAGGCGCGCCTGTTGCAGTGAGCCCGAGACGAGGCAGCAGATTTCCGGCAAGGTTTCCCATTCGGCATGCCACAGACCGAGGCTGCGCTCGTGCTCCTGCGGCATGGCGCTAAACAACGTCGACACCAGCCCCGGCACTCGCGTGGCGGCGCCGATCAACACGGCGGCGCCGACCGGATTGCGCTTGTGCGGCATGGTTGACGAACCGCCCTTGCCCGGTGCCGAAGGCTCGAAAACCTCCGCCGCCTCGGTCTGCATCAACAGACTGATGTCGCGGCCAAGTTTGCCGAGGCTGCCGGCGATCAAACCCAGTACCGCACCGAACTCCACCACGCGATCACGCTGGGTGTGCCACGGCTGTTCCGGCAAGGTCAGTTGCAGTTCTTCGGCCAAGGCCTGGGCAATCGGCAATGCTTGTTCGCCCAATGCCGCGAGGGTGCCCGACGCTCCGCCGAATTGCAGCACCAGCAAACGGGGTTTCAGCTCGCGCAAACGCTGGCGGCTGCGGGTCACGGCGCCGAGCCATCCGGCGATTTTCATGCCCAGAGTCACCGGTGTCGCGTGTTGCAACCACGTGCGCCCGGCCATTGGCGTTGCCGCGTGGCGCTGAGCCTGCGCAGCAAGAGAATCGGCCAGTTGCGCCAGATCGCTTTCGATCAGATCCAGCGCCTGACGCAATTGCAGGACCAACCCGGTATCCATCACGTCCTGACTGGTCGCGCCCAGATGCACATACCGCTCGGCCTCGGCGTCGGTTGCGGCAATCTGCTTGCCCAACGCCTTGACCAGTGGAATCGCCGAATTGCCCGCCGTGGCAATCGCCTCGCCCAGCGCTGCGAAGTCATAGCGGTCGGCGCGACAGGCATTCTCGATGGGCGCAACAGCGCTCGCCGGAATCAAACCCACCCGCGCCTCGGCCCGAGCCAGCGCCGCTTCGACGTCGAGCATCGCCTGCACGCGGCCCTGATCGCAGAACACCTCGCGCATATCGCGGGCGGTGAAGTAGGCATCGAACAATTGATCGCCCGGTCGCTGAGTCATAAACAGTCCTTGCCGGCGCGGGCCATCGCGGCCCGCGCACATGGGGTTACAGATCGTGG
Organism: Pseudomonas sp. P42; assembly: GCF_017973755.1. NCBI lineage: Bacteria > Pseudomonadati > Pseudomonadota > Gammaproteobacteria > Pseudomonadales > Pseudomonadaceae > Pseudomonas > Pseudomonas sp. P42. The sequence continues at coordinate 228,167 of NZ_JACOPU010000001.1, read as the reverse complement.
TGCAAATATTTCGCCTGCTTCGGCAACCGCAGGCTGAACAGGAAGGCCACCGCCATCATCGCCGTGACATACCAATAGAAGACGTTTTCCATGCCGCCAGCCTTGAGGCTCAGCGCAACGAATTCCGCCGAACCACCGAAGATCGCGTTCGCCACCGCATACGCCAGGCCGACGCCGAGGGCGCGGACTTCCGGCGGGAACATTTCGGCTTTCACCAGACCACTGATCGAGGTGTAGAAACTGACGATGGCCAGCGCCACGGTGATCAGCACGAACGCCAGGAACGGACTGCTGACAACCTTCAGACTGAGCAAGATCGGCACCGTGAACAACGTACCGAGGGCGCCGAACCAGAGCATCGAACTGCGTCGGCCGATCTTGTCGGCGAGCATGCCGAACAGCGGCTGCATGCACATATAAAGGAACAGCGCGCCGGTCATGATGTAGCTCGCGGTCTTGGCGTGCATGCCGGCGGTGTTCACCAGGTATTTCTGCATGTACGTGGTGAACGTGTAGAAAATCAGCGAACCACCGGCGGTGTAGCCAAGCACGGTGATGAACGCGGCTTTGTGATCGCGGAACAATGCGCGGATGCTGCCGGCGTCCTTGTTTTCGCGCATTTCCTTGCTGGTGGTTTCTTTCAGCGAACGGCGCAGGAACAGCGAAATCAGCGCCGCCACCGCACCGACCACAAACGGAATCCGCCAGCCGTAGGCACGCAGGTCGTCTTCAGTGAGGAACTGTTGCAGCACCACCACCAGCGACACCGCCAGCAATTGCCCGCCGATCAGCGTCACGTACTGGAACGAGGCAAAAAAACCGCGCTGGCCCTTGAGCGCAACTTCGCTCATGTAGGTCGCGGTGGTGCCGTACTCGCCGCCGACCGACAGGCCTTGCAGCAGACGTGCGAACAGCAACAGCACCGGCGCCCAGACGCCGATGTCCTTGTAAGTCGGCAGGCAGGCGATGAGCAACGAACCGAAGCACATCATCAGAATCGAGATCAGCATCGAGTTCTTGCGGCCGTGCTTGTCCGCCACCCGGCCAAAAATCCAGCCGCCAATCGGCCGCATCAGGAAGCCTGCGGCGAACACGCCAGCGGTGTTGACCAGTTGTACGGTGGGATTGTCGGAGGGGAAAAACGCCGGGGCGAAATAGATCGCGCAGAAGGCGTAGACGTAGAAGTCGAACCATTCGACGAGGTTGCCGGACGAAGCGCCGACAATCGCGAAGATGCGCTTGCTGCGCTCTTCGCCGGTGTAATGGGCGGTCTGGGTTGTCATTATTTTTCACTCAATAGGGACAGTCAGAGTCTAGACACACTTTGCAACAGTCCCGTTCCACAAGCTGGAACATCAAAAGATCGCAGCCTTCGGCAGTTCCTACAGAAAGCACATTCCAAATGCAGGAGCTGCCTAAGGCTGCGATCTTTTGCTCTTGATCTCAATAATCGAAGAACACCGTCTCGGCATCAGTGCCCTGCAAAATCACATTCCACTGATAAACCCCCGACGCATCCGGTTTGGCCAGCAACGTCGCACGACGTTCGGCCGGCACGCATTCGAGCAGCGGATCAGCAACGTTGGCCGGCTCACCCTCAAAGTAGATCCGCGTCAGCAAGTGCTTCACCAACCCGCGTGCAAACACCAGCACCACCAGATGCGGCGCCTGGGTCGAGCCCTTCAGGCCCTCAACCGTACCCGGTTTGATCGTGGTGAAACGGAAGCGCCCCTGCGCATCCACCGGCACCCGGCCAAACCCTTCGAAATGCGGATCGAGGGGTTTGGCCTGCTCGTCTTCCGGGTGGTCGTACTTGCCAGCGGCATTCGCCTGCCACACTTCAAGCATGGCGTCGTTGACGACATCGCCGTTGCCGTCCACCACTTGACCGGTGATCGCCACGCGCTCGCCGAGGGTTTGTTCATTGGCGAGGTTTTCGCGGTTCAGCCAGGTCAGGCCGATGTGGTAATACGGCCCGACGGTGTGGGACGTGGTCGCAGTCAGCGTCATCTTATTTCTCCATCGGCGTGGCTTCACGCCCGCGCAGCACGATGTCCCAGCGATAACCGAGGGCGTAGGACGGAATGGTTTTCTCCAGATCGAAACTGGCGATCAGACGTTCCTTGGCCGACGTATCTGGCACGCAGTTGTAGATCGGGTCATAGGCCAGCAGCGGATCGCCGGGGAAATACATCTGCGTGACGAGTCGGGTGAGAATGCTCGGCCCGAACAGCGAAAAGTGGATGTGCGCCGGCCGCCAGGCATTGTGATGGTTGCCCCACGGATAGGCGCCAGGCTTGATGGTCTGGAACTGATACCAGCCGTCGGCATCGGTCACGGTGCGGCCGGTGCCGGTGAAGTTCGGGTCCAGCGGCGCGTCGTGCAGATCGCGCTTGTGGTTGTAACGGCCGGCGGCGTTGGCCTGCCAGATCTCCACCAGAATCCCCGGCACCGGCAAGCCGTTTTCGTCGAGCACACGGCCATGGATGATGATGCGCTCGCCCTGCGGCTCGCCGTCGTGTTGGGCGGTCAGGTCGTTGTCCTTCTCGGCAACACGCTCGGCGCCGATGGTCGGACCGGTGATTTCCGACAGCGAATGCGGCAGAAACACCAACGGCTTGGACGGCGAGCGCAGATTGGTGGATTGATACGTCGGGTGCAGGTACTCAGGCTGGGTGCCTTCCTGCGGGCGACGGTAACCAGGCTTGTCAGACATTTCGATTTCCTCTGTTCTTCTTCGTCACGGCTGCGTCAGACGCGTTCGATGGCCAACGCCAGACCTTGGCCAACTCCGACGCACATGGTCGCCAGACCTTTCTTGCCACCGGTCTTTTCCAGCTGATGCAGGGCAGTCAGCACCAGCCGTGCACCGCTCATGCCCAACGGGTGCCCCAAGGCAATCGCGCCGCCGTTCGGGTTGACCTGCGCGGCATCGTCCGCCAGCCCTAATTCACGCAGCACTGCCAGGCCTTGGCTGGCGAAGGCTTCGTTGAGTTCGATCACATCAAAATCACCGACCGCCAGACCAAGGCGCTCGATGAGTTTGCGCACCGCCGGCACCGGGCCGATGCCCATCACCCGTGGCGCTACGCCGGCACTGGCCATGCCCAGCACTCTGGCGCGGGCAGTTAGGCCGTGTTTTTTCACCGCGTCAGCCGAGGCCAGAATCAGCGCGGCCGCGCCGTCGTTGACCCCGGAGGCATTGCCGGCGGTGACGGTTTTGTCCGGGCCGTTGACCGGTTTCAGTTTGCTCAGCGCTTCAATCGTGGTGTCGGCACGCGGATGTTCATCCTGGCTGACCACGGTTTCGCCCTTCTTGTGCGCAATCCGCACCTCGACGATTTCTTCGGCGAAGTAGCCGGCTGCCTGCGCGGCCGCAGTACGTTGCTGACTGCGCAGGGCGAAAGCGTCCTGATCCTCGCGGGAAATTTCATAGTCATCGGCGACGTTGTCGGCAGTCTGCGGCATCGCATCGACGCCGTACTGCGCCTTCATCAACGGGTTGATAAAACGCCAACCGATGGTGGTGTCTTCCAGTTTCATGTTGCGCGAAAACGCCGCGTCAGCCTTGCCCATCACAAACGGCGCGCGGGACATCGACTCTACGCCGCCGGCAATCGCCAGCTCCATTTCGCCGCTGGCGATAGCACGGAACGCGGTACCAATCGCATCCATGCCCGAAGCGCAGAGGCGATTGAGGGTCACGCCCGGCACGGTTTCCGGCAGGCCCGCCAGCAGCAACGCCATGCGCGCGACGTTGCGGTTGTCTTCGCCGGCCTGGTTGGCGCAACCGAGGAACACCTCGTCGATTGCGTTCCAGTCCACCGATGGATTGCGCTCCATCAGCGCCTTGATCGGCACAGCAGCCAGATCGTCGGCGCGCACGGCGGCCAGACCACCGCCGAAACGGCCAATGGGGGTGCGAATCGCGTCGCAGATATAAACGTCACGCATCATGCTTCTCCCGGTGCCTGACCGTGGGCCGCCGCGGTGCGCGCTTCGAGATCGCGCAGCGCGGTCAGTTCGACTTCGCTCGGTTCGGCAGTGGTGGCGACATTGTCGGCAAAACGGATGGCCCAACCGGTGGCGGCGATCACTTGCTCGCGGGTCACGCCCGGATGCAGCGCGGTGACCACGAACTCATGGGTGCCCTCTTCCGGCTCCATGGTGCACAGGTCGGTGATGATGCCGACCGGGCCAGCGCCCGGCAGGCCCAGGCGTTTGCGCGAATCACCGCCCTCGCCATGACCGACCGAAGTGATGAAATCGAGCTTGTCGACAAACGAACGCGCCGACTGTTTAAGGATGATCAGCACGCTTTTCGCCGAACCGGCAATCTCTGGCGCGCCACCGGCACCCGGCAGACGCACTTTCGGCGCGTGGTAGTCGCCCACCACGGTGGTGTTGATATTGCCGAAGCGGTCGACCTGCGCCGCGCCGAGAAAACCGACGTCGATGCGTCCGCCCTGCAACCAATAGCGAAAAATCTCACCGGTCGGCACCACGGTGTCAGCGGTTTCCGCCAACTCGCCGTCACCGATGGACAGCGGCAACACGCTTGGCTTGGCGCCAATCGGGCCCGATTCGTAGATCAGCACCACATCTGGCGACGAGGTCAGGCGTGCGAGGTTGGCAGCCTTGGAGGGCAGGCCGATGCCGACGAAACACACCGAGCCGTTCTTCAGGCGACGGGCCGCGGCGACGGTCATCATTTCATTGGTGGTGTAAGTCATTACTTGGCCTCCGAAGCAGCGGCCAACTTGGCCTGGAATTCGCTGAAATCAGCGCTGCCATGGATGTATTCGTTGATCCACGCAGTAAACGTCTCACGGTCGCGGGCGATCGGGTCCCACGCCTGATAGAAACGGTTATCGCGCTCGTTGTAACCGTGGGCGTAGGACGGATGCGCGCCACCGGGCACATGGCAAACCGCACTCAGGGCCCAGGTCGGCAGAACACAGGAATTCATCGGGGCATTAAGGTCATCGACAATTTCTTCGACGGTGACGATGCAGCGCTTGGCGGCCAGTGCGGCTTCCTTCTGCACACCGAGAATGCCCCACAGCAGCACGTTGCCTTTGCGGTCGGCTTTCTGCGCGTGGACTACCGTGACGTCCGGGCGCACCGATGGCACCGCCGCCAATACTTCACCGGTGAACGGGCAAGTGACGGACTTGATCAGCGGATTGACCTTGGGCAAATCGGAACCGGCGTAGGCGCGCAGCACCGCGAACGGCAGGCCTGAAGCGCCAGCCACATAGGCATTGGCCAGGTCGGCGTGGCTGTGTTCTTCGATTTCCAGTGGCTGCGGCCATTGCTTCTCGACCGCATCGCGCAGACGGTGCAGCGAACCCACACCCGGATTTCCGCCCCAAGAGAAAATCAGTTTGCGCGCACAGCCGGCACCGATCAGTTGGTCGTAGATCAGGTCAGGCGTCATCCGCACCAGCGTCAGATCTTTCTTGCCCTGACGAATGATTTCATGACCCGCCGCCGTAGGGATCAGGTGAGTGAAGCCTTCGAGCGCAACGGTGTCGCCGTCGTTGACGAATTGCTTCACCGCGTCGTGCAGCGAAAGGATCTCAGCCATGGAGCGGGCTCCCGTTTTTGTAGTAGATCGCCAGTGATAAAAAGGCGCGAGGTTCAGCGCCGGAGTCACTGAAGATTAAGCCTGTGAAAATCACCAAACAATCCGATAATCGACTGAGTGTTCGTTTATCGAACAGATTGTTGTCAGCCTATCAATCAGATCAAAAGCTTCGTCGGAGCGCCGCCCGGAGCAGGCTCGCTCCCACAATTTGAAATGCATTCCATTGTGGGAGCGAGCCTGCTCGCGAAGGGGGCGGAACCTTCAACGAATATTCCTACGCTGAAACTCAAGTCGCATCCGCATGACTGACCATGCCCTTGATCACGACAGCAGCAGTCGCCAACGCCGCCGGAATCACCAATGCCGTCAACACCTGCTCAAAATTCCAGCCCAATCCGAGCAACGTCGCGCCCATCCACGCCCCGAGAATCGCGCCAAAGCGGCCGATCCCGAGCATCCACGACACACCGGTCGCCCGGCCCTGGGTTGGATAGAACCGCGCCGCCAGTGACGGCATTGCCGATTGCGCGCCGTTGACGCACATCCCCGCCACCAGCACCAGCGTCGCCAGCAGCGTGATGTTGCCCAGGCTCTGCCCCACCGCGTAGGCAAACACCCCGGCCAACAGGTAAAAAGTGCCGATGACCTTGTGCGGATTGAACCGGTCCATCGCCCAGCCTACGCCGACCGCGCTCAACACCCCGCCGAACTGGAACAGCGCACCGATGAACGCTGCCTGCTCCATGCTCGCGCCGCTGTCACGCATCAGCGTCGGCAGCCAACTGGTCAGCAAATAGACGATCACAAGGCCCATGAAATAGGTCAGCCACAACAATAAGGTGCCGGTGCTGTAGGTGCCGGAGAAGATCACCGCAAACACGTTGCGTGCCTTGACGGTTTTCTGTTCCGGCACGCTGAAGCTTGAGGCCTGGGCGACGGTAACCGGATCGATTGGCGCCAGCGTCTTGCGCACTTTGTCAGTGCCACGGTTGCGCACCACCAGATAGCGCGCCGATTCCGGCAGCCAGAACACCAGCACCACGGTGAGAATCAGCGGCAGAATTCCGCCGATCAGCAACAGGCTGTGCCAGCCGAACGCCGGGATCAGCTTCGCCGAAATGAACCCGCCACCGGCCATGCCGAGGTTGAAGCCGCAGAACATGCTGGTCACCAACAACGACTTCTTGCGCTCCGGGGTGTATTCCGAGAGCAGCGTAGTGGCGTTGGGCATACCGGCGCCCAGGCCCAACCCGGTGAGGAAACGCAGGACCAAAAGCTCTTCGATGTTGGTGGCGTAGGCCGACGCCAGGCTAAATGCGCCGAACAGAAATACCGCGCCGACCAGCACGACTTTGCGTCCGAAGCGGTCTGCCAGAGGTCCGGAACCGAGTGCGCCGAAGACCATGCCGATCAACGCGGCGCTCATCACGGGGCCGAGGCTGGCGCGATCAATACCCCAATCCTGCGACAACGCCGGGGCAATAAAGCCCATCGCTGCGGTGTCGAGGCCATCGAGAAACACAATCAGGAAACACAGGATCACCACCCGCCACTGATAGCGAGAGATCGGTTGAGCATTGATGAAGGTCTGCACGTCGAGGCAGTTACCCACAGCGGACTGAGGCTGGTTCATTATTTTTATTCCACGCAAAAAACGCAGTCGAACGGCGGCCGGCCAGAGAGCGGCACAGGCACAAGAATAGAAGGTCGGGATCAGGCGTTGCGTTGAATCCGGCAACAGCGATCAGTGCGGAGACAGTCTGGGAGCGTGCGCATGGTGAGTTGCCTCTTGTCATTATTATGGGAGTCGGCAGTCCGGCGAGCTCATTCACATCAGCGCCGGATGACGCTGCCGCGACATTAATGATCCAGGGGTTTTAGCGTCAATTCGATAAACGCAACACTGTGCGTTTATCGAACAGCTTCATCAGGCAAACAGTTGCGCACTGAGGTCGCGACTGGCGCTGAGCAGGCCCGGCAGAAAGCGCTGTTCCAGCTCGGTGCGGCTGACACGACCGGCGTGGGTGCTGACGTTGAGCGCCGCCACCACTTGGCCGGAAGCGTCGTAAACCGGTACGGCAATCGAGCGCAGGCCTTGTTCCAGTTCCTGATCGACAATGCACCAGCCCTGCTGCCGCACTTGCTGCAAACATTCGAGCAAGGCGTCCGGGGTGTGGATCGTGCGGCTGGTCTTGGCAACGAGTTCGGCGTGGTCGAGGTATTCACCTAACGACGTGTCGTCCAGCGCCGCCAGCAGAATCCGCCCCATCGACGTGCAATATGCCGGCAGGCGCCCGCCCACCGACAGATCCACCGAGATCAAACGCTGGGTGGTCGCCGAACGGGCGATGTACAGAATGTCATCGCCCTCCAGCGTGGCCATGTTGCAGGCTTCGTGCAGTTGCTCGCTCATGCGGTCGAGGTAGGGCTGGGCGGACACGGCCAGCGGCGTCGACGACAGATAAGCGTGGCCGAGGGTCAGCACTTTGGGCAGCAACGAGTAGGTGCGACCGTCCGTGGTGGCGTAGCCGAGTTTGATCAAGGTGTGCAGGCAACGGCGCACGGCAGCGCGGGGGATTTCCGTGCGATGACTGATCTGGGCGATGGTCAGGTGCCGTTTGCGCTCCTGAAATGCCTGAACCACCGCCAGGCCACGGGCCAGCGAGGTCATGAAATCCGGATCCCCCGTCAGCGCCTGAATGCGCTTGGCCGGCGAGGCGACGATCGGCGGCGCCACGGAAGTGAAGGAGTTGCGCATTTGATCGTTCATTTCAGGTCCTTATCCGGCACGGATCGATGGCTATACAAGCGGCTCGCGGCGGGATGCACAAGGGTAGCGACGCGAAGATTGGGCGATTATCGAACCGCCGACCGATTATCGCAATTGATCAGGTAGCGTTTGCCTGACCTCACGTGACGTTTGCTGACTTCGTCGGCACATTGAATTTTCGTCTGAGTTGCTCGACTAAATGACGTCAAAAACAGATCACTTGGCAAATAACGGTCTGTGCGCAGTTCAACTAGCGATAAAAGTTGCGAGTAACAAAACGATCACACATCCGGAACCGTTTTTAACTTGGCAAAGATAGTCATTCCCGAATCGACCGCTATAATGCACCTCAGTGGGACCCCGTTCTCAAATACCGGGGTCGTCACCCGCTGAAGCGATGTCCATCGCTGTCGGCCCCGGCCAGCGCCTGGCACTTATTGTCAATGTAATGCCAACGCTCGCTGAAACTGGAAACTGATGCTGCGTCAGTTTTAATCTGGTGCCGTAGCCGCCTGTTAGACGCAAGTCTTGATCGTCTTGCCGATCCCAGCAACGCCTGTTCAGGTGTTGGTCTTCGGTAGATTGCTCAATCGATTCGTTGCAGTGCGTTTCACCAGACATTTAACTCAACTCATACAGGTAGCACTGTGACGAAAGACGAACTGCGCGCGGAACTTGAGCGCCAGGAACAACGTTACAAGGAAGTTTACGGCGGGGAAGTCACCACCTACGCCGCTCAGCCAGAACCAGAACGCAAGGCGTGGCGCAAGCGCCCCACCGTTCAGGATCAGGTCTTCAAGCAGGAAATCGAAAAGATCGAAAAGGAACTCAAAGCCGAAGAGCCATGAGCCAACCGGTTTTGATATTCGAGGGTCAGTGCGCACCGTTTACAAGCGCGGTGTGACGACGATGCCCTGTGCGCCCGCTATCCGCGGGCAGCAGCCATTACCCCGTCCTACAGGGTGATAGGAAGCTTCTTACAGGTTTCATTTATATTTCAGACAAGCGTATGAGCCCGTGTTTTATCGGTCAAAAGCCCCGCCATCACTGGCCTTTCCCAATAAATTCAGTAACTTGAAAGACCCTGCGCGCCGCTTGGTTTTAATGCGCTGCAACAAATTAATTCGAATAAGAGTGTTACTGATTAGCAGGTAGGGCATCGATTTCGAGACTTTTCTGGCATAATCGCGCCCCCTTACGACCGGGTCAGAAAACCTTCATGATCGATTTATTCAGCGGACTGGATGCTTGGGTGCTTGTGAGCCTCCTGCTCGCCCTGACATTCGTCCTCGCCTTCGAGTTCATCAATGGATTTCATGACACCGCTAACGCGGTAGCCACTGTTATCTACACCAAAGCCATGCCGCCTCACCTGGCGGTGTTCTTTTCCGGCGTGTTCAACTTCCTCGGCGTTCTGCTGGGTGGCGTTGGCGTGGCGTATGCCATTGTCCATTTGCTGCCGGTTGAGCTGCTGATCAATGTGAACACCGGCCACGGGCTGGCGATGGTGTTCTCGTTGCTCGCCGCGGCAATCGCCTGGAACCTTGGCACCTGGTACTTCGGTATCCCGGCCTCCAGCTCGCACACCCTGATCGGTTCGATCCTCGGTGTCGGCCTGGCCAACGCCCTGATCAACGACATTCCGTTGGCCGATGGTGTGAACTGGCAGAAGGCGATCGACATCGGCGCCTCGCTGGTGTTCTCGCCAATGGCCGGCTTCCTGATCGCGGCGCTGGTGCTGATCGGTCTGAAATGGTGGCGCCCGCTGTCGAAGATGCACAAGACGCCGGAACAACGCCGCAAGCTCGACGACAAGAAGCACCCACCGTTCTGGAATCGTCTGGTTCTGGTGATCTCGGCCATGGCTGTAAGCTTCGTGCACGGTTCCAACGATGGTCAGAAAGGCATCGGCCTGATCATGCTGGTGCTGATCGGTATCGTACCTGCGCAGTTCGTCCTCGACCTGAACAGCACCACCTACCAGATCGAACGCACCCGCGACGCGACGCTGCACCTGAGCCAGTTCTACCAGCGCAACAGCGATTCGCTGGGTGAATTCCTGGCTTTGGGCAAGAGCGTGGAAGGCGACCTGCCGGAGAAATTCCGCTGCAACCCGCAGCAGACCGAACCGACCATCACCGCCCTGTTGCACACACTCAAAGGTGTTGCGGACTATCGCTCGCTGTCTTCCGAAAGCCGTATTGAAGTCCGTCGCTACCTGCTGTGCCTGGACGACACTGCGAAGAAAGTCGGCAAGTTGCCTGGTCTGGAACCACGCGAAAAGGCTGACCTCGACAAACTGCGCAAAGACCTGACCACCACCACCGAATACGCCCCGTTCTGGGTGATTCTGGCGGTCGCTCTGGCCCTCGGCCTGGGCACCATGGTCGGCTGGAAACGCGTAGTACTGACCATCGGCGAGAAGATCGGCAAGCAAGGCATGACCTACTCGCAAGGCATGTCGGCGCAGATCACTACCGCGACCCTGATCGGTATGGCCAACATCTTCAGCCTGCCGGTGTCCACCACCCACGTCCTCTCCTCGGGCGTGGCCGGTACCATGGTCGCCAACAAGAGCGGCCTGCAAGGCGGTACGGTTCGCACCATCCTGCTGGCCTGGGTACTGACCCTGCCAGCGACCGTGGCACTGTCCGCCGGGTTGTTCTGGCTGGCGTCCAAGGCGTTGGGTAGCTGATAGATAGCTGGAAATGAAAAAGGCGCGATTCGAAAGGATCGCGCCTTTTTTTGGTTTGGGATTTGGGGCCATATCCTTGGCTGCGGTGATGGCTGCCTAGGGTTTCGCCCTTAACCTAAAAGGCTTTGCCCCGGCGCACGGCCTGCGAAGGCGCAGCAAATCAAGAGCCCCTCACCCTAACCCTCTCCCGGAGGGAGAGGGGACTGAACGAGTTGTTTGGTAGAAGGATGCCGGACTGGGATTCCGAGTCGAATATAAGTTTTCTAACCAACAGAAATTGGCCCCCTCTCCCTCGGGAGAGGGCTGGGCGGGCGGCGTTCCGATGAGGGGCAAATTCACCTCAAAACCAAAGCCGACCGCATGCTCTCCCACCACTCAACACAATGAGCGTTAGCTCGAGTGCAGCTCTTGATCTTGATCTGGAAGCCCGTCGGAAGGCTGAGTGGAGGGATTCATCCGGGGAGAACATCGAAAGGAGGTGCAGCGAAGCAAACCGGAATCGATGCCCCGGATGAACCCGGAGCGAAGGAACCCCGAGCCCCAGCGAGCGGGCCGAACGTCAGGGCAAAGCCTTTTTGGTTATTTTTTCGCTGGGCCGGCACCCCGGCGTCTGGAAAAAGTGACCCGCCGTAAGGGCGGAACCCTAAGCAGCCATAACCGCAGCAACGGATATAAACCCAAAACCCCAACAACCTGGTCGGCCCACAGGCCGCCAAGGCAAAAAAAAAGGGCAACCGAAGTCGCCCAAAATGCCTTGCGTGCTCATCAATCCAGAAGAATCACTTCTTGCGCTTATTCGCATCCTTCCAGATAAAAAATCCAAACCCTGCAAAAAACAGAACCATGAGGCCGACAGTCAGCACTCCGGCAAAAACCACGTTATCGAAAAACATGACTGGCCTCCTGAACCTGCTCTGCTGCGATGGAACTAAGTTAACCAAACACGCAGGCGCAATAATTGACCAGGATCAAGTCCGGCCAACACAGAACGCAAAGGAGGGGAAATAACTGACATGCATCAACGGATGCAGGAGGAGATCAACGCTTTTTCGGCTTGTTCTTCGATTTTTTCTTCGACTTCCCCAATGGCATTGCCTGCTCGAAGGCATTGCGCACTTCGTTCAAGCGCTTCTCTTTGATGTCATGTACGCGCTTGGCACGCTCGGAATTGAGGTCGATCAGTTTGTCGTCTTGGCTCATGGCAACATACATCGCTAAAAATAATCACAACTGCCGCGACAACGGCAGGACTGCGCCAATAATGCAGCCTGACGCCAGCGCTGACCAGTCGCCAGCACCAACGCTCTAGAACATTTCATGTAAACGACGAATATCAGATCTCGATATCGACCCACAAACCCTGACGCGGCTGATCTTCCATCAGCGGCACGACGGGCACGGTGTTGTCGGCATTGAGTTCATCGCCGGGCACGGCGAGGTGTTCTTCAGGGTCTTCATCGGCTTCGCGGCGACGGCGATCACGCTCCTGCTGGCGACGCTGTTCTTCGCGCAGCAGCAAACCGTCCTCTTCAGGATCACGCTTTTGCAGATCGATCGTGCTTTCGTTCGAGCTTTCCTGCACCGGCACTACAGGAGGAATGTCCGGTCGCTGACGAATCGGATCCTGCTGGGAAGTAACTGGCACAACGCTCAAGGGGAGCATCGGTGGCAACATATAAGAGGTCTCCTGTCAGCAGGCTATCGGCTGCGGCGAAGGTGCCTTGAGCCACTGGTCGCAAACTTGTGACAGGGTTGGCACTCACTGGTGCCCCACAACCTTCGCAAACTGACAGATGACCGCATTAGGCGTGCTACACGCTTGTGGCTAAAAACTTGCCGCTGCGCCTAATCCTTTGGCCCTGAAGCCTGCATTCCGTTAAGATAGCCCGCTTTTTCAAGGTGGGAGTCAGGCAGCATGGCGCAGCAGTATCAACCGGGGCAACGCTGGATCAGTGACAGCGAAGCAGAGCTTGGTTTAGGCACCGTTCTGGCACAGGATGGCCGCTTGTTGACCGTGCTTTACCCGGCCACTGGCGAAACCCGCCAGTACGCGCTACGGAATGCGCCCCTCACCCGCGTGCGGTTCTCGCCCGGTGACAGCATTACCCACTTCGAAGGCTGGAAGATGACTGTCCAGCAAGTCGACGACGTCGATGGCCTGATGGTCTATCACGGCCTCAACGCGCAGAACGAAGCCGTCACCCTGCCGGAAACCCAGCTGTCGAACTTCATTCAGTTCCGTCTGGCCAGCGACCGTCTGTTCGCCGGGCAGATCGACCCGTTGGCGTGGTTCTCCCTGCGTTACAACACCCTCGAACACACCAGCCGCCAGTTGCAATCTGCGCTTTGGGGTCTGGGCGGCGTGCGCGCGCAACCGATCGCGCACCAGTTGCACATCGCCCGTGAAGTCGCCGACCGCATCGCGCCACGCGTATTGCTGGCGGATGAAGTGGGCCTGGGTAAAACCATCGAAGCCGGTCTGGTGATCCATCGCCAACTGCTCTCGGGCCGTGCCAATCGCGTGCTGATCCTGGTGCCGGAAAACCTTCAGCACCAGTGGCTGGTGGAGATGCGCCGCCGCTTCAACCTGCAAGTTGCGCTGTTCGACGAAGAACGCTTCATCGAAAGCGATGCCGCCAACCCGTTCGAAGACACCCAACTGGCGCTGGTTGCGCTGGAGTGGCTGGTCGAAGACGAGAAAGCCCAGGACGCGCTGTTCGCCGCCGGTTGGGACTTGCTGGTGGTCGACGAAGCGCACCACCTGGTCTGGCACGAAGAGAAGGCCAGCCCCGAGTATTCGCTGGTTGAGCAACTGGCCGAAGTGATTCCTGGCGTGTTGCTGCTCACCGCGACCCCGGAACAACTGGGTCAGGACAGCCACTTCGCCCGTCTGCGCCTGCTCGATCCGAACCGTTTCCATGACCTGGCCGCCTTCCGCGCCGAGAGCGAAAACTATCGCCCGGTGGCTGAAGCCGTTCAGGAGCTGCTGGACAAAGGGCGCCTGTCGCCTGAAGCTCACAAGACCATCCACGGTTTCCTCGGCAACGAAGGCGAAGCCCTGCTGACCGCGGTCAACGATGGCGACACCGAAGCCAGTGCCCGCCTCGTGCGTGAACTGCTCGACCGCCATGGCACCGGCCGCGTGCTGTTCCGTAACACCCGCGCCGCCGTGCAGGGGTTCCCGGAACGCAATCTGCACCCGTACCCGTTGCCGTGCCCGGACGAATACCTCGAACTGCCGCTGGGCGACCACGCCGAGCTGTATCCGGAAGTCAGCTTCCAGGCGCAGCCGGATGCGAATGAAGAAGAGCGCTGGTGGAAATTCGACCCACGCGTCGAGTGGCTGATCGATCAGCTGAAAATGCTCAAGCGCACCAAAGTGCTGGTGATCTGTGCCCACGCCGAAACCGCGATGGACCTGGAAGACGCCCTGCGCGTACGCTCCGGCATCCCGGCCACGGTGTTCCATGAAGGCATGAACATCCTTGAGCGCGACCGCGCCGCCGCCTACTTCGCCGACGAAGAGTTTGGCGCGCAGGTACTGATCTGTTCCGAAATCGGCAGTGAAGGTCGCAACTTCCAGTTCGCTCACCATTTGGTGCTGTTCGATCTGCCGGCGCACCCGGACTTGCTGGAACAGCGTATCGGTCGTCTCGACCGGATCGGTCAGAAGCACATCATCGAACTGCACGTGCCGTACCTGGAAACCAGCCCGCAAGAGCGTCTGTTCCAGTGGTATCACGAAGCGTTGAATGCGTTCCTCAACACGTGCCCGACCGGCAACGCCCTGCAGCATCAGTTTGGCCCGCGCCTGCTGCCGCTGCTCGAAGAAGCCGACGACAGCGAGTGGCAAGCGCTGATCGACGAGGCGCGCACCGAGCGCGAGCGTCTGGAACAGGAGCTGCACACCGGTCGCGACCGCCTGCTGGAACTCAACTCCGGCGGTTCGGGCGAAGGCGATCAGCTGGTTGAGGACATCCTTGAGCAAGACGATCAGTTCGCCCTGCCGATCTACATGGAAACCCTGTTCGATGCGTTTGGCATCGACAGCGAAGACCATTCGGAAAACGCCCTGATCCTCAAGCCAAGCGAGAAGATGCTCGACGCCAGTTTCCCGCTGGGCGACGACGAAGGCGTGACCATCACTTACGACCGCGCCCAGGCGCTGTCGCGCGAAGACATGCAGTTCATCACCTGGGAACACCCGATGGTGCAGGGCGGCATGGATCTGGTGCTGTCCGGCTCGATGGGCAACACCGCCGTCGCGCTGATCAAGAACAAAGCGCTGAAACCGGGCACCGTGTTGCTGGAACTGCTCTACGTCAGCGAAGTGGTTGCCCCGCGTTCGCTGCAACTGGGCCGTTACCTGCCGCCGGCCGCCCTGCGCTGCCTGCTGGATGCCAACGGCAACGACTTGTCGTCACGCGTTTCGTTCGAGACGCTGAACGATCAGCTCGAAAGCGTGCCACGTGCCAGCGCCAACAAGTTCATCCAGGCCCAGCGCGATCAGCTGACGCCACGGATCAACGCCGGTGAAGAGAAGATCACCCCGCGTCACGCCGAGCGCGTGGCCGAGGCCCGTCGCCGTCTGGCGGCCGACACCGACGAAGAACTGGCGCGCCTGACCGCGCTGCAAGCGGTCAACCCGACCGTACGTGACAGCGAACTGGTTGCGTTGCGCGAGCAGCGTGAGCAGGGCCTGGCGATGCTGGATAAAGCGGCGTTGCGCCTGGAAGCGATCCGGGTATTGGTGGCGGGTTAAACCGCCCTGCTTCACCGGTGAAAAACAAAAAGGCCCGCAGCGATGCGGGCCTTTTTGGTTGCCTGTTATTTGGCCAGTGATGCTAATGGCCCTTTCGCGATCAGGCTCGCTCCCACAGTGATGGAGTCGCCCACAAATCATGTGATCACCTCAGGACCTGTGGGAGCTGGCTTGCCAGCGATAGCGGTTATGCAGTCGCTACTGCAACATCAGGCTCAACCACAGCCACCAACCCCTCTTTCATCCGCTGCGCATCGCGCACAAAACACCGCGCCGCCAAAAACAGAAACACCATGGTCAGGAACAGCGCCACCGGAATCAGGTACATCGCGTCATGCAGCCCGACAGCCTTGAACGCTTCGGTCATCTGCTGCGCCCCAGCTGCCAACATCGCCGTGTGCGCGAAATGATCCGACAACCCGCCTACCACCACCGGTCCCAATCCTCCGCCCAGCAAATACAAACCGGCAAAGAACAACGCCATCGCCGTGGCCCGCAGGCGCGGTTCGACCACGTCCTGAATCGCCGTGTACACGCAAGTGTAGAAGTTGTAGGCAAACAGCCAACCCAGGCTGAACACCGCAACAAACAGACCTATCTCGATCCGTCCGGCGTGCAGCGCCCACGCCGTGCACAATGTCGAAATGATCAGGCTGAATGCCGCAAACAACAGACGTCCGTTAGCCACCCGCTGGTGGATTTTGTCGGCAATCCAGCCGCCGAGGGTCAAACCGATCAGCCCGGTCACGCCGACGATCACACCGGTCGCCACCGCCGCTTCCTGCAACGGCATCAGGAAATAACGCTGCAGCATCGGCACCAGAAACGAATTGCAGGCATAAGTGGCAAAGTTGAAGCACAGCCCCGCCATCACCAGCCACAGGAAGGTCGGCACAGCGAGGATCCGGCGGATCGGCTTGTCGACTTTCTCCTGGGACACCTGCACGCTTTCCGCCGCCCCGCGCTTGGGTTCCTTGATGAAAAACATGAACACCGCCAGCAACAAGCCCGGCACGGCGGCGATAAAGAAGGGTGCGCGCCAGCTGTCGAACGCCTTGACCATCCAGCCGATGGTGAAGAACGCCAGTAGCAACCCCAGCGGCAGCCCCAGCATGAAGATGCCCATGGCCCGCGCCCGGCGATGAGCCGGGAACAGATCGCCGATCAACGAGTTGGCGGCCGGCGCATAGCTGGCCTCACCAATGCCGATGCCCATGCGCACGATCAGGAAACTCCAGAAACTGCCGACCAGCCCGTTGACGGCGGTCAACGCACTCCATGTCGCCAGCCCCCAACCCATCAGTTTGCTGCGTGAACCCGTATCAGCCATGCGCCCAAGCGGCAACCCGGCGATCGCGTAAACAATGGTGAATGCCGTACCGACGATGCCCAGCTGAAAGTCGCTGAGGTGCCATTCCATGCGGATCGGTTCGATGATGATCGCCGGGATGGTGCGGTCGAAGAAGTTGAACAGGTTGGCGAGGAACAGCAGGAACAGAATGCGCCAGGCATTCGCCGCTTGGGTCGAGTTCTGCATGGGTCCGTCTCTTTATTGTTATAGGGCTTCACTGCCAACGCATCCGAGCCCGGAACCTGCAATCTAGTCAGCGCTGTGGCGGCTGTCTGTGATCATTCGTCTGCCTGATATAGGGCCATGTCACTGTAACGAAACGTAAGTCCTTGATAAGTCTGCAATCCCCGTAAATTCGGGGCTTTTGCAGCAAAACCTTGCCATAAAAAAATAGTTTCAAGCCCCCCTTCCCATTGCCGTTGCGAAGCCTAGAATGGCCGCCGGATCCGTCCGGATCTCCCGATCAATCCCTTTGATACCCTCCCCAATGTCCGAAGTCAGTCCGTGTCTGAATTGCGGTGCCTGCTGTTCCCATTTTCGCGTGTCTTTTTTCTGGGGTGAATGTGCTTCGTCCGGGGGTACAGTGCCCGATGAGCTGGTGGCTCAAATCTCTCCCAGCCGGGTAGCGATGAACGGCACCGACTGCAAATCGCCTCGATGCACCGCATTGGAGGGTGACGTTGGCAGCACCGTGAGCTGTTCGATTTATGACAAACGCTCCAGTACCTGCCGTGAATTCGAGTCGTCTTGGGAAAACGGCGAGCAAAATGTCGATTGCGACAAGGCGCGCGCCCGTTTCGGACTGCCTCCTCTACAACCGGACTGGGCCGAAATCCCCTTTGAAAAGAGCGCCTGACCCTTAGCGCCAATCGCTATGACGCTAATGCCGAAATCATTAGCGCCAATGTGCCACTACCGCTTGCTCCCCGAAAACCGCCTCTATACTTCTGTCTTCAGCCAGCGTTAACCGCGCGGTAGGACTTCAGAGACGGGGCGTGCTATGGAGTGGCTTGGTTTGCAGTTCGTTTACGAACTGCCAGAGAGCGGGCAGGTCATTCTTGATTGCACACATAATCCCTTGCTGGTGCTGGTGGCCTATCTGGTTGCCTGCGCTGCGAGTTTTGCCACCCTCGATATGGCCGAGCGGGTTGCCCACGCCGACGACCCGAGTTCCCAGCGATTGTGGCGCTGGATAGGCGCCACCTGCCTGGCCGGCGGCATCTGGGCCATGCATTTCATCGGCATGCTCGCCTTTCAGGCGCCGATTGAAATCCAGTACGACCTGCCGATCACCCTGTTTTCCCTGTTGATCGCCCTGCTTGCCTCGTGGCTGGCGATGTACACACTGAGCCATGCGCAGCCAAGCCTGGTGCTCTACCTGAAAACCGCACTGCTCATCGGCCTCGGCATCGCCGGCATGCATTACGTGGGTATGGCCGCCATGCAATCGCGCGCCACTGCGTACTACGAACCGTCCCTGTTTGCGCTGTCGATCGCTATCGCCATCGGCGCCAGTTTCGCCGCGCTGTGGGTAGCCGGTTACTTGCGCGAAGGCAGTGGCATGGCTCATCAACTACTCAAATACAGCGCGGCGCTGATACTCGGCGCGGGCATTTTCAGCATGCATTTCACGGGAATGGCAGCCCTGCAACTGGTGTTGCCCGAGGGCAGCCTCCCCGCGACGCCCGTCGATACCAGCCAGCTGCAACTGGGCCTGACAGTCGCGCTGATCATCCTGCTGATTCTGAGCAGCGCGATCAGCGCAGCGCTGTTCGACAAGAAACTGCAGAACAAGGAAAACGACCTGCGCCGGGTCAACGCCCTGCTCAGCCAACTTGATCAGGCGCGCATGGCGCTGCAACAAGTGGCCAACTATGACGCCCTGACCAACCTGATCAACCGCCGCGGCTTCAATCAGATCTTTGCCGAGAAGCTCAGCCAGAAAACCACCGAAGGCGGCATGCTCGCGGTGATGTTTCTCGACATCGACCACTTCAAACGCATCAACGACAGCCTTGGCCACGACGCCGGTGATGCCCTGCTCAAGGTCATTGCCAATCACATCAAAGGTTCGGTGCGCAGCCACGAAGATGTGGTCGCGCGTTTCGGCGGTGACGAGTTCTGCATCCTGATCAGCCTGCGCGACCGCGATGAGGCGCGCAACATGGCCCAGCGGATCATGGCCAAGATGAAGGAGCCGATAGAACTGGCCGGACGCCGCATGGTGATGACCACCAGCATCGGCATCAGTCTGTTTCCTGAAGATGGCAGCACCTGCGAAGAATTGCTCAAGCACGCCGATCTGGCGCTGTATCAATCCAAGGGTGCCGGGCGCAATGGCCTGCACTTTTTCAGTTCCAGCCTGAAAAACCGCGCGACCCTCGAATTGCAACTCGAAGAAGAACTGCGCCACGCACTGCGCGAAGAAAACGGCCTGACGCTGTATTACCAACCGATCTTCGAACTGAAAACCGGTCGGGTGACCAAGCTCGAAGCGCTGATCCGCTGGCAGCATCCGATTCGTGGTCTGCTGACACCTGACTCATTTATCAGCATCGCGGAAAACAATGGCCTGATTGCCGAGCTGGACAACTGGGTGCTGCGCCGGGCCTGCAAGGACCTCGGCGAGCTGTCGAAACATGGCTGCGAAGAACTGAAAATCGCCTGGAACTGTTCGCCGTTGAACCTCGCTCGCGAAGAACTGGCCGACGAAATCGAAAATGCGTTGCGCACCGCTGGCGTCGCTCCGGAACGTCTGGAACTGGAAGTCACCGAAAATGCCTTGATGGGCAATATCGCCGATACTCTGGTGCTGTTGCGGCAGATCCGCGCCCTCGGCGTGTCGCTGTCGATCGACGACTTCGGCACTGGCTACTCGTCACTGGCTTACCTCAAGCGCTTGCCGCTCAACACGCTGAAAATTGACCGTTCGTTCATCCTCGACATTCCCAAGGCGACAGCAGACATGGAGATCGTCCAGGCGATCATCGTCATGGCCCATACCCTGCATTTGCAGGTGGTCACCGAAGGCGTCGAAAGCCTGGAGCAGTACGAATTCCTCGAACGCTCCGGCTGCGACTTCATCCAGGGTTACTTGCTAAGCCGCCCGGTGCCGCTGGACGAGCTACGCCCGGTGCTGGAAGAAATCAATCAACGCAAACAATCACACTCGGTCAATCCGTTGATTCTGGCGCGCGGTACATTTGCACCAGTGTCGCTGGATCTTGTTCCAAAAAGCCTTGCGCCCCATGCAGGCGCATCAGTTGTGCGGCCAATCCGCTGATCGGCGTGGCCGAGCCTTGCTCGCGGGAGAATTTCACGGCGGTGTCGAGATCCTTGAGCAGCGTGCGCACGTGCCACTTCACCGGTTCGAAACGGCTCTCGGCCATTTGCGGGGCGAGGATCTGCAACGGTTTCGAATCGGCAAAACCACCGGCCAGCGCTTCAGCGATCAAGCGCGCATCGACCCCGGCCTGCTCGGCCAGTGCCACCACTTCGGCGATCACCAGTGCATTGCAGGCGACGATCATCTGATTACAGGCCTTGGTCACTTGACCGGCACCCACGCCGCCCATGTGCGTAACGCGCTGACCAAGATTGAGCAGCACCGAGCGTACGCGCTCAAGATCTGCCGCCTCACCACCGACCATGATCGCCAGACTGCCGGCCTCGGCGCCGACCACACCGCCGGACACCGGAGAGTCGAGCCAGGCCATGCCGGTTTGACTCAGCAATTGCGCGGCCATCTCTCGAGTGGCCGTAGGTTCGAGACTGGAAAAATCCACCAGCAACTGACCGCCCTTCGCGCCCTCGGCGACACCGGCCGGGCCAAACACCACCTCGCGCACCACGGCGGTATCCGCCAGGCACAACATCACCACGTCGGCGTGTTCGCACAGCTCGGAAGGGCTGGCGACCTGTCGGGCGCCGGCCGCGACCAGTGGTGCGCACTTGGCCGGATTGCGGTTCCACACCGTCAGCGGATAACCCGCCGCCAGCAGGCGTCGGCACATCGGCAGGCCCATCAGGCCAATTCCGGCAAACCCCAACGAAGGTAGCGATGACATCATTTAGCCTCTTTTTGATTAAAGATCGCTGAATAATGGCCGATTTATCAACGATCAGGAAAGGATTCCCCCCAAGCGACGGTCAGGCCAAGTCCCTGACGCTCGGGCCAAATTCGCGCAAAAAAGACGCGACATCTTATTCCGTGAGGTTCGCTGACATTCAGTCACCGGGCCAACCCAGTCCAGGTACATGGCGCACAATGAATTCTAAAAATAATTCCGCCACAGCGGTATCCGATCTGACCTTGAGCCCTGCCGCCAACAGCCCGTCATCGTCCAAGCCATTGGTTCCCTCGCGCCCGCTGTCGACCCAGCAATACCTGTACTTCACCGAAACCAACACCGACCGCATCCTCGACAACCTCGACGGTTTGCGCGACATGGTGTTCCCGCGCCCGCCGCATCTGGAAGGCGACAACGAGCAGCACAGCGATCAGGAATTCCCGTCGGTATGCCTGATCGGCCTCGGTCGCTGCGGCTCCAACATCGCCCTCGATGTGGCGGAGTTGGTGTACAACGCGCGCAAGTTCTACCTCAATGAATTCAACAACGAAGACCGTGCAGCCGACCGGCGTTCGGCCGACAAGGGCTACAGCCCGGCGCAGTGGATCAAAAACAACCTGCGACTTGGCACCAGCAAAGCGAGCAAACCGGTGTTCCTGGTGGAACCGCTGGTCATGCTCGGCGACCTCGACAAGGACATCGCCGGACGCATCCGTTTCTCACGCAAGAGCGAAAAGAGCGGCTTCCTGCGCGACTACAGCAAAATGAAAATCATGGACTTGTCCGAAGTCCACGCCGGTGGTGCCGGTAACGCGCCGATCCTCGGCCAGTATCTGGCGAAGATCATCCTCAACAAGGACACCCAGCGCTTCTCCAGTCCTGACTGGAAAATGATCCACTCGTACCTGATCGACAGCTGCGGCATCAAGGCCAACCAGTCGCGCCTGTACTTTTCGATCTTCAGTGCCGGCGGCGGTACGGGGTCGGGCATGGCCTCGGAATTTGGCCTGGCCCAGCAGCACTCGTACATGAACAAGACGTTCGACACCAAACCGATGGACGAGCACGACGGCAAAAGCGGTCATTCGTTCGTGTTTGAACCGATCTTCACCAGCGGCATCTGTGTGCTGCCGAACATTTCCGATCACCGCAGCGAAATGTCCGAGGCGCTGCACATCAACGCCGGTCGTCTGCTGTGCAAATACCTTTCGGAAGAATGGGATTTTTCCTACAACTTCGCCAATGAAGACAGCAGCGAAGCCAGCGTCATGGGCCGTATCCGCCCATGGAACGCGATGATGCTGATCTCCAACGACATCATGCGTTACGCCGAAGAGAACGATGACGGCAACATCCAGAACATTGATGTCAATGCGATGGAGAAACACGCCAACCAGTACATCTCGCAGCAGATCTTCAACATTCTGACGGCGCAGGCAGTCACCACCGACTACGACCAGAACTACTTCCGTCGCGCCGGCATCGACATCGGCGAAACCATTCGCCTTGACGCCAACGACCTGTTCATGAGCCTGGCCGGCCCGGTGGCGATTGCCTACGCCGAATCGGTGGTGCCGGAAACCCCGCCGCCGAGCAGCGACAAGTTCAAGGTGTTCGATAAAGAACCGCAGCGTCTGAACATCGACGACTTGTTCTTCCGTTCGATCGACCTGCCGCACTTCAACAAGGTCACCCAAGCCATCGAAGGCATCAGCCTGTTGCCGATCGAGTCCAAGCGCTATCGCGCCTCGCTCGAGCAGTACAAGAATTCCGGTTACGACGCCGCTGCCCTGCACGACCTGCATTTCTTCAAGAACTGCTCGTCGGTGGTCTCGATCGTTTCGCTGCCCAAGGACTACAAGCTGTCGTATATGGATCTGAACCGGTTGAAGACGCACCTCAACAGCCTGTTCCCCAACACCACGCTCAAGCGCTACGCACTGGTGATCGGCGCCTCGGCCAACCTGTCGCTGACCACGTTGATCGCCAAGAGCCCGTGCCTGTCGGACGACTTCCTGACACTGATCGTCGCGTTCATCAAACGCTGTTTCGCGAAAAATCCGTACCGTTTCGACGAAACGCTGGATAACTCGATCCTCGACTTCATCATCAATGAAGAATTCGACGAAGACCGCATCGATGAACTGCTCAACGAGTTCGAAAACCCGGCGAAGATCCTCGACACCAACTGGTACGCGATCAAACCGATGTACGAGAAGAAGTACCGCGAACTGATCAACGATAAAGAGAAGTTTGTCTCGATCAACGACATTCGTCTGTCGCGTGATTGCGTAAAGAAGTCGATCAAATACCTGCGCGAGATCTACCGTCACCGGATTGGCAAGACCAAGGTTATTTCGCTGAATAACCATACCGGGAAGTCGTTTTCGGTCTGATCCAAGACCGAGTTGCCGCAATCGCCGGCAAGCCAGCTCCCACAGTTTTTGTGGTCGTGCGCAGGTTGTGTGTTCAACACCGACCCTGTGGGAGCGGGCT
Organism: Pseudomonas sp. P42; assembly: GCF_017973755.1. Lineage (NCBI taxonomy): Bacteria > Pseudomonadati > Pseudomonadota > Gammaproteobacteria > Pseudomonadales > Pseudomonadaceae > Pseudomonas > Pseudomonas sp. P42. Next base: position 204,433 of record NZ_JACOPU010000001.1, on the reverse strand, counting down.
TGCCAGCGATGAGGCCATCAAATTCACTGAAAATTTCAGCCGATCCAACATCCAGAAACAATTAAGCAGCCGTCAGGCGGCTTACTAAACTGTGCTCGTTACGTTTACGTCACCGTTATGCCACCCCTGCCTGTGGCGAATCTCTACGGCAACGTGCCATCACGCTACTCGGCTACACACTTTCTTTGAATGATGTCGCGCACCAATAAGGTGCGCACGCTTATTCGCCTGCCCTTTCCTGGATCAAAATCCACGGGCTGACCACCACCGCCCACAGCACAGGGTCACGCTCGAAAAGATCCAGCGCCCGCGATTCAGACAGCTTGGCGACCTTGTCTTCGGCCAGCCAGGCAGCGACTTTCTCGCCTTCATCCGAGGCCACGGCTTCGGCGGCGGCGATCAGATCCAGGCTCGGGTCGACCCACAATAGGGCACCCTTGGCGAAGAACGGCTCCAGCTCCTTCCAGGTAATAGATGCGGTTTCACCAAGCAGCTTGGCATAGAGGGTGCTAGGTTCTTGGTTCATGGGTTCTGTCCGGAAAAGAAATCGACGCGAATAATAACGTCGGTGGTCCGCCAGAAAAACCCGGTTGCAAAAAGCTGCACCGAACGAAAAGCGCAGGAAGGCCAAGGAATGCTGTTGATTGGGATATATGCCCACGAACGCCCCGCCGCAATTCTGTCTTTTTCATTCAAAAATGCGACACCCTCAAGTTTTGTCCCTCGGCGCCTGCTTCCCAGGCCAACAACCGGCGCTCTACACTGTACCGGTACAGTTGCCGAGGGCATTTCCGGAAGGTATTGCAAAGATATCTGACCCGGTTCTGCTGCTACGGCGCCAGAACTCAAAAAAAAATTACAACAGTAAGAGTGGAGCACTATGACTAAGGCTACTAAGCAGATTTCCAAACTGTTTGCCGCTATGGTTCTGGCCGGGGTTGCCAGCCATTCGTTCGCAGCTGACACCATCAAAATCGGTATCGCCGGTCCCAAGACCGGTCCAGTAGCCCAATACGGCGACATGCAGTTCAGTGGCGCGAAAATGGCCATCGAACAGATCAACGCCAAGGGCGGCGTCGACGGCAAGAACCTCGAAGCCGTTGAATACGACGATGCCTGCGATCCAAAACAAGCGGTAGCGGTTGCGAACAAGGTCGTCAACGACGGCGTCAAGTTCGTGGTCGGTCACCTGTGCTCCAGCTCCACTCAACCGGCTTCGGACATCTACGAAGACGAAGGCGTGATCATGATCACCCCGGCTGCCACCAGCCCGGACATCACCGCCCGTGGTTACAAAATGATTTTCCGTACTATCGGTCTGGACAGCGCCCAGGGCCCTGCCGCCGGTAACTACATCGCCGATCACGTCAAACCGAAAATCGTCGGCGTGCTGCACGACAAGCAGCAGTACGGAGAAGGCATCGCCACTGCCGTCAAATCCACCCTTGAGAAGAAAGGCACCAAAGTTGCCGTGTTCGAAGGCGTCAACGCCGGCGACAAGGACTTCTCGGCAATCATTGCCAAACTCAAGCAAGCCAACGTCGACTTCGTTTACTACGGCGGCTACCACCCGGAGCTGGGCCTGATCCTGCGCCAGGCTCAGGAAAAAGGCCTGAAAGCCAAGTTCATGGGGCCGGAAGGCGTGGGTAACGACTCGATCACCCAGATCGCCAAAGACGCTGCCGAAGGCCTGCTGGTGACCCTGCCGAAATCCTTCGACCAGGACCCTGCCAACATCGCCCTGGCTGATGCATTCAAAGCGAAGAAAGAAGACCCGAGCGGCCCGTTCGTGTTCCCGTCCTACTCGGCCGTGACCCTGATCGCCGAAGGCATCAAGGCTGCCAAGTCCGAAGACCCGACCAAAGTGGCGGAAGCCATTCACGCCGGCACCTTCAAGACCCCGACTGGCGACCTGAGCTACGACGCCAAGGGCGACCTCAAGGACTTCAAATTCGTAGTCTACGAGTGGCACAACGGCAAACCTAAAACTGAAGTTTCGCCTCAGTAAGGCATTGCCAGACTGACTGCCAATAAAGCCCACGGCGTGCCGTGGGCTTTGTTTTACGAATGTATAGGGCCGCGCTGGCGTGATCCGCCAGTCTCCCCACCTGAAAATCTCAAAACCGTCATCAGCGGTTCGCTGGCAAAACCCGGATTCGAAGTGGATAAAGATCCACGGGGCCGGGCGGGAAAATGACTCCACCAGTGAAATGCGTATCAGGTTTTTAGGAGCGCTGTAATGCCTGACATCTATCACTTCTTCCAACAGCTGGTTAACGGCCTGAACGTTGGCAGCATGTATGCCCTGATCGCCATCGGCTACACGATGGTTTACGGCATCATTGGAATGATCAACTTCGCCCACGGCGAGGTGTACATGATTGGCTCCTACGTGGCGTTCATCGCCATCGCCGGGCTCACCATGATGGGACTCGACAGTGTCCCGCTGTTGATGACGGCGGCGTTCATCGCCAGCATCGTCGTTACCAGTTCCTACGGTTACAGCATCGAACGGATCGCCTACCGCCCCCTGCGCGGCAGCAACCGTCTGATCCCGCTGATTTCCGCCATCGGTATGTCGATCTTCCTGCAGAACACGGTTCTGCTGGCGCAAGACTCCAAGGACAAAGCTATCCCCAACCTGATTCCGGGCAACATCGTCTTCGGGCCAGGTGGCGCACAAGAAGTGCTGATTTCCTACATGCAGATCGTGGTGTTCGTGGTCACGTTGATCGCCATGCTCGGCCTGACACTGTTCATCTCTCGCTCTCGTCTGGGTCGCGCCTGCCGCGCCTGTGCCGAAGACATCAAGATGGCCAACCTGCTCGGCATCAACACCAACAACATCATCGCCCTGACGTTCGTCATTGGTGCTGCGCTGGCGGCCGTCGCGGCTGTGCTGCTGAGCATGCAATACGGGGTGATCAACCCGAACGCCGGTTTCCTCGTCGGCCTCAAAGCCTTCACCGCCGCGGTACTGGGTGGGATCGGCAGCATTCCCGGCGCCATGCTCGGCGGGTTGGTGCTTGGAGTGGCGGAAGCTTTCGGTGCCGATATCTTCGGCGACCAGTACAAGGACGTCGTGGCTTTCGGCTTGTTGGTTCTGGTGCTGTTGTTCCGTCCGACCGGCATTCTGGGCCGTCCGGAGGTTGAGAAAGTATGACTAGGAATCTGAAACAGGCACTGTTCAGTGCCTTGCTGGTGTGGGCCGTGGCCTACCCGGTACTCGGTCTGAAACTGACCATCGTCGGCATCAATCTGGAAGTGCACAACACCAGCACGGCTGTTCTGGCGACCATCGCCATCTGCTCGGTGCTGATGTTCCTGCGCGTGCTGTTCAACCAGCAGATCAGCAAGGCCTGGCGTTCCTCGCCGGGCATGCCGCTGATCCCGGCCAAGGCCAGCAACTTCCTGACCCTGCCGACCACCCAGCGCTATTTCATCATTGCGCTGATCCTGCTGGCGCTGGTGTGGCCGTTCTTCGGCTCCCGTGGCGCGGTGGACATTGCAACGCTGATCCTGATCTACGTGATGCTCGGCCTGGGCCTGAATATCGTCGTCGGTCTGGCCGGTCTGCTCGACCTTGGTTACGTCGGCTTCTACGCCGTCGGCGCCTACAGCTACGCGCTGTTGTCGCACTACTACGGCCTGAGCTTCTGGATCTGCCTGCCGATTGCCGGCCTGATGGCGGCGACGTTCGGTTTCCTGCTGGGCTTCCCGGTATTGCGTTTGCGCGGTGACTATCTGGCGATCGTGACCCTCGGCTTCGGCGAGATCATCCGTCTGTTCCTGCGTAACCTGACCGAAATCACGGGTGGCCCGAACGGCATCAGCAACATCGACAAGCCAACGTTCTTCGGTCTGACCTTCGAACGCAAAGCCGCAGAAGGGATGCAAACCTTCCACGAGTATTTCGGCCTGCAGTACAACTCGATCAACAAGGTGATCTTCCTTTACCTCGTTGCCCTGTTGCTGGCGCTGGCGGCACTGTTCGTCATCAACCGCCTGCTGCGCATGCCGATCGGCCGTGCGTGGGAAGCGCTGCGTGAAGACGAAATCGCTTGCCGCGCGCTGGGCCTCAACCCAACCGTGATCAAGCTTTCCGCGTTCACCCTCGGTGCTGCGTTCGCCGGTTTTGCCGGCAGCTTCTTCGCCGCCCGCCAAGGCCTGGTGACACCGGAGTCGTTCACCTTCATCGAGTCGGCGATCATTCTCGCCATCGTCGTGTTGGGCGGCATGGGCTCGCAGCTGGGCGTGATCCTCGCTGCCGTGGTGATGATCCTGTTGCCGGAAATGATGCGTGAGTTCAGTGAGTACCGCATGTTGATGTTCGGTGCCCTGATGGTGTTGATGATGATCTGGCGTCCACAAGGTCTGCTGCCGATGCAACGCCCACACATGGAGTTGCGAAAATGAGCCGCGAGATCCTTAAAGTTGAAAACCTGAGCATGCGCTTCGGCGGCTTGCTGGCGGTCAACGGCGTGGCCCTGACCGTGAAGGAAAAACAGGTGGTTGCATTGATCGGGCCGAACGGCGCGGGCAAGACCACCGTGTTCAACTGCCTGACCGGTTTCTACCAGCCTAGCGGCGGCAGCATCCTGCTCGACGGCGAGCCGATTCAGGGCCTGCCGGGCCACAAGATCGCCCTCAAAGGCGTGGTGCGCACCTTCCAGAACGTGCGGTTGTTCAAGGACATGACGGCGGTCGAGAACCTGTTGATCGCCCAGCACCGTCACCTGAACACCAACTTCCTGTCCGGCCTGTTCAAGACCCCGGCGTTCCGCAAAAGCGAGCGCGAGGCGATGGAATTTGCCGAGTACTGGCTAGATAAGGTCAACCTCAAAGAGTTCGCCAACCGTACTGCCGGCACCCTGGCGTACGGTCAGCAACGTCGTCTGGAAATCGCCCGCTGCATGATGACCCGTCCGCGGATCCTCATGCTCGACGAACCGGCCGCCGGCCTGAACCCGAAGGAAACCGAAGACCTCAAAGCGCTGATCAGCATGCTGCGTGAAGAGCACAACGTCACCGTGCTGCTGATCGAGCACGACATGAAACTGGTCATGAGCATTTCCGACCACATCGTTGTGATCAACCAGGGCACGCCTCTGGCCGACGGCACGCCGGAACAGATCCGCGACAATCCTGAAGTGATCAAAGCCTACCTGGGGGAAGCGTAAATGCTGCAGTTCGAAAACGTTTCCACCTTCTACGGCAAGATCCAGGCCCTGCACAGCGTCAACGTCGAAGTCCGTCAGGGCGAGATCGTGACCCTGATCGGCGCCAACGGTGCCGGCAAGTCCACGCTGCTGATGACGCTGTGCGGTTCGCCGCAAGCGCACAGCGGCAGCATCCGCTACATGGGTGAGGAACTGGTCGGCCAGGACTCGTCGCAGATCATGCGCAAGAGCATTGCCGTGGTCCCGGAAGGTCGTCGGGTGTTTGCCCGTCTGACCGTTGAAGAAAACCTCGCCATGGGTGGATTCTTCACCGACAAGGGCGACTATCAGGAACAGATGGACAAGGTTCTCGGACTTTTCCCACGCCTGAAAGAACGCTTCGCCCAACGCGGCGGCACCATGTCCGGTGGCGAACAGCAAATGCTCGCCATCGGCCGTGCGCTGATGAGCAAGCCGAAACTGCTGCTGCTCGACGAGCCATCGCTGGGTCTGGCACCGATCATCATCCAGCAGATCTTCGATATCATCGAACAGCTGCGCAAGGACGGTGTGACGGTGTTCCTGGTCGAGCAGAACGCCAACCAGGCGCTGAAAATCGCCGACCGTGCGTACGTTCTGGAGAACGGCCGCGTGGTCATGCAAGGCACCGGTGAAGCGCTACTGACCGACCCGAAAGTGCGCGAGGCGTATCTCGGCGGTTGATGGGTTGCGCCAAACAAAAAAACGGCCTTCGGGCCGTTTTTTGTGCCCGTCAAATCCCCCCCCCCTCGGCAGCTCCTACACAGGGATGGCGTATTTTCTGAAAAAGATTTGTACGGGGCTGTAACGCATCGCCATGTCGTTTCTCTAGAGGGACAAGCAAGCACATTTCGCTTGTAAAACCCCGAGCTGAATCTGGAGAAACACCATGACTGCTACTACCCGCACCCTGTCCGCCACCGCACTGGTTCTGGCCCTTGGCTCCGCGCTGAGCATCGCTAGCGTTTCGACCGCTCAAGCTGCCGACACCAAAATGGAAAAATGCTTCGGCGTGGCATTGAAAGGCAAGAACGATTGCGCTGCGGGCGCTGGTACCACTTGTGCCGGCACCTCGAAAACGGATTACCAGGCCAACGCCTGGAAACTCGTTCCGGAAGGCACCTGCGCCACCACCGAGAGCAAGACCTCGCCGACCGGTTTCGGTCAGATGAGCGAGTTCAAAGCCAAGTCCTGATCTGCCGCCTGCCTGAGTGACGATCATGTTCACACCCCACGACCATGCCCTCACCCGCACTCAGGTAGCCTGCGCAGCGCTCCCGCCCCGTGCCGGGCTGGGGCTCAAGACCGGGCACTTTCGCGAAGTGCTCGGTTCGCAGCCGGACATCGGCTTTTTCGAAGTCCACGCCGAAAACTACATGGTTGCCGGCGGTCCATTTCATCATTTTCTCGGTTTGATTCGCGAGCAATATCCGTTATCGCTGCACGGTGTCGGACTGTCCATCGGCGCTGAAGGGCCACTGGATGTTCAGCATTTGCAGCGTCTAGGGGAGTTGATCGAGCGCTATCAACCGCAATCCTTTTCCGAACATCTGGCATGGTCGAGCCACGGCCCGGTGTTCCTCAATGACCTGTTGCCACTGGCGTATGACGAGCCGACGCTGAAACGTGTTTGCGAGCATATCGACCAAGTGCAGAACACCCTCAAACGCCCCATGCTGCTGGAGAATCCAGCGACGTATCTGGCCTTCCGGCATTCGACCATCGACGAAGCAGATTTCATTGCTGAAGTGATCCGTCGCAGCGGCTGCGGTTTGCTGCTCGACGTCAACAATGTCTACGTGTCGTGCGTGAATCATCAGCGCGATCCATTGGCCTACCTCGATGCGTTGCCGTTACACACGGTCGGCGAAATTCATCTGGCCGGTTTTGCCGAAGATTCCGACAGCCTCGGCGACCGCTTGCTGATCGACGATCACGGCGCGCCCATTGATCAAGCGGTCTGGGATTTGTATCGCCAAGTGCTGGAGCGCATTGGCCCGGTGGCGACGCTGATCGAGCGTGACAATCAGGTGCCGCCGTTCAACGTGTTGCTGGCCGAAGCGCAGCAGGCCGATGAGTTATTGCAGCGTGTGAGGCGTTCGTCATGAGCACTCACGCCGCTTTCTGCGCCGCGCTGCTCAACCCTGGATCGCCCTGCCCCGAAGGTTTGTGCAGTGCCAACGGCGCCGATCCTGAGAGCCGTTTCGCGGTGTATCGCAACAACGTGCAGAGTTCGTTGATCAACGCGTTGACGGACAGTTGCCCGGTGGTCATGCAATTGGTTGGCGAGGCATTCTTTCGCGCCATGGCGGCCATTTTCGTCCAGGGCCAGCCGCCGCGAAGTCCGTTGATGAGCCGTTACGGCGAAGATTTTGCGGATTTCATAGGCGCGTTTGAACCAGCCTGCAGCGTGCCCTATCTGGCCGACATCGCGCGCCTGGAACACTTGCGCACCCGCGCCTACCACGCCGCCGATGCCGAGCCAGTGCGCCCGGAACAGATCACCGCGGCCCTGAACGCCCCGCAGGTATTGAGCGAGCTGCGTTTCGAACTGCACCCGTCCCTGCATCTGCTTGATTCAGCCTATGCCGTGGTTGCGATCTGGGCGGCGCACCAGCAGGAAGCAACACTCGCCGGCATCGACATCACCCGTGAACAGCACGCTCTGGTACTGCGCAACGGCCTGGAGGTTGAAGTGTTTGCCCTCGAACCCGGCGCCAGCACGTTCATCCGCCATTTGATCGAAGGCCAGCCACTGCTGGCGGCGGCAGAAAACAGTCCGCCATTCGATCTGGCCCAAACCCTCGGTCTGCTGATCGCGCACAACGCCATCACTCATCTGAAATTCAAGGAACAGCCATGAATAACCTGATTATCCGCGCCATCGCGCTGCTGGAAAAAATCCCCCACAGCCTGATCGCTTTTCTTGCACGCTTCTCGATTGCGGCGGTGTTCTGGAAATCAGGGCAAACCAAAGTCGAAGGCCTGGCCATCGATCTGATCGACGGCACCTTTCAATTGGGCTGGCCACACTTGGCCGGCTCGGCGATTCCGCTGTTCGAAAGCGAATACCAAGTGCCGCTGCTTTCACCCGAAATCGCCGCGCACATGGCGGCGTTTGCTGAGCATTTCTTCCCTGTTCTGATCCTGATCGGTTTCGCTACACGCTTTTCGGCGTTGGCGCTGCTGGGCATGACCCTGACCATTCAGTTATTTGTGTACCCGGATGCATACCCGACCCACGGCATCTGGGCGGCGGTGTTGCTTTACTTGATGGCAACCGGTCCGGGCAAGCTCTCGATCGATCACCTGATCGCCCGTCGATTCGCAAGCTGAGCAATTGCGTGTGGGAGCGAGCCTGCTCGCGAATACGATTTCACATTCGGCAAATGTGTTGCGCCATGTACGGCTTTCGCGAGCAGGCTCGCTCCCACGGAATTAGCGCTGAAGGCGGTCGAGCGCCTCGCCGCTGCGCTTGAACCAGCCGATCAAATAGTCTGCCAATACCTGCGTGCGTTTAGGCAACCCGCCTTGATACGGGTGCACCAGGTACATCGGCATGCGCCGGGTCTGGTAGTCGCGCAGGAGCCAGCGCAATCGCCCGTCAGCCAATTCTTCCTGCAGCAGGTACGAAGGCAACCGGGCGATGCCGGCGCCGGTGAGAGCGGCTTTCTTGAGCAGGCTGTAATGGTTGCTGGCGAACGGCCCCGACACCCGCACCCGCAGTAATTCGTGTTGCTGGTGGTACAACCATTCCTCGCGACCGCTGTAGTGACTGTTGAGCAAACAGCGGTGTTCGGCCAGCGCCTGTGGCGTCATTGGCTCGCCGAAGCGCTCGATATAGTCAGGACTGGCACACGTCATTTCCTGCCAGGCCAGCAGCGGTTTGGCCACCAGCCGTTGGTCATTGGCGACTTCGCTACGAATCGCCAGGTCAAATCCATCCCGCGAAAGATCGCGATAACTGTTGTTCAGTTCCAGCTCGATCTGCACTTCGGGGTATTGCTGCGAGAAATCCAGTAGCAGACCGTCGAAGAAGGTTTCCCCCAGCGAAACCGGAACCGTCATACGCACCGGGCCGGCCATGTCGTCCTTCAACCGCGCCAATGCCTGACGTGCCCTTTCCACTTGGACTACAAGTGCCTGCGCCTGTGGCAACAATGCCGCACCGGCGGCGGTCAGGCTCAAACGTCGGGTCGTACGCTGTAGCAAGACCACGGAAAACCGCGCTTCCAGCTGACTGATGCGCTTGGACAACTGGCCTTTGCTGCAACCCAGTTGCTGCGCTGCCAAGGTGAAACTGCCAGCCTCGATCAACACGGCAAACGCGGCCAGATCATCCATTTCGCTCACGGATTGTTTCCATTTGAAAACTAAAGGTTGCCCATTAGCGCGTTTATCCGCAGGAAAAACCACTCTAGATTGAAACCTCGTTCAATCACTTGAGGCACAGCACGATGAAAATTCTGTTGATAGGCGCTGGCGGCACCATCGGTTCGGCCGTGGATAAAGAATTGTCGCAACGCCACGAGGTCATTCGTATCGGTCGTACCAGCGGTGACTTTCACGTCGATATCAGCGACAGCGCGTCGATCCGCAAGCTCTTCGAGCAGACCGGCAAGTTCGATGCACTGATCTGCGCCGCCGGCAACGTGACATTCGCCCCGCTGGGAGAAATGAGTGAAGACAGCTTCGCACTCGGCCTCAAAGACAAACTGATGGGTCAGGTCAATCTGCTGTTGATCGGCCGCGAATTCGCCAATGACGGCGCCTCGTTCACGTTCACCACTGGGGTGCTCAGCCACGATCCGATCCGCAGTGGCGCCTCGGCTGCACTGGTCAACGGTGCGCTGGACAGCTTCGTCCGTGCCGCCGCCATCGAACTGCCGCGCGGTTTGCGAGTGAACTCGATCAGCCCGAACGTTTTGCTGGAAGCGATGGGTAAATACGCACCGTATTTCCGTGGCTACAAGCCCGTTCCTGCGGCGGACGTGGCGTTGGCCTACGCCAAAAGTGTCGAAGGCTTGCAGACAGGCCAGACATTTCACGTCGGTTGATGAGACTTAGTTGATCAGGGTCGGCAAAAGTCTTTTGGCCACGGGACGTTCTATCGATATCCGGAACCTCTCCCTCAAAACGGAATGCACCGTTGCCGTGGTGACCGGCAGGCCATTGATCGATACGGTCAATGGCTGCCCCATCGCTGCAAGGCTCACTTGTTGAGCGCGCTTCGCCGCTTCGGCCGTCAGGGTGACTGATAATTCGACGTGGTCCGGGTTGGCCCCGTCTTGATCCTCAAGCAGTATTTGCAGCCGTTTGAAGTCTGCAGAAGAGGTAAATTGGAGGTCGGCTGCCTGGCCAGCGCCGGCTCCCGCCATCATCAGCAGCAACATCATGGTTTTCCATTGCATCCAAATCTCCTTCGCCACCGCTCCTCGACAAAGCATCACTATGCAATGGCGCTGGAGGCCACTCAATAGCGTTTACACAAACCTTGTGATCGGCGGCTGGCCTCAGTAACGTGGCGGCACTTGTCTGGAGAGTCGAAGATGCGTGTTGCCCGTTCGTTAGTCCTTGTTGCCCTGTTGCCGTTGTTCGCCGCGTGCCAGTTGTTCGATGGCCAGCGTGAAAGTGCCTCCCATGTGGGGCAGACACGGATGCAGGGGCAACTGACCGCTGCCGACGGCAAACTGGTGTTCCAGCCGTGTCAGGATCAGCGTCAATACGTGGTCAACGACATCGGCGGCACCAGCGTTCTGCAAGAGGCCGCTACCCTCGCCGATGAGCAAGGCAAGCTGTTCGCCGACGTGCGCGGCAAGGTCGCCGGCGACCGACTCGATCTGACTCAGTTGTATCGCGTCGAGCGCTCGGGCACGGCCTGCGATGACCCCAATTTCAAGCTGTTGATCCTGCGTGCTGCCGGCCATGGCCCGGAATGGAACGTCAAGGTCAGCGGCAAAGGCATGGTCATCGACCGCGACGGTCAGCCACCACTCGCCGTGCCTTATGTCGAAGAACAACTGGGCGATGGCCGCTTCAATCTGAGCAGTGAAGCCAACAATCAGCGCATCGAATTGTGGGTCGCACCGCAGCGCTGCGTCGACAGCAGCACTGGCAGCGTGCAGCACATGAGCGCCGAGTTGCGCATCGATGGCCAGGTGCAGCGCGGCTGCGGGTATTTCGGCGGATCGCGTAACGACTGAGTGTTTTAGCCTCACCGGATCCGGCCTTTGCGGCTTATAATCCCGGCCTTCAAACGCCCTGGCGCAGTTGTGCGCCCCGCGAACCCGGATCCTCGCCATGTTACGAATCACTGAACTCAAGCTGCCAATCGACCATCCCGAAGAAGACCTGCGCGTTGCCATCGTGCAGCGTCTGGGCATCGCCAGCGATGACTTGCTCGATTTCACCTTGTTCAAGCGCAGCTACGACGCGCGCAAAAAGTCCTCCGAACTGTGCTTCATTTACACCATCGACCTCAACGTAAGCGACGAGGCCAAGGTGTTGGGCAAGTTCGCCGACGACCGTAACGTCAACGTGGCGCCGGATGTCAGCTACAAATTCGTCGGCCAGGCGCCGAGTGACCTGAACCAGCGCCCGATCGTGGTCGGTTTCGGCCCCTGCGGAATCTTCGCCGGCCTGCTGCTGGCGCAAATGGGCTTCAAGCCGATCGTTCTGGAACGCGGCACCGAAGTGCGCCAGCGCACCAAGGACACCTGGGGCCTGTGGCGTAAAAGTGTGCTTAACCCTGAGTCCAACGTGCAGTTCGGCGAAGGCGGCGCGGGTACATTCTCCGACGGCAAGCTGTACAGCCAGATCAAGGATCCGAAGTTCCTTGGCCGCAAGGTTCTGCACGAGTTCGTCAAGGCCGGCGCACCGGAAGAAATCCTCTACGTCAGCAAGCCGCACATCGGTACGTTCCGTCTGACCGGCATGGTTGAAAACATGCGCGAGCAGATCCGCGAACTGGGTGGCGAAGTACGCTTCCAGGAGCGCGTCAGCGACGTGCTCATCGAAGACGGACAATTGGTCGGTGTGCAACTGGCCAGCGGCGAAACCCTGCACTCCAGACATGTGGTTCTGGCCCTCGGCCACAGCGCCCGCGACACGTTCCGCATGCTCCACAGCCGTGGCGTGTTCATGGAAGCCAAGCCGTTCTCGGTAGGCTTCCGTATTGAACATCCGCAATCGCTGATCGACCGTGCGCGTCTGGGCAAATACGCCGGCCACCCGAAACTCGGCGCCGCCGACTACAAACTGGTGCACCACGCCAAGAACGGTCGCTCGGTCTACAGCTTCTGCATGTGCCCAGGCGGCACCGTGGTGGCGGCGACTTCCGAGCCGAACCGGGTGGTCACCAACGGCATGAGCCAATATTCGCGTAACGAGCGCAATGCCAACTCCGGCATCGTTGTCGGCATCACCCCGGAAGTCGATTATCCGGGCGGCCCGCTGGCCGGGATCGAGCTGCAGGAACGCCTGGAATCCCACGCGTTCATCCTTGGCGGCAGCGATTACAAGGCTCCGGCGCAACTGGTCGGCGACTTCATCAACGACATTCCTTCGACCGAACTGGGTGAAGTCGAACCGTCGTACAAGCCGGGGGTCGCGTTGGGTGATCTGTCGCTGGCTCTGCCGGATTTCGCTATTGAAGCGATCCGCGAAGCCTTGCCGGCGTTCGAGAAGCAGATTCGCGGTTACTCGCTGCACGATGCGGTGTTGACCGGGATCGAGACGCGCACCTCGTCGCCACTGCGCATCACGCGCAACGAAACGCTGCAGAGCATGAACGTGAAGGGCTTGTTCCCCGCCGGTGAAGGTGCGGGTTATGCGGGCGGGATTCTGTCGGCGGGCGTGGACGGAATTCGGATTGCCGAGGCCGTGGCTCGGGACATTTTGGGGCTGGATGCCTGACGCTTAGCACCTGCAACGCATAAAACCCTGTGGGAGCTGGCTTGCCAGCTCCCACAATTGTTTTCGGTAGGTCAGATATTGGCGCGCAGGACCGAGGTTGGTAATGCCTCACCGCGTTCGGCACTCGCCGCCACTGCCTCGATCAACTCGTCCAGCTCATACCCCTGAGCCTTGAGCCATTGCTGATCGTAGTAGGTGTCGGCATAACGCTCGCCGCCATCGCACAGAATCGCCACGATCGAACCCGACTCCCCCGCCGCTTTCATCTGCTGCGCCGCCATCAGTGCGCCAATCAGATTGGTCCCGCTCGACCCACCGACGTGCCGTCCCAGCCGCTGCGCCAGATAATGCATGGCCGCCAGTGACAAGGCGTCCGGTACCTTGACCATCGCATCGATCACTTTGGGCAGGAAGGAAGCCTCCACCCGTGGCCGACCGATGCCTTCGATCCGCGACCCGCAATCCAGGCGCAGGCTGGCGTCGCCAGTCCGGTAGCAATCGAAGAACACCGAACGTTCGGCGTCCGCACACAACACGCGGGTGCAGTGCTGGCGATAGCGTACGTAACGGCCTAGGGTTGCGGTGGTGCCGCCGGTGCCGGGGCTGGAAATCAGCCAGCTCGGCTCGGGATGCTGCTCGTAGCGCATCTGCTGGAAAATCGATTCGGCGATATTATTGTTTGCCCGCCAGTCGGTGGCGCGCTCGGCATAGGTGAACTGGTCGATGAAGTGCCCGCCGTGCTCGCGAGCCAGGCGTTCGGATTCGGCGTAGATCTGCGTCGGATCTTTCACCAGGTGGCTTTGCCCACCGTAGAAAGCGATCTGGGCAATTTTCTCTTTGGACGTGGTCGCCGGCATCACTGCAATGAACGGCAGACCCAGCATGCGCGCGAAATACGCTTCGGAAATCGCCGTCGAACCGCTGGACGCTTCGATCACCGGCGCACCGGGTTTGAGCCAGCCGTTACACAGAGCATAGAGGAACAATGAGCGGGCAAGGCGATGCTTGAGGCTGCCGGTCGGATGACTGGATTCGTCTTTGAAGTACAACTCGATGCCCGCAAAACCCGGCAGCGGCAAGGGTATCAGGTGGGTGTCGGCGCTGCGCTGAAAATCCGCTTCAATGATGCGGATGGCTTCGCGGGCCCACTGTCGGATGTCGCTCATGGTCAGGGTTCTCGGTCGAATCGGACAGGAGTTCAGCCTCCTCGAAGGCTCTCTCGCAAGCTTAGAAAAATTCCTGCATCGCGCACAGATACAGCTGAGTCTCAATGTGCCAGGCAACTGCTAGGCTGACCTTGGCTGTGCAGCAGACGCGTTGTAACGACATATAACAAAAAAGAATATAACTTTTGTTTTAACAACTAACGGTACGGGTTAGGGTGTTCCACCTTTTTGACTTATCGATGGAGAGCGACCTTGCCTCTGCGTAGCACTTTCACGCGTTTCTTTCAGTTGGAGGCTGCCAGCGGTCTATTACTGATCGCCGCGGCCATCCTCGCTTTGATTATCAACAACTCACAGCTTTCGTGGCTGTACAGCGGCCTGCTCGACACCCCGGTGGTGGCGCAGATCGGTGCGTTGAAAATCGCTAAACCCCTGCTGCTGTGGATCAACGACGGCTTGATGGCGCTGTTCTTCCTGCTGATCGGCCTGGAAGTGAAGCGCGAGGTGCTCGACGGTCAGTTGTCCAAGCCATCGCAGCTCGTCCTGCCCGGCGCGGCCGCTATTGGCGGCATGCTGGTGCCGGCGCTGATCTACTGGTTCCTCAACCGCGACAACCCTGCTGCCCTCGACGGCTGGGCGATCCCGACCGCCACCGACATCGCCTTCGCCCTCGGCGTGCTGGCTCTGCTTGGCAAACGCATACCGGTGTCGTTGAAGCTGTTCCTGATGACCTTGGCAATCATCGATGACCTTGGCGCCATCGTGATCATTGCAATCTTCTACTCAGGCGATCTCTCGACCCTGTCGCTGGGTCTGGCAGCGGCCTGCATCGCCGCATTGGTGGCGCTGAACCGCCTCGGCGTGGTCAAGCTTGGCCCGTACATGATCATCGGCCTGATCCTGTGGGTGTGCGTACTCAAGAGCGGTGTGCACGCGACATTGGCCGGCGTAACCCTGGCCTTCTGCATTCCGCTGCGCACGAAAAACGCCGAGCCTTCGCCGCTGCTGACCCTCGAACACGCGCTGCATCCTTGGGTCGCTTACGGCATCCTGCCACTGTTCGCCTTCGCCAACGCTGGCCTGTCGCTGAGTGGCGTCACCGTCGAAAGCTTCACCCATCTCGTACCCATGGGCATTGCCGTGGGCCTGTTGGTGGGCAAGACCGTCGGTGTGTTCGGCCTGACCTGGCTGGCCGTGAAGACGGGCATCGCCGCCCTCCCTCAGGGTGCCAATTGGGGTCAGGTGCTGGGAGTCGCGATTCTTTGCGGGATTGGCTTCACCATGAGCCTGTTTGTCGGTTCGCTGGCCTTTGTTCCGGGTGCAAGTGAATACGCGGGCATGGACCGGATGGGCATCCTGACCGGCTCGCTGTTCGCCGCGTTGATTGGTTATGCGGTAACGGCAGCGGCCAGTCGCAAGAGCACGATACAAAGCGCCTGAGACGCACATTTCTACAAAAAGCAGAGCCCCTCCAAGCGAAGGGGCTCTGCTCTGAACCCGGCAAGTGTGCTATATCTTTCGTAGAAACCAGTACTTTCTCAACACAGTTATCTGGAGTCAAATATGTCCCGTAAAGCAGAAAAACGCCCAATGACGGACGATCAGATTGCCGTGCAGGAGTCTCGGATTCCAGATATTGCTCTGAAGGCATTCAGCAACGCCTATAAGATGGCTCTTGCCAACGGCGCATCGGTTCTTGTTGCTAAAGATGGCCAGTTGTTTGAAGTAACAGAGAATAGCTCGATTGCTTTGCGCTCAATCGGCACCTATGGAAACCTAAAAAGCGGCACTCGCCTGCACATCAATAAATCTTCAAAACGGGTTACTTTTTGAGCACACCAAGAATACGGATATTTGCAGGCCCGAACGGATCAGGAAAAAGCACCTTCAATCGCCTCGTTCCCGCACATTTACTGGGCAATTACATAAATCCTGATGACATTGAACGCTCAATAAAAGACACCGGGTTTTTTGACTTCACCTCCTATCGTATCGAAGCTCATAAAGAAGCTATCTTTGACTTTTTACGTGAGCATCCCCTACTTCAGAAATTCCCGCACTCGCTAGCAAAGCTCGATTCCCTCAAGATTGATGGTGAACGCCTAAGCTTTTCAAATACTGAAATCGACTCCTACGTCGCATCAGCGCTTTCCGATTTCATACGTAGATCATTGATCAAAGAACGCATTAGTTTTACGTTCGAAACCGTTATGTCCTCCTCGGACAAAGTCAGCCTGCTCGCCGAAGCCCATCAGTCCGGTTACAGGGTGTACGTTTATTACGTCGCTACCGCCGATCCTCAGATCAACATTGCCAGGGTTGCCTATCGTGTATCCCAAGGCGGGCACAGCGTTCCTCCGGACAAAATAGAAGCACGTTACTGGAGATCTCTTGAGCTTCTGTCTGAAGCCATCCTGACATCCAACAGAGCGTACATTTTTGACAACTCGGACGAAGGTAGTGAAGGATTGACGCAAATAGCGGAGATCACTGATGGCGAGCTTATTGAAATCAAATCAGACATCCAGCCCCCTTGGTTCAAAGAATTCGTGCTCGATAAATTGATTTAGTCGAACAATCCCTACCTCTTTAGCGACTCGTCCTACAGCCACAACTTTCCTGCTTCGTTAACGTCATGCAGCCCTTTCCAAGGGGCTGTCGATGGATGAACGAAAGGACGATCAGTGGCTCGCAACAAGGACATTCCCCGGGTTTCCAACCCACCCGCGGGCGACGGCCATCACGTCACTTACCGCTACATGACGGCCAGCGAACTCGCTGAACGCGACGCTCGTCAAAACGCTTATGACGCCATGTTGGCGCGGCAGGATGCTTTTGAGCGTAGCCGTGAAGTTGCCGCCAAAAAGCCTGAGCCCATCCGCGCCGGCTGCGTATTTGCCAAGTCCTGCAAGTTGCCGGACGCAATCATTGATTACTCCAATCCTTCGGGGATGGTGCCGACCGATAGTTTGAAAGACTACGGCGACCTGATTCTGCTCGGTGCTCGCGAGGCTGATGAGACCGGTGGATTTCATCTCAAGAAAATCGGTGCAACTGCCATCCCGGCAGGGTTTGGCAGTTTTGCATTGGCGGGTTCGGCTTTTGAAACACTGCCCGCGATTGTGTCCAGCGCAGTCATTACGCCATTGGTGGGCCTGGTAGCGCTGTTCATGCCATCGAGCCTTGGCGACAGCGCGCTGTATACCGATGAGCAATTGCGCGGACTTCAGCAGGCGCGAACTCGTGTTCGGTTGAGCGTCGAGCAACAGGCTGATGGAAGTTTGAAGGGCTACGGCTTCTACACCGGCAAGAACCGCGACTGGGAAATGGTCGATGTCGTGCAGTTCACCGCGCGCGGCGACCGGTTCGTCGCCGATCTGGGTGAAGGCACCGAACTGTTCTGGACGCCTGCTGTGGATGGCTCAGACATCCTCGGTATTCCAGCGCTTGAGGCTGCACCGCAAGCACCGCATATCTGGGTTTATCCACCGACGAAAGCGGCAGAGGGGATTCTGGTGAATCCGGTTTATCCGCCGGAGTACAGGGATTTCATTCTGGTGTTTCCGGTGGGGTCGGGTGTCAAACCGCTCTACATCGTAATCAACGAGGCGCGTAAAGGTTTAGCGACCGCGGGACATAGCTATCATCAACCTCCGAAAACAGAAGAAATCACCGCGTTCCCCGGTCTGAAGACCGCCAAAAAAATGAATCCGGTACAAGGTGGTGGAGGACTTCGAAAACGATGGACAGATTCAAAGGGCAAGAGAATTTACGAATGGGACTCAATGCACGGTGAACTGGAAGAATATCGTGCAAGTGATGGAGCCCATTTGGGAGCGTTTGACCCTGTGACAGGGGAACGACGAGAAGATCCCAAGCCTGAAAGAAGCATCCGAAAAAAATATTTGTGAGGTAATGATGGGACTGAAAATAGTTTTGGAGTGGTACGACAAGAGAACCGCCATTGGGCAAGGCGAGGAATTGTCCAAGGATTTAGGCGACGATGAGTCCGTACTAAATGCATTGGGGATCCCAGTGGAAAACAATATCAACAATGGAGGATTCAATGTCCTAGGACACTGGGTCGACATTATTCAGCCTTTTTTTCAGCACCCTATCGCCATGGACATATACGACTATCAAATTGCTTTTGAGTACAGCGACAACTGGTAGTACTGCACATGATCTACATCATTGAGGCCTTCGACAAAACGACTGACCTTCTCGTATTCGAGGAAAAACTTCCGTGCGGACATGATGAAAAAATAAAACTCATCATGGGTTGGACGTAAGAACAATGGGGATGGGAAGGCTACGATCTTGAAGTGCATCAGTTTGAGGCGTTGGAAAAATTACTCGCCAAAAAAGTTCATGACCATCAGTGCTTTTTCCAGCTGACGTGTAACGTGAGCACCCGGTAAATATATAAAAACCCCGACCAGTCAGCAACAATATGCATAATTATGATCAAATCGAGAAAAGATTCGGCCCCCACCCTATTCAGGGCCAATAGCCATCATTCAAGAGCTCTTCCCAACTCGGTATCCTTCTTCCCCGCACCAATGACACGGAAGGCAGGGAAAAATCAGTAACGCTTTTGGGATTTGTCCTACAGCCATTGCTTGAACTTCCCGCTAATGTCGATGCTGCCCAGCTACAGGCTGGAATTCCCCAAGGACGAAAGGAAGCTGCATGTCTGGCTATGTACCCAACCCGCCGAAGGGCTACCGCTACAGCGGTGTTGAGCCTGTCGATATCCATGCCCAGCGTTGGGCGGAATACAAAGACCTATCACCAAAACCAGAAGACAAGCCCGACACAATGGGCTGTGTGTTTGCCAAGAGCTGCAACCTCCCTGACGGTGTGATCGACCACAAGAACCCATCCGGGTTTGTGCCTGTTGAGAAACTGGCCGACTACGGACTGTGGGCTGTGCTTGGAACCGGGGCAGCGATTACCGCCCAAGGCACCCCACTCCAACTGGTGGGCGGGTCTGCAACTGGCAGTGCAATTGCTCAACGTCTTGGCGGGTCGCTATCACTGGGCCTGCTGAAAGGATCAGGTGTTGTTGCTGCTGGCTTTGTAACAGGTACGGTTGGGATGCTGATCCCGAACACCAGCATTTCACCGGACAGCGCCTTCTACAAGAACGATCAATACGCAACGCTTGAAACTGGTCGCACCCGTGTACGCGTCAACGTGAAGACTTTGCCGGATGGCTCCGTTAACGCCTACGGCTTCTACACGGGCGGTAAAACGGATTGGGAGAATGTCCCTGTCATCAAGGGCGATAAAGTCGGTGAGACATATGTTGCTGACATCGGCAACGGGATTGGGCTCACTTGGACGCCAGCGGCAAACCCTGATGGCGTACTGGGCATTCCTGCACTGGAAGGTGCTCCGCAATTACCACCAGTGTGGGTTTATCCCCCGACCGCACAAGCTGACACGGTGTTGGCGAACCCTGCACACCCACCAGACTTCCAAGATGCAATCATCTGGTTTCCTGACTCGGGTATTCAGCCAATTTACATTGTGCTCAGTACGCAGCTTGAAAAGAACAAGGAAGCGGGCAAGGCGTTCGAAGACTTTAAATATGATGAGTTACGCGAGACGCAGCCCGAACTCGGGCGAGAAGTGACCGTCAAGACCAAAAGCGGAACGAAGACGAGGTTTGATATGCTGGGACGTGATGCGGACGGTAAGCTTTCATGCTTCGAATGCAAATCGTCCGACACGGCGCCGCTAACCCGTAACCAGAAAATTGCCTTCCCAGAGATCGAAGAAAGCGGTGCAACTGTTGTAGGCAAGGGGAAGCCGGGGTTCCCCGGAGGCACTGAAATCCCACCGACCAAAGTCGAAATTTTCCGACCTAAACCCTGAAGGAGCAGACATGTCCATTACGAATCCTGATGTAATCGATATCTGGGTCATCCCCACATGGGAACCTGACAATGTGGTGTTGATTATCTCTGATCACCTTGAATGGGGCGATAAAACCCAACAAGGCGAACACCTGCAACTACTGCAAGACAAGCTCAACACATACGTTGCATTCATCGAAAGCGGCGAGATTTATACCGAGATACCTAATGCGCTCGGGAAGCACCCCATCATCCGTATCAACGGCTTGTATGAACTCCCAGAGCAGGGCGAATTCTTTATTGACCGCGCTACTGAGGTGTTGAAAGAAGTGGGTATCGGAATGGAGTTTGTGCTTGATGAAAATGAGGCGATACGCAACATGTGAAATCCACAGGAACGACAGGCAAGCACCGTGAAAAACACATTCAACGAATGCGTGGAAAGCGAATTCGAAGCCCTGCTACAGCGCATCATCAGCCACGATGGTACGGAGCCGGAAGTGGACAAGATGGTATTTCTCTTCGAAGAGGTAAGCGAGCACCCTGCCGGGTCCGACCTGATTTTCTACCCAGAAGACGGCGCTGATGATTCGGCATCAGGCATCACACAGACGGTGAAAGAGTGGCGGGCAGCTCAAGGCTTGCCGGGATTCAAGGACAATTGATTTCCACTGCCTGGGAGAAGGTGTGACGATGGCATGGTGCCAAGCTACCGCGTAGCCTTCCAGTTCATCCAAGACATGGCCGAGCCTTATGCCCTCAAGCGTTGCGTTTCAATGGCTACAATTCCTTCTCACCATCTTCGGCGGGATACTGATATTCATCGTCAGTCAGGCTGTGTTGAAACTCGTGATTGAACCCGTGCAGCAGTTCAAGAGCGCTATTGGTCTGACAGCCAACACACTGCTTCGCCATCGAGCCAAGATCACTAACGGGGTAGAGGACGCGGAGATATCCGCCAAGGTTTACGACCACGCCGCCGAGTTGGTATCGAAGGCTGAGGTGATTGTCTGCTATCGATTGGCAGCGTTCTTTTTTCGGTTGCCATCAAGGGAGAACATTGTAGAGGCGTCACGCGAGCTGAATGGAATAGGCCATGAGACAAGAGACACAAGCCCACCTTTCGCCTCTCTGGCAGCGAAGCCAAAACCCACGGCAGTCCGCAAGAATCACGACTCACTCAAAAAGATCGCCAAACTCTTGAGGGTGAAGACTGCATACCAGTAGAAGCGCCGTAAGGGCGATATTGGCCAATCCCATTTTTCCGCTGGAATTTTCCGAGCACCTTCGCAAGCGTTTGGGTTTCTGGCTGGAAAAGTACGCTAGTGCCCGCCCACACCAAAGGACTGTCATCCTGCACGTGTTGAAACTGAAGGTATGGGCGGGCAGCGGATTCTACATCACTCGATCCAGCCAGTTCCTGGCCCCGACGATTTTTGGGAATAGCTATAGGGTGGGGTCGCTTGTGTAGCAGCCTGAAAAAATAAGTCTGTTGTACATCCATCGCTCCATCAGAGCTGCTTAACACAGTGCGATGGGGGTAAATAGAAACCCACGAAATCGACAAATAAGACACCGCCCTCACAGGCTACACAAGGCCGTACAGAGCGTGCTCCCTCAAGGCGGCCCGTCGCACCTTAAACGCTGAAGCCCGCCTCGGGCGAGCTTGCAGGGCCGTCAGGGAGACTAGTTTTTCATTGCCCGCTGTACGCTGCTCAAACTGACTCCAAGAGCCTTTGCAACCTTGCGGAATGAGGCGCCCTCTTCTGCCATTGCCTTGCGAATGGCTTCGTCATCAACAGTCTTCACACGCCCCTTGTAGACGCCTGCTGCCTTGGCCTTCTGGATGCCCTCTGCCTGACGCTCACGGATCAATGCACGCTCGAACTGAGCAACACTACCTAGCAGGCCCAGCATGAGTTCCTGCATAGGACTGGCTTCACCAGTGAAGTGGAGTCCCTCCTTGTGGAACTGCACTGCAACACCCTTTGCAATCATGCCTTTAACCAGAGACAGCAAGTCTTCCAATGAACGAGCCAGACGGTCGATGCTGTGGACGTGAAGAACATCACCTTTGCGGATGTGACGGAGCATCGCCTGCAACTCTGGACGGTCTGTTGTAGCGCCTGACACCTTGTCAGTGAACACTTCATCCAGTGCAACGCCGTCCAACTGACGATCTGTGTTTTGGTCAGTGGATGAAACCCGTACATAGCCAATGTTCGACATACCGCCCTCTGTATTCATTTGCCTCTAGAGGTTCAGAGTATCGACGTGTTCAAAATATAAATCAAACCCTATTGAATACACATTCTGTATTCACCGACGAGTGGTCGATAGGGTGTACCCAATTGAACGCGCATCATCCAAGCTTGTTGCCCGAGTATTCACGAAAGTGAAGTTCGTTTGGGATCGTCATTCCCACCAACTTCAGACTTGAGTACAAGACCGCCTGCCTCCGAAACCTCCGTGCTACGCTCTCCTCCCCATGCCTGAGCCAAACGTTAGGAGTCAAAGTGATAGAGACCTTCGTTTCCCGTCCGAACTGGGCTCCTCCAGTGATTGAGAGAAATCTCGAGCCGTTCTACCGACTGCTCGAAGACTCTGGATTCAAAGCAAACACCATTGGCAAAAGCCAGGTACCGCTACGTTCTCCATTTGAAGATGTTCGACGACTAATGCAGAAGTGCCAATGCACTATCGTGCTCGGCCTTCCTCAAATTTTCATGCACAGCGGCACCGTCAAACACGTGCCTATCGAGAAGAATCTCAACCTGCCCACTGAGTGGAACCAGATTGAAACGACCATGTCTTTGATGCTAGACCTGCCAACGCTCGTATTGCTCCACAATAATGTTACAAGTCGAGGCATTTTCGAACGTGGGGCAGCAAACGTATTCGTACATGCATTCGATGTCTTGGACACAAACTGGCTGGAAGAACTTCGGCCCGCACTTCAATCGCTCAAAGGGGCAATTGACTGCTAAGCCGATTCCAATGCGATATCCAATGGGCTTCCTGAGGTGTTGGCGGAGGCTTCCAGCCGCTGCCACCTTAGTCAGCTCTCACATGGAATTCGCCCCTATGGAACGCACCAACCCTCCCAACCTGATGGCAAACGCTGGCGTTTTCTATGTAGGGATGCTGAGAGAACTGGCACTGGATGCCAAGGCTCCGGAAGGCACCCGAAAGGATTGGGAAACTCTCAGGGCATGGCTTGGGAATCAAGACAACGAATTATCCGCAATGGACACCGATCAAATCGGCAAGGCATGGCGTGCGTATCTGGCTATCGGGCTTGCACCATCGCATGATCTACAGCCGGTGTTTGACTCCGTCCGGGGGCGCTTCAACACTGCCGAAGCAAAGCGTGACAGACCACCTGTAGAAATCATGCGTGTCTTCGAACGGTTGTTAGCCAGTGACAACCAAATCAAGGCCAAGCGGGCGAGTGATGCAGAGGCCGAGGGTGAGAAGCTTGCAAAGATCATTGGGCGGCGACCCAGCACGAACAAGAAAGGGTTGTGGAGCAGGCAAAGCCGTTCGGTGAGGGGGTGGATATTTGTATCGGTTGCTTGGGCAGCAGTTGCCCTGTTCATCCTGACCGTGTTTGATCCGCTGGATGTACGGCACTGGGATTGGGCAGATGGGCGGGATTACCTCAAGGCGATGACGATCATGTTGCTACCTGCTGTAGCTGGGGTACTCAAAGCGGCTTACAGCACGGCCACCAAGTAGATGCTGTAGACATTCCAACGGAGACCAACATGAATGGATGGCAACGGCTGTGGATTGTAGTGAGCCTGATACTGGCGATATTCATCGGCTGGTACGCCTATCTGTTACTCCCAACTGAATCGAGAATCACCAGAAACTACGATTCAAGAGTTGAACAACTGACACGCTACCTGAAGGAGTCTTCAGCACAGGAGAATGACTATCCCGGTCGGGGCGAATACATCGCCAGCCTGAAAGAAGACATTCGCAAGGAGAATGAAAACCTTCCGCTGGAACTCGCTGCGTTACCCAAAGAGCGAAGGGAGACATTAACTACCGCCTTCGGTATTTGGCTAGCGTTGAGCGTGGGGATGTACATAGCTGGCTGGCTGATTGGCTGGGTGTATCGAGGATTCCGCAACAAGGCTTCATGAGCCGACTTTCGTGTGGGTAGGGCTATTGTCGAAGCTTGAGAATACCAGCAGTGATGGCAGATGCATTCGCATCGAGAGTTTCCAATGCAGTGACGGCGTTTTCATGGGCTTCGCTTGAACCACTGGCTTTCGCCCATAGGGCAACTTCTTCAATCGCTGCTGCAAGCGCGTGCTGGTTGTGGAGAAGGAGGGTCAGCACATCTGCGGTGGCAATATGGGTCTCTGTGTTGTCTGGCATGGCTGTCGTCCTTGATGGGTTGCAGGGATCGTACCTCAGCACATGGACGACTGGGAGTAATCATTGAACTGTCGTAGCGTCATCTGCTGACAAGGATTTTTCAAACTCGGTAATCAGGTCTTGCAAGCCAATTCCCAGGACTTTACACAAATCTCGAAGCTGCACGATATCCAACCGACGTGTCCCACTTTCTACGTCGCTCATGAAGGACTGTGGACGCCCCAGAGCCTTTGAACACTGTACTTGAGTCAGACCAGCCGCCTTCCTGTGTTTCTTCAATAGGGTCAGCAGGACTGCGTGTTCGGGTTTGTAGATCGTCTTAGGCATGGCTGGACAACTGCGAGATGAGCAGCCTCCAACCTATATCTGGTTTTCAGATATCTGAATTTGGGATATTGTTGCCTCTACCTGCCATACCAAAGGAACGCTTGATGAACGCCGTTACTCGCTTGCTGTGCCTGCTGCCCATGATCGCGTCTGCTACCGCTATGGCCGACACCTACCCAAAGCGAACACTGGCTGCTGGTTCAATGGTTTGCTTCAAAGCCGGAGACTGGACAAAGCTGGTAGAGGCATCGCTTGATCAGGACGAAGATGAGGCTGAACGCCTGATCGGATCGGGGAAGTGCCGAACGATTTCAACTGCTACCAAGGTCAATTTTATCGAAGGGCCTAAGAATGGTGACAAGTCTGCCCTGATACAGCTTCCCAGCGGTAAAACCGCCATGACAGCGACTGGTTGGCTGCGTTGATTCATTATCCAATGAGCCATTGGGTACACCAACCTCAGACCGAGTAAGGGCAGAACATGAACGAGAAACTGTTTGTACTGACTACCCAGAAGAAGAAAACCAATCACATCCTGCACATCATCATGACCGTTCTGACCGGAGGTCTATGGTTGTTGGCTTGGGGCGTGACTATGCGGAGCAATGACGCACACAACAAGAAGCTGGACAAACAAATCAATCAGATCGTGCACTACAAGACGCAAGGCTTGAATGATACCGACACTTACAAACAAATAAAGAATGATCAATTGAACTCTGATGTATTTCAAGGTCGAGTGATCTTTGTGATTCTGGTAGTGGTGTTTCTGTACTTCTACCTTCAATAGTTGTTGCATATGTACAGCGGAGCTTTGAGCAGATACCTTCCCAGCTCCGCTGAAGTGTGTTCGCACCAAAGTCTTTGCACCGAAAACGTCAGTTTTCAAGTGTACTCAGCTCCGGCGTGGCCGCCGACATTCCTCCGAATGTACTTCAGTAACAAACAAAAATTACACAAATCCAGCTCTTCGCTTGTGATCTTGCTCTTGATCTTCTTTTGTTGGTGCAGAAAGAACACCGCAGGTGGTCAGGGTTGACACGACAGGCTTGCCTGTCAGTAGTAACCTCTCTTTTAAGTTGCTTGGTATTATCTATTTTTATTCTTGATATTTTTCAAGTGGATCAGCTTTGAGCGAACGTTCGAGCAGTATCAAGCTCAGTCGTACCGACTGGAGTAAGTCCACTCAATGTGCGAACTACCTTGTCGTGAAAAACCTCTGCCAAAGGTCGTTCGCTTCTCTCTCTTATCCGAGCGTAATTAAACTCCAGCCAATTCTTGCAGGGCATCCGCACTATCAGCATAGTACGACTCGGCAAAATCCACTTCGTGCCGGAGCTGCTGGAGTACAGTCGGATTGCGTTCAAGATAGAGTTCCATTCCGCCAATGGCGAGCCTTGCACACTGACAGACTCTACGTGCTTGCTGGTCGCTTATGGTGCGTAGTCCTTCAAGGCGAATCACGCGTTTCACGACTTCAACACTGATTACGTCCAGAAGGCACGCCCGTAGTACATGGGATGGTTTTACGTTCAACTTTTCATTGCTGTCACCAGCCACTACATAGCAGGAACCAAAGACGTAATCATCAAGCCATCCGCAGCGCTCATCGTGGGCCACCCTCAAGAAACTGGCGTACTGGTTGACTGTCACTTTGGGCTTTGGCCCGCGCTTACTGCGTTGTGCGTCCAGATCAATAACACCATCTGGCAAGCCTTCCACTTCCACTTCGATAACGTCAGGGTGTGGTTCCGGGTCAAGCTCGTGACGTGCGAATGTTACTGGGGTACTAGCAGCCTGGGACGGCAGTGGGTAATCATAGGGCGCAGGGGTCGGGGTGTGAGTGGTGTAGCTTCCAAGCCATTCGCCGGTAGCTAAATCAACAATCAACCCTTCAATGACGCGAGTGTGTTTGCGTGCAATTCGTTTACGTTCACTTTGTTCCATTGGATTTTTCTCCTTGTTCAAGTTCATTTCAATAGGCAGTACCTCGGGGTTATGCCGGTTGGGTTTGGTTAATGACGCCCACAAAAAAGCCCCAATCTGAAACACTGTTGTAAAAGTGTTCGAGTGAGGCTCTTCGAGGTGTCGGTCTGTCATTCGAGACAGGCGGAGGATATTACACAAACCGCCATCCCCTGTCAATCTAAATAGTTGACACGGCGTGAACTAGTTGATCTAGAAAGTGGCTCTTGTGCCATTGTACTGAGCCTATCCTTCGTACTTTGCAGTGCGAATCTGTAGAAACTGATTTCCGGTGCGGAATCCGGCCTTTGCTTGGTTCGAAGCTCCATTTTATCCAGTAAACACGGGATGAACCGGGAGTGGCAGTTCGCTACGTGACGAAAGTCGATGAGGTTTTACAGCGGTTTTCGATAGGTTTTCAAAGAGTTTCTGGCGCCGATTGCTCAACGCAAGACTCCTGATATGCTCCAAACCTTCAGGCACTTTCTTCAACAAACTCCGTGCCGTTCCAGCGTAGGTGCTGAGTGATTGGAGTATTTTCAAACTCCACGATTGCAGCAGCCACGCGCTTGGAGTTGGGCATATCAAGATGATGCTCAGTGTGGTTGTTCTCAATCACCCTGTACGTCTCTGTAGACCGATTTGAGCCCTTGTACTCGTACACCTGGCGCTCGCCTTGGGTTTGAAGGTGTGGCTCATCTACGGTGATTGTGGCGCCGTCACATACAATGACGTACTCCACGCCTTGTAGCAGTGCGTTCAACCTCATTTGATCGTCATCCAGCAGTGTATGTTGGAGATCAATCATGTCATCTATGGACACAGGAGCCGGTGCAACTTTGAGCAACGCCCTCTCCTGCTCAAGCCTTTGAATCGATACTGTCACCTGCTCCAGCTTGGCGCGAATGGGAGGAAGCATTCCAAACTCGGCAAGAGAGTCCGCGAGATTGGCAGACTGACGCTGTAGCTCGGTCAACTCCCCGTCAATCTCAATCAACCGCTTCTCACCTGACGTGAGATTCCGACTCTGAGCTGCACGCTGCATGGCACCATACATTGTCTGGCTGCGAACGAAATCGAGCACGTGCATAGGAATCGAACTGCCATTTGTACACCCATCGGCGCCTTGACGATGACGCCGGTAGCAACGCATCACAGCGGGTGAACGCTTCGTGTCCACGACACAGTAATTGGTGCCACACCGCCCACACCGAACCAACCCAGACAACAGATACTTCGACGGAGCTGACCGAGGGACATATGCTTCTTGCAAACGTTTCTGCACCCGATACCAAAGTTCTTTGCTGATGACGGCAGGATACACATCCTCGATATCGTTCCAGCGTCCGATAGCCGTGGGGTTTCGCAACCAACGCTTCAATGTGGTGGGATTTGTAGTTTCAACTGACGGGTGTTTGCCACGAATGCGGGTAAGAATTCGACGCTCGCCAAGACCATCTGCGTAGTCCTCGAATACTTGGACAATGATCGGAGCAAGACCTTCGACAAGCTCACCTTCGGAAGTCAGCCATATTGGTGTGTGTCGTTTGACACCATCACCAGCAGCGGCCTTTTCCCTTTTCCGGGTGTAGGCGTCCTTGATCCTTCGACTCAACGCGTCACTGTACTGATGCGCCTGTTGCACCTTGGCGACCAGAAGAAAAAGGTTGTTCGAATTGTTGGGATCGTTGCTGTATGTGATCCCATCGTCCAGTGTGATCAGCTTCACACCCGCGTTCACAATGCCTGTTAGCAGGTGGAGCATTACGGAAGGTTCAAGCCTCCCTGCCCTGTCGATGGCTTCAATCAGAACAACATCAGTTGACTTAATAACACCATTCTCAACAGCAGCGAGAAGCTTGCCAAAGCCATTTTCAAGATGCTTGCCGGAGTAACCACTGATGCCAAGGTCTTGGAAGCTTGCACCACTCAGAACGTATTCACGGTGGGCCAGAAGCCATTTGGCGACGTACTCTTGCTGGCGTGTGAGGCTATCACCATGAGCCTGCTCTGCACTGCTGAAGCGAATGTATGAAAAAGCTACAGGCATTAAAAACCCCGACCGAGTGGACTAAACTGGCAATCATAACATTGCCGATTCTTTCCACCTGATCGGGGTTTTCTTTTACCGCTTGCTCTCGCTTAGTGCGAAACGCGGCTAGTCCCGCCAACAGTCGAAATCCGTACCCGCTCGCCAACACGGAACACTTCATTCTCCTGAACCTGCTGCACATAGGCGCGCATGCTGCCGTCGTCTTCACGAACGGTGATTTCCACGCCTTGAGTACGAGTCAGGCCTTCTTCGGTTGCGGAACCGAGCAGACCACCCGCCACCGCACCGATGACAGCAGCAACGATACTGCCCTTGCCGCCGCCGATAGCGCTGCCACCAACACCGCCAACCACAGCGCCTGCAGCGCCGCCAATCGGGGTCTTGGTGCCTTCGATTTTGACCGGACGCAGGGATTCGATGGTGCCCATGCGAATCGTCTGCACGCGACGCGCTTCGTCACGGGAGTAGGAGTCACCGGTCAGGCTCGATTGGCAACCGGTAAGCAACATCGCCATCGTGGAAAAGGAAGCAACCAGCAGAACAGACTTACGCATAGCATCAACTCCAAAAGAACATCTATTCATTAAACTCCGCAGCTTGACGTCTGTCACGACGCAGTGCGGATAAATTGGCTTTCATTCAGGCGAGGTACAGACGCCTGTGCTCTTCCCTCAGAATCCCAACCTTAGCGCCAAATGACCGATCCTGCGCCACCGCTCCGAGGATTTTCATGGATTACTTCATCATCGTCGTTACCACCGTCGCCGGTCTGTACTTCCACGGGTGGTTGTACTTGCGGATCAAACGCTGGATGGACCGCGACCTCGCGCTGTCACTGGCCGGCAAGGATGAAGGCAAACGTGCCTTCATGCTCGATCAGTTGGCCCGCGCTCAGGCGCTGAAGATCAAGCGCAGAGACCTGCCGATGTGGCTGGAGGCCGCAGCGGCAGGCTATCTCGCTCGGTAGACTGCTTAAGGTGCCAGACGTTCAAGAATCCAGTCGGCGCCTTGCAAACGGTAGTTGAGGCGATCGTGCAGTCGGCTCGCACGGCCCTGCCAGAACTCGATGCGCTCGGGCAGCAAGCGGTAACCGCCCCAGTGTTCCGGGCAATCCGGCTGGGTATCGCTGAAGCGCTGCTCGGTGGCCTTGAGCAAATCTTCCAGCTCCCCTCGCCCGTTGATCACACGGCTCTGCGGCGACGCCCAGGCACCGAGACGGCTGCCCAATGGACGCACTTGATAATACGCATCGGACTCTGCAGGCGTGACTTTCACCACCCGACCTTCGATGCGCACCTGACGCTCAAGGGTCGGCCAGAAGAAGGTCATGGCCGCGAACGGATTCGCTGCCAGATGCTGACCCTTGGCACTTTCGTAGTTGGTGAAGAAGGTGAAACCCTGCTCGTCCAGGCCCTTGAGCAACAGAATGCGGCAATGCGGACGCCCGTCCGCATCTACTGTGGCCACGGTCATGGCGTTGGCTTCCACCGGCGCCTGCTCGGTTTTCACCGCATCGGCAAACCACTGGTGGAACAGCGCAAACGGCTCGGCCGGGGCTTGCGCCTCGGTCAGGCCATCACGGGTGTAATCACGACGCATATCTGCCAGAGCCTGGGTCATGGCGCATTCCTTTTCGTTAGCGGATCACTTCTTGGCGGCATCGGTGGCGGCGACTTTCTTGTCGGTCGCCGCGGCTTTGGCTGGAGCAGTCTTCTTCGCTGGAGCTTTGGCCGGAGCCTTTTTCGCCGGAGCCTTGGCGGCAGCTTTCTTGGCCGGGGCCTTTTTGGCGGCTGGTACAGCAGCTTTCTTCGCGGCCGGGGCTGGCGTCACCGGTTTGGCCACTGGCTTGACGTCTTGCGCGGCAACCAGGGTCACTGGCTTCGGCGCCGGCATGTTGTATTTGCTGAGCAACGCAACCATGGTGTTTTGCGGGGTCACCAGCAGTTCCACACGACGGTTCAACGCACGGCCTTCAACGCTGTCGTTGGCCGCACGTGGCGCTTCAGAACCCATGCCGCGCAGCATCAGACGATCACGCTGCAAACCGCTGAGGCGGAAAATCGCCGCAATGGCCTGGGCACGTTCCTGGCTCAGTTTGACGTTGGCTGGAGCAGCACCGCTGGTGTCGCTGTGACCAAGTACAAGCACGGCAGTTTTCGGGTCGGCTTCGAGGATTTTCGCCACACGAGTGAACGGGCCGAGGGTGACTGGCAGCAACATCGCCGGGCGATCCGGGTTGAACGAACCTTCGACCGGCGCGGTGACCACCAGCACGTTTTCGCGGCGCTCGAGTTGCAGATTGCTGTCCTTGATGGCGGTGCGCAGACGCGGCTCGTAATCGTCGAGCCAGGCCTGGGTGACTTTCGGATCCGGCATCGGCACCGCTTTGGTCACAGGCTGATCCTTGCCGCCGAACGGCCACCACCATTTTCCACCTGCGTCAGCTTCAGCCTTGGCGACAGAGACCGGTTTCTTGGCTTCAGGGGCTACTTCGGCCTTCATGTCAGCTTTGGCAGCGGCATCATCGGAGCCGAACGGCCAGTACCAGGGATTGCTGCTTTCAGCCTTGGCAACCGGCGCGGTGGCGGCAGGTTTCAGCGGCGCCGGAGCTGGAGCTGGAGTCGGTGCAGGCTCATTGGCCGCCACTTTGTCGGAGGAACCGAACGGCCACCAGGTGCCGCCGTCCGCGTCGTTTTTAGGAGTCTGTGCACAACCGGTGATCGCAACACACAGGGCCAGGGCGAGAGTCGTTTTAGCTGACATTGAAAATCCACAAAATGAAGTAATGAAAAATCAGAGCACTTTCGCCCGGATAAACAGACGCTTTGAATCGAAAAACCTTTCGAGGTTCCGGCCCTGGAACCTCGGGTGATACTTTACAGACAAGTGGCTAGCACCCGCGCGAGCTTCTGCGCACGCGGATCCATCAAGACGTACGGTCCAAGCGTATTTGTCACAAAACCAAACGCGACATCATGCTCCGGGTCAGCAAAACCGATAGAGCCGCCCGCGCCCGGATGACCAAAAGCCCCTGGGCCGAGGCCGTAGGTGGCATTGGGCACGTCCGGTTGATCGAGCATGCAGCCCAGACCAAAACGGGTGCGGGTCAACAGGGTCTTGTCTTCGCCGAGGCTATGCTCGCGGGTCAGCTCTTGCAGCATGTCGCTTTCGAGCAGGCTGCCATCAAGCAGTCCCGCGTAGAACCCGGCCAGACTGCGCGCATTGCCGTGGCCATTAGCCGCCGGTTGCTGCATGCGGCGCCATTCCGGTTTGTTGGTGCTGGTGAGCACCGACGGCGGATTAGTGAAAGCGCGGGTGGTCATGGCAGTGGGTTCACGCATCGTCGTTTGCAGCAGTCGCTGAGCAGCGGCGTCGCCAGCATTACCCTTGCCGCGAGCGATATGCGCCACGCGATAAAACTCTTCATCCGCCAGACCGACATGGAAATCCAGACCCAATGGCTTGGCGACACGGGCGACGATCGATTCACCCGGCCCGCGACCGTCGGCACGACGGAGCAGTTCGCCGACCAGCCAACCGTACGTGATCGCGGCGTAACCGTGACCGGTGCCCGGCGTCCACCACGGCGCTTCAGCCGCAAGGGCGTCCACCATGGTTTGCCATTCATAAAGCGCTTCGGGCGCGAGCAGTTCGCGCAGAGCCGGCAGACCTGCCTGATGACAAAGCAATTGACGCAGCGTGACGGATTCTTTGCCAGCGGCGGCGAATTCCGGCCAGTAGCGCGCGACCGGAACATCCAGTTGCAGTTTGCCTTCGGCAACCAGTTGCAACGCGGTGACGGCCGTGAAGGTTTTCGTGCAGGAGAACAGGTTGGCGATGGTGTCGCTGTGCCAGGCTTGGGCGCCATCCTTATCGGCAGTACCGGCCCAGAGATCGACGACGGTTTCTCCGCCGACCTGAATGCACAAGGCTGCGCCGCGTTCCTGGGGATCGTCGAACAGTGCGGCGAAAGCCTCGCGCACCGCTTCGAACTGAAGCTCGTAATGTCCCTGAATCTGCACCCGCAACTCCCCCGCGAAAACGCTCTACAAAGTGGCCCGCATTGTTCCAGTCCTTGAGGGGTTTGGGAACAGCTGTGGGCTCGGTGGTCATCTCTAACCGAAGATCAAAAGATCGCAGCCTGCGGCAGCTCCTACAGAGAACGCAATCTCATGTAGGAGCTGCCGCAGGCTGCGATCCTGGCTATCTAAAACTCAGTGACCATTGCCGGAATGCCCACCCGAGTGGCCCGCACCCGGACCTTTACCCGCCTCACCCTTGCGGCCGCCTTCAGCTTCATGAGCCGCCGCAGCCGGCGGTTTCGCGGCCTCTTTGCCCAGCTGATCGACAGCCTGCAAATTGCCCTTGCGCACCGCGTCAACAAATCCTTGATACGGCAGATCCGTCACACCGACCAGACCGAAGTGCCCGTTCTCGCCGTCCAGCAGACGCCCGGTCACGGGTTGATCGAGAAACTGGAACCAGTGAACCCCGACAATCGACGGCTCGTTCAGCGCCTGTTTGAGGAAGCTGGCGTACGCCGCGCCGCGATCCTCTTCCTTGGCCAGTTGCGTCACGCCGCCCCAGAACGGGCCGCGATCGGTCGAGCCAAAGTTGAACTCGGTGATCAATACCGGTTTGTCCAAAGCGCCCAGCGCGACAAAGTCGTAACCGTCCTGCGGCTTTAGGGTGTACATGTTAAAGCTCAGTACATCGCAATACTGCGCGCACGACGCGACTGCTTCCGGGGTACTGACGGCGAAACGACCGCCGAGCAGCAGTTGATTCGGCGCATGCCATTTCAGCGAGTCGGAGATGGTCTTAAAATAAGTGTCAGCGAAGACTTTCTGGAAATATTTGAAATCGGCTTCGATTTCCGGATGCTCAGGGTTCGGCATGGGCGGCACGAAACCCGGATCTTCCATCAACTCCCACGCCGGCAGATCGATACCCCATGCCTGCGACAGCCCCGCCTGATTGCGGTATTTGTCACGCAACTGCTTGAGGAACGCGCGTTTGGCCGGTACGTCGGTGGTCATTTTCAACGTGCCGTAAGCCAGCGCGTAACGCGATTGCGCATCGTCGCCGGGACCGGCCCACGCCAGCTCGTTATCGGCGAAATAGCCGATCAGCCATGGATCGTCGCGATGATCGCGGGCCGCGATGGCCACGGCACGCTCGGTCGCCATGGCGAAACGCGGGTCGAACGGATCGGGCATCGCGCCCCACCAGTCGTTGCCGGTGCTGATGCTGGTGTAATCGCCGACGATCGACAGCGGCAAGGTGTACGGCACGCGCTCGGCATCGACCACGGCGTCTGCACTCCAGTTGCCGAGGGTGTTGAAACCCCAGGCCTGAAGACGATCAAGGGTATGACTGGCCCACTTCTGCTCATCGACCGTGGCAGTACACGGCGTGGCAGCGGGCGGTTGAGCCGCTGGTGCAACCGGTTCCGCTTTGGCCGCCTCAGCGACGCCAGCCTTGGGCTCCTCAGAGGTGGCAATCGGTTCTGCGGCATTGACGGCGGTTTCCTCAGCCGCGCCAGCCTTGGCCGCTTCGGCCACCCCGGCCTTGACGTCGCTGTCGGGTTTGCACGGTTCGCCATTCAAGCGCTGCAGGTTGGCGCCATAGAAGTCATACCAGCGCCCGTTGCCGTAGCCTCGGCCCTGATCGGCGCCGTTGCCGCCACGGTTATCGCCTTCGCCGAAATGGCTGGCGAGAGGTTCACCGGGTTTTGGCAGGGATTCGAACATCCACTCGCGCCCGGCCACGTAGGTCTGATTGACCTCGGGGCTGACGGTGTTGACGCCGAGGGAGTAGAACGGATGCCCTTCAGGCGTCACCAGGTACCAGCGGCCGTCACGTTTTTCGGTGCGGAAAAAACCACTGGCCTTGAACGCAGGACCTTTGCTCCAGCCCCCGAACTTGTCCAGTGAGGACTTTTCACGCTCGGCAAGCCAGGTTTTCAGCTGTTGCTGTTCCTTGCCGGCGGCGGATTTGAGTTGCTCGTCACTGGAGACTTTTTCCGGCCATTTGCTGCGGGTCGATTGGCCGTAAGCGTCGACCAGATTGCCGTACACCGCTTGCGTGATCCCTTCGCCGTCCTGCACACCAAAGCGCTCAAGCAGCAGGCTTTGGGCAACTTTCGGCTGATCCATCGACAGGCTCACCGATACCACTTGGCTGCGATCAATCTCACCGCTGCTGCTGGCCAGCAGAATGCGCTGGCCATCTACGGTCATCGGCATCGGTGGACCGGCCTTCATGCCTTGGCTCAGTGGCGAACTTGCCACCAACGGCACCAGCAAGGTTTGCGCCGGGCCGGCCGGCAGATCGACACGACTGGTCAGCGTTTGGCCGTTGTTGCTTTGAATCTGCACGTAGACCGTCACGGCCCAGTTCATCGCGCTCTGAATGCGCAGGCTCATCATGCCGGACTGCGACCAGTCCCAAGCGCCGGTTTGCGGGGTCAGACGCAACGTCGGACGTGCCACCGCGTTGAACGTCACCCGGCGCAGCACTTCACCTTCAGCGGTTTGCTCGGCGTTGGCTTGCGGCAGGTCGGCGTTTTCGGTGGCGATTTTCACCACGTCGGCGGGACGGACAAAGTTGAACAGAGTCTGCTGGCCAGCAGGCGCCGCCAGCAACGGGGCAGCAAAGATCAAGGCAAATACGGCGGGCAACGAACGGCGGATCATAAGAACGGAGTTCTCCCTAACGACCAAATGGCCAATGGAAAAGCGATGGCAGAGAGATAGACAACGCGGCGGGCAAAACTGCCCACCGATGTCTCAGGATATTTCACGACGGAAAGGAGGCAACGCATTGAGGATCGCCTTGCCGTAGCGCTGGGTGACCAGCCGCCGATCGAGCAAGGTGATGGTGCCGCGGTCTTCTTCGGTACGCAGCAGACGACCGCAGGCCTGAACCAGTTTCAGCGAGGCATCGGGCACCGAGATTTCCATGAACGGATTGCCACCCCGGGCTTCGATCCACTCCGCCAGTGCCGCCTCGACCGGGTCGTCCGGTACCGAGAACGGGATCTTGGCGATCACCACGTGCTCGCAATACGCGCCCGGCAAGTCGACACCCTCGGCAAAACTGGCCAGACCGAACAGCACGCTGGAATCGCCGCCATCGACCCGCGCCTTGTGCTTGTTCAGGGTTTCCTGTTTCGACAGGTTGCCTTGAATGAACACTTGCTTGCGCCAGTCACGGTCCAGACCATCGAACACGTCCTGCATCTGTTTGCGCGAAGAAAACAGCACCAGCGTGCCGCGTGAGCCTTCGACCAGGTCCGGCAAATCACGGATGATCGCCGCCGTGTGGGCGGGAGCATCGCGTGGGTCGGCCTTCAGATCCGGCACCCGCAACACGCCGGCATCGGCGTGATGGAACGGGCTCGGCACCACGGCGGTGACGGCTTTCTTCGGCAGACCGGCGCGCATGCGGAAGCGGTCGAACGTGCCGAGGGCGGTCAGAGTGGCCGAGGTGACCAGGCAACCATAGGCGACATTCCACAGGCTGCGGCGCAAGGTTTCAGCGGCGAGAATCGGGCTGGCGTTGACCTCGATATCAAACAGCGAGCCGCTTTCGGCCAAGGTCAGCCAGCGCGCCATGGGCGGGCTGTCTTCCGGGTCTTCGGCGGTGAACGCGGTCCAGAGCTCCCAATTGCCGGACGCCCGCGACAACAGGCTGCCGAACAGTGGATACCATTCTTCGGCCTGATTGCTGGCGATGCCGATGTTGACCTCGCCATCCATGCCTTCCTTGAGCAGGTCGGTCAGGCGAGTGAACAGGTCATTGAGGCGGGAGAAGCCTTTTTTCAACTCGATGCCCATTTCACGCATGTGCTCGGGAATGACCCCGGCGACAAAGCGATGGCGCGGCCGCTCACGGCCTTCGACGTCTTCGCCGGGTTTGAAATCGGCAACTTGCTCGCAGGCGCTGAACATGAACTGCTGCTGGGCCTTGATCTCACGCGCCAGCTCCGGCACTTGCTCGATCAGTTTGCCAAGATCGCCCGGCAACGGGTGTTGGGCCAACAGCTTGGTGAGGTTCTTGGCGGTGGTTTCCAGCCAGTCGGCGGTGGAACGCAAACGCGTGTAATGGGCGAAATGGCCGATAGCCTTGTCCGGCAGGTGATGGCCTTCGTCGAATACGTAGATGGTGTCGCGGGGGTCTGGCAGTACAGCGCCGCCGCCCAATGCCAGGTCAGCCAGGACCATGTCATGGTTGGTGACGATGACATCAACTTTGCCCATACCTTCGCGCGCCTTGTAAAAGGCGCACTGGCCGAAGTTCGGGCAATGGCGGTTGGTGCATTGGCTGTGGTCGGTGGTCAGTCGCGCCCAATCGGCGTCTTCGAGCGCGGTCGACCAGCTGTCGCGGTCGCCGTCCCATTTATTGCCGGCGAGCTTTTCGATCATGCTGGTGAACAGCTTCTGACTGGCCTCATCGACCTCGATCTTGAAGCCTTCTTCTTCGAACAGCTGAGCGGTGGCGGTTTGCGCGTGGCCTTCCTGCAACAGCATGTCGAGTTTGGACAGACACATGTAGCGACCACGGCCCTTGGCCAGCGCAAAGCTGAAATTCAGCCCGCTGTTGCGCATCAGGTCAGGCAAGTCCTTGTAGACGATCTGCTCTTGCAGGGCCACCGTCGCGGTGGCGATCACCAGGCGTTTGCCGGCAGCTTTCGCTGTCGGAATCGCCGCCAGGCTGTAGGCCACGGTTTTGCCGGTACCGGTGCCGGCTTCCACCGCGACAATCGCGGGGTCGCCACTGCGCCGGCCTTCGTCGTCGGTGTCGATATCCCCGAGGACTTTGGCGATTTCAGCGATCATCAGGCGCTGGCCGTAACGCGGCTTGAGGCTCTTGGCCTCTAGAAAACGCGAATAGGCGCCCTGGATCGTGGTTTTGAGTTCAGTGCTGATCATGAATTGTCGGGCGCAAAAAACGCTGGATAAATTTTCAGTGGTTTCGGATGACGGCTATCATACCCCGCTAATTAATCCCGCGCAGAACGGAGTGCCCCAATGACACCTTTTAGCCTCGTTTATCCCCTGCATGTACTGGCCGCTTTAGTCTGGGTCGGCGGTATGTTTTTCGCCTGGATAGTCTTGCGCCCCGCGGCTATGAAGGCTCTGGACGGTCCCAATCGGCTGACGCTGTGGGTAGAAGTATTTCAAGGTTTTTTCCGCTGGGTCTGGGTCGCGGTGATCCTGTTGCCAATCAGCGGCGTGGGTATGCTGCATCTGCAGCAAGTCGGGTTCGAGACCGCACCGAAATACGTGCAGGTGATGATGGGTTTGTATGTGGTGATGACCGCGCTGTTTATCCGGATTCAGGGGCTGATGCTGCCGGAGTTGCGCAAAGCGGTTGAGGCGAAGGACTGGCCGGCGGGTGCGGCGGTGCTGGGGCGGATTCGGCGGGTGGTGGGACTTAACCTGATTGTCGGGTTGGTGCTGGTGGCGATTGCGGCGGCTCGGCCGATGTTCTGATCTGCGCTGACTAAAGATCAAGAGCCCCTCACCCTGGCCCTCTCCCGGGGGGAGAGGGTTGGGGTGAGGGAGAGCTTCTACAGGCGCTGCACAGTCACCGCACCCGCCGCACCCACAGGCCCCGGCTGACCATCAGCCCCCGCCTTGCCGCTCTTGCCGCCATCGGCGCGGTACACCAGGCAGCCCTTGGACTTGCCACCCTTACCAGCCTTGCCACCAACCCCCGCCGGGCCACCGGCGCCGCCAGCCACATTGACCTTGATCAGCTCGACCGGAAATTCGCGCGGTACTTCAAGCCGTACCAGCGCACCTGGTGCACCTGGCTGGCCATCGCTGCCGTCACTGCCATCCGCACCGTGCCCGGCCGAGCCATAGGTGCAGCCCGGATCTTCACCGTTGCCACCATCGAGCCCGACAAACCCCGGCGCGCCCGTGCCACCGCGCGCATCGACTTGCAGCTGCGGTGCGCTCAATGCCTTGAATTGCAAATTCAGATTGCGCCCTGCGCGGGCGGCTTTTTCATAAGTCCCCGGGGCACCGCGAGCGGTGATCCGGCTGCCTTCGCTCAGTTCTGCGCGATTGACTTTCATGTCCAGCGCCTGCTCACCCGGAACGATAGCGATCCGTGCTTCATGGCCGAGGCGCAACTCACCGACACTCAACTCAGTCACATTGGCGGGAATCAGCAAAGTGCCGTAATCGGCCACTTCCAGTTTTTCAAGTTGCAAGGTGCCGGCGGTGTTGGGCAGGCGCATCAGGGAATTGGTTTCGACGCTGACCACCTGGGCACAGGCCAACGGGCTGATAAATGCAGCGAGCAGACAAAGTTTACGCATGGGAAGAAGCCTCCGGAGCGGCCGGGGCCGGGATGGTTTGCAGGTGGAATACGCCGAACAACAGGATGCGGGCACGATCACGCCAAGGGTGCGGACGCCCCTTGAGACTGCGATTGCACAGCAGCATTTCGAGCACATGGATCAGCAACAGCAGACCGCCGGCCAGATTGACCAACAGGTGCAGCGGATGTACGAACGGCACCAGCTGATTAGCCAGCACCACGCAGCAGAACAGCAGGGTCAATAATCGCCCCAGCCCCCAAAACACTTTCATACGCTCCCCCGTGTTGCGAATTATTCTTTGGGCGCACAGTAACGGCTTCTGCGGGGGATAAGCCAGAGGCAAAAATGAAAAATCATTATGCAGCCGCCAAATGGCTGCCGGATCGACACTAATCGCCGTCCGACAGCTCTAGCTTGC
The DNA here is from genome assembly GCF_017973755.1 of Pseudomonas sp. P42. Classification (NCBI taxonomy): domain Bacteria; kingdom Pseudomonadati; phylum Pseudomonadota; class Gammaproteobacteria; order Pseudomonadales; family Pseudomonadaceae; genus Pseudomonas; species Pseudomonas sp. P42. Next base: position 164,800 of record NZ_JACOPU010000001.1, on the reverse strand, counting down.
GGACTACAGACCCATCCTAACGATTGATATGTAACTCCACGCGACGGTTTTGCGCGCGGCCCTCGTCCGTTGCGTTGTCAGCCACTGGCTCACCCTCGCCACGCCCTTCACTGGTGAGTTTGTTAGGTGCGAGCCCCTGACTCAGCAGGTAAGCGGCCACACTGCTGGCGCGCCGTTCCGACAATGCCTGGTTATACGCATCCGAACCTTTGCTGTCGGTATGACCGATTACCTTGATACTGACCACGTCGGCGTTGCGCAGTTTGTCCATCAGGGTATCGAGCTGGGCTGTCGCTGCCGGGGTCAGGTCGGACTTGTCGAATGCGAACAACACATCGCCGGCATCGCTCAAGGTGACGATTTCGGTTTGCGGCGCCGGTTCGACCGGTTTTTCAACGACCGGATACTGTGGCAGTGGGCAGCCACGGTGATCGACTGGCGTGTTGGCCGGGGTATCCGGGCAACGGTCGCGACGGTCGAACACGCCGTCGTCGTCTTCATCGCCATCCTGGGCGTAACAGATCAGTCCGCCGGTCAAAATCCCCAGCGCTGCGCCGCCACCGGCCCAGCCAGCGCTTTCAATAGCGCCGAGCCCGCCGCCGACCAGCCCGCCAAGAAGGCTGCAGATCGGCCACGTACGTTGATTGAGGGGTGCAGTGCCATCGCTGTGAGTGGCGCAACCGGTAAGCAAACTGCCAAGCAGCAGCACCGGCAAGACAGACCTTGAGAAAACAGTCATTGTGAACGCTCCTGTGTCACCGGCCCATACCGGTTACACAGGAGTAAAGACCCGCATCCGCGACTGCACAAGCCGCGGATGCAAGAGGACTAACGGTTGATTTTGATTTCAGTACGACGGTTCTGAGCACGACCGTCAGCGGTTTTGTTATCCGCAACTGGCTGGCTTTCACCGGCACCGGTCACCGAAACGAAGCTGCCCTGCGGTATGCCGCTCTCGACCAGGTACTTGACCACCGAGTGTGCACGACGATCCGACAGTTTCTGGTTGTAGGCATCGCTGCCCACGCTGTCGGTGTGACCGGTGACGGTCAGTTGCGCAGTCGAGGATTCCTGTTTCAGGCGCGTGGCGACCTTGTCGAGCACCATTTTGTCAGCGCCGGTCAGCGTGGCTTTGTCGAACTGGAAGTGAACATCGCGGATGACGATGGTTTCTTCCTTGACCACTACGGCTTCTTCAACCACTGGCGCCGGGACTGGTGGAGGGCAACCATCTGCATCGACCTGCACACCTTTAGGCGTGCCCGGGCACTTGTCGCGGCTGTCCGGCACGCCATCGCCGTCTTCGTCGCCATCACCGTGCACCCAGCAATAGGCCGCCGCCATACCACCGACGATCAGTGCGCCGCCGCCCGCCCAAGAGGCGCTCTCGGTCGCGCCGAGACCGGCACCGACGACACCACCGACCGCAGCACAGGTCGGCCAGTCGGTTTTCTGCAAACCTGCGCAACCAGTCAACACACTGGTTAGCAGAACCAAGGGTAATGCTGTCCGAACTATGCTCATCTAGTTTTCTCCTGAGGGATCGGCTTGAAACCGATTCAGGGAGTAAAGACCGGAGTTTTAATCTCCGCCAGCAATAGACGACTGCTGTTTGCCACCGTGTTCACAGGACTTCGGCGCTTTGGCTGGAAACCTGCGAGACAGGGCTCTTTGCTGCCACAGTCAGGCAGGCTAGTCTTGGCGGTCTGATTGAGGAGCTTCGATGAACGCCGCCATTTCTTCCCGCACGCCCCAACAGGCGTTAGCCGCTTTGCTGGATCGCTATGCCCCGGCGCGATTGCTGGTGATCGGCGCCAGTGAATTTCCGGCATTGGCCGCTTTTAAAGCAGCCCACCCGGACACCTGCGTGGCCCACGCGGCCCCGGGAGCCTTGCCTGCTGAACTGGCGGCGCGGCGTTTCGATCTGGCCCTTGTAGTCGATTGCCTGGAACATTTGCCCAAGCGCGACGGCCTGAATCTGCTGGGTGGCATTCGTAATCTCAACGCCAGTCGCATTGCGGTGCTGGCGGATCTGTCGGCCAGTGGCTGGCAGGAAACCGATTTCTATTCGCTGGCGCTGCAAGCCAGTGAGCGCTTTGCCCGCGACGAGCAGGTTCTGACTCTGTTCACTTATGATCTGCTTGACTACAAACAAGTCCCCGACTGGCTCAACTCACGGTTCTGGGCCAATCCGGAAAACTTCGGGAAATACTGGTGGTAATGCAATGAGTACAGCCATTTGCCCTTGCGGCAGCGGTAATCTGCTGGATGCCTGCTGCGGTCATTATCACGAAGGCCTCCCGGCCCCGTGCGCCGAAGCCTTGATGCGCTCGCGCTACAGCGCCTATGTGCTGGGGCTGATCGATTATCTGGTGGCGACCACCCTGCCAGCCCAGCAAGCAGGGCTGGACCGGCAATCGATCGGCGCCTGGAGCGCGCAAAGCACCTGGCTGGGCCTCGAGGTCGAAAGCTCGGAAGTCTTCGGCGGCCAGCCGGAACACGCCTTTGTCACCTTCACCGCGCGCTGGCACGACAGCCAGGGTGAACATAGCCACCGCGAACGCTCTTCATTTGTGCAGAACGCCGGGCGTTGGTATTTCATCGATCCGACGGTGCAGTTGAAACTGGGGCGCAACGACAGTTGCCCGTGCGCCAGCGGGCAGAAGTTCAAGAAGTGCTGTGCAGGTTATTTCGGCGCTTGAGATGAAAAAACCGGCCAATCTTTTAGGGCTAGACTGAGCAACAAAAGGAGCTACTCCATGTTTGCTCAACGACGCGCATTGCAATCCCTCGCCTTTTTCCTGTTTCTGGGGCTCGGCGGCTGCGCCTCATGGTTCGCCGACGACACCCGCGACCCCGCCGTGCACCTGGTAAAAGTCGAAGTGGTGCGCGCCAAACTCCTCGAGCAGAGGTTTATCCTGCACTTTCGCATCGACAATCCCAACGACAGCGATCTGACCGTGCGCGGCCTGGAATACCGTATTCATCTGGCTGACATGTTGCTGGCTGAAGGGGAGCATGAACACTGGTTTACCGTCGGCCCCAAACACAGCGCGTACTTCAAAGTGCCGATCCGTACCAACCTGTGGCCGAAGGTAAAAGACGTGGTGAAAATGCTGAAAAACTCGAAGCAGCAGATTCCTTATCGATTGCAGGGGGAAATGGAAACCGGTTTATTCATCGCTCACTACGTGCACCTTGAGCGCAATGGCGTGATAATCCCCGCCGATTTAATTCCGGAGCAACACCGATGACCCAACAACCTCATGTCCATGGCCCTGATTGCAACCACGATCATGATCATGACCATCATCACGATCACGACCACGGCCATGTTCACGGCCCGAACTGCGGCCACGCCCACCAGGAACCGGTGCGCAACGCCCTGAAAGACGTCGGCCGCAATGACCCTTGCCCTTGCGGCAACGGCAAGAAATTCAAGAAGTGCCACGGGGCGTGATGTTCCGGGCGAACTATTCCTTCGCCTGATCAACCGCCTTCGCGAGCAAGCTCGCTCCCACAGTTGACCGGTGCCAGGCACGACACCTGTGTGCACCGCAAATCCTGTGGGAGCTGGCTTGCCAGCGATGAGGCCGGCACTCCCGGCCGAAATGTCGCCTGATACACCGGTATCGCTGGCAAACCAGCTCCAGCAGTGACGGAGTTCCTTGAGTTGCAATGCAATCTACTGTGGGAGCGAGCCTGCTCGCGAAGAGGCCGGCACATTCAGTAAGGTTCAGCCTGCCGCCAGAATCTGCTCAACCCTGACCACCGTCGCATACTCCCCCTGCAGATTCCCCAGCGACATCCCATGCACCTCTTCAGCTGAACGCGGCGTGCCGAAAAAATCAGCCTTGTCGAACGTGAAGCATGCATCCTCCGCCACCCACGCATCAAACCCCAGGTTGCCCGCCGTGCGCGCCGTGGACTCCACCGAGTTGTGGGTGGCCACGCCAACGATGATCAACTGCCCAATCCCCGCCTCACGCAGGCGCACTTGCAGCCCGGTGGCGCAAAAAGCGTCCGGCACTTGTTTCTGAATCAGCCATTCGCCGTCCCGGGGCATAAATCTCTGCTGAAACTCCACCCCTTCCTGCTCGGGCCAGAACACTGAATCCGGCGAGCGCGACAGGTGTTGCACATGAATCACCGGCCGCCCACTGCGCCGCCAAAAACTCAGCAAATCGAGAATTCGTTCTTCAGCCAGTGGATTATTGCGCCGCCCCAAACGCGGATGCAGGATGCCTTTTTGCTGGTCGATGATGATCAGTGCAGCGTTGGCCTGAAGCTCCATGGCGGTTTTCTCGCGAGGGTCATTTGATTTGCCGCAGTTCAGCATCTCTCCCTTCAACCAGGCAAGCCATGAAACGATCATCGATCAGTGGCAAGAAATAACCACTCGCCCCGCTTGCGCGGCATCCTCCTGCTCACTAACGTAGCGCCTTTATTGCGCCCCCAGCCTCTACACCCCCGCAGGAGCTTTGCCATGGCCTCGCCAGCCCTCACACATTTTCTTCCCCGGTTCGGCGTTGCCGCAGCAGTGGCCGGTGTTTTGAGCCTGACCGGTTGTCAGACCTGGAACGCTCAGGACACCCTCCCGCCCACCTCTGGCGTGCAACCGCTCAAGGGTTTGGCGCAGAACGTTTCAGTGCGCCGCAATGCCATGGGCATGCCGTTGATCGAAAGCAACAGCTTCCACGACGCCCTGTTCGCCCTTGGCTATGTCCACGCCAGCGACCGCATCAATCAGATGGTCACCCTGCGCCTGTTGGCTCAGGGCCGTCTCGCGGAAATGTCCGGCGCGTCGATGCTCGACGCCGACCGCTACATGCGCGCGGTCAATCTGAAGAAGAGCGCCGGTGAGCTGTACAAAGCCTCCTCCCCTCGGCTCAAGCGCTTCTTCGAAGTCTATGCGCGGGGCGTCAACGCCTACCTGTTCCGCTATGCCGACAAGCTGCCGGGCGACCTCGCCTCCAGTGGCTACAAGCCTGAATACTGGAAACCAGAAGATTCGGCGCTGATTTTCGTCCTGCTGAACTTCAGCCAGTCGGCCAACCTGCCGGAAGAAATCGCTTCGCTGGTACTGGCACAGACCGTCACCACCGACAAGCTTGCATGGCTGACCCCGTCGGCGCCTGACGAAAACCTGCCGCTGGGCGAAGCCGACAAGCTGCAAGGCCTCAAGCTCAACGGGCAGATCCCCGGCCTGAGCGAATTGAGCAGCGCCAGCCAACAGCTGTCGACGTTGAACCTGCTGGGTGCCACGTCTTCGAACAACTGGGCCATCGCCCCGCAACGCAGCCGCAGCGGCAAAAGTCTCTTGGCCAGCGACAGTCACGGCCCATTGGCCGCGCCGTCGCTGTGGAGTTTCGTGCAGATCCGCGCGCCGAAATATCAGGCTGCCGGCGTGACCGTTGCCGGTCTGCCGATGGTGCTCGGTGGTTTCAACGGCAAAGTGGCATGGAGCATGAGCAGCGTGCTCGGCGACAATCAGGATCTGTTCCTGGAAAAAATCCGTCGCCAGGGCAGCAGCCTGACCTACGAGGTCAATGGCAAATGGCAGCCACTGGGCGTGCGCAACGAAACCTACTTCGTCAAAGGCCAGCGGCCGATTCGCGAAGCGGTGTACGAAACCCGTCACGGCGCATTGCTCAACAGTGCCAAGGCTGCGGCGCAAGGCAGCGGCTACGGCCTGGCCTTGCAGACGCCAAGCTTCACCGACGACAAATCGCTGGACGCATTTTTTGATCTGAGCCGTGCACAGAACGTTGAACGCGCGTCGGACGCCAGCCGGGAAATCCGCGCTATCGCGTTGAATCTGGTATTCGCCGACGCCAGCAACATCGGTTGGCAAGTCACCGGGCGCTTCCCCAATCGCCGTGAAGGCGAAGGCCTGCTGCCATCGCCGGGCTGGGAAGGTCGTTATGATTGGGACGGTTACGCCGACCCGATGCTGCACCCCTACGATCAGGACCCGGCGCAAGGCTGGCTCGGCACCGCCAACCAGCGAGTCATCCCGCATGGTTATGGCATGCAGTTATCCAACTCCTGGGCTGCGCCGGAACGCGGCGAGCGTCTGGCAGAACTGGCCGGCAGCGGCAAGCACGACAGCCGCAGCGTGATCGCCATGCAATACGACCAGACCACAACATTCGCCGCCAAACTGAAGAAAGTCTTCGACGCGCCAGGCATGAAGCAGCCGCTGAAACAGGCGATTGATGCGCTGCCGGAAGCCGATCGCAGCAAGGCGCGTGAGGCGTTCACGCGGTTGATGGCGTTCGACGGCAAACTCAGCCCGACTTCGGCTGATGCGGCGATCTATGAACTGTTCCTGCAAGAAAGCATGAAACAGATCTTCCTCGACGAACTCGGTCCGGAATCCAGCCCGGCGTGGAAAGCGTTTATCGCTAACGGCGAATTGTCCTACGCGGCGCAGGCTGATCATTTGCTGGAGCGCGAGGACAGTCCGTTCTGGGATGACCTTCGCACGCCGCAAAAAGAAGACAAGGCCGTGATTCTCGCCCGCAGCCTGGCGGCGGCGATCAACGCTGGCGACAGTCAGTTGGGCGGTGATCACAAGACCTGGCAGTGGGGCAAATTGCACAGCTATGCGTGGAAGAACGCCAATGGCCAGACCGTTCGCGGGCCGCTGGCGGCAGGCGGCGATCACACGACGCTGAATACTTCGGCGTTTGCCTGGGGTCAGGACTTCACTACTACCCGCGCGCCATCGATGCGCTTTATCGTCGACTTCGGTCAGACCGAACCCTTGATGGGGCAGAACGGCACAGGGCAATCGGGGAATCCGCTTAGCCCGAATTACCTTAACGGCATCGATCAGTGGCTCAAGGGGCAGTACATCGGATTGCCGATGCAGCCACAGAACTTTGATCGGGTTTATGGGAAGGCGCGTCTGACCCTGACACCGGGCAAGTAAGACAAAGAACAAAAGATCGCAGCCTTCGGCAGCTCCTACACAGACAAATGCAGGAGCTGCCGAAGGCTGCGATCTTTTGATTTTCACCCCTGAAAATCCAATAGAACTTCCACCTTCGCGACAACCTCATAGCTAACAAGCCCCCCATTCTGGCAATGACATGGATCTTGTTATCGCGCGCCCGGAAGGTTTGTACTGCCCCGCCGGGGATTTCTATATCGACCCCTGGCGCCCCGTCGAGCGTTCGGTGATCACCCATGCCCACGGCGATCACGCCCGCACCGGTAACCAACATTATCTGGCCAGCAGCGCCAGCGAAGGGATTCTGCGCTCGCGCCTGGGACAGGACATCAACCTCCAAACCCTCGCGTACGGCCAACGCCTGACCCACCACGGTGTCACCTTGAGTTTCCACCCGGCCGGTCACGTGCTCGGCTCGGCGCAAGTACGCCTGGAATATGGCGGTGAAGTCTGGGTCGCCTCCGGCGATTACAAGATCGAACCGGACGGCACCTGCGCGCCGTTCGAACCGGTGCGCTGCCACACCTTCATCACCGAATCGACCTTCGGCCTGCCGATCTATCGATGGCAGCCGCAGGCGCAGGTGTTCAGCGAAATAAACGAATGGTGGAAAGGCAATATCGCCGCCGGCAAGGCCAGCGTGTTGTTCTGCTATTCCTTCGGCAAAGCCCAGCGAATCCTCCACGGCATCGACGAAAGCCTCGGGCCGATCCTCAGCCACGGCGCTGTCGAACCGTTGAACCGGGTTTACCGCGACGCCGGCGTATACCTGCCGCCGACGATCTACGCCGGTGATCTGAAAAAAAGCGATCCGATCATGCGCCAGGCCTTGGTCATCGCACCGCCTTCAGCCGGCGGCAGCACCTGGATGAGGCGCTTCGGTGACTTCAGCGACGCGTTCGCCAGTGGCTGGATGCGCCTGCGCGGCACGCGTCGGCGGCGTGGGGTCGATCGCGGTTTTGTGCTGTCCGACCACGCCGACTGGCCCGGTCTGCTATGGGCGATTGACCAGACCGGCGCCGAACGGGTGATGGTCACTCACGGCTCAATTGGTGTGCTGGTGCGCCATCTGCGCGAGCAAGGTCTCGATGCCCAAGGCTTCAACACCGAATACGGCGATGACGAAGAAGATAGCGCCGCAGCCACTCCGACCATCGCAGAGATACCAGCATGAAAGCTTTCGCCGAGTTGTACGCCGAACTCGACGCCACCACGTCCAGCAACGCCAAACTGGCCGCCATGCAGGCCTACTTCGCCAAGGCCGAACCGCAAGATGCGGCGTGGGCGGTGTACTTTTTGTCCGGTGGCCGGCCACGGCAACTGGTGCCGGTGCGGATGCTGCGCGAACTGGCGGTCGCGGTCTCCGGGCTGACGCCATGGCTGTTCGAGGAGAGCTATCAATCGGTCGGCGATCTTGCGGAAACCATTTCGCTGGTACTGCCGGAAAACCCGCACAGCTCCGACGCCGGCCTCGCCGAATGGATCGAGGACAAACTTCTACCGCTACGCGGTGAAACCCCGGAGTCTCTTTCACTGCAATTGCCCGCACTGTGGGCGCAACTGGATCGGCCGAGCCTGATGCTGTGCATCAAACTGATCACCGGCAGCTTCCGCGTTGGCGTATCGAAACTGCTGGTGACCCGCGCACTGGCGTCGATGGCCGGGCTCGACAGCAAACGTGTCGCCCAACGTCTGGTGGGTTACACCGACCTGTCGAATCGGCCCGACGCAGCCAGCTATCTCAAGCTGATCGCCGCAGAATCTGCCGACGAGCATGCTCAGCGCGGCGGTCAGCCGTACCCGTTTTTCCTCGCACATGCCTTGTCGCAACCGGTTGAGGAGTTCGAAGCGCTGATCGGCCCTGCAAGCAATTGGCAGGTGGAATGGAAGTGGGATGGCATTCGCGCGCAAGTGGTCAAGCGTGACGGCCGGTTATGGGTGTGGTCGCGCGGCGAAGAACTGGTCACCGAGCGCTTCCCCGAACTGGATGTGCTGGTCCACGGTTTGCCCGATGGCACGGTCATCGACGGCGAAATCGTGGTGTGGAAAAGCACCCGTCCGCACACCGAAGATGCCTTTGATCCGCAATCGACCGAGCCGCCCGCGGTGCAACCGTTCGCCCTGCTGCAACAGCGAATCGGGCGCAAAACCCTCGACAAGAAAATCCTCGAAGACGTACCGGTCGTGGTGCTCGCCTACGACTTGCTGGAATGGCAAGGCGAAGACTGGCGCAATCAGCCGCAAGCCCGGCGCCGCGCGCAACTGGAGGATGTCATCGCCCGCTGCAATAGCCAGGTGTTGCTGCCCTCGCCAGTATTGACCGGCACGGACTGGTTCGACCTCGCCCGTCAGCGCGAAGCCTCGCGGCGCCTGGGCGTCGAAGGCATGATGCTCAAGGCACGCGATTCTCTATATGGCGTGGGCCGCACCAAAGACATGGGCGTGTGGTGGAAATGGAAGGTCGACCCCTTCAGTGTCGACGCGGTATTGATTTATGCACAACGCGGTCATGGCCGCCGCGCCAGCCTGTACAGCGATTACACCTTCGCCGTGTGGGACGGCCCGCCCGAGTCCAGTCAGCGCGCACTGGTGCCGTTCGCCAAGGCCTATTCAGGGCTGACGGATGCCGAAATGCGACAGGTCGACAGCATTGTGCGCAAAACCACCGTGGAAAAATTCGGCCCGGTCAGCAGTGTAAAACCAAGCCTGGTGTTTGAACTGGGATTTGAAGGCATCGCCCTCTCGCGCCGGCACAAGAGCGGAATCGCCGTGCGTTTCCCCAGGATGCTGCGCTGGCGGCAGGACAAGACTGTGGACGAGGCCGATAGCCTGGCGACGTTGCAGGATCTGTTGGCCTGACCCTCACCCGCGATCGTTCCCACGCACCGCACGGGAACGATCTCGCACACAAAAAGTGCATCACATTTGCGATGCCCGTTTCCGTGCATCAATTTTCTGCTTATCTATTAATCCCACCTTTTAAAACACTTGTTCGGGACTATGGTTCGGAAATTGCTACTTTCTATAGGTCGTACGCGTTCCAGTAACAATAATTCTGCGCCACAAGCGCTCATATTGGTTCTTAGGGATTGAATAATGAAAAAAGCATTGCTGACCCTTTCTGCACTGGCGTTGTGCATGGCCGCTGGCTCCGCGCTGGCCAAGGAATACAAAGAGCTGCGCTTTGGCGTTGACCCTTCGTACGCACCGTTTGAGTCGAAAGCGGCCGACGGCAGCCTGGTAGGCTTCGACATCGATCTGGGCAACGCGATCTGCGCCGAACTGAAGGTCAAGTGCAAGTGGGTCGAAAGTGACTTCGACGGCATGATTCCGGGCCTCAAAGCCAACAAATTCGACGGTGTGATCTCGTCGATGACCGTGACCCCGGCTCGCGAGAAAGTCATCGATTTCTCCAGCGAACTGTTCTCCGGCCCGACCGCTTACGTGTTCAAGAAGGGTTCCGGCCTGAGCGAAGACGTCGCGTCCCTCAAGGGCAAAACCGTTGGCTACGAGCAAGGCACCATTCAGGAAGCCTACGCCAAAGCCGTGCTGGACAAGGCTGGCGTGAAGACTCAGGCCTATCAGAATCAGGATCAGGTTTACTCCGACCTGACTTCTGGCCGTCTCGATGCCGCCATTCAGGACATGCTGCAAGCCGAACTGGGCTTCCTGAAGTCGCCAAAAGGTGAAGGCTACGAAGTCAGCAAGCCCGTCGACAGCGAATTGCTGCCGGCCAAAACTGCTGTCGGTATTAAGAAAGGTAACACTGAGCTGAAAGCGCTTTTGGATAAAGGTATCAAAGCGTTACACGACGACGGCAAATACGCCGAGATTCAAAAGAAACACTTTGGCGATCTGAATCTGTACAGCGGCAAATAATGCCCCGGCGCCCATCCTCGATGGGCGCCTTTTCCATCCGCTCAGGTTGCTGATTTATGTTCGAAAACCTCTTACAAAATCTGGGGCTCTCCGCGTTCAGCCTTCAGGGTTTCGGCCCGTTGCTGTTGCAAGGCACCTGGATGACCATCAAATTATCGGCGATGTCGCTGCTGGTGGCCGTGTTGCTCGGCCTGCTCGGCGCCAGTGCCAAGCTGTCAAAAGTCAAACTGGTGCGTCTGCCCGCCCAGCTCTACACCACGCTGATTCGTGGGGTGCCGGATCTGGTGCTGATGCTGCTGATCTTCTACAGCCTGCAAACCTGGCTGACGTCGCTGACCGATTACATGGAATGGGAATACATCGAGATCGACCCGTTCAGCGCCGGTGTGCTGACCCTGGGCTTCATTTATGGCGCGTATTTCACCGAAACCTTTCGTGGCGCGATCCTCGCCGTACCACGCGGGCAGGTTGAAGCCGCCACTGCATATGGCCTCAAACGCGGCCAGCGCTTTCGCTTCGTGGTGTTCCCGCAAATGATGCGCTTCGCCCTGCCGGGCATCGGCAACAACTGGATGGTGATGCTCAAGGCCACGGCGCTTGTGTCGATCATCGGTCTGGCCGATCTGGTCAAAGCCGCGCAGGACGCCGGTAAAAGCACTTATCAACTGTTCTACTTCCTGGTCCTCGCCGCGTTGATCTATCTGCTGATCACCAGTGCCTCGAATTTCATCCTGCGCCGGCTTGAACGCCGTTATGCCGCCGGTTCCCGGGAGGCCGTACGATGATCGAACTCCTGCAGGAATACTGGAAAGCCTTCCTTTATACCGACGGCCAGAACATCACCGGGCTGGCGATGACGATGTGGCTGCTCAGCGCTTCGATCTTCATCGGCTTCATTGTGTCGATTCCGCTGTCGATCGCTCGGGTTTCCCCGCACTTCTATATCCGCTGGCCGGTGCAGTTCTACACCTACCTGTTCCGTGGCACGCCGCTCTACATTCAACTGCTGATTTGCTACACCGGCATCTACAGCCTGGCCGCCGTGCGCGAGCAGCCGATCCTCGACAGCTTCTTTCGCGATGCGATGAACTGCACGATCCTCGCGTTTGCCCTGAACACCTGCGCCTACACTACGGAGATTTTCGCCGGGTCGATCCGCAGCATGAATCACGGCGAAGTCGAAGCGGCCAAGGCCTACGGTCTGACCGGGTGGAAGCTGTATGCCTACGTGATCATGCCCTCGGCCCTACGGCGTTCGTTGCCTTACTACAGCAACGAAGTGATCCTGATGCTGCACTCGACCACCGTGGCCTTCACCGCGACCATCCCCGACATCCTGAAAGTCGCCCGGGACGCCAACTCGGCGACCTTTCTGACTTTTCAATCGTTCGGCATCGCCGCGCTGATTTACCTGACCATTACTTTTGCGCTGGTCGGCCTGTTTCGCCTCGCCGAACGCCGATGGCTGGCCTTCCTCGGGCCGACTCACTAAGCCGCGCTTTCAGGAATAAAGAGAAAGAACATGCGACACCAGATACATGACCTGCTCGCCCCGCTGCCGGGGACCGCACGACAGATTCACAGTTTTCACTTTGGCCCGGAACAGGCCAGAGGCAAGGTCTACATCCAGTCCTCGCTGCATGCCGATGAATTGCCCGGCATGCTCGTGGCCTGGCATCTCAAGCAGCGCCTTGCAGAGCTGGAGGCGGCCGGCCGTTTGCGCAGCGAGATCGTGCTGGTACCGGTGGCCAACCCGATCGGCCTCGAACAAGTGCTGATGGACGTGCCACTGGGCCGCTACGAACTGGAGAGCGGGCAAAATTTCAATCGCTGGTTCGTCGACCTCAGCGAAGAAATCGGCAACGCCATCGAGGGCCAGCTGGGCGATGACCCGCAACGCAACCTCGAACTGATCCGCACCAGCCTGCGCCACGCCCTCGCCCGCCAGACCGCCAGCACGCAACTGCAATCACAGCGCCTGACCCTGCAACGGCTGGCCTGCGATGCCGACATGGTGTTGGACTTGCACTGCGATTTCGAATCGGTGGTTCACCTCTACACCACGCCCGAAGCGTGGCCGCAGGTCGAGCCGCTAGCGCGTTACATGGGCTCGCAGGCCAGTCTGCTGGCCACTGACTCCGGCGGACAGTCGTTCGATGAGTGTTTCACCCTGCTGTGGTGGCAACTGCGGGAACGTTTCGGCGAACAGTTCGAGATTCCGCTGGGCAGTTTTTCAGTGACCGTCGAGTTGCGCGGTCAGGGCGATGTCAATCACCCCATGGCCAGCCGCGACTGTCAGGCGCTGATCGATTATCTGATCCAGTCCGACGCCATCGTCGGTGAGACAAAACCGCAGCCGCCATTGCCGTACCCCGCCACACCACTGGCCGGGGTGGAACCAGTGACCACGCCGGTCGGCGGCCTGCTGGTCTACACCGCCACAGCGGGGCAATACCTGGAGGCGGGCCAACAGATCGCCGAAATCATCGACCCGATCAACGATCGCATCACCCCCGTTCATTGCACCACTGCCGGCCTGATGTACGCCCGTTCGCTGCGGCGCATGGCCACGGCCGGCATGGTGATCGCCCACGTCGCGGGCGCCGAAGCCTATCGCAGCGGCTACCTACTTTCGCCTTGAGGATGTCTGTCCCATGTACAAACTGACCGTTGAAGGCCTGCACAAAAGCTATGGCGACCATCAGGTGCTCAAAGGCGTGTCGCTCAAGGCCAAGACCGGCGACGTGATCAGCCTGATCGGCGCCAGCGGCTCGGGCAAAAGCACGTTTTTACGCTGCATCAACTTTCTCGAACAACCCAACGCCGGCGCCATGAGCCTTGATGGCCAGGCCATCCGCATGGTCACCGACCATCACGGCATGCACGTCGCTGACGCAAGTGAGCTGCAACGCCTGCGCACGCGACTGGCGATGGTGTTTCAGCACTTCAACCTGTGGAGCCACATGACCGTGCTGGAAAACATCACCATGGCCCCGCGCCGGGTGCTGGGTTGCAGCAAACAGGAAGCCGAGGATCGCGCGCGGCGCTATCTGGACAAGGTCGGCTTGCCGGCACGCGTGGCGGATCAGTACCCGGCGTTTCTTTCCGGTGGCCAGCAGCAACGCGTGGCAATCGCCCGGGCATTGGCGATGGAGCCGGAAGTCATGCTGTTCGACGAACCGACCTCGGCGCTTGACCCGGAGCTGGTGGGTGAAGTGCTGAAGGTGATCCAGGGCCTGGCGGAAGAAGGCCGGACGATGATCATGGTGACGCACGAGATGAGTTTTGCCCGCAAGGTGTCGAGCCAGGTGTTGTTTCTGCATCAGGGCTTGGTGGAGGAGGAAGGTGCCCCCGAAGACGTATTGGGCAATCCGAAAAGCGAACGCCTGAAGCAATTCCTCAGTGGCAACCTGAAATAAGCTACACACGTAAACCCTGTGGGAGCGAGCCTGCTCGCGAAAGCGGTCTGTCAGTCACATTGATTTTGAATGTTCAGTCCCCTTCGCGAGCAGGCTCGCTCCCACAGGGAAATCCATCACCCACAAAATTAAACTTGTCCTGCCAAGCCGCGGTCATTGGAAGAACCCCTCCAGAGCGCGCGCAGCCGGCATGGCGAAATCTCCCGACCTTGCAAAAACCTGGTTCAGCGCCCGTACCTGGAAACCCTTCGTCTTTCAGAAACAGGTCTGGGCCGCCGTAAAAAACGGCCAGTCCGGACTGCTCCACGCCAGCACCGGCGCCGGTAAAACCTATGCGGTGTGGTTTGCCGCGCTCAACCGTTTCGCTCGATCCGCGCCGGTTGTTGAAACGGTGCGCAAACGCAAACCCGTTGCCGAACCCCTGACCGTGCTGTGGATCACGCCGATGCGCGCCCTCGCCGCCGACACCGCCCGCGCGTTGCAAACGCCGGTGACCGATCTGCAGATCCCGTGGAGCATCGGCCTGCGCACCGGCGACACCAGCAGCAGCGAACGTGCGCGCCAGAGCCGACGTCTGCCGACCACGCTGATTACCACCCCGGAAAGCCTGACGCTGCTACTCGCCCGCGCCGATGCACACAGCGCACTGTCGACCCTGCGCATGATCGTCGTGGACGAATGGCACGAAATGCTCGGCAACAAACGCGGCGTGCAACTGCAACTGGCCCTCGCCCGCCTGCGTTATTGGCAGCCAGACCTGATCGTCTGGGGCGTCTCCGCCACACTCGGTAATCAATCCCACGCCGAGCAGGTGCTGATCCCACAGGGCGGTGGCGTCAGCATTCAGGGCCAGAGTGAAAAATCCCTCAAGGTCGACACCCTCCTCCCACCGACAATCGAACGCTTTCCTTGGGCCGGACACATCGGTCTGAAGATGCTCCCGCAAGTAGTCGCCGAACTCGACGCTTGCGCCAGCAGCCTGGTGTTCACCAACACCCGGGCGCAGTCGGAAATCTGGTATCAAGCGCTGCTTGAAGCGCGGCCGGACTGGGCCGGGTTGATCGCTTTGCACCACAGCTCATTGTCCCGTGACACCCGCGACTGGGTAGAGCAGGCATTGAAGGACGGCCATTTGAAGGCAGTGGTCTGCACGTCCAGCCTGGATCTGGGCGTGGATTTTTTGCCGGTGGAGCGCGTGCTGCAAATCGGTTCGGCCAAGGGTGTCGCCCGCCTGATGCAGCGCGCCGGGCGTTCCGGCCATGCACCGGGACGCACCTCACGAGTGACGCTGGTGCCCACCCACAGCCTCGATCTGATCGAAGCTGTCGCTGCCCGCGATGCCGTGGCGCAACGGCGTATCGAACCGCGACGCTCACCACTAAAACCGCTGGATGTGCTGGTGCAACATTTGGTCAGCATGGCGCTGGGTGGCGGATTTATCCCCGAGGAGCTGTACAAAGAAGTCCGCGGCGCCTGGGCTTATCGTGATCTGACACAGGCGGATTGGGCCTGGGCGCTGGCATTCGTACGCCATGGCGGGATGTCTCTGACAGCGTATCCGGATTACCGACGAGTCGAACCGGATGAGCACGGTGTCTGGCGCTTGCCAGATGCGCGGCTGGCGCGGCGGCACCGCATGAGCATCGGCACCATCGTCAGCGACGCGAGCATTCAGCTGAAGTTCTGGAGCAAGGGTGGCGGCGGCAAGCAGCTGGGCAGCGTCGAAGAAGGTTTTATTGCGCGGCTCAAGCCCGGTGATGGCTTTCTGTTTGCCGGACGTCTGCTGGAGCTGGTACGCGTGGAGAACATGACCGCCTACGTCAAACGCAGCACCGCGAAAAAAGCCGCCGTACCGCGCTGGAATGGCGGGCGCATGCCGCTTTCCAATGAATTGGCCGAGGCGGTAGTGGCACGCTTCACCGCCGCCGCACAGGGTGAATTTGTCGGGCCGGAAATGCAGGCCCTGCGCCCTTTGCTGGAAACCCAGGCGCGCTGGTCTGGCCTGCCCACGACGCACAACTTACTGGTCGAGGTGCTGAAATCCCGCGAAGGCTGGCACCTTTTCCTCTATCCGTTTGCCGGTCGCCAAGTGCACCTGGGGCTCGCCAGCCTGCTCGCGTGGCGTGCCAGTCAGCGTCAGCCGGTGACGTTCTCGATTGCGGTCAACGATTACGGTCTGGAGTTGCTCAGCGCCACCCCGGTTGATTGGTCGCAGCAACTTGATGCCGAACTGTTCAGCCCCGAACATCTGCTGCGCGATGTGCTGGCCAGCCTCAACGCCGGTGAACTGGCCCTGCGGCGTTTTCGCGAAATTGCCCGAATTGCCGGGTTGGTGTTCGCCGGTTACCCCGGCGCGCCAAAAAGTACCCGACAGGTGCAGGCCTCCAGCGGTTTATTTTTCGAGGTTTTCAAACAATATGACGCTGACAACCTGCTGCTGGCGCAGGCCGGGGAAGAAGTCCTGCGAGAGGAACTGGATATTCACAGGCTTGAACAGACGCTGGAGCACATCAATCGCATGAAACTCGACGTACACCTGATCAAACGTCCTACACCCTTAGGCTTTCCGCTGTTGGTGGAACGCATGCGTGAGAGCATGAGCTCGGAAAAACTCGCTGACCGAATCAGACGGATGGTGGGTGATCTGGAGCAATCAGCCGACAAGGGCAAGGCCTGATGAATGCGCCCTACCCCGTTCGTCTGGCCGGTGAGGAGCTCTGGTTGTTACCGGAAAAGGCCCTGTATTGGCCGGCGCAGCAAGCGCTGTTGATCGCCGACGTGCATTTCGGCAAGGCTGCCGCCTATCGCAGCCTCGGTCAGCCGGTTCCGCAAGGCACGACGGCGAGCAACATCGCCGTGATTGATCGACTGTTGGCGAAACTGCCCTGTCGGCAACTGATCTTTCTTGGCGATTTTCTCCACGGCCCGGGCTCCCATGCGCCAGGCACGTTAAGTGCGCTGTTCGAATGGCGTTCGCGCCACGCTGATCTGCCGATGACGCTGATTCGCGGCAATCACGACAAACGCGCGGGTGACCCGCCCGCATCGTTGAACATTCGCGTGGTGCCGGAGCCGCTGTTGCTTGGCCCGTTCGCCTTGCAACACGAGCCCGATCCCCACGCTGAAAGACATGTGCTGGCCGGACACGTGCACCCGGTCTACCGGCTGCACGGCAAAGGCCGGCAGAGCTTGCGTCTGGCCTGTTTCAAACTCGGTGAGCGCATCAGCCTGATGCCGGCGTTCGGTGCGTTTACCGGTGGGTATCAGGTCAACCGCGACGAGACTTGCAGGATTTTTGTCATCGGCGACAACGAAATTTGGCCAGTCAGTTAAAGTCTTTACGGACCTCTACTGACCGACCATTCATTTAGCGCGTCATTTAGCGCGTTTTTTAGTGCAAATCAGGCGACAGGTGCCGGTGGCGGCTCATCCGGAAGGGTCGGTTCGCCCGGCTCGGTCGGTTGTTCGTTGGGGGTATCGGGATCAGGCTGACCAGGAATCCCGCCGGCCATGCTGATGGGCGGATGTGCCAACAAGGACCAGGCTAAAACGCCAATCTGATTGGGCTCAAGCCTTGCCAGTTCGGCACTGATATGCGGATCGATCTTCATGGGGCACTCCTCGGCGAAGGCCCGTTTTGCCAGACACAAAAACGGGCAGTACACCCCATAGAGTGTCTGCCCGCCAAAGAATTCCCGACATCCGCCGGATGGACGAATCAGGTACGCGGCAGAGTCACGCCACGTTGGCCCTGATACTTGCCGCCGCGATCCTTGTAGGAAACTTCACATTCCTCGTCGGATTCAAGAAAGAGCATCTGCGCCACGCCTTCGTTGGCGTAGATTTTTGCCGGCAGATTGGTGGTGTTGGAGAATTCCAGCGTCACGTGGCCTTCCCACTCAGGCTCGAGCGGGGTGACGTTGACGATAATGCCGCAACGCGCGTAGGTGCTCTTACCCAGGCAGATGGTCAGCACGTTGCGTGGAATACGGAAGTATTCGACGGTGCTGGCCAGGGCGAAGGAGTTCGGCGGAATGATGCAAACGTCACTATGGATGTCGACGAAGCTGCCGGCGTCGAAGTTTTTCGGATCGACGATGGCCGAGTTGATGTTGGTGAACACCTTGAAGTGGCTGGTGCAACGCACATCGTAGCCGTAGCTCGACACGCCATAGGAGATCACGCGGTTGTCGTCACTGCCACGCACCTGGCGCTCGACGAACGGTTCGATCATGCCGTGTTCCTGCGCCATGCGGCGAATCCACTTGTCCGATTTGATGCTCATGGCGGGTGTCCTGAATAGCGAGGTGGAAAAATTCTGTCCGGCATCTTACCGGTCGCGCCGCCGCGTTCAAAGTGCGCGGTGCAATTCTCGCCGAACTCCCCGGAAATACGGGGCGTGGCGACGATCCGCGGAACCGCTGATCCTGAAATCAAAGAAACCTTTGCAAGAAACATTGGCACGTTCCGAAAAACCGGTTAAGGTGGCGTCACTGTGTTGCTTGTGTCACTGAGAATCTCTACACGATATGTTGAATTTCGATCCAACCATCTACAAGAATTTTTCCTGCTCTTTGCACTCAGTCTCGGCCAGGGCAATTCCTGCGTCGCAGTTATCTTTGTTCAAGGAGTTACACCATGTCTAATCGCCAAACCGGTACCGTTAAGTGGTTCAACGATGAAAAAGGCTTCGGCTTCATCACTCCACAATCCGGTGACGACCTGTTCGTTCACTTCAAAGCTATCCAATCCGACGGCTTCAAAAGCCTGAAAGAAGGCCAACAGGTTTCTTTCATCGCTACCCGCGGTCAGAAAGGCATGCAAGCTGAGGAAGTACAAGTTATCTAACTTGTAGCTTCTTTAGAAAAGAGCCCCGCCCTTAAAAGCGGGGCTTTTTTGTGGGCGTCTGTTTTTCAGGCGCAAAAAAAAGATCGCAGCCTTCGGCAACCCCTCCTGAATCCAGGGGCTGCCGAAGGCTGCGATCTTTTGCTTTACGTTACCAAGCTACGCCAAACCCAGCGGTATAACGGGTCTTGTTCAAATCTGCATCATTGGTACCGCTGATGATGTCACGCTCGGCCTTCAGGTTAAGCGAGGCCCACTCGGTGACCTTGTAGCGCAAGCCCATCTCTGCATCCAGCGCGTAATTGGCCACGTTGGACAACGGCTTGCCAACTTCGCCGTTGGTGAAGAATTCGACCTTCTTGCCGATCAGGTAGCGGTTGTAGTCCCACTTCATGGCAACGGAATAGAAGTTGTCCTTGCTGCCATCCTTGTATTCGTAATCGGTGCGGTTGAGCAGCGAGCCCAGCGAGAACGCCCCCAACTCATCATCCCAGAACTGGTAGCCAGGACCGGTACCGACGACACGCTGACGCGCCAGCTCTTCGATGTGATCGCGCTTATAGTTCAGACGCCCCTGCCAGAACCACTGATCGGTCAGGAAGCGGTCAAGGGAGTACTCGGCGCGCCAGTTGTCGGTGGTGGTCACATCGTCCTGAACTTCACGGTTGTATTCGCCTTCGCCAATGTGCCGCCAGCGACCGTGCCGCGCCGTAGTCTTGAAGCCGATGTCGTAATCGTCGGTGTCCTTCTCCGCACGCTGATAGTCCAGCGCCAGATCGACATTGCCCTTCCACACCAGATCCTCGACCACCGGCTTGGGCTTGAGAATCTGCTGAATGCTCGCCAGTTCCACGGTCTTCGGCGCTTCGCCATTGGCCAGGGTGACCTTGCCGTCGTCAGCCGCGGTCAGCGATTTCGAGACTTCACCCGTGTAGGCATCTTGCTTGACCAGCAGGTGCTGATCACTGTCCAGGGTTTTGACTTCTTTCCAGTCAATCGTGACGGCTCCGGCATATTTGGTCTGGATCAACAGCTTGCCGCCGTCGAACACAGTGATAGTGCCGGTCAGCTTGTCACCGTTCTTCATCCAGACGGTGTCGGCAAGCAGGGGCGTGGATGCGCTACAAACAGCAAGGCACAGCAAGGTTCTGGAAAACATAAGCGAATCGAGGGCTCAAGTTTGCGTAAAAGGATCGGCATTATCCGGAGGAATAAGACCCTGACAAGGACTGACCGGACTATTTCCATTGAGTTCATTTCTCAACTGGCCGATCAGGGTTTACGCTTCAGGCATTAATTCGACCCCGCTCAGGAACCGCGTACGTGACAGACCCGATCCATGAAGGCGAAAGCGAGGCGCAAATCCGACGCACGGCGCTCTACTCGACCCTTGCGCAAGTGCCCGCAGGTAAAGTCGTCAGCTACGGTCAATTGGCTGATCTCGCCGGGTTGGGGCGCGCCGCCCGCTGGGTCGGCCGCACGCTCAGCCAATTGCCCAGCGACACCAAACTGCCCTGGCACCGCGTTCTCGGCGCCGGCGGTCGGATCAGCCTGCCGGCAGGCAGTCCCTCGGGCGATGAACAACGCGCGCGTTTGCGCATGGAAGGCATCACCGTCCTGAACAATCGTGTGGATATTCAACGCCATGGCTGGCGTCCGGTAGAGCACTGCGGTTAGAGTGCGCGCTTTGTTCCCGCAATCTTGAGGCAGACTTCAGCCCATGCCCCGTAAAACCTGGCGCGCCGCGCTCGCCGCCTATGCCAGTCCTTCGACGCTCGTGCTGTTGTTGCTGGGTTTCGCCGCCGGCCTGCCGTACATGCTGGTGTTCTCAACGCTGTCGGTCTGGCTGCGTGAAGCCGGCGTGGCCCGTGAAACCATCGGCTACGCCAGCCTGATCGGTCTCGCCTACGCATTCAAATGGGTCTGGTCACCGCTGCTCGACCAATGGCGCCTGCCGTTGCTGGGCAAGCTTGGCCGTCGCCGTTCGTGGCTGGTGCTTTCGCAGTCACTGGTGATCCTGGGCCTGATCGGCATGGGCTTTTGCGATCCGCAGAAGCATCTGTCCTGGCTGATCGCCATTGCGGTGATCGTTGCCTTCGCTTCCGCGACCCAAGACATTGCGGTCGATGCCTATCGTCTGGAAATTGCCGACGACAGCCGACAAGCCGCACTCGCTGCCAGTTATATGTCCGGCTATCGCATAGCCGCGCTGCTGGCGACTGCCGGCGCACTGTTTTTCGCTGAAGGTTTTGGCTCAACCGGCTTCAACTATCAGCACTCGGCCTGGGCCGGCACCTACTTGCTGTTTGGCGCGCTAATGATCCCTGCCCTGCTGACAACGCTGTTCATGCGCGAACCGCCTGTACCGTTGCGCACGCAGTTGCAGGCCGGGCGCTACACCTTCATGCATCAACTGATGTCCGTGTTCGTGCTGATCGTCCTGTTAGTGTCTGTGCCGGCGATGTTCACCCAGCTCTACAACACCGATTTCGCCAGCGTGCTGTTCGAAGGAGCAAGTCTGCTCGACCTGCTGCTGGAAGACCGCGCCTTCCTGCGCGCCATCCTCTATACGCTGCTCACCGCAATGTGCCTGTCGGCCATGGGTCGTCGCGGGCTGGCACCGGTGCTGACGCCGGTCAACGACTTCATCCTGCGCTACCGCTGGCAAGCGCTGCTGCTGCTCGGATTGATTGCCACCTATCGGATGTCGGACACGGTGATGGGCGTGATGGCCAACGTGTTCTATATCGACCAGGGTTTCACCAAGGATCAGATTGCCAGTGTCAGCAAGATATTCGGTCTGATCATGACCCTCGTCGGCGCCGGCATGGGCGGACTGCTGATTGTGCGTTTCGGCATTCTGCCGATCCTGCTCATCGGCGGCGCAGCGTCGGCGGGCACCAATCTGCTGTTCCTGATGCTCGCCGACATGGGCCCGAACCTGCAGATGCTGATGGTGACCATTTCCCTGGACAACTTCAGTTCCGGTTTGGCGACGTCTGCATTTGTCGCTTACCTGTCGAGCCTGACCAACCTGAAGTTCTCCGCAACGCAATACGCGCTGCTCAGTTCGATCATGCTTCTGCTGCCGCGCCTGATCGGCGGCTACTCCGGGGTCATGGTCGAGAAGTTCGGTTATCACAACTTCTTCCTGATCACTGCACTGCTCGGTGTGCCGACACTGGTGCTGATCGCGCTGCACTGGTTCCAGGAAAGCCGCCGCGAAGGCCCGACGCCAACGCCCGAGCCTGTACCGACGCCACTCGTGGACGAATCGTAAGACGTTGCGCCACCGGCGGGAGGAATCCCGCCGTTGGACCTCACTGCCGGCCGCACTTCTGTACGTCAGCAAAACTCGCCGGTACACTGCTCCGTCATTTCCAGTCTCAGCAACCGACAACGGCCAACCATGCGCACCAGTCAATTTTTGCTCGCCACACAGAAAGAAACGCCTTCCGATGCGGTCGTCATCAGCCACCAGCTGATGCTGCGTGCCGGCATGATCCGCAAACTCGCCTCGGGCCTGTACACCTGGCTGCCGATGGGCTTGCGGGTCATGCGCAAGGTTGAAGCCATCGTTCGCGAAGAAATGAACGCCGCCGGCTCTCTGGAAGTGTTGATGCCGAGCACCCAACCGGCCGAGCTGTGGCAGGAATCGGGGCGCTGGGAAGAATACGGCCCTGAGTTGCTGCGCTTCAAAGACCGCCACGGTCGTGACTTCTGCGCGGGCCCGACCCACGAAGAGGTGATCACCGATCTGATGCGCAACGAGTTGAGCAGCTATAAGCAGCTGCCAATCAACCTGTACCAGATCCAGACCAAATTCCGTGATGAAATCCGCCCACGCTTCGGCTTGATGCGCGGCCGCGAATTCATCATGAAGGACGCGTACTCCTTCCACGCCGATCAGCCGTCGTTGCAGGTCACTTATGACCGCATGCACCAGGCGTATTGCAACATCTTCACTCGTCTGGGCCTGAAATTCCGTCCGGTTGAAGCCGACAACGGTTCGATCGGCGGCGCTGGTTCCCACGAGTTCCACGTACTGGCCGAATCCGGCGAAGACGATATCGCTTTCAGTAACGGCTCCGACTACGCGGCGAACATCGAGAAGGCTGAGGCGGTGCCGCGGGAAACTTCGCGCCCTGCTGCGAGCGAAGAGCTGCGCCTGGTCGATACGCCAGACACCAAGACCATTGCCGCACTGGTGGAAAAATTCAATCTGCCGATTGAAAAGACCATCAAGACCCTGATCGTGCGCGCCGAAGAAGAAGGCAAGCTGATCGCTCTGGTCATTCGTGGCGACCACGAACTCAACGAAATCAAGGCAGCCCAGCAACCTGGCGTTGCCAGCCCGCTGGTCATGGCCACCGACGCCGACCTGCGTGACGCGATTGGCGCCGGCGCCGGTTCGCTCGGCCCGCTGAACCTGCCACTGCCGATCATCATCGACCGCTCGGTCGAACTGATGAGCGACTTCGCTATCGGTGCCAACATCGACGACAAGCACTACTTCGGCGTCAACTGGGAGCGCGATCTGCCGGTTCCAACCGTGGCCGACCTGCGTAACGTGGTTGCTGGCGACCCAAGCCCGGACGGCAAGGGCACTCTGGAAATCGCACGCGGCATCGAAGTGGGGCACATCTTCCAGCTGGGCAACAAGTACAGCAAAGCGATGAAGTGCGAAGTGCTGGGCGAGAACGGCAAGCCTGTCACCCTGGAAATGGGTTGCTACGGTATCGGCGTGTCCCGTGTGGTGGCAGCCGCCATCGAGCAGAACAACGACGAAAACGGCATCATCTGGAGCGACACTCTTGCGCCGTTCCAGGTCGCCCTCGTACCGCTGCGCTATGAAACCGAGCAGGTGCGCGAAGCCACCGACAAGCTGTACGCAGAACTGACTGCGGCCGGTTTCGAAGTGCTGCTGGATGATCGCGACAAGAAAACCAGCCCGGGCATCAAGTTCGCAGACATGGAACTGATCGGCATTCCACACCGGATCGTGGTCAGTGACCGCGGCCTCGCCGAAGGTAACCTGGAATACAAGAGCCGTACCGAGGGCGAGGCGCAAGCGCTGCCGGTGGCTGACGTATTGTCCTTCCTTCAGGCCCGTATCCGCCGCTGAAACCAGATAGAGACGTCATGTTCAAGCGAAACACCTTGGGCCTCGGAGGCACCGCCCTGTGCGGTGCCCTGCTGGTCAGCGGCTGTGCCAATCACATGTCACAACGCAGCGAGCACGAAGAGCGGGTCGAGCGAAAACTGCTCGATCACCGCCTGCAGATTGATGTCGGTGAGCCCAAGGTGCTTGAGCTGCCGCAGCGACGCGTAAAGATCAACGAGCAGAAGACTTTCGAAGTCACCGAGTTCGAAGTCACCCGCCGTTACGATCGTTACACGCCTTACCAACCCTGGCGCGAAGTCTACGAGATTCCGCTGGGCGCGGTGGCGGTGGTCGGTGGCGTCGGCGCGAACGTGGTCAACGTCTTCGCGCTCGGCAATCTGCCGGACAGCGTGACCCGGGACTGGCTCAGCTACGGTTTTGCCGGGCTCAACCCGTTCATGAACGTGCAATCCAACGGTCGTGCGCAACAGAACCTCGCTGGCATCGATGAAATCCAGCGCGACAAGCGCACGGAGTATTCGAGCCTGCCGTGGAGCGAGCGTCCAGTGCAGGTCAAGGCTGGCAAGCAGACCTTCGATATGACCACCGACCGTAACGGCGTTTTGCGTCTGAACCTGCTCGACAGTCCGTTTGCCGAGAATGATCTCAACCATGTCGGCAAATTGCAGATCAGCGTCGAGGATGCCAAGGATGACGTGCACTCTGACTCATCCCTGATGATCAGCAGCCACTTGCGCGGAAAATTGCTGGAAGCGCACGGGCTGATCTACGACGATCTGGAAGATGACGAAGTCAGCGAGTGGGTCCACCGGGTCAAACGTCTCTCGGAACTGGGGCTGGAAGAAGAAGCCAGCGAACTGGAACAGAGCTTGATCGAGTTGACGCGTAACGATCCTGAGTTGCAGTCTGAGTTTCTCAAGTCGCTGACCAAGGATGCCGGGCGATTGGTCGCGGATCCAGGACCGAATTAACAGCAGTAGCTTCGCGAGCAGGCTCGCTCCCACATTGAATTTGTGCACGACACAGAACCAATGTGGGAGCGAGCCTGCTCGCGAAAGCGATATCAGTAACACCACCACGGCTACCGCTCAAACAATTCCATCTGCTCAAACCCACCCCGCAAGTCCTCCAGCCTCACCCCGACCCCAAGCAACCGCACCGGTTTACCCCCGCGATTGAATGCCTGCGTCAGCATTAACTGATAACTGCCCAGATCCCGCCCTGCCCCGGCCTGCTCCAATGTGGTCTGGGTGAAGTCGTGAAACTTCACTTTGACGAACGGTTTGCCCGGCCGATAACTGCTGTCGATTCGCGCCATACGTGTTTTCAAGGTTTCGAGCAGCTCGGGCAACTTGTCCAGGCAACTGCGCAAATCCGGTAGATCAACGTCGTAGGTATTTTCCACGCTGATCGACTGACGGCGACTGTCGTTATGCACCAGCCTGTCATCGATCCCACGAGCAAGACTCCACATTCGCTCACCGAAACTGCCGAATTCGCGCACCAGCGCCAGCTTGTCCCACTCGCGCAGGTGCTGACAGTCGACGATGCCGAGTCGGCCCAGTTTGTCAGCGGTGACTTTGCCCACACCGTGCAGCTTGCTGACCGGCAGGCCGCTGACAAAGTCTTCGACCTGATCCGGGGTGATCACGAACAAACCGTTGGGCTTCTTCCAGTCGCTGGCAATCTTCGCCAGAAACTTGTTCGGCGCCACGCCTGCGGAGACAGTGATATGCAACTGATTGGAAACGCGGCGGCGGATGTCCTGGGCAATTCGCGTGGCACTGCCGCCGAAATGCGCGCTGTCCGACACGTCGAGGTAGGCTTCATCCAGCGACAAAGGCTCGATCAAGTCAGTGTAATCAGCAAAAATCGTGTGAATTTCCTTAGACGCTTCACGGTAAGCATCCATGCGCGGCTTGACGATGGTCAGGTCGGGACACAGCTTTAGAGCGTGGCCGGAGGACATGGCCGAGCGCACGCCATACGCCCGCGCCTCGTAATTACAGGTGGCAATCACCCCGCGCCGATCCGCCGACCCGCCCACCGCCAAAGGCTTGCCGGCCAGACGCGGGTCATCGCGCATCTCGATGGCGGCGTAAAAACAGTCACAGTCGACGTGGATGATTTTTCGCTGAGTCATGTCAGAAAAGGAAACGTGGCGAACCGGATCGGCAGTATCTCACTCGCAACTGTATATAGCACCAGTGGTCAGAATGTTCTTTTCCTACGGTAGGAAAGCTTCGGTGAATTTATTTTCTCAATCGAAGAACGACTGCCAATAGAGCTGAAAGCCTTGCCCCACCTGCCCTGCGGCCTGTTTCAAACATCAAGAAAAGCGCTAACCGATTGAACCTCAACGAATTTTATCCAGATTGAAGGTTGACACCCCGGCGATCCTCTGTAGAATGCCGACACACAGACGCGGGATGGAGCAGTCTGGTAGCTCGTCGGGCTCATAACCCGAAGGTCGTCGGTTCAAATCCGGCTCCCGCAACCAAACATCAAAAAAGGCTACTCGAAAGAGTGGCCTTTTTTGTGCGCGCTTGTTTTGTAAAAGGAAGACTGCAGGGAGTGCCCTCCTCCAAACGGGAATTCGTTGCATTTCTTAGGGTTACCCGTCACGTGCGACCGTTTGACGCTATTTCGCACTTATTTGACCCTTTACGGGATTAGCGGTTGACACCCCGCCGTTCGCCTGTAGAATGCCGCCACACAGACGCGGGATGGAGCAGTCTGGTAGCTCGTCGGGCTCATAACCCGAAGGTCGTCGGTTCAAATCCGGCTCCCGCAACCAAACATCAAAAAAGGCTACTCGAAAGAGTGGCCTTTTTTGTATCTGCTGAAAAAGTCCTTTCGCAACAATGAGCTGTCATCGTGCAGTGAACCGTCCAGGATCATCAGAAACGCCGAGTTGCGACTATGCTTGAGTCGCGGCGCAGACGCCTGCAATCCATGACTGCCCTCGCCGAGCCTCGGCGAGAGGCGTAATATTTTGTGATTATTTTTTTCTACAGGGATTGGTAACTTGGCTGGATACCTCCATCCTGTCGCGCACAATCCAAGAGGTGATTGATGCGCGCCAACTCGTCTGATCCACAAGGCAATGTCACAGCGGAACATCCGATCAAACCCGAGCGTTTGCGCTTGCTGGATCGGTTAAGCAAATACCGTCAACCCATCGGTCTGGCGGTCACTCTGCTGCTGTTTGCCATCGCACTGATTGCCTGTCGCCATTTGCTCGCCGAACTCGATCTCGATGCCTTGCACGACTCGATTCTCGAGGTACCGAAACCCGCCCTGCTCGGCGCGTTCGGCGCGACCGTGGTCGGCTTCATTATTCTACTGGGCTATGAATGGTCGGCTGCCCGCTACGCTGGCGTGACATTGCCACCGCGCACGCTGGCCCTCGGCGGCTTCACCGCGTTTGCGATAGGCAACGCGATCGGTCTGTCGCTGCTGTCCGGCGGCTCGGTGCGCTACCGTTTATATGCACGGCTTGGCGTGAGCGCATCGGAAGTCGCGCGCATGACCTTGTTCGCCAGCCTGTCACTGGGCTGCGCCTTGCCACCGCTGGCTGCACTCGCGACCCTCAGCGATCTGCCCGGCGCATCCCAGGCCCTGGGGTTGTCTAAAGGTTTGCTCGGCACTGTTGCTGGCGCCGTACTCCTGCTGGGCGCGATTCTGGCGATCGGCATCTATCGTCGGCGTTTGCCGGAACAGCCATTGGCGCACAACCTGCTGGTCAAGGCCGGCCGCCGCACCTTGCGCCTGCCGGGTCGACGCCTGACGTTCATGCAACTCGTCATCACCGCCCTCGACGTGGCCGCTGCCGCCACCGTGCTTTATCTGTTACTGCCGGAAGCCCCACCGTTTGGCGCGTTTCTGCTGGTGTATCTGTTGGCCCTGGCCGCTGGTGTGCTCAGCCATGTGCCGGGCGGCGTCGGGGTATTCGAGGCGATTCTGCTGGCCGCCTTCGCCAACCAACTCGGTGCCGCTCCACTCGCCGCTGCGTTGCTGCTGTATCGCCTGATCTACGTAGTGGCGCCGCTGCTGGTAGCTTGCGTGCTGCTGCTGATCAACGAAGGCCAGCGCCTGTTTCAGACCCAGACCATGCGCGCAGCATCCGGTCTGGCCGCGCCGATTCTGGCGGTGCTGGTATTTCTGTCCGGCGTAGTGCTGCTGTTCTCCGGCGCCACTCCAGAGATCGATACGCGCCTGGAGCACATCGGTTTTCTGATCCCGCATCGACTGGTCGACGCTTCGCACTTCGGCGCCAGTCTGATTGGCGTGCTGTGTCTGTTGCTGGCCCAAGGCTTGCGACGCCGGTTGTCGGCGGCGTGGATGCTGACCACCATTCTGTTGCTGGTCGGCGCCCTGCTCTCGCTGCTCAAGGGTTTCGACTGGGAAGAAGCCTTGTTGATGACCCTGACGGCAAGTCTTCTTGGGGTGTTCCGCCGCTCGTTCTATCGCCCGAGCCGCTTGACCGAACTGCCGTTCTCGCCGCTGTATCTGGTAGCCAGCCTGTGTGTGCTGGGTGCTTCAGCCTGGTTGTTGCTGTTCGCCTATCAAGACGTGCCGTACAGCCATCAACTCTGGTGGCAGTTCACCCTCGACGCTGACGCCCCACGCGGGCTGCGTTCGCTGCTCGGCGCCGCAGTACTGTTGCTGGTGATTGCCCTGACCTGGTTGCTGCGCACCGCGCGCCCGGTCATTCACCTGCCAACGCCGGACGAACTGGATCGCGCCTCAAAGATTCTGATGGCCTCGTCGCAACCCGATGGCGGCCTCGCGCTGACCGGTGACAAGGCGTTGCTGTTTCACCAGAACGACGAAGCGTTCCTGATGTACGCCCGCCGTGGCCGCAGTCTGGTAGCCCTGTACGACCCGATCGGCCCCGGCCAGCAAAGGGCCGAGATGATCTGGCAGTTCCGCGACCTGTGCGACATCCACCACGCCCGCCCTGTGTTCTATCAAGTGCGCGCGGAAAACCTGCCGTACTACATGGACATCGGCCTGACTGCGATCAAGCTTGGCGAAGAAGCGCGGGTCGACCTCACCCGCTTTGACCTCGAAGCCAAGGGCAAGGAGATGAAGGATCTGCGTTACACCTGGAACCGGGGCACCCGCGACGGCCTGTCGCTGGAGATCCATGAACCGGGTCAGGCGCCGATGGATGAGCTCAAGGTGATTTCCGATGCCTGGCTGACCGGAAAGAACGTGCGCGAGAAAGGCTTCTCCCTCGGCCGTTTCAGCGACGATTACCTGAAGCATTTCCGCATCGCGGTGATTCGCTTCGAAGGCCGCCCGGTGGCGTTTGCCAATCTGCTCGAGACCTACAGCCATGACCTGGCCAGTCTCGACCTGATGCGCGCACACCCGGACGCGCCAAAACTGACCATGGAATTCATGATGGTCGGCCTGATTCAACACTATAAGAGTCACGGATACGCGCGCTTCAGCCTGGGCATGGTGCCGTTGTCGGGGTTGCAACCCCGGCGTGGTGCACCGCTGACCCAGCGGCTGGGCTCGATGGTTTTCCGCCGTGGTGAGCAGCTGTACAACTTCCAAGGTTTGCGCCGCTTCAAAGACAAATTCCAGCCTGACTGGGAACCCCGTTATATGGCCGTGCCCGCCGGACTCGATCCGTTGGTGGCGCTGGCCGACACTGCTGCCCTGATCGCGGGCGGCTTGACTGGATTGGTGAAACGCTGATGATTCAACGCTCCCTGAAGTACATCCTGGCCGCACTGATCGTGCTGGCCGTGATTGCCGGCGGCGGTTTCTGGTACCTCAAACGCCCGGCACCGGAACCGACCCTCGAACAGCTCAAACCGGCCGATGGCACCGCCATGACCCGCGTCATCCCTGGCACCAAGCCCAAGGCGCAGGTGCTGGTGGCCGTCACCGAAGAACAGAAACTCAGCGACAAACAGCTGAGCACCCTGAGCCGCAGCGCCTCGGCGCAGATCGTTCAGGTGATTCTGCCAAAGGACTGCCTGCTGCAAAGCCGCGCCCTGCAAACCGGTCTGCGTGAACTGAACGGCCCGGCCACACTCGTGAGCGGCATCGGCCCGGGCGCCGTGCTGGCCTGGCGCTGGTTGTCCGAGCAGAAGGACGACAAGGCTCAGGCCATCTCCGTCGACCTCGCGCTAGAAAAACCCGGTTGCACTCACCTGCTGCCGAAAGCCGCCGCCCACGGCCACTGGCTGGTGGCGTGGAACGACAACCCGGACGACGCAAGCGCGGATTTTGTGCGCGATCAACCGAACGCCGAAACCAGCATCAGCGACTACGACATCAACCTGCCGCAAGTGCTGAACAACGAACTGCGCAAGATCCTCGTCGGTGGCGACAAGGCCAATGGTGGTCTGGCGATCCCGGTGGTTGAAGTGCCGGCCGGTCAGGCCAAGGACACTGTAACCCTGTTCCTCTCCGGCGACGGCGGCTGGCGTGACCTGGACCGCGACGTGGCCGGTGAAATGGCCAAGATCGGCTACCCGGTCGTCGGCATCGACACCCTGCGCTACTACTGGCAGCACAAGAGCCCGGAACAAAGCGCCCTGGACCTGACCGAACTGATGCAACACTACCGGCAGAAATGGGGCACCAAGCGCTTCATCCTCACCGGTTATTCGTTCGGCGCCGACGTCCTGCCGGCGATCTACAACCGCCTGCCGGACACCGAGCAGCAGCGCGTCGACGCAATCATCCTGCTGGCCTTCGCCCGCACCGGCAGTTTCGAAATCGAAGTCGAAGGCTGGCTCGGCAACGCCGGCAAAGAAGCCGCCACCGGCCCGGAAATGGCCAAACTGCCACCGGCCAAGGTCGTGTGCATTTATGGTGAAGAAGAGGCCGATGAAAGCGGCTGCACTGACAAGACTGCGGTGGGTGAAGCGGTGAAACTGCCGGGTGGTCATCACTTCGATGAGAACTATCCTGCGCTGGCAAAGCGTCTGGTGGACTTGATCCAGAAGCGTCAGGCGGCGAGTCAGGTGGCTGAAGAGTGATCTGAAACGCTCCAACAAAAAGCCCCCGCCACTTTGCAGTTGCGGGGGCTTTTTACATTCCGGCAGCCGCCAAAATTTCCTGTGGGAGCGAGCCTGCTCGCGAATTCGGTGGGTCAGTAAACAGATTCGTTGACTGACAGTACGTATTCGCGAGCAGGCTCGCTCCCACGGGGCATTGCGCTGGATTCGGATATCAATTCCTCCAGGCATATCTGCCAGACGTTTAGTTTCGTTTACTTCCAGTCTCGCAATATCGGATGACGCCCACAGACCTTGTAGGCAAACTCCGAACCGCGTGTTGCGGCGCCTTGCCGCCCTGTTGCGCTGTTTTTTGACGGGATACTCTCCGCACGTCGCTGACCCATTCAGCGATCGGGCTTGGTAACCCGGTGGAATAAGGCGCAACAGCGCACCTAACACGATTCAGGCGTATTTCCGTCTGTTGTCCAGTGTTATGGCAGCTGTGTGTGGGACGCTTTCGGGCGTGCCGGTTTCCTTGATTCCCCGGTTTACCAACCTGCGCACAGCTGCCACCCATTCGCTTGGTATCGGATGCGGCAGCTCTCGAAATCAAGGGAATTGAACATGAGCAATCAATCTGATCTGAAAACCATCGGCTTCACCCCCTTCCTCTACAACGCAAATGAAGCCTTTTTCAACGTTCGTTCCGGCATCCCGATCATCGATGCCTTGTCCCAATCCTCCGACCTGCTGTACCTCGCCAAATCCTTCGCAGAAGACGCTGCCTACGCCAAAGACACCGACCGCCATGCCTGGGCCGCGCACTATCTGACGGTGATGGGCAAGGCCCTGATCGACGATGTGATACAAGCGCTGCTGCCACGACCTGCGCGCACGAAGACCGAGTCCGAAGCAGAGAAGCCTGAAAGCTTGTAGAGGTTTGAAGATCAAAAGATCGCAGCCTCCGGCAGCTCCTACATGGAATGCGAAACCTGTAGGAGCTGCCGAAGGCTGCGATCTTTTGATCTGGATTTGTGGATTAAGCCAGAAACAAAAAAGCCCCCGCCAGCCACTAGGCTGACGGGGGCTTTTCAATGGGACGGGATTACATCTCCACCTGCGTCCCCAACTCAATCACCCGGTTCAGCGGCAGATTGAAGAACCTCAGGTTGCCGTTGGCATTCTTCAACATGAACGCGAACAACGCCTCGCGCCAACGCGCCATGCCTTCGAGTTTCGAGGCAATCACCGTTTCGCGGCTGAGGAAGTACGTCGTGCGCATCGGGCTGAAGTCCAGATCATCCAGATGGCACAGCTTCAGCGCCTGCGGCACGTCCGGCTCGTCGGTGAAGCCGAAGTGCAGGATCACCCGGAAGAAGCCGTCGCCGTAGGCATCCACCTCGAAACGCCGGGATGGTGGTACGCGCGGGATGTCTTCATAAACCACCGTCAGCAGCACCACTTGCTCGTGCAATACCTGGTTATGCAACAGGTTGTGCAACAACGCATGTGGCACGGCGTCGGAACGCGCAGTGAGGAACACCGCGGTGCCCTGCACGCGATGCGGCGGTTGCACGCGGATGCTGCTGATGAAGATCGGCAGCGGCAGCGCGCCTTCGTCGAGACGCTCGACCAGCAGTTGCTTGCCGCGCTTCCAGGTGGTCATCAGCACGAACAGCGCGATACCGGCGATCACCGGGAACGCACCGCCCTGCACGATCTTCGGCACGTTGGCGGCGAAGTACAGACCGTCCACCAGCAGGAAGCCGAGCAACACCGGCACCGCGAGGATCGGTGGCCATTTCCACAGCAGCAGCATGACTGCCGACACCAGAATTGTGGTCATCAACATGGTGCCCGTCACCGCCACGCCATAGGCCGAGGCCAGCGCGCCGGACGACTCGAAGCCCAGCACCAGCAGCACCACGCCAACCATCAACGCCCAGTTCACCGCACCGATGTAGATCTGGCCCTGCTCGTCACTGGAGGTGTGCTGAATGTACATGCGCGGAATGTAACCGAGCTGGATCGCCTGACGGGTCAGGGAGAACGCGCCGGAAATCACCGCTTGCGAGGCGATCACCGTGGCCATCGTCGCCAGCCCGACCAGCGGAATCAACGCCCAGCTCGGCGCCAGCAGATAGAACGGGTTACGCGCCGCTTCCGGATTTTCCAGCAGCAAGGCGCCCTGACCGAAGTAGTTGAGCATCAGCGCTGGCAGCACCAGCAGGAACCACGCACGGGCAATCGGCTTGCGGCCGAAGTGTCCCATGTCGGCATACAACGCTTCGGCACCGGTCAGCGCCAGCACCACAGCGCCGAGAATAGCCACGCCCATACCGGGATGGACGACGAAGAAATTCA
The DNA here is from genome assembly GCF_017973755.1 of Pseudomonas sp. P42. NCBI lineage: Bacteria > Pseudomonadati > Pseudomonadota > Gammaproteobacteria > Pseudomonadales > Pseudomonadaceae > Pseudomonas > Pseudomonas sp. P42. Next base: position 131,239 of record NZ_JACOPU010000001.1, on the reverse strand, counting down.
CCGCCCACATCGGGTTCATCGCGTGCAGCACTTCAGGCGAGTGGCTGATGCCGTAGACACCGAGGGCGCCGAGCACGAGGAACCAAGTGACCATGATCGGCCCGAAGAGGATGCCGATGCGTGCCGTACCGTGCTTCTGAATCAGAAACAACGCGACCAGGACGACCAGTGACAGCGGCACCACCCAGTGATCAATGCCATCGAACGCCAGGCCCAACCCCTCAATCGCCGACAGAACGGAAATCGCCGGGGTGATCATGCTGTCGCCGTAAAACAGCGCCGCACCGATCAGTCCGCAGACCACCAGCAACGACCGCAGCTTCTTGCGTTCCCCCGCTGCTCGTCGCGCCAGCGCGGTGAGTGCCATGATCCCGCCCTCGCCCTGGTTATCGGCGCGCAGCACGAACATCATGTATTTGATCGACACGACCCAGATCAGCGACCAGAAGATCAACGACAGAATGCCTAGCACGCCATCGTGATTGACCGGCACACCGTAACCGCCGGAAAACACTTCTTTGAGGGTGTACAACGGGCTCGTGCCGATGTCGCCATAAACCACCCCGACCGCCGCGACCAGCATGCTCAGCGGTTTAGAGGCCGAACCCTCGGCGCCTGCCGCGTGACTACTTGCCTGACCCATCCAACAACTCCTGATTCCAGACCGGCTTCTTCGAATGAAGCACTATGCTTTGTGGTGCAGCATGCGCGTTTTTACGCCTTGTAACAGACGTTTTCTTGACTGTAAAAATTCAGTAAAACGCTACGGCGCGAAGCATAGCGCAGCACTCGTCGTATTTCCCTGCATAAAGCTGGTCAAGAGAGCTGCTCGTCGATAGAATTGCGCACTTTTTGATCAGAGGCGCGCCCTAAGCGCCCATCCGTCGATTCCCGCGTCAGGCAATCGATGTCACAAAATACCGAGGTTAGACATGTCCACCACTCCTGCGCCAGCCAATCCAAAGGTTGGCTTCGTATCCCTGGGTTGCCCGAAAGCTCTGGTCGACTCCGAACGGATCCTGACCCAGCTGCGCATGGAAGGCTATGACGTGGTGTCCACTTATCAGGACGCCGACGTCGTGGTGGTCAACACCTGTGGCTTTATCGACTCGGCCAAGGCTGAATCTCTGGAAGTGATCGGCGAAGCGATCAAGGAAAACGGCAAGGTCATCGTCACCGGCTGCATGGGCGTAGAAGAAGGCAACATCCGCAACGTGCACCCGAGCGTGCTGGCCGTGACCGGTCCGCAGCAGTACGAGCAGGTAGTCAACGCTGTGCACGACGTCGTGCCGCCGCGCAAAGACCACAACCCGCTGATCGATCTGGTGCCGCCGCAAGGCATCAAGCTGACTCCGCGCCACTACGCCTACCTGAAGATTTCCGAAGGCTGCAACCACAGCTGCAGCTTCTGCATCATCCCCTCGATGCGCGGCAAACTGGTCAGCCGTCCCGTGGGTGATGTGCTCGACGAGGCCCAGCGACTGGTCAAATCCGGCGTCAAAGAGCTGCTGGTGATCTCGCAAGACACGAGCGCCTACGGCGTTGATGTGAAATACCGCACCGGTTTCTGGAACGGCGCGCCGGTGAAAACCCGCATGACCGAACTCTGCGAAGCGCTGAGCACGCTGGGCGTCTGGGTGCGTCTGCACTACGTTTACCCGTACCCGCACGTCGACGAGTTGATCCCGTTGATGGCCGCCGGCAAGATCCTGCCGTACCTGGACATCCCGTTCCAGCACGCCAGCCCGAAAGTGTTGAAGTCGATGAAACGCCCGGCGTTTGAAGACAAGACCCTGGCGCGGATCAAGAACTGGCGTGAAATCTGCCCGGACCTGATCATCCGTTCGACCTTCATCGTCGGCTTCCCGGGCGAAACCGAAGAAGACTTCCAGTACCTGCTGAACTGGCTGACCGAAGCCCAGCTCGACCGCGTCGGCTGCTTCCAGTACTCGCCGGTTGAAGGCGCACCGGCCAATGACCTCGATCTGGACATCGTGCCGGACGACGTCAAGCAGGATCGCTGGGACCGCTTCATGGCGCACCAGCAAGCCATCAGCTCGGCGCGCCTGCAACTGCGCATCGGCCGCGAAATCGAAGTGCTGGTGGACGAAGTCGACGAGCAAGGCGCGGTTGGCCGCTGCTTCTTCGACGCCCCGGAAATCGACGGCAACGTGTTCATCGATAACGGCAGCAACCTCAAGCCGGGCGACAAGGTCTGGTGCAAAGTGACGGATGCTGACGAATACGATTTGTGGGCCGAGCAGATCTGATCTGAACGTCAAAAGCCCCTCACCCTAACCCTCTCCCGGAGGGAGAAGGGACTGATCGGGTTGTTCTTCCGAGCGGCGTCGATTTGGATTTCCAGTCGAACCCAAGCTCTGAAAACCATGAAGATCGGCTCCCTTCCCCCCTCGCCCCCTTGGGGGAGAGGGCTGGGGTGAGGGGGTAGATTTAGCCAGCGACGAATCCGCCAAGCCGTACACCGCGACAAAATGACCCAAAGCCCCGCTCTTTTTTGGAAGATGCGGGGCTTTTTTACGGCTATCGTTTACCGGGGGATGGACTCCCTTGAAACGGACAAGAGGCAAACGCGCATGCGCCACCATTCGGTCATCCACACGCCGAAACTCAGCGATTATCAGGAACTGACCCAGGTCTGGGAGGCCTCGGTCCGCGCGACCCACGATTTTCTGCCCGACAGCTATATCGAGCTGCTGCGCAAACTGGTGCTGACCCGCTACCTCGACGCGGTAATGCTGATCTGCACCAAGGACAGCCACCAGCGCATCACCGGGTTTGCCGGTGTTGCGGCAGGCAAGATCGAGATGCTGTTTATTGACCCCGCGCATCGCGGCCAAGGCCTGGGCAAGCGATTATTGCGTTACGCCATGGAGCACCTGAACGCCGATGAACTGGACGTCAACGAACAGAACCCGCAAGCGTTGGGGTTTTACTTCAAGCAGGGTTTCGAAGTGATCGGACGCTCGGAAGTCGATGGCATGTGCCAGCCGTATCCGCTGCTGCACATGCGGTTGCGCCAAACCGAGCAACGCTCGGGTAACGGCTGACACAACATAGATCCTTGTGGGAGCTGGCTTGCCAGCGATGCAGACGCCGCGGTCTGGCAAATACATCGAGGTGATGCCATCGCTGGCAAGCCAGCTCCCACAAGTAATGCGAACGCACCGAAATGGAACCGGGCTTAACCGGCGCCACACAGGTACAATGCACACCCCTTTTTTGTTACGGCCCTGTCATGACTGACCCGATTCGCCTCTCCAAACGCCTCATCGAACTGGTCGGTTGCTCCCGCCGGGAGGCCGAGCTGTTCATTGAGGGCGGCTGGGTCACCGTGGACGGCGAAGTCATCGACGAGCCGCAATTCAAGGTCGAAGGCCAAAAGGTCGAGCTCGACAAAGACGCCAAGGCCACCGCGCCTGAGCCCGTCACTATTTTGCTCAACGTGCCGGCTGGCATCGATACCGACAGCGCAATGCAGCTGATCAGCGCCGAAACCCTGAGCGAAGAGCACCGCTACGGCAAACGCCCGTTGCGCGGGCACTTCCTGCGCCTGAGCACCAGCGCCGACCTGCAGGCCAATGCCAGCGGTCTGCTGGTATTCACCCAGGACTGGAAAATCCTGCGCAAGCTCACCGCCGACTCCGCCAAGATCGAGCAGGAATACGTGGTTGAAGTAGAGGGCGATATGGTCGCTCACGGCCTCAACCGCTTGACCCACGGCCTCACCCACAAGGGCAAGGAGTTGCCGGCAGTCAAAGCCAGCTGGCAGAACGAAAACCGCCTGCGCTTCGCCATGAAAAACCCGCAGCCGGGGATCATTGCCCAGCTCTGCCAGGCCGTTGGCTTGAAGGTTATCAGCGTGCGCCGCATCCGCATTGGCGGTGTGTCCATCGGCAAGGTGCCAGTCGGCCAATGGCGCTACATGTCCGGCAAAGAGAAGTTCTGACGACTCTGTTTTGCCGCCCCACATTTTCGGCAGCGCCCCGCGCGATGCCCACAGCGAAAGATCAGGATTGCTCACATGATTCATAACGACGTATTGCGCAGCGTGCGCTACATGCTCGACATCAGCGACAAGAAAGTCGTTGAAATCACCAAGACCGGCGGCATGGAAATCGCCCTCGAAGACCTGGTGAAATACCTCGACAAGAAAGAAGAAGACGAAGAAGGCTTCGTGCGCTGCCCGGACGAAGTCATCGCGCACTTCCTCGACGGCCTGGTGATCTTCAAACGTGGCAAGGACGAAAGCCGTCCGCCGCAGCCGATCGAAGTGCCGGTGACCAATAACATCATTCTGAAAAAGCTGCGCGTGGCCTTCGAACTGAAAGAAGACGACATGCACGCAATCCTCAAGGCTGCCGAGTTCCCGGTGTCCAAGCCTGAGCTGAGCGCGCTGTTCCGCAAGGTTGGCCACACCAATTACCGTCCGTGCGGCGATCAACTGCTGCGCAACTTCCTCAAGGGCCTCACGCTGCGCGTGAGAGCGTAAAACCAGCTACGAGCCGCAAGCTGCAAGCTCTTATTTGTAGCTTGCAGCTTGCAACTCGAAGCTGGGCACATGGCCCCCCATTCCTCGCAAAAATAGTGGCTCCGCTTTTCGCGTCTGACGACTAGGGTGTATTGATCCCTAACACTCAGGACTCGCCATGCACCCGTACTTTTCCCTGCAAGGCCGCACCGCTCTGGTGACCGGCGGCACTCGTGGTATCGGCAAAATGATCGCCAAGGCCTTCGTCGAGGCCGGCGCCCGGGTTTTCGTCTGCGCCCGGGATGCCGAGGCCTGTCATCAAACGGCCGAAGAACTCGGCGCGTTGGGCATATGCCACGGCGTGGCAGCGAATCTGGCGACTGAAGAAGGCGTTCAGGAGTTGGCCGCTCGATTGGCCGAGCAGATCACTCATCTGGATATTCTGGTGAACAACGCCGGCACCACCTGGGGCGCGCCGCTAGAGAGCTACCCGGTCAAGGGCTGGGAGAAAGTCATGCAGCTCAACGTGACGTCGGTGTTCAGCTGCATTCAGCAGTTTCTGCCGCTATTGCGCAAGGCTGGCTCAGCGGCAAATCCGGCGCGGATCATCAATATCGGATCGGTGGCGGGGATTTCCTCCTTCGGCGAGCAGGCCTATGCCTATGGGCCGAGCAAGGCCGCCTTGCATCAGTTGTCACGGATTCTGGCACGCGAACTGGTGAGCCAGCACATCAACGTCAACGTGATCGCACCGGGCCGATTCCCGAGCAAGATGACCCAGCATATTGGCAACGATGAGCAGGCATTGGCCGAGGACACGGCGCTGATTCCGATGAAGCGTTGGGGACGAGAGGAAGAGATGGCGGCGCTGGCGATCAGTCTGGCGAGTACAGCAGGGGCATATATGACCGGGAATATCATTCCGCTGGATGGCGGGTTCAGCCTCTGAATCGGCGGTGAAGCTATCGCTGGCAAGCCAGCTCCCACAAGGTTCTCGAGCGTTTCCGTTATTTTGTGCACCACACAACCCGTGGGAGCTGGCTTGCCAGCGATGGCGTCAGCCCTGCCAACACCAGACTTGAGGTTGGAAGGGTTATCATGCCCGCCCTGATCCCGCTTCTGACCTCAAACCATGACTTACAGCGTCTCCCCCATCGGCTTCGTCCGCTCCTGCTTCAAGGAGAAGTTCGCCATCCCGCGCCAACCGCAATTGGCACCCGCCGCCCGTGGCGTGCTGGAACTGGTGCCGCCGTTCGATCAGGGTGACGCCGTGCAGGGTCTGGAACAGGTCAGTCACGTCTGGCTGCTGTTCCTGTTCCACCAGGCTCTGGAAGAAAAACCGCGTCTGAAAGTGCGCCCTCCCCGGCTCGGCGGCAACAAGTCCATGGGCGTGTTCGCCACTCGCGCCACCCACCGCCCGAATGGCATTGGCCAATCCGTGGTGAAACTGGACAAGGTCGAAGCCAATCGCCTGTTCATCTCAGGTATCGATCTGCTCGACGGCACACCGATTCTCGACATCAAACCTTACGTGCCTTACGCCGACATCATCACCGACCCCTCCAACAGTATCGCCAGCGCTGCGCCGCAACTGATTGACGTGCAGTGGACGGACACAGCGCTGCAACAAGCGCACACACACGCACAGCGCCTGGCCGAGCCATTGGTTGAGTTGATCGAGCAGTGTTTGGCGCAGGATCCGCGCCCGGCGTATCAGACGCCAGCCCCGGAGCGTGAATACGGCGCACAATTCTGGGATCTGGATGTGCGCTGGCATTACCCCGTGCCTGAGCAGATTCTCGTCCTCGAAGTCATCCCCGCCAACGCATAACCCCCGAAAACGAAAAAGCCCGCGCCGCCTTCTCAGGCAACGCGGGCTTTTTGCTGTCACACCACAACACCTATTGTGGGAGCGAGCCTGCTCGCGAAGGCGTTGTGTCAGCCAACATAAATGTTAATGACAGATCGCATTCGCGAGCAGGCTCGCTCCCACAGGGATTGCGTCTTACTTCTCGACGAACGCACGCTCGATCAGGTAATCACCCGGCTCGCGCATGCGCGGCGAGACTTTCAGGCCGAAGCTGTTCAACACTTCGCTGGTCTCGTCGAGCATGCTCGGGCTGCCGCACAGCATGGCGCGGTCGTCCTGCGGGTTGATCGGCGGCAGGCCGATGTCGCTGAACAGCTTGCCGCTGCGCATCAGATCGGTCAGGCGACCTTCATTCTCGAACGGTTCGCGGGTCACGGTCGGGTAGTAGATCAGCTTGTCGCGCAGCGCTTCGCCGAAGAACTCGTTCTGTGGCAGGTGCTCGGTGATGAATTCGCGGTAGGCGACTTCATTCACATAGCGAACACCGTGGCACAGGATCACTTTTTCGAAACGCTCGTAGGTTTCGGGATCCTGGATCACGCTCATGAACGGCGCCAGACCAGTGCCGGTGCTGAGCAGGTAAAGGTGTTTGCCGGGTTTCAGGTCATCCAGTACCAGCGTGCCCGTAGGCTTTTTGCTGATGATGATCTCGTCGCCTTCCTTCAGGTGCTGCAACTGCGAAGTCAGCGGGCCATCAGGCACCTTGATGCTGAAGAACTCCAGATGCTCTTCCCAGTTCGGGCTGGCGATCGAGTAAGCGCGCATAAGCGGGCGGCCATTTGGTTGTTGCAGGCCGATCATCACGAACTGCCCGTTCTCGAAGCGCAGGCCCGGGTCGCGGGTGCACTTGAAGCTGAACAGGGTATCGTTCCAGTGATGAACACTGAGGACACGCTCGTGGTTCATGTTGCTCATGTACGTTTGACTCCTGGATATTGGGTCTGCGCGTCTCTTGACGCCAATGATGGCAGGCCGACGGTGCGCAATTGCATCGCATTCTAATAGCGACGACAATATCTGTTAACTGGATTATTAAGATAAGGGTTATCGGTTATATCGATATGCGATTTACTCTCCGTCAACTGCAAGTCTTCGTCGCCGTCGCCCAACAGGAAAGCGTGTCCCGTGCTGCGGGTCTGCTCAACCTCTCACAATCGGCGGCGAGCACCTCGATCACCGAACTGGAGCGCCAGTCCAGCTGCCAGCTGTTCGACCGCGCCGGCAAACGGCTGAGCCTCAACGCCCTCGGCAAACAGCTGTTGCCGCAAGCGGTGGCCCTGCTTGATCAGGCCAAAGAGATCGAAGACCTGCTCAACGGCAAGTCCGGTTTCGGCTCACTGGCAGTCGGTGCGACGCTGACCATCGGCAATTACCTGGCGACCCTGCTAATCGGCAGCTTCATGCAACGCCATCCGGAAAGCCAGGTGAAGTTGCACGTGCAGAATACGGCTAACATCGTGCAACAGGTCGCTCACTATGAAATTGATCTGGGTCTAATCGAAGGCGATTGCAGCCATCCGGACATCGAAGTGCAGAGCTGGGTCGAGGATGAACTGGTGGTGTTCTGCGCGCCGCAGCATCCACTGGCCAAACGCGGTAGCGCGAGCATGGAAGAGTTGACGCACGAGGCATGGATTCTGCGCGAGCAAGGCTCCGGCACGCGCCTGACGTTTGATCAGGCCATGCGTCACCATCGCAGCGCGCTGAATATCCGACTTGAGCTGGAACACACCGAAGCGATCAAACGCGCGGTGGAATCGGGGCTGGGGATTGGCTGTATCTCGCGACTGGCACTGCGTGATGCATTCCGGCGCGGCAGCCTGGTGGCGGTAGAAACGCCAGATATGGATCTGGCGCGGCAGTTCTACTTCATCTGGCACAAACAGAAGTACCAGACCTCGGCCATGCGCGAATTTCTCGAGCTGTGCCGCGCTTTCACCGCGGGTGTTCAGCGCAGCGACGAGATCGTCTTGCCGACTATCGCTTAAAGCAGAATCACTGCCCACACCAGCGCGATCATGCTCAACGCCACGAATTGCGCGGCGCTGCCCATGTCCTTGGCGTTCTTGGACAGTGGGTGCAGCTCCAGCGAGATGCGGTCGATGGCCGCTTCCACTGCCGAGTTCAGCAGTTCGACGATCAGCGCCAGCAAACACACGGCGATCAACAGCGCCTGTTCAACACGGCTGACATTCAGGAAAAACGTCAGTGGCACCAGCACCACATTGAGCAGCACCAGTTGGCGGAATGCCGCTTCGCCGGTGAAGGCTGCGCGCAGACCATCCAGCGAGTAACCGGAAGCGTTGAGAATGCGTTTCAGGCCGGTCTGGCCCTTGAAAGGTGACATAAAGTAGAAACCAACCAAAAAGGAGTGGGAAAGCTAGATCAACCAAAGTCAAAAAAGCGTGAACGCGCCAGCCATTACTGGCTTGGAATTGACTCTAGTTGTTGCAGAAGCAATGCCGCCTGAGTTCGGGTACGCACATTCAGCTTGCGAAAGATCGCCGTGACATGAGCCTTGATGGTCGCTTCCGACACACTCAACTCATAGGCAATCTGCTTGTTCAACAGGCCTTCGCAGACCATGGTCAATACGCGGAACTGCTGGGGGGTCAGGCTGGCCAGGCCATCGCTGGCGGCTTTGGCTTCGGCAGAAACGCTGACCGCTTCAAAAGCTTGCGGTGGCCAGAACACATCGCCATCGAGCACTTTGCGCACGGCTTCCTGAATTACGCTGAGGTCGCTGGACTTGGGAATAAAGCCGCTGGCGCCGAACTCGCGGGATTTGACCATCACCGAGGCTTCTTCCTGCGCCGAGACCATCACCACCGGAATTTGCGGGTATTGGCCGCGCAACATCACCAATCCGGAAAACCCGAAAGCGCCGGGCATGTTCAGATCCAGCAGGACCAGATCCCAGTCAGCCTTTTCTGTCAGACGCGTTTCCAGTTCGGCGATGCTCGCCACTTCCACCAGCCGTACATCCGGGCCAAGGCCCAGCGTCACTGCTTGATGCAGGGCGCTACGAAACAGGGGGTGATCATCGGCAATCAGGATGTCGTATGTGGCCATTTTTCAAATGATCCTGTTTTTTGATGGCAGACCCGGTCTATTCGGCTCTGGCCAAAGCAACTCAAGATGCCGCTTGCAGCGGCATCCACAGGGGCACGTTCAACGCCAATAACCAGCAAACACGGCGTTTCAAACCTTGGCAGCACCCTAATCGGCGCCAAGCATGCCCAGCGAAGACGGGGTGGTCAAGCAACACGGCCGCCGCGATGTGCAGTATGGGCCACTATTGGGCCAAGTCCGCCTGCGGCTTTCGTATAAAGGGTTGCAACTCGGCGTGGGCCGGCGTCGATTCATTCACATCCAATTGCTGTTTGGCGCCCAGATAATGCTGGCTGAACACATCGAAATAAGCGTCCAGCGCCGACGCTGCATCGCTGTCACCTGCCAGTTCCAGACACAGCGCCGCGACTTCGGCGGTGCACAGGTGCTCACTGCGGGTCGAGCGGCGCAACCGGTAGCGCGACAGTTTGTCGGGCAGCAGGCTGAGAATCGGCAAGCGCTCAAAGTAAGGGCTCTTGCGGAAGATCTTGCGCGCCTCGGTCCAGGTCGCGTCCAGCAGAATAAACAGCGGGCGCTTGCCGCTTTCGAGCTCGACGGTGTTGGTCACCCGCGACGGCTCGACATATTCCCCGGGAAACACCAGATACGGCTGCCACTGTGGGTCATTGAGCAGTGCCAGCATCTGCGGGTCGGGCTCGGTACGTGACCAGATGAATGCGTGGTTATCCCGTACCACATCAGCAATCAGCCAACCGGTGTTGCTCGGTTTGAACACTTCCTTGCCGGTCATGATCAGGCACACGCCCGAGCGGGAGTCGACGCTTGGCCGCCAGGCGCACAGGCAATGACTGATGATTACCCGACAGTCGCGGCAACGCTCGGAGCGAAAGCCTCGGGCCTGAATCGGCTTGATACCCTCGTCCTCGCGCTGATCACGCAAACGGGCTACGGCGTTGGGGGCATGATGGATCACGGACGGCGCCACACAGCAGGGAAACTCGACACGAACAACACTCGGCAGGGCAATAAAGACCGGAAGTTTACCAGAGCGACAGGGACAAACCTGTACCGTCCAGACCGGCTCCCCTATAATTCGCCGCCACTGAACGCACAGTCACGTGGCTGGTCGAAACACCAGTCACTGAACCAGGAGAGTTTCATGCTGCGCCTTATCGTTCCCACCGCTGCCATTCTGCTGGCGTCGTCCTTCACCGCTCAAGCTGCATCCTTGAGTGAGCAGAATCTGAACAGAGAGCTGCGCAACGTCGCCGCCCAAAGCAGCGTCGGCACGCCACGGGCAATCAACGAAGACATTCTTGATCAGGGCTACACCGTTGAAGGCACTCAGTTGATCAATCACCTGAGCGTACAAAAGAGCCACGCCGACAAAATGCGCGCAGACCCCAAAGCCGTATATTTCCAGTTGGGTGCTTCGGTTTGCAACAACCCATCGTTCCGCAAGCTGATGGCCAAAGGCGCGATCATGCGTTACGAATTCACCGAAGTGAAAACCAACAAGGCTGTTGGCGCTGCCAGCTACCAGGATTCGGATTGTCCGAAAGCCGCTCCGGCGAAAAAGAAGTAATCATCGCGAATTGGCGCGCCGCTGTTCATCCTCGGCGCGCAATTCGGCCACCAGGGCCTGTAAATAACGAGAACGCCGCTCCCCGCCTGCCAACCTTCGGCAGCACTCCTCTTCGAGACTCACCTGGTTGGTCTCGGCTGACGCCTTCAACATCCGATACAGCTGCGTATCGATTTCCAGAATCACTCTGGCCACGTATCCCGCCTCCTTGCTATCGACAAATCCTTGAATAGCGTGCTCCTTGCATACGGTCAGTAATGCCAAGTTGTAGCAAGGTGCCTGTAGGTTAGTTAATCAGAGGGTTTGCCGTTCGGCGCACGTTCGGACGAACGGTGAAATCATCGACCGGACAATCAACAAGCGATTGCCATCCGCCGCGATGCAGCGCAATGATCAAGTCAGCGCAATCACGCGCAAGGGTCTAGATTCAGAGTATTCACGATCAGTTGTCAGCGGCAGGAAAAGGAACTGTCGATTGTGTGTTTTCGCAGCGCAGCCCTGACGCCGCGCGTCAGGGCGACCCGCTCTGTGCAGAAGGAGACGTTGAATGCCTTACCAACCGAATGACCTGCTCAGCCGTCATTTTCAGGAAAGCGGCCCCGACCTCATCAGCCAGGTCGAAGAACAACTCAACCGTGTTTCCACCAACAGTCCAAATATTCCCATCTACCGAGACATGATCCTGACTGTGCTGCGCATGGCCCAGGAAGACCACAACCGCTGGAACGCCAAGATCACGTTGCAAGCCCTGCGCGAGCTGGAGCAGACGTTTCGGGTTCTGGAACAATTCAAGGGCCGACGCAAGGTCACTGTGTTCGGCTCGGCGCGCACGCCGGTCGAGCATCCGCTGTATGCATTGGCCCGGGAACTCGGCGCGAAACTGGCGAGTTCGGACATGATGGTCATCACCGGTGCCGGTGGTGGCATCATGGCCGCCGCCCATGAAGGCGCAGGGCGTGATCACAGCCTCGGGTTCAACATCACACTGCCTTTCGAACAACATGCCAACCCGACCGTGGACGGTACCGGCAACCTGCTTCCGTTTCACTTCTTCTTCACCCGCAAGCTGTTCTTCGTCAAGGAGGCCGACGCATTGGTACTGTGCCCGGGTGGCTTCGGCACGCTGGATGAAGCACTGGAAGTGCTGACACTGATCCAGACCGGCAAAAGCCCACTGGTTCCGGTGGTATTGCTGGACTCACCGGGCGGTACGTTCTGGCAAGGCGCGATGGATTTCATCCGCCAGCAGCTGGAGGAAAACCGCTACATCCTGCCGACCGACATGAAGCTGATGCGATTGGTCTACACCGTCGAGGAAGCGGTGGAACAGATCACCCAGTTCTATAGCAACTTCCACTCCAGTCGCTGGCTCAAGGGGCAATTCGTGATTCGCATGAATCACAAGCTCAGCGATCAGGCGATGGAGCATATGCAGGAAGCCTTTGCCGATCTGTGTTTGAGCGGCCATTTCCATCAGCATGCCTACAGCGGCGAAGAACACGACGACGCCCAGTTCAGTCATCTGTCGCGCTTGGCTTTTGCCTTTACCGCCCGCAATCAAGGGCGCTTGAGGGAGTTGGTGGACTACATCAACTTGCCGGAAAACTGGACCCATTCCCAACCGCAAACCGCCCAACGCAGCCGAGAACCTTCCAAGGTAATTTGAAGGCAAAAAAAACGGCCCGCTATTTTCATAGCGGGCCGTTTCGTTTCAACCGTTCAATCGTCCATCCCTTTGCCGCTGAACAAGCGGTTGATCATCTCCATCGAGAAGCCCCGATACGCCAGGAAGCGGCCTTGTTTGGCCCGTTCCCTGGCATCAATCGGCAAATGCCCGGAGAATTTCCGTTGCCAGGTTTCCTGAAGTTGCTCCTGCCAACTGATACCGCTTTCGCGCAGGGCGAGTTCGATATCGACACGTTGCAAACCACGCTGGCTCAGCTCCTCGCGAATTCGCAGAGGGCCATAACCGGAACGGGCTCGGTAGGAAACAAAGCTTTCAAGATAACGGGCTTCGGAAAGCAACCCTTCTTCCGTCAAACGGTCGAGGGCTGTTTCGATCATTTCCGCCTCAGCGCCGCGCTGACGCAGTTTACGCGTCAGCTCGACTCGACCGTGCTCGCGACGTGCGAGCAGGTCCATGGCGGATCGCCGCACCGCGACGAGGGTATCGAGTACAAGTGTCATTCAAAGACTTCAAACGTCGACATCGGCCTCAGCCATATCGTCAACTTTGTCCTTGGCCAGCGAAGCCTTGACGTCTGCCGCCGGGGCCAGCAGTTTGTCACGCAGTTGCTTCTCGAGCTTCTTGGCGATTTCCGGATTGTCTGCCAGGAACTTGGCCGAGTTGGCCTTGCCCTGACCGATCTTGGTGCCTTCATAGGCGTACCAGGCGCCGGACTTCTCGACGAAGCCGTGCAGCACGCCCAGGTCGATCATCTCGCCGTTGAGGTAGATGCCCTTGCCGTAAAGAATCTGGAACTCGGCCTGACGGAACGGCGAAGCCACCTTGTTTTTCACAACCTTGACGCGGGTTTCGCTGCCGACCACTTCGTCGCCTTCTTTCACCGCGCCAGTACGGCGAATGTCGAGACGAACCGAGGCGTAGAACTTCAGCGCGTTACCACCGGTGGTGGTTTCCGGACTACCGAACATCACGCCGATCTTCATGCGGATCTGGTTGATGAAGATAACCAGGCAGTTGGCGTTCTTGATGTTACCGGTGATTTTACGCAGCGCCTGGGACATCAGACGGGCTTGCAGGCCCACGTGCATGTCACCCATTTCGCCTTCGATTTCAGCCTTCGGCACCAGTGCAGCCACGGAGTCGACGATGATCACGTCAACCGCGTTGGAGCGCACCAGCATGTCGGTGATTTCCAGAGCTTGTTCGCCGGTGTCAGGCTGGGAAACCAGCAGGTCATCAACGTTGACGCCCAGTTTGCCGGCGTACTCAGGGTCGAGGGCGTGTTCGGCGTCGACGAATGCGCAGGTCGCGCCAGCTTTTTGAGCCTGGGCGATCACGGACAGTGTCAGTGTGGTTTTACCGGAAGATTCAGGACCATAGATTTCAACGATACGGCCTTTTGGCAAGCCGCCAATGCCGAGTGCAATGTCCAGACCCAGAGAGCCAGTGGAGATAGCCGGGATCGCCTGACGGTCCTGATCGCCCATACGCATTACGGCACCCTTGCCGAATTGACGTTCGATCTGACCCAGGGCCGCAGCCAAGGCTTTCTTCTTGTTGTCGTCCATTAAAGTCCTCACGTAATCAATAAGGCCTGACGGCCAACACCTGTATAAGTAGCCAGTATTATTCCACAGCGTTCGCGGATCGCCTACCCCTGATTTTCGATTTCTCGTGCCGCTAGTCGCATGAGCCCCTCTAGCGCGGCCTTCACCGTTTGTCGGCGGACTTCATCGCGATTGCCCGCGAAGTGCTGCACTTCACTGATAACCACATCGCCGACGCCCCAGGCCAGCCAAACAGTGCCCACCGGTTTGTTTGGCGTGCCACCGTCGGGCCCGGCCACACCGCTGACCGCCACGGCGAACCGCGCCAGGCTCTGTGCCTGCGCACCCCGCACCATCGCCTCGACCACCTCGCGACTGACTGCGCCCACCGAGTCGAACAACTCGGCCGGCACATTCAGTTGCTGGTTTTTCTGTCGGTTGGAGTACGTCACGTAACCGGCCTCGAACCACGCCGAGCTGCCTGGAATCCGCGTGATGGCTTCGGCAATCCCGCCGCCGGTGCAGGACTCGGCGGTGGTGACGTGGGCATTGAGCACTTGCAGACGTCGGCCAAGCTCGGCTGCCAGTTGAGTGATCTCTTTCACGTTGCTCTCCGGATCGTGTGGAATGCGTCCACCGTACACGAGCCGGTTGTGCTTTCAATACACAAGCTTATTCAAAATGTTCGGTCGCCAACGCTCTGACATAGGCCTGACAGGCCTGCAAGGCAATCAGTCCGCGATCACCTTCGTCGGTGATGGCGACAATTCGTTGAGCATGCGCCGGGTCAAGTGGGGCGCGTACGGTTGCATGATCCACGCCGCCGGTGCCGGCGGCGGCTGGCACTGCACAGCCTGCGGCAACGTCGCCTGCGTCGAGGAGGACTGACAGGCGCACATCAGCAGTGGCAAGACGATCGCGCAGGCGATCCTGATCACGTTGGGCATCGCTCAGCGCTCGATAGTGGGTTTGTTCACTGGCTGCGAGCCGCTGCTCGAGGGCCAGACGTTTATCCTGTTCGGCTTGTTGCGCGGTGGCGGCGGTCAGGGTCAGTTGCTTGAGGACTTCTGCGTTTAACCGAGCCTGTTCGGCCAGTTGCCGTCCATAGCGCCAGTCCTGAACCTGCCAGCCCAGCGCCGCGGCCCCCAGGGCCAGCAACGTCATGCCGATCACTCGCCAGGTGATTGGCATAACACAGCCCTCGCTCGCGCCCAGATCTCGAGCCGATCCTGCAAGCCGTTCAACCCGCCGTTGATACGACGGGTGATGGTGTTGAACTGGTCGCGGTCGGCGAGCTCGTTCATGCCATTCTTTTCCCAGAACCACGCGGCGGACTCGGCGGCCCATTGCGGCTGCTCCAACAGTTCCGGCAAGGACAGCAGACGCTCATCGCCGAACAGCCCGAGGCTGCATTGGCGATAGTTCGCGCGACCGGTGATCTGAATCAGTCCACGCCCCCGGTACTTTTGTCCGTCACCATCGGCCTCAAGCGTGTTGCCCAGACGTAACGCCAGAGTGCCGGTGTCGTACTTGCTCAGGTACTGGTTGTTGCCCAACTCGCGCACGTACCGCAACTGGCCCGACTCGTGGCCGATTTGCGCCAGAAACGCAGTGATGCGCTTGGGCGTATCGATGCGACGGTTAGCCATGGCGCTGTTGAGCGCAGAAACAAAAACGCCCGCTTGGCTGCGGGCGTTTGGCATGATGTTTAAAAGGTTGTTTTCAGTTATTTGCATGATGCGTAATCCTCCCTGGATGCCGGGATTGAATCATGGTTGGCGACTGATACCTGCCAGCCATTTTTTTGCCAGAGTTTTCACGGAGCTATCCGAGGCAGTCTTTTCGAGTGTTTCATTCAATGGCAAAACCAGGCCACCAGACAGCAACCACTCTTGATACTCAAGCCAGTCCCGGTTGGTCAGGTCCTGCGGGATAAATGCTGAATCCTCAATGCGCAGCACTCCGTAAGTTGTCATTTGATAGGTCATGGGTTCACTCCTAGATTTCGGCGTCTGCTGTCCATTCAATCTGCAATCCGTTACCTGGCTGGCTGTTTACAGGCGTCACAGTGCCGATCGCAAAACTGCGCTGTGTCACACTTTGTACAGTTGTTCCCGTGCAGGCCACTCCCGTCGAGTAATTCCAAACCTGATTACTTTCATTTCCGGGGCAATACAGGACAACAGTAGGCTGCACTCTCTTCTGCACCTGCATGTCTACGACCATCCCGTATTGACCGTTATTGGCCGCCGCTGCCTGAGTAAACGTGACAATGCATGTGCCCGTGCCATTGTTCGGTCGAATGGTTAAACGGTTGGCAAAGGACTTCTCGAAATAACGCTGACAAAGCATCATCTCTTCAGCGGCTGGACGATATTCGAATGGCGTGGAGATCGGCCCCTCCTCCAACTGAACTCTTGCGAAGTCCACCGTCTGCAAAACATTGAGCGGAAGATCGAAAGCCAGCCGCAGGTAACCATTGGCACCGAGCATTTTTCCTGCAATAACCGGTACCTGGAACGTTGCGCTGTAGTTGGCCCAGCCAGTACTTAGTTGAAAGACATCAACTACCTTCACGACCGCTTCCGAGCCACCGATCCCAAAGTACTGACCTATCGCCACTTTCAACGTTCGAGCCGCATCGGATCGCGCCCAGAAAGTCAGGGTCGCCGTTTTACCGGCCAATGTTCGGACCGATTCAATGCACTGGGAGACTGTGTGCGTGGACGCACCGACACCCGCTGTGGTTTGTTGCCAGCGCAAAAAATAGCTCGGCTCACCGGAAACTTCTGCCTGGCCTGGCGCGAAGTCCTGGCGAGAGATGGTCACGGCGGCATTGCCATTCCAATCGCAACGAAAACGATCGGCCACATAGCCGCCAATGTTTGGCCCTTGATTGATTAAACCGCGCTGCCAGAAATCGAACCCGCCATTGATCAACAGATTCCTGCGATACACCTGAATCGGAAATTTCTGTAATGGGTCCGGTTTCGACAACTGCCGAATAGCTTGAGCCAATTGATCGGTTTGCTGCTCATCCGGCCTCAAACCAGCTGCGGTAATCGCGCTGAGTATTTCCTGCGTAACACTGTTGCCCCAGCTCGCCGGAATTAGCGATCCCGGTGTTCCGGCTATCGCATCTTCATCGACAAATTTGCCGTCGACCAAGCCGGAGCCAGGCACACTTCTTGGATAATCCACGTTATGTTTTCCTTGTTAGTTCGGGCTGCGGCTCCGCTGTCATAGGGCAAACTGCTCAGCCGGTTGCGCGCAGCAACAGTTCCAGCCAGTCGGGTTCGACCGGCCGAGAACGTGTATCCGGAAATTCAGGATCGCTCGGCCAATCGCGCAGTGCCTGTCGGTAAGCGAGAAGTTCTTTGAACTCCTCCGTGCGCAGTGTCGTGCCCTCGCCGACTTCCATTTCTTCAACGTCGCGAAGTACCAGCCATTGAGTCGACTCCAGCGCCTTGTTTCGCCAGGCACGTTCTAAACCATCCTCGGTTTGTGCGGCGAGTAAAACCCTTTGCGGGCGGCCGTCAGTGTTCAGAGAAAGAACTGTTCCTCCAGGGGCATTCGACACCAGTGCGCAATACTCACCTTCACTTAGCTGAAAGGCATCGGCCGGGATGTTCAGTCCATGTAAATCCGAGTGATAGAAGCCAGAAGTTGCCGGAGAAAAATAATACATAGTCAATACCCTATCCCGATGATGCGCGCGGAAATGGAGACACCCGGATAATCAGGACAGCGTACGTTGATGCCCACGCGCGGATTCACCGTTGAAACACCGTTCCACGTCAAAAACGTTGCTGTTGAAGTACCTTCATGTGTGGCAACTGCAAGAAACAACGCATTGGGAAATGCCAGTGGCCATACGTTCAGATCTCCATAATTGTTGTTGCCCGACTGACTCGCACTGCCGCTTATCCACTGGATGATCAATCCACCCATCCAGGATGGAAAAACGATGTAGCCTGAACCCCCCAGTCTCACCATGAAGCCAAGTCTGAGTTTTTTCGGCGTCACAATAGTCGAGTCACTTACGCCAGCATTAACCTCTGCCTGAGAGGCAACTTTTGCTGTGCCAACGATAGACTCGGTCGCCTGTTGGATTTTTTTTGCAATTGATTGGACTACGCGCAACGGGGTCATCAACCTGGTGGTACTGACACCAGACTCCGCATCCTCTTGGCTGGCCAGGCTTTCGCTGTATTTCTTCGAGATCAGCGTGTTAATTGCTACTCTTAACTGAGTGTTATCAGCTTCGTCGGCGACCGCTCCTGAGCTTCTGATAACTTCAAGAATTTCCTGCGTGACGCTATTACCCCAAGTTGCCGGAATCAATGACCCCGGCGTTCCGGTGATCGGGTCTTCGTCTACAAATTTGTTATTGACCAGACCGGCGCTGGGCACACTTTTCGGATAATCCATCACGCTTCTCCATGTTTGAAAAAACAAGAAACAAGACGTCAGCCATGGACGCCTACATCCGCACCGGTATCGACGGGCGGGAAACTACTGCCGGGAAATGATCCGAATCTGGCCAATCGCGCAACGCCTGCCGGTACTCGAGTAGCTCCAGATACTGCTGGGCCTTGAGGGTCGTACCGCGCCCCAGTTCCTGTTCATCGCGATGACGCGCCACCAACCACTCCGTGGATGACAGGCTGGACTGACGCCAGGTACGCGCCGCTGATGAAGGCTCTTCTTCGTCGGCTGCGGGTGATGTTGGAGCGACTGGATTGTCAGCTTCTGGCTGCCCTGTGCTGACCGATCGAAATTCGCCAACTGGCGCACCGATTTCGATCTCCATGCCTTCCGGCACCAACACCATCGACTCGACAAAAGCCGGGGCGAACAGTTGGGTGATCAGGTAGTCACCGGTATCGATCAGCTCAACCGCGACACCGTTTTCCACGCGTGCATAACGGGCCATTACTCGTACTCCCAGATTTCACAGAAGGCGTTGCCGCCAGCGCCACTGAGCACTGAAGCGGAAGCGTTGGTTGAGCAAGAGCCGCTTCCCCCTGAGCCACGGCCACCAGAACCGCCAGTTCCGTTTACGCCGATACGTGGGGCACCGCCGTCGAACGGACTAGAGCCGCCAGCCCCGGCAAGTACCCCCCAATTGGCGTTGTACATCCCGTACTCACCACCGATGCCACGCGCATTGGAAAGTGTGCCACCGGTAACGGCCTGCCCTCCTGCACCTCCCTGAATGAACCCCACTGCCGTTGCAGTTACCGCCAACGTCAGGATTTGCCCTCCCGCACCGCCCGCAGCACTCATATATGTGCCGAAGGAAGCGCCTCCTCCTGGCTGGCCCGCCGCGTTACTTGCTGCGCCACCGGCCCCCAGCGAAACAGGGACACCTGCCAGCATTTGTGGGGTTACCTCATACAGGCTCTCCACGTACGCACCGGAACCTCCGCCGCCGCCGATCATTTGATGACTCGCAGCTACTGACACACAACCGCCGCCAGATCCACCCGCCCCAACCAATCGCACGCGAATGCGTTTGGCTTTCGGATTTGGCTTGTAAACAGTGATACCAACCGACTCGATCTGCCTGATTGCCAACAGTCGCCCGCCGGCATCGGTGATGCCGTAGCCACTCAGCGTGGTCGGGGTGTTTTTCAGTTTGCGGAAGTCGACCAGCGCGCCAATGGCGGTGGCCAACTGGTCGGTTTTAGCCTCATCGGGCGTCAGCCCGGCAGCCTTGATGGCGTTAAGAATTTCTTGTGTAACGTTGTTGCCCCAGGCGGCGGGGATCAACGACCCCGGTGTTCCGGCCACCGGGTTTTCATCGACAAAACCGCCATTGACCAGGCCAACGCCGGGGATGCTTTTGGGATAGTCCACTGCACATTTCCTTGTACTGATCAGTTGACGTCGGAAGCACCGGGGATCACCGGCCAACTCACTTCTTGCGGAAAACCCGGCTGTTTTTCGATGCGATTGAGCTCCACGCTGTAGAGCTTCCATTCGATCAAAAGCAGCTGTTCGTCATGGTCGGCATCGCCGATGTCTTCGGCGTATTGCAGGGGGGCGATGCGCAAAACAGCATCGCGCAGAAGCGTGTCGCGCTGAGCAATGGTTTTGGCCGAGATGTCCGCCAGACGCCGAGGCTCACTCAAAACCCATGCGTTGTCCTGCCATACATGAAACTCATCAGGGCAAGGCTCCGCGGTGAACTCTTCCGCCAGAACGCCCAATTCGCTCCAGGTATGTTGGGCACCGTTAACCTTGCTATAAACGGTGCCGCGCAGATCGATCAGCTCGCGGGGAACGCCGTTGGCCATTGCCCACGTGCGACCCTGTTCCGCCGCTGGCAATTCATACGCCAATTGGACCGCGTTGGCTGGCAGTTGAACGCCGATGCCGGGCGTGACGAAAAACTCCACCGGCCCCACCAGAGCGCCAGCGTCATCCATTAGATAATTGAACATGAAGAGCCTCAGATGACTTTGATGCGGCCGGGATAGGCGACGTTGCGAGGACGGGAGGAGAATGTGTACAAAATCGTGTTGGCCGTGTCCTGTTGGTAGACGGTACCTGCAGGATAAATCGGACCGCCATTAGCCGGTTTCACCCATGTCTGGGCTTCATGAGTCTGCGCTCCGACTGCGGAAAGACTGTCGGACCAGCGAGAACCTACCGCCCCTGCACCGCCCCCTCCCATTGCATACGAATGCACGGTACCTGCCTGATTGGTGCCCATTATTCGGCCGATGTCAGCGTTGCGTCCCTCGTCCAGAACCCGCAGAAACTCACCGCGCAACTCAGGCCCACGAAAGGTCAGTGCACCATCGCCCGGTGTCCAGTTCCCCTCATTACCGGCCCGAGTAGCCTCGGTATTGAGCATTCCCGAACGCTGGGCGTGATCCCAGAGCCACGGCCACTCAGAACGATTCATTAACGTACCGTTGAGCGCCCCATAGCCACCGGGACTGAGCAGAACCGTGGTCTCAAAAAACGGCCGCCCCAACGGGGTATTGTCGAAACGGCCGACCGGCCACCAGCTCCCCGCACCGTCGCTACGCAAATGCCACCAGTCACCGCCGCCCATCAGTACGAAGAACGGATACCCACTTGGCGATAGATGGGTATGAAAGCGAATGCGGTCGGTGCCGGAGGCCTTGATGACCAGGCGATTGCCGCTGTTGTCCACCCGACGAACAATGACATCACGCACGCCGAGGGCAACATCGGCCGGTGGTAGCAAGATGGTCATGGGAGCAGGACTGCCGTCGATCAACACAAGACCAAGTTCTTGCCCGGCCAACGTCTTGGAAGCAGCGATCCGCGTGACAACCGAACGCATCGGACTGGCACTCGCGACAATCGCCTGAATCGCCTTGAGCAACTGGCTGTTGTCCGCTTCCGAAGCCACCAACCCACCGCCGCTGATCACACTCAGGATCTCCTGAGTCACGCTGTTGCCCCAAACCGCCGGAATCAACGAACCGGGCTTACCCGCCACCGGGTTTTCATCGACGAAGCGGCCATCGACAAGGCCGACGCTGGGGACGCTTTTTGGATAATCCATAGGTTTTTCGTTCCTCTGAAATAACAAATGAACCGCGTCACGAGGGATGCTGCTGCAGGCTCGTCCGAAGTCTTTTTCTGAAAATAAAAAGCCCACAATGAAGTGGGCTTGAGAGATGCAAAACGAAGGTTCGTGATCTAGCTGTTCTGGCCGCTGACCAGTTGGCTTATAGCCAACAGCGCCTCGTCGGCGGCGCTACGCGCCAGATCGATGTTGCCCTTGGTCGCGTGCGCGCGGATCTGCGTTTTGGCCTTGAGGCGCAGGGTGCGCAGGGTCAAGAGGTGATCGGTGAGTTGATCGGCCTTGCCGAGAATCTGATCCGCAGCCTGTTTGGCCGTACGACCTTTGACAACCCAGGCAGCGACCGACAGCGGCACTTCCTTTTTCGGGTAACCGGCGTCCTGATAAGCCTGGGCGTCGGCGGCGGCCTGGGCGTATTCCATGGCTTTGAGCGGGTCGCCGGCCAGTGCCGTGCGAGCGTTGTCGGCGGCGGCATCGACTTTGGTGCACAGGTGTTCAGTTTCCTGCTCGTCCAAAACACGTTTTTTATCAGCGCTCAGTACCCACTGTTCGCCATCCCATTCGTGGGCAGTTGAAGGCTGGGGAACACGTAACTCGCCATCGAACTGGTGAAGTTCTTGAATAACGATCATCGAATAAGCTCCCACGAAAGCTGGACGTTCACGGCGTCAGAAAAGTTGATCGCGATACCAACGCTGTAGTCGGTGACTGGATGGTTCTTGATGCCCATGCTCAGCAATAATTCGTCACTGTCGGCAACCGATTGTCCAAGGTTGTGCTCAGCCTGATAGCACTGCCAGAGCGAGCGCAAATTGGCGTGATCGAAACTCGCAGTCAGACTGGAAACCGTAACGTCATTGACGATGTTGTTACTGAACAGCACGCACGGTGCAACCGTGGCCGGGTTCCAGCCACCCGGGTTATTGGAGCTGCCGGCAATAATGGGCGACAGAAAGCAATAGTTGCCTCCGGCCCAACCAGTTGACGGAAAGGCAACCGTTGTCACTGCCGTCGACGACGGAGTCGGGTTACCAGCAACCAGACGAGCAGAACGTGCATGAGGATCAAGCGGGAGGAATATTGCCCCAGTGCCATTGACGGTTTGTGTCCAGGTCAAACGTGCCCTGTTGTAAATGGTGCGCACCGTAGGCACGGAACCCGGCGCACCGGTCACCACCCACGCCAGGCACATGTCCAGCGTCGTGGATTGGAATCCGCCACCGGTAGCACCGTTGAGTGCCCCTTTCAGTGACTCCGGCACCACATCGTGAATGCCACCCCTTTGCATGTAGAACGTCAGCACACCACCGATGACCTGCGCACGCAGAAAGTAATGGCTGCTGGGCAGAAGATCCGCACTGCTCCAGGACGAAGTCACGAAAGTGCGTGAACGCCCCAATTGGCCGCTCACCACTTCCTGGCCAAGGCTGATAAACGTACCGGCAGCAATCGAAACTCTGCCACCACTGGTGGATGCCGCAGCCGGACTGACTGGCAAACGACCATCGGAGGTGGCGACCGTCGGCAGCGGCAATGCCACTAAAGGCAAAGCCAGATCCTGATTCCAGCCCTTGGATGTTACGGACTGAATCGCCTGCAACAACTGATCGTATTTGTTTTCATCCGGCGCCAGATCCCCGGCCTTGATCACGTTAATGATTTCTTGCGTGACGCTGTTGCCCCACTCCGCCGGAATCAACGACCCCGGCGTTCCCATCAGCGGGTTCTCATCGACAAACTTCCCGTTCACCAACCCGGCGCTGGGCACACTTTTCGGATAATCCATCCCATTTACTCCCTAGTCATAGTTGATGTGCACCTTGGTATGCGCCGGCGCACTGCGGTGGATCAGGCATTCCAGTGCCGAGCCCGGGTTTACGCCGAAGCGTTCGCCCCAGTAACTCGCCCCGAAGCG
Organism: Pseudomonas sp. P42; assembly: GCF_017973755.1. Lineage (NCBI taxonomy): Bacteria > Pseudomonadati > Pseudomonadota > Gammaproteobacteria > Pseudomonadales > Pseudomonadaceae > Pseudomonas > Pseudomonas sp. P42. The sequence continues at coordinate 107,504 of NZ_JACOPU010000001.1, read as the reverse complement.
TCGACCCAGCAGCAGGCGGCCGCCGGTGTTGAGCGTCCACATGAATTGCGCTTCCCAGGTGCCGAAATGCGCCGCGCCGAACCGTGCACGACCCATGCGTGGCGCTTCGTGTTCGGTGATGGAGGCGTTGGGGTAACCCTGGCTTTTGGCGATTTCGAGGTAGTAACCGACGGCCTGACTGCCAACCGCGAGCAAGCGCCGGCGTACGGCGAGGCGGCGGTCGTCGAACAGGGGTTCGGCGCCCAGGCACGGGTCGGGCAGGTTCATCACCCGTTCCCAGTCCGGTACCAGTTCACTGACGCCGGCGGGGTCCATTTCGTTGAGCAGATCGGCGGCGCGGGCGTCGAGGCGCGCCAGTTCGACGGCGACGCCTTGCAGCACTTCTTCAAGTTCCGGAACCCGCTCCGGGTCCCATGCGGGACCCGATGGCAGCAATGCGCGAAGTTGCGCCTGATATTGCGCGGCGGTTCTTATGCCCCCCATACGCAACCTCCGAAGGTGAGCAGTTCACTTGGGGCGGCGGGCACATCGACGACCGGTGCGGTGAGCGTGTGATCGTATTCGCCGCCAGCGCTGCTGATGGCTTCGCGGATGTGGCTGATCAGCAACGGCACGCCGAGATCGGCTTCACGGTTGTGCAAGTCGCGCAACTGCGCTTCGACGGCGGCACGCACAGCGGTGGTGTCGGGATTGACGCTTTTGAAGCGATACACCACCGGCACTTGAATCGGCTTCTGCACATGCACTTCGGCGGTGACCGGGCGCAGCGGTTCGATGTAGTCCTGAACTTCTGCCAGTTGCTCGTCGTTGGGCACTGGTTGCGGATCGTCGTCACGCATGATGAACACCGTCACCGTGCCCGGGCCGAGCAAACCGCCACGGCACCACGCGCGGGTCACGCCCGGCACTTCCAGCGCCCAGGTCTCGTAGTCATTGGCCGAGCCGCCATGGGGGATGACGCGATAGGAGCGGATCACCCGCGAGCGCAGCGACTCCAGACTTTCGCGCGCCACGCCCCCGCTGAGTCCTGGCGCCAAAACGACAAAACTGGTGCCGACAATGCCGGCGATCGGCTGCACCGGGGTCAATGCGAGACCGGCATCGGCGTTGCCCAAACTGCCGGCATCCAGCGCGGCGATGGTCGTGGTGTTGATGCCATTGGCGGTGGTGCGCGCCGTGGTCACTTTGTACGTGCGACCGTCGTTCGTTTGCAGCAGCGTGTCCACGTCCAGCACTGCGCCGGCCGTCGCGGTGAAACTGACGCTGCCGCTGGCCACTTGCGCGGGTTTGCGCGGCTGGTTCAGACGCAGCGCGGCGATGCGTTCCAGGGTCGACTCGTCGGCCTTGTCCGGCAGGATCTGCTCGGCGATCCAGTCGAGATAACCGTACAGACCATAAGCGGCGCCGCCCAAGGTGCGGGCCAGCACTTGCGCATCGGACTGGCGCAGCGAATCGCCGGCCAGGTCGCTTTGGGTGCGCTTGATCAGCACCGGCAGCGAAGGGGTTTCAAACGGCATAGATCACCTGCCAACTGTTATCGGGGTTGATGTCCAGACGTTCACCGTCGGCCAGGGTCAGGACCGTGCGCAGGTTCAGGCGCTGGGCGTCGAGGCGTTCGCTGATGATGTCGATGGCGCTGCAATGGCCGTCGTCGATCAGCCATTGCAAGGCTTCGCGGGCATAAAACTCGGCGTCAATCTGGGTCTGTCGGGTCAGCTTGACCCGACGCAACAGCCACAGACGCGAGCCGATGCGATCGTCGGCAACGGTGGGAAAAGTGTCGCCCCACCAGCCGTAGCGCTCTTCATCGTCGAGGGCGTCGTCATCGGCGGCGCGACGCCAGCTGAACAGGCTGATGAGCACGGCGCGGGTCAGCGCGGCGTGGAGGTTCTGGCTGATAAACATCACTTGCCTCCTGCCGGTGCGCCGGTCTGGCCGTTGCCGGCCTGCACGCCGACGTGCACGTGTTTGATCTGGCTGATGCCGCCGGCGAGTTGATCGCCGGTGGACACGATTTTTCCGGTCTGGTTGATCACCGGCGTATCGAAGTTCACGGCAGTACTGGCGCGTATGTTCAGCGTGGCGGTTTCGATGTCGATGATCCGCCCGCGCTTGAAGTGAATTTTGTCGCCCTCGTCGGTGTAGATCGCCACTTCGCCACTGGCGAGCGATTGCAGGCGGTAGCGACGATCGGCTACCACCAGGGCGATAGCGTGGGAACGGTCACCGCCCAGAAATGTGACGACACCTTCGGCGCCGGGCAGCGGGTTGCTGGTGAAGCCGTAAGGTTCGAAGTGTTCGAGGTCATCGTTGACTTCGCCGGCGGTGAGGCGCATTTGCAGCGATTGCAGCTTGGATGCCGAATTGGCGAGCACGACAGTGCCGCGCGCCAGGAGGCGAGTCAGTAGGCTCATGGGGTGTCCTTCAAAAAGTGGCCCGAATGGGATCAATGTGGGAGCGAGCCTGCTCGCGAATGCGCTGGGTCAGGCACTGTGATGCTGAGGCTGCCGACGCTTTCGCGAGCAGGCTCGCTCCCACAGCATCGGTGGAGGGCTCAAGTTTTTTTCGGGGGGATTGGATCAGGATCGAAGGTATGCGGTGGCGCGACTTGCAGGGTCGTCACCGAGCCCTGCGCCGACAGTGAATAAGTCACTTTGGAGATCAGCATGTCGCCGTCGAACCCGAGCACCGGATCCTTGACCTTCACCAGTGTGTTGTGACGCCACAGATCGCCGTTGGCCTGGCGCCAGCCCTGCACCTGATAGGTGGTGGTTTGCGCCCGCCCCATGCGGGTAACGCTTTCCCATTGGGCACGTTGCTGCGCCAGCTCAAACGTCAGCGCAGTACCCTCGTTGATGATGGTGGTGCGCCGCCGCTTGAAGGTCAGGTCAGCCGCCGTCGATTCAACTTCGCTGACCGCCGCCCCGCTCTTCTTGTCCGAGCCTTTTTGCTGGCCGATCACCCGGTATTCGGAGAACACCTGGCTGTGATCCATCGGTGCATTGGCGGACAAGATATTTTTACCCAACTCCAGCGCATCACTGGCCCGCCCGCCACTGCCGGGCTTGGCCAGTACCAGCCGGCCTTGCTCGTCATCGGTGGAAAACACCCGGAACAACGAGAGCAAACGGTCGATCGACTGGAACACCGTTTCACCCGGCACAATCGTGTGCTTGGCCAGCCGTGAGGTCTCGGCAATTTCGTTGACCACCGTCAACGAATACTCCATCGCCAAGGCCTGGACAATGCTCAGCAACGGTTGCTCCTGCCATTGATTGGGCCGGTTGGTGGCGGCGCAATCGACCAGATCCTGAGTCTTGGAACTGCCCTCGACACTCAGGCTGATCTGCCGACCGTCGTAGGTGATGGGCGCCTTGAACACGTAACCAGTGAGGACCAGATCCTTGCCGATCTTCACTTCGCACGGGTCGCCGGGCTTGATCCGCTGATCAACCGTTTGCCCCGGCCATTGCCAGGTGATGTCGAGTTTGAAGGTGCGAAACTGGCGCTCCAGATCAGCCGTGATTTGCACACTTTTCCAGCCGCCGTACTCCATGTCGTTGACTATCAACGTAACGCGGTTATCCATCTCGCTCATGGTTCACTCCCCGGAGACTTTCACGTCGTTGGGCGCAAAACCCGGATGAGATATCCCGTTACGCTGAGTCACTTCGGTCACCCGAGTTGCATCGCCAAATTGCTTGTAGGCCACGACCACGGCCGGAAAGCTCTCCTGAAAGGATTTGCTGACTTGCCGCACACCGGACGACGCCACAGCCTTGAGATGCGCAATCAGCGCCTCTTTCACATCGCTGATGGCCTGGAAGTGCGCGGGGTCGGCCTTGTCCAGCATTGGATTGATCGCCACGGCCACGGCGTCACGCAGAGCCTGCATGTCGTCACTGACCGGGACTTCCTGCCGGGCCACCGGGCTCGTCGCCTGTTGGCCTACCGATGGCGTCGATTGCAGCTTCACCGGGGTGGTCGCCACTGGCATCGATGCCACCCATTGCGCCACTTTGACCAGCATTGTGTCCTGCACCAGATCCGCCATGGCTTGTGCCGCCGCAGTGGTGTCCTTGCCGGTGGTGATCTTCGGTGCATCGGCCTTGCGGATGGCTTCGAGTTGTTGCGACACGTCGGCAATCACGCCACGGTAGCCCTCCTTCGCGAACGCCTTCAGCTCCTTGATATCGCCGAGCAAACCCTTGAACTCCGCCGCCACTTCCTTGGGCAGCTCCTTGACGGCTTTGACCAGTTCGGTGATCTGTTTGTACTGCTCGATCAGCGGTTTGAGCTGTTCCTTGATCACTTCGTAAACCCCGGTCAGGCTGTTGCGCAGATTGGCGATACCGATTCGCGCAGCCTTGATCAAGGTCATCGCCTGTTCGAAGCGTGCCACCGCCGAACCCAGCAAAGTGTCAGCCTTGGACAACAACACTTTCTGCGTACTGACGGTTGCCGTCGGAAACGGCAACGGCTGATCGGGATAGAACTTCAGCGCGAACGTGACCAACCCACCGTCCTGGCGGGTGTGGGTCATGTCGCACTCGCCGACCTTGACTTGCACGCGTCCGAGCCATGGATGCACCAGCTCACCGCTACCCGCCTCCAGCGCCTTGAGCAATTTGTCGCGCTGCTCCAGGCAATCGGCGCCGACGATAAATGCCGTCACCTCATGAGTCCGGGCCTGCTGGCCGAGATCCTCGAAAAACGGCAGGTCACGCTGCGGATATTCATGCAACTGACCTTTGCGACCGACCGGGGTTTTCGCCTGATCGATCCAGAACCCGACACCGCGAAAGGATGCCGGCAACAAGCGGTCACGCCAGTTCATTGGAACCTCCTGCCGACAGTGAGCGATAGCCGATGCGCGACGACAGCGCCAGGCCCGGTTGATTGGTTTGCGGTTGATCGGTACGCAGCCCGGCCGGCGCGTTTTCGAAGCGCACGGTGAGGCCGCCCTCGAGTTGCGTGCGGTTGTTGGCGGCGCTTTGCTGGATCAGCGTGTTGGAGGTTTGCGACAGAGAGCCGGCCTGTAGGGCCGGTTTTTCCGGCGTAGTTCCGGGTGCCGCCAACGGGCTCGGTGACGACTCCACGGTGCCTTTGAAAAACACCGGCGACAGTTCGCCTTTACCTTCAGCGTTGGTCTTCAATTGGGCTTGAGTGAAAACATCCACCTTGGCCTTGGCATCAGCGATCAGCTCGCCGAAACCGCCGTTGAAAAACGCCTTGATCGGTGCGATGGCGTCCTGAAACTTCTGCGCCCACTTTTCGATCCAGGCGGTAACAGGTGCCCAGTTCTCGATGATTTTTTCCAGCGGTGACCAGCCCAGTTGCTCGCGAATAACCGCGTACATCGCCACAAACGGCAGTTTGATGTAATCCCAGATCGCGGTGAACACACTGACCACCCCGCCCCAGACTGCCTGGATCACTTCCAGCGGCGACCAATCAAAGAAGCCTTGCAGGAAAGTCTGCACAGGCACCGAGACCGCCCTGAGCAAATCCCAGATCGAAGAGAACAGCCCGACCAATGGCCCCCAGTTATTCACGACCAGCCCATGAGGCGAATAGTTGAACCAGGTCTTGAAGAACTCCATCACCGGCGCCGCGACAGCCTTGACGCCCTCCCATAACGCCGCGAAAAAAGCCGTGACCGGTCCCCAGTTACTGATCAATTGCCCCAGCGGGGTATAACCGAACATCGTCTTGAAAAACTCGGCCATCGGAATGACAACCGGCGCAATTTTCTGCCAGAGCCCGATGAAAAACGTCGAGACCGGTTTCCAGTTGGCCACGATCAAACCGGCAGCCAAGGCAATGCCTGCGGCAATCAGCATGATCGGATTGGCCTTCATCACCATGCTCATCACGTCGAACACCTGGGTTGCACCGGCCACAGCGGTTTGCATCGCCGAGAAAGCGATAGCCCCCGCCGCCAGGCCTTCGACCAGTTGCGGGTTGTCGGCGAGGATACCGCTGACCTGAGTGAGCATCGGCTCAAGTCCGACGACCAATGCACCGACAGCGGGCACCAGCGCGGCATCGATTGCGCCCGTGACCTTTTCCATCGACGCACTGAACACGTTCATGTTCTGCGCAGCGACTTTCGGTGCGGCGGGCAAGTCGACGGTTTTTGCCGTCGCGCTGACCTCGGTCAATTTGCCCTGAAACGCCGCAGCCGACTTGATCCCGTCCACGAACGGCGTAATCACGCTGCCGCCCTTGAACAGACCACTGATGTCCAGTTTGCCGAGACCGGTCTGCTCAAGATTTTTCTTGAAACTCTCGACATTGGCCCGAAGGGCGCCGAGTTTGGGCGACAGTTCATCGATGCCCGTGATCAGCACCGGAGTTTTCACTTTCTTTTCTTCGTCTGCCATCACTGCACCTGCTGCATCGCATTGATCCGTTGCGCGTGCTCCAGCGATTCGCGGAGCACATCCAGTGGCCTGGCCATCATCTGTTCGGGGTCAACCTTCCAGAACCAGGCCAGGTCATAGGCGACTGCGATCAGGTCGGTGATGGCGCCGACGCCGCACTCATGAAAAAACTTGCAACGGCCCAGCTCAGCGCATTGAGGTCAGCCAGATCCAGCTGGTTGACCGACGACGGCGGAATGCCGGCGCACACGGCGATGTATTTGGCCGCGACGTCCATGTCGAGGCTGACTTCTTCGCTCTTGTCGATCTTGTACGGCAGCGCCTTGATCGCTCGCACTTCCTGCACCGTCGGACGGCGCAGGACGAGTTCGGTCAGGGGCTCGCCGTGAGCTTCGATCGCAACTTGAAGCTTCACGGCGCCGCTCATTGCCAGGTCCCCTTGATGCCTTCGAATTTCAGTTCGATGGTGGCGTCATCGCCTTTGGAGACTGGCTCTTCGACCAGGTAAGCGCCGGCCAGCACATAGACTTTGCCGTTGCTGAATTCGCAGGTGACGGTGATATCGGTGCCGTCGATCAGCTTCTTCAGCGGGAAGTCGGGGGTGTGCAGCGCAGTCACTTTGAACGACGGTGCGATGTCGGTTTCCTTGTAGAAACCGGGTACGACGGTTTCGCGTTTGACCGCCATCAACGGGGCTTCGCAGCCGCCATTGATAGTCAGTTGTGCGCCGTCGACCTTGACGTAGCAGGTGCCTGCAATCAGTTGACCCATGGTGTTACTCCCTTTCATAAAAAAGCCCACGCGAGGTGGGCTGAATGCTTGACGTCAAACGCTGCGATCAGGCTGCGTCGTCGTATTGCAGGCGGAATTGGTTGAGCAGTGCGAACACGCGCAGACCGTTGATGTAATCCGGCGGGAACAGTACGTTCACGCGGCTCGGGTCCTGCACGTCGCGCTCGACGATCAGGTGCTCGGCGAACAGTTCGGCGTTCTCTACGTGGCCTTCCAGTTCGAGCTTGGCGTACTGGGCGATCAGCTCACCGCGAATGGTGCTCGGGGTGACGATGGGCTGGCCGGCGCCGAAACGGGTGCCGTCGGAAGCCAGTTTGTGCCGGCCGTACTTGCTGGTGATCACGCTTTGCAGACGACGCACGATGAACGCCGACTGGTGCATGGTTTCGCTGTCCAGGTAGGAGTTGTCAGCCTGGCCGTAAGCGTTTTTCTGGTAGGTGGTGATCGAACGCTGGATGCGCACGTAGCCGCCTTCGTAGTACGCGGTGGCGATGCCGTAGTTGAGCAGCGACTGACGCTCGGTCAGGGTGAAGCGCTCGCTCGCCGGCGCCGGATCGACACCCGGCAGGCTGCCGCTTTGGGTCGGACGGCTGGCGTCGGCGGAGATGAACACCGAGGTGCGTGCAGCCAGTGCGGCGGCTTGTACCCAGACCGGTTGCGGTACGCCCGGCTCCAGCGCCTGAATGGTCATGTGCTGGTCGTTACGCGCCTGGCCTGCAGCGACCAGAGTGCCGACGGTGCCGCGTTTGGCGCTGTAGACGTGACCGAACAGTTGCTTGGCCCACGACCAGCGACCGGTGCTGTCATCCATGACCGCTTGCCAGGTGTTGAGGGTGGCCAGATCCGACCACGGCAGCGCGATGAACTCGAACGGCTCGTCACCCAGTGCCGCGACAGCAGCGATCTGATCGGGCACGCCGGCGCCGCCGGTCATGGCGGTGACTGCGCTGGTCAGGCCAGCCGGGGTTTCTTCGCCGTTGCTCTTGCCCAGGCGATTGAATTGCAGGCTGATGTCATTACCGCTGTCGCCAGTCCATTTGGCAGACAGGGTGACCACACCTTCGGCCGCTGCCGCACTCACCGGGAGATCGGCACTGGCATTGATTTTCTGCGCCAGCGCAGTGGCTGCCTGAGCAGCGGTTGCACCGTTGACCACGGTGGCTTGCACACGCACGCCGCCAACATACAGATTGAGCAGACCCGCCTGAGTCGCGGTGCCGGTCAGGGTCAGCACGCCTTTGGCGACGGCGCCTTCAGCGTTGTGCAGCGGCAGGCACCAGATCTCGCCAATCGGGTCGGCCTTGCGGAAGGTCTCGTACATCGAGGCGAGCATCGAGCCCTGACCACCAATGCTTTTCGCCAGTGCAACGCTGGAGACCAGCACCAGTTTGCCGACCTCGCTCGGGGCGACGTTATCGTTGACCTGAGCGACGATCAAACGGCGCATGGTCGAGCTCGCGCTATTGGCGGCCGAGTTGTCCATTTCGGCATAGAACAGCGGTACACGAATGTCCGCGGGGATGTTGCTGAATCCGATCGCCATTATTTGGCTCCCTGTGGTTTAGCCGCTTTTGCGGTTTTGAGTGTGATATCGCCATCGGCCAGACGTCGGCGCCACCAGGCGCTGTCCAGCACTTCACGGCCTTCGAGGGGCAGCAGATCGCCCGCCTCCGGGTCAGGCACAGCACGGCCAGCGGCCGGCAGTACGGTGATGCGATTGCTCATGGGGTTACCTCTGCAGAGAAAGTCAGTTCCACGCGCCCATCGGGGCCCGGGCGTTTCAGGTTGGGGTCGGCGGGGTCGATCGCATCGACTCGCACGGTGGCCCCGGTAAAGGACGACAAACCGTCCAGTTCACGTTCGTGCCAGCTCTGCGCAGGTTGACCGGGCAGGTTGCGACCGAGCTGGAACTCGGCAAAAAAGCGCAACCGGTAAAACACGCGGCTGCTGTTGATCGAGACCATTTCGCCGCCGTCATAAACGATGGCGTTGTAGTCGTTGTCAGGCTTGAACCCCACCAGCGCGCGCCACAGTTCGCCGCGCAGGTCATGCAACAGATCCAGCGCTTTTGTAGCGTTGGTGGCATCAAGCACGAGGACGATTTCGAAGCGGTCGCGGATCGGTTGAGTGATGAGGTTTTGTGCGGTGCTGCTACTGGCTATATCGGCCATTGGCAGCACATGGGCCGAGGGTATCAGCAGATCGGGATTGCCTTGCAGCAATGCCAGATCAACACCTACCGCAATGTGACTGGCCAGGCTGGGGCATTGCGCACGCAACTGCGTGAGGATCGGGGTGATCTTCATGGGGGTGTTCCTGAGTCGGGGGAGTTATCGCAGACCCAAATGTGGGAGCGAGCCTGCTCGCGAAAGGGGTGGATCAGTCGCCATCACGGTTGAAGGTGCCGGCCTCTTCGCGAGCAGGCTCGCTCCCACAAAGTTTTTGCAGGTATCAGGCTTTCGGATCGAGGCAAGTCGCATCGATCAAACAGCGATAGCTGTTCTCGCGATTGCCGCTGGCGGTGACCTTGTCGATCGACCAGCGCCCACGCATGAAATCAGGCCATGTGTCGTCGAGCAGCACAAGGCCTTCGGCAGCCAGCCTTGGATCACCCGGACAGGTGATTTTCACCTTGTACTTGTGCCGCAACATCTTGCGCACTTCGCCTTCGCCGACGGCGATGACCTCCGCTTCATTGGGTTGCTTCTGGCGGATAGTCTTGAACGGTGCAAGCCCCGTTTCGATCCAGCGCAATACGCTGTAGCCGCATCCACAAAACAGGTTTTGCAGCCCTTGGCCTGTTCGCGGGCGGATTCCTCCAGCGTGGCGCTGATGAAGGCATGATCGCCGGGCCGGTTGTTGCTGGTGACTGACAAGGTGACGTTGGGCAAAATTTTGCCCGACAGTGACTTGGTCTGACCGGGCCGCGCCAGCACGTACACATCGTCGTAGGGTTTGGCGATCACGTTGTACTTTTTGGCCAGGCGCGTCAGGAAGCCCATGTCGGTTTCGTTGGACTGGTCGACGTGATCGATTTTGATCAACGAAACCTCTGGAGCGACACGCGGTGAAAAGCCATGCTGCAAGACCAGTTCACGAAACAATCCACCCAGCGTCGTTGGCCCGTGACTGGCGGTTCGGCGCTGCTTGAAGCCGGTTTCATCATCCTTGCTGAACGGCGCTGCGGTGGCCACCAGGGTCAGGCGAAACGGGAACAGCGTCGGCGTCAGGCGCGTCACTTTGAACTGGCCTTTGTCGACCATTTCCGTCTCCCGATAACCGACCATCAGGCCGATTTTTCCGCCGAGGCTTGGCAGCCCTTCAAGGCCCTCCAGGTCGATGGTCAAGGTCAATTGATCGGACTCGAAACCGGCCGCATCGATGTGTTCCCAACTGATCAGGCGTTGATTGAGCAAGGCCGCATTGGCCCCGTAGATTTTTACTGCCGGGGCCAGCCGTTCAATGATCGGGCCCAGCTGCATGCGCAGTAATGCGTCAAACATCGGTCAGGCCTCCAGCGTGGTGTATTGGTCGGGGTCGTCGATGTTGCTGACCTCCCAGGTGCGGGCGAATTTCGGGATGCCGAGCGGGTCGTCGAGCAAGGTCGGACCGAGGTAAAGAGTCTGGTTGAATGACAACGTCCAGGTTTTGTATGGCTGCTCTGTGCGGATGAGCAATGACGGCAAGCCAGCGATGTTCATCGGCAGATCGCATTGATCGCCGGGCAGGCTCCAGCGGTTGTCGGTGATCAGGTTTTTCAACACGGCAATCAGATCGCACGCTGCAAATGCCGTGGCGGCAAGCGCCGGGACGACTTGCAACGACACCGTCATGACATGAGCAATTCGCCCATCAGCGGCGCGCACTCCCGATGCATTTCGGTCGAAGTCGATTAACACCCAAGCCTGTTCGCCAGGTGCGGTGAAATCGTCGTGATTGCCGACATTGACGTTGAGCGCGGCGGTGTTACGCAGCGTCGTCGCGATGGCTGCAAACAGTTGCGACGGCTGCTGGATCGGTGTTGGCATACATGACCTCCTTTTCAATCGTCCACGCGCAGCCCTGCCGCCAAAATCGCGGCACGGAGAAACAGTCGGGTTTAAGGCTGGTCGCGCGGTGGAACTTCGCAGACGCCGATGCGCTTGGCGGCCCAGCGTTCGTACAGACCGATGGCCACGTCGGCGCCGGCCATTGCCGTCAGGCAACCGAACGCGCCGGCGGCCCAGATCGACAGCCCTGCGGCATACAGCAGCATGATCGCCGACACGCCGCAGATCATGCAGGCGCCGGAGCGCAGGGCCAGGCGCCGCAGCAGTGACCAGCCACGGGCGCCCTCTTTATCGGCACGCCACATTTCGCCGGACACCCCGCCCACTACGGCAAGGAGGATGACCAGCCAGATCGGCATTTCTGCCAGCGCTTGTTGCTCGCTTGTCATGTCACGCCTCCTGGTGTGATGGATGAGTGGTCTGTGTTGGGTTCAATCGTTTTCTCTTGAGGTAGGCATTCCAAAAAGCCCGGCGTTTGAACGCCGGGCTTTTCAGTAATGCGCTCCTTCGCCTTCCTTTAAATCCTGTGTTCAAAAAAGGAAGCTGACTTTTCGGCGCTACTGGCGCGGTACGAGTCCATTCAAATTGTTTTTCCGACCGCGGTCCCTGCCCGCCGGATAACTGCTTCTGGTGCTTTACGCTGCACACCCGGGTCAGTTGCCAACCCTCTGAACCGTTGAGGCCGGTTCATCGCTGCCTGTTCTTGTGGAACTAAAGAGCTTTCGTTTCCAGCCGCTTTGTCGAGCGGCTTGGTGGCAATAATATGCATGAATGCATATACAGTCAATGCGTTAATGCATTTATTTATGCGCGATAAATGCATAGGCGCATGGAAGCCGCATGGATCAAGGTTCCAAGGGTTTTTGACGGGCGAAAAAAAACCCGCCGATGGCGGGTTTTATCTGAGATCGTTGTGATTACCGGGCGTACATGCCCCACCAGAAGACGTGACCGAGGATGACGATTTGCTCCTCCTGGATTTCCTGGAAGCTGTAGTCCTCGTCCGGGTGCTCGTCACGATTGAAGCTGCGCAGTCGAATGCCGGTAGGCAAGCGATAGAGCTGCTTCACCCGCAACTGGCCGTTGTGGTTGATCGCGTACAGATCACCATCAATGATATCGCCGATGCCGCACTTGCCCGCGTTCACGCCGACCGTGGCGCCGTCACGCAGTACCGGCAACATGCTGTTGCCACGCACCGTCACGCATTTGGCCTGGTCGAACTGCACACCGTTATGGCGCAGACTGCGCTTGCCGAAGCGCAGGCTAGAGCGTTCGCTCTCTTCGATGACGAATCTTCCTGATCCTGCTGCCAATTCAACCTCGCGAAGAAACGGCACCGACACCTCGTCGTCATCGACAGGTGTGTCGTCGTCCCACAGCATTATGTCCTTGAGTTCTGCGTGTACGTCACCGCGCCCGGCACCCGCCGACGGCGCGACATCCGCGCGCCCGCGCAACTGATCGGTGCTCACGGCGAAGTACTCGGCGATCTTCGAAATATGTTTATCCGAAGGATCGACGATCTTCCCGCTGAGAATCCGCGAGAGAGTGGATTGAGGCACGCCGGTGCGACGGTGGAGCTCCGTGGGGGAGATCCCGTGCTGATCGAGCAGTGCTCTTAAGACGGAGGATACGTTGCGTTTTTGCATAACGCGCATAATGCTTGAAGTTATTCGCCAAGACAAATGCTGATTTGCATAATAAATGCATATAGCGTCTTTTCGACGAAGGAAATACACAGCGACCCGCGATGCCTGCGTCGAGCAGACTCCCCATGGTAACCTTGCGCCCATCGCGGAAAAGCCCGGTCGTTGTCCCCGCTTTTGCCCTACATCTTTTAACGAGTTGCCTGACAATCCGATGAATAAAGCCGTCTCCGATCTGTCCTCCCACACCCCGATGATGCAGCAATACTGGCGCCTGAAGAATCAGCACCCGGATCAGCTGATGTTCTACCGCATGGGTGACTTCTACGAGATCTTCTATGAAGACGCGAAGAAGGCCGCCAAGCTGCTCGACATCACGCTGACTGCGCGCGGGCAATCGGCGGGACAGGCGATTCCGATGTGTGGGATTCCTTACCACGCCGCAGAAGGTTACCTGGCGAAACTGGTCAAGCTTGGCGAGTCGGTAGTGATCTGCGAGCAGGTTGGCGATCCGGCCACCAGTAAAGGGCCGGTTGATCGTCAAGTGGTGCGGATCATCACGCCGGGCACGGTCAGTGACGAGGCACTGCTCGATGAGCGCCGCGACAACCTGATCGCCGCTGTACTGGGTGACGAGCGCCTGTTTGGTCTGGCGGTGCTGGACATCACCAGCGGCAACTTCACCGTTCTGGAAATCAAGGGCTGGGAAAATCTGCTGGCCGAGCTGGAGCGGGTCAACCCGGTGGAACTGATGATCCCGGATGACTGGCCGAGGGATCTGCCGGCGGAAAAACGCCGTGGCGTGCGGCGTCGTGCGCCGTGGGATTTTGAGCGTGATTCGGCGCTGAAAAGTCTCTGCCAGCAATTTTCCACCCAGGACCTGAAGGGCTTCGGTTGCGAAAACCTGACACTGGCCATCGGCGCTGCCGGATGCCTGCTGGCCTATGCCAAGGAAACCCAGCGCACCGCCCTGCCCCACCTGCGCAGCCTGCGCCACGAACGTCTTGATGACACGGTTGTGCTCGACGGCGCGAGCCGGCGTAATCTAGAGCTCGACACCAACCTGGCCGGGGGCCGTGACAACACCCTGCAATCGGTGGTTGATCGCTGCCAGACCGCCATGGGCAGCCGTTTGCTGACGCGTTGGCTGAACCGTCCGCTGCGTGATCTGACCGTACTGCTGGCGCGTCAGACATCGATCACTTGCCTGCTCGACCGCTATCGTTTCGAAAAATTGCAGCCGCAGCTCAAGGAAATCGGCGACATCGAGCGGATTCTCGCGCGAATCGGCCTGCGCAATGCGCGTCCGCGTGACCTTGCGCGCCTGCGCGACGCCCTTGGCGCGCTGCCTGAACTGCAAGTAGCGATGACCGATCTGGAAGCGCCGCACCTGCAAAGTCTGGCGACGACCACCAGCACTTACCCGGAACTGGCGGCACTGCTGCAAAAAGCCATTATCGACAACCCGCCTGCGGTGATCCGTGACGGTGGCGTGTTGAAGACCGGTTACGACAGCGAACTCGACGAGTTGCAATCGCTAAGCGAAAACGCCGGCCAGTTCCTGATCGATCTGGAAGCCCGGGAAAAGGCTCGCACCGGGCTGTCCCACCTGAAAGTCGGCTACAACCGTATTCACGGCTACTTCATCGAGTTGCCGAGCAAGCAAGCCGAATCGGCACCGGCGGATTACATCCGTCGCCAGACCTTGAAAGGTGCCGAGCGTTTCATCACGCCAGAGCTGAAAGAGTTCGAAGACAAGGCGCTGTCGGCCAAGAGCCGCGCCCTCGCTCGTGAAAAGATGCTCTATGAGGCGCTGCTGGAAGATCTGATCAGCCAGTTGCCACCGCTGCAGGACACGGCCAGCGCGCTGGCCGAGCTGGACGTGCTGAGCAACCTCGCCGAACGCGCACTGAATCTGGATCTGAACTGCCCGCGTTTCGTCAGCGAGCCGTGCATGCGCATCACTCAGGGTCGTCACCCGGTAGTCGAGCAAGTCCTGACCACGCCGTTCGTGGCCAATGACCTGAGTCTGGATGACAACACGCGGATGCTGGTGATCACCGGCCCGAACATGGGCGGTAAATCCACCTACATGCGTCAAACTGCTTTGATCGTGCTGCTGGCACACATCGGCAGCTTCGTGCCGGCGGCCAGTTGCGAACTGTCGTTGGTTGACCGGATCTTCACCCGGATCGGTTCCAGTGATGACCTGGCCGGTGGCCGCTCGACCTTCATGGTGGAAATGAGCGAAACCGCCAACATCCTGCACAACGCCACCGAACGCAGTCTGGTGCTGATGGACGAAGTCGGGCGCGGTACGAGCACCTTCGACGGCCTGTCGCTGGCCTGGGCTGCTGCCGAGCGCTTGGCGCATCTGCGCGCCTACACGCTGTTTGCCACGCACTATTTCGAACTGACTGTGTTGCCGGAAGCCGAGCCGTTGGTGGCCAACGTCCACCTCAACGCGACCGAACATAACGAGCGCATCGTGTTCCTGCACCATGTGCTGCCAGGGCCTGCAAGTCAGAGCTACGGCCTGGCCGTCGCGCAACTGGCGGGCGTACCGAGCGAAGTCATCGTGCGGGCGCGGGAACATCTGGGTCGACTGGAAGAGACCGCGCTGCCCCATGAAGCGCCGAAACCGGTCAAGGGAAAACCCGCAGCGCCGCAGCAGAGCGATATGTTCGCCAGTCTGCCGCACCCCGTACTGGATGAGCTGGCTAAACTGGATATCGACGACATGACTCCTCGTCGTGCTCTGGAAATGCTCTATGCGCTGAAGAACCGGATATAAGCACTGAAGAAGCGGATATAACGCAAACGGCTTCAAGCTGTTAGAATCTCGCGCGGTTTGGGATGCTGCTGGCTAATAGCCTGGCCAGCAGACATCGCTCCCGAACCTGGCGACCCCAACCGTGAAGGGGCAACGCTGCCGCCGCCTGAGGAGAGAACTAGAAATGACCTTCGTCGTCACCGACAACTGCATCAAGTGCAAGTACACCGACTGCGTAGAAGTCTGTCCGGTGGACTGCTTTTACGAAGGCCCGAACTTCCTGGTGATTCACCCGGATGAGTGCATCGACTGCGCCCTGTGCGAACCAGAATGCCCGGCCGTAGCCATTTTCTCCGAGGACGAAGTTCCGGAAGAGATGCAGGAATTCATCCAGCTGAACGTTGAGTTGGCCGAAATCTGGCCGAACATCACCGAGAAGAAAGAATCGCTGCCGGATGCCGAAGAGTGGGATGGCGTCAAAGGCAAGATCAAAGACCTCGAACGCTGATCTGTCACGCGCTCGAAAAAAAGGCCCCTTGCGGGCCTTTTTGCTTTTGCGGGTTTTACTTTTTTGCAGACAAAAAAAGGGGCGGTTTGACCCGCCCACATTTTTCCCTATTCCCTGTGTTCCCTTTCATCGTCCTGATGAATCGCATCCTGCGATGTCCATTCCCCTCTTCCTTGAAGGGCGTGTCTGTCCGTCGACACAACCCCGATACTAGAGAATTTCCCGGCAAGAGCAATGCGTCCTGAGCGCTCAAACGGTCCGTCACAAACGCTTCATATTAAAAAATAATCATATTAATCAATTGGTTAAAAACAGCCCATTAAAAAACAGACACCTTCCACCGTGTAAAAATAACGAACACTTACGAAACAGTAAGAAAAGGCTTACAGAGCGAGACTACAAATCTCGACCGATAGCTTTTGCAGGAGCTGCCGAAGGCTCGGGCCGAGATTCAACGCGAATTCCAGGCAACAAAAAGCCCCGAACCAGTCGGGGCTTTTTGCGGGTGGTCGTTTGAAGCGCTTACTGAAACAGCGACTCGCTCGACAGGCCATTCTTCTCAAGGATTTCGCGAAGGCGCTTGAGGCCTTCTACCTGGATCTGTCTTACCCGCTCCCGGGTCAGGCCGATCTCCAGGCCTACATCTTCCAGCGTACTGCTCTCGTGGCCGCGCAGGCCGAAGCGGCGGATGACCACCTCGCGCTGCTTGTCGGTCAGCTCCGACAGCCACTGATCGATGCTCTGCGACAGGTCATCGTCCTGCAGCAGTTCGCACGGATCGGTCGGACGATCATCGGTAAGTGTGTCCAGCAGGGTTTTATCCGAATCCGGACCCAGCGAGACGTCGACCGAAGAAACACGCTCGTTCAGGCCCAGCATGCGCTTGACCTCACCCACCGGTTTTTCCAGCAGGTTGGCGATTTCTTCGGGTGAAGGTTCGTGGTCGAGTTTCTGCGTCAGCTCCCGTGCAGCCCGCAGGTACACATTGAGCTCCTTGACCACATGGATCGGCAACCGAATGGTTCGGGTCTGATTCATGATCGCGCGCTCGATGGTCTGACGAATCCACCAGGTCGCGTAGGTCGAGAAGCGGAAGCCGCGCTCGGGGTCGAACTTTTCTACCGCGCGGATCAAGCCGAGGTTGCCCTCTTCGATCAGATCCAGCAACGACAGCCCCCGATTGACGTAACGCCGGGCGATTTTCACCACCAGCCGCAGGTTACTTTCAATCATGCGCTTGCGCCCGGCCGGATCGCCACTTTGCGACAAGCGCGCAAAATGAACTTCTTCCTCGGGGGAGAGCAATGGGGAAAAGCCGATTTCGTTGAGATACAACTGCGTGGCATCAAGTGCCCGAGTGTAATCGATGTATTTATGTTGTTTAAGTGTGGCGGATTGTTTGGATTTGGAACGAACGGAAGGTGGAGCAGCCCCTTCATCATTCGACATCGAAGATTCCGAATCGATGCCGGCCTCCATAAGGAGAACCTCATCGTCGATGTCAAACTCCGGCACTTCTTTACTGAGAGCCATTGTTATAGTCCTTTGGTGAGTTCGACCCCAAGCTCAAGCGACGCCTCTATCCTTGGCAACGCTGGAGCCTGTCCCCTCTACGCGACGGAACAGGCTGGATTGCAAATCAACGCCTTGGCAGGAACTGCAGCGGATCTACTGGTTTACCTTGTCGGCGAATCTCAAAATGCAGTTTCACCCGGTCTGTACCCGTTGACCCCATTTCGGCAATTGTCTGTCCGACTTTGACCTGCTGTCCCTCCCGAACCAACAGCCTGCGGTTATGTCCGTAAGCACTGACGTAGGTTTCGCTGTGTTTGATGATGACTAATTCGCCGTAGCCCCTTAAGCCACTCCCGGCGTAAACCACCGTCCCATCAGACGCAGCTAAAACAGGCTGTCCCAAATCCCCGGCGATATCAATTCCTTTATTCAAACTACCGTTTGAAGAGAATTTACCAATCAGAATGCCATTAGATGGCCATCCCCAGCCGGTCGGGGCTGGACCGGCTGGAGGCATTGGAGCCGAGGTTTGCTTGTTGGCGACGGACGGTACAGCCCCAGCAGAACCGCGGGTTGTGGTGGTCGTTGTGCCATTTGCCTGGCGCCGGATTACCGTGGTTTTGCTGGACGATGATGGCGAAGAACTGGCGCTGCTCACCACGGCAGTCGGCGTTGAACCGGTACGCCCGTCGAAGCGAATTGTCTGACCCGGATGGATCGTATACGGCGTAGGAATATTGTTCCGCGCCGCGAGGGCTTTGTAGTCCCAGCCGTAGCGAAATGCGATGGAAAACATCGTATCGCCCGGACGGACTACATATTGACCGGTCGTCACGGTAGGACGCTGTGCGGCCGCGCCGTTGCGATCGACTACCCGGACATTGCTCGATTTGGTGCTGGAGCAACCCACCAGCAAGGTGCTCAAGACAAGGCCAGTCACCAGGCGCTGAAAGCTCGTGTTACCCATACGCTGCGCAATGACAGTGAGACTCACCCGCCGCTCCCTTTGTGGTGGCTGAAAAATTCGAATGCCGAACTCCGGCATGAGGTGTCGCAAGTATAACGGGCCGAATCGGCTTTACCTTTAATGAAGCGAAATCGCTTCACGCACACGTTTGCAAGCTGACAGTCTGCTGCGTTTAAACGATCGCCGCCGGTGTAAGACCAAAGCCAGCGAAAGGAATTCAGCGCCGTTGAACAAATGCTCAGGCCAGTGGACCATTGAGCAATGGCACGAAACGCACGGCGCCTAAAACGTGTCGAGAAAAACCATTTTCTTCGCGCACGATCAGCATCAATTGCTGCACTTCTCCGGAACCGACCGGAATCACCAATCGCCCGCCCGGTGCCAGTTGATCAAGCAACGCTTGCGGCACATCGGTGGCCACGGCAGTGACAATAATGCCGTTGTACGGTGCCAGCGCCGGCCAGCCTTCCCAACCGTCGCCCCAACGAAACACCACGTTGCGCAAATTGAGTTCGACCAGACGCTCCTTGGCCCGATCCTGCAAGACCTTGATGCGCTCGACCGAGAACACCCGCTCAACCAGTTGCGACAACACGGCAGTCTGGTAACCGGAACCGGTACCGATCTCCAGCACCTTGTCCAACGGACCAGCCTCCAACAGCAGCTCGCTCATGCGCGCCACCATATAAGGTTGGGAGATGGTCTGGTTATGGCCGATCGGCAGCGCAGTATCCTCATAAGCGCGGTGCGCCAACGCTTCGTCTACGAACAGGTGACGCGGCGTGCGCCGGATGACTTCCAGCACCTTGGCGTTGGACAGTCCTTCTTCATACAAACGCTGGATCAAACGCTCCCGCGTGCGCTGGGACGTCATGCCGATGCCGCTACGCATTCTGTCTTCGTGTTCACGAGCCATCAGCGCAGTCCCTCCAGCCAGCCATCGAGACTTCTGAAGGCATCGTTGAAGGTGCGATCGAGCTGCAGTGGCGTGATGGAAACATAGCCCTGCATCACCGCATGAAAGTCAGTGCCCGGGCCACCATCTTCGGCATCGCCGGCGGCAGCAATCCAGTAACCGGCCTTGCCACGCGGGTCGACCACTTTCATCGGCGCCGCCGCCCGGGCACGGTGCCCCAGTCGGGTCAGCTGGATGCCGCGAATGTGGTCGATCGGCAGATTGGGGATGTTCACGTTGAGCACCGTGCGCGGCGGCAGATCGAGCCCGGCGTGGGCTTCGACCAGTTTGCGCGCAAAGTAGGTCGCCGTAGGAAGATTATCGACCTGGCGTGAGACCAGCGAGAAGGCGAACGATGGGCGCTCGAGGAAACGTCCTTCAAGGGCCGCCGCCACCGTCCCGGAATACAACACGTCATCGCCAAGGTTGGCGCCGAGATTGATCCCGGAAACCACCATGTCCGGCTGGCGCTCCAGCAACCCGTTCAGGCCCAGATGTACGCAGTCGGTTGGCGTGCCGTTGAGGCTGATGAAGCCGTTGGCCAGGTATTGCGGGTGCAACGGACGGTCGAGCGTCAGCGAACTGCTGGCGCCGCTTTTGTCCTGCTCAGGGGCGATAACCACGCACTCGGTGTAATCCGCCAGCGCAGCATAAAGCGCGGCGAGACCGGGTGCGGTTACCCCATCATCGTTAGAAATCAGAATACGCATGGGCTGTCCGTCTGCCCCACCGGCACCAGATCAACGAGCTCGCGCACCAATACAGTGGCGAAGCATCCGGCCGGGAGGACGAATTCCAGTTGCAGAATGTCAGGCTGGGGATAATGCCACGTCAACCCGCCAATGGGCAGCCGCAGGATGCGACGTTCGTGACTCATGCCGGCGTTGATCAACCAATCGCGCAGATCCGCTTCACGCGCGGCAATCCCCTGCTCCAGATCATGGACAGCGCCAGCAGCCGGAGAGTCACCTTCACCCCACTGCGGGCCGGTCGGATGCAGATCGAGAATCGCCAGACGCGGGTCGCTCAATTCAGCTTCACCAGCCGGGAAGAAACTACGGCTATCGGTGAAAGCCAGCAGATCGCCAACCAGCGCGCGCTGCCAGGTGCCATCTGCCACACGTGCAGCCAACACCTGGTTAAAAAGAAAACTGCGCGCCGTCGACAGCAGTCGCGAGCGTACATTGCGCTGCTCCGGCAAGGCCTTGCGCGCCGCCCACGATCGGGCATCGACGACGTTGCCGCCGTCATGACCGAAACGCTGGGCGCCGAAATAATTGGGAATACCTTGTTTGACGATCAGTTGCAGGCGCTCTTCAATCGCGGCTTTGTCGCCGGCGAACTGCGTCAGGCGCAACGTGAAACCATTCGCCGAATGCGCGCCGCGTTGCAGCTTGCGCTTGTGGCGAGTGGTCTTGAGGACCTTCAACGTGTCGTTTTCCGCCGCCGACAGATCAGGATCTGCCTTGCCCGGCAGTTGCACACTGAACCACTGACGGGTCAGCGCCTGACGATCCTTGAGACCGGCGTAGCTGACAGTGCGCAGCGGCACACCGGCAGCCTTGGCGATACGCCGTGCGGCTTCCTCGGTGTTCAGGCCACGTTTTTCCACCCAGATCCACAGGTGTTCACCGTCGCCACTGAACGGGATCTCCAGTACTTCATCCACCTGAAAATCTTCAGCGATGGCTTTCAGTACCGCGGTGCCGAGGGGTTCGCCATAGGCGCGCGGGCCGAGCAATTGCAGTTCATTCATGCGCGCAGCAACAAGGCAACGGAGTGCACGGCGATGCCTTCTTCGCGACCGACAAAGCCAAGCTTTTCGGTGGTGGTAGCTTTCACGTTCACTTGATCCAACTCAACTTGAAGATCCGCGGCGATCAGTGCGCGCATCGATTCGATATGCGGGGCCATTTTTGGCGCCTGGGCAACGATGGTGCTATCGACGTTGCCGACTTTCCAGCCCTTGGCGTGGATCAGACCGACCACATGACGCAGCAACGCACGGCTGTCGGCGCCCTTGAATTGTGGGTCGGTATCCGGGAAATGTTTGCCGATATCGCCCAGCGCAGCCGCGCCGAGCAAGGCATCGCTCAAGGCGTGCAGCAGGACGTCACCGTCGGAATGAGCGAGCAGCCCGAAGCTGTGTGCAATGCGCACGCCGCCCAGAGTAATGAAATCGCCTTCAGCGAAACGGTGCACATCATAGCCGTGGCCAATACGCATAAAAAAAACGCCCCGATTTTTGTCAGGGCGTGATTCTACCTGCATTAGCCCCGAAGGGCTTGTGCGTGATGCTGCAAGTGGTCGTCTATAAAGCTTGAGATGAAGAAATAGCTGTGGTCGTAGCCCGGTTGCAGGCGCAGCGTCAGCGGATGACCCGCTTGTTTGGCCGCTTGTTGCAGAGCTTCGGGTTTGAGCTGAGTCGCGAGGAAGTCATCGCGATCACCTTGATCGACCAACAGCGGGAGCTTCTCGTCAGCCTCGGCGATCAGCGCACAGGCATCCCACTCTTTCCACTTCGAACGGTCTTCACCCAGATAACGCGAAAATGCCTTCTGCCCCCACGGACAATCCATCGGGTTGTTGATCGGCGAAAAGGCCGACACCGATTGATAACGTCCCGGGTTGCGCAGGGCACACACCAACGCACCGTGGCCACCCATGGAGTGGCCGCTGATGCTGCGTTTATCCGAGGCCGGGAAATGCGCTTCAACCAGTGAAGGCAATTCCTGCACGACATAGTCATGCATCCGATAGTGCCGCGACCAGGGTTCCTGCGTGGCATTCAGATAAAACCCGGCACCGAGACCAAAGTCCCACGCACCATCCGGGTCGCCCGGCACATCGGGACCACGCGGGCTGGTGTCCGGTGCGACGATGATCAGACCGAGTTCAACAGCCATGCGCAACGCGCCGGCCTTGTGCATGAAGTTCTCGTCGGTACAGGTCAGCCCCGACAGCCAGTACAACACCGGCAGCTTGCCGCCCTGCTCCGCCTGCGGTGGCAGGTACACGGCAAATACCATGTCGCAGCCCAGCACGTCGGAACGGTGACGATAGCGCTTGTGCCAACCGCCAAAACTTTTCTGACAGGAGATATTTTCCAGGCTCATGTAAAGACTCCTACGCGGTCACGGCCACAAGCCTTCAAGACTTGTAGTCATGACATCACGATTGATCAGAAATGGATGACGGTACGAATGCTCTTGCCTTCGTGCATCAGGTCGAACGCCTTGTTGATATCTTCCAGGCCCATGGTGTGGGTGATGAAGGTATCCAGCGGGATTTCACCGCTCTGGGCCATGTCGACATAGCTTGGCAATTCGCTGCGGCCACGTACGCCGCCGAATGCTGAACCGCGCCAGACGCGACCGGTGACCAACTGGAACGGACGGGTAGCGATTTCCTGACCGGCACCGGCGACACCGATGATGACCGACTCGCCCCAGCCTTTATGGCAGCACTCGAGGGCGGCGCGCATCAGTTGCACGTTGCCGATGCACTCGAAGGAAAAGTCGACGCCACCATCGGTCATGTCGACGATGACTTCCTGAATCGGACGGTCGAAATCTTTCGGGTTTACGCAGTCGGTTGCCCCCAGTTGCCTGGCGATTTCAAACTTGGCCGGGTTGATGTCGATGGCGATGATGCGCGCGGCCTTGGCCTTCACCGCACCGATGACAGCCGACAGACCGATGCCGCCCAAACCGAAAATGGCCACGGTGTCGCCCGGTTTGACCTTGGCGGTGTTGAGCACTGCACCGATACCGGTGGTGACGCCGCAACCGAGCAGGCAGACTTTTTCCAGCGGCGCGTCTTTAGCGATTTTGGCCACGGAGATTTCCGGCAACACGGTGTATTCCGAGAAGGTCGAAGTACCCATGTAGTGGAAAATCGTTTCGCCCTTGTAGGAAAAGCGCGAAGTGCCATCCGGCATCAGGCCTTTGCCCTGGGTCGCACGAATGGCCTGACACAGATTGGTCTTGCCCGACTTGCAGAATTTGCACTGGCCACACTCCGGGGTGTAGAGCGGGATAACGTGATCGCCTACAGCAACCGATGTCACGCCTTCGCCGATCGCCTCAACGATGGCGCCGCCCTCGTGGCCGAGGATCGAAGGGAAGATCCCTTCCGGGTCAGCGCCGGACAAGGTGTAGGCGTCGGTATGGCAAACACCGGAAGCGACTACCCGCAGCAGCACTTCGCCGGCCTTGGGCATGGCGACATCCACTTCTACGATTTCCAGCGGCTTCTTGGCCTCGAAGGCAACGGCGGCGCGCGACTTGATCATGCTGACTCTCCCGTGAATCCATTAAATAAAAAAGCAGACAAGGAGTGTAATACATGACCTGACGATGAATAATCAGGCCAAAAGCAAAACATTATTGCCATACAGGGATAATCCTGATGTCCGAAAACCGCTGGGAAGGCATCGACGAGTTTGTCGCCGTCGCTGAATGCAGCCAATTCGCCGCCGCGGCTGAACGTCTCGGGGTTTCTTCCTCGCACATCAGTCGACAAATCGTACGACTGGAAGAGCGTTTGCAGACGCGCCTGCTCTATCGCAGTACCCGCAGGGTGACGCTGACCGAAGCCGGGCAGACATTCCTGCAACACTGCCAGCGCTTGCAGGACGGACGCGAAGAAGCCCTGCGCGCGGTTGGCGATCTGACCAGCGAACCCAAAGGCATGCTGCGCATGACGTGCGCTGTGGCCTATGGCGAGCGATTTATCGTGCCGCTGGTGACACGGTTCATGGGGCTCTACCCGCAACTGCGCATCGATATTGAGCTGAGCAATCGTCAACTCGATCTGGTGCATGAGGGGCTGGATCTGGCGATTCGATTGGGACGATTGCAAGATTCACGACTGGTCGCGACGCGCCTGGCGCCACGGCGCATGTATCTCTGCGCGTCTCCGTCCTACCTGGAAAGGTATGGACGACCACATAGCTTGTCGGAACTGAGCCGGCATAACTGCCTGATCGGCAGCACGGATATCTGGCAGCTTGAGCAAAACGGGCGGGAATTCTCCCAGCGAGTGCAGGGAAACTGGCGTTGCAACAGTGGGCAAGCGGTGCTGGATGCCGCTTTGCAAGGGGTCGGGTTGTGTCAGTTACCGGACTATTACGTGCTGGAGCACTTGCACAGCGGCGCATTGATTTCGTTGCTGGAGGCTCATCAGCCGCCGAATACCGCAGTGTGGGCCCTGTATCCGCAACAGCGACATTTGTCGCCGAAGGTGCGCAAGTTGGTGGACTTTCTTAAGGAAGGGTTGGCCGAAAGGCCAGAGTATCGGATTTAAGATCAAAAGATCGCAGCCTTCGGCAGTTCCTACAGGGGATTTGCCGCGACAAATACCACTGCACGAGCTGCCGCAGGCTGCGATCTTTTAGCGGCGGTTGGCCCAACGCTGACGCAACCACTCCAGATCTTCCGGGCGGGTCACCTTGAGGTTATCCGCACGCCCTTCGATCAGACGGGGTGCCTGCCCCGCCCACTCCATCGCCGAAGCTTCATCGGTAATCACCGCATCCGCCACCAGGCTGTCCGCCAATGCGCGATGCAGTGCACCGAGGCGGAACATCTGCGGCGTGTACGCCTGCCAGATCACGCTGCGGTCAACGGTTTCAACCACACGACCGTGCTTGTCGATCCGCTTGAGGGTGTCGCGCGCAGGAACCGCCAGCAAACCACCCACCGGGTCATCCGCCAGTTCAGCGAGTAATTTGTCGAGATCATCGCGACTCAGATTGGGCCGCGCCGCATCGTGCACCAGCACCCAGTCCTCATCGTCCGCACCTTGCGCGTGCAAATGCAGCAAGGCATTGAGCACCGAACCGGAACGCTCGGCACCGCCGTCAACGCGCTGAATACGCGGATCGTTGACGCATGCCAGGCTCGGCCAATAAGGATCATCAACAGCAACACTGACCACCAAACCCTTGAGGCTCGGGTGATCGAGGAAACAGCCGAGGCTGTGTTCGAGAATTGTGCGCCCGCCCAGTTGCAGATATTGCTTGGGACGGTCCGCGGCCATTCGGGCACCGACGCCCGCGGCAGGAATCACGGCCCAGAAGGCCGGCAGGGAATTGATCATTGAGCCAACTGGTAAAGGGTTTCGCCGTCCTTGACCATGCCCAACTCGTGACGAGCCCGCTCTTCAACGGTCTCCATGCCTTTCTTCAACTCGCTGACCTCAGCGTCCATCACCCGGTTACGCTCCAGCAAACCTTCGTTCTCGGCATGTTGATCAGCAATCTGCTGATTCAGCTCGGCGACTTGCGCCAGACTGCCATTGCCCACCCACAGTCGGTACTGCAGACCGGCCAGCAGCAGGAGCAAAACGAGAAACAACCAGTAAGGACTGCGCATCGAATATCAGGTATCCAGTGAAAAAAGACAGCCACGCCAAAACTTTGCAGCGTCTGATAGCACGAAGCCTGGAAAATCCAGGCTTGTGCTGTTAAGGCATCAGATTAGTGGCAAATCCATCGCTGTCACGACTTTTTCGACACAATCCGGTGTCCTTTTATCAGTTTCAGCTTAACCGCGGAACTCGCTACGACCGTTGTACTTGGCTTTGCCATTCAACTGCTCTTCGATACGCAGCAGTTGGTTGTACTTGGAAACGCGGTCGGAACGGCACAGCGAACCGGTCTTGATCTGGCCAGCCGAGGTGCCCACAGCCAGGTCGGCAATGGTCGAATCTTCTGTTTCGCCGGAACGGTGCGAGATCACTGCGGTGTAACCGGCAGCCTTGGCCATCTGGATGGCTTCCAGGGTTTCGGTCAGGGTGCCGATCTGGTTGAACTTGATCAGGATCGAGTTGGCGATCTTTTTATCGATGCCTTCTTTCAGGATCTTGGTGTTGGTTACGAACAGGTCGTCGCCCACCAGCTGCACTTTCTCGCCGATTTTATCGGTGAGAATTTTCCAGCCAGCCCAGTCGGACTCGTCCAGACCGTCTTCGATGGAGATGATCGGGTAACGCTCGGTCAGACCTTTGAGGTAGTCGGCGAAACCTTCAGCAGTGAACACTTGGCCTTCGCCGGACAGGTTGTACTTGCCGTCTTCGTAGAATTCGCTGGCTGCGCAGTCCAGGGCCAGGGTCACGTCGGTGCCCAGTTTATAACCGGCGTTGGCCACAGCTTCGGAAATCACTTTCAGCGCGTCTTCGTTGGAAGCCAGGTTAGGCGCGAAACCACCTTCGTCGCCGACAGCAGTGCTCAGGCCACGGGCCTTCAGCACAGCTTTGAGGTGATGGAAAATCTCGGTGCCCATGCGCAGACCTTCCGAGAAAGACTTGGCGCCAACCGGCTGAACCATGAATTCCTGGATGTCGACGTTGTTATCGGCGTGCTCGCCACCGTTGATGATGTTCATCATCGGAACCGGCATCGAGTAAACACCCGGAGTGCCGTTCAGGTTGGCGATGTGAGCGTACAGCGGCAGGTCCTGATCCTGTGCAGCAGCCTTGGCCGCAGCCAAGGAGACGGCGAGAATGGCGTTGGCGCCCAGGGTCGCTTTGTTTTCGGTACCGTCGAGCTTGATCATCGCGTGATCGAGGGCTTTCTGGTCGCTTGGGTCAGTGCCCAGCAGCAGATCGCGGATCGGACCGTTGATGTTGGCTACCGCTTTAAGCACGCCCTTGCCCAGGTAACGGCTCTTGTCGCCATCACGCAGCTCGAGCGCTTCACGCGAGCCAGTGGATGCACCGGACGGCGCGCATGCGCTGCCGATGATGCCGTTGTCGAGAAGCACGTCCGCTTCCACGGTGGGATTGCCACGGGAGTCGAGAACTTCACGACCTTTGATGTCGACGATTTTTGCCATTGTTGTAAACACTCCAAAGTTGACGAAAACGACGCAGCTAGAGGAAATCTTTTTACCGTCGGCAAGGGGGTGCAGCGGGCAGATTTGCAGACGATAACGCTCATGCCCGAGGGCATGAGCGACAAATCGTGCGGTACTTTACCGGAGAATTGAGGTTTACGCGGTTTCTACCGTCGGAAAACTCTTAACCAGTTCGTCCAAGGCTTTGAGCTGGGCCAGGAATGGCTCCAGTTTGTCCAGACGCAAGGCGCAAGGGCCGTCGCATTTGGCGTTGTCCGGATCCGGGTGAGCTTCGAGGAACAGACCTGCCAGACTTTGGCTCATGCCAGCCTTGGCCAGGTCCAGGACCTGTGCACGGCGACCGCCGGCGGAGTCGGAACGACCGCCAGGCATTTGCAGCGAATGGGTCACGTCGAAGAATACCGGGTACTCGAACTGCTTCATGATGCCGAAGCCGAGCATGTCGACCACGAGGTTGTTATAGCCGAAGCTCGAACCACGCTCGCAGAGGATCAGTTGATCATTACCCGCTTCAACGCACTTGTTCAGGATGTGTTTCATTTCCTGAGGGGCGAGGAACTGGGCTTTCTTGATGTTGATGATCGCGTTGGTCTTGGCCATCGCCACGACCAGATCGGTCTGGCGCGACAGGAAGGCCGGCAACTGGATGATGTCGCAGATCTCGGCGACGACCGCGGCCTGTTCAGGCTCGTGGACGTCGGTGATGATCGGCACGCCAAAAGCCTGCTTGATGTCCTGAAAGATGCGCATGCCCTCTTCCAGGCCAGGACCGCGATACGAGGTCACAGAAGAACGGTTGGCCTTGTCGAAACTGGCCTTGAACACGTAAGGGATACCAAGTTTTTCGGTGACCTTCACATACTCTTCGCAAACCTGCATGGCCATGTCACGGCTTTCCAGCACGTTCATGCCGCCGAACAGCACCATGGGTTTGTCGTTGGCAATCTCGATGTCGCCGACGCGGATGATCTTCTGTGCCATCGGGGTTACGCCTTCTTCTGGTGTTGAGCCAACGCTGCTTTGACGAAGCCGCTGAACAGCGGATGGCCATCACGTGGTGTCGAGGTGAACTCTGGGTGGAACTGGCAAGCGACGAACCATGGATGATCCGGTGCTTCAACCACTTCAACCAGGGCTGCATCAGCGGAGCGACCGGAAATCTTCAGGCCGGCCTCGATGATTTGCGGCAGCAGGTTGTTGTTCACTTCGTAACGGTGGCGGTGACGCTCGACGATCACGTCCTTGCCGTAGCAATCGTGCACTTTGGAGCCGGTTTCGAGCAGGCATTCCTGAGCGCCGAGGCGCATGGTGCCGCCCAGATCGGAGGCTTCAGTACGCACTTCTACGGCACCGGTGGCGTCTTCCCACTCGGTGATCAGGCCGACAACCGGGTGGCCGCTGGCGCGATCGAACTCGGTGGAGTTGGCGTCTTTCCAGCCCATGACGTTACGAGCGAACTCGATGACCGCCACTTGCATGCCCAGGCAGATACCCAGGTACGGAACCTTGTTTTCGCGAGCGTACTGAACGGCAGTGATCTTGCCTTCCACGCCGCGCAGACCGAAGCCGCCCGGAACGAGGATGGCGTCTACGCCTTCCAGCAGCGCAGTGCCCTGGTTTTCGATGTCTTCGGAATCGATGTAGCGCAGGTTGACCTTGGTACGGTTGCTGATACCCGCATGGCTCATCGCTTCGATCAGCGACTTGTAGGCGTCCAGCAGTTCCATGTACTTGCCGACCATGGCAATGGTGACTTCATGTTCCGGGTTCAGCTTGGCATCAACCACAGCTTCCCACTCGGACAGATCGGCACCGCCGCACTGCAGACCGAAACGCTCGACGACGAAATCGTCCAGACCCTGCGAATGCAGAATGCCCGGGATCTTGTAGATGGTGTCGGCGTCTTCCAGAGCGATGACCGCACGCTCTTCAACGTTGGTGAACTGCGCGATCTTGCGACGCGACGAGATGTCGATCGGGTGATCGGAGCGGCAAACCAGCACGTCAGGCTGCAGGCCGATGGAACGCAGTTCCTTGACCGAGTGCTGGGTTGGCTTGGTTTTGGTTTCGCCGGCGGTGGCGATGTACGGCACCAGCGTCAGGTGCATCAGCATCGCGCGCTTGGCGCCGACTTCGAATCGCAGCTGACGGATGGCTTCGAGGAACGGTTGCGACTCGATGTCACCCACGGTGCCACCGATTTCGACCATCGCCACGTCGGCATCGCCTGCACCCTTGATGATGCGGCGCTTGATTTCGTCGGTAATGTGCGGAATCACCTGGATGGTTGCACCCAGGTAGTCACCACGGCGCTCTTTGCGCAGCACGTGTTCGTAAACACGGCCGGTGGTGAAGTTGTTGTTCTGGGTCATGGTCGTGCGGATGAACCGCTCGTAGTGGCCCAGGTCCAGGTCGGTCTCGGCGCCGTCGTGGGTGACGAACACTTCACCATGCTGGAACGGGCTCATGGTGCCCGGGTCGACGTTGATGTACGGATCCAGCTTAAGCATGGTGACCTTAAGCCCCCGCGCCTCCAGGATAGCCGCCAATGAAGCCGAGGCAATGCCTTTCCCCAATGAAGAAACAACACCGCCCGTGACGAATATGTAGCGCGTCATGAAAAACCCTAGAAGTCTGCGTTAAAGCGGTACGAGCCGCCGGGGAAAGCGAAGGAAGGCCGAAGCCCCCGATCACCTGCATTAATCACAGTGCACCTTTCAAAAAAACCGCCGCGTTGGGACAGACCGGCAGATGAAACACCGGTACGTTGCTCGCTACACATTTTTTGGAATCGCCCAGCAAAGACTGCTTGGTAATCGGCAACTCCTGCAATTCAGGCGAATCCACAGAAGTTGTATCAAGAAGGGAGCGTAGTCTACCGGAATGCCCCTTTCATCTCAAACCTTGATCTTCGTCTGTTGGCTGCCAATGCAATTTCCAGCCGTCCTGCGCATTGCCATCAAGGCCCGGCAGGTTTGCCACCGCGAGCAATTCTTCACCGCGAAACAGCAGCGGCAATCTGCCACGCACGAAGGCCGGCACCGCACGTTCGTTGAGCAACCGTTTGAGATCACGATGGCCACGATCGGCCAGATGCATCAATTCCCCGCCCTGACGGTAAGCAATGCGCAACGGCCCGCAAGGCGTCTGGCCACTGAACACGACGCTCCCGTTACCGGACAAGCGTAGCGGTGATGTCGGGGTGTGCCACTCGCCGCCGATCACTGGTGCACGCAGCCAGTCGCCGCTCAGCCACCAGAGACGACCGGCGCTGCGGTGCAACTCGCCATCGGCCAGACGCCAGACCGGCGATGCATCGTGGCCGGCATCGCACAAATCCGCCCAACCCGACCAATGGTCAGTATCAGGCAGCCGGGTGAGTGGTTCGAGCCAGTGGCTCAATGCATTTCGCTGACGGGCCACGGACAACGCCGCCAACGGTGCCAATTCCAGCGACGGCACGCCCAGCCAGTCGAAATCAGTCGAGGCTTTGCCGTGCGCCAGATCGATCTCTGCCAGCTCATCCAGCAAGCCTTGCGCTTCACGCAGATGTGCGGCGCTACGGACCATGTTGGCTTGCGCTTGCGGCCAGCGCCCGGTAAGCAGCGGCACGATCTGATGACGCAGGTAATTGCGCGAAAACTGCCGATCTTCGTTTGACGGGTCTTCGATCCATTGCAACTGGTGCGCCGCGGCGTAGGCTTCAAGTTCGGCGCGAGTGACGTCGAGCAAAGGCCGAACCAACGTGCCCTGCCCCAACGGACGTTGCGCCGGCATTGCCGAAAGCCCACGCACGCCGGCACCGCGCAACAGACGAAACAACAGGGTTTCCGCCTGATCGTCGCGGTGCTGACCGGTCAGCAAAACGTCGTTGGACTGGTTTACCGAACCGAACACCGCATAACGCGCATCCCGCGCCGCCCGCTCAAGACTCGCGCCCGGTTGCACCTTAACCCGCTCCACTTGCAATGGAATGCTCAACGCATCGCAGACCGCCTGGCAATGTTCCGGCCACGCATCGGCTGCAGCCTGAAGGCCGTGATGGATGTGGATGGCGCTTAGCGTCGGGAGGGACTCGGTTTTGGCGAGATGGGCCAGCAGATGCAGGAGGACATTGGAATCGAGGCCGCCGGAGAAAGCGACCCGCCAGTTCCTGGCATTGCGCCAGGCTGCAAGATTAAGCAAAAGCCGGGAAGGCAAATCAATCATGGACTGCCCCATATCGTTCTCTTTGCCTCAATCAAATGTGGGAGCGAGCCTGCTCGCGAAGACGGTTTAACATTCAACACATTCGTCGACTGTCATACCGCTTTCGCGAGCAGGCTCGCTCCCACATCAGGTATCGCGTTTCGACTTAGAGACCGTAGCTCATCAGTCGATCATAACGGCGCTTGAGCAGCGCTTCGTTGTCGAACTTCTTCAGCATCGCCAGTTGCGAGCTCAGCTCGGCACGGATCGACGCCGCAGCGGCTGCCGGGTCACGATGCGCCCCGCCCAGAGGCTCGCCGATAACCTTGTCAACAATGCCCAGGCCTTTCAGACGCTCGGCAGTGATGCCCATCGCTTCGGCGGCATCCGGCGCTTTCTCGGCGGTTTTCCACAGAATCGAGGCGCAACCTTCCGGCGAAATAACCGCGTAGGTCGAGTACTGCAACATGTTCAACTGATCGCACACGCCGATCGCCAATGCGCCGCCGGAACCACCTTCACCGATGACGGTGGCGATGATCGGAGTTTTCAGGCGCGACATGACACGCAGGTTCCAGGCGATCGCTTCGCTCTGGTTGCGCTCTTCAGCGTCGATGCCAGGGTAGGCGCCCGGCGTGTCGATGAACGTCAGGATCGGCATTTTGAAACGCTCGGCCATCTCCATCAGACGGCAAGCCTTACGGTAGCCTTCCGGACGCGGCATGCCGAAGTTGCGGCGAACCTTCTCGCGTACTTCGCGGCCCTTCTGGTGACCGATGATCATCACTGGCTGGTCGTCCAGACGGGCAATACCGCCAACGATTGCAGCGTCGTCGGAGAAATGACGATCGCCGTGCAGTTCGTCGAACTCGGTGAAGATGTGCTCGATGTAGTCCAGGGTGTACGGACGTTTCGGGTGACGTGCCAGGCGTGCGATCTGCCAGCTGGTCAGCTTGCCGAAGATGTCTTCGGTCAGCGTTTTGCTCTTGTCCTGCAGGCGGGAGATCTCATCGCCGATATTCAGCGAATTGTCATTACCGACCAAGCGCAACTCTTCGATCTTGGCTTGCAGGTCGGCGATCGGCTGTTCGAAATCTAGAAAATTCGGGTTCATAGGCGTCCGTCTTGGGTCGTGTCCCAAATGAGCTTGGGCCGGCCGGTTGTCTATTCGCGCCCTACCTTAAGGGAGAGGCGCGCTGAGGTCGAGATTAAAAATTCAGGTTGCGGGCAAGTGCAATGATGGCACCTGCCGGTCAACGGTATTGGAGGAAGACGTTGTCTCGCCCGAACTGGTCACGCAGGGCTTGAATCAAGGCATCCGCCGGGTCGATTCGCCAAGTCTCGCCGAACTGCAGCAAGGTCTTCGCATCAGGGCTCGTGTACTCCATTGTGATTGGGCACGCCCCGCGATGACGCTTGAGCAGATCACCCAACCAGCGTAGCTGATCGCCTTTGAGATCCTGCGTCTGCAACTTCAGACGCAGGCTCTCGGCGAGGTTGGTACGCGCATCTTCCATGCTCATCACCCGCTTGACTCGCAGGCGCAGGCCACCGGAGAAGTCGTCGTTACTGACTTCACCTTCGACCACCACCATCGCGTCGGTCTGCAGCAGCGACTGCGCCGAGTGGAACGCCTCGGCAAACAGCGACGCCTCGATCCGCCCGGAGCGGTCGTCAAGGGTGATGAAACCCATCTTGTCGCCCTTCTTGTTCTTCATCACCCGCAGGGCAATGATCATCCCCGCCACGGTTTGCGTATCGCGCGCCGGTTTCAGGTCGATGATGCGCTGACGGGCGAAACGACGAATTTCGCCTTCGTATTCGTCGATCGGGTGGCCGGTGAGGTAAAGGCCCAAGGTGTCTTTCTCACCCTTGAGACGCTCCTTGAGAGTCAGTTCCTTGGCCTTGCGATGCACCGCATACACATCGGCGTCTTCCTCGACGAACAACCCGCCAAACAGGTCGGCGTGGCCACTGTCGCGGGTACGGGCGGTCTGTTCGGCTGACTTGATTGCTTCTTCCATCGCCGCCAGCAGCACGGCGCGGTTGCGGTCGATGTTGGCCTGATAAGCCTTTTGTTCGTCGTGGAAATACGGACCGAGACGATCCAGCGCACCGCTGCGGATCAAGCCATCAAGGGTGCGCTTGTTGATGCGTTTGAGGTCGACGCGGGCGCAGAAGTCGAACAGATCCTTGAACGGTCCCGCCTGACGCGCCTCGGTGATCGCTTCCACCGGGCCTTCGCCAACGCCTTTGATTGCGCCGAGGCCATAGACGATGCGGCCGTCGTCGTTCACCGTGAACTTGAACTCCGAATTATTCACATCCGGCGCGTCGAGACGCAGCTTCATGGTGCGAATTTCTTCGATCAAGGTCACGACCTTGTCGGTGTTGTGCATATCCGCCGACAGTACCGCCGCCATGAA
The DNA here is from genome assembly GCF_017973755.1 of Pseudomonas sp. P42. Lineage (NCBI taxonomy): Bacteria > Pseudomonadati > Pseudomonadota > Gammaproteobacteria > Pseudomonadales > Pseudomonadaceae > Pseudomonas > Pseudomonas sp. P42. Next base: position 73,437 of record NZ_JACOPU010000001.1, on the reverse strand, counting down.
CGGCGCCGGGTAATGCGTCTTCAGCCAAGCGGTCTGATACGACACCAGGCCGTAAGCGGCAGAGTGAGACTTGTTGAAGCCGTAACCGGCGAACTTTTCCACCAGGTCGAAAATGTTACCAGCCAGGTCCGCATCGATATTGTTGGTCTTGCAACCTTCAATGAAACCGCCGCGCTGCTTGGCCATTTCTTCGGGTTTTTTCTTACCCATGGCCCGACGCAGCATGTCCGCACCGCCAAGGGTGTAACCGGCCATGACCTGGGCAATCTGCATCACCTGTTCCTGATACAGGATGATGCCGTAAGTCGGCGCCAATACAGGCTTGAGGCCTTCGTACTGGTAGTCCGAGTGCGGGTACGCGAGTTCGGCGCGACCGTGCTTACGGTTGATGAAGTCGTCAACCATGCCTGACTGCAGCGGGCCAGGACGGAACAGGGCCACCAGTGCAATCAGGTCTTCCAGGCAGTCGGGCTTGAGCTTTTTGATCAGCTCTTTCATGCCGCGCGACTCGAGCTGGAACACCGCTGTGGTTTCGGCTTTTTGCAGTAGCTGATAGGTCGGCTTGTCGTCCAGCGGGATGAACGCGATGTCCAGCGGCGGCTGATCGACCTTGGCACGGTCGCGGTTGATGGTCTTCAGCGCCCAGTCGATGACCGTCAGGGTCCGCAGGCCGAGGAAGTCGAACTTCACCAGTCCGGCGGCTTCAACGTCGTCCTTGTCGAACTGGGTCACCAGACCGTCGCCGGCCTCGTCGCAATAGATAGGCGAGAAGTCAGTCAGCTTGGTCGGCGCGATTACTACACCACCGGCGTGCTTGCCGACGTTACGCACAACGCCTTCGAGCTTGCGCGCCATCTCCCAGATTTCTGCGGCTTCTTCATCGACCTTGATGAAATCACGCAGGATCTCTTCCTGTTCGTAGGCTTTTTCCAGGGTCATGCCGACTTCGAAGGGAATCATCTTCGACAGACGATCCGCCAAGCCATAGGACTTGCCCTGCACCCGCGCCACGTCACGCACCACAGCCTTGGCGGCCATCGAACCGAACGTGATGATCTGGCTTACCGCGTTGCGGCCGTACTTCTCGGCCACGTAGTCGATCACCCGGTCACGCCCGTCCATGCAGAAGTCGACATCGAAGTCGGGCATGGAAACCCGTTCCGGGTTAAGGAAACGTTCGAACAGCAGGTCGTATTCCAGCGGATCGAGGTCGGTGATCTTCTGCACATAGGCCACCAGCGAGCCGGCACCCGACCCACGGCCCGGGCCTACCGGTACACCGTTGCTCTTGGCCCACTGGATAAAGTCCATAACGATCAGGAAGTAACCGGGAAAGCCCATCTGGATAATGATATCCAGTTCGAAATTCAACCGGTCGACATAGACCTGACGCTTGGCGTCGTAATCTTCGGTGGTGTCTTTTGGCAACAAAACCGCCAGCCGCTCCTCCAGACCATCGAAGGACACCTTGCGGAAATACTCGTCGATGGTCATGCCATCGGGAATCGGGAAGTTGGGCAAAAAGTGGGTGCCCAGTTTTACTTCGATGTTGCAGCGCTTGGCGATCTCGACGGTGTTCTCGATTGCGTCGGGAATGTCGCTGAACAGCTCGGCCATTTCCTCGGCGCTTTTGAGGTATTGCTGATCGCTGTAATTCTTCGAGCGCCGAGGATCGTCGAGGGCACGGCCCTCACCGATGCACACCCGGGTTTCGTGGGCGGCGAAGTCTTCCTGCTTGATGAAACGCACATCGTTGCTCGCCACCAGCGGCGCGCCGAGCTTGTCAGCCAGGGCCACGGCGCCGTGCAACTGCTCTTCATCGTTAGGGCGACTGGTGCGCTGGATTTCCAGATAGAAGCGGTCCGGGAACACCGACATCCACTCACGCGTCAGGGCCTCGGCTTCGGCCGGGTTGCCACTGATCAGCGCCATGCCGATCTCGCCCTCTTTGGCGGCGGACAGCATGATAAGGCCTTCATTCGCCTCGGCAACCCACTCGCGCTCGATGATGATCATGCCGTTGCGCTGGCCTTCGATGAAGCCGCGCGAGATCAACTCGGTGAGGTTGCGATAGCCCTTGGCGTTCATCACCAACAGGCTGAGCCGGCTCAGGGGCGCGTCCGGGTCCTTGTTCGACAGCCACAGGTCGGCGCCGCAGATCGGCTTGATGCCTGCGCCCATGGTGTTTTTATAGAATTTGACCAGGGAACACATGTTGTTCTGATCAGTGACCGCAACCGCCGGCATGTTCATGGCGGTCAGCGCCTTGACCAGCGGCTTGATCCGCACCAGCCCGTCGACCAGGGAGTATTCAGTGTGCAGGCGTAGATGAACGAATGAAGCCGGCATAGTGATCCTGTCCAGTTACAGAGAGACAACAAGGCCCGGATTGTACCGGGCCTCGAACAAAACATCAGCCTTGCGACTAAACCTGCGTCAGACCTTCCAGCGCCTCATAAGCCTGACGCACCGGGGCGAACGAGCGCCGGTGAATCGGCGTCGGGCCCAAACGGACCAACGCTTCCAGATGAACGGGCGTCGGGTAGCCTTTATGGCCACCGATACCGTAACCCGGATAGATCAATTCGAATGCGGCCATTTCGCGGTCACGACTGACCTTGGCCAGAATCGATGCCGCTGCAATGGCTGGAACCTTGCCATCGCCCTGCACCACCGCTTCGGCGCGCATGGGCAAGTGCGGGCAGCGATTGCCGTCGATCATCGCCAGTTTCGGCTGAATGTGCAGCCCGGCCACCGCGCGCTGCATGGCCAGCATGGTCGCATGCAGAATGTTCAGCTCATCGATTTCTTCGACTTCGGCACGGGCGATGCACCAGCTCAGGGACTTCTCGATGATCTCGTCGTAAAGCTTTTCACGCTTGGCTTCGGTGAGTTTCTTCGAGTCATTGAGACCGAGAATCGGCCGGTTCGGATCGAGGATCACCGCCGCCGTCACCACCGCACCGCACAACGGGCCACGACCGACTTCATCGACACCGGCGACCAGCTCTTCAACTTCGGCAACCAGAGTGAAATCCAGGCCCATCTGCATATCTTTCTTGCTCATCGTGTTTGACCGACCAGGTTCAGCACGGCATCCGCCGCTTGGTTGGAAGCATCCAGCCGAAGGGTGCGATGGATCTCGTCGAAACCACGGGTTTGCTCTTCGCCGCCCTCGATCAATGGCGACAGGGTCTGAGCCAGCGCCTCGACTGTCGCATCGTCCTGCAACAATTCCGGCACCAACAGGCGCTGGGCCAGGAGGTTCGGCAGGGACACGTACGGGCTCTTGACCATGCGTTTGAGAATCCAGAACGTCAGCGGTGCCAGGCGATACGCAACCACCATCGGCCGCTTGTACAACAGCGCCTCAAGGGTCGCCGTGCCGGAAGCGATCAGCACCGCATTGCACGCGGCCAGAGCCAAGTGGGATTTGCCATCGAGCAACGTCACCGGCAGATCACGGCCGGCGAGCAGTTCTTCAAGTTGCACACGGCGCTCCGGACTGGCGCACGGCATGACAAAACGCACACCCGGACGCAGGGCCCGCAGGCGCTGGGCAGTATCGAGAAACAACGCGCCGAGACGACCGACTTCACCGCCACGGCTGCCGGGCATCAACGCGACCAGCGGCCCGTCTGGCAGGCCCAGCTCGGCACGTGCAGCGGCGCGATCGGCTTGCAGCGGTATGGCGTCGGCCAGCGAGTGACCGACGAACCGCACTGGCACGCCTTTCTCTTCGTAGAATTTGGCTTCGAATGGGAAAAGCGTGAGCATCAGATCGCAACCTTCGCGAATCTTCAGCACGCGCTTCTGCCGCCATGCCCACACCGACGGGCTGACGTAATGCACGGTTTTGATCCCGGCCTGACGCAGCTTGAGTTCGATATTGAGGTTGAAGTCCGGGGCATCGATGCCGATGAACGCGTCAGGCTTCTCGGCAATCAGCGTGGCAATCAGCTTTTTGCGACGCTTGAGCAACTCGCGCAGTCGGCCGAGAACCTCAACCAGCCCCATGACCGACAAGCGCTCCATGGGGAAGTAGGAAGTCAGGCCTTCGGCCTGCATCAACGGACCGCCGACACCGATGAACTCGACTGACGGATGTTGTGCCTTGAGGGCACGCATGAGGCCGGCACCGAGAATGTCACCGGAAGCCTCCCCCGCCACCAGCGCAATACGCAGACTGGCCATGATCAGCGGGTGATGCCGCGAGTCGACGACTCGATGGAGTCGCGAAACACCGCAACTTCCGGGAACTGAGCAGCAGGTCCTGCCAGGTCGGCCAAGGCCTGATCAACTGTCAGCCCTTGGCGATAAACGGTTTTATAAGCACGGCGCAGCGCGTGGATAGCGTCTTCGCTGAAACCGCGACGGCGCATGCCCTCGAAGTTCATGCTGCGCGCTTCGGCCGGGTTGCCAAATACCGTGACAAATGCCGGAACATCTTTACCGATCGCCGTGCCCATACCGGAAAAACTGTGGGCGCCGATGTGGCAATACTGGTGAACCAGGGTGAACCCGGAGAGGATCGCCCAGTCATCGACGTGCACGTGGCCAGCCAACGCGGTGTTGTTGACCAGAATGCAGTTATTGCCGATGACACTGTCGTGACCGATGTGGGCATAGGCCATGATCAGGTTGTGATCGCCCAGCGTGGTTTCCGAACGGTCCTGAACGGTGCCGCGGTGAATCGTCACGCCTTCACGGATGACGTTGTGGTCACCGATCACCAGGCGGGTTTCTTCGCCCTTGTACTTCAAGTCGGGCGTATCTTCGCCTACCGAAGAAAACTGGTAGATGCGATTGTGTTTACCGATGCGAGTCGGACCTTTGAGGATCACATGCGGCCCGATCACGGTACCCTCGCCGATTTCCACACCTGCGCCGATGATCGACCACGGGCCGACCTCGACGCCGTCAGCCAGAACGGCCGACGGATCGATGATTGCGCGAGGGTCAATCAAACTCATACTTTTTGTTCCGCGCAGATGATCTCGGCCGAGCAGACCGGCTTGCCATCAACCGAAGCCTGGCACTCGAATTTCCAGATCTTGCGTTTGCAGCTGATGAACGTAGCTTCAAGAATCAACTGGTCGCCCGGCTTGACTGGCTGACGGAAGCGCAGTTTGTCCGAACCAACGAAGTAATACAGAGTGCCGTCGGCCGGTTTGACGTCGAGCATTTTGAAACCGAGGATCCCGGCAGCCTGAGCCATCGCTTCGATGATCAGCACGCCCGGCATGATTGGGTGCGCAGGGAAGTGACCATTGAAGAACGGCTCATTGATGCTGACATTCTTGTAGGCGCGAATTCGCTTGCCTTCAGTGTCCAGATCCACCACCCGGTCCACCAGCAGGAACGGGTAACGGTGAGGCAGGTATTCGCGAATCTCGTTGATGTCCATCATTTCGGGGGGAAGCCTATGTAAAGATTGGGAGCGCGACTGACGCGCACTCCTCTAGCAAATCAAGGAGGCAGTCTAGAGGCTGTGCACACTTGATATGGAAATGGTATCAGCCATCTGATGAAGCATTGCCGTCAGGGGTCACGTCCCCAACGCGCTTTTCCAGCTGTTTCAAACGTCGCGCGATTTCATCGAGCTGACGGATGCGTGCCGCGCTTTTGCGCCATTCGGCAGCCGGTTGCATGGCTGTGCCGGAAGAATAGGCACCCGGCTCGGTAATCGAGTGGGTCACCATGGTCATCCCGGTCAGGAAAACGTTGTCGCAAATATCAATGTGCCCGACCAGACCGACACCGCCGGCCAGCATGCAGTGCTTGCCGATTTTGGTGCTGCCGGAGATGCCCACGCACGCAGCCATCGCGGTGTGATCACCGACCTGGACGTTGTGAGCAATCTGGATCTGATTGTCGAGTTTTACGCCATTGCCGATCACCGTATCGGCCAATGCACCGCGGTCGATGGCGGTATTCACGCCGATCTCCACATCGTCACCGATGGTCACACCACCAATCTGGGCGATTTTCTGCCAGATACCCTTCTCGTTGGCAAAGCCGAAGCCTTCACCACCGATTACGGCACCGGACTGGATAACCACACGCTTGCCGATGCGCACATCGTGATACAGCGTCACCCGTGGAGCGAGCCAGCCGCCCTCACCGATTTCACTGCGTGCACCGATAACACAATGGGCACCCAGAGTGACCTGCGCACCAATCCGCGCACCCGCCTCGATCACCACAAACGCACCGATGCTGGCGGTTGGATCAACCACCGCATCAGCTGCAATTACCGCCGAAGGATGAATACCCGCAGTGGCTTTTGGCTTGGAATCGAACAGGTGAGAGATGCGTGCGTAGGCCAGATAAGGATCCGGCACCACCAATGCGTTACCGGCAAAACCCTCGGCGTCCGCCTCTTTGAGCAGCAACGCTGCTGCCTGAGAACCGGCAAGGAATTTGCGATATTGCGGATTTGCCAGAAAGCTCAACTGAGCTGGGCCAGCCTCTTGCAAAGTGGCTAGCCCAGTAATTTGCTTCTCCGCGTCGCCACGCAGGGTGGCGCCGAGGAACTCGGCCAACTGGCCGAGCTTGATAGTCACGGTCATGGGTTACTTCAGCTGATTCATGCGCTCGATAACCTGGCGCGTGATGTCGTACTGAGGTTTGACATCGATGACTGCGCCACGCTCGAACACCAGGTCAAAACCACCTTTCTTGATGACTTCTTCCACTGCGCCATCCAGTTTTGGCTTCAGTTGCTTGAGCATTTCGCGGTCGGCAACGGCTTTGGCTTCGTTCAGCTCCTTGGACTGGAACTGGAAATCACGGGCCTTCTGCTTGAATTCAAGTTCCAGACGCTCACGCTCGCCTTGCTGCATCTTGTCGCCACCGGCCATCAGACGATCCTGAATGCCTTTGGCGCTGCTTTCCAGAGTCTTCAGTTTGGTCAGTTGCGGACCGAACTTCTTCTCGGCATCCACGGCGTACTTCTTCGCCGCGTTGGATTCCAGCAAGGCCATCTGATAGTTCAGGACAGCGATTTTCATGTCGGCGAACGCCGGGCCTGCCACCAGTACGGAGGCCAGGAGAACCAATTGAGTCAACTTACGCACGATGCACTCCTACAAAATCCATTGTCGTTATCTTGGGTCAGACGCTTAGAACGTCTGGCCGAGGGAGAATTGGAACACTTGAGTTTCAGCGTCATCCGGTTTCTTGATCGGCATGGCCAACGCGAAGCTCAGAGGACCCAGCGCGGTGACCCAGGTCACGCCCACACCGACGGAACTTGCCATGTTGCTCAGGCTGATGTCGTTGCACTTAGTGGCGGAAGTCGAACCGACGGTAGCGTTGGTAGTCTTCTCGCACTTGGAGTCAAATACGTTACCCACGTCCCAAAATACCGAAGTACGCAGGGAGCGCTGATCTTTGACAAACGGCAGCGGGAACAGCAGTTCAACACCACCCTGGATCAACACGTTACCGCCAAATGGCAGCGGATCCTGATCCGGGTCGGCCAGCGTACCGGTGTTACCGGTCTTATCTGCGCCACGACTCGGCGTGCTTCGCGGGCCAAGCGTACTGTCCTTGAAACCACGAACCGAGTTGAAACCACCAGCATAGTAGTTTTCATAGAACGGCAAGCCGTCAGTCGAACCGTAACCGTCGCCATAACCCAGTTCGGTGTGCAGACGCATGGTGTAGTTTTCGCTCAGCGGCTGGAACAACTGACCACGGTAATCAAGTTTGAAGAATGATAGGTCGCTGCCCGGAATGGTGCTCTCCAGGGTCAGGCTCTGGGAACGGCCACGAGTCGGCAAAACGCCTTTGTTCAGGGTCGATTCGGACCAGCCGGCCGAAGCCTTGAAGTTCAGATAGCTGTCACCTTCCTTTTTGACGAAGTCAAAAATCTCGTCAACGGTGTATTTACCTGTATTGATCGTGTCTTGCTGAGCAGACAGACCGAAGGTCAGTCGCGAAGTCTCGCTGATCGGGTAGCCAACGTTGACACCGGCGCCCAGGCTGTCTACGGAGTAGCTCGAGATATCGGCATCGAGTTCATCGTAGTCAGTGGTGCGGTAGAACGCGTTGTAACCCAGACTTACGCCATCGGCAGTCCAGTACGGGTCAACATAGCCGAAGTTATAGCGGCTCTGATATTCGCTTCGTGTCAGACCGATGCTGACGCGGTTACCGCTACCGAGGAAGTTGTTCTGGGTGATCGAACCGCCGAGGATCAGACCGGCACTCTGGGCGAAACCGACACTGGCGGTAATCGAACCCGAAGCCTGCTCTTCAACGCTGTAGTTCACATCAACCTGGTCATCGACACCCGGAACGGCCGGGGTTTCGACGTTGACTTCTTTAAAGAAGCCCAGACGCTCAAGACGTGTCTTGGACTGGTCAATCAGGTAGGTCGAAGCCCAGCCACCTTCCATCTGACGCATCTCACGACGCAACACTTCATCTTCCGACTTGGTGTTACCACGGAAGTTGATGCGGTTGACGTAGGCACGCTTGCCCGGATCGACGGCAAACAGGATGTCCACGGTGTTGTCATCATCGTGCGGCTGAGGCACGCCGTTGACGTTGGCGAAGGTGTAACCCTCGTTACCCAGACGACGGGTGATCAGTTCAGAGGTGGTGGTCATCAACTTGCGCGAGAACACCTGGCCTTTCTGCACCAGCAACAAGGACTTGACCTGGTCTTCAGGAACTTTGAGGTCGCCGCTGAGTTTGACGTCGCGAACGGTGTACTTCTCGCCTTCGGTCACGTTGACAGTGATGTAGACGTGCTTCTTGTCCGGGGTAATGGACACCTGGGTCGAAGCGATATCCATGTTGATATAGCCGCGGTCCAGATAGTAGGAACGCAGACGCTCCAGGTCACCGGACAGTTTTTCACGGGCATATTTGTCATCGTTCTTGAAGAACGACAGCCAGTTGGTGGTCTTCAGCTCGAACAGGTCGGTCAGGTCATCCTCAGGGAAAACCGTGTTACCCACCACGTTGATGTGTTGAATGGCCGCAACAGTGCCTTCATTGATCTTCACTTTCAGGCCGACGCGGTTACGCGGCTGCGATACCACTTCGGTATCGACCGTAGCCGAATAGCGACCTTGCGCGACGTACTGGCGCTGCAGTTCGTTACGCACGCCTTCGAGGGTGGCACGCTGGAAGATTTCGCCTTCGGCAAGACCGGATTGCTTGAGGCCTTTCATCAAGTCTTCAGTGGAGATCGCCTTGTTGCCCTCGATCTCGATACTGGCAACCGACGGACGTTCGACGACCGTGATCACCAGAACGTTGCCTTCGCGGCCCAGCTGGATGTCTTGAAAGAAACCGGTTTTGAACAACGCACGAGTGGATTCCACCAGGCGACGATCATCCGCCTGCTCGCCGACGTTCAACGGCAAGGCACCAAAGACACTACCCGCGGAGACCCGCTGGAGGCCATTGACGCGAATATCAGAGATGGTGAAGGACTCGGCGTGAACTTCGGCGATCATCAATACGGTGAGAACCGCAGTTAGCAGCAGACGTTTCATGAAGTCCTTTCTTATTCCAACTGGCAATAAACAAACTGCCGCAAAATGCGGCAGATTCGCAATTCAGCGAAGCGTTACAGTCGACCCAGATCGTTGACCAGAGCAAGCAACATCACCCCGACCACCAAACTGATACCGATCTGTATCCCCCAACCTTGCACCCGATCCGACAAGGGACGACCACGCGCCCACTCGATCAGATAAAACAACAAATGCCCCCCATCCAGTACAGGAATGGGCAGCAAATTCAGAACACCCAGGCTAATACTCAGATAAGCAAGGAAATTCAGGAAATCAGCGACACCCGACTGGGCAGAAGCGCCCGCCACTTTAGCAATGGTTATCGGTCCACTCAAGTTTTTTACCGAGAGCTCGCCGAACAGCATTTTCTTGAGCGAATCCAGCGTCAGGATGCTCATGGTCCAAGTACGACGGGCGCCCTCGCCAATCGCGGCCAACGGACCATAACTGACTTCGCGGATCATCTCCGGCGGCCAGTCGATCGCTTTGACACCTGCGCCCAGATAACCGCTTGGCGCCTTGCTTTCACCGCGCGCTGCCAAAGTGACAGGGACGTCGATTTGAGCACCATCGCGCTCGACCCGCAGCAAGATTTTAGTATCAGGACGCGTACGAACGGTATCGACCACCTGCTGCCAGTCATTGAGCGCCTGACCGTCAAGAGAAACGAGGCGATCACCGGTTTTCAGGCCAGCGGCCTGGGCCGGGCCTTTTGGATCAAGCTCGGCGAGCACAGGTGGCAGGGCAGGACGCCATGGACGAATCCCCAGAGAGCGAATCGGATCCGGCTCATCAGCCCCCTTGAGCCATTTATCCAGCGTCAGTTCACGCGGCGAATCCGCCGTAGAGCCCTGTTCGCGCACCAGCACCTGCAGCGAGCCGCTTTCGCCGAGCCGGCGAACCAGTTGCAAATTGACGGCGGCCCAGCCGGAAGTCGGCTCGCCATCAATCGCGACGATCTCCTGACCTGCACCCAGACCAGCCTTCGCGGCGATACTGCCGGATTCGACCGCACCGATTACCGGGCGGACCTGCTCACTACCGAGCATCGCCAATACCCAGAAGAACACCAGGGCCAGAAGAAAGTTGGCGATAGGGCCAGCCGCGACAATAGCAATACGCTGGCGAACGGATTTGCGGTTGAACGACTGATCGAGCTGATCAACCGGGACGTCGCCTTCGCGCTCATCGAGCATCTTGACGTAGCCACCCAGCGGAATCGCAGCGATGACGAACTCAGTACCTTGCTTGTCGTGCCAGCGCAGCAGCGGCATGCCAAAGCCTACGGAAAAGCGCAGAACCTTGACGCCACAGCGACGCGCGACCCAGAAGTGGCCGAATTCGTGAAAGGTGACCAGCACACCCAAGGCGATCAGGGTGCCGGCAATCATATAGAGCGCGCTCATCTAATTTCTCCGCAATCCTGTTCAGTGCTGCTTGAAACTATTGTGTTGCAAAACCTATCGGTCGTGACGAGCCAGCCATTGCTCGGCCAGAACTCGCGCCTTCGCGTCCGCCGTGAACACAGCATCGAGATCATCCAGCGTTACGACCGGCTCGAGGTTCAAGACTTCCTCGATGATACTCGCGATTTCCAGGTAACGAACCCGTCCGTCGAGAAACGCTGCCACCGCCACTTCGTTGGCCGCATTGAGCATTGCCGGTGCGCTGTCGCCCACCTCGGCCGCTTCCCGCGCCAGACGCAGGCACGGGAAGCGCTCTTCATCCGGCGCTTCGAAGTCCAGGCGCGCGATCGCAAACAGATCCAGCGGCGCGACGCCGGAGTCGATACGCTCCGGCCAGGCCAGCGCGTTGGCGATCGGAGTGCGCATGTCAGGATTGCCCAACTGAGCCAGGACCGAACCGTCGACATAATCGACCAGCGAGTGAATCACGCTTTGCGGATGAATCACCACCTCGACCTGCGCTGGTTTTGCATCAAACAACCAGCAGGCCTCGATCAGTTCGAGACCTTTGTTCATCATGCTGGCCGAATCCACGGAAATCTTGCGACCCATTGACCAGTTCGGATGCGCACACGCCTGCTCAGGCGACACATGCGCCAACTCACTCATGGGCGTCTGCCGGAACGGTCCACCAGAAGCTGTCAGTAAAATCCGACGGACTCCGACCTTGCTTAATCCACTGGCGAAATCCTGTGGCATGCACTGGAAAATCGCATTGTGCTCGCTGTCGATTGGCAGCAGCACCGAACCACTCTTGCGCACAGCCTGCATGAACAGGGCGCCGGACATGACCAGCGCCTCCTTGTTAGCCAGCAGAATCTTCTTGCCTGCTTCGACAGCCGCCAGCGTCGGACGCAGACCTGCGGCACCGACGATCGCCGCCATGACCGCATCGACTTCCGGCGCAGAAGCGACCTGACACAAGCCAGCCTCACCCACCAGCACACGAGTCGCCAGACCGGCTGCACGCAAATCATCCTGCAAACCGCGAGCTGCAGCGACTTCCGGCACCACGGCAAATTGCGGCACGTGACGTATGCACAAGGCCAACAATTCGCTGAGGCGCGTAAAACCGCTCAACGCGAACACCTGATAACGCTCAGGATGACGCGCAATCACATCAAGGGTACTCAGGCCAATCGAGCCGGTAGCGCCCAGCACGGTAATCAGTTGCGGGCGGCTCACGGCGCAGCCATCCACAGCAACACGGCAAACACCGGAATGGCCGCGGTCAGACTGTCGATGCGATCAAGCACGCCGCCATGACCGGGCAACAGGTTACTGCTGTCCTTGATGCCGGACTGACGCTTGAACATGCTTTCGGTCAGGTCTCCCACGACCGAGATAAAGACGATCAGCGCAGCGCCAATCAGCCCCTTGAGCAACTCGGCTACCGTCCAGTCACGCACCAGGCCGACAATTGCGGTGATCACCAGGCTCAGCGCCAGACCACCGTAAACGCCTTCCCAGCTCTTACCGGGGCTGACTTGAGGAGCCAACTTACGCTTGCCAAATTTACGGCCAGAGAAATAGGCACCGATATCTGCGCCCCAGACCAACACCATGACCGCCATGATCAGCCAGTTACCCAACGGGTACTGCTTGATTTGTACCAGACCTTGCCAGGCCGGCAGCAAAATCAGCAAGCCGATCACCAGTTTGGTGGCCGCACTGGACCAATGCTCACTGGAACGTGGATAGGTCAGCACCAGATACGTCGCGACCGCCCACCACAGCACCGAAGCACCGAGCACCCAAGGTGCGAGACCGGGCAGCACATACATGACGAACAGCATCAACGCGACGACGGCGGCAAAACCGACGCGGAACGATTGTGCAGTGAAGCCCGCGAGTCGCGCCCATTCCCAGGCGCCCAGGCTCACGACCAGACCGATGAACAGCGCAAAACCGGAACCTTCAAGCAGGAAAAACCCGCACAAGGCGATCGGCAGCAGGATCAGCGCGGTGATGATTCGTTGTTTAAGCATTAAACCCGGGCTCCAGCTTCGACCTGTTCGCTCGTTTTACCGAAGCGACGTTGGCGCGAAGCGAAATCGGCCAGCGCATTGCGCATGGCATCGTGTTTGAAGTCCGGCCAGAACAGGTCGGAGAAGTACAACTCGGCGTAAGCCAGTTGCCACAACAGGAAGTTGCTGATGCGGTGCTCGCCACCGGTGCGGATGCACAAGTCCGGCAACGGCAGATCGCCGGTTGCCAGACACGTTTGCAGCAGATCCGGGGTGATGTCCTCCGGACGCAGATGCCCGGCCTGAACCTCACGTGCAAGACGCTGTGCAGCTTGTGCGATATCCCACTGACCGCCGTAATTGGCGGCAATTTGCAGGATGAAACGGTTGGCACCCGCGGTCATGGCCTCGGCTTCGCGCATCGCGACCTGAAGCTCCGGATGAAAGCGCGAGCGATCACCGATGATGCGCAAGCTGATGTTGTTGTCGTTAAGGCGCTTGGCCTCACGACGCAGCGCCTTGAAGAACAGGTCCATCAAAGCGCTGACCTCATCGGCCGGGCGCTGCCAGTTTTCACTGGAGAAAGCGAACAGGGTGAGCACCTCGACCTTGGCCTCGGCACACACCTCGATTACCGCACGAACCGCATCCACGCCCGCCTTATGCCCGGCGACACCCGGCATAAAGCGTTTTTTCGCCCAGCGATTGTTGCCATCCATGATGATCGCGACATGGCGCGGCACCGCGGACGGCGCAGTCTGCTTGGTCTTGTCCATTAAAAACTCGACCCTTATACGGCCATCAAATCCGCTTCTTTCTGCTTGGTAGCCGCGTCGATATCAGCCTCAGCCTTGTCGGTGAGTTTCTGGATATCGGCAGCAGCGCGACGCTCTTCGTCTTCGCTGATTTCTTTGTCTTTAACCAGCTTCTTCAAATCGCCCAGCGCATCGCGACGGATGTTGCGCACGGCAACACGAGCGTCTTCAGCGGCACTGCGTGCCTGCTTGGTGAAGCCCTTGCGGGTTTCTTCGGTCAGGGCAGGCATGGAGATCAGCAACAACTCGCCCAGGTTGGTCGGGTTGAGGTTCAGACCAGCGCTCTGGATCGCCTTGTCGACAGCCGCGAGCATGTTGCGCTCGAAAGCCACGACTTGCAGGGTGCGCGAGTCTTTTACGGTGATGTTGGCCACTTGGGTAATGGAGGTATCAGCGCCGTAGTACGGCACCATTACGCTGCCCAGAATGCTTGGGTGAGCCTTGCCGGTACGAATCTGACCAAATGCGTGGGCCAGAGAGTCCAGGGATTTCTGCATACGCTCTTGAGCGTCTTTCTTGATTTCGTTGATCATTGTTGACCTTCCTCGATCAGGGTGCCTTCAGCGCCGCCATGCACGATGTTCAGCAGGGCGCCGGGCTTGTTCATGTTGAATACACGCAGCGGCATCTTGTGGTCGCGGCACAGGCAAATAGCTGTCAGGTCCATTACACCCAGCTTGCGATCCAGTACTTCATCATAAGTCAGATGATCGAACTTCTCGGCATGCGGGTCTTTGAACGGATCTGCGGTGTAGACGCCATCGACCTTGGTCGCCTTGAGGACGACATCGGCATCGATTTCGATTGCACGCAGGCAGGCTGCCGAATCCGTGGTAAAGAACGGATTGCCGGTACCGGCTGCGAAAATCACTACGTCTTTGGAGTTCAGGTGACGCATGGCTTTGCGGCGATCATAGTGATCGGTCACGCCCACCATCGAAATGGCCGACATGACGATTGCCGAGATATTCGCACGTTCCAGCGCGTCGCGCATGGCCAGGGCGTTCATCACAGTGGCCAGCATGCCCATGTGGTCGCCTGTCACCCGATCCATACCGGCTTTGCTCAAGGCTTCGCCGCGGAACAGGTTGCCACCGCCGATCACCAGACCGACCTGTACGCCGATGCCGACCAGTTGGCCGACTTCCAGCGCCATACGATCCAGCACTTTTGGATCGATCCCGAACTCTTCCGAGCCCATCAGGGCCTCGCCGCTAAGCTTGAGTAGAATGCGTTTATAGCGAGCCTGATAACCACTGCCCTGCTGAGCCATTGCGAATCTCTCCTGCGGCGTATTTAAAATTCTTTGCGAGCTGTTTTCAGCTGGCGTTCACTCTAGCTTGGCGCTGCTTCAGCGCCATCGGAACATGGCTTTGTAAGTCAGTTCCAAGTGGAAACCAATAAATAATTGGTTACCCCATCTGAAAAGAGGCTGCGCGCGTGAGCGGGCAGCCTCTTTCGGGCGACAGTTGAAAACCGTCTTACTGCTTGGCGGCAGCCAGCTGGGCAGCAACTTCTTCAGCGAAGTTGTCGACCGGTTTCTCGATGCCTTCGCCTACTTTGAAGTAGGTGAAGGAAACGATTTCAGCACCGGCTTTCTTGGCCAGGTCGCCGACCTTGATTTCAGGGTTCTTGACGAACGCCTGCTCAACCAGGCTCGCTTCAGCCAAGAACTTGCTGATACGGCCTTTGATCATGTTTTCAACGATGTTTTCTGGCTTGCCAGCGATCTTGTCAGCGTTCAGGCTCAGGAAAACGCCCTTCTCACGCTCAACTGCTTCAGCGGAAACTTCCGATGGCAGCAGGAATTCAGGGTTGGTCGCCGCTACGTGCATAGCGATGTCCTTGGCCAGCTCAACGTCGCCGCCTTTCAGAACAACAGCAACACCGATCTTGTTGCCGTGCAGGTAACCACCAACAACATCACCTTCAACGCGAACCAGACGACGGATGTTGACGTTTTCGCCAACCTTGCCGACCAGTACCAGGCGATCAGCTTCCTGCGATTCGATCAGAGGCTCAACGGTAGTGAGCTTCTCGTCGAATGCTTTTTTGACGCTGGCAGCAACGAATGCCTTGAAGTCGTCTTGCAGAGCCAGGAAGTCGGTCTGCGAGTTCACTTCCAGCAGAACGGCAGACTTGCCGTCTTCAACCAGAGCGATCGCGCCTTCAGCAGCGACGTTGCCGGCTTTCTTGGCGGCCTTGATGGCGCCCGAAGCACGCATGTCGTCGATGGCTTTTTCGATGTCGCCGCCGGCCTTGGTCAAGGCCTTTTTGCAATCCATCATGCCTTCGCCAGTACGCTCACGCAGTTCTTTAACCAACGCTGCAGTAATCTCTGCCATTTTCAAATTCCTCTTGGATAGGTTTTCAACCATTCCACCCGATCGAACGGGCGTTCAATTCTTCCCGAAACACCCTTGTTAGCCGCTGCACGTTACAGATGCTGTAGCTGCGCTGTTAACAAATGGTTTTCGAGGTGGCAAAAAGGGGGCCAAGCCCCCTTTTTGCTTACTGAGTCAACGCCAGGGCGTCAATTACTCAGCTGCAGCTGCCGGAGCTTCTTCAGCTGCGAACTCTACAGTGCCGCCGCCAACATTGCTGCGACCACGGATAACAGCGTCAGCCATCGAACCCATGTACAGCTGGATAGCGCGGATTGCGTCATCGTTGCCTGGGATGATGTAGTCAACGCCTTCCGGGCTGCTGTTGGTATCGACAACGCCGATTACCGGGATGCCCAGCTTGTTGGCTTCGGTGATCGCGATGCGCTCGTGGTCAACGTCGATCACGAACAGTGCGTCTGGCAGACCGCCCATGTCCTTGATGCCGCCCAGGGAGCGATCCAGCTTCTCAAGATCACGAGTGCGCATCAGCGCTTCTTTCTTGGTCAGCTTGGCGAAAGTACCGTCTTCGGCTTGAACTTCAAGGTCACGCAGACGCTTGATGGAAGCACGAATGGTTTTGAAGTTGGTCAGCATGCCGCCCAACCAGCGGTGATCGACGTACGGCGAACCGCAACGTGCTGCTTCTTCAGCAACGATCTTGCCAGCCGAACGCTTGGTGCCGACGAACAGAATCTTGTTTTTGCCCTGGGCCAGACGCTCTACGAAAGTCAGAGCTTCGTTGAACATTGGCAGGGTTTTTTCAAGGTTGATGATGTGAATCTTGTTACGCGCGCCGAAAATGTATTTACCCATTTTCGGGTTCCAGTAACGGGTTTGGTGACCGAAGTGCACACCGGCCTTCAGCATATCGCGCATATTGACTTGGGACATGATAGTTCCTTAATAAGTCGGGTTTGGCCTCCACGTATCCCAATGACCAACCAGTGGCATAACGCCAAAAGCACCCAGGTCATCGTGTCGACACGTGTGTGGATTTAAGCCTTTCGGGGTATCCCCGGAAAGCGGCGCATTTTATATCACAAGGAAGGCAGAAACGGAACTCGAAATCTGCAATCACACCAAGGACATGGGCTCAGCCCTCTTGGAATCGGCGCCGCGGGCACCATTGTATAGACAGACGCGATGCATGCAGGCGCGGATTTGCTCCTCTCGTCTGTTAGAATCGCGTTTTTCAGGGTCGCAAAAAACGCACACCTGCCACCCTATCCGTAACAGCAAGCGCCGCCGAGCGCAAAGAGAGCCTGTATGACCGTTAACCTCAAAACTCCCGAGGACATCGCTGGCATGCGTGTCGCCGGCAAACTGGCCGCCGATGTGCTGGAAATGATTGCCGAACACGTCAAACCGGGCGTTACCACCGATCAACTGAACCAGATCTGCCACGACTACATCGTCGACGTGCAGCAGGCCATCCCTGCCCCGCTCAACTACAAGGGTTACCCGAAGTCGATCTGCACCTCGATCAACCACGTCGTCTGCCACGGCATCCCGAATGACAAGCCGCTGAAAAACGGCGACACACTGAACATCGACGTGACCGTGATCAAGGACGGCTACCACGGCGATACCAGCCGCATGTTCCATGTCGGTGAAGTGCCGGTGTGGGCCGAGCGTCTGTCGCAAATCACTCAGGAATGCATGTACAAGGCCATCGAGATCGTCAAACCCGGCTGCCGGCTCGGCGACATCGGTGAAGTTATCCAGAAACACGCGGAAAAGAACGGCTTCTCGGTGGTTCGCGAGTTCTGTGGCCACGGCATCGGCAAGGTGTTCCACGAAGAGCCGCAGATCCTGCACTACGGCCGCGCCGGTACTGGCATGGAACTGAAGGCCGGCATGACCTTCACCATCGAGCCAATGATCAATCAGGGCAAGGCCGACACCAAAGTATTGGGCGACGGCTGGACCGCGATCACCAAGGACCGCAAACTCTCGGCCCAGTGGGAACACACCCTGTTGGTCACCGACACCGGCTACGAGATCTTCACCCTGCGTGCCGATGACACCATTCCACGCATCTCGGCCTGATCCACAAACGCTCCCAGCCTTATAGAAGGAAAGCCAATCGATGCCGCAGGTGGATCCCGAACTCTTCGACCGTGGCCAGTTCCAGGCTGAGCTGGCCCTGAAAGCGAGCCCCATCGCCGCCTTCAAGAAGGCGATTCGCCAGGCCCGCGAAGTGCTTGATGCACGTTTTCGCAGTGGTCGTGATATTCGGCGGCTAATCGAAGATCGTGCCTGGTTCGTCGACAATATCCTGCAAAAGGCCTGGGAGCAGTTCAACTGGAGCGAAGACGCAGACATCGCGCTAGTCGCGGTCGGCGGCTACGGCCGGGGCGAATTGCACCCCTACTCGGACATCGATTTGCTGATCCTGCTGGACAGCGCCGACCACGAAGTTTTCCGCGATTCCATCGAGCGGTTTCTCACATTGCTGTGGGACATCGGCCTGGAAGTCGGTCAGAGCGTTCGCTCGGTGGACGAATGCGCGCAAGAGGCGCGCGCCGACCTGACCGTGGTCACCAACCTCATGGAAAGCCGCACCATCAGCGGCCCCGAGCGTTTGCGTCAACGCATGCTCGACGTCACCAGCACTGCGCACATGTGGCCGGCCAAGGAGTTTTTCCTGGCCAAACGCGCCGAGCAGAAAGCTCGCCACCACAAGTACAACGATACCGAATACAACCTGGAACCCAACGTCAAAGGCTCGCCCGGCGGACTACGGGATATTCAGACGATTCTGTGGGTTGCCCGTCGTCAGTACGGCACGCTGAATTTGCGTGCACTCGCCGGCGAAGGTTTCCTGGTAGAGAGCGAGAATGCGTTGCTCGCGTCCTCTCAGGAATTCCTCTGGAAGGTGCGCTACGCCCTGCACATGCTCGCCGGACGCTCCGAAGACCGCCTGCTGTTCGATCATCAGCGTTCGATTGCGACGTTGCTGGGGTTCGAAGGCGATGACGCCAAACACAGCATCGAAAACTTCATGCAGCAGTATTACCGGGTGGTGATGAGCATCGCCCAGTTGAGCGACCTGATCATCCAGCACTTCGAGGAAGTCATCCTCGCGCCGGAAGACGAAGCGCCGCCGCAGCCGATCAATTCACGCTTCCAGCTACATGACGGCTACATCGAAGCGCGCAACGACAATGTGTTCCGCCGCACCCCATTCGCCATGCTCGAGATATTCGTGCTGATGGCCCAGCAGCCGGAAATCAAAGGCGTGCGCGCCGACACCGTTCGTTTGCTGCGCGAACATCGTCACCTGATCGACGACAATTTCCGCAACGACATCCGCAACACCAGCCTGTTTATCGAGCTGTTCAAATGCAAGATCGGCATTCATCGCAATCTGCGACGGATGAACCGTTACGGAATTCTCGGGCGTTACCTGCCGGAGTTCGGTTTTATCGTCGGGCAGATGCAACACGACCTGTTCCACATCTATACGGTCGATGCACACACGCTGAACCTGATCAAACACCTGCGTAAGCTGCAGTACACCCAGGTATCGGAAAAATTCCCGCTGGCCAGCAAGCTCATGGCCAAGCTGCCGAAACCCGAGCTGATTTATCTCGCCGGCCTGTATCACGACATCGGCAAGGGCCGTCATGGCGACCACTCGGAGATCGGCGCGATCGATGCCGAGGCGTTCTGTCAGCGCCATCAGTTGCCAGTGTGGGATAGCCGCCTGATTGTCTGGCTGGTGCAGAACCACCTGGTGATGTCGACCACAGCCCAGCGCAAGGACTTGTCCGACCCGCAGGTGATCCACGACTTCGCGCAGGCAGTCGGCGATGAAACCCGTCTCGACTATCTGTACGTGCTGACCGTGGCCGACATCAATGCGACCAATCCGACGCTGTGGAATTCGTGGCGTGCCAGCCTGTTGCGCCAGCTCTACACCGAAACCAAGCGGGCATTGCGTCGCGGTCTGGAGAACCCGGTGGATCGCGAAGAGCAGATCCGTCAGACCCAAAGCGCGGCACTTGACATCCTCGTGCGCGGCGGCACCGATCCGGACGACGTCGAACAACTGTGGGCGCAGTTGGGTGACGACTATTTCCTGCGCCACACCGCCGGCGACGTGGCCTGGCACAGCGATGCGATCCTCCAGCAACCCGTCGATGGCGGGCCGCTGGTACTGATCAAGGAAACCACCCAGCGCGAGTTCGAGGGCGGCACACAGATCTTCATCTATGCGCCGGATCAGCACGACTTCTTCGCGGTGACCGTGGCGGCGATGGATCAGCTCAACCTGAACATTCACGACGCCCGGGTTATCACCTCGAGCAGCCAGTTCACCCTCGACACTTACATCGTGCTCGACAACGATGGCGAATCCATCGGCGACAACCCTGTGCGGATCAAGCAGATCCGCGACGGTTTGACCGACGCTCTGCGCAATCCGGACGACTACCCGACGATCATTCAGCGCCGGGTGCCGCGCCAGCTCAAGCATTTCGCGTTCGCGCCGCAGGTCACTATCCACAACGATGCGCAACGCCCGGTCACCGTACTGGAATTGACCGCGCCTGACCGACCAGGTCTGCTGGCGCGGATCGGCGGCATCTTTCTGGAGTTTGACCTGTCGCTGCAAAACGCCAAGATTGCAACGTTGGGCGAACGAGTGGAGGACGTGTTCTTTATTACTGATGCGAAAAATCAGCCCTTGTCCGATCCGCTGCTGTGCAGCCGCTTGCAGGATGCGATTGTCGAGCAGTTGAGCGTCAGCCATGAACCCGATATCAATCTTTCGCGTATCAGTATTTGAATGCGCGACCTGATTTAACCGCTTTGCACGAGACCCCGCACCGATGAACAAAGCTCTGAACCAGCTCCAGCCCTACCCGTTCGAGAAGCTCCGCGCCCTGCTCGGCACTGTGACCCCGAACCCGGACAAGCGCCCGATCGCGCTGTCCATCGGTGAGCCGAAACACCGTTCGCCAGGCTTTGTCGCCGAGACACTGGCAAACAGTCTGGATCAGATGGCGGTGTATCCAACCACGCTCGGCATCCCGGCCCTGCGCGAAGCCATCGCCGGCTGGTGCGAACGCCGCTTCGGCGTTCCGAGCGGCTGGATCGACCCGGCCCGTAACGTGTTACCAGTCAATGGCACCCGTGAAGCGCTGTTCGCGTTTACCCAGACTGTGGTCAATCGTGGTGATGATGCGCTGGTGGTCAGCCCGAACCCGTTCTATCAGATCTACGAAGGCGCGGCGTTCCTGGCCGGCGCCAAGCCACATTACCTGCCGTGCCTGGACGATAACGGCTTCAACCCGGATTTCGACGCTGTTTCAGCGGACATCTGGAAGCGTTGCCAGATTCTTTTCCTGTGCTCGCCGGGCAACCCGACAGGCGCGCTGATTCCGGTCGACACCCTGAAAAAACTCATCGCCTTGGCGGATGAACACGACTTCGTGATCGCCGCCGACGAGTGCTACAGCGAGCTTTACTTCGACGAGCAGACACCCCCGCCGGGCCTGCTCAGCGCGTGCGTCGAACTGGGTCGCAAGGATTTCAAGCGCTGCGTGGTGTTCCATAGCCTGTCCAAGCGCTCGAACCTGCCCGGTTTGCGTTCCGGCTTCGTTGCCGGCGATGCCGAGATCCTCAAGGGTTTCCTGCTGTATCGCACCTATCACGGCTGTGCGATGCCGGTTCAAACCCAACTGGCCAGCGTTGCCGCCTGGAATGACGAAGAACATGTGCGCGCCAACCGCTCCTTGTATCGCGAGAAATTCGACGCAGTACTGGAAATCCTCAGCCCGGTAATGGACGTGCAGCGTCCCGATGGCAGCTTTTATTTGTGGCCAAACGTGAAAGGTGACGATGCGGCATTCTGCCGTGACCTGTTTGCCGAAGAACACGTGACCGTGGTGCCAGGTTCGTACCTGTCCCGCGAAGTGGACGGCGTCAATCCGGGCGCAGGCCGGGTACGGATGGCGCTGGTTGCACCACTTGCCGAATGCGTTGAGGCGGCACAGCGGATCCGCGCGTTCATTACTCGCCAACAGTAATCATGGCCCGCACCGGGCAATCCGGTGCGGGTATCAGCCGTCGTGATATAAGCGTTTACAACGAGCACATTTACTCTTCTTCCCGCTCGGTCTAACTTCCCCCTTGAAACGCAGGCCATTGTAGAGCGATCTTAATCGCGCGAACTTCTACTAAAACCGAGCCTACCGAAAACCAAAACTCTATTACCCTCAAATATAAAAATTTTGACGCCAGCTGAATCAAGGCGACACTTTGGCAATCAATAAGGATATTGACCATGCACAATTATAACCTCGTAAGAATGGCAAAACCGACAGACAACTTCGAGCGATCCCCGGAAAACAATAACGGCGCGCCAGCAGTGCGCCGTAAACGTTCCTTGGGTTACACAACCAAGTTCTGGGAGAATGCCAGCACTATTACGTTCTCTTTCATGCATGACGTGTCCGACGAACTGAAATATCGAATCGAACTAGGCATCCGGAAGTGGGAACCTTTCGTCAGCCTGGCCTTTGAATTGGTCGAAAACGTGCCTGGAATGATTCGGATCGCCCTGCAAGGAAAGGACAGCTATTCGTTTATAGGGACCGACGCATTGAAAGTGGATTTCAACGAACCAACAATGGTTTTGGGCACCACGCCGGACTCACCGCTTTTCGACCACACGGTCCAGCATGAATTTGGCCACGCCCTAGGCTTCCACCACGCCCATTTGCACCCGGAGGCGCGCATCCCGTGGAACAAGGAAGCGGCCTATGAGTTCCTGGGCAAGCAACATGGCTGGACAAGGGAGGACGTAGACAGCAACCTTTTCGAGCTGGAGTCTCCGGACGCAGCTGTCTTCGGCGACTACGACAAACTCTCGATCATGCATTACCCAACTACCAACCTGATCTACGGAAATGACGCGGTTGGCCTCAATTTGACGCTTAGCGACAAGGACAAGGCCTTCGCCAGAAAAATCTACCCTGCCCTCAACTATGGGCAATTGCCTGCCTGAGCATGTCAGCGCCAACCCGGCAATTTCAAGTGACGCGCAACTGTGGTGCCCTGCTCGCACTTGCTTGAAACATTCAAAAACCAAGTAACAGCCCATATAACTGTGTAACGCACTTGTCTGTCGGCCAAGTACTAGTCTTGAATTGCACTACTCGCAGCATCTGAATAACTGCCGACTCTTAATTTCAAGGATGAAATTCACCATGCACGAACTGACAGATTGCCAACTTATACAATGGCCTGACGACCAAGAAGCTTACGCGGCAGCCATCAATGAAAATCCGGCTAATGCCGGCACGACGAAAAGCGCAACTACCGGCAACCGCCGTAAACGCTCGGTATTCAATTATTCAAAGCTATGGGCAAACGGCCGTACCTTGAAGATTGCCTTCATGGACGAACTCGAAGCGGATCATAAAGACAAAATCATAAAGGCCGCCAGTCAATGGTTGCCGTATATCAACCTGAAATTCGAGTTCGTTGACGACCTCGTGGGTGACATACGCATCGCCACTACCAATAACTTCAACAGCTCAATGCTCGGCACCGACGCGTTGTTGATTCATCCTGATGACAGAACCATGGACCTGGGTGTAAAACCGGATCATCCAGACTTCGAAGTCATCGTGACTCATGAGTTTGGTCACGCCCTTGGCGCGATGCATGAACACCAGCATCCGCAGGCGAAAATCCCCTGGGATAAACCAAAGGTCTACGAGTTCTATCAGAATCGGGAAATGGGTCCGCTAACGCCCGCGCAAGTCGACCACAACCTGTTTACCCCTTTCGACACGCTGGAAGCGATTTACACGGCCTACGACAAGAGGTCGATCATGCATCACCCGGTGGCGAACGATCTGACAGTGGGTGACTGGGAAGTCCCCATCAACCGCAAGATCAGCAAAAAAGACAAACAGCTGATGAAATTACTTTATCCGAGGTAAGCCCAACTCGAACCGGGTGATTCCATCACTTCACTACCCCCAGATTGGCCTCACTCAGATCCAGTTCACCCAACACTTCTCGCAGCACGTCATCGCCAATCTGGTGATGACGGCTGAGGCTATACAACTCCAGTCGTTGCGCCCGCAACGCTTTGAGGCGCAATCGGCGCTCCAGCAAATCCATCTGGAACGCCAGCGCCTGGGCTTCCGCCGAATCGTTGAACACGTCCAGTTGATGGCGGTATTCGGACATGATCCGCGCCTTCAATTCTGCCGCCAGCGCAGCTTGCGCGGCGTCCTGCTGATTGGCCTCTTCGGTTTCGAGCGCATGAATCGCGGCCTCGGCCGTCTTGCGCCAGGCATCGCGAACCTCTTGACGACGCTTGTCATCAGGGCTTTTTTCGATGCCGCGCAGCAACAACGGCAGGGCGATGCACGCCGACACCAGCGACAACAGGATCACCCCCGCAGCAATAAAGATCAGCAGATCACGCTCGGGAAAGGCGTCCGCCCCCATCAACATTGGCACCGACATCACACCCGCCAGTGTCACCGCACCGCGCACGCCGCCGACGGTCAGCAGCCAGCAGGATCGCGCAGTCGGCACTTGCGTCAGCGCACCTTTACCACGCAACCGCCGCAACAACACCGATATGCGCCAGATGCTCTGTACCCAGATAAACCGCAGCAGCACCAGTGCGAGGAAAATCGCGATCACATCGAGGCAGCGGTAAAACAACGCCGGCCACAACGTCGGTTCATGGCTGACCACCGCTTTGATGATGTCCGGCAGTTGCAGACCGAGCAGGAGGAAAATCAAGCCATTGAAGGCGAACTCCAACAGCGACCAAACGCTGCGATTGAGCAATCGTGTGCTGGTCTGGCGCGGCAGCAGATCGAGCCAGCTCTGCATCATCCCCGCCGCCACCGCCGACAGAATGCCCGAGGCGCCAAGGCGTTCAGCCAACACATAAGCCGCAAACGGCAGCAGCAACATGAAGACCACGTGGGTCGCCGGATCATCCCACCCGCGAGCGATCATCCACGACCGCAAACGCCCGACCAGCCAACTCAGCGCCACACCAACGGCCAGGCCGCCGACCGCCACCAATACAAACGTCAAACTGGCGGTGGTCAGCGAGAACACGCCCGTTACCGCAGCGGCCAAAGCAAACTTGAACGTCACCAGGCCCGACGCATCGTTCATCAGCGCTTCGCCTTGCAGCATGTGCATCAAGGGGGTCGGCAAGCGGTTTTGCGAGATCGCCGAGACGGCCACGGCATCAGTCGGCGACAGCACTGCCGCCAACGCGAACGCCACCGGCAGCGGGATCGTCGGCAATAACCAATGAATGAAGTACCCGGCGCCGACCACCGTGAACAGCACCAGCCCCACAGCCAGTGTCAGGATCGGGCCACGCAGGTGCCAGAGTTCGCGCTTGGGCATGCGCCAGCCATCGGAGAACAGCAGCGGCGGCAGGAACAGGAACAGAAACAACTCGGGATCCAGCGCCACGTGCAAACCAAGGGTCGGCCAGGCCAGCAAGGCGCCGGCGGCAATTTGCACAAGTGGCAGCGGCAGTGGGATAACCCGTCCGACCAGACGCGAAACGCTGACCAGCATCAGCAGGATCAGGACGGTGTAAGCGGTTTGCATAAATCAAAATCTCGGACAATCGACAGCGTTGAACTGCCATATTAGCCGTTTAGGCTGCGCCTGACCGTTGCACCTATGTCGCACGCCGACACTGATCCCCATGCAGGAGCTGCGGCACGCTGCGATCTTTTGATGTTTAAAAACACAATCAAAAGATCGCAGCCTCGCTTCACTCGACAGCTCCTGCAGGGATTTGGTGCAGGGTAATGAAGCCGGGCGCCCGAAACGCTTTGGTCATGGCATAATCCGACACCATTTTTTTCCAGCACCTGTAAAGGGGGCAATTCCTTGACCGTTTCAAGTAAAACGTTGCACCTTTTCGGCATCAAAGCCTGCGACACCATGAAAAAGGCGCGCACCTGGCTTGATGAACACGCTGTCGCCTATGACTTTCACGATTACAAGACCGCCGGTATCGACCGAGAACACCTGACCCAATGGTGTGACGAGCACGGCTGGCAAACGGTGTTGAACCGCGCAGGCACGACCTTTCGCAAACTCGACGACGAACGTAAAGCCGATCTCGACCAAGCAAAAGCCATCGAACTGATGCTCGCCCAACCCTCGATGATCAAGCGCCCGGTGCTCGATCTCGGTGACCGAACCCTGATTGGCTTCAAGCCAGATATCTACGCGGCCGCTCTGAAGTAAGCAGCCCGTCACTCTTTGTAGAGGTATTCACATGTCCAACTCTCTGTTCAGCATCGCCTTCGGTGTCGGCACGCAAAACCGTCAGGGCGCCTGGCTCGAAGTGTTTTACGCACAGCCACTGCTCAACCCTTCGGCCGAACTGGTCGCTGCTGTTGCGCCGATCCTCGGTTACACCGAAGGCAACCAGGCCATCACCTTCACCACCGCACAAGCGGCGCAACTGGCTGAAGCAGTCAAAGGTATCGACGCTGTTCAAGGCAAACTGCTGACCCGTCTGGCCGAGAGCCACAAGCCACTGGTCGCCACTTTGCTGGCTGAAGACGCGCAACTGACTTCCACGCCTGAGGCGTACTTGAAGCTGCATCTGCTGTCGCACCGTCTGGTCAAGCCGCACGGCGTGAGCCTGGCCGGGATCTTCCCGCTGCTGCCGAACGTTGCATGGACCAGCCAGGGCGCAATCGACCTGAGCGAACTGGCGGAAATGCAGCTCGAAGCGCGTCTGCGTGGCGAGTTGCTGGAAGTGTTCTCGGTGGACAAGTTCCCGAAAATGACCGACTACGTGGTACCGGCCGGCGTGCGTATCGCTGACGCCGCGCGTCTGCGTCTGGGCGCTTACGTGGGCGAAGGCACCACCGTGATGCACGAAGGTTTCATCAACTTCAACGCCGGCACCGAAGGCCCGGGAATGATCGAAGGCCGCGTGTCGGCTGGCGTCTTCGTCGGCAAGGGTTCGGACCTGGGCGGCGGTTGCTCGACCATGGGCACCCTGTCGGGCGGCGGCAACATCGTGATCAAGGTTGGCGAAGGCTGCCTGATCGGCGCCAACGCCGGTATCGGTATTCCGTTGGGCGACCGCAACACCGTCGAGTCGGGCCTGTACGTGACCGCCGGCACCAAAGTCGCACTGCTGGATGAGCACAACAATCTGGTTAAAGTTGTGAAGGCGCGTGAACTGGCCGGCCAGACTGACCTGCTGTTCCGTCGCAATTCGGAAACCGGTGCGGTGGAATGCAAAACCCACAAATCGGCGATCGAGTTGAACGAAGCGCTGCACGCTCACAACTAAGCAGCACATTGATCACCTGTGGGAGCGAGCTTGCTCGCGAAGGCGTCCTTGAAGTCGCCAAAAGCTTCGCGAGCAAGCTCGCTCCCACAGGGTCAGGCGTATAACCCATGATGATTCCTTCTCCCTGGCGCGCCGATTTTCCGGCCATCGCCGCCCTGCAACGGCAAGACCAGACCTATCTGGATAACGCCGCCACCACCCAAAAACCCCAAGCCCTGCTCGACGCGCTGACGCATTACTACGCCAACGGCGCGGCCAATGTGCACCGCGCACAACACCTGCCCGGGGCCCATGCCACACAGGCGTTCGAAGACAGTCGGCTGAAAGTTGCGCAATGGCTCAATGCCGGTGACAGCGGACAGATCATCTTTACCCACGGCGCCACCAGCGCGCTGAATCTCCTGGCTTATGGCCTGGAACATCTTTTCCAGCCGGGCGATGAAATTGTCATCAGCGCCCTGGAGCATCACGCCAACCTGCTGCCGTGGCAGCAACTGGCACAACGTCGTCAACTGAAACTGGTGATCCTGCCACTGGACGCCGACGGTTTGATTGACCTCGCCGCCGCTGTGCACCTGATCGGCCCGCGTACGCGCTTGCTGGCGGTCAGTCAGTTGTCCAACGTGCTCGGTGCCTGGCAACCCTTGCCGGCGCTGCTGGGCATGGCCAAGGCGCACAACGCGCTGACCGTGGTCGATGGCGCGCAAGGTGTGGTTCACGGTCGGCATGACGTGCAGGCACTGGGTTGCGACTTCTACGTATTTTCCAGCCATAAGCTGTACGGCCCCGATGGCCTCGGCGTGCTGTTCGGGCGCAATACTGCGCTTGAACAGCTGAAGCCGTGGCAGTTCGGTGGCGAAATGGTCCTGGAAGCCAACTATCACGACGCACGTTTCCGCCCTGCTCCGCTGGGTTTTGAGGCGGGCACGCCGCCGATTGCCAGCGTGATCGGCCTCGGTGCGACCCTCGACTATCTGGCCGGGCTGGATCAGGACGCGGTATCGGCACACGAAGCGGCATTGCATGACTATCTGTTGCGTGGCCTCGCGGCGCGTAACGGCATTCGCCTGCTGGGCAAACCGCAACTGGCGCTGGCCAGTTTTGTCGTTGAAGGCGTCCACAACGCGGATCTCGCGCACCTGCTGACCGAGCAAGGCATTGCCGTGCGCGCGGGTCATCACTGCGCGATGCCACTGCTGAAGCGTTTCGAGTTGGCGGGGGCGATTCGGGTGTCGCTGGCGCTGTACAACGATTCCGAGGATCTGGAACGCTTCTTTGAAGCGCTGGATCAGGCGCTGGAGTTGTTGCGATGAGCTTGCCGGTAGAGGCTGCCGAGGCGCTGCAAACGTTTCAGAATGCCGCCGGTTGGGAACAGCGGGCGCGGTTGTTGATGCAGTTTGGTGATCGTCTGCCGCCGTTGAATGACGCAGACAAGTGCGACGCCAACCGGGTACATGGCTGTGAAAGCCAGGTGTGGTTGGTCGGCGCGTTACAGGATGGCCACTGGCAGTTCGCAGCGAGCAGCGATGCACGGATGATTCGTGGATTGGTGGCGTTGCTGCTGTTGCGAGTCAATGGCCTGACCGCTAATGAGTTGCAGCAAGTGGATTTGCCGGACTGGTTCAGTCAGTTGGGGCTGTCGCGACAGTTGTCGCCGTCGCGCAGTAATGGCCTGAATGCTGTGCTCAAGCGGATGAATGAGTTGGCAGGTTAATCGCCTTCGCGAGCAGGCTCGCTCCCACATGTGAACGCATTCCAGTGTGGGAGCGAGCCTGCTCGCGAAGGGGCCATCACTGGCAACCTCAAATCTGAGGTTTGACCCGCTCCACCGGGCGCCGAACACCCGCCACAATCTTGTCCACAGCCTTGGTCGCCGCAACCATCCCGAACGTCGCCGTGACCATCATCACCGCGCCAAATCCGCCCGCGCAGTCCAGCTTCACGCCGTCGCCGACAAAACTCTTCTGCAAACAAATGCTGCCGTCCGGTTTCGGATAGCGCAGTTGCTCGGTGGAGAACACGCACGGCACGCTGTAATGACGGGTCACGGTGCGCGAGAAACCGTAATCACGGCGCAATGTCGAGCGCACTTTCGAAGCCAGCGGATCGTTGAATGTGCGGTTGAGGTCACAGACCTGAATCAGCGTCGGATCAATCTGCCCACCCGCGCCTCCGGTGGTGATGATCTGAATCTTGCGGCGCTTGCACCAGGCGATCAGCGCCGCTTTGGCGTTGACCGCGTCAATGCAGTCGATCACGCAGTCGATGTTCGGCGTGATGTATTCGGCCATGGTCTCGCGGGTGACGAAATCCGCCACGGCGTGCACCGTGCAGTCCGGGTTGATCCCGCGCAGACGCTCGGCCATCACCTCGACCTTGGGTTTGCCGACGGTGCTGTCCAGCGCGTGCAACTGGCGGTTGGCGTTGCTGACGCAGACATCATCAAGGTCGAACAGCGAAATCTCGCCCACGCCACAGCGCGCAATGGCTTCAGCCGCCCAAGAACCGACGCCACCGACGCCGACGATCGCCACATGGGCCGCGCGCAAGCGCTCCATGCCTTCGATGCCATACAAACGGGCGATGCCTGCAAACCGCGGATCTTCTGTACTCATGACCATTACCCCAAAAAACGGCGCGCATTATAGGGCTACGCAGCCACAAGTTTTAAGCTTCAAGCGACAAGTGTAAGAACTTAAGTCAACGGCACTTGCCCAATGTGAGTAATTTCCCCGTCCGTTGTACGACTGGCGAACTACCGGTGTAGGATGCGCGCCCCTTTGGCGTATAGCCTACCGATCCTTCGTTCCACAGCCTTTGGAACCCGAAACAGCTATGTCATCGCGTAAATTTGGTCTCAACCTGGTGGTGGTTCTGGCAATCGCCGCCCTGTTCACTGGTTTCTGGGCGCTGATCAATCGCCCGGTCTCCGCGCCCAACTGGCCGGATCAGATCTCCGGTTTCTCTTATTCGCCGTTCCAGCAGGGCCAGTACCCACAGAAGGACCAGTATCCGTCTGACGACGAGATGCGCCGCGACCTCGAGATCATGAGCAAGTTGACGGATAACATCCGCATCTACTCGGTCGACGGCTCCCTGCAAGACATTCCGAAACTGGCTGAAGAGTTCGGTCTGCGCGTGACTCTGGGGATCTGGATCAGCCCTGATCAAGAGCGCAATGAACGGGAAATCACTCGCGCCATCGAACTGGCCAACACGTCGCGAAGTGTGGTGCGCGTGGTGGTCGGTAACGAGGCGATCTTCCGTAAGGAAATCACCGCTGAACAACTCAGCGTATTGCTCGACCGGGTTCGTGCTGCGGTGAAAGTGCCGGTCACCACGTCCGAACAGTGGCACGTCTGGGAAGAACACCCGGAACTGGCCAAGCACGTTGACCTGATCGCCGCACACGTTCTGCCTTACTGGGAATTCATCCCGGTCGACAAGGCCGGCCAGTTCGTCTTCGACCGTGCCCGCGACCTGAAGAAGATGTTCCCGAAAAAACCGTTGCTGCTGTCTGAAATCGGCTGGCCGAGCAACGGTCGCATGCGCGGTGGCGCTGATGCGTCGCCGGCGGATCAGGCGATCTACCTGCGCACGCTGGTCAACAAGCTCAATCGCCAGGGCTTCAACTACTTCGTGATCGAAGCGTTCGACCAGCCGTGGAAGGCCAGCGACGAGGGTTCGGTCGGCGCCTACTGGGGCGTGTTCAACGCCGCGCGTCAGCAGAAATTCAATTTCGAAGGCCCGGTGGTAGCGATCCCGCAATGGCGCGTGCTGGCAGTCGGTTCGGTGGTGTTAGCGCTGTTGTCGCTGACATTGCTGATGATTGATGGCTCAGCGCTGCGCCAGCGCGGACGCGTCTTCCTGACCTTTATCGCCTTCCTTTGCGGATCGGTGCTGGTGTGGATCGGATACGACTACAGCCTGCAATACAGCACATGGTTCAGTCTGACGGTGGGTTTCCTGCTGGCGCTCGGTGCGTTCGGGGTGTTCATCGTGTTACTCACCGAGGCCCATGAACTGGCCGAAGCGGTGTGGATTCACAAACGTCGACGCGAATTCCTGCCGGTGGTTGGTGATTCGCACTACCGCCCGAAAGTGTCGATCCATGTGCCGTGCTACAACGAGCCGCCGGAGATGGTCAAACAGACACTCGACGCCTTGGCTGCCCTCGATTACCCGGACTACGAAGTCCTGATCATCGACAACAACACCAAGGACCCGGCAGTATGGGAGCCGGTGCGCGACTACTGCGAAACCCTCGGCCCGCGCTTCAAGTTCTTCCACGTTTCGCCATTGGCCGGCTTCAAGGGCGGCGCGCTGAATTACCTGCTTCCGCACACCGCCAAGGATGCCGAAGTGATCGCGGTTATCGACTCGGACTACTGCGTGTCCCCGAACTGGCTCAAGCACATGGTGCCGCACTTCGCCGACCCGAAAATCGCCGTGGTGCAGTCGCCGCAGGATTACCGCGACCAGAACGAAAGCACCTTCAAAAAGCTCTGCTACGCCGAGTACAAAGGCTTCTTCCATATCGGCATGGTCACCCGCAACGACCGCGACGCGATCATCCAGCACGGCACCATGACCATGACTCGCCGTTCGGTTCTGGAAGAGTTGGGCTGGGCCGACTGGTGTATCTGCGAGGATGCCGAACTCGGTCTGCGCGTATTCGAAAAAGGCCTGTCGGCGGCGTATTACCACGACAGCTACGGCAAGGGCCTGATGCCGGATACGTTCATCGACTTCAAGAAGCAGCGCTTCCGCTGGGCCTACGGTGCGATTCAGATCATCAAGCGCCACACCGGCAGCCTGCTGCGCGGCAAGAACACCGAATTGACACGCGGTCAGCGCTACCACTTCCTTGCGGGCTGGTTGCCGTGGGTCGCGGACGGCATGAACATCTTCTTCACCGTCGGCGCGCTGCTGTGGTCGGCGGCGATGATCATCGTGCCGCAACGGGTCGATCCGCCGCTGCTGATTTTCGCGATCCCGCCGTTGGCGCTGTTTGTGTTCAAGGTTGGCAAGATCATCTTCCTGTACCGTCGCGCCGTTGGCGTGAACCTCAAGGATGCGTTCTGCGCCGCGCTGGCCGGGCTGGCGTTGTCGCACACCATTGCCAAAGCGGTGTTGTACGGCTTCTTCACCAGCAGCATTCCGTTCTTCCGCACGCCGAAAAACGCTGATAACCACGGTTTCTGGGTGGCGATCTCCGAAGCACGCGAAGAGCTGTTCATCATGCTGCTGTTGTGGGGCGCGGCGCTGGGGATCTATCTGGTCAACGGCATGCCGAGCAACGACATGCGTTTCTGGGTGGTCATGTTGCTGGTGCAGTCGCTGCCGTATTTGGCGGCGTTGATCATGGCGTTCCTGTCGTCGCTGCCAAAACCGGCCGCGGCGCCTGAGCCGGCACCGGCCGTCTAATTCCTTGTCGATGCACTAAACGGCGGCCAATGGTCGCCGTTTTGCTTTAAGATAACCGCCATTTTGCGGGGCTTGGCGTGATAACCGGTCTTACTGACCGAACTCAATCCCCTGTGGGAGCGAGCCTGCTCGCGAAGGCGTTGTAACAATCACCGATTATGTTGACTGACACACCGCATTCGCGAGCAGGCTCGCTCCCACATTGGCCCTTGCCCAATTTCAAGTTTTCGGAGTTTTCCATGACGGCCCACGCCGACCTTTCGCCGACCCTTCAACTCGCCATCGACCTGATCCGCCGTCCGTCCGTGACGCCGGTCGACGCCGACTGCCAGAAGCAGATGATGCAGCGCCTGGGCGATGCCGGTTTCAAACTGGAGCCGATGCGCATTGAAGACGTGGATAACTTCTGGGCCACCCACGGCAACAACGATGGCCCGGTGCTGTGTTTCGCCGGTCACACCGACGTGGTGCCGACCGGTCCGGTGACTGCCTGGCAGATCGACCCGTTCAACGCGCTGATCGATGAACACGGCATGCTCTGCGGCCGTGGCGCGGCGGACATGAAAGGCAGCCTGGCGTCGATGACCGTCGCCGCCGAGCGCTTCGTCGCCGACTACCCGAACCACAAAGGCAAGGTCGCGTTCCTGATCACCAGCGACGAAGAAGGCCCGGCGCACCACGGCACCAAGGCTGTGGTTGAGCGTCTGGCCGCGCGTAACGAGCGTCTGGACTGGTGCATCGTCGGCGAACCGTCGAGCACCACGCTGGTCGGCGACGTGGTGAAAAACGGCCGTCGCGGCTCGCTGGGCGCCAAGCTCACCGTCAAAGGCATTCAGGGCCACGTGGCCTATCCGCACCTGGCCAAGAACCCGATCCACCTCGCGGCGCCGGCGCTGGCCGAACTGGCCGCCGAGCACTGGGATCACGGCAACGATTTCTTCCCGCCGACCAGTTTCCAGATTTCCAACGTCAATTCCGGCACTGGCGCGACCAACGTGATCCCGGGTGATCTGGTGGCCGTGTTCAACTTCCGCTTTTCCACTGAATCGACTGTTGAAGGCCTGCAGAAACGCGTGGCCGACATCCTCGACAAACATGACCTGGACTGGCACATCGACTGGGCGCTGTCCGGCCTGCCGTTCCTCACCGAGCCGGGCGCACTGCTCGACGCGGTGTCGGCGAGCATCAAGGACATCACCGGTCGCCAGACCAAGGCTTCGACCAGCGGCGGCACCTCCGACGGCCGTTTCATCGCGACCATGGGCACGCAAGTGGTTGAACTGGGCCCGGTCAACGCGACCATTCACCAGGTCAACGAGCGTGTGCTGGCGGCCGATCTCGATGTACTGACCGAGATTTACTACCAGACCATGATCAAGTTGCTCGCCTGATGCTCGCGTGCCCGATCTGCAGTGAGCCGCTGAATGCGGTGGATAACGGCGTGGTCTGTCCCGCCGGGCATCGTTTTGACCGTGCGCGGCAGGGTTACCTGAACCTGCTGCCGGTGCAGCACAAAAACAGCCGCGATCCTGGCGACAATCAGGCGATGGTCGAGGCCCGCCGTGATTTCTTGAACGCCGGGCATTACGCGCCAGTGGCCAAGCGTCTGGCCGAACTGGCGGCGAGCTACGCGCCGGCACGCTGGGTCGATATCGGTTGTGGTGAGGGTTACTACACCGCGCAGATCGCCGATGCGCTGCCGGATGCCGATGGCTACGCATTGGACATCTCGCGTGAAGCCGTCAAACGCGCCTGCAAACGCAATCCGCAACTGACCTGGTTGATCGCCAGCATGGCCCGCGTGCCATTGGCCTCGGGCAGCTGCCAGTTTCTTGCCAGCGTCTTCAGTCCATTGGATTGGGAAGAGGCCAAACGCCTGCTGAGCGTCGGCGGCGGATTGATGAAAGTCGGCCCGACCAGCGGCCATCTGATGGAACTGCGCGAAAGCCTGTACGACGAAGTGCGTGAATACACCGACGACAAGCATCTGGCCCTGGTGCCGCAAGGCATGGCGCTGGCGCACAGTGAAACCCTGGAATTCAAGCTGACACTGGACAAGCCGCAGGATCGCGCCAACCTCCTGGCGATGACACCCCACGGCTGGCGCGCCAGTGCCGAGCGTCGTGCAGCAGTGATCGAGCAGGCCGAGCCGTTCGAGACCACTGTGTCGATGCGCTACGATTATTTCGTTCTTCAATAACTATTGGTCTCGGGCAAATGCCCGGGGCCGGCTAAATCCGCGAATGGATTTTTCAGACCCGCAGTGAGGACATCCATGCGCCAACCGGACATCGAGATTTACCTGAAAGACGCCGACGTCGACCACAAGGCCATCTCCGCCTGGCTCGGCGCCGCGCTGGGCCCGTGCAGCGACTGGGTACAGAAAGGCCAGACCTACAAGTGCAAGGCCGGCAACGTCCCGGTCACCTGGCTGCCAAAAGCCGTGGGCAAGTGGAACAGCCTGTTCCTGGAAAGCGATGCGACCCCGTGGGACGACGACATCGCCTGCGCCCGCGCAGCCTTTGCCGCGCTGAACGTCGAAGTGCGTTGCGCGCCGGGCACGTGGGTTGAGGAAGAAGGTGAGGAGACGGCGGATCGCTGGATGCGCATCAGCGAAGACGGTGAAGAAGAGATCACCTGGAAGACCGCTTAACCAGCAAAAGATCGCAGCCTTCGGCAGCTCCTACAGTTTGGAATGCATTCCCCTGTAGGAGCTGCCGAAGGCTCGGGCCGCGATCGGACGATCTTTTGATCTTCAAGGTTACAGGCCTACCACATCCTCAGCCTGCAAACCCTTCTCCCCCGTCACCACGGCGTACTCGACCTGCTGACCTTCCGCCAGCGAGCGGTGCCCTTCGCCGCGAATCGCGCGGTAGTGCACGAACACGTCCACCCCGTCGTCGCGCTGAATGAAGCCGTAGCCCTTGGCGTCGTTGAACCACTTCACGTTGCCGGTTTCACGTGTTGCCATCTGTTCATACTCCTTTTTTATTATTGGACAGGCTTTTCGCAGGAAAGCCTTTGAGGAACGTCAGCCTGCGTCCGACGGCCTTTAAAGGGCCCCGGCGACAGACCGCCGAGTATATGACAGGCGCGAAAACTCTCAACAGGAGATTACTTCGCCGCTTTTTTGCCGATTTTCGATGAATACGGCAAACTGTCGACCTCCCGAGCAGCCGCTCGGTTTTATTCACTCATGCAGAAGCCGTATGACCCGTTCCCCGTTTCGCCGTCTTGTGTTTGGCACCTTGCGCCGACTGTTGTATCTCTGGGTTCGCTCGGAGACCATCAACCAGTCGTCGTTCACCCTCAACCTCGACCGCAGTCGTCCGGTGTTCTACGTCCTGCAAAACCCTTCGCTGACCGATCTGGCCGTGCTCGACACCGAGTGCACCAAGGCCGGCCTGCCACGGCCGGTGCTGGCGGTGTCGGTGGGTAATCTGCTGGAGCCGGCCGCGTTCTTCTACCTGACGCCGGACCCGGACTGGCTCGGCCGTCAGGACAAACGCGGCGCGCCGCCGACCCTGACGCGCCTTGTCAGCGCCCTCACCCAGAATGCCGCCGAAGACGCGCAGATCATTCCGGTCAGTGTGTTCTGGGGCCAGTCGCCGGACAGCGAATCGAGTCCGTGGAAGCTGTTGTTCGCAGACAGCTGGGCAGTCACCGGACGCTTGCGTCGACTGCTGAGCATCATGATTCTCGGGCGCAAGACCCGCGTGCAATTCTCCGCGCCAATTCATCTGCGCGAACTGATCGATCACAACAAGGGCCACGAGCGCACCGTGCGCATGGCCCAGCGAATCCTGCGCGTGCACTTCCGCAATCTCAAAGCCGCCGTTATCGGCCCGGACATTTCTCACCGGCGTAATCTGGTAAAGGGTCTGCTCAACCAGCCGCTGGTCAAGCAAGCGATCCTCGACGAAGCCGAACGCGAAAACATTTCGCCGGAAAAAGCCAAGGCCCAGGCCCTGCGCTATGGCAACGAGATCGCCTCGGACTACACCTACACCGCGATCCGCTTTCTCGAAGTGGTGCTGAGCTGGTTCTGGAACAAAATCTACGACGGCATCAAGGTCAACCACATCGAAGGCGTACAGAAAGTCGCGCAGGGACACGAAGTGATCTACGTGCCGTGCCACCGCAGCCACATCGATTACCTGCTGCTCTCGTACTTGCTGTTCCGCAACGGCCTGACCCCGCCGCACATCGCCGCCGGGATCAACCTGAACATGCCGGTGATCGGCAGCCTGCTGCGCCGTGGCGGCGCCTTCTTCATGCGCCGCACGTTCAAGGGCAACCCGCTGTACACCTCGGTGTTCAACGAATACCTGCACACCCTGTTCACCAAAGGTTTCCCGGTCGAATACTTCGTCGAGGGCGGTCGCTCGCGCACCGGACGCATGCTGCAACCGAAAACCGGGATGCTCGCGATCACGATGCGCAGTTTCCTGCGCTCATCGCGCATGCCAATTGTGTTCGTGCCGGTGTACATCGGTTACGAGCGGGTGCTGGAAGGTCGCACCTACCTTGGTGAGCTGCGCGGCGCGAGCAAGAAGAAAGAGTCGATCTTCGACATCTTCAAAGTCATCGGCGCACTCAAGCAGCGCTTCGGTCAGGTCGCGGTCAACTTCGGCGAACCGATCAAACTGGCGGAATTCCTCGACAGCGAGCAGCCGGACTGGCGTCAACAGGAACTCGGTCCGCAATTCAAACCGGCGTGGCTCAACGAAACCACCAATCGCCTCGGCGAAAAAGTCGCGCAGCATCTGAACGAAGCGGCGGCGATCAACCCGGTGAATCTGGTCGCGCTCGCCCTCCTGTCGACCACACGCCTGGCGCTGGACGATCGGGCGATGGCACGGGTGCTGGATCTGTACCTGGCGCTTTTGCGCAAGGTTCCCTACTCGCCGCACACCACGTTGCCGGAAGGCGATGGCCGCGCGCTGATCGAGCATGTGAAGGACATGGACCTGCTGTCCGAGCAGAACGATGCGCTGGGCAAGATTCTCTATCTCGACGAGCAAAATGCCGTCCTGATGACCTACTACCGCAACAACGTGCTGCACATTTTCGCGCTGCCGTCGCTGCTGGCGAGCTTCTTCCAGAGCACCTCGCGCATGAGCCGCGAACAGATCCTGCGCTACACCCGTGCCCTGTATCCGTACCTGCAATCGGAGTTGTTCATCCGCTGGACGCTGGACGAACTCGACGCTGTGGTCGATCAGTGGCTGGAAGCGTTTGTCGAGCAAGGTCTGCTGCGCTTCGAGAAAGAGGTGTACATGCGCCCGGCGCCAAGTTCGCGGCACTTCGTGTTGCTGACTCTGCTGTCGAAAAGCATCGCGCAGACCTTGCAGCGCTTCTACATGACCGTGTCGCTGCTGCTCAACGCCGGGCAGAACACCATCAGCGCCGAAGAACTGGAAGACCTGTGCACCGTCATGGCCCAGCGCCTGTCGATCCTGCACGGCCTCAATGCCCCGGAATTCTTCGACAAGAGCCTGTTCCGCCATTTCATCCAGACCCTGCTCGACCTCGACGTTTTGCGTCGCGACGACGCCGGCAAACTGAGCTACCACGAACTGCTCGGCGAACTGGCCGAAGGCGCGGCCAAACGCGTGTTACCGGCGGAGATTCGTTTATCGATCCGTCAGGTGGCGCTGCATCGCAGTGAAGATGCGGCCGATCAAGTCACCGCAGAGCCCGAAGTTTGATGCTTACCTGTAGGAAATCAGTCATGAAAAAACTCACCCTGCTCGCAGCCGCCACCCTATTGAGCGCCTGCCAATCGACCACACCCGCCGGCAAGGCCAGCCTCGACGGCGAAGTGTTCTACCTGCAACGCATCGCCCTGCCACCGAGCGCGACCCTGAGCGTGAGCCTGCAAGACGTATCGCTGGCCGACGCCCCGGCCGTGGTGCTCGATGAACACAAAGGCCCGGTCAAAGGTCAGGTGCCACTGCCGTTCCACTTGACCTACGATCCGGTGCAAGTCAAACCCGGCCACCGCTATTCGGTCAGCGCACGCATCGAGGTCAACGGTGAACTGATGTTCATCACCACCGAAAACCACGCCGTGCAACTCGACGGCAACGATCCGCAGCCGCTGAAAATCCGCGTCGACGCCATTCGCTAATTGTCTATCAAGGAAGCAGCCATGTTCCGCCCTACCCTTCGCTTCGCCGGCCTGTGCGCGGGCCTGATGATCTCCGCCAACGTGCTGGCGCTGTCGCTCGCCGACCTGTCGCAGCAAGACGCCACCGGAGGCCTCAAGGATGCCCTGACCCAAGGCGCGCAACTGGCCGTCAAACAACTCGGCACCCCGGGCGGTTTCAGCAACAACCCTGACGTGAAAATCGAACTGCCGGGCAAACTCGGCAAAGCCGCCAGCAAGATGAAAGCCTTCGGCATGGGCGCCCAGGTCGAAGAGCTGGAAACCGCCATGAACAAAGCCGCGGAAACTGCCGTAACCCAGGCCCAGCCGATCCTCGTCGACGCCGTGAAGAAAATGAGCGTCGCCGACGCCAAAGGCATCCTCAGCGGCGGCACCGACTCGGCCACCCAATACCTGGATAAATCCAGCCGCGAACAGATCCGCGCCAAATTCCTGCCCATCGTCAAACAAGCCACCGACAAAGTTGGCGTGGCACAGAAATACAACGCCTTCGCCGGCCAGGCCGCGACCTTCGGCGTTGTCGACGCGAAGAGCGCCAACGTCGAAAACTACGTCACCGAGCAAGCGCTCAACGGTTTGTTTGAAATGATCGGCAAACAGGAAGAAACCCTGCGCAAGAACCCGGCCGCTGCGGCGACGAGTCTGGCGAAGAAAGTGTTCGGCACGTTGTAAAGTTCTGAACGACAAAAAGCCCGCTGAACTTCACAGGTTCAGCGGGCTTTTTGTTGGGCGTCAGGTTTGCGGATCGACTTGATCGAGGACGCGGTTCACCGACAGTTCTGCGAGGGAGATCATTTGCTGAATACCCAGAAGATGATTACACGTCGGGCCACTCAGGGTGAACGCCAGTTCCGTGGCCATGATGTTGGCTGAGGCCAGCGTTTCACAGGCGTGAGCGAGTAGTGTTTCGGAATCGACTTCGGGGAGGACGGTGAAGATCGTGCTGGGATGACTGACGGGTTTGGGCGGGTTTGGCGTGGGTTTGAACATGGCGAAATCTCCTGAAGTAGTGGAGCCGCCACCGTTCGCTGCGAAACGAATGTTAGGTGGCAGCTGTACGCAGGTTCGCAGACCGGGACTTCAGGCACCCGGCATACCCGAAGGTATCCCGCGCACAGCCGCCATGACACAGGCATAAAAAAGCGCCCGTTTTCGGATGGTGGACGCTGTGCGTCTGAAGTTTAACCGGGCTGCGAAACCCGGTCGCTGATTTTTGCAGCGACAGCCCAAGGCTAGAGATCGCACGTCCGACGGACAACCTGAAAAACATGTGGGAAGGTTCTGAGTTTTCGTCACACCGTTAAACAACTTTGCTTTTCAGATCGCCTTCGCGAGCAGGCTCGCTCCCACAATTTGGGCTCGGGGCATTCAGATAGAAAACCGGGAGCCTGTCAGGCCGCCATCGCTGGCAAGCCAGCTCCCACAATTTCGGCCACGCGCATTCAGGCAGAAATCGGTCGGCTGTCAGGCCGTCATCGCGAGCAGGCTCGCTCCCACAATTTGAGTTCGGGGCATTCAGATAGAAAACCGGGAGCCTGTCGGACGCCATCGCTGGCAAGCCAGCTCCCACAATTTCGGCAGCGCACATTCAGGCAGAGATCGGTCGGCTGTCAGGCCGTCATCGCGAGCAGGCTCGCTCCCACAGAAAAACAAAAGCCAAAGCCAAAGCAAAAGCCAAAGCAAAAACAAAAACAGCCCCCCCCGCCCCGCTTCGCTTCTCACCACTCAACAGGATGAGCGTTAGCTCGGCTGCAGCTCTTGATCTTGCCGTACCGGCCCCTTCGGCAGGCTGAGTGGAGGGATTGATCCGGGGGTGGGCGCGAAGCGCCGTTCGACGAAGTCGAATACATCGAAAGGAGGTGCAGCGAAGCAAACCGGAAGCGATGCCCCCGGATCAATTCCGGAGCGAAGGAACCCCGAGCCCCAGCGAGCGGGCCGAACGCCGGGGCCCAGACCTTTGGTTCCTTTGGGGCGTTTGCCAAAGGGACTCGCTGTAAGAGCGAAACCGCCAGCGGCAACACCCGCAGAAACGGATATTCACCCAAAAACCCCAGAGCATGGTCGGCCCAAAGGCCGCCAAGGCTCAACCCTCCCGACGCACCCGAAACCAAGCCGCATACAAAGCAGGCAAAAACAAAAGCGTCAGCGCCGTAGCCACAATCAACCCGCCCATGATCGCCACCGCCATCGGCCCGAAAAACACACTGCGCGACAACGGAATCATCGCCAGAACCGCCGCCAGCGCCGTCAGCACAATCGGCCGAAAACGCCGCACAGTCGCCTCGATAATCGCCTGCCAAGGCTTCAAACCCGAGGCAATATCCTGCTCAATCTGATCCACCAGAATCACCGAATTGCGCATGATCATCCCCGACAGCGCGATCGTCCCCAGCATCGCCACAAACCCGAACGGCTGACGGAACACCATCAAAAACAACGTCACCCCGATCAACCCCAACGGCGCCGTCAAAAACACCATCACCGTGCGCGAGAAGCTACGCAGTTGCACCATCAGCAACGTCAGCACCACAACAATGAACATCGGCACCCCGGCGTTCACCGACTTCTGCCCACGCGCCGAGTCCTCCACCGTACCGCCGACATCCAACAGATAACCGTCCGGCAATTCAGCGCGAATCGAATCCAGCGTCGGCATGATCTGCTTCACCAGCGTCGCGGGCTGCTCCTTGCCATAAATGTCCGCACGCACGGTCACGTTCGGCAGACGATTACGGTGCCAGATGATGCCTTCTTCAAAACCATATTCGAGCGTGGCGACCTGCGACAACGCCACACTGCGACCGTTATCAGTCGGTACCGCCAGGCTCGGCAACAACGACAACTCGGTGCGCTCATGCACCGTGCCGCGCAGCAGAATCTCGATCAATTCGTTGTCTTCGCGATACTGACTGACGCTCGATCCGGTGAGCGAACTCTGCAGGAATTTCGCCAGATTGGCGGTGCTCACCCCAAGTGCCCGAGCGCGGTCCTGATCGATATTCAGGTACACAACCTTGCTCGGTTCTTCCCAATCCAGATGCACATTGGCCACATGCGGGTTCTCGCGAACCTTGGCCGCCACCTTGCGCGCCAGCGCGCGGACTTCTTCGATGTGCTCACCCGTGACGCGGAACTGCACCGGATAGCCAACCGGCGGGCCGTTTTCCAAACGCGTGACTCGCGACCGCAGTGACGGGAATTGCTCGTTGAGCGTACTGATCAGCCAGCCCCGCAGCGCCTCACGCTCCTCGATGTTTTTCGCCAACACGACAAACTGGGCGAAGCTCGCCGCCGGCAGTTGTTGATCCAGCGGCAGGTAGAAACGCGGTGATCCGGTGCCGACATACGCCACATAGTTGTCGATACCGGCGTGCTCCTTGAGCATCGCTTCCAGACGTTTGACTTCGCCAGTGGTATTGGCCAGCGACGCACCCTCGGCCAGTTTCAGATCGACCATCAATTCCAGCCGATTGGAGGCCGGGAAGAACTGCTGCGGCACGAAACGGAACAACACCACCGAGGCGATAAACAGCCCGACCGTCAACACAATCACGGTTTTTCGATGCGACACACACCACTCCACCACACGTCGAACCCGCTGATAGAACGGCGTGCCATACGGGTCCGCCTGGCCATCGGCAGTGCCATGTTTAGCCGCGTGAATTTTCGCCAGGTCCGGCAGGAGTTTTTCCCCCAGATACGGCACGAACACCACCGCCGCCACCCATGAAGCGAGCAAAGCAATCGTCACGACCTGAAAAATCGAACGGGTGTATTCGCCAGTACCCGACTGCGCCGTGGCAATGGGCAGGAAGCCTGCGGCGGTGATCAACGTACCGGTAAGCATCGGGAACGCGGTGCTGGTCCAGGCGTAGCTCGCCGCGCGAATGCGATCGAAGCCCTGCTCCATTTTGATCGCCATCATTTCCACGGCAATGATCGCGTCATCCACCAGCAGCCCCAACGCCAGCACCAGCGCACCGAGGGAGATCTTGTGCAGGCCGATGCCGAGGTAATACATGCAGGCAAAGGTCATCGCCAGCACCAGCGGAATGGTCAGCGCCACGACCATGCCGGTGCGCACGCCAAGGGAGAAAAAACTCACCAGCAGCACGATCGCCAGCGCCTCGACCAGCACTTGAACAAACTCGCCGACCCCGGTTTTTACCGCTGCTGGCTGGTCGGAGACTTTGCGCAATTGCATGCCGACCGGAAGGTTTTTCTGGATCCGCGAGAACTCGCCTTCCAGTGCCTTGCCGAGCACCAGAATGTCGCCGCCGTCCTTCATCGCCACGGCCAGACCAATTGCATCTTCAGCCATGAAACGCATGCGCGGCGCCGGCGGATCGTTGAAACCGCGCCGCACGTCGGCAACATCGGAGATACGGAACGTTCGATCGCCAACGCGGATCGGGAAGTTCTTGATCTCGTCGACTGTCTGAAAATTCCCCGTGACCCGTAGCTGCAAGCGCTCGCTGCTCGTCTCGAAGAAGCCAGCGGTGGACACCGCGTTCTGCTCTTCCAGCGCCTGTTGCACCGCCGCCAGCGGCAAACCGAGAGTGGCGAGTTTGACG
Source organism: Pseudomonas sp. P42 (assembly GCF_017973755.1). NCBI lineage: Bacteria > Pseudomonadati > Pseudomonadota > Gammaproteobacteria > Pseudomonadales > Pseudomonadaceae > Pseudomonas > Pseudomonas sp. P42. Next base: position 29,761 of record NZ_JACOPU010000001.1, on the reverse strand, counting down.
TTGGACAGCTCGACCCAGATCTTCTCGTCCTGCAAACCAAGCAAGTCGACCTTGCCGACATCCTTGACCCGTTGCAGCTGAATCTGGATGCGGTCGGCATAATCCTTGAGCACGGCGTAATCGAAACCGTCGCCGGTCAGCGCGTAGATATTGCCGAAGGTGGTGCCAAATTCATCGTTGAAAAACGGCCCCTGAATCCCCGGTGGCAAGGTCTGACGAATGTCGCCGATCTTCTTGCGCACCTGATACCAGAGCTCGGGAATGTCCTTGGAATGCATCGAGTCGCGAGCAATGAACGTGACCTGAGATTCGCCGGGACGCGAGAAGGAAACGATGCGTTCGTACTCGCCGGTTTCCATCAGTTTCTTTTCGATGCGCTCGGTCACCTGGCGCGACACTTCCTGCGCCGTCGCGCCCGCCCAGCGGGTCTGGATAACCATGGCTTTGAAGGTGAACGGCGGGTCTTCGCTCTGGCCGAGCTTGGTGTAGGACAACGCACCGACGATGGCCAGCAAAAGCATCAGGAACAGTACGATCTGGCGATTACGCAGCGCCCATTCAGAAAGGTTGAAGCGCATCGGGGCTTACTCCTTGTCCGCCAGATTGACCACACGGTTGGAGCGATCAACGGGTCGCACCTGCTGCCCTTCGAGCAGTACATGCACACCAGCGGCGACCACCCAATCATTGGCGTTCAAGCCTTCGAGCACCGGCACGACTTTCTCGCCGAACGGGCCGACACGCACCGGGGTTTTCTTCAATGTGTTGTCGGCGCCAACGACCCAGACATAGGTCGCGCCATTTTCAGCGGTCAGCGCCGAGAGCGGCACCGACAGCGATACGGCATCGGCCGATTGCACAAACACCCGGGCGCTCTGCCCCAGTTCGGCCGGGACCTTGCCGCTGGTAAAGGAAATTCGCGCGGCGAAGGTGCGCGATCTTGGGTCGGCAGACGGCGACAGCTCGCGAATCTGCCCGGCGAAGCGCTGATTCTGCTGGGTCCAGAGTTCCACCGACACCGGTTGCCCGACCTTGAAGCGGCCGAAGCTTTGCTCCGGCAGGCTGATCAGCACTTCACGTTCGCCATCGGTGGCGAGGGTGAACACGGTTTGCCCGGCGGCGACCACTTGCCCTACTTCGACCGAACGCTTGGCCACCAAGCCATCCTGTGGCGCGCGCAGCACGGCGTAACTGGCCTGGTTGGTCGAGACGTTGAATTCGGCTTTGATCTGTTTGAGGCGGGCTTCGCCGGAGCGGTAGAGGTTTTCGGCGTTGTCGTACGCCGAGCGGCTGACCATCTGCCGATCCATCAGGGTTTTGTAGCGGTCGCGCTCGGCACGGACGAGGTTGAGATTGGCTTCAGCGGCGGAAACCTGAGCGCGAGTGGCCTCCAGTTGCAGGCGCACGTCCTGCGGATCGAGTTCGGCGAGGGGTTGATCAGCCTTCACACGCTGACCTTCATCGACCAGTCGTCGGCTGACTTTGCCCCCAATGCGGAACGCCAGATCGGGTTCGTAGCGAGCGCGCACCTCGCCCGGATAACTTTCCATCGCCTGCGCCGAAGGCTCTGGGTGCACCACCATGGCCGGTCGTACGGTGACTTGCGCCGCCTCTTCCTGGCCGCACGCGGACAATAAAAAAACCAGACTGACTGGCAATGCAAATGGCCACGTGAGGTGCAGTGCATGGCGGAACATGATGACGGACCTTTCGCTAATGGTGCTTGGAATAATTATACTGGCGGGTATGTTATTAATAGCAAACTCACCAGTCCAGTAATAAAAGCGAAGAATGTCGAACAATCTTTCAGCTCCAAACGGCCCGGGCCGCCCCAAGGATCTGGCCAAGCGCCAGGCCATCCTCGATGCGGCGAAAACTCTGTTTCTGAGTCACGGCTATGCCAACACCAGCATGGACGCGGTGGCCGCCGAAGCGGGGGTGTCTAAACTGACGGTCTATAGCCATTTCAACGACAAGGAGACGCTGTTCTCTGCCGCCGTGATGGCCAAATGCGAGGAGCAATTGCCGCCGCTGTTCTTCGAATTACCGGCCGGCATTGCCGTGGAAAAGGTATTGCTGAACATTGCCCGAGGCTTTCATCAGCTGATCAACAGCGACGAATCGGTGAATCTGCATCGCTTGATCATGGCGCTGGGCAGTCAGGATCCGAAGCTGTCGCTGATCTTCTTCGAGGCAGGCCCGCAGCGCATGGTGCAGGGCATGGAGCGGCTGTTGACGCAGATCCATGACAGCGGCGCGCTGAGCATTGATCTGCCTCGCAATGCGGCGGAGCATTTTTTCTGCTTGATCAAGGGCGCGGGGAATTTCCGCTTGTTGTATGGCTGTGGTGAGCCGTTGGGTGAGGAAGCTTCAGAGAGCCATGTGCGGGAAGTGGTGGGGTTGTTTATGCGGGCGTATCGGCCCTGACTTTGCGGCGTCTGGACTGACGCCATCGCCGGCAAGCCAGCTCCCACAGGGATCATCGTGTGACCAGTAGTGCACACTCCCCCCTTTGGGAACTGGGTGTGAACATAACTTGTGTGTACACCGCAAAAACCTGTGGGAGCTGGCTTGCCGGCGATTGGCAGCGACTCGGTGTTAAGGTTTGAGCGCTTTTTTGGGGTAGATGTCATACCGACTGGACTTGCCATCCAGCGCATGACTCGGCTTGGGCCCCTCAATACACGGTGCCTTGCGCGGGCGTTTGACCACCACGCGGTGCGTCGCCAGCGCCAGCGCCGCTTCGAGCAACGCGGGCGCATCCGGATCATCGCCGACCAGTGGCCGGAACAGGCGCATTTCCTTCTTCACCAGCGCGGTTTTCTCGCGATGCGGAAACATCGGGTCGAGGTAGATCACCTGCGGCGGCTCGCCTTCCCAGTTGCGCATGACCTCGATGGAGTTGCCCTTGAGCAACTTCATCCGCGCCACGATCGGCGCCACATCGAAATCTTCCGCCGCCCGCGCCAGACCATCCTCCAGCAAGGCACCGATCAGCGGCTGACGCTCGATCAGGCTCATCTCGCACCCCAGACTGGCCAGCACGAACGCATCCTTGCCCAGACCCGCCGTCGCATCCAGCACCCGCGGGCGCACGCCTTGAGCGACGCCGACAGCCTTGGCAATCATCTGCCCGCTGCCACCGCCGTACAACCGACGATGCGCCGCGCCACCCTCGACGAAGTCCACGCGCACCGGCCCCGGCGCGTCCGGTCCCAGTTGCTGCAGTTGCAAACCCTGCTCGCCGACCTGCAAGGCAAACTCGCCGTCGGCCCCTTCAAGCGGCAGGCCCAGGCGCTCGGCCCACTGCTCGGCTTGCACAGCGAACGTCGGGCCGAGGGCTTCGACATGGATACGGCAGGCCGCGGGTTGCTCAATCATTGGAAAACACGCTCAAAAATTTAAGGATCGGCAAAAACCGCCGATAACTCATTCAACGCGCATTTTGCCAGAGCTGAGCGTCAACCGAAAAAAATGTCAGGCATTCTTCCCACATCGATTGGCTATATCTCGCCCCATGGCGATTTCAGCCGTCATAACACTCAAGCACTGAGTGGCGTCAGCCACCTGTGGCAGGATTTCTTTGCCCAGGCGATGGCCGAGCAGACGAGTGATGTGGTGCCGGCCTGCGGCACGTTTCCCCCGGTTGACCTGACCAGCCCGGAAGAACCGACCGTCGGCAGCGAACTGCACGCACACATCATCAGCCAGCGCGAATGCGATGTGGTTGAAACCCAGGTGCGTCCGCCAGAGCCGCTGTTCCTGCCGATCGCCGAGTTCGAAATGGAGCTGCTGGACAAACCGTTCCCACCGTTCCCGCCAGAAGAAATCAAGGCTCAACAAGGGCAGCAGGACTTCGACAGCAGTTGGGTTCGTCCGATCGTGATCAACAACGGTCAACCGATTCCGGAACCGGGTGCCGCGCCGCAGAAGCGTCCGCTGTATTTGCCGATTGCCGAGTTCGACCTCGACCTGCTGCAAAAGCCTTACCCGCCATTCCCGCCGGAAGAAATCGTCGAGCAGCAGAAAGCCCTGGACTTCGATAACGGCTGGGCACGCCCGATTGTTCTGCAGAACCTGCGCATCGCCGCTTAAACCTCAGCGACACACGCTCCAGCGCCCGACATCGACATGAATGTGATTGCGATGGGCAGCGTTGTAATCAGGACTCAACACCACACTGAACGCCTCACAGGCGCCGTCGCGTACCTGACGCAGAAACTGTGCGTCCTGATTTTGCTTGGGCCAGTCTTTGAGCACGCTGACGGTCCGGCCATCGGCCAGCCGAAAACCGGCGATATCCAGCGCATCGGCACTGGCATGGCGACTGAGCGCGCCACTCTCGCGGTTATAGATATTGCGACAGGCAAAGCTGCCGAGGTGATCGAGACGCGCGACGTTCTGGCCGTAAATGGCCTGTGCGGCGGGTTGCAGCGAGTGCCGTTCGAACATCGCGTACGCGACTGCCAGCGGACAACTGGCGAGAAAGCTGCTGCTCAGCGCCACCTCACCGCCCTGCACGCGCAAAGCGCCGATCAGCGGGCACTTGGCACCGGGGCTGTCGGACTGCGGCGTGACGCGCAATGCGGAACTGCGCAGTGCCTGGGCGCAGAGTTCGGGATCGCCGCGCAAGCGCATCAGCTTGTAGCCGGTCAGCCAGTTAGGCGGGGCTTTCACGTCCAGCGGCGCCCACGGATTGAATTGCGCCGGCACCTCCAGCCAACCACGCCAGACACTGATCGCAGCGCCGCCGATGCTCAGCAGAATAAACAGCGCAATCCAACGTCCCATGCTCAGCCTTTGAAAAACTGATTGGCTTTGGCGTACGGCATCGACTGCGAAGTGAAGCCGAAGGTGCCGGACTGCTGGATCTCTTCAGCCGCACGGAAAAACTCACCGAACGCCGCCAGTGCAAGTGCCGAACCGGTGCTGATCCGGCGCACGCCCATTTCTTCGAGTTGCTGCACAGTGAGTTTCAAACCGCCGGACATCAACACATTGACCGGTTTCGGCGCCACCGCGCGCACCACTGCAATCACCTCTTCGGCGGTGCGCAAACCCGGCGCATACAACACGTCGGCGCCGGCCTCGGCAAAGGCCTGCAAGCGGCGGAGGGTGTCATTGATATCGGGATTGCCGTGCAGATAGTTTTCCGCCCGCGCCGTCAGGAGAAAGGGAAACGGCAGCGTGCGCACCGCGGCAACTGCGGCTTCGATTCGCGCCACAGCGTGTTCCAAGCAATAGATCGGCGCGTCTGCGCGGCCCGTTGCATCCTCGATCGAACCACCAACCGCGCCCGCCTCTGCTGCACGCAACAAGCTCTTGGCACACTCGGCCGGGTCGTCGGCGAAACCGTTTTCCAGATCCACCGCCACCGGCAAATCTGTCGATGCGACTATCGCCCGGACGTTGGCCAAGGTGTCATCCAGGCTCAAGGCACCATCGGCTTTGCCCTGGGAAAACGCATAACCTGCGCTGGTGGTCGCCAGTGCCTGATAGCCCAGGCTTGCAAGCATCTTCGCCGAGCCGGCATCCCACGGATTGGGAATGACAAAAATCCCCGGACGCTCATGCAGGGCTTTGAAGGCTTGGGCTTTACGGGCTTGTTGGGTAAGGGCTTGCGCGTCCATCGACTGGCTCCTGGGCAGGAAAACGAATCTGCCTCAGAGCAGGCCAAGTTGCTCCGCGGCGGGCTCTCTGTATAGCTCAGGCAGAGATGGCAGGCCAGGCAAACGTTGCATCAGTTGTGCGTGAAAACGTTGCGCGAGCTTTGCTGCCAGCAGGTTGTCGGCGGTGTGCAGGAAGATGTACGGCGTGCGGCCCTCTTCAATCCACTCGGCAATTTTCGCCACCCACGGCACGAGAAACGGATCGTTGGCTTCCAGTTCCGGATGGCCGATAAAGCGCACTTGCGGGAACTGCGTGAACGCCGCCGGACGCGTCGGTACTCGTGGCTTTTTCGATTGTGCGTGGATGACCGAAGAGTCGGTCGACAGGCAACTGAACAGCGCACGCGGATCGAGGCAGATACGCTCCACGCCCCGATCAAGCAGCAGACGATTGAGCAATCGCTCACTCTCGCCCTTGGCGAAGAACTGCTCGTGGCGCACTTCCACCGCCAGCGGGCAGTCCAGCGCATCGATGAATGCCGCCAGTTCCGGCAGCCGATGCGGTGCGAAGCTTTTCGACAGTTGCAGCCACAGCGGCGATACACGCTCGCCGAGGGGTTTGAGTAATTGCAGGAAGGTTTCGGCGGCAGTCAGTTGTTCACGCAAATCGCCGCCGTGACTGATGTCGCCGGGGAACTTGGCGGTGAAGCGAAAATGCGCAGGCATGATCTCGGCCCAACGCTGCACGGTGGCCGGCGAAGGGCTGGCGTAGAACGTCGTGTTGCCTTCCACCGCGTTGAACACTTGGGAATAGAGGCTGAGGAAATCGGAGGTTTTTGCATCTACCGGGTAAAGATACTCGCGCCAGGCGTTTTCACTCCAGGACGGGCAACCGAGGTAGTAAGGCAGATCCATCAGATGTACAGATCGAGGCCCAGCACATCCGCGTCCCAATCCACAAAACCGGCGGTGCTGAGGTAGCTGGCCAGAGCCATCGCTACACTTTTCTTCATCGTTCGGTGGTAGATCATGTCTTGCTGACGGGCGGGCAGATTGGCCAGGCGTTGCGCGGAGGCTTTGGCAGCGCGGGCGGCCATTTGCTCTTCAGTCGGGAATTCCAGCTCGCCGTCGATATCATCAACGGATTCGTCCAGCGCCGGATTGCCTTTGCGAGGCTTGCGCTTGATGGGGTAGGACTGAGTGGAAACGCCGTCTATACGCATAAAGTCATGCTCGGTATCAATGATGGCAATTTAGCGGCACTTGACCGACTTAGCAAACTGCCGAGTGATAACTAGAACACATAAAGAGCAAAAGGTTTAAAACGCGGGATCAGAAACTGACGATTGGCGTCTGGAAGATCAAAAGATCGCAGCCTTCGGCAGCGCCTACAGTTGGAATACGATCCCTGCAGGAGCTGCCGAAGGCTGCGATCTTTTAAAGGCTTAACGGGCTTTTGGGGTGGCCACTTTGTCGCGCAGGTAAACAGGTTGTGCATCATCCGCCGGGATCGCCTCACCACGTTCCCAGGCAAATCGCGCCAGCGTCAGCAGGTCTTCGGCATGGGGCAGCATGCTGGCATCAGAACCGTTCAGATTGACCGCGATGCGCTCGGCGTAACTCCAACCGGTGCCCGCACCGAACCAGTCGCCGCTGGCATCGGCCGGCAGTGCCGCAACTTCCGGCGGCAACACCGCTTCAGCTCCGACCAGACGCATCTCGCCCGCCGTTTCGCGGTAGCAGCCCCAATACACTTCATCCATCCGCGCATCGATGGCCGCGGCCACCTGGCTCACGCCATGTTCACGAAATGCGCGCTGCGCCAGCACGGCAAGGTTGGACACTGGCAACACCGGACGGTCCAGCGCGAACGCGAGCCCCTGCACCACGCCAATGGCGATGCGCACACCCGTAAACGCACCCGGGCCGCGGCCGAAGGCAATTGCGTCAACCGCTTGCAACGTCGTGCCGGCGTCGGCCAGCAATTGCTGGATCATCGGCAGCAGCTTCTGCGCGTGCAGGCGCGGGATCACCTCGTAATGGCTCGTGACCTTGCCGTCATGCAGCAAGGCAACGGAGCAAGCTTCAGTCGCGGTGTCCAGGGCCAGCAAGGTGCTCATCGATGTTTCCAAAACAGGTGGGGAAAAAAGTGCGTCAGTATAAACAACTACGGCCCGCAAGCGGGCCGTGGATGATGCCGCCACTCAGACTTTTCAGCTCAGCGCTTCAAGCACCTTGGCGGTGATGGCTTCTACCGAACCAACGCCCGGGATGTGGCTGTACTTTGGCTTGCCGTTGGCAGCGGACAGCTTCTGATAGAAGTCCACCAGTGGCTTGGTCTGCGAATGGTAGACCGACAGGCGATGACGCACGGTTTCTTCGGTATCGTCCTTGCGCTGTACCAGTTCGTCACCGGTGATGTCGTCTTTGCCGGCAACTTTCGGCGGGTTGTAGACGATGTGGTAAACGCGGCCGCTGGCCTCGTGAACGCGACGACCGGCGATGCGTTGAACGATCTCTTCGTCTTCAACGGCGATTTCAACCACGGCGTCCAGTTCGACACCGGCAGTCACCAGTGCTTCAGCCTGCGGAATGGTGCGCGGGAAGCCGTCGAACAGGAAACCGTTGGCGCAATCAGGTTGAGCGATGCGGTCTTGAACCAGTGCAATGATCAGGTCATCCGACACCAGGCCGCCGGCATCCATGATGCTCTTGGCTTGAACGCCCAGCGGAGTACCGGCCTTGACCGCTGCACGCAGCATGTCGCCAGTGGAAATTTGTGGAATGCCGAATTTCTCGGTGATGAACTTAGCCTGAGTACCTTTACCGGCCCCGGGAGCTCCCAGCAGAATGACGCGCATTAGATGTGCTCCTCAATTTTTTTATAAAAAGCTTTTACAAAACAAAGGCCTCGCCTCTTGGGACGAATCCTGAAAAATACGGGTCGTGGCCGCACAAACGGCCAAAGGCTGATCAAGATACACAGCAGGCTGCGCCCACACAAGACGCCAAAAGTCGGAGAAACCGACGCCCGCCGCGACTTTGGGACGCGGTGACCCAAGTCGCAACCCCATCATTAACTGTCGCCTGGCGAAACATTTGCTGAAAATATTCAGCAACACCCGACGCATGCACCGGGTGCCCTGCCCCGCCGAAAAAACCTTAGCCGGTATTACGCAAACCGGCGGCAATCCCCGCCACAGACACCAGCAACGCCTGCTCCACAGGGCTGCCCTGCTCGACATTCTGCTGTCGCGAACGGGCGAGCAATTCGGCCTGCAATAGATGAAGCGGGTCGAGGTAGGTATTGCGCAGGCGGATGAATTCCAGAGTGTCCGGACTATGCGCCAGCAGCTGCGACTGTCCGGTCAGCCCAAGCACGACTGCGCACGCCTGCGACAATAGGTCGCGTAACTGCGCGCCCAACGGCAGCAGGTCCGGCTCGACCAGGCGCTGGTCGTAGGACAGCGCAATATCGGCGTCAGCCTTGGCCAGAACCATTTCCAGCATGTCGATGCGCGTGCGGAAGAACGGCCATTGTTCGCGCATCTGCCCGAGCAATTCGCCTTCGCCACGCTCCAGCGCTTTGCTCAGCGCCGACTCCCAGCCGAGCCAGGCGGGCAGCATCAGCCGTGTTTGTGTCCAGCCGAAGATCCACGGGATCGCCCGCAGACTTTCGATGCCACCCGCGCGGCGCTTGGCCGGACGACTGCCCAATGGCAAGCGCCCCAGTTCCTGCTCCGGAGTGGACTGGCGGAAATACTCGACGAATTGCGGATTTTCCCGCACGACCTGGCGATAGGCGCTGACACCATCAGCGGCCAATTCGTCCATCAAGTGGCGCCATTCCGGTGTTGGCGGCGGCGGTGGCAACAGCGTCGCTTCGAGCACCGCCGCCAGGTACAGATTGAGGTTTTGCTCGGCGATGTCCGGCAGGCCGAATTTGAAACGAATCATTTCTCCCTGCTCGGTGGTGCGGAACCGCCACGCTACCGATCCCGGCGGCTGCGACAGAATCGCCGCATGCGCCGGACCACCGCCACGGCCGACAGTGCCGCCCCGACCATGGAACAACAGCAGTTCGACTTGCTGCTCACGGCAGATTTCCACCAGCCGTTCCTGGGCGCGATATTGCGCCCACGCCGCTGCGGTGGTGCCCGCATCTTTGGCGGAATCGGAGTAACCGATCATCACTTCCTGCGGACCTTGCAAGCGTGCGCGGTAACCCGGCAGCAGCAACAGGCGCTCCATCACCGGGCCTGCGTTGTCGAGGTCGGCGAGGGTTTCAAACAATGGCACCACACGCATCGGCCGCAGCACGCCGGATTCTTTCAGCAGCAACTGCACGGCAAGTACGTCGGAGGCAGCGCCCGCCATCGAGATCACGTAGGAGCCCAGCGAAGCGCCGGGCGCGGCGGCGATCTCTTTGCAGGTGTTGAGCACTTCGGCGGTGTCGGCGGACGGCTTGAAATGCGCTGGCAGCAACGGTCGACGATTGCTCAGTTCGTGGGTCAGAAAGGTAATGCGTTGCTCTTCGTCCCAATCCTCGTAGCGACCAAGGCCCAGGTAATCGGTGATTTCAGTCATTGCCGAACTGTGCCGTGCCGAGTCCTGACGCACGTCGAGGCGCACCAGAAACAGGCCGAACGTCACCGCCCGGCGCAGACAGTCAAGCAATGGGCCGTCGGCGATCACGCCCATGCCGCATTCGTGCAACGAGTTGAAACACAGCTCCAGCGGATCAAGCAGATCACGATTGTTTTGCAGCACATCCGCTGGCGTCGGCGTCGGTGCGGTCAGCGCTGCATGGGCCCAGTTGCGCGTGGAGCGCAGGCGTTCGCGCAATTGCTTGAGTACCGCTCGATACGGTTCGGCGCTGTCACCCGCCTGGGCCTTGAGTGCGTCACTGGCCTGCTGCATCGACAACTCGGCAGCCAGATGATCGATATCGCGCAAGTACAAGTCAGCGGCCATCCAGCGCGCCAGCAGCAACACTTCACGGGTCACCGCAGCGGTGACATTCGGGTTGCCGTCACGGTCGCCGCCCATCCAAGAGGCGAAGCGAATCGGCGCAGCCTCCAGCGGCAAACGCAGGCCTGTCGCGGCATGCATTGCCTGATCGGCCTTGCGCATATGGTTGGGGATCGCTTGCCACAGCGAGTGCTCGATGACCGCGAAACCCCACTTGGCCTCATCCACCGGTGTCGGGCGGGTGCGGCGGATTTCTTCGGTGTGCCAGGCTTCGGCGATCAGCCGTTGCAGGGTGTTGTGAATCTGCTCGCGTTCGGCGCTGGTCAGGTCGCGATGATCCTGTGCGGCGAGTTGCGCGGCGATGGCGTCGTACTTCTGGATCAGCGTGCGCCGCGCCACTTCGGTCGGGTGGGCGGTCAGCACCAGTTCGATTTCCAGTCGCCCAAGTTGTCGGGCGAGGGATTCGGCGCTGTGGCCTTCGTTGCGCAAACGAGCGAGCAACTGCGGCAATACACGGGATTCGAACGGCGCGGGCTGTGACTCTTCGCGACGATGGATCAACTGATACTGTTCGGCGATGTTTGCCAGATTGAGAAACTGGTTGAACGCCCGCGCCACCGGGAGCAATTCGTCTTCGCTCAATTGATTGAGGCTGGCGCTCAGTTCTGCATCCATCGAGCCGCGGCGGTCCGCCTTGGCGCCCTTGCGAATTTGCTCGATCTTGTCGAGAAATTCCTCGCCGTACTGGTCTCGAATGGTATTGCCCAACAGCTCTCCGAGCAGGTGAACATCCTCGCGCAAGCGTGCATCAATATCGGTCATCAGCAGTTCTCCAGCGGTAATCCGGGCGGCCTAGAAACGAGTGCATGACTGAGAGAGTGCCGCTCTACAGCGCTTCTTACAAGCAGGCGACGAAGGGACTTTAAACCTTGTGGCCGAAAGCTAGTCTCAACAGTAAGCCGCATAAAGGCTTGCCGCCGGCCCCGCCGGACACTCACCCAAGCCTGCTACAGCAGGTGCGACATGAGGTCATCATGAAAATCCGTGAACTCGCCCAGCATTGGGAAGAAAACGCCAAGGGTCGCCTGACCGACACTGGCTACACGATTCATCTGGACGTCGAGGCCGCTGCGCGTCTGGCAGCGATTGCCGAGATGTACCCCAAACGCCACCCTGAAGAACTCCTCGGCGAACTGATCGGTGCAGCCCTTGAAGAGTTCGAAGCGAGCCTGCCGTATGTGAAAGGCTCGACTGTGGTTGCGACGGATGAGGAGGGTGATCCGCTGTATGAAGACGTCGGGCCGACGCCCCGTTTTCTGGCGCTGTCGCGGCGGCATTTGCAGGATTTGTCATCGGCTGAAAACAAGCAGAAACACTGACGGAACAACACAAAACCTGTGTGCGCTGGCTTGCCAGCGATGGCGTCAGTTCAGTCCCTGACATACTGAATCTGATGACCTTATTGCTAGCAAGCCAGCTCCTGCAGGAAATGTATTTGTCTTTCAATGCTGTGTCGCTTTCGCTCATTTCTTACGCCGCGCGTACCACTCCACCCCGCCAAAGTTCCCGCGTTAGAGCCTTGTCCATTCGGTCAAAGTTTTTTTTGGCGATAGGCCATCTTTTCTGAACTTTTGAAAACCGCCGCCGGTCGGACCCTGTAACCACTCCTGGAACGAGCGTTTCAAAAACGCGCTGTTGCAAGACGCTTAAGGCTCCTCGACCAGGATGGATTCAGATGTATTCAGGAGATGCCTAATGGAGTTGAAGACCATGAAAAACCAAACCTCGTTTACCCACCTGCGCGGTCTGAAACTGGCCGCCCTGGCAATCGGCACCAGCTTCGTACTGGCCGGTTGCGCCGGTAATCCACCGACCGAGCAGTACGCTGTGACCCAATCTGCGGTCAACAGCGCTGTCAGCGCCGGTGGTACCGAGTTTGCTGCCGTTGAAATGAAGCAGGCGCAGGACAAACTCAAGCAAGCCGAAATCGCCATGCACGACAAGAAGTACGAAGAAGCTCGCACGCTGTCCGAGCAAGCCGAGTGGGATGCTCGCGTAGCAGAACGCAAAGCTCAGGCGGCCAAGGCTGAACTGGCTGTGAAGGATTCCCAGAAAGGTGTTCAGGAACTGCGTCAGGAAAGTCAGCGCACCGTGAAGTAAGCGCGCATCCCGACCGCAAAGCTGAAACTCTTACCGATAGAAAGGACGACAAATTATGCGTAAGCAACTGATGATTCCCGCTCTTCTGGCCGCAAGCGTTGCCTTGGCTGCCTGCTCAACCCCGCCTAATCCGAACCTGGAAAACGCACGCACCAACTACGCCGGCCTGCAAGCCAACCCGCAGGCGAGCAAAGTCGCCGCGCTGGAAACCAAAGACGCCAGTGAGTACCTGGACAAGGCCGACAAGGCCTACCTGGACAAGCAAGACGCGGCCAAGGTCGATCAACTGGCTTACCTGACCAACCAGCGCGTGGAAGTGGCCAAGCAGACCATCGCCCTGCGTACCGCTGAAAACAATCTGAAGAACGCCGCTGCCCAACGTGCTCAGGCGCGTCTGGATGCTCGCGATCAACAGATCAAACAGCTGCAGGACAGCCTCAACGCCAAGCAGACCGATCGCGGTACGCTGGTCACTTTCGGTGATGTGCTGTTCGCCACCAACAAGGCTGACCTGAAATCCAGCGGTCTGGTGAACATCAATAAACTGGCCCAGTTCCTTCAGGAAAACCCGGATCGCAAAGTGATCGTCGAGGGTTACACCGACAGCACCGGTACCGCCAGCTATAACCAGACTCTGTCCGAGCGTCGCGCCAACTCCGTGCGCACTGCACTGGTGAAAATGGGCGTTGATCCAGCGCGCATCGTCGCTCAGGGTTACGGCAAGGAATATCCGGTTGCCGAGAACGGCAGTGTTTCCGGCCGTGCGATGAACCGTCGCGTGGAAGTGACCATTTCCAACGACAACCAGCCAGTGATGCCACGTTCGGCTGTCAGCTCGAACTAAGCTTCACGCTGTAACGCAAAAGCCCCGCCTGAGCGATCAGGCGGGGCTTTTTTGTTGAAGATCAAAAGATCGCAGCCTTAGGCAGCTCCAGTTGAAATGAAATCCCATGTAGGAGCGGCCGAAGGCTGCGATCTTTTGATTTTAAGGCTCCAGCTTCTGCGGAGTCTCTTCGCCCATGCAGCGCACGGCTTTTTTCTGGGCATTGATCAGCACACCGGTCAGACCTTTCTGCTCGGTATCAAACAACACCAGCACACCATCAATGCACTGCGCCACTTGCGGTGCAGGCTGCAGCGAGATTTTGTAATCCTCACCCGGAACGGTCTTGAGCATGGTGAATTCGTTAAGCAGCAGCGCATCCTCAGGCTTGGCGAAATGCAGGTAGCCGTAGTACCACAGGGCGCCAACGGTGCCGAGGATGCTGCAGATACCCGTGATGATCAGCGGGATGGCGTTACGTTCTTCACTCATTGCGGACTCTCATCTTCAGAATTCGGGGGTTGCGGGTAATTGGGGATTTCGCCGAGACGGCGCAGGCCGTTGAAGTGCTCGGGATCGTCAAGATAGCGCAGCATCACCTGACGCCAGACCGGGTCGCCGAAGGTCTGCACATGACCGCCGCGCGTCAACTGCAATACGCGCGGAGGCGGCGCAGCTTGATACAGACGGATGCCATTGGATAGCGGCACCAGCGGATCATCGATGCTGTGGAAGATCAGTTTCGGCACGCCGTTGAGTTGCGGCATTGAATTGATTGCGCTGTCGCCATCCGGCACCAGCCACGACAGCGGCACCTGAAACGGCCAGGTCAGCCACGAAGTGCTGAGGGCATATTGGCCAACGCTGCGATAACTGGCGGGCACACCGTCGAGCACCAGGGCCTTGAGTTGCTTCTGCCGCTCGGGATGCTGCACCAGCCAATGCACGGCCATCGAGCCGCCGAGGCTTTGCCCGAGGAGAATCAGCGGCTTGCCTTTGATTTCAGGCGCCTTGTCCAGCCAGGCGAAGGCCGCATCGATGTCCTGATAAATCGCCGGCAGGCTCGGTTCACCCTCGGACAAGCCATAGCCGCGATAGTCCACGAGCAACACTTGATAGCCATTTTTCGGCAACCACCAGCTCCCGCCCAAGTGCATCGGCAGATTCCCACCGTTGCCATGCAGGTGCAGAACCGTACCTTTGACCTCGACACCCGGTTTGGCCGGCAGCCACCACGCGTTCAGCTTGAGGCCGTCGGCGGTGGTCAGGGTGACGGTGCGGTATTCGAGCCGGGCTTTTTCCGGGGTGAAGATTTGGCCCGGCTCGGGGTAGAACAACAGTGAACTGCAACCACCAAGGGTCAGGAGCAGGCAGAAGATGCCGAGGATTCTCATCCGGTGAAACCTCGCGAATATTCGGGTTGGAACACAATAATGGTGGCAATAAACAACCCTGTGGGAGCTGGCTTGCCAGATCTCAAAGGGTCTGCGTCAGGTCTAAAGGATGTTTGAGTAATCTGCCTCGATCCGATCCAGACTCAAATGATTGAGGAAGTTGGAGAAGCACATCCACGCCGACAACGCATTCAAATCACGGAACTGGTCCGGCAGATATTTCGGCGCCACCACCAGCCCCTCATCTACCAACTGGCGCAAGGTGCGCATGTCTTCCAGGGTGGTCTTGCCGCAGAACAACAGGGGAATCTGCTCAAGCTTGCCTTTGCGCACGGCCAACTGAATGTAGTTGTAAACCATGATAAAGCCCTTGAGGTAGGACAAGTCTTTGGTGAATGGCAGACCCGTCGGCGTCGAGCCACGGAAAACCCGACTGGCGTTGCCATAGCTTTCCGCCATTTCAAAGCCCTGCTCGCGGAAGAACTCGAACACCTGCAAGAAGTCCGCACCCTCCTCGACCATATGAATGGCGCGAGTACGGTTGGTCAGTTTGCGCAGACGGCTCGGGTAGGACGCGAAGGTGATGATTTCCATCAGGATCGCCAGGCCTTCCTGAGTCACCGTTGACGACGGCGGGCCCTTGGACAGAAAGGTGCAGATCGGCTGGTTCAAACCATTGAGCGTAGTGCCGACGTGCACCAGACCTTCGTGAACTTCCAGTGCGCGCACGTCGCGATCGTTGAACATCGCGTCGGTGCGGATCTTGATGTAGTCGGCGCCCGCCGCCGCGTCGGCAACGATACCGTCGGACTCGAACACGCGAATGGTTTCCTCGGCCTCGCCGAACACTTTGTTCAGACGGGTTTGCAGCAGGTGCACGGCGTCCTTGGCGGTGAGGGTTTTTGGCTCGTCCTTCAGGTCGCCACGGCCATCGATGTTGTTCAGATAGTCGGACATCATCAGGCCGAGGTCGGCCAAGGTCGGGTCACCAGCGTGGAATGCGTCGGATGCAGCACCGTACAACTCTTGGGAGATCAGACCGAAATCCTCGGTGCCGCGCGCTTCGAGCATACGCACCACCATGCGGTATTCCTTGCACATGCGCCGCATGATCTGCCCGACAGGGTTGAACTGGCCGAGCTGGCGAGTAATGTCGCGCTCGATGTTCTGGAATTCCAGTTTTACCTTGCTCGAATCGAACGCCAGCGGCCGGTTCAAGTAGTAGTCGCGATCCACCGCCGGCATTTCCTTGCCCTTGGCCTTGAGAAACCCCTTGCGGATGCTTTCGTCCCATTTAACCGCGTCAAGAACACGGATCGGCGTCTGCGCCAGCACAATGCGATCGGACAATATGCGTATCGACTGCTGGTAATCGTCCACCCGAAACTCCTGTAAAAACGTGACGTACTGAATTATTTGGCGCCGGCCCTGCGCTGATAGCGCGCCGCTTCGACAAAGACATCGGAATTGGCTGGATCGTCAAGGTAAGCGAAGACTTTGTCGAGGTTGCTGTCGACCAGAACGCCATCGCCGTCGTCGGTCTGGAAGGCCTGACCGTCGAGGGCTTTGTGCTGGATTGCCTGATTGATCTGCTCTGGATCGAGGTTGTACACCACCAGTTCATGTTTGTCGGTAAGTTCGAAACCGGCGATGGTGTAGTGGCCACCGAACTGCGCCGGCACTTTCGCCGACAGGTACCAGCGATTGCCACGATGCGAGACGGTGAACGGATAGGCTTCGCGCTCGCGGGGTTTGGCTTTGAAATAGGTGACGGCCTGATAGCGGTCGTTACCCAGACGGGTCAGTTCAAGGTTCATCGGCTCGCCCCAGGCATTGACGCTCGACCACTTGCCGAGCAGGCCTTTAGGCGCCGGATCACTGGTGGACAACGGCGACTTGAACGTCACCAGACAGCCACTGAGCAGCAGGAACGACAAGGCGATCAGCACGCCACGCCAGGCTTTCATTCGACACTCCCTATGAACCTGAATCACCTACCCCTGCAGGAGCTGCAAGGCTGCGATCTTTTGATCCTGATCTCTAGAAGCAAGATCAAAAAATCGCAGCCTTCGGCAGCTCCTATATTGGGATCGGCGTCAGACGGACCACATTGCGTTACACCGAAGCCAGCACCAAATGCATATACCGCGTCAGAATGCCCAGCATCTCTTCCTCAGCCAAAGGCTCGGCGTCGTTGAGCAGGCCCTGATATTCCATCCGTCCGATAATCGCCGTCAACACCTTGGCATCTTGCTGCGGTTCACGCGAGCCCAATACCTGAAACAACTGGCAGGTGCCCTGCAGCAAAATCTGCTGATGCGAGCGCACCAGAATCGCCAGGCGCGGGTTGAGCAGCGCTTCCTGACGGAATGCCTGCTCGGCCATCAAATGCTCGCGACGGTTGAGCAGCTGTCGTTGCACGTAATCGGCCATCAACCGCGCAATATTATCGGCCAGTTGCGAGCGCGACTCGGGGCTGCCGTCGCCGCTGACGACCATATCGCGTAGCAGCCCTTCGTTGTTGACCCACAGCTTGGCCATGTATTCGGCACTGCGTTCAACGTATTGGGCGAAGGTATCGGTGAGCAGGTCATCGATGTCCTTGAAGTAATAAGTGGTGGCAGAGAGGGGCACCGCCGCTTCGGCAGCCACGGCACGGTGGCGTACGGCGCGCACGCCATCACGCACGACAATGCGCATTGCCGCGTCGAGAATGTCCTGACGACGCTGCTCACTGCCCTGTCGGCTGGCCTTGCGACCCTGGTACTGAACACTTTCAGCGACCGCAGTGGCGATACCCGCTGCACCTTCTTGAGCGATTGCAACCATCACGACAGGCATTCCTCTGTTATTTGAAAAGTAACCAAACGATACATTTGTACCAGACAGGCAATAAAAAGCCGCCTGTTTTAGGCGGCTTTTTAACTGAAATGTTTACGCTTGCGGTCGCATGTGCGGGAACAGGATCACATCGCGAATCGACGGCGAGTTGGTCAGCAACATCACCAGGCGGTCGATGCCGATACCTTCACCGGCCGTTGGCGGCATGCCGTACTCCAGCGCGCGAACGAAGTCGGCGTCGTAGTGCATGGCTTCGTCGTCGCCGGCGTCCTTGTCGGCCACCTGTGCCATGAAGCGCTCGGCCTGGTCTTCCGCATCGTTCAACTCGGAATAGGCGTTGGCGATTTCACGGCCACCGATGAACAGTTCGAAACGGTCGGTGACGTTCGGGTTGTCGTCATTGCGACGCGCCAGCGGCGACACTTCGAACGGGTACTGAGTAATGAAGTGCGGCTGCTCCAGCTTGTGCTCGACCAGTTCTTCGAAAATCATCACTTGCAGCTTGCCCAGACCTTCGAAGCCCAGCACCTTGGCGCCGGCCTTCTTGGCGATGGCGCGAGCCTTGTCGATGTCGTTCAGATCATCGGCGGTCAGCTCAGGGTTGTACTTGAGGATCGAGTCGAACACCGACAGGCGCACGAACGGCTCGCCGAAGTGGAACACCTTGTCGCCGTAAGGCACGTCGGTGCTGCCCAGAACCAGCTGCGCCAGTTCGCGGAACAACTCTTCGGTCAGGTCCATGTTGTCTTCGTAGTCGGCGTAAGCCTGGTAGAACTCCAACATGGTGAATTCAGGGTTGTGACGGGTCGAGACGCCTTCGTTACGGAAGTTGCGGTTGATCTCGAAAACCTTCTCGAAACCGCCAACCACCAGACGCTTGAGGTACAACTCAGGCGCAATACGCAGGAACATTTCCATGTCCAGCGCGTTGTGGTGGGTTTCGAACGGCTTGGCCGCAGCGCCGCCGGGAATGGTTTGCAGCATTGGCGTTTCGACTTCGAGGAAGTCACGCTGCATCAGGAAGCTGCGAATGTGCGCAATCACTTGCGAACGTACGCGGAAAGTCTGGCGCACTTCTTCATTGACGATCAGGTCAACGTAGCGCTGACGGTAGCGTTGTTCAGTGTCGGTCAGGCCGTGGTGCTTGTCCGGCAGCGGGCGCAGCGACTTGGTCAGCAGACGCACGGTGGTCATTTCAACGTACAGGTCGCCTTTGCCCGAACGAGCCAGGGTGCCTTCGGCAGCAATGATGTCGCCCATGTCCCAGGTTTTCACCGCGGCCAGGGTTTCTTCGGACAGGGTCTTGCGGTTGACGTAGACCTGAATGCGACCGGTCATGTCCTGGATCACCATGAACGAGCCACGGTTGAGCATGATGCGACCGGCAACCTTGACCGGGATTGCAGCCTCTGCCAGCTCTTCCTTGGTCTTGTCCGCGTACTGTTTCTGCAACGCATCGCAGTAGTTGTCGCGGCGGAAGTCGTTCGGGAAGGCATTGCCCTTGGCGCGCTCGGCAGCAAGCTTTTCCTTGCGCAGGGCGATCAGGGAGTTTTCTTCCTGTTGCAGGGCTTGCGGATCGAGTTGTTGGTCGCTCATGTCTTTAGATATTCCATCAGGTTCGTTGCCCCCGGGCCTTGCAGCCCGGGGATCGCCAGCAGGGCTGGCTCCTACAGGGATCGCGTTGAATCAGCCGATCCTGTATTGCGTCTTTTACAGCCCCGATTTCAGGCTGGCTTCCAGGTATTCGTCGATGTCGCCATCGAGCACCTTGTCGCAGTCGCTGCGTTCGATGTTGGTCCGCAGGTCCTTGATTCGCGACGCGTCGAGCACGTAAGAGCGAATCTGGTGACCCCAGCCGATGTCGGACTTGGTGTCTTCCAGCGCCTGGGAAGCGGCGTTGCGCTTCTGCATTTCCTGCTCGTACAACTTGGCCCGCAGCATTTTCATGGCGGTGTCCTTGTTGGCGTGCTGGGAACGCTCGTTCTGGCAGCTGACCACGGTGTTGGTCGGTACGTGAGTAATACGTACGGCCGAGTCGGTGGTGTTTACGTGCTGACCACCGGCACCCGAGGAACGATAGGTGTCGATCCGCAGGTCTGACGGGTTGATGTCGATTTCCACTTTGTCATCGATCTCTGGCGAGACGAAAACCGCGGAGAACGAGGTGTGGCGACGGTTACCGGAGTCAAACGGGCTCTTGCGCACCAGACGGTGCACGCCGATCTCGGTCCGCAGCCAGCCAAAGGCGTATTCACCCTTGATGTGCACGGTCGCGCCCTTGATCCCGGCAACTTCACCGGCGGACAGTTCCATGATGGTCGCGTCGAAACCGCGTTTGTCAGCCCAGCGCAGGTACATGCGCAGCAGGATGTTGGCCCAGTCCTGGGCTTCGGTGCCGCCGGAACCGGCCTGAATGTCCAGGTAGGCATTGTTCGGGTCCATCTCGTGGCTGAACATGCGGCGGAATTCGAGTTTGGCCAGGTTGGCCTCGAGACGGGCCAGTTCAGCGACGACATCGCCCACTGCGCCTTCGTCGTTTTCTTCGACAGCCATGTCGAGCAGGTCGCGGCAATCGGCCAGACCGCCGTTCAATTCGTCGAGGGTATCGACGATTTGCGCCAGCGCAGAGCGCTCGCGGCCCAGCTCCTGGGCGTATTCAGGTTTGTTCCAGACACTCGGATCTTCAAGCTCGCGATTGACTTCAGTCAGACGCTCATGCTTTTGATCGTAGTCAAAGATACCCCCGAATAGTTTCGGAGCGCTCGGACAGGTCCTTGATGGTGTTCAGGATCGGGTTGATTTCCATGGCGGGCAGCACTCGTTGGCGAACTTTTGAAAGCCGGCGAGTATAACGTAATCGGGCTGTAACGGCAGCCCGTCTGGCGGGGCGAATCGAGCATTAATGAACTGTAGGGTTTGCATTTGTCGTGGGAGTCGGGTTACTCGATCCCGACCTGATTACGGCCATTGTTCTTGGCCAGATACAACCCGCGATCCGCCGCCGAGATCAGCAAGCGGCAATCGCTGCCCGCCTGCGGCACCATGGTCGCCAGACCAATGCTGATAGTCAGGCTCGTCCCTTCGCTGGGCGCAATGTGTGGAATCTTCAATGAAGCCACGGTCTGGCGCAGTTTTTCCGCCACCAGCCGTGCGCCGCCCGGCGAAGTATTCGGCAGCACCAGCGCAAATTCCTCGCCACCGTAACGCGCCGGCAAGTCCGACGGGCGCGCACTGGCATCGCGAATGGCCGTGGCGACCTTGCGCAAGGCTTCATCGCCTTCGACATGGCCGAACGTGTCGTTATAGGACTTGAAGTAATCAACGTCGATCATCAGCAACGACAACTGGCTCTGGTCACGCAACGAGCGGCGCCATTCCAGCTCCAGATATTCGTCGAAGTGACGGCGGTTCGATAGCCCGGTCAGGCCGTCGGAGTTCATCAGGCGTTGCAGCACCAGGTTAGTGTCGAGCAGCTGCTGCTGACTGACGCGCAGCGCTCGATACGCCGCGTCCCGTTGCAGCAACGTCATGTAGGAGCGCGAGTGATAGCGGATGCGCGCCACCAGTTCGATGGTGTCTGGCAGCTTCACCAGATAATCGTTGGCCCCTGCGGAGAACGCCGCGCTCTTGATCAGCGGGTCTTCCTTGGTCGACAGGACAATGATTGGAATGTCCTTGGTCGCCGGGTGATTGCGGTACTCGCGCACCAGACTCAAGCCGTCCAGACCGGGCATCACCAGGTCCTGGAGAATGACCGTCGGCTTGATCCGCACCGCTTGCGCAATGGCTTGATGCGGGTCGGAGCAGAAGTGGAAGTCGATGTTTTCTTCGTTCGACAGCCCACGGCGCACGGCTTCGCCGATCATCGCCTGATCGTCTACCAACAACACCATGGCGGCATTTTCGTCGGTTTTAATGTCGTCGATCTGTAAGTCATTCATGGGCTGTCACCTGAGTACTGCGGAGGCCAGGATTGCGGATAAAACTGTTCATTTCGGGAAAATCTCCAGCAATCGTGGCGCTATCTTTTCCACTGGGCGGATTTCTACGGCGGCATCGATCGCCGCGGCAGCCTTGGGCATGCCGTACACCGCACTGCTTTGCTGATCCTGGGCGATGGTCAAATAGCCCTGTTGGCGCATGAGCTTAAGCCCTTGCGCGCCATCTCGCCCCATTCCGGTCAATAAAACCCCGACCGCATCACCGTTCCAATAACTGACGACGCTCTCGAAAAACACATCGATCGAAGGTCGGTAGATCTCGTTGACCGGCTCGGCGGTGTAGGCCAGCGTACCGTTTTTCAATAAGCGGATATGGTGGTTGGTGCCGGCCAGCAGCACAACGCCGGCCTGCGGCGGTTCGCCTTCACGCGCCAGACGCACGTCCAGACCACTGGCGCTGGCGAGCCATTCGGCCATGCCCGCAGCGAACACCTGGTCAACGTGCTGCACCAGCACGATGGCCGCGGAAAAATTGCGCGGCAACCCCTTGAGCAAGACCTCCAGCGCCGCCGGCCCGCCAGCAGACGAGCCGATCGCCACCAGCCGCTGGGGCGAGCCCGAACTGCGCTGGGGCATTGGCGCCGGCCGCGCTCGCGGGGTTTTCTCGCCGATCAGCCAGCCGATGTTGAGGATTTTACGCAGCAACGGTGCCGCCGCTTCCTGCGCATTGCCTGCGCCAATGGCCGGCGTATCGACCACATCCAGCGCGCCATGCCCCATCGCTTCGAAGACCCGGTGTACGTTCTGCTGGCGATCGACCGTCACAATGACGATGGCACACGGCGTCTCGGCCATGATCCGCCGGGTGGCTTCGACGCCGTCCATCACCGGCATGATCAAATCCATAAGAATCAGATCCGGCGTATTTTCCGCGCAGAGGCGCACCGCCTCGGCGCCGTTGTAGGCGACCCAGACCACCTGATGCGCCGGCTCGAAGGCCAATGCCCGGCGCAAGGCCTCTACCGCCATTGGCATGTCGTTGACGATTGCGATTTTCATGCCCGTGCTCCTCCGATGAGCTCGACCACTGCATCAAGCAGGGCGTCGTCATGAAAACTGGCTTTGGCTAAATAATAGTCGGCGCCGGCGTCCAGTCCACGGCGGCGATCCTCTTCGCGATCCTTGTACGAGACGACCATCACCGGCATTGATTGCAAACGGTTGTCGCGGCGCAACAAGGTCACCAGTTCGATTCCGTCCATGCGTGGCATGTCGATGTCGGTAATCAGCAAATCGAAATTCTCCGAACGCAGCGCGTTCCAACCGTCCATGCCGTCCACCGCCACAGCCACGTCGTAGCCGCGATTGAGCAGCAGCTTGCGTTGCAGTTCGCGCACGGTCAGCGAGTCGTCGACCACCAGCACCCGCTTGCGCGCTGCCTCTGCGGCTTGGTTGCCATGACGGGCGATGCGCTCCAGGCGACCGGTATTGAGCAGTTTGTCGACCGAACGCAGCATGTCTTCGACATCGACGATCAGCACCACCGAACCGTCATCGAGCAAGGCGCCGGCGGAGATGTCCTGGATTTTGCCCAGACGCTCGTCCAGTGGCAGTACGACCAACGTGCGCTCGCCAACGAAGCGTTCGACCGCTACGCCGTAAATCGCTTCGCGCTCACGAATCACCACGACCTTCAGGGTTTCGCTGCTGTTCTGACTGGCCGGGCGGTTCAACAACTGACTGGCAGCGACCAGCCCGACATGCCGGCCTTCGTGCCAGAAATGCTGACGACCTTCGACCTGAACGATGTCATCGCGCTCCAGGTCGCACATGCGTTCAATGTGCGCCAGCGGGAACGCGTAGGCTTCTTCACCGACCTCCACCACCAGACTGCGGACCACCGACAGGGTCAGCGGCACTTCCAGATGAAAACGGCTGCCCTCGCCCGCCGTCTGCTCCAGCTCCACCGCACCTCGCAACTGGCGCACCATGTGCTGCACGGCGTCGAGGCCGACACCACGGCCGGACACTTCGGTCACCGTGTCGCGCAGGCTGAAACCGGGCAGGAACAGGAAAGTCAGCAGCTCCTCTTCACTCAACTGCGCCGCTGTTTCAGCTGGGGATAATTGGCGCGCGACAATGCTGCGGCGGACTTTCTCCAGATCGACGCCGTTGCCGTCATCGCTCAACTCCAGCACCAGCAACCCAGCCTGATGCGAGGCGCGCAGGCGGATCAGGCCCTCCTCGGGTTTGCCACTGAGCAAGCGCTGTTCCGGGGTTTCAATGCCATGGTCGACAGCGTTGCGCAGCAGATGGGTGAGCGGTGCTTCGAGTTTTTCCAGCACATCGCGGTCGACCTGGGTTTTCTCGCCTTCGATTTCCAGTCGCACCTGCTTGCCGAGGCTGCGGCCCAGGTCACGCACCATCCGCGCCTGACCGCTGAGCACGTCAGCAAAGGGACGCATGCGACAGGCCAGTGCCGTGTCGTAGAGCACTTGTGCACGCTGGCTGGCTTGCCAGGCGAACTCATCGAGTTCGGCGTTCTTTTCGGCCAGCAGCTGTTGTGATTCGGAAAGCAGGCGCCGCGCATCCTCCAACGCTTCCAGCGCCTCAAGGCTGAGGGCATGCTCCTTGAGATGGACATTGAGGTTTTCCAGCGCGCGCAGGCCATTGTTCTGCATGCGCTTGAGACGCTGCATGGTGGCCAGATGCGGTTTGAGGCGCTGGGTTTCCACCAGTGATTTGCTCGACAGATCGAGCAGGCTGTTCAGGCGCTCGGCAGTGACGCGCAATACGCGCTCGCCCCCCTCAGCGGTCCGCCTGTTTTTGCGGGGTACTGGTTCGGATGTTTCGACCAAGGCTTCCATGGAAGGCGCTGGCGCAGATTCAACTGGCGAAGGCGCTTCAAGCTGCAACTCGGCCATGACGGGGGCGGTGACCGGAATCGGCGTGGCCGACGGGTCAAGCAGTTGCCCCATCAACGCCACATACGCTTCGATGTCTGCCGGTTGCGGCGCACTCGCTGGCGTCGCAATACGCATCAGCAAATCGGTGCCCTGCAATAACGCGTCGATGTGTTCCGGGCGCAGCAGTAACCGCCCCTCTTGGGCGCTGACCAGACAATCTTCCATCACATGGGCAACGCTGACGCCGCTGTCGACGCCGACGATCCGCGCCGCACCTTTGAGCGAGTGCGCCGCGCGCATGCATGACTCGAGGTGATCGGCCTGGGTCGGGTTGCGCTCCAGTGCCAACAGCCCTGCGCTGAGGACCTGGGTCTGGGCTTCGGCTTCAAGGCTGAACAGCTCAAGCAGCGAGGCGTCGCGCATTTGCTCGGGGGTCATGTGAGGCTCCGGGTCACGGCGGACAACAGCTGTTCTTCATTCAACCAACGCAGGCTGCGACCCCGCAATTGCAGCACGCCACGGGTGAATTTGGCACTGGCTTGAGTACCGGACTGCGAGGCGGCATCAAGAATTCGCTCGTCAATGGCATGAATGCCGTCGACTTCATCCACCGGCAGGACCACCGGCCCGCCATCGGCGGCGATGATCAGCATGCGCGGCATGATCCGCGCGCCGGCCGCCGGTGCCGCGTTGCCATCCAGATCCAGCAATTCGACCAGCGACAAGCAGGCCACCAGTGCGCCGCGCACATTCGCCACGCCGAGCAAGGCACGCGAACGCTGGTGCGGCAACGAGTGAATCGCCTGCATCGGCGCCACCTCAACGAGGCTGCGCGTGGCCAGTCCAAGCCACTCTTCGCCGAGACGGAACATCAGGAGCGATCGGGTCTTCAGGTCGGTTTCGACCACCGCCGCCACCGGGTCGCGCTCGTCCTGCTGCAAGGCATAACGATCGAGCAGGCGTGTGGCAGCGGCGGAATACACCGAGCAATTGCGGCAATGGATGTGTTCTTCCAGCAACGGGCACGACTTGTCACCGTGGATGCCGATGCGATTCCAGCAATCATCGATGGCCCGGGCGTCTTCGTGGGTGACGTTCAAGGTGTCGGCGATCATCGTTTTCGCTCACTGTCGGCGGTGCGGCCGCTGCGTGCGGCGCGTTCCTGCAATCGTCTGGCACCGACGCTGTCGCCCTGAGCCTGCAACAGGGCAGCCAGGTGCATCAACGCTTCGGGATGTTGCGGTTCGAGGTACAAGGCTTTGCGATAGAACCCCTGAGCTTCGAGCGTCAGGCCGGCGACATCGCTGAGCAGGCCCAGCCAATAGAACACCTGCGCCACGGGTTCGTGGCTGCGCAGGTATTGATCGCATGCGGCGCGGGCCTCGGCGCTTTTGCCTTCGTTGGCCAGCGCGGCGATGTTCGCCAACAAGGTGGCGGCGTCCGGATTCGCGCTTTTGCTCGTCACTGGCAGCGGTGTCGGCGCGGCAAACGGTCGATTGCGCACCGGCGGTGGCGGCGTGCTGCGTATCGGCTGGCTGACCGGTAACGCAACCGGCTTGGAAATCGGCATCGGTTCTGGCTGTGGATGACTTTGGCGACTGAACGCAAACGACTGCGCAATGCCAATCGAGCGCATGCCCAGACGCCCAAGCAAGCTGCCCTCGGCCGGACCGATAAACAGCACGCCGTCGACGTGGGTCAGGCGCTTGAGCACCTCGAAGACTTGCTGCTGGGTCGGCTGATCAAAATAGATCAGCAAGTTGCGACAGAACACGAAATCGAAGGCTGGCTCGGTGGCCAACAGCGTCGGATCGAGCACATTGCCGACCTGCAAGCGCACTTGCTCGCGCACGGTTTCGTTGACGCGATGACCGTCCTGCTCAGCGCTGAAGTGACGGTCACGATAGTCCAGATCCTGGCCGCGAAACGAGTTCTTGCCGTACAGCGCCCGCCGCGCCTTTTCCACCGACAGCGGGCTGACGTCCATGCCGTCAACCTTGAACTGATGCGGTTTAAGCCCGGCATCAAGCAACGCCATGGCAATCGAATAAGGTTCCTCGCCGGTAGAGCACGGCAGGCTGAGAATGCGCAACGCACGCATGTTGTTCAGCTCGGCGAGACGCTGGCGCGCGAGTTTGCCGAGTGTGGCGAAGGATTCCGGATACCGGAAAAACCAGGTTTCGGGGACGATCACCGCTTCGATCAGTGCCTGTTGCTCGTCCCGCGAGCCTTGCAGCAGTTGCCAGTACTCGTCGGCGTGCGCCGCTTGCGAAAGCGTCGTGCGCTGGCGCACCGCGCGCTCAATGATCGCCGGGCCCACCGAGGTGACATCGAGGCCAATCCGCTCCTTGAGGAAGTCGAAAAACCGCTGATCGCTACTCATGACTGCGCCTCCAGTTGCGCCGGATCACGCGGCGGCGAGGGAAACAGCAACGTGCGCACGGCGTCATCGAGCAAGTCATCGACCCTCACCCACTGCACCAGCCCCTGCGCATCTTCACGCACCGGGCCGAGGTATGGCGCTTCACGGTTGTCGAGGCCGTAGGGCTGAAAATCTTCCGGATTGCAACGCAAGGTGTCGGTGGCCTGTTCAAGAATCAGCCCAAGCCATTGCCCCGGTTGATCTTCGTCCGCACGGTAGTGAACCAGCACCAGTCGCGTACTGGTCCTCGCCTCGGCGGGTTTGCCAAACGTCAGCGCGCTGAGATCGATCACCGGTACCACCGCGCCGCGATAGGCGAACACCCCGGCAACCCAATGCGGTGCGTGGGCAATCGGTTTCAATGGCAGGCGTGGCAACACTTCCGCCACTTCGGTGGCGCGCAATGCGTAGCGCTCGCTGCCGATGCGAAACAGCAGGAACAACGCCTGCTTCGCCATCTGCGCGGCGCTGCGTTTGGCGATGATTTCGCTCATCAGACTTTGAATCGCGAAACGCCGCTGCGCAGCCCGACGGCCACCTGGCTCAGTTCGTCGATGGCGAAACTGGCCTGACGCAGCGACTCGACGGTCTGGCTGCTGGCATCGCCCAACTGCACCAGCGCATGGTTGATCTGCTCGGCGCCGGTGGCCTGGGCCTGCATGCCTTCATTGACCATCAACACCCGCGGCGCCAGTGCCTGTACCTGATGAATGATCTGCGACAGCTGCTCGCCAACCTGCTGCACTTCGGACATGCCGCGGCGTACTTCTTCGGAGAACTTGTCCATGCCCATCACCCCGGCAGACACCGCCGACTGGATCTCGCGGACCATTTGTTCGATGTCATAAGTCGCCACAGCAGTCTGATCCGCCAGACGTCGCACTTCGGTGGCGACCACGGCAAAACCACGACCGTATTCACCGGCCTTCTCGGCTTCGATAGCGGCGTTGAGCGACAGCAGGTTGGTCTGATCAGCGACCTTGACGATGGTCACCACCACCTGATTGATGTTGCCGGCCTTCTCATTGAGGATCGCCAGTTTGGCGTTGACCAGATCAGCAGCGCCCATTACCGAGTGCATGGTGTCTTCCATGCGGGCCAGGCCCTGCTGACCGGAACCGGCGGCCACCGACGCCTGATCGGCAGCGGTCGACACTTCAGTCATGGTGCGCACCAGATCGCGCGAGGTCGCGGCAATTTCACGGGACGTTGCGCCGATTTCCGTGGTCGTGGCAGCGGTTTCGGTGGCGGTGGCTTGTTGTTGCTTGGAAGTGGCGGCGATTTCAGTCACCGACGTGGTCACCTGCACCGACGAACGTTGGGCCTGGGAAACCAACGCGGTGAGCTCGGTCATCATGTCGTTGAAGCCGGTTTCCACCGCACCGAATTCGTCTTTGCGGTCGAGATTCAAACGGCCGCTCAAGTCGCCGGTCCGCATGATTTCGAGGATTTTCACGATGCG
The DNA here is from genome assembly GCF_017973755.1 of Pseudomonas sp. P42. Taxonomy (NCBI): domain Bacteria; kingdom Pseudomonadati; phylum Pseudomonadota; class Gammaproteobacteria; order Pseudomonadales; family Pseudomonadaceae; genus Pseudomonas; species Pseudomonas sp. P42. The sequence goes on along the minus strand of NZ_JACOPU010000001.1, from coordinate 1,232 downwards.
GTTCATCGGCGCCATGATCGCGCGCATCAACAGCAAACCGCAGGCACCGGCCGCCAGTACGGCGACCAGCAGCGAGATGAGCATGCTGACCTTGGCAGCCGCTACTGCGTCGTCGATATTGGCCATGGCCTGATCGGCGACGGTTTTGTTCTCGCCGATGATGTCGTTGAGCTTCATCCGTCCGCTGTACCACGCCGGGGTCAGCTTCTCGTTGAACAGCTTGAGCGCATCGGCTTCCAGGTTGCGTCCGTGCAGGTCCAGCACCTGATCCTGAATCTGCATGTAGGCGTCGTGGTACTTCTCGAACGCGGCGAACTCGGTACGGTCCTGCTCGGTGGCCATGGTTTTGCGGTAGTTGGCCATTTGTTCTTGCAGGCGGTTTTCGAACGCCTTGTAATCCGCCGCATCCTCGCTGGAAATCCCCTGCCCTTCCTTTAGCCCGAGAAGTTCTTGTGTCTGCAAGTAACTATCGACCCAAGCACCACGGATCATCGAGCTGTAATAAACCCCGGGAATCGCATCATCGCGGACGCTGTTTTCACTGGCTTCGATCTTCAACAGCCGCGAATACGAGAGAACTACCATCAAAAACATGATGGCGATAATCACCGCAAAGCTCGCCAAAATGCGTTGGCGCAACGTCCAGTTCTTCACAGTGATTCCTCGTGCCTAAGTCGAAATGCGGGGAGTATAGCCGAGGGTGGTGTCTCATTAATAAGACGCTTTTTAACCCCCTGACCTGTGGACGTTAAGCACAACAGGCTCTGGCTTGCGACTTTCCAGTAACCGGAAGATGGCTGACCAGTGACGGAACGGCAAAAAATGGTGCCGGATTGGTCATTTGTTGAAAACCCGCGTTTCCGGCCAATGCTATCAATGAGCCATACTGCGCAAGAAGTTGCGCAGTTGGTCGTAATATTTCATGGGGCAATTGCCCTGCAGGCCATGCCTTTCGAGGCCTGCAGCCAAGTGCGCAAGAAGTTGCGCAGTACTGCGCAACTTCTTGCGCACTTTTGCCCTCGCTCCCCAGTGAAAAACCCTCACAATCGCAGGCCAGAGCACTCTGCCCCCCGCCCTCCGGGGACTTCGCAAAACCTGGCACGCCCCTTGATAACAGTCAGGCACCCACCGGGCGATTTCGCCTCCCGGGCACCTTAAATTTATCCGCAAGGAGAGCACCCCATGGCAACACCAGCGTACATGTCGGTTACCGGCGAAAAACAAGGCCTGAT